>NZ_JQFA01000004.1:0-1200000 GCF_000763385.1 Leptolyngbya sp. KIOST-1
GCCCCCCAGGACTTACGCGGATAACCTGGATCGGGTGCTGGGGTGGCTGCTGGCCCCGCAGACGCGCACGGGGGCGGTGGTGCGGCTGGTGGTGGTGGCCGGGGTGGTGGCGGCGGTGGTGGTGGTGATGGACTGATTCAGCCAGATGGCTGAAAGGGTGGTGGGCGGCTGAGGGGCATTCTCAGGAGGTAATCAGGAGGACGCGCCATGCAGACCCAGGCCCAAGTTGCCGAAGCCCTAAAGCAAATCACCCGGTACACCCACAACCGGCAGACCTCGGCGCGGTTGCTCTATGCGGTGCGCGAGGACAACCGCCACCAGACGCTGCAATGGTGTGTGGAGCGCACGATCGCCCAACTGGTGAGGGACAGGCGATAATGGGGCTGTAGCGAACCCGGCCACCCATGACCACCAGCAATGACCGCCTTGACCGGATAGAAGCCCTGGTAGAGAAGAACAGCGAGACCATTCAGCGCAACAGTGAGGCCATCGATCGGCTCTCCGCTGATATGGGCCAGTTTGCAGAAGAGGTGAAGCGCTGGGACGATCGCTTTTTTCAGCTCTCACGGGACAATTTAATGTTGTCTCGAACCATCATCGTTACGGCGGGAACAGTAGTGATTTTGTCGCCAGTGCTGCAAGCTTTGGCACCGGCAATTGAAACGGTGGTGGCTAAGCTGCTGGGGATGCAGCCATAAAAAACCCCCGGCTGAGAGACCGGGGGTTTTGGCTAAGGAGCCGAGTCGTCATCGTTTAAGCTGTCGCCGTCTGGGACTTTCCCCAGCGTAGATACCCCTTCTCTTGCAAGTGAGTTAGCCGTGCGTAGAAGGAGCGAATATCTTTGATGTTGAGACGCTGCATGATAGCTGCTGTCTTTACCCGTGGGGCAGAGTCTAAAAGCTCTCTGGTAACGCGGTAGGTTTCAGCTTGGCAGCTGGTGCAGTCTGCGAAATCAGGGGCGTCCCCCTTCAGAAACTGAATCCGGATCATAATTCCACCTAGCTAGAGTGGCCACCAGCCCGAAGGCCGGGTTTCGTTATAGTACGTTTCTACTTCGTCTTCTGTCGAGCAGTGAACGTCGTCTTGAGTTTCGACTTTGTGATCAACGTCGCGATCGCCCCAGTCATCCCAGACGGATCGGGGGTCTACGCCCTCTTTGCAGTTGTTGTTTAGGTAATCAGGAGGACGCGCCATGCAGACCCAGGCCCAAGTTGCCGAAGCCCTAAAGCAAATCACCCGGTACACCCACAACCGGCAGACCTCGGCGCGGTTGCTCTATGCGGTGCGCGAGGACAACCGCCACCAGACGCTGCAATGGTGTGTGGAGCGCACGATCGCCCAACTGGTGAGGGACAGGCGATAATGGGGCTGTAGCGAACCCGGCCACCCATGACCACCAGCAATGACCGCCTTGACCGGATAGAAGCCCTGGTAGAGAAGAACAGCGAGACCATTCAGCGCAACAGTGAGGCCATCGATCGGCTCTCCGCTGATATGGGCCAGTTTGCAGAAGAGGTGAAGCGCTGGGACGATCGCTTTTTTCAGCTCTCACGGGACAATTTAATGTTGTCTCGAACCATCATCGTTACGGCGGGAACAGTAGTGATTTTGTCGCCAGTGCTGCAAGCTTTGGCACCGGCAATTGAAACGGTGGTGGCTAAGCTGCTGGGGATGCAGCCATAAAAAACCCCCGGCTGAGAGACCGGGGGTTTTGGCTAAGGAGCCGAGTCGTCATCGTTTAAGCTGTCGCCGTCTGGGACTTTCCCCAGCGTAGATACCCCTTCTCTTGCAAGTGAGTTAGCCGTGCGTAGAAGGAGCGAATATCTTTGATGTTGAGACGCTGCATGATAGCTGCTGTCTTTACCCGTGGGGCAGAGTCTAAAAGCTCTCTGGTAACGCGGTAGGTTTCAGCTTGGCAGCTGGTGCAGTCTGCGAAATCAGGGGCGTCCCCCTTCAGAAACTGAATCCGGATCATAATTCCACCTAGCTAGAGTGGCCACCAGCCCGAAGGCCGGGTTTCGTTATAGTACGTTTCTACTTCGTCTTCTGTCGAGCAGTGAACGTCGTCTTGAGTTTCGACTTTGTGATCAACGTCGCGATCGCCCCAGTCATCCCAGACGGATCGGGGGTCTACGCCCTCTTTGCAGTTGTTGTTTAGGTAATCAGGAGGACGCGCCATGCAGACCCAGGCCCAAGTTGCCGAAGCCCTAAAGCAAATCACCCGGTACACCCACAACCGGCAGACCTCGGCGCGGTTGCTCTATGCGGTGCGCGAGGACAACCGCCACCAGACGCTGCAATGGTGTGTGGAGCGCACGATCGCCCAACTGGTGAGGGACAGGCGATAATGGGGCTGTAGCGAACCCGGCCACCCATGACCACCAGCAATGACCGCCTTGACCGGATAGAAGCCCTGGTAGAGAAGAACAGCGAGACCATTCAGCGCAACAGTGAGGCCATCGATCGGCTCTCCGCTGATATGGGCCAGTTTGCAGAAGAGGTGAAGCGCTGGGACGATCGCTTTTTTCAGCTCTCACGGGACAATTTAATGTTGTCTCGAACCATCATCGTTACGGCGGGAACAGTAGTGATTTTGTCGCCAGTGCTGCAAGCTTTGGCACCGGCAATTGAAACGGTGGTGGCTAAGCTGCTGGGGATGCAGCCATAAAAAACCCCCGGCTGAGAGACCGGGGGTTTTGGCTAAGGAGCCGAGTCGTCATCGTTTAAGCTGTCGCCGTCTGGGACTTTCCCCAGCGTAGATACCCCTTCTCTTGCAAGTGAGTTAGCCGTGCGTAGAAGGAGCGAATATCTTTGATGTTGAGACGCTGCATGATAGCTGCTGTCTTTACCCGTGGGGCAGAGTCTAAAAGCTCTCTGGTAACGCGGTAGGTTTCAGCTTGGCAGCTGGTGCAGTCTGCGAAATCAGGGGCGTCCCCCTTCAGAAACTGAATCCGGATCATAATTCCACCTAGCTAGAGTGGCCACCAGCCCGAAGGCCGGGTTTCGTTATAGTACGTTTCTACTTCGTCTTCTGTCGAGCAGTGAACGTCGTCTTGAGTTTCGACTTTGTGATCAACGTCGCGATCGCCCCAGTCATCCCAGACGGATCGGGGGTCTACGCCCTCTTTGCAGTTGTTGTTTAGGTAATCAGGAGGACGCGCCATGCAGACCCAGGCCCAAGTTGCCGAAGCCCTAAAGCAAATCACCCGGTACACCCACAACCGGCAGACCTCGGCGCGGTTGCTCTATGCGGTGCGCGAGGACAACCGCCACCAGACGCTGCAATGGTGTGTGGAGCGCACGATCGCCCAACTGGTGAGGGACAGGCGATAATGGGGCTGTAGCGAACCCGGCCACCCATGACCACCAGCAATGACCGCCTTGACCGGATAGAAGCCCTGGTAGAGAAGAACAGCGAGACCATTCAGCGCAACAGTGAGGCCATCGATCGGCTCTCCGCTGATATGGGCCAGTTTGCAGAAGAGGTGAAGCGCTGGGACGATCGCTTTTTTCAGCTCTCACGGGACAATTTAATGTTGTCTCGAACCATCATCGTTACGGCGGGAACAGTAGTGATTTTGTCGCCAGTGCTGCAAGCTTTGGCACCGGCAATTGAAACGGTGGTGGCTAAGCTGCTGGGGATGCAGCCATAAAAAACCCCCGGCTGAGAGACCGGGGGTTTTGGCTAAGGAGCCGAGTCGTCATCGTTTAAGCTGTCGCCGTCTGGGACTTTCCCCAGCGTAGATACCCCTTCTCTTGCAAGTGAGTTAGCCGTGCGTAGAAGGAGCGAATATCTTTGATGTTGAGACGCTGCATGATAGCTGCTGTCTTTACCCGTGGGGCAGAGTCTAAAAGCTCTCTGGTAACGCGGTAGGTTTCAGCTTGGCAGCTGGTGCAGTCTGCGAAATCAGGGGCGTCCCCCTTCAGAAACTGAATCCGGATCATAATTCCACCTAGCTAGAGTGGCCACCAGCCCGAAGGCCGGGTTTCGTTATAGTACGTTTCTACTTCGTCTTCTGTCGAGCAGTGAACGTCGTCTTGAGTTTCGACTTTGTGATCAACGTCGCGATCGCCCCAGTCATCCCAGACGGATCGGGGGTCTACGCCCTCTTTGCAGTTGTTGTTTAGGTAATCAGGAGGACGCGCCATGCAGACCCAGGCCCAAGTTGCCGAAGCCCTAAAGCAAATCACCCGGTACACCCACAACCGGCAGACCTCGGCGCGGTTGCTCTATGCGGTGCGCGAGGACAACCGCCACCAGACGCTGCAATGGTGTGTGGAGCGCACGATCGCCCAACTGGTGAGGGACAGGCGATAATGGGGCTGTAGCGAACCCGGCCACCCATGACCACCAGCAATGACCGCCTTGACCGGATAGAAGCCCTGGTAGAGAAGAACAGCGAGACCATTCAGCGCAACAGTGAGGCCATCGATCGGCTCTCCGCTGATATGGGCCAGTTTGCAGAAGAGGTGAAGCGCTGGGACGATCGCTTTTTTCAGCTCTCACGGGACAATTTAATGTTGTCTCGAACCATCATCGTTACGGCGGGAACAGTAGTGATTTTGTCGCCAGTGCTGCAAGCTTTGGCACCGGCAATTGAAACGGTGGTGGCTAAGCTGCTGGGGATGCAGCCATAAAAAACCCCCGGCTGAGAGACCGGGGGTTTTGGCTAAGGAGCCGAGTCGTCATCGTTTAAGCTGTCGCCGTCTGGGACTTTCCCCAGCGTAGATACCCCTTCTCTTGCAAGTGAGTTAGCCGTGCGTAGAAGGAGCGAATATCTTTGATGTTGAGACGCTGCATGATAGCTGCTGTCTTTACCCGTGGGGCAGAGTCTAAAAGCTCTCTGGTAACGCGGTAGGTTTCAGCTTGGCAGCTGGTGCAGTCTGCGAAATCAGGGGCGTCCCCCTTCAGAAACTGAATCCGGATCATAATTCCACCTAGCTAGAGTGGCCACCAGCCCGAAGGCCGGGTTTCGTTATAGTACGTTTCTACTTCGTCTTCTGTCGAGCAGTGAACGTCGTCTTGAGTTTCGACTTTGTGATCAACGTCGCGATCGCCCCAGTCATCCCAGACGGATCGGGGGTCTACGCCCTCTTTGCAGTTGTTGTTTAGGTAATCAGGAGGACGCGCCATGCAGACCCAGGCCCAAGTTGCCGAAGCCCTAAAGCAAATCACCCGGTACACCCACAACCGGCAGACCTCGGCGCGGTTGCTCTATGCGGTGCGCGAGGACAACCGCCACCAGACGCTGCAATGGTGTGTGGAGCGCACGATCGCCCAACTGGTGAGGGACAGGCGATAATGGGGCTGTAGCGAACCCGGCCACCCATGACCACCAGCAATGACCGCCTTGACCGGATAGAAGCCCTGGTAGAGAAGAACAGCGAGACCATTCAGCGCAACAGTGAGGCCATCGATCGGCTCTCCGCTGATATGGGCCAGTTTGCAGAAGAGGTGAAGCGCTGGGACGATCGCTTTTTTCAGCTCTCACGGGACAATTTAATGTTGTCTCGAACCATCATCGTTACGGCGGGAACAGTAGTGATTTTGTCGCCAGTGCTGCAAGCTTTGGCACCGGCAATTGAAACGGTGGTGGCTAAGCTGCTGGGGATGCAGCCATAAAAAACCCCCGGCTGAGAGACCGGGGGTTTTGGCTAAGGAGCCGAGTCGTCATCGTTTAAGCTGTCGCCGTCTGGGACTTTCCCCAGCGTAGATACCCCTTCTCTTGCAAGTGAGTTAGCCGTGCGTAGAAGGAGCGAATATCTTTGATGTTGAGACGCTGCATGATAGCTGCTGTCTTTACCCGTGGGGCAGAGTCTAAAAGCTCTCTGGTAACGCGGTAGGTTTCAGCTTGGCAGCTGGTGCAGTCTGCGAAATCAGGGGCGTCCCCCTTCAGAAACTGAATCCGGATCATAATTCCACCTAGCTAGAGTGGCCACCAGCCCGAAGGCCGGGTTTCGTTATAGTACGTTTCTACTTCGTCTTCTGTCGAGCAGTGAACGTCGTCTTGAGTTTCGACTTTGTGATCAACGTCGCGATCGCCCCAGTCATCCCAGACGGATCGGGGGTCTACGCCCTCTTTGCAGTTGTTGTTTAGGTAATCAGGAGGACGCGCCATGCAGACCCAGGCCCAAGTTGCCGAAGCCCTAAAGCAAATCACCCGGTACACCCACAACCGGCAGACCTCGGCGCGGTTGCTCTATGCGGTGCGCGAGGACAACCGCCACCAGACGCTGCAATGGTGTGTGGAGCGCACGATCGCCCAACTGGTGAGGGACAGGCGATAATGGGGCTGTAGCGAACCCGGCCACCCATGACCACCAGCAATGACCGCCTTGACCGGATAGAAGCCCTGGTAGAGAAGAACAGCGAGACCATTCAGCGCAACAGTGAGGCCATCGATCGGCTCTCCGCTGATATGGGCCAGTTTGCAGAAGAGGTGAAGCGCTGGGACGATCGCTTTTTTCAGCTCTCACGGGACAATTTAATGTTGTCTCGAACCATCATCGTTACGGCGGGAACAGTAGTGATTTTGTCGCCAGTGCTGCAAGCTTTGGCACCGGCAATTGAAACGGTGGTGGCTAAGCTGCTGGGGATGCAGCCATAAAAAACCCCCGGCTGAGAGACCGGGGGTTTTGGCTAAGGAGCCGAGTCGTCATCGTTTAAGCTGTAAAGTGATGTCGATGAACGCGCCCTTGTAGAGTCGTTTAAGTTGTGGCAGTGAAAATATGGAAAAACCAGACATCAGGCCAGTAACGTGCTATCGGCTGGCGGGGAAAAACGGGAAACCCGAGGCAGTGCAGGTGAATATGGCCAACATCTCTTCCTGTCATCGGACAGTCGAAGGGGGTGATTTTTACTATGCGCGACTAATCATGGTCACTGGTGAGTTCTACCTAATCTCTGAAGACGATTATTTTCGCCTTTTCCCTAAGGAGCCACCGGGCGATCGCCCCGCTGCAAACCCGCCTGGTAGATAGCCCAGTAGGTACCCTCATCGATCCACCGCCGATAGACCTTGCAGTGCGTCTCGGGGCTGTGGCCCATCAGCTTTGCCCCAAACTCTGGGCTGTAGCCAAACTCAAGGCACCGCCGCGCAAAGCAGTGGCGCAGATCGTAGGCTTGGCAAAAACCCAGCCGATTGAAGGCCCTCGCGGTCTTTGTCCCCAATTGGGCATTGCTGTACCCTTCGATGTTGGCCAGCGGCGGCATGGTCACGGTGGCCAAATCCCAGCCGGTGGCCCACTCCGGGTAGAGCGGCCACACAAACCGCGCCCCCGTTTTCGTGTCGGCGTGAACCCTCACCGTGGGGAAGTCGGCCAGGTCGGCGGTGTAGGCTTCGTGGGGCCTCAAACCATAGGTTGCCAGCATCCCAAACAGCCACCGCCAACCGGGCTCCGTGATTTTGCCCCGCCAACCGGCGATTTGTTCGTCCGTGGGCAACGAGCGCGGGTCAACCGCCGTCGCGCTGTAGCTGCCCTTGAGCACGGCAACCCCCTCCCCCGGCAGGCCCGCAAATTCTGCCAGCTGGCGATAGGCATTGCAGGCCCGTAGCCGCGCCCTGGTATCCTCGCCGGTGGTTTTCTCGGCGGTCTGCTCCAGCAGGGCCACCGTCAGCGGCGCATCGAGGGCCAGTTTGTTAAAGGGCTGCTGGTAGTCGGTCTGCCAGGTGATCGCCGCGCCCCGCCACCGGCGACGGAACCGCTCGATCCAATCACCCACCGTTTCGGCCCGGGCGCCCCGGTAGGCCCCCCAATCAAATCGCCCTGCCTCAAGGGCCACCCCGATAGCTTTGGCCTGTTCCTCGGCCACAGAGAGGCCCCTGGGGTTGGCCGGTAGCCCCAGGGCGATCCGCTGCTGGTGGGGCGCGTCTTTGGTGCTGCCAGGGGCCGGAGGGAAGGTGCCACGGGCGTAGAGCTTCTGATTGAGCACTTGCAGCCGCACGCGGATCTTAGCGGCCTTCAGCCGCCCGTTAGCCCGGTTCAGTCGCTCAGCAAAATCCATGCCTAAATTTTGCCTAGATTTTGAGGCTCGATTAGCAACGATTAACTACAACTAGCAACAATACACAAACCGTAACAGAGCTGTAACGCCCTGTCTACGGTGTTTCTAGCCCAAAAATGAGCATGAAAACAAAAGGCGACAGGCGGATTCGAACCGCCGAATCGAGGTTTTGCAGACCTAAGTGTTTAGCCCTGAAAGCCTTGCTTGCTATAGCTTTTGGCTTTTAATTATTAATCCTTGCCTAAGATATGGCCTATTATCGCCGGTTTGTCTCGCGCTGGAGGGGGCAAAATTGGAGCAGTGATTTAGGCCAAATATCATGACAGCTTTCACCTCAGCTCAATTACCGACCGGCGCTTTTGCGATAACTACCCTCGAGGAGTTGGTTACTTGGTCTACGGCTGTTTTATCGTTTAACAACTCTACTGATAGTTATACCGAAGCACCTAATACAAATAGGATTTATCGTTATATTCAGCCACAATTAAGAGTGCCAGACGGCGAGTTGATAATAGTAAATCGGGCGATGATCGTTGTTAATGAAACCGCAGCCCAAAATTTGCCGGTTTGGAAACGGGTGCGCGAATTTTCTCAAACAGTAATACCCACCAGCTTTAGATCACCATAATGCCAACCCAATTTGCCGAAGTTATTGACGGTTTAACGGGGCAATGGGTTGTTGGATCGCCTCTGCCCACTGGGGGGCCGATTGCGCCCTATCAAACCGGGGCCGGTGGTGGATACGTTGCGCCAGCTGCCCCGGTGCAGCCCCCCCGTATAGGTAGCCCAACTACCAGACTGGATGCTGCCTTTGATTCGGCCACCTACGTTACCCCCAGCGGGCAACGGGCTTGGATGCCAGACGCGACCGAACGGGCTTTTAATGCCCGATACGGGTTTCCCAGCCCCGTGCCCGCTGGAGCTGTCGATAATTTGGTGCCCTTACCCGCAGCTGCCACCGCTCGAACTGGATCTAGAGTTGCCCAGTCCCTGCCCTATGTGGGGGATGTGGTCGGTGGTGTTGTCGAAGGGGCAGTAGTGTATGGTCGCACCGGATCGCTGACCCATGCGACGTTTGCTGGGGGCGGTGCTGCTATCGGTGGTATTGCCGGGACTACTCTGGGCAGTGCGATCGGGGCCATGGGGGGGCCGGTTGGAGTCGTAGCTGGGGGCATAGTCGGGGGGATTGTTGGTAGCGCGATCGGTTCCTTGTTGGGGCAAGGACTAGCCAATATAATTTCACCGTTGCCATCTGCAAATAAAAATAATGCTCAAATAGCTGGGGTTTTTCCTTATGAAACAATGGGGCAAAGCTCACAGCTTTTTCAAGTCTACTGGCAGTATCGGTATGCTGGTGGAGCTTGGCAAGACAATCAATACGTTGGTATTAGCCAGATTTACCCTTATAGAACTGGATCAAATGGTAGTTCAGTTGGATGCCCTGGTGGCACTAGCAATATTTTTTATGCGCTAAACACACACGGTTTAGCCGCTGGTTGTGGTGCAGAAGTAAGAGATATTAGGATTGCACCCTGGCCAACCGATCCTAACTTTCCTTTGCAAACCATAGTTATTCCTGTAAATTTCGACTCAGTAAATAATCCAAATGCCCCAAAAATACAGCCTCAACCTATTAATCTCCCCGGCCCTACTCCTATCCCAACCCCCCGGCCAACCCCAACCCCAACCCCCTGGCCAACCCCGCTACCAGGGCCAGGGCCAACCCCAACCCCCGGCCCTGACCCTATCCCCTTCCCCGTGCCAGTGCCGGTGCCGGTGCCAACTGGGGACGATAAAAAAGATCCTTACCCCCGGCCAACCCCAACTCCAACCCCAAACCCCCGGCCCAACCCCAACCTAACGGAGCAGCCGGGGCCGGACGATGGTGATTGCGATCCGTGTGCTGAGCTGAAAATAATTAGGGCCAAGTTGGAAGAAACGTTTACCCTCGCTTGGGCGCTGCCGGAGTGTGGAACCGATTTTTCTGTTAGTAGAAACGGTGAAAAGTCAGGCCAGGGTTTAGGAGGGTTAAGTCAAAAAATAGATGGCCTGCATCAAATCTTGAAAGTGTTGCATGACAATACTAGATGCGAGCCACCCCCGCCTATTGCTACTGTGCCAGAGTGGTGGCAGGTGCGGGTAGGAGCGGATCGGCCTCAACTGGTAGTGCTTTATGCGGAGATCAAAAAGGATGGTTCACTAGGGCAGTCTCGATGGCCTCTTACTATTCCTTGGTTTAATGCCTCTCTGAGAAGTGAGCTTAAGCGACGATTGCCCTCTTATAACAAAGGCCAGTGGCAGGGCATGTTAACCCTAAATGACAATTCAAAAATATTGGTCCACGCCAGAACCAAAACAGAGGCAGAGTCAACAATTAATACTCTGGCAAGAATAATTGTTAGCGAACAGCGACCAAAACCAATAGCAATTGTTACAGGAGAAAGGCAGGGCACTGCATTGAAAAAAGTCTCAGTAGTGCCAACTGTGGCTCATTTCTACCCCACGGGGCAAAAAAATATGAAACCCGCCTGGACGGAGAAAATTAGATGAGAAACAAAATTCATCATTTTCGACGTCGGGCCAAAAAACCTCAAGACTGGAGCAATTGGGTAACGCTATTACAGTATAGTGAAAAACATTTCATCAGTATAAGCACGGCTCGACTCAGAATTGTGCGTGGTGAGGTTAGGGCTACTAAATTGAGCGGTCGATGGTATGTGATGGATACCTGATCCGAACTCTTTGGGGCTAAGGCTCGTGATGATAGTTTTGCTTTGCAACCCAATTGCAACGGGCGGTTGGGGCATAGTTTAGGAGACGAGTTCTACTAACAACTATGGCTGATACCGTTAACCTCAACACCGCCACCAGCCTGGAGGGCCAGGTGGTTGAAGCCCTGCGCGAACTGAAGCAGGCCGAAGACGAGTGGATCGCCGAAGGTTTGACCCTCGACCCCCCCGTAGATCGGGAAAACCGGGTCACAGTTTCGGCCAACTTCACCGCCTCTACCATCTCCTTCGATGTGACCATTCCCGTAGAATTTGCTGACAGTGCTAACGGCTATATCATCACTGCCGCGCCCTATCTGCCGTAAATTTCTATCGGCCACGCATTCTTTTTTGGTCAATAAATCAAGGTTTTTTTATGGCAAACAAACGACATTGGGTCCGGCTGGGCGGTGCGGTGGGTGACATTGGAGAGCTGAAGTTTGGCTTCCAAGCACCGGACTACGCCTACGACGGCATTAAGGACGAGCTAGGGGTACGCGAGATCAGCGACAATAACTCTGCCAAGGGCGTAGGGTTTGGGATTAACTACCCCAAGCCTCCCCGCGTTCGGCTTTCAGGCATTCGCAACAAGCGCCAGGTGTCAGCCGTGCGCTATTGTGACCCTGACAAGATTGGCCGGGTTTTGGGCGGCTCTATGGCCGATCAGGAAGTTAAGACCCGTGGCGGGAAGATTAAAATCAATACCGCTAACATGGCCTCATAGCTATGGATCTACTACTCCCGGGTGACCCAAATTTTAGAGCATGGATGGCCATCCCCCCGCCGGATGGCGACTACGCCTATGTTGTGCGACCTGGGGGTAGTCCCCTTATGGAGTCGGTCACACCTGATGAACTTGAAGAATACTTATTGTCGGGTGAATACGATGAAAGGCTAGAGGAAATTGAGGAAGAAGATGCCGATTTAGAATCAGTGGTTGAGATAGAGCAGCCCCGTTCCAGCATCCTTTATTTGCCTACGGCAATTTCTTTTTAGATGGACGTTCGATGGGCACGTTTTCACTCAATTACTTATAGACAAAAACGGGATTCAGTTCTTATTCCTGTTGTGCTGGCGGCAGAGTGGGTAAGGATTGAAATTGAAGTTTTTACTCCGCCCCGGCCTCCAAACTGGTACCGAGCTGGTTGGTTAAACCAGGTTTACCGAGTGGAGGGCAAGCCCCATTTGCTGCCGGGGGTGGTAGTGCCCCTGGCCCCTTCTATTTTTCGGTTTTCGGCAGACTATACCTACCGGCTGCGCTTTGAGCCGGTACATTATCTGCCCTCCTGCAAGGTGACGTTTTATCGGTCGGTGTAATGAGCGTTCAGAGTATTTTGGTGGCCGTGGCCCTGGCGGTGGTGTTGATGGCGGCGGCCTCGTCGATGGGGGGCAAGAAAGACCCCGACAAATTCCCTGGGCGTAGACAGGGGGGAGGGAGCCACGCTGCAAAAGACCCTACAGAGCAGGTGGACCCCGACGGCGATGCCTCCTAAGCTCTGCCTCTACTTTGGCGACGACTTTGCCGATACGGCCTGGGCGGGGCAGGTCTATCAGTTGGAAGCCCCCACCGACAGCCACGGGCATGGGGAGCGCGGGGAGTGGTTGGTGGGGCGGCATCCGGCCTCTGATCTCACCATTGCTCTACGCAACGTCAGCCGCCGCCACTGCGTTATCAGCTACAGCTACAGCGCCGATCGCTGGTCTGTGACCGACCTGGGCAGCACCGGGGGGACTACGGTGTCTGGCCAGGTGCTCACCCCTGGGGACCCGGCCCCGCTGCGCGTGGGCGATCGCCTGTGGCTTGGCCCAAACCTGGTGAATATTGTGGAGGACGAGGGCGACACGATCGGGGAGGATGGCCCCGCCACCGTGGCCGATGTGGTGCCCCTGGACCACCGCCCCCACCAGCCGCCCCCGCCGCCCCCGCCGCCCCCGCCGCCGCCCCCGCCGCCCCCCAGGACTTACGCGGATAACCTGGATCGGGTGCTGGGGTGGCTGCTGGCCCCGCAGACGCGCACGGGGGCGGTGGTGCGGCTGGTGGTGGTGGCCGGGGTGGTGGCGGCGGTGGTGGTGGTGATGGACTGATTCAGCCAGATGGCTGAAAGGGTGGTGGGCGGCTGAGGGGCATTCTCAGGAGGTAATCAGGAGGACGCGCCATGCAGACCCAGGCCCAAGTTGCCGAAGCCCTAAAGCAAATCACCCGGTACACCCACAACCGGCAGACCTCGGCGCGGTTGCTCTATGCGGTGCGCGAGGACAACCGCCACCAGACGCTGCAATGGTGTGTGGAGCGCACGATCGCCCAACTGGTGAGGGACAGGCGATAATGGGGCTGTAGCGAACCCGGCCACCCATGACCACCAGCAATGACCGCCTTGACCGGATAGAAGCCCTGGTAGAGAAGAACAGCGAGACCATTCAGCGCAACAGTGAGGCCATCGATCGGCTCTCCGCTGATATGGGCCAGTTTGCAGAAGAGGTGAAGCGCTGGGACGATCGCTTTTTTCAGCTCTCACGGGACAATTTAATGTTGTCTCGAACCATCATCGTTACGGCGGGAACAGTAGTGATTTTGTCGCCAGTGCTGCAAGCTTTGGCACCGGCAATTGAAACGGTGGTGGCTAAGCTGCTGGGGATGCAGCCATAAAAAACCCCCGGCTGAGAGACCGGGGGTTTTGGCTAAGGAGCCGAGTCGTCATCGTTTAAGCTGTCGCCGTCTGGGACTTTCCCCAGCGTAGATACCCCTTCTCTTGCAAGTGAGTTAGCCGTGCGTAGAAGGAGCGAATATCTTTGATGTTGAGACGCTGCATGATAGCTGCTGTCTTTACCCGTGGGGCAGAGTCTAAAAGCTCTCTGGTAACGCGGTAGGTTTCAGCTTGGCAGCTGGTGCAGTCTGCGAAATCAGGGGCGTCCCCCTTCAGAAACTGAATCCGGATCATAATTCCACCTAGCTAGAGTGGCCACCAGCCCGAAGGCCGGGTTTCGTTATAGTACGTTTCTACTTCGTCTTCTGTCGAGCAGTGAACGTCGTCTTGAGTTTCGACTTTGTGATCAACGTCGCGATCGCCCCAGTCATCCCAGACGGATCGGGGGTCTACGCCCTCTTTGCAGTTGTTGTTTAGGTAGTCGCGCTCGTCGTCGTCGGTGGTATCGTCGTGCGTCCAAAAAGGCCAGGGCATTACCTTCTCTCCTCATAGTGGTAGCCAACGGCCAGGGGGCCGTTGTAGCGGATCACAAGCCACCGGCCACCGGGGGCCTGGTAGTAGTCGAACTGGCCGCTAAAGTGCAGCGGGAAGCCGATCAGGGTGATCATGGCCTCGCGGTCCTGGGGCCAGGCCAGGTACTCGACGGTCAGCGCCTCCTCCTGGGTCACGCTGCCGTCGAGGCCGAAGGGGTGGCCGCCGTGGGGGGAGAACTCCCCCGGCAGAGAGCCATACTCCGGTGCCCAGGCGGCATCTACGCAGCTGGTAGGCACCGTGGAGAGCAGCAGCAGGCCACCCAGCAGGGTGGGGCTGGTGAACCCGTGGACCTGGGCCATTAGGTCGGGTTTGTAGCGCATTTAGTCCGCCTCCCTCACCACGTGGGGGAAGCCCAGGTCGTCGCTCTGCATGATGTAGCGGCCTTTGTCGGTGTCCACGACAACGTGATCCGCGTCGTCGTCGACCTCGACAACTTCAGCCCGGTCTGAGCCGGTTTCTTGCCTGGCCGCGTGCTCGAAGCTGAGGCGGTCGTAGTCTTCAAAGGGTCTATCTTTTGGGTCAGTCATTGGTGGGTACCTCGATAAATTTCAACTCTTTAACTAGGGCCTGGGCCAGCTCGATCGCCCGCATGGCGATCGCGGTGTTGTTCCAGTCGGGATGGGCAGCAATGAGCGCGGGCAGGGCAGCTAAAGCCGCTTTGTGCAGTAAACGCTCGTTGTAGCTGCGCCACCTGGGCTCTTCAGGCGGCATCGGGTTCGCCCTCCCAGACGAGCTGGAAGCGGTTGCGGGGCATGATGCGGCGTAGGGTTGCTATCTGGGCTTCGCCCATAGCTCTATCGCCACACGCGCCGACGGGCACCCACCGGTGGCCCCGGAGCATGTAGATCTGCCAGGGCTTGCATGGGCGCACGGATTCGGCCCCCGGCGTGGGGGTGTTGCAATTGGGTAGCATTGAGTTGTTCCTGTTACTAGATGGACAGTGGACAGGCGCGGGGGTGTGGCTTGCAGGCTACCCCCGCGTTTTTAGGTTTAGCTCACCTGGTGATTGAGATCATCGGGCAAGTCTTCAAGTGAGTAGCCAAAACGGCTTAGCTCACGCATCAACTTTTTAAACTGCCCCGCCGTAAACATGGGCGTTCCTATCCCACGTTCCCAGCGGCTAACTGTGCTCACAGCAATGCCAAGCCAGGACGCGAAGTCCTGCTGAGACATTTCGAGAAGTTCACGAATTGTTTTCAACGGGGGAACCCCCTCGACATTCAACGGGGACGGATCTACCATAGCTCATGTACTAGGCAAATTGACTAGTGCTTTAGATCAACTTTTCAAGCTGATCTTTCCCACTAGGCAGTTCGCTTAGCTCCGATAAACAACGATGGGGGCTGGTTAGATTGGCGTCTTCAGCTCCCATCGCATTATCTCAACAACACGTGTAATCCCCGTGAATCAGCCGATTTCGGACAAAACTTGAGCACAAAAAAACGGCGATCGCGCTCTAGGGTGCGATCGCCGTTGTCGTTTAACCCAGGAGTCTACATGCAACTAGAGCTTGGCCTGATAGAGCCAGACCAGCAGCGCCTGTGGGTTTACGGGCTGGTTAAAGGCCCCCGCCCCATTGCGCTAGATACCGCCTCTCCCATTGGCCGACCAGACGACAGGGGCATGACTTGGGCCAGCTCCTGTATGGGAGAGGTCATCCCAGGGCACTGGGATTTAGTCGGCCAACTGCTGGCCCGTTCATAAAAAGCGGCGATCGCCCCTGAGTGAGCGATCGCCGTCGTCGTTATTGAGAAGACTTTATGGAACCCCTTCCAAAACATCCCCTCGGCCAGAGGCTATGTGAGCTGTTCAGCTACCGCTGGAACTGGCTCGAAGCTTCGTTAGAAGATAGCGCCACAAACACTAAATGGTCAACCAACTCGAAATACCCCATCAAGCCTAGAAGCCTTTGGGTACGGTATCAGGATGCCTCTCAGGTCATCGGTGTGCGGTTTGGCTCAACCACTAAATATGGCCTGGTCGACATCGATGCGCACTCCCCCTACATTGACCAGCTCGACCTGGTGCGAGAGGCCCTAGAAACCATCGGCATCGTCAGGACGATCACCCTCCGCAGCAGCTGGAGCGGCGGCGTCCACATCTACTGCCCCCTCCCCAAAGCCTACGCCACATTCTCGGTGGCCTGTGCCCTCACCATGGCCCTTGAGGCCCAGGGCATCCACATCGCCGGGGGCCAGTGCGAAGTCTTTCCCAACATGAAGGCCTACACCAAATTCTGGCTTGGCGAGTTCAGCAACTACAACGGGCACCGGCTGCCCCTGCAACCCGCCACCGGCAGCTGCATCCTTACCGACGACGGCCAGCCCATGAACGGAGCCTACGACCTGGCCCGGTTCTTCGCCCTATGGGATAACGCCCTACTGCACCAAGACCGCGACGCATTCGAGCAGGCCCTGGTGGTGGCCCGCCGCAACCGCCGCCGTCGGCAGCGTGCCACCGGCCCTGTCGAAACGTGGCGCAACGACCTGGAGCTGGTGATAGCCGAGGGGTGGACAGGTGCAGGGCAGACCAACCAGCTGCTGAAAGAGTTTGCCTGCTATGGCCGTGTCTTCGAGGGGCTCAGTGGCGTTGAGCTGGCCGAGTACGTCGAGCGCATCGCCACCTCGCGGCCCGGTTACGAGCGCTGGTGCAGCCACCAGCACGAGATATGGCGCAGGGCCTGCGTCTGGGCCAGAGCCGCCGAGAACTATTACTGGCCCCTGGGCAGTGAGCCACTAAGAGAGCGGCGATCGCTGGTGGCCGTCGCCCAGGAGCGCGCCAACGATGCCAGGGCACGAATAGCTGAGGCGATCCGCTCAGTGCGCTTTGCTGGCCTCAGCATCCGCGAGTTGGTCAGCAGCCTGTGCAGCTATGCCCGGTGCAGCGCCACCACGCTCTACAAAAACCGCGATCTGTGGCATCCAGACCAGGCCCCAGGAGATGATCCACCTGCACAACCTGTAACAGCCCAGCCAGAGGGCGATGCAGCCTCTATGGGCGCTATCTTGGCGCAGATCAGGGAAAGCCTCGAAAGTGCTGATTTAGCGTCTGTTACAGGTTTATGGGGGGAGAATGAAACGTGTAGCCTGGATTCCTCCGATTTAAAAAACTTATCTCCGGGGGGGAAAGAGGGGGGTGCAGGGGGGAGAGAGGGGTTATCAACAGGGGGCAGCTATGCGTGAGCGCCCCATCCTCCGCCAAAATCGCGGCCCTCAGCAGGCGACGGCCAACCCCACCGCCACCGGCGGCGAATACCTGGGCGATTTGATAGTCCAGGCCGATGTCCTCCGGCTTGAGCTGGGCTACCAGCGCTGGGCTGATCTAAAGCCCCTGTGCGATGGCAACGACCCCAGGACACTAAATCGGCGGGGCCTGGTGTGGCTGATCGGGCAGCTGGGACTTCAAAAGCGGCAGCGACAGCTAACCATCTTCGATGTGTTGGAGGGCCAGGGCGATGACTAAACCCTCCCCCTGGTTGAGCACCGCCGCCGCCTGCCAGCGCCTGGGCGTGAGCCGGTGGGTGCTGGCCACCGCCCGCCAGAACGGCGAACTGAAGAAAGGCCATCACTGGAAGGTGAAAAATCCCACCGCCGCCCGGCTCACCTATCTGTGGCACGTTGAGCGGCTGGAAAAGTGGCAAAGTGATGTCGATGAACGCGCCCTTGTAGAGTCGTTTAAGTTGTGGCAGTGAAAATATGGAAAAACCAGACATCAGGCCAGTAACGTGCTATCGGCTGGCGGGGAAAAACGGGAAACCCGAGGCAGTGCAGGTGAATATGGCCAACATCTCTTCCTGTCATCGGACAGTCGAAGGGGGTGATTTTTACTATGCGCGACTAATCATGGTCACTGGTGAGTTCTACCTAATCTCTGAAGACGATTATTTTCGCCTTTTCCCTAAGGAGCCACCGGGCGATCGCCCCGCTGCAAACCCGCCTGGTAGATAGCCCAGTAGGTACCCTCATCGATCCACCGCCGATAGACCTTGCAGTGCGTCTCGGGGCTGTGGCCCATCAGCTTTGCCCCAAACTCTGGGCTGTAGCCAAACTCAAGGCACCGCCGCGCAAAGCAGTGGCGCAGATCGTAGGCTTGGCAAAAACCCAGCCGATTGAAGGCCCTCGCGGTCTTTGTCCCCAATTGGGCATTGCTGTACCCTTCGATGTTGGCCAGCGGCGGCATGGTCACGGTGGCCAAATCCCAGCCGGTGGCCCACTCCGGGTAGAGCGGCCACACAAACCGCGCCCCCGTTTTCGTGTCGGCGTGAACCCTCACCGTGGGGAAGTCGGCCAGGTCGGCGGTGTAGGCTTCGTGGGGCCTCAAACCATAGGTTGCCAGCATCCCAAACAGCCACCGCCAACCGGGCTCCGTGATTTTGCCCCGCCAACCGGCGATTTGTTCGTCCGTGGGCAACGAGCGCGGGTCAACCGCCGTCGCGCTGTAGCTGCCCTTGAGCACGGCAACCCCCTCCCCCGGCAGGCCCGCAAATTCTGCCAGCTGGCGATAGGCATTGCAGGCCCGTAGCCGCGCCCTGGTATCCTCGCCGGTGGTTTTCTCGGCGGTCTGCTCCAGCAGGGCCACCGTCAGCGGCGCATCGAGGGCCAGTTTGTTAAAGGGCTGCTGGTAGTCGGTCTGCCAGGTGATCGCCGCGCCCCGCCACCGGCGACGGAACCGCTCGATCCAATCACCCACCGTTTCGGCCCGGGCGCCCCGGTAGGCCCCCCAATCAAATCGCCCTGCCTCAAGGGCCACCCCGATAGCTTTGGCCTGTTCCTCGGCCACAGAGAGGCCCCTGGGGTTGGCCGGTAGCCCCAGGGCGATCCGCTGCTGGTGGGGCGCGTCTTTGGTGCTGCCAGGGGCCGGAGGGAAGGTGCCACGGGCGTAGAGCTTCTGATTGAGCACTTGCAGCCGCACGCGGATCTTAGCGGCCTTCAGCCGCCCGTTAGCCCGGTTCAGTCGCTCAGCAAAATCCATGCCTAAATTTTGCCTAGATTTTGAGGCTCGATTAGCAACGATTAACTACAACTAGCAACAATACACAAACCGTAACAGAGCTGTAACGCCCTGTCTACGGTGTTTCTAGCCCAAAAATGAGCATGAAAACAAAGGCGACAGGCGGATTCGAACCGCCGAATCGAGGTTTTGCAGACCTCTGCCTTACCACTTGGCTATGTCGCCACCTTATCAGCTACTGAGTATAGCAAACTAAGGCGGGCAATCTAGCGATCGCCCTGGGAGACCTGCGGCAAATCTAGCTTGGTCTGGGGTTGGCGAAACCGGTAGATATCCTCCAGCGCTGTCACCCAGCCCTGGGTCAACGACTCCAGCAGGCGATCGCCCTTGGCCGCTGTCGCCACCGTTGGGTCGCCCAGCACCCCGCTAGCGCTTAGGTCCCGCGTCACCCAGGCAAAGGGCAGCGCCCCCTCCATCGTCAGCCAGCTATCGGTGGGCAATCCCTGGGGAAACTCAGTCTGGGCCTGGTCCATCCGCACCTGCTCCGGCAGGATCGACAGCATCAGGCTGGTTTCTGCATCCCCGGCATGGATGCCCAATTCCAGTTCTTTCTCGGTGAGCACCTCCCCGGCGCAGTTGGGCACCGCCCACACAAACAGCGGAAACACCATCAGATCAGGGTGGGCCAGGTGCAGGTCGCGGGCGGCGATCTCCAGCACCTGAGGTTGGCCGCCGTGGGCATTGAGCAGCACCAGCTTGCGAAATCCGGCCCGGTAGATGCTCTCTGCCACATCGTGCAGCACCCGCAGCAACGTCTCCGCCGAGAGGGTAATGGTGCCCGGAAAGTGCCAGTGCTCGTTCGACTTGCCGTAGTAGAGGGGCGGTAAGCTGTAAACCGGAACTGCCAGGTCGAGCCGATCGAGGGCGCGACCTAAAACCGTGGTGCAGATGGCACTATCCACGGCCAGGGGCAGGTGGGGGCCGTGCTGCTCAATCGCCCCCATCGGTTGCACGATCACAACATTTTCGCGATCGGGCATGGCTTCGATCTCGGTCCAGGTCAGGTAGGGAAAGTAGCGATGGGCTGGCAGGGGGCTGTGCATAGGGTGTGCAAAATTAAGAGCAACTCAGATGTTAGGGTTCTTTGACAGGTCGGCTTGACAGTTCCGGAGCTAACGGTAACAATGAATACAGAAACAAATCGTTCATCTCTCTACGAGAGACGGAAGTAGAGCTCCAGCTCGAAGGAACGCGCCTCTGTTTATACACCTTCACTCATTTAAGGAGAGGCGAAAGATGTCCTTGAAATATCGCGGCGTTGATTACGAACCGGCTACCCCTCAGGTAGCTATTTCTGAAGAAGTTATTGGCCGCTATCGCGGTGCGGTGGCTACTCGCCACGTGGCGAAGCAGGCTAAAGCCGCTCATCCCCAAGGTCTGAAGTACCGCGGGGCCGTGGTTCGCTAGCTCAAGTTTGCCCGGTTAGGCTAAGTGCTGGCTCCAGCGGTGATTTTTGCGCCGCTGGAGCCAGCGCTTTTTTAAGGGTAGTCACTACCAATCCCTGAATTTTTATTTTACTAAAGCACCTCGGCGGGGTGTTTTTTGTGCGATAGGCTTGGACTATATCAAATAGTACCGATCGCGTCGTCCAGGTGAATTTTTGACTATTTTCGCGTATCTGCTGGGGCTGGCTACGGGGGTGCTGCTGCTAGTTTGGCAGCGCGGGCGGCAGCGTTACCGCGAGCAGCGGCTGCTCGGTACGCTGAAGGCAACCGACTGGCCTACGGCCCTGGGCCAGGTTGAGCAGATGGTGCAAACTCAACCCCAGCAGCAGCGGCAGCTGCGATCGCTGGGCACTAGCCGCGACACCCTGGAGCGCATTTTGCAGACGGCTCCCATCGGCTATCTCCAGGTCGATGAAGAAAATCAGCTGATCTGGTGCAATGAGCAGGCCAACCGACTGCTGAAGATGAACCAACCCCTGGCCGGGCCGGTGCGGCGACGGCGGCTGCTGCTCGAAGTAGCCCGCTCCTACGAGCTGGATGCGCTAATTGAGGAAACGCGTGAAAAGCAAACCTGCTGTCAGCGCGAATGGATGCTCTACCAAATTTCACCCGACCCCCTGCATCCCAAGGAGGAGCCAACCTATCCACTGCGGGGATATGCCCTGCCCCTGGAGGGCGGCGAAGTGGGAGTCTTTTTGGAGAACCGCCAGGAGGCCGCCCTACTGGTGCAGCAGCGCGATCGCTGGACCTCCGACGTCGCCCACGAGCTCAAAACCCCCCTCACCTCAATTCGGCTGGTGGCTGAAACCCTCCAGCCCCGAGTCGACGACGGCCAGCGGCGCTGGCTCGATCGCCTGATCAACGAGACCATTCGGCTCAGCAACCTGGTGGAAGACCTGCTCAACCTCAGTCGGCTCCAGGGCGACCAGTTTCGGGGGCTCACCCTGGAGCCAGTCGATCTGCCCCAGCTGGTGCAGCGGGCCTGGGTGAGCCTGGAGCCTCTGGCCCAGGTCAAAGGGCTTACCCTCACCTACGAAGGTCCCTCCCGCTACCTGGTTAATCTCGACGAAACCCTGTTTCATCGGGTGCTGCTCAACCTGATCGACAACGCCATCAAGCACAGCCCCAGCCAAGCGACGATTTTGGTCCGGTTAAACCTGCCTCCGCAGCCGGTCAGGGATGGCGATGGCGAGGCCGACGCCATAACCCTGGAGGTGCTGGATATGGGGTCGGGCTTTAGCGCCAAAGACTTGCCCTACATTTTCGATCGCTTTTACCGCGCTGATCCCTCCCGCAGTCGCAGCGATCCCCTGGTCGATCTCCCCCCCATGGATCCGGTCGTGGCTACTGAGCTCAGTCGGGGAACCGGCCTGGGCCTGGCCATCGTCAGCCAAATTGTCGAAGCCCACAACGGCACGATTACTGCGGCTAACCACCCCGAGTTGGGGGGTGGTTGGCTACAGCTACAGCTGCCGGTCACAGCCCTAGTTGAATAATTAGATCGCGTAAAAAAATTGCAGAAAATTCATATGGGCAGCGATAGCCTTGATTTGAGCTAACTGAGAGTTTATACTCAGCCTCCCCAATAGCTGCCATACTGGTTAAGTTGATAGCGTCATCTAGGCGGGGTTCTTTGCCCCACGCGTTTCCCATGGCAGAGCGGCTGCAAAAAATTCTGTCTCAGTATGGTTTGGCCTCGCGGCGACAGGCCGAACAGATGATCGAATCTGGGCAGGTGCGGGTCAATGGGGAAGTGGCCTACCTCGGGCAGCGGGCCGATCCCAACTGCGATCGCATCGAGATTAACCGGCAACCCCTCCAGCCCCACCACCGCCCTACCCAGCACTACCTGCTGCTGCACAAACCCCTGGGTATGGTGTCCACCTGCGCCGATCCCCAGGGTCGCCCAACGGTTCTGGACGTGCTCCCATCGGAGCTTCACAGTGCCGGAATGCACCCGGTCGGTCGCCTGGACGTCTACACCACCGGAGCGCTGCTGCTCACCAACGACGGCGACTTCACGTTTCGGCTCACCCACCCCCGCCACGACATTACCAAAACCTATCGGGTGCGGGTGGAGGGGCAGATGTCCCCAGAGGCCCTGGAGGCCTGGCGGCAGGGCATTCTGCTGGACAACCGCCCCACTCGGCCAGCCCGTGTGGAGGTGACTGCCCAGGGGCGAAACCATACCCAGCTGGAGGTCGTACTGCAGGAAGGCCGCAACCGGCAAATCCGTCGAGTCGTCCAGGCCCTGGGCTACCGGGTGCTAGACTTACATCGCACCGCCGTCGGCTCTGTCCGGTTGGGTAACCTCAACGTGGGAACCCACAGGGCTTTATCATCTGCCGAAATTGAGGCATTATTAGCAGAGTCACCGGTTCAATCAGCTCCTCCTGCTAAGCTGTCTCCACCATCAGTAAGCCATTCACCGTCTTGAGCTAGATTTTCCCTGTATGAAGACAAAAGAGTTGGTTGATCCTAATGCTGTTTACCGAGAGCAGCTTTTTGAGCTGGGTGCTCTACTGCGGTCTGCACGGCAGCAGCAGGGCAAAACTCTGGAAGCCCTGGCTGAAAAGACCCTGATTCGGGCCAGCTTAATGGCCGCGATCGAACAAGGTGATCTGGAGGCACTGCCGGAGCCTGTCTACATTCGCGGCCTGATTCGCCGCTACGGCGACGCCCTTCAGCTCGACGGCGAAACCCTGGCCAGTCAATTTTTTGCGCCGCCGCGCATCCAGCGGCGCTCCTGGAAAGAGACGCCAGCAGCCCAGCTGCGTCCCCTGCACCTCTACGGGGCTTACTTCATGCTGCTGGTTGCGGCCATCAGCGGGCTTTCCTACGTGCTGCGGCAAACTGCCCCGGAGGTCACCGTGCTGCCGCCGCTAAATCCGCTCGATGGCACGACGACCCAGCCCGCTCCCTCAGCCGGCTCCGATAGCCTCCCTGCCACTGCCGCCCCCGCCCCAGCGGAGCCCCAGTCCCCCATCCAGGTCAGAATGACCCTGACAGCGCAGTCCTGGCTCCGGATCACCTCCGATGGCAAGACCGAGTTCGAGGGCATCCTGCAGCCGGGCGATACCCGCATGTGGACGGCGGATGAGGCCCTCACCATTCGGGCCGGCAATGCCGGTGGCGTGATGGTCAGCTACAACGATCGCCAGGCCGAAGCCCTGGGCCAGCCGGGGATGGTGCGAGAAATCACCTTTTCCCCCGCTGAGGCCATCAGCCTAGCCTGGTAAGGAGCAGCTGTTTCGAGCAGGATTCGGGACTAGCCGGGTTGGGCGATCGCCCCGTCCTCGGCCTCGGTGCGCTGCAAATCCAAAATAAATGGCACATCGCTGCCCGAACCCACCACCAGCACCCTGGGCACCTGGGCTCCGCCATCTTTCCAGGCTTCGATCGCCTCTTTTTGCAGCACCAGCGCCCCGCCCTTGGCTTTGAGGGTTTCGGCAATTAGCCGCTGGGCTTCGGCCCGCCCCTTAGCCCGGTTAATTTCGGCCTGGGCCTCTTGCTCGGCCTCCTGGGCAATGTAGACCGCCCGTCGGGCGCGCTGCTCAGCAATTTGCTTGTCCTCTACCGCCTTGGCAAACTCCGTCGAGAAGGTCAGATCCACCACGCTGGTGTCGAGCACCACAATGCCGTACTTATCCAGGCGGGAGGTGAGAGCATCGTCAAAGTCCTGCTTGAGTTCAGCCCGCTGGGTAATCGCTTCTTCGACGGTGCGGCGAGCGGCGGCAATCTTAAACGACTCCTGGGTCTGGGGGGCCACAATTTTAGACACCAGGTTTTCCAGGGTGCCCTGGGTGCGGCGAATGTTGACCACCTCGTTGGGGTCAAGGCGGAAGTTGATCGCAAAACGGCCTGAGAGGTCCTGCAGGTCTTTGGTTGAGCTTTGGGCTGGCACCTCAAACTTCTGAACCGTGACGTCGTAAACATCTACGGTCGAGACCAGGGGGGGTTTCAGGTGAATACCCTCCAGCAGAGCCCCATCCTGGGATTTACCCAGGATACTGAGCACGCCGGCCTGGCCGGGATTGATGATGACAAAGCTGCTGGTTACCAGGGCCAGCCCAACGATGGCGAGAAAACTCAGCACCACAGGCGACCAGTTCAAAGTCGAAGATTTCAACGGTAGTTCCTAAATACGCGGCCCTTCTACGGTATCGGCTATTGAGCGAAGCGGCGAGGTTCTTCAGCAAGGCTTTGGATCAGGCGATCGCATCACGCTGGCCGTAGCGCTTAGGACCCCGATCTGGGGCCACGGTTGAAAACAAAAGCAGCACCACGGCGTACAGCCACCGCTTCAAGGGTAACGAGCAAGTCCGCTTCCCTGGCGATAGCGATGTCCGGTTGCCCATATGCTAGTACTGGCTAGCAGAAATAGAGCACCCCTTGCTGGGGGTGTCAGGTGTCAGGTGTCAGGAACAGTTGACTGACTTCTGCCGCAGAGTACTAGTCTGGCAGGCCCGTCACCTGGCCTGCCCCCGCCACCACTTCCCCAATGCAGTAGGCCTCGACCTGGTGCTGGGCCAGCCAGGCCAGCGCCTGATCGACATCGTTGGCCGGCACCACCAGGGCAAACCCAATTCCCATGTTAAAAGTGTGGTAGCGATCGGCTTCGGGCACCTGACCTGCCTGTACCAGCCAGTCAAAGACCGGTGGCACAGGCCAGCTACCAAGATCAAGATGAATGCTCTGCTCTGGCCCCAGGCAGCGGGGCAGGTTCTCGGGCAGACCACCGCCGGTAATATGGGCCATGCCGTGGATAGCCAATCCCTGCCGCCGTGCTTGCAGGACAGGGTTGACATAGATGCGGGTAGGGGTGAGCAAGACCTCGGCCAGGCTCAGGTCACCGAGCGCAGGGACAACCTCATCCCAGCCATAGCCCTGCTGCTCTGGATTCGAAGCATCGAGACGCTGGCCCTCGGCGACCACCTTGCGCACCAGGCTAAAACCATTGCTGTGTACGCCGCTGCTGGCCAGACCCAGGACGCGATCGCCCACCTGAACCTGACTGCCGTCTAGAATTTGCGACTTTTCGACCACCCCAACGCAAAACCCCGCCAGGTCATACTCACCGGGACCGTAAAAACCAGGCATCTCCGCCGTTTCTCCCCCCAGCAGGGCACAGCCAGCCTGGCGGCACCCGGCCACAATCCCTTCCACCACCTCGGCCAGGGCAGCGGGCTCTAGCTTACCGGTGGCCAAATAGTCTAGAAAAAACAGCGGTTCCGCCCCACTGGTGAGAATGTCGTTGACGCACATCGCCACCAGGTCAATGCCAACCGTGCTGTGGCGCTGGGTCACCTGGGCGATTTTGAGTTTGGTGCCCACCCCATCTGTGCCCGATACCAGCACGGGTTCCCGGTAGCCCGTCGGCAGCTCGCAGAGGCCGCTGAACCCACCCAATCCACCCAGCACTTCGGGGCGGCGGGTGCTCTCTACCAGGCTGCGAATGCGCTGTACGAAACCTCGCCCTGCCTCTACGTCCACACCGGCATCCCGATAATCCATGGGGGTTTAAACGTCCTTATATATGGGCCAGTCTTTAACCTTAGAAACGAGGGTGAGCTTCGTCAATGGCCAGGGCATAACTAGCGCCCTCCCACCTCTGAAACAAGCAAGCTACGGATCCAAAAAATGATTCATTGGGCGACTTAGCGGGGGACAATACCTACCCGATTGACGACTGAAGCGCCCCATCATCGCTCAGCAAGATGTATCGAGTTATACATTTTGCTGAGGTGCGCCTCACATTTTGCTGACAAAACTCTATCTGAGGATCACTTGGACTGATGATTTTTACATAACTCTTCAGCCTAAATATATAAATAATTCGAAATATAAGTTAAGCTCCGTCAGGGCTGACAAGTTCAGGCGCAGCAGTCGATTGAGCGATTTGGATGGCGGGCACCCCATTTTTATTTTGTGGTGGCAGCAAAAGTCATCGCCAACTCCCCGGATTCGCAAGCCTGGCCGAACGTGCTAAGTTACGTTTCGTCAAAAAAACCGAAGACCAATTTGCAACGAGTACGGGCTTTAAGGCGGCTCCTGTGTCGCCTGTTTTGGATCCTTTTTTTTCGGACCAGAATTCATCCCCTGCTCTTTCTGTTGAATTCTTTTGGTGTACATGAAACATTCCGTATTGGGCGGACTGACGGTTGCCGTCGCTATGTCCGTCTTTGGAGCACCTCTGCCTAGCCAAGCCCAAGACAGCGGTAATAGCGGTCTTTCTCTGGATGCTGAGGCCGAGTATCACGCTGAAGTCCTGTCCCGTTCCGACTCCCCAGATGCAGGTCCACCTGCCGACTCCGTCCCTTCAAATCTTGAGCCAGCCAAACCTGAATCAGGCCTGCTTCCCCAGTCCGACGACAATGAAAATTCAGCCTTAGATACGGCGACAGTGTTTCCCCACGCCCTCGATGCACGCCAAGCCGCCACGGTCTACATTCGTTCCATACCGGTGATTACGCTGGTGGGAGGTGAGCTTGAAACCCTAAATGCCAGTCAAGATAAAGTTGCCACACCACAGGACGCTCAGGTTTTGGTGGAGCGAGCTAATGAAATTCTGGCCCGACTTCAGGATCTGGCGGATGAAGGCGATGCCACGGCCATTGAGGCTCGGTGGGAGAAGGAGGCCGAGACGTTTGTGGTGGCCTGGGGCGACGAGACCCTGCTCACTGTAGACGACGACGCCATTCTGCCTGACACCACCGCCAACCCCGGCGAAGATGCACTCCAGATGGCCAACCGGCTGCGACGCTTGCTGGGGGATGCCCCTCCACTGGCGCGGATCGAAGGCTTACCTGAACCAGTGACGCCCACCAACCGGCTAGGTGTTGTTTCGGCCACCTTGACCGGGATGGCCTCCTGGTATGGTCCTGGCTTCCACGGTCGCCAGAGCGCCAGCGGTGAAGTATTCAACCAAAATGCGCTCACCGCTGCCCACCGGACGCTGCCCTTCGGTACACAGGTACGTGTCACCAACCTGTCGACAGGACAATCGGTGGTAGTGAGAATTAACGATCGCGGTCCCTTCAGCGGCGGACGGGTGATCGATTTGTCTGCGGCTGCGGCCAGCCAAATCGGCCTGAGGGCCAGCGGCGTTGGCCGGGTGCAGATCGACGTTCTCTCGCCCTAGCCGCGTTTCCACCAGCCTCTGCCAGGTCTGGCCGAGTACCCCGTCACCCCTCTCCATCGTCCACACTGGGGAGGGGTTTTTAGCGTAGACCCTGAGCCTGGCGGTGAGGCGATGGCGAGCTAAAGTCATAGAAAAGCGGAGCGGGGGTCGATATGCTCCTGACTTTAAATCTGGTACGGTAATACCTTTGGAGGGGGGTGGCCAGAAGTTCAGCTGTCACACACGCTCACACGGCAAGACGTAGAACATTGTGCGGGTACTACATTGTGCGGGTACTACATTGTGCGGGTACTTAAGACGGTTGAAGGCTTATTGCGTTATCTGGCGCAGGCGCGCCAGGGTCTAGGGGCTTCCAGCAGCCTGGAAGCTGGGTTGGGGGTTCCCCCTACGGTGGGTCTGGTGCCCACCATGGGCCACCTGCACAGGGGGCACCAGAGTCTGATCGAGCGGGCTCGGCACGAGAATACCCTGGTGGTCGTGAGCATTTTTGTCAATCCGCTCCAGTTTGGCCCCCAGGAGGATCTGGCCCGCTACCCCCACACCCCCGACCAGGATTTGCGCCTGTGTGAGCAGGGCGGGGTGGATGTGGTGTTTATGCCAACTCCGGCTGCGTTCTATGGTTCGGCCAGCCCTCAGGGAAAGGATGTGACCCAGGTTCTACCGCCGCAGCCGATGGTGTCGGTGCTGTGCGGTCCCTATCGCCCAGGGCATTTTGCCGGAGTAGCGACGGTAGTCACCAAGCTGCTGAGCCTGGTGGCCCCCGATCGCGCCTACTTTGGCTACAAAGACGCCCAGCAGCTGGCCATTCTCAAGCGGCTGTCGCGGGATTTGAACTTACCGGGGCAGATCGTTGGCTGTCCCACGGTGCGCGAGGAGAGCGGCCTGGCCCTCAGCTCGCGCAATACCTACCTGAGTGAGGCTGAGCGGCAGCAGGCCGCCGCCCTCCATCGCGGTCTGATGGCGGCCCAGCGCTGCTTCCGAGCCGGGGAGCGCCTGGGCTCGGCCCTGATCGCCGCCGTGTACCAGGAGCTGGCCCTGGCCCCCGACCTGGTACCGCAGTATGTGGAGCTGGTGCACCCCGAAACCCTGCACCCCCTGGAGCGGATCGACAGTCTGGGTATGGTGGCGATCGCGGCTCACCTGGGCACCACCCGCCTGATCGACAATCTGCTGCTGCGCGATCGCCAGCCGATTGTGGCCATTGATGGACCGGCGGGGGCGGGCAAGTCGACGGTGGCGCGGCGGGTGGCCCAGCAGCTAAATCTGCTCTACCTCGACAGCGGCGCCATGTATCGGGCGGTGACCTGGCTGGCCCTGGAGCGGGGGGTAGACCTGCACGACGAGGTGGCGATCGCCGAGCTGGTCAGCGACTGTGACATTCACCTGGCCGCCTCGGGGGATGACCCGGCTTTTGCCGCTTTCCCCAGCCGCATCTGGCTCAACGGTCAGGAGGTGACTCAGCTGATTCGCAGCTCGGCGGTGACCGACCAGGTTTCGCTGGTGTCGGCCCAGCCCACCGTGCGCCAAACCCTCCTGGGTCAGCAGCAGCAGTACGGCGTGACCGGCGGCGTGGTGATGGAAGGCCGCGACATTGGCACCCAGGTCTTTCCCCAGGCCGAGCTCAAGATTTTCCTTACCGCCTCGGTGGCCGAACGGGCCCGCCGTCGCCAGCGGGACCTGGCCGCCCAGCAGCTGCCGGCGATCGCCCTCGACGAGCTGGAGCTGGCCATCGACGAGCGCGATCGCAAGGACAGCAGCCGCTCGGTATCTCCCCTGCGCAAAGCCGACGACGCGATCGAACTCAACACCGACGGCCTGACCCTGGACGAAGTGGTCGGTAAAATCGTGACCCTGTTTCAGGAACGCGTCCTGTCCTAACCAGCGACTTCCCCAAACCACCCACTCACCCACCCACCCTTCACCATGCCCATCACCGGTACTACCCGCCTCCTCGGCGTCATCGGCGACCCGATCGCCCACTCCCTGTCGCCGGTCATGCACAATGCCGCCCTGGCCGAACTGGGGGTCGATGCGGTGTACGTGGCTTTCCCAGTGGCGGTAGACGGGTTGGAGACGGCGATCGCTGGCTTTAACGTCATTGGGGTGCAGGGGTTTAGCGTTACCATTCCCCACAAACAGGCGATCGTGCCGCTGCTGGCCGAGCTGACGCCAGAGGCCCAGGCGGTGGGGGCGGTAAATACCGTCTGGCGCACCGAGCGGGGCTGGGCCGGCACCAATACCGATGTGGCCGGATTTATGGCCCCGCTCCGGGGGCTGCGGGACGGGGGGCTGCGGGACTGGTCGGGCCGAACGGCGCTGGTGCTGGGCAACGGCGGCGCGGCCCGGGCGGTGGTGGCGGGCTGCGGGCAGCTGGGCTTTGCCGTAGTGCAGGTGGTGGGGCGCAGCGTTCAAAAACTGGCGGACTTTAAGCAGAGCTGGGTGACCTCACCCCTGCCCTCGGCCCTGACGGTCCACAGCTGGGCCGACCTGCCAACCCTGCTGCCCACCGCCGACCTGATTGTCAACACTACCCCGATCGGCATGCACACCACGGCAGCCCAGTCGCCGCTGGCGGCGGAACACCTGGCGCTGGCTCCCGACCACGCCGTGGTCTACGACCTGATCTACACCCCCCGGCCCACCCAGATGCTCTCCCTGGCCGCCCAGCGGGGCCTGAACACGCTGGACGGGCTGGAGATGCTGGTGCAGCAGGGGGCCGTGGCCCTGGAGCTGTGGCTGCAGCAGCCCGTGCCCGTGGCCACCATGCGCCAGGCCCTGGAGGACTGGCTGGCGGCCCAGGCCACCTAGTACCCTGCGGCATAAGTCAGCCAACTGTTCCCGACACCTGCAACCAAGCACCTGAAACCCCCAGCAATGGTTACCCTCTTTCTGATCACCCGCACCAGTCCACCGTCGGTCACCCCTCGGTTTTAGGATCCTGAAATAGAAATGTTCGGGGTCGGGCCATGGGGCTGCTGGGTCGCCCCACGGCCTCACTGGCCTCTGTCCCCGGCCCAAAGCCCCCGTGGGCGCTCAGGTGCTGAATCACCTGGGCCACGATCCCTCGCAGCGCTGCTTCATCAGCACTGTGGTCGAGGGTCGCGGTGATGATGTAGGGCTGACCGCCGACCCTGACCGCCATGGTTGTGCCCAACACCTGAGAATTGCGGCCCGTTTTCTCTCCCAGCCAGAGGGTGGGTGGGTGAACAGCGGCATGGCCCAGGCGGCGATCGCGCTGCTCAGCCAGGGCCGCCTGAATCAGTCCCGCGTAGGGCACCTCCCGGTTGTAGATGGCCACCATCATATCGGTGAGTTCGTCGGTGGTGATGGCGTTGGGGCCTTGGCCCGGGTTGGCCGGGTAGGTGGATTGCCCCACCAGCTTGGTGCTGATGCGGGTGACCCCATACCCGCGCCGTCGCAGACTCTGGCTGAGGCCATCCCAGCCCAGGTAGTCGATCAGCTGGTTGGTGGCAATGTTGCCGCTAGCGCTGATCATATCGGCCATGATCTGGGCGACGGGGTACTCCGTTCGCACCCAGATGGTGCCAGCGTCTTCGGTCCAGTTGCCGGGGTCCACCCAGAGCGGGGTGGCCGGGTCGAGGCCCGCCTCGTGCAGGTGGCTCACCAGGGCGATGGCCACGGGCACTTTGATCAGGCTGGCGGGGTGGGCGGGGGGCTGGTTGCCCTGCCAGCGGCGACAGTCGCGCCGCAGATTGCACACGGTGAGCCGCACCCGCGCCGCAGGCCCGGCCTGCGCCACGATGGGCCGCAGAAACTCGGAGCGGGCGGTGTCGTAGTGGTAGGCCGCGATCGCCCGCTGTTGTTCATAGGCCTGGCGCTGGGCCGTGGCCCGGCGGGCCCCCAGGGTCTCGGGCGGAACCTGCTCCAGCGCGGCGATCGCGGTATCCCAGTGCCTGTGGGCCATGGCCAGAGCTGGCTCAGGCAGGGTAGTTGGATCCCCCAGGGCCGCGGCGGCCACGGCGGCCGTTCTGGCCCGGTGCCAGAGGCGGCGAGCGGCTTCCTCTTGCTGCAGGTGGCGATCGATCGCCCACCGCTGCTCCAGGGCAGCTTCCGGCACGATTCCCACACCCGACCGGGTGGCCACCATGACCGCAGACGATTGGTGGATCTCTCGGTTCAGGCGATCGCGCAGGTGGTAGAGATCGGTCAGGGTTTCCACCGGGGGCAGCGGGGCGATCGGGGTGGGCCCCCGCTCAGGGGCCGCCACCGGAAACTTGGGCAGCACTACATGGGTGACTGTAAAACCAGCCATGGCGGCAGATCGAACAGCTCGCAGCCAGCGATTGGGCATCGTGATCTCCCTGCTGTAGAAACACCCCAAACCAGGACAGGTCGTGTGGAGCAATGTAAATCCTAGGCAGGGCAAAAAAAGCCAGCCAGGACACAAATTCCCGAATTTTGCCCCCTGAACGCCCTTGAATGCTCTCAAATGCCCTCAGCCGCCCTTAGCTGACTGTGGTCGCAAGGGCTTGTTCTGAGGTCTTTTCCATCAGATTTTGCCAACTCGCACTCACATCGTCGTCGCTGCGGTGAGCCTCCCACACCCCGTTGTCAAAGCCGACAATGCTCCACTGACCAGCGATATGGTTGCCGTCCTCAGAGACTGTGCCGGTGTAGTCGATGGCCGTCTGGTTGGCGGTCAGGTAGCGCTTAACGAACTGCACCTGACGGCCCGCGACGGTGCCGCTGAGCTGGGCCTCGCCCAGGTATCCCGCGTCCAAAATGCGGCCGCTCAGCGCGTTCCCTCCCTGCACCAGGGTGGCCTCAAAGCGGGTCGGTGTCTCCCGCTGCCAGTAGGTGCCCAGCCACATGCCGCTCAAATCTGCCATTGCCTACCTTCCGAGTCCAGCCTTACCCGTACAATTTAGAATCTAAATAGACCTCTGCCTATACACTACCGAGCCCGACAAGGAGCCTGACCCATTTACACTCGTCCCCTGGCGCGACTCATCGAAGAATTTCAGCGGCTGCCGGGCGTTGGTCCCAAATCAGCCCAGCGACTGGCGCTGCACATCCTCAAACGGCCTCAAAACGAGGTCCAGGCCCTGGCCCAGGCGCTGTTGGAGGCCAAGGCCCAGGTGGGGCAGTGCTCGGTGTGTTTTCACCTGTCTGCCGACCCCGTCTGCGACATTTGCCGCAACCCCAACCGCGACCTGCAGACCCTCTGTGTGGTGGCCGACTCCCGCGATGTGATTGCGATTGAGAAAACCCGTGAGTATCGCGGCCGCTACCATGTGCTGGGCGGCCTGATTTCGCCCATGGATGGCATTGGTCCCGAGCAACTCAACATTGGCCCCCTGGTGCATCGGGTCAGCAAAGAGGGCACCCAGGAGGTGATCATGGCCATCAGTCCCAGCATTGAGGGCGATACAACGACTCTCTATATCGGACAACTGCTCAAGCCCTTTACCCGGGTGACCCGCATTGCCTTTGGCCTGCCCATGGGCGGCGATCTGGAGTACGCCGATGAAGTGACCCTGGCCCGAGCCCTAGAGGGCAGGCGCGACCTGGAGTAGGCCCCTGGGGAGCGCACTGGGGGAACTGAGCCGGGCACCGACGGCGGCAACGGAAGTGCAACCTCTAGTGTGGGGGCAGCAGAATTAAGATGTAGTTTTTAGTTAGGTCATATACAATTTTGAACCTGTTTTGGGTTAACTGGCGCGTAGGTTAGATTAGGGGAGAAAGGCCCTTGCCGCGGGTCTTAGCTGCTGCTGGAGTAAAGGTTTACAACTGACCTCAGCAGGGTCGCACTGTCGCTACCGTTGGGCACCGATGGGAGTTTTTCTCTATTTTTTGCGCCATGGCCAGACGGCCTATAGCCTGACGGGCGGCTACTGTGGCACGCCGGAAAACGACCCTGGCCTGACGCCGGAGGGCGTGGCGATGGCCGAAGAGTTTGCCACCACCTATGCCCATCTGCCCTGGACGGCAGCCTACGTTAGCCCCCTGCGACGGGCGGTAGAAACGGCTCGCCCTCTGTGTGAGTCGGTGGGGCTGGAGATGCAGCTGCGCGAGGGGCTGCGCGAGGTGATGTACGGCCGCTGGGAGGGCATGCACCCTACCGCTGTCGATCGCGAACACCACGATGAGTACGTCGCCTGGCTGACAGACCCGGCCTGGTACGCTCCGGTAGGTGGCGAGCGGGCAGTGGATATTGCCCGCCGCTCGGCTCAGGTGCTCGACGAGATTGAGCACACCCATACCAGCGGTCACATTCTAATGGTGTCCCACAAGGCCACGATTCGCATTATGCTGTGCACGCTATTGGGCATTGATGTGGGGCGCTACCGCGATCGCCTGGATATGCCCGTGGCCGCCGTCAGCGTGGTCGAGCTGGGGCTGCGGGGGCCGCTGTTTCATACCATTGCCGATCGCTCCCACCTGAGCGACCAGCTGCGATCGCTCCCCTGCACCTGAGGAAAGGCGACCTATGCCCCTGAGGCTCTACCTACTCCGCAATGCCGAAACCGAGTACTGCCGCACGGGCCGCTACTGCAGCCAGGATGGAGTGGCGCTGACCGCCCACGGCCAACAGATGGCCGACTACTTTGCCAAGGCCTACCACCACCTCGACTGGAAGGCGATTTTCTGCAGTCCCCTCAGCCACGCGGCCGCCACGGTGGAGCCGCTGTGTCAGATTACCGGGCTGGCCGTGCAGCGCCGTGCGAACCTGCGCGAGCTGTCCTTTGGGCGCTGGGAGGGCATGGCCCCAGCTCTGGTCAAAACCACCTTCCACGATGACTATATTCGCTGGCTGGCCGACCCCGCCTGGAATACCCCCACCGATGGCGAGAAGGGCATTCAGGTGGCCCGACGCAGCTCCGACGTACTGGCCGAAATCGAGGAAACCTACCCCGACGGCGATGTGCTGGTGGTCTCCCACAAGGCCACCCTGCGGATTATGCTGTGCTCCCTGCTGGGCATCGATGTGGGACGCTACCGCGATCGCCTGGCCATGCCCGTTACCGCCGTCTCTCTAGTTGAGCTGATGGACTACGGCCCCTTTGTCCGCCAGCTCAACGACTGTTCGCACCTGCCCCTGCACCTGCGCCGCCCCTGGGCCGGCAATGGCTCCGACAGCTAACTATCGTTTAGCAATCCACCCTCTACCCAGCGAAATATCCCCACTGCCAGATGTCAGCCCCCAGAAAAACAGGTCTGATTAAAGAGCAGAGCAAAGGGAAAACCAAAATGATTGGATGGTTGAGCGGGATACAGGAACACAGTGCGGGGTGGCTGCATCTGGCCCAGGTGCCGGTGGCACCAACAGCACCACCACCGCTAACTCGGCCAGAGGATGCTGCGCTCATTTTTTCGGGGCCGCAGTTTTTTATTGCCCTGCTGTCGGGGCTGGTGCTGGCGTTTGGTTTTCAGCTGCTGCTTACCAATTTATCCGTAGCGGTGGGCATCTCTGTGGTAGGAGGCAGCCCTGGCAAACGCTCCAATAGCGATAGCAGCAGCAGTGGCAGTGGTGGACCCCCGATCACCACTGCTGTGGGCCTTTGGACCGTTATCACGGTGAGTCTGGCTCTGTTTTTTGCCTGCCTGCTGGCGGTGAGACTGAGCCTGCTTAACAGTGCCCTGCTCGGAGCGATCACCGGTCTAGTTATTTGGGGTACCTATTTTTGCCTCCTGTTTTGGGTGAGTTCTACTACGGTGGGTTCCCTGATTGGCTCGGTGGTCAAAACGGCCACCTCTAGCTTCCAGTCGCTGATGGGGACGGCCACCTCTGCCCTGGGGGCTCGCGCCGCCAGCAATCAGGTGGTGGCCACCGCCGAGGCGACCGCCGCTGCCGTGCGTCAAGAGTTGATGTCTGGTTGGGAGAACACCGACATCAAAGATACGCTGCGCGAGTATATATCGACCCTGCGATCGCCCAGTCTAGATACCGCTGCCCTCGAATCTGAGTTTGAGCGGCTGCTGCAAGAGTCCGGCGTGGCCAAAGCCGATCGCGATGCCCTGGCCCAGATCGATCGCAGCGCCTTTGAGCAGCTGGTCAGCCGCCGCACCGATCTGTCAGCCCAGGAAACTCGGCGGATTGCCGATCGCCTCTACCAGAGCTGGTGTCGGGCGGTCGGGCAGAGCTCAGGTCGCGACTCCTTAGCCGAGCTGACCGACTACTTGAAATCGGCCCAGCGCGACGAGCTGATGTCGTCGGGTCAGCTGCGCGATCGCCTCGACCAGCTGCTGTCAAACCAGGGTGGTAACCAGTCAGGTTCTGGTCAGTCGTCCGGATGGCTACAGCAGGGGATGGGAATGCTGATGGCGGTTGCCATGCAGCGCCTTGACCTCAACGATCTAGATCTGTCCGATATTCTGGGCCAGCTTAAGCAAGCCCAGGGCAAGGTAAGTGGCACTGTCGCTCAGCTGACCTCGGGCGAAGAAAACCCGGCCTACAACGTGATCAAAGCCGATGTCGAGGCCTACCTCTCCAGCGCCTACCCCTGGCAGCTCCAACCCCAGCGGATGAAGCAGGACTTCTGGCAGGTCCTCTACGACCCCGAAGCCGACCCCGGCCAGCTGCGTCAGGCCCTGCTGCCGCTGAACCGCGCCTTTTTTGCCGATATTCTGGCCCAGCGGGGGCTGCTCACTCAGCAGGAAATTTCCCAGGTGTCTGGTCAGCTTGAGGACGTCCGCCGCCACGTGCTGGCCGAGGTCTCCGAGCGCTACCGCATCGAGGCCGCCAAGACCCTGCAAACCCGGGTTTATACCTTTATCCAAAGGTCTACACGGGACGAACTGCTGGCTGAAGACAGCGGAAATCGCTTTGCCCAGGTGATCGACGACCCCCACGCCAGTGCCGAGGATCTCCGCGATCGCTACGCCGTCTTTGGCTACGTCACCTTCCGCGATGCCCTCCGGTCGCGAGGCGACCTGAGCGAGGCCGAAATCGATCAGATCGCCCACCGCCTGGAGCGCTCCATGAACACCGTGCAGGCCGATGCCGCCGGGCTGCAGTCGGCGGCCACCGCCCGGATGGACAATCAGTGGCAGGCGTTGCAGGAGTACCTGCGCTCCACCGGCAAGGCCGAACTCAACCCCGAGGGCATCAAAGCTGATCTGCAAACCCTGATGGCCGAGCCTGACGCCGGACTACACCGGGTGCGGCAGCGGCTGGCCCAGTTCGATCGCGACACCCTGGTGCAGCTTCTGAGCCAGCGCAACGATCTGAGCGAGGACCAGGTGCAGCAGACCATCGACCAGGTTGAGGCCAACTGGTACCAGACCGTCCATGCCCCAGCGGCCCTGACCGCTCAGGCCAAGGCTAAGTACGACGAAGCGACCACCGCGATCGAAACTTACTTGCTGAAGACCGGCAAGCCTGAGCTCAACCCAGAGGGCATTAAGCGCGACCTGGAGCTGCTGGTGAACGATCCCAAGCTGGGCCTGCAGGCCGTCCAGTCGCGCCTGTCGGAAATGGATCGCGACACCCTGGTGAAACTGCTCAGCCAGCGGGGCGACCTGACTGAAGCCGAGGTCAACCAGACCATCGACGACCTGCAAGGGGCGGTCAGCGACCTGCTCAAGCTGCCCCAGCGGCTGGCCCGACGGGCTAAAAACCAGGTGATCTCCTTTGAGGTTGCCCTGGAAGATTACCTCCGCAACACCGACAAGGCGGCCCTCAACCCCGACGGCATCAAGCGCGACCTGAAGCTGCTGCTGCAAGATCCTCGGCTGGGTGCCGATCGCCTGCAGACCCGCCTGTCCAGCATCGATCGCGACACGGTAGTGGCGCTGCTGGCCCAGCGCCCCGACATGACCCAGGCCGAAGCCGAGGCCGCTGTCGATCGCGTACTGGCCATCCGCCACCAGTTCGTGGCCCAAATTCGCCAGGTGCAAGACCGGGTTCAGGGGGTCATCAACGGGATCATGGCCCGCATTCGCCAGTACCTCGATTCCCTCGATCGCCCTGAGCTGGACTACTTCGGCATCAAGCGCGACCTGCAGCAGCTAATGGCTGACCCCAAATCTGGTTTCGAGGCTCTGCGCGATCGCCTCAACCAGGTCGATCGAGACACGCTGATCGCCCTGCTCAGCTCCCACGACGCTATCTCGGAGGCCGATGCCCAGCGCCTGATTGCCCAGGTAGAAGAGGTGCGGACCACGGCGCTGAACAAGGCCGAGCAGTTGGAGCACGAGGTGGAGAAGCGCATGAGCGAAATGCGCTACCAGCTGGAGAAGCAGGTGGATGACACTCGTAAAACCGCCGCTGCTGCCTCCTGGTGGATCTTCGGCACCGCGACCATATCCGCCGTCTGTGCCGCGATCGCGGGCAGCCTGGCCACCCTCTAGGCCGTTTCGCTAGGGTAACAGCAGCCATCCCTCCGGGGGTGGCTGCTGTTTGTTTTGGTTCCCATACCTCTACGTTCCGATACCTCTACAAAGACGCTACTGATTTGACTTTGACTATGCGATTTCACTGGTTTACGCCCCTCGTTACGCCCCTAATTTTGGGCCTGGCCCTGGCTAGCTGTGCCGCCTCTACCTCAGACAACGGCCTCGCTGAAGACGGAGACACCGCTAACCAGCCCACCGTGGCTCAACCGGCCCCCGAAACCGCCCAGGTTCCGGTGGTGGATTCGGTCGAGCCTGTCACCCTGCTGGAGGGCCTGGAGCATCCCTGGGCCATGGCCTGGCTCCCCGATGGCGATCTGCTGATCACCGAGCGCCCCGGCCGGCTGCGCCGCGTCAGCAACGGGGAACTGGACCCCACCCCCATCGCTGGCGTTCCCGACGTGCTGACGGTGGGGCAGGGGGGACTGCTCGACATTGCCCTGCACCCCCAGTTCGAAGACAACCGCTGGGTCTACTTCACCTACGCCGCCGGCACCCAACAGGCCAATCGGACCCAGGTGGCCCGGGCTCGCCTGGAGGGCAACACCCTCACCGACTGGGAGGTCATTTTTGCCGTCAACCAGGACAAGTCCGGTGGTCAGCACTTTGGCTCCCGCCTGCTCTGGCTGCCCGACGGCACGCTGCTGGTGGCCATTGGCGACGGCGGCAATCCCCCCCTGGAAGTAGCTGGCGACCTGGCCCGCAACCAGGCCCAGGATCCCCAGAACCATCTGGGAGCGGTGGTGCGCCTGAACGACGATGGCTCAGTCCCCGCCGACAACCCCCTGCTGAATCGCAGCGATGCCGACCCGCTGACGTGGAGCTACGGCCACCGCAATATTCAGGGGCTGGCACTGGATCCGGAAACCGGTGAGATCTGGTCTACGGAGCACGGAGCCCGCGGCGGCGATGAACTCAACCTGCTGGAGCCAGGCGCGAACTTTGGCTGGCCCGTTGTCACCTTCAGCGAAGAGTATTCCGGAGGGCCCATCAGCGACCAAACCTCGCGGCCCGACATGGTTGACCCTGTCACCTACTGGACGCCAGCCACTGCCCCCTCAGGGCTGGCGGTTTACCGCGGCGATCGCTACCCCCAGTGGCAGGGACACCTCTTTGCCGGAGGGCTGGTCTCCCAGGACGTACGTCGGCTCGAAGTCGATGCCAGCGGCAGCCTGGTGAACGAAACCCCGATTTCCATCGGGCAGCGAGTGCGTGACGTACGTCAGGGCCCCGATGGCTTCCTCTACGTGCTCACCGATGCCGCCAACGGACAGCTGATTCGCCTGGAGCCCTCGTCCTAACCCCCGGAGGACTACCAACAGCTCTCCAGTTGGAGATCAACACACCGGATAAACCTACAAAGGGCCTTCTCAGCGCTGAGAAGGCCCTTTGTGTAGGTATCTGTAGGTATCGGGGCCAAGACTGATGGTCGCTTACAGATGTCGCCAGAGCACCGCTATGAGCCCTCAGGCGGCATAGTCGAACACCGCATCGAGATAGAGGCGGTTAATCCTGCGATCGCTAATGCCGTTCTGCATTAGAAATAGCGACAGCGCCGCACAAAACACTCGATGCTGACTCCAGGACGGGTGGGTCTCCACATAGTCCCGCATCGCCTCAAACAGCTCCTCCGGTACCTCCACACTCAGACTGATTCTCGGTGCCATAGCCGCCATGGATTGCTCACTCATCGCCACTTCCCCAATTAAAATTAGACGCCAAAACACAGCCCCTGCCACCTAACTCAAGTCGGCTGGATCCCTCGCTGCCAGGGAATCAGAGCCGCTAACCGAGTTGGAACAGAAGCGCTGTATTAGCTGGTCGCACCATTGTCACCAGACCGCTGGGGGATGTCAATCTTGCCAACTGCTCCCCAATCCGCTAGCCCAGATTTGCCCCTGACGAAGCTTTAGGGGTTTCAGCGATCCCCATCCAACCGAGTTGTAACTACGGCTACACAGCAGATCGGGTGTACCTGTGAACAACCTCAACTCCCAGGGTTGAGCCAAACACCCACTTTAGCGTTCCCACCTGGGGAAAACGCAGCCAGATCTGGGGAAAACCCTGGGGAAAACTCCTGGTAAAAAAGAAGAAAATCTAAAATCCAGACAAGTTTGAATTTTTTAATCGTTTCCCTGATTTCACTTTCGCCTAAATTGAACAATTGCAGGCCATGGCTCATTTGAGCGCAGGCGAATCGGTCAATCGGGTTCCCCCAGCTCTGAATCGAGGGCATCCGACAAACCATCCCCGTCGTAGTCAAGCGCCTCAAGGGCCTGTTTTTGCTGACGGCGAGAGGGGCGGCGGTATTTCTTGGCCTGGAGGCGGGGTTCCTGGTGCTGTAGCCCATGCTCCCCAACTTTGATTTTGGAGACGGCATCGGGGTCGCGCTGGCGCTGGAGGGTCTCCTCGTAGGCCAAAGCTTCTGCCAGCAGCGTCAGGTAGAAGTCGTAGCGCGGCCAGTCGGGGGCTACGGCACAGCCCGGCTCCCCCTGGTGCAGGCAGTCCGCAAACTGACACTGCCCCTGGGCCAGCCGCTGGCGCAGGTCAGGGAAGCACTGGCCCAGAGCGGCTGGAGTCAGGGCTAAATCAGGCTGGTTAAATCCCGGCGTGTCAGCTAGAAAGCCCCCTTCCGGTAGCTCAAATAGCTCCACGTGGCGAGTGGTGTGCCGTCCTCGGCTCAGCTTGCCTGATACCGCCCCGGTCCTCAGGTGTACCTGGGGAATCAACCGATTGATCAGGCTAGATTTTCCGACCCCCGATGGCCCAGAGACCACCGTTGTATGGGCCGTTAGGAGGGGGTGCAGGGTTTTGAGCAGCTCTCCCTGGTTGTCCTGCAGGCTGATGGTGGCGGCGGCATAGCCCCACTGGCTGAGCTGTTCCTGCCAGTAGCGTGCCGTGGTGGGGCTGACCAGGTCTTGCTTACTGAGCAGGACGCTGACGGGCACCCCTGTAGACTCTGCCTTGATTAAAAATCGCCCCAGCTGCTGGGGATCTAGATCGGGCTCGGCCAGAGCAAAAACCAGCAAAACTTGATCGACATTGGCTATGGGTGGTCGATCGAGCAGGCTGCGGCGGGGTTTGACGGCGGCGATCGCGCCGCGCCCCCCGGCCCAATCTATCCCCTCCAGGGTGACCCAATCCCCCACCATCACCCGCTGCCCGGTTTTCTTCAGGCGGGCCCGGCGGGTACACAGCAGCACCGTCTCGGCGGGGGTAGAGCCTGGGGCAGCATCGAGCCGGACCCGGTAGTAGTTGGCTTGGGTGGCAATGACCAGCCCCTGGGGACTGGCGGCATCATCTCCGTTAGCGCGAGAGGCTACCATCGCCTAGGCGGGGCGTCGCACGTGCAGAACAAAGTAGTCAGCACAGGCCGCCAGATTTTCGATGGTGTATCCCTCCATGGTCAAGCTGTCGGGCACCTGCTCTACGGGTTCGCCAGCATCCAGCCACACCTCCAGCAGGGCACCGGGGGCCATTTTCTCAAGCTGCAGCTTCGTCCGCACAAAATTGATCGGGCAGGGGGTACCGCGCAGGTCCAGCGGGCTATCCAAAGGAGTTGGCGCTGAGTTGTTCATCCGCGAAACAGTCCCCCCAGAAAGCCTTCAATTCCGCCCCGATTTACTTTCTCGCCGCGAATTTCCGCCAGTTTCTCCACCAGTTCGCGCTCCTCAGGCTTCAGCCGGGTTGGAATATCCACCTGCACAGTAATCAGGTGGTTGCCTCGGCTAACCGGGTTGCCCAGTCGGGGTACGCCTCGGTTCTCCAGGGTGAGCACCGTGCCGGGCTGAGTTCCGGCCGGCACATCCAGTTCTTCGGGGCCATCGACGGTATCAATGGTGAGCTTGCAGCCCAAAATCGCCTGCAGATAGCTAATTTTTAGATCGGAGAGAATATTGATGCCGTCCCGCTTAAAGGCCGCGTCCTCAGCTACGAACAGGTAGACGTAGAGGTCTCCCGCCGGACCGCCGCGGAGGCCAGCATCCCCCTCCCCAGACACCCGCAGCCGGGTGCCGTTGTCGACCCCCGCCGGTACGGTGATCTTGAGCTTTTTGGTTTCCTGGGTTTGACCACTGCCGCCGCAGACCTCACAGCGATCCTCAATCACCTCGCCAGTGCCGTTGCAGGTGGGACAGGCCGACACCTGGGTAAAACTGCCAAAGGGAGTACGGGTCGCCCGCCGCACCTGGCCGGTGCCGCTGCAGGTGCCGCAGGTGGTGGGGCGGGTACCGGGTTTGGCACCGCTGCCGGTACAGGTACCGCAGGTTTCTAGGTGGCTAATTTTGATCTCTTTCTCGCCACCAAAGACCGCCTCCTTGAAGTCAAGACGGAGGTCGAGGCGCAAGTCATCGCCCCTGGTGGGTCCACGACGGCGAGTCCCCTGGCCCATACCACCGGAGAAACCGCTGAAGAAACTTTCAAAAATGTCGGCAAAGCCGCCCATATCGCCAAAGTCCTGGTAGCCCCCAGCGCCAGCCCCAATGCCAGCCTCCCCAAAGCGATCGTAGCGGGCTCGGGTTTCAGGCTCAGAGAGCACTTCGTAGGCACGGTTAATCTCTTTGAAGGTGTCTTCAGCGCCAGGATCTTTGTTGACATCCGGGTGGTACTTGCGAGCTAAGCGGCGATAGGCGCGCTTGATCTCGTCTTGGTCGGCGTTGCGCGAAATACTCAGAATGTCATAGAAATCACGGGCCATAGGGGGCTACCTAGACAACTCCAGCAACAATCAAACATTAAACCATTTTAAAAGGAGTGCCCACTCTGACCAGGGGTGATACCCGCCCATCCGAACACCAGTCAGGTCTAAAGTGCTGCGGGGCGATCGCCCCACAGCAACCACCCCGCAGCAATCCCACCAGGCGGAGATCAGTCGATCGCGTTAGTCAATCGCCTCGTAGTCAGCGGTCACGGTGGCGTCTAGCTCGCTGTCGCTGTCGTAGGGATCCTCATCGTCGTAGCCCACGGGCTCGTCGGACGCGGGCTGAGCGTAGTCCGCCGCCGAAATTCCCATGTCGATCTCTCCGCTGCTGTCGGCATCGCGGTAGAAGTTAGTCCCAACCGCAAAGATGGCCGATTGCAGCGCATCGATACAGGCCTGGAAGGTGACCACATCAACCCCAGGGGACTGGGTCGCCGCCCGCAGCTCGTTGGCTTTCTCCTCCAGGCTGATGCGAGCCGCCTCATCCAGCAAGCTACCGTGGTCGCGCAGGGTCGCCTCGTAGCTGTAGAACAGGTTATCGGCCCGGTTGGTCAGCTCAGCAATTTGCCGCCGTCGCCCGTCTTCGTCGGCGTAGGTTTCGGCCTCCAGGCGCATCCGATCGACCTCACTGTCGCTGAGCCCCCCGGTATTGGTGATGCAAATGCTCTGAGCCCGCCCGGTGCCTTTGTCGAGGGCCGCCACATTGAGAATGCCATCGGCGTTGATTTCAAAGGAGACCTCAATCTGCGGCACCCCACGGGGGGCGGGGGGAATGCCCGTAAGCTCAAACTTACCCAGACTCTTGTTGTCTTTGGCCATGGCCCGCTCCCCCTGCAGCACATGGATCTCAACGGAGGTTTGGCCGTCGGTCGCGGTGGAAAAGACCTGAGATTTACTGGTTGGAATCGTGGTGTTGCGCTCGATGATCTTGGTAAACACTTCTCCCAAAGTTTCAATGCCCAAAGATAGCGGTGTCACGTCCAGCAGCAGCAGGTCTTTGACCTCACCCCCCAGCACCCCAGCCTGAATTGACGCTCCCAGGGCAACAGCCTCGTCGGGATTGACGGAGCGATCGGGGGCTTTGCCATTGAAGTAGGCGCTGATCGCCTGCTGTACGGCCGGAATGCGAGTCGAACCGCCGACTAACAGGATGCGATCGATAGCGTCCGGGCTCAGATCGGCATCCTTCAGCGCTTGCTTGACCGGTTCTAGGGTGGCCTGCACCAGTTCACCGGCAAACTGCTCAAATTGAGCCCGAGTCAGCCCCATTTCTAGATGCTTCGGCCCAGACTCATCGGCGGTGATAAACGGCAGGTTGATCGAGGTGGACGGCATGCTTGACAACTCGATCTTGGCTTTTTCAGCGGCTTCACGAATGCGCTGCAGTGCCATCCGATCGGCTGATAGGTCGATGCCTTCGGCCTCACGAAAAGCAGCCGTCATCCACTCGACAATGCAGTTGTCGAAGTCGTCGCCCCCCAGGTGGTTGTTACCGGCGGTGGCCTTGACCTCAAAGACGCCGTCGCCGAGCTGCAAAATGGAGACGTCAAAGGTGCCGCCGCCCAGGTCAAACACCAGCACAATCTGGTCTTGGTCCTGCTTGTCCAGCCCGTAGGAGAGCGCAGCGGCGGTGGGCTCATTGATAATGCGCAGTACCTCTAGGCCCGCGATCGTACCGGCGTCTTTGGTCGCCTGGCGCTGGGCATCGGTAAAGTAGGCGGGAACCGTGATCACAGCCTGAGTGACTTCAGTGCCCAGATACGTCTCTGCATCCTGCTTCAGCTTTTGCAGAATCATGGCAGAGATTTCCTGGGGAGTGAAGGCTTTGCCCCGAATCTGTACATCTACAGTATTGTCGCGCCCGCTGACGCAGACATAGGGGACTCGGCTGCGCTCAGCCTCAGTGTCTTCCCAGCGCCGGCCAATAAATCGCTTGATACTGTAGACCGTGTTTTCGGCGTTGGTCACCGCCTGCCGCTTGGCCAGTTGACCGACCAAACGTTCGCCATTTTTGCCAAACCCCACAATGCTGGGAACGGTTCGCCCCCCCTCAGTGCTGGCAATAACAGCTGGCTTGCCGCCTTCCAGGACCGCAACACAGCTGTTGGTTGTTCCTAGGTCGATACCGATTACTTTACCCATAGCCCACGGTGCTCGCTGAATCGTTCGCTCTACCCTTTAAAACAGTCCAGATCGTTTTTGTCCGGACTGGTGAGACTATGTTGCCCGTTTACAAGCGGGAAGTTATCGTTTTTGTCAACAATTTTCAGGGTTACTGCTTAGACTTGGCGATCGCGGTGGCGGAAACAACCCCATAGCGTGGGTGGCTGTCTAGACCCTAGACAGCCACTGCACCCTCTATTCTGCTAGGTCTGTATCCCCAGGGACGGCTTCGCCGGGGGCGTCTTCTGGGGGAGCGGCCACCTTCACCATGGCGTGACGCAGCACCCGATCGCCCAGCTGATAGCCCCGCACAAACTCCTCAATCACGACTCCTTCAGGATGGTCGGCGGTGGGCTCGCGCATAACGGCTTCATGCAGCAGCGGGTCAAACTCCTGGCCCTCCGCCCGCATGGCTGAGACACCGAGGCGCTTGAGGGTTTCCACCAGCTGTTTGTAGACGCTCTGATAACTTTTGTGAATGGTCATCTCGGCTTCGGTCTGGGGCTTGATCTGCGATCGCGCCCGCTCGAAGTTATCCACCACCGGCAGCAGCTCAATAATGGTGTCGCCTTTGATCTGGCTGGCCAAGTCGTCTTTTTCTTTGCTGGTGCGCTTGCGGTAGTTCTCAAAGTCGGCGGCTATGCGCATCGACTGGTTGGCCCGATCTTCGAGTTGAGCCTTGAGCCCTGCCACCTGACGCTCCAGGTCAGCGACCAAAGCCGAATCGACACTGCTCCCCGCTTCAGCGGCGGCGGGGGCGGCGGGTTCAACCGTAGCTGCCGCTGCCTCAACGACATCGTCAAAGTCAATATCAATGGCGTCGTCTTCGAGAATTTCTTCGATCGCTTCAGGCGCTTCAGGGTCAGAAGCAGGATCGTGGTCATTGTGGTGAATATCGTCAACCATGCTGATACGTAACCCGACGGGTGAATGCAACAATGCGTCCAGCCTTTAGCGTAACCCCGGCAGACATTAACTCTGCCACAGCGGCCTGGCTTGGACACTGGCTCTAATTCTATCGTGGATTGCAGGTTTCACCGCCGCCAGTTCTGCTCCTCCGCCCCGTGGGTTGGCCCCACCTGCGCCTGCCATGGTGCAGATAAATTGGATAAGGGTATTATCGAGACTACGGGGTTAAGCACGGGTACGGCTGGCGATCGCGCTCATTGGTAAGCACAGCCTCCCATTTTGGGCATACTGCCTGCATAGGTATTGGGTTCAGGCCTTTATCACATCGGTATTTTGGCATCAGCGCTATGACTAATTCCTCCTCCTCCCGGCGGGCTCTGGTACTCCAGCGGAGCTTTTCGCCCTTCGGCAACAAGCTCATTCAGGCCGGCTACGTCGACTCAGAGCAAATGCAAAAGGCTCTGGCAGAGAGCCGCAAGAGCGGGCAGTCGCTGACCGATGTACTAGAGTCGCTGACGGGACAACAGCTTTCCCCCGAGCTTCTGCGCCAATACAAAAAACAGCAACTGTTTGAGCTTAAGATTCTCTACGGCGTTGAGTCGCTCGATCCGGAACTTGACAACATTTCCCCGGCCCAAATTGGCCATCTAATCGACACTCTGGTGCCCGTTGATATCTGTCGCCGTCACCGATTGGTACCGCTTTCAAAGGAAGAAGGCGACTCGCCCTCGGTGCTGGTGGCCATGGTCGATCCCGAGAACCTGGAGGCCCAGGACGACCTCAACCGCATTTTGCGGCCTCAAAATATGGCCCTCAAGCGCATGGTCATCACCGTTGAGGACTATCAGCGCCTGATGTCGACCTACCTGGACGATGCGGTAGCGAAACAGAAAAAAGAAGAGCTTGACGCCGCCGTAGACGTCAACACCAGCCTGGAGGAACTCGACTTTGGCGAGGGCAGCCTCGAAGACGTCATCGATGAGGAAGCTGACCTGGGGGCTGCTCTCAAAGATGCCGGAGCGGCCCCGGTAATTGCCCTGGTCAACAAAATTTTGGCCAAGGCCTTACAGGAAGGGGTTTCTGATATTCACATTGAGCCCCAGGAGGAGTTTCTGCGAGTCCGGTTTCGCAAGGACGGCGTGCTGAAAGAAGCGCTGCCCAAAATGCCGAAAAAGATCATTCCCGCCGTCACCGCCCGATTCAAAATCATTGCCGAGCTGGATATTGCCGAGCGCAGAGCGCCTCAGGATGGTCGTATTCGGCGGGTGTTTCAGGGCCGCAAGGTGGACTTTCGGGTCAACACCCTGCCCAGTCGCTGCGGCGAAAAAGTGGTGCTGCGGATCCTCGACAACTCCGCCACCCAACTCGGCCTGGACAAGCTGATCACCGATCCCGACTCTCTGCGTATCGTGCAGGACATGGCCTCCCGTCCCTTCGGCCTGCTGCTGGTGACAGGACCAACGGGTTCGGGTAAAACCACGACTCTGTACTCGGTGCTGTCCGAGCGTAACGATCCTGGCATTAACATCAGCACCGCTGAAGACCCGATTGAATACACCCTGCCCGGCCTGACCCAGGTGCAGGTGATCCGTGAAAAGGGCATGGACTTTGCGTCTATTCTGCGGGCCTTTTTGCGCCAGGATCCCGATGTCATTCTGGTGGGTGAGACCCGGGACCGTGAAACGGCCAAAACAGCGATCGAGGCTGCCCTGACCGGACACCTGGTGCTGACCACACTGCACACCAACGACGCCGCCGGGGCTGTCGCTCGCCTGGACGAAATGGGGGTGGAGTCCTTCATGGTCTCCAGCGCTCTAATTGGGGTACTGGCCCAGCGTCTGGTGCGAAAAGTCTGTTCGGAGTGCCGCATTGCATACCACCCCAGCCACGAAGAACTGGCCCACTTTGGCCTCTCGGCTGCCGCAGAGGCAGACATTACCTTCTACAAAGCCAACACCCTGACAGCAGAGGAAATTGCTGCAGCCAAGGAGAAAAATACCCTCTGTCCCTTGTGCCAGGGCGGGGGCTACAAAGGGCGGGTCGGCGTCTATGAAGTGCTGCGGGTGACCGAGCGACTCCAGAAACTGATCTCTGAGGGGGCACCCACCGAGGTGATCAAAGAGGCCGCCGTTGAGGAGGGCATGCAGACCCTGCTAGCCTACAGCCTTAACCTAGTGCGCCAGGGCTACACCACCCTCGATGAAGTAGAGCGAGTCACCTTTACCGATACGGGTTTGGAGGCAGAACTCAAGGCCAAGCGCAAGGCGTCTCTGACCTGCTCCTGCTGTGCCGCTGAGCTCCAGCAGGAATGGCTGGACTGCCCCTACTGTCTCACCCCGCGCTTCCACGAGTAGTTCCGGTGATGTCCCTCTACTGACAGCATCGGGTGTCAAAGTGGGCATCTTGTTACCAGCACTGGGTTAAGGGCACCCGCTGTGTTTTCGACGTCGCCTAAGCTGTTCTAACGTTGTATTCGCTTACATTTCTCAACCCCCAGGAGATAGTCCTATGGAATTAATGATTGAAGACTTGATGGAAGAGGTGATTGAGCGAGGTGGCTCTGACTTACACCTTTCGGCGGGTCTGCCCCCCTACATCCGCATTAGCGGTAAGCTGACCCCCACTGAGCACGAGCCCATGACCCCTGAGTCGTGCCAGCGGCTCATCTTCAGCATGCTCAACAACACCCAGCGCAAGCAGCTCGAGCAAACCTGGGAACTGGACTGCTCCTACGGGGTAAAAGGACTGGCTCGATTTCGGGTCAACGTCTACAAGGACCGGGGCACCTACGCCGCCTGTCTTAGGGCCCTGAGCTCGAAAATTCCGAGCATGGATACCCTTGGCCTGCCCAATATCGTACGCGAGCTGTCCGAAAAACCTCGCGGCCTGATTCTGGTCACGGGGCCCACCGGATCTGGCAAATCGACGACGCTGGCGTCGATGATCAACAATATCAACCTGACCCGGCCAGAGCACATTCTTACCGTTGAAGATCCGATTGAGTTTGTCTACGAGCCGATTAAGAGCCTGATTCACCAACGCCAGATTGGGGAAGACACAAAGAGCTTTTCCAACGCCCTGCGCGCCGCCCTCCGGGAAGACCCCGACGTGATTCTGGTAGGTGAGATGCGTGACCTGGAAACCATCTCCCTAGCCATTTCTGCTGCAGAAACCGGTCACTTAGTCTTCGGTACCCTGCACACCAGTTCGGCCGCTCAGACCGTAGACCGGATGGTGGATGTCTTTCCCCCCGACCAGCAGCAGCAAATTCGGGTACAGCTGTCTGGCTCTCTGGTGGCGGTCCTCAGCCAAACCCTGGTGCCTAAGGCCAATGTTAAACCCGGTGAGTATGGTCGGGTCATGGCCCAGGAGATCATGGTGGTTACCCCGGCTATTGCCAACCTGATTCGGGAAGGTAAAACGGCTCAAATCTACGGGGCCATTCAAACAGGCGGCAAACTGGCCATGCAAACTCTGGAGAAAGTGCTGGCCGATTTGTACAAAGCCGGCACGATTTCCTTCGAGGCTGCGATGTCTAAGACCTCTCGCCCCGATGAACTGCAGCGGTTGATTGGGGGTGCCCCAGCGCCTAGTGCTGCCGCTCGCCAGGGAGCGGCGGGGGGACGTCACTAGTCCTGGCCTGGGTGTATGCCATCGAAGGCAAAACGTCATCTGTTCTAAGCAGTACAAAGCACGCGAGTTCGGGTAGATCTAGCGGGTTCGGTCCGACGAACCCGCCGCTATAATTGCAGTACTTTAAGCCACTGAGCCATTGAGCTATGCCTACCTACGTTGCCATTGGTCGTGATACCAGCGGAGCCCAGCGCAAAGAGCGTATTTCCGCTGAGACGCCTAGCGATGCCCGCAATCTCCTAAAGGATCAGGGCCTCTATGTGATGGACCTGAAGGAGGAATCCGGGTTTAACCTGGACCTGGAGAGTATCAAAACCTCCATGACCAAGGTGACCGTAAAGGACAAGGCGATCTTTTCGCGACAGTTTGCGGCCCTGGTCAACGCTGGGGTAGCCCTGGTTCGAGGTCTGGGGGTGCTGGCGGATGACTGCTCGAACCCCAAGCTGAAGCAGGCGCTGCTGGCCATCAATGCTGATGTGCAGCAGGGTACGAACCTATCTGACGCAATGCGCAAGCATCCAGCCTGTTTTGACAACCTCTACGTGGCCTTAATTCAGGCCGGGGAGGTCGGCGGTGTACTCGACGAGGTGCTCAACCGTCTGGCCAAGCTGCTGGAAGATTTAGCCCGGTTGCAGAACCAAATCAAGTCGGCCATGGCCTATCCGGTAACGGTAGGGTTTTTGGCGGTAATTATCTTTGTCGGTATGACGGTATTTCTGCTGCCCATTTTTGCCGACATGTTTGAGGACCTGGGGGCCGACCTACCGGTATTCACCCAGGTGATGATGATGATCAGCCGCTTCTTGCGCCAGCCATTGAACTGGGTATTTATGGTGGCGGCAATTTCGGCGTTGACCTTTGCCTACCGACGGTACTATGCCACCCTGAATGGACGACGGGTGATTGACCGTCTATCCTTGAAAATGCCTTTGTTTGGAGACTTGATTCAAAAAACCGCTACCGCTCGCTTCTGCCGCACCTTTGGGTCGCTGTCGAAGTCGGGGGTGCCGATTTTGACGGCCCTGGAGATTGTGCGAGATACCGCCGGCAACCAGGTGATTGCTGAGGCCGTAGATGAGGCCCGCAAGGATGTGCAGGGGGGTGGCATGATCAGCCTAGCGCTGCAAAAGCACTCGGTTTTCCCAAGCATGGCTGTTCAGATGATCAGTATCGGTGAAGAGACGGGAGAGCTGGACTCCATGCTGATGAAAGTGGCGGACTTCTACGAGGATGAAGTAGAACAGGCGGTGAAGGCCCTGACCAGCGTGATGGAGCCGATCATGATTATGGTGCTGGGGGGTATGGTGGGTTCGATTCTGGTGTCGATGTACCTGCCGATGTTTAAGATCATGGAGGCGATCGGCTAGGCTGCGATCGCCGCTTTCGATATTTGGCCAGGGCGATTTTGCCCTGGCCATTTTTGATCGGCGGTGGTTTTGGCCAGGCAAAAGGACTAGGAACCGTCATCAATTAGCTGCCAAACGCCCAAAAATTAAGGGTTATAGCCCTTAGTGCAGCGTCAAAGCCAAAAATTAGGGTTCCCTTAGGTTTGACAGAGTCCTAGGACAACAGCCCGGCACTGAGGCGGTGAATAGCTCGATGGGCCACGTCGCTGTAGCTGACTTCACCGCAGAAAACTTTAACCATGGTGAGGGTGCTGGAGGGGCGCTTCACCCCGGCTCTGTAGGCCAGGGAGGGGGCTTGGTAGACCAGACGGGCCAGGCGTCTGGCCCAGCGCATTTCCTCGCCCCATTCCCTATCCATGACCTGGGTGTAGTCTGCCAGGGCCGTATCGCTGCCCTGGAGAGCCTTGGCGATCGCCTCGGCAGCCTTGAGGCCACTAAAGATGGAAGGCCGAATGCCCTCGGCTGTAAACGGGTCTACCACACAGGCGGATTCACCTGCCAGGACGGCCCGGTGGGTGTGGAGGGTTTGAGGACCATCCCAAATGAAAATGGGGTGACCGAAGTGCTGCACGGTACTGGCATCGACATCAAAGGCGGCGGCATAGTCGGCCACCGGGGTGCGTAAGTCCTGCTTGCGCTGGGCCCCCGAGCGAAACACGCCGCCACCGATGGAGTAGCCGTCGGCCTTGGGAAAATTCCACAGATATCCCCGCTGCAGCAGGCCCAGGTCGAAATGCACCACCGGATCCTGGGGCACCTCTAGGCGAGGTTCGGCCTCCAGGGCGGCGGCCAGCTGATACTTGCGCTCAGGAAAGCCCAGCCACTTGGCCATAGCCCCCCTGGCACCATCGGCTGCAATTAAAAAGCGGCCCTGGACTGGCCCCTGGCTGGTGTGCACCTGCCAGTGGTCCTCGTGGGATTCAACCCCCTGGGCTTTGGTGGCATCCCACAGGGTGGCTCCCTGCTTTTGGGCCTGCTGCACAATAAAGTGGTCAAACTCGTCCCGCCGCACCATCCACAGCGCTTTTTCGGCGGGCAGTTCGGCTTCGACTGGGTCTTCCAGGTTGAAGGTGTAGCGCACTCTGCAGACCTTGACCGAGATCGCCGGGGAGAAGTCGAAGTCAAACCATTCGGCCACCTGGGGCGATACACCGCCGCCGCAGGGCTTGTAGCGGGGGAGTTGGGCGGCCTCCACGATCAAGACTCGATGGCCTGCTTTGCTGAGGTGGTAGGCGGCGGTGGCTCCGGCGGGGCCTGCCCCGACGATGATGCAGTCATACATGGCTTTGGGCTCCTTTGGGCGGGTCTGCTGGGCTAGGCCAACCAGCAGGCGAGGGGAAATATGAGGTACTGCAGAAAAAAGAGCTTCCAGATGAACTGGTAGAACTGGGGGTAGGTCATGGTGCCCAGTCCCGCCGCCGTCTGGCCGGTGGGGGGCACCCGCAGACTCATCCAGCCCAGCAGCAGCAGCAGCAGCAGATGGGAGCCAGCCAAAAACAGCGAATTGACCCCGGTCAGCCAGGGCGCCGCCAGGGCCATACCCAGGTAGCAGACGCTCAGAATACCTAGGGCAACCTTAAAGACATTGCGCTGCCCCAGCTTCAGGGATAGGGTGCGGATGCCGTAGCGGCGATCGCCCTCAATGTCGGGAATATCTTTGAACAGGGCAATGGCGATACTGAACAGCAGAATGAAGCCGGTCAGCGCCCAAACCCGTCCCGGAACGGTGAAAGGAAGGCCGAGGCGATCGCTGCCGTGCAGAAACAGACCCAAATTCACAATTGCCCCCCGCACCGCCAAAATGCACACCGAAGCCCAAAAGGGAAACCGCTTGAGGCGTACCGGCGGCAGCGAATAGGCGGTACCAATCCCCAGGCTGAGGCCCACGGTAGCCAGCAGCCAGGGGCCACCGACGGCCGCCAATCCGATGGCCCCAAGCCCTGCCAACCCCACAATCCAGCGGCCGTCGGCCACCGAAAATTCACCCGCCGCCACAGGCAAATGGGGTTTGTTGATGCGATCGATCGCAATGTCTTCGAGCTGGTTTAGCCCCACGATGTAGAGGTTGCCCAGCAGGCAGGCCCCTCCGGCAACGGCGACTAAACTCAGCAAGGCACCCAAGTAGGGTAAGTTTTCGCCCCTCAAGTCGGCCAGCACAATGGCGGTAATGCCCAGCATACTGAGGCTAGTGCCAATCACCGTGTGAGGCCGCCAGAACTTCCACAGGGCGTAGAGCCAGGGCAGAGGGGTTTGGGTAAAGCGGAGCCGGTTACCTGGGGGAACCGTAGAGTTTGGCGGAGCAGCGTGGGGCATAGATGAAAGTCGTTTTGCCAGGGGCCTCAGTTCCTTAGCTAGCTTATCGGCTGATGGCTCGCTTACTGGTGCAATTGGGCCTTAAAAAAAGCTTTTTTTTAATCTTGGTTGGGTTTGCCGCGCATGGCCTCAATATCTAGCCAGGTGATGATCACGCCGGCCACTGGCACGGCCAGAAACAGGCCCAGCACCCCAGCCACCGTGGCCCCGACAATCAGCGCAAAGAACATGACTACCGGGTTGATATCCAGGGAGTCCTTCATGATGTAGGGCAGCAGCAGGTTTTCCTCCACCTGTTGCAGCGCAATGCACACGACCAGTGCCTGAATTGCCAGCCATACGCTCTGGGAGAGCAGCAGCAGGGCCACCAAACCCACTCCTAGGGTGGCGCCAATGCCGGGAATCAGATCAAACACCCCGGCAATTAGGGCCAGCACCAGGGGAAAGGGAACGCCCAGAATCAAAAACACGACAAAGGTGGAAACCCCGAAAAAGATCGACAACAGCAGGCGGCCCCAGAAAAAACCGAGCAGATTTCGCTGAAGAACGGTGTTGAAGCGCTCCTTATGGCGGATGGGAACGTAGTTGAGCAGCCACCACCAGATTTTGGCCCCATCCAGCATCATAAACAGCGCCACCACCGCAATCAGGATGACCAGGCCCAGGTTAGCCAAAGTCGACTGCAGCAGGCCCAGGCCGGAGGTGAGCAGGGTGCCTACCTGATCTTGAACCTGAGGTTCTAGCCCCTCCAGGTCAACGGGCAAATTCAGTGTTTCCAACAGCTGCTCCAGGCTGTTGAACCAGGGGGTAACTGAGTCAGAAAAGTCTTGGGCGCTGGCGGCTAGCTGCTGCCCCTGGGCGATGACCGTCATTCCGAGGGTGAGGGAAAGGCCGGCGGCGATCGCCAGACAGGCGATAAACACGGCGATCGCCGCTACCCCGTGGGGCATCCATCGACTCAGCCAGCGGGCGGGCAAATCGAGCAAAAAGGCCACGATGGTGGCGGACACAAACACCACCACCAGCACCTCAAAGTAGGCCAGCAGCTGCACCACCGCCCAGCCACTGGCAAACAACAGCAAAAAGCGGACCAGGGTGCTGGCGCTTAAAGCGGCCCAGAGGTGGTCGCGCCCCCTCGGGCCGCGCCCCTGGAGGGTGTCGTTAGGATCCTCCTCAATTTTCATCGGCAGCCGGATCCTGCACTAGCACGAAGGGTTGAACGATCAGGGATTGGAACTGCTTTTTGGCGGTCTGGTCCCAAACTTCGAGCTGAAAGGGGGAGGGTTTGGTGAGCAGGGCTTCTGCGATCCAGCGGTTGACGACCGTAACGTTGTCGGTGGCGATCGCGGCCCCGACCTCGACTAGATCCAGGCTTTTGTCGACCACGACCACGGCTCCTCGATTGGCGTGGGGGCTGATCCAGGCCCAGTCGGCGGGGGCAACCAGTTCTGCGAGTTCGTGCTTGAGGTCTTGGGTCATGGCTGCGGCGGTGCGATCGCGGGTCTGCTTTAGGCTACCAGATGTAGCCGGGGGTGGGTGGCGTGGGCTAGCGGCCCAGGTCGTGGAGGCGGTGAATTTCGGCGGCACAGGCGGCGGTGATCTGCTCCAGCCCGGCGCGATTGTTGGCGGCGGGCGGGGCGATGGGAGCTCCGATGCGAATGGTGAGGGGGACCGGGCGCGGCATCGCAGAGCCTTTTTTGAAAATATGCTCGGTGCCCCAGAGGCTGACCGGCAGCAGCGGCACCTGGGCCTTAGCGGCAATCAGCGCCGCCCCAATTTTAGGGGCGGGGATGCGGCCATCGGGGGTGCGGGTGCCCTGGAGAAAAATGCCCACGGCCCAGCCCTGCTCAAGCTGCTTGAGGGCCTCGCGGATGGCGCTGCGATCGGCACTGCCCCGTTTGACCGGGTAGGCTCCGTAGAGGCGAATGGCCCGGTTGAGTACGGGCACCTTAAACAGCTCTTCTTTGGCCATATAGGACACCGGGCGGCGCACGGCGGCGGAGAGCAGCGGCGGGTCAAAGTCGCTGGCGTGATTGGCCACTACAATCAGCGGGCCAGCCTTGGGGACCAGGTTGGCCCCGTGGACGCGGCCCCGAAAATACAGCCCCAGCATGGGGCTGACCACCGACCACTTGAACAGGTGGTACCACAGCAGATTGACGGGAGGTTCGCGATCGCGGCTCATCAGCGGAATTTTGGAGTTCGGATTTGCAATTTTGGGCGATGGCAGGGGCATGAGGTCAGCGCTTGCCTCAGTTCGTAAACCCCTCTACCTGCTCCAAATTGCCGACATTCACCAGCGCCAGGTCTTTGCAGGTGCGCTTGGTCAGGCCCGTCAGCACGTTCCCTGGCCCTACCTCAACCACCGTATCAATGCCCAACTCCGGTAGCGCCAGGGTAATTTCGCGCCAGCGCACCGAACCTGTCATCTGTTGCACCAGGCGCTGCTTTAGCACCGCTCCATCGGTAGCCGGGATAGGATCGACGTTGGAGAGCACCGGCACCCGGGCCGTGGCAAAGGCGATGGATTCCAACACCGGCTGAAAGAGCGCGGCGGCCTCGGCCATCAGCGGCGAGTGAAAGGCCCCGCTGACGTTGAGCTTCACCGCGCGCTTGGCCTTGACGCTTTCCATCACAGCGGTGACTGCTTCTGGAGTACCCGAGATCACCACCTGCCCGGGGTTGTTGTCGTTGGCCAGCACGACTCCGGGCGTCGCCTCCAGCTTGGCCGCCAGGTCGTCGGCATCAAAGCCCAGCATGGCGGCCATCATACCGTCCGAGGCCTGGGCCATCAGCTCAGCGCGGCGCTGCACCAGGGTCAGTCCAGCGGCAAAGTCAAACACCTGGGCGGCGTACAGGGCGACGTATTCCCCCAGGCTGTGGCCTGCCACCACCGCAGGCTGATGACCCCGATCCTGGAGCAGATCGACCAGAATGCTCTCGATGACGTAGAGGCAGGGCTGGGTGTAGAGGGTATTGGAAACCTTATCATCGTCGGCCTGTACCACCTCCAGCACCGACCAGCCCAGCACGGACTCGGCTTCGGCAAAACGCTCCTGGGCCAGGGGAACCGTTGCCAGGTCTGCCCCCATGCCGATCGCCTGGGAACCCTGCCCAGGAAATACCCACGCTGCCTTTGCCATGCCGATACCCTACTTACTCCGCAAAGCAATACTGTCTCACAAAACGCTCGCCCGAAACAGAGTAGACCCTGCTCGACCGGGGGCGGCGAACTCGTACCGCTAAGCGGAGTTCAAACTGCAACGTTCAAACTGAAAAAGCCTTAGGGGGGATCAGTTCTGCCAAAACTATCCCGCCAAATTCCGCTAGCCCCACCGCAAAATGGCGGCCCCCCAGGTGAGGCCCGCCCCAAACCCAGCGGTGGCAATCACATCCCCAGGCTGCACCTTGCCCGCTCGCACGGCTTCGTCGAGGGCGAGGGGAATGGAGGCGGCGGAGGTGTTGCCGTGGCGAGCCATATTGCTGACCACGCGCTCGGATAGGACGCCGAGGCGATCGGCAACGGCATCGAGGATGCGCTGATTGGCCTGGTGCAGCAGCATCCAGTCGATGTCGGCGGTGGTGAGGCTGGCCCGAAACAGAGCTTTTTCGATTACCTCCGGGACCCGGCTGACAGCGAACTTGTAAACTTCGCGCCCGTTCATGGTGATGGGCGCGAAGGTGCCCCTCTGAACGCTGGTGTCCCCCACCAGCGGAGCGGTTTCGGGCTGGTAGGCCAGGTTGAGGCAGTGGTTAAGGGCACCGTCGCTGCACAGCTCGAAGCCCAGCAGGCGATCGCGATCGCTGGCCCGCAGCACCACCGCACCCGCGCCATCGCCAAACAGCACGCAGGTGGTGCGATCGTCCCAGTCGGTCCAGCGGGAGAGCACGTCCGCCCCGATTACCACCACGTTTTTGAACACGCCCGTGCGGATGTACTGTGCCGCCGTGACCAGGGCAAACACAAACCCCGAGCAGGCAGCGGTGAGGTCGAAGGCTACGGCCCGGGTTGCGCCCAGGGCCGCCTGCACCTGACAGGCGGTGCCAAAGAGGTCGTCGGGGGTAGAGGTGGCCAGCAAAATCAGGTCCACCGCCTCAGGCTGTAGCTCTGCCATCGCCAGAGCGTTGCGGGCGGCCTCTGTGGCTAGGGAGGCCAGGGAATCGGTAGGAGCGGCGATGTGGCGCTGGCGAATACCGGTCCGGGCCGCAATCCATTCGTCGGAGGTGTCCACTCGCTGGCTGAGGTCGTCGTTGGTGAGCCGTACGCTCAAACAGGCCGAACCACTGCCCACCAGTGACACGCCGGGCATAAACTGTTCCACGGGTTATTCTCCGTCTGCTGCGGGCATCGCCACCCGCTGGTACTGCGCCTGAATGCGGTCCTGAACGCGATTGTCGACGGCCTCCTTGGCCAGGCGAATGGCGTTGAATACCGAGGGCGCCTGGGAGCTGCCGTGGCTAATTACCGTCACCCCAGCCACCCCCAGCAGCAGGGCCCCACCGTGCTCAGCGTGATCGACCCGCTGCTTGATCCGGCGCAGGTTGGGCTTGAGGATAGAGGTACCCAGCTTGCCACGAACGCCCTGGGGCAGCTCTTCGCGCAAAATCTGTAAAACCGATTCGCCCACCGCTTCGGCAAACTTGAGCAGCACGTTGCCCACAAAGCCGTCGCACACCACCACATCGAACTGGCCCGAGAGAATATCGCGGCCCTCGGCATTGCCCGCGAAGGGAATGTTTGGATTCTCTTCCAGCAGCTGGTGTGCTCTGAGAGCGGCATCATTGCCCTTGCTGGGTTCTTCACCAATGTTGATCAGCCCAACGCGGGGATGATCGACCCCCAGCACGTGGCGGGAATAAAGAGTGCCCATCATGGCGAACTGCTCTAGATACTTGGGCCGACAGTCCACGTTGGCCCCCACATCCAAGATCAGCACCGATTTGCCCGCCACTACGGTGGGAAACACGGCCCCAATGGCTGGGCGATCGATGCCCTTGAGCCGCCCTAGGCGCAGCAGCGCCGCCGCCATCGCCGCCCCAGAGTGCCCCGCCGACACCACCGCATCGGCCTCGCCGCGCTTGACCAGGTCCATCGCCACATTGATTGAGGCCTGGGGCTTTTTGCGCAGGGCGCTGAGCGGTTCTTCGTGCATTTCAATGCTGCCCTCGGCAGGTACCAGCTCAATGCCCGCCAGCTGGTCAACGTTCGCGATCGATGCCTTGATCTGATCAATGTCGCCTACCAGGGCCACATCGACCTCCAGCTCGGCCTTGGCGCGAATGGCCCCAGCGACAATTTCGCCCGGGGCAAAGTCGCCCCCCATCGCGTCAATGGCAATGCGTGCCCGGTTAAAACCCATCTGCTAAATCTGTGAAAAACCTGAGCAAATTCTAGCAGACTACCCTACCGACTATTCTTCGCCGGGTTCCACGATCCGCTGAAACAGATAACCGGTACCCCGAGCGGTGAGAATGAGTTCGGGATTGCTAGGGTCGTCCTCGAGCTTGGCCCGCAGGCGGGAAATGTGGACATCGACCACGCGGGTATCCACGTGGCGCTCGGGGGTGTAGCCCCACACCTCCTGCAAAATTTCGGAGCGGGAGAAGGGCTCCCCGGAGCGGCTGACCAGCAGCTCCAGCAGGCTAAACTCCATGCCGGTCAGGCGAATGCGCTCGTCGCCCTTGTACACCTGGCGCTTGTTGGTGTCGATGCGAATGGTGTTGATAGAAATGACCCCGGAGCTGGGGATGCCAGTCATGCCGGTTTTGTCGACCCGGCGCAGGACTGAGCGAATGCGGGCCTCCAGCTCTTTGGGGGAAAAGGGTTTGACCACGTAGTCGTCGGCCCCCAGCTCCAGGCCGGTGATGCGATCGGCCACATCGCCCAGGGCGGTAAGCATAATAATCGGGATGTCGGATTCTTTGCGCAGCTCCTGGCAGACGCCATAGCCGTCGAGCTTGGGCATCATTACGTCCAGCACCACCAGGTCGGGGGCGGCATTGCGGAAGGTTTCGAGGGCTTCTTCGCCATCGGCCGCGGTGACAACGTCGTAGCCAATCATCGACAGACGGGTTTCGAGGATGCGCCGAATGCTGGCCTCGTCGTCGACCACCAGAATTTTTTCTTTGTTGTTTTCCAAGGCTTTCAAAGCTCCCTACGTAACGTCATATTCTATAAATAATCGCAACGTTTAATGATTAACTTTTGAAAGGAAGTTAGTCGATCGCGCCATAGAGATGCCGTGGTTTCCCTAAAATTTTCCAAAATGCACCATCGCAAAGGGTGAAGCATTGGTCAATACTATGGGTATTGATTCATACCCAGCCGCTGAAATCGCTGCGCTTCAGGCTTTTTTAAGGTTTGTTGCGGCCATGAGAAGCCCCAGGAGGTGTAGGGCGATCGCTGGATAGAGCAGGGATCGTCTTTCCCAGACATCTCCTAACCAGAATGGGGAGAGGGGTTGGGGGTGAGGGTAGAGCCCAGGCCGAGGAAAGCGACTCCGATCACTAATCTTGGGCCTCCGATCAACTGATCTTGGGATAGATGCCCCCAGGGAAGGGGGCTTCTAATAATGGCTCAGCGGACAGAGTTGATCGTAGAGGAGCGGGGCTATGGGGATGCGACTGAGGGAAATTCCGGTTCTGACGCTTGCCCTGGTGCTGGGCGCTGTCTATGGAGCACCGGCGATCGCCAATGTCACCACCGCAGACCAAACCCAAAACGCAGAAAACCAGGGGCAGGGCTTTCGAGAGGTGGCCATTGAAGAAACCCAGTACGAAGATATTCGGATCGTTGAAATTGCCAGCGGTCTGGAAAATCCCTGGGCGTTAGCCTTCCTGCCGGACGGTCGTTTTTTGGTCACTGAGCGTCCGGGACGGCTGAATATTATTGAGTATGGCACCGTTATTGAAGTGTCGGGGGTGCCTGAGGTCAATGCCGAGAACCAGGGCGGACTGTTGGACCTGGCCCTGCATCCTGACTATGAAACCAATGGCTGGATTTACATGACCTACTCCAAGCCCAATGGCGATGGGGAAACGGCAACGGCCCTGGCGCGGGGGCGATTGGACGGCACCACCTTAGTGGATGTGGAGGATGTCTTTGTCCAAGATCGCTATTCTGAGCCCGGGCAGCACTACGGATCGCGGCTGGCCTGGGCCAACGATGGCACGCTGTTAATGACGATTGGCGATCGCTGGTTTGAGCCCATCCGAGCCCAACATTTGAGCGATCACGCTGGCTCTGTTCTACGGCTCAATGACGATGGTTCCGTCCCTGGGGACAATCCCTTTGTGGGCGATCCAGAGGTCCTAGACGAGATCTTTACCTATGGCAACCGCAACATTCAGGCGCTGATGGTCAACCGGGAGACCGGGGAAATTTGGGCGGTGGATCACGGTCCCCGCGGTGGCGATTTGATCTATCGAATTGAAGCGGGCAACAACTACGGCTGGCCGATTGTGACTCGGGGCCTGGACTACGAAACCGAAGCGCCCATTGACGAGGCGATCGCCCGCCGCATGGAAGACGTGACGGAACCCTTCCATGAGTTTTTGCCCACCCATGCTCCCTCCGGCGTCACCCTGGTCACCGCCGGTCAGTTTCCCGCCTGGCAGGGCAACATGCTGGTCGGCGGCCTGGCCAGCCAGCGGATTCGCCGGGTGCTTTTTGATGAGCAAGAGGTGCTCCACGAGGAAGAACTGCTGCTGCAAACCGTGGGGCGAATTCGGGATGTGCGCGAAGGGCCCGACGGCTATATCTACGTGCTCACGGATGAGTCCGATGGCGGCCTTTACCGAATTGAGGCTGCCGAGCTGAATGATGACGATGACAACGACGAAGAAGACATTGACAGTGTCTAAGGAGATTTCTAGAACAGAACAGCCCACCCAATGGTCCAGGGCTCTAGAATCCAGGGGCTAGATCGGAGATACTATATACTCAATATCTCCATCGCTGATTCCGCCGAGACATCGGTGCAGAGACCCGGTTCCTTGGCCAGGCGGCCCGCCCTCTCCGGGGAGGGCACCAGCGCCAAACGGGTGCCTGGCCATCCTGTTTCCTGGCCATACTGTACTGATGCTCTGGGGTGTAGGCGCGCCAGCCATCGGGCGCTTGCCCGTGTTAACGAAAAGCCCATGCCCAAGTCGCGATCGATCTTTGTCTGCAACGAATGCGGGGCTGAATCGCCCCAGTACTATGGCCGCTGCCCCACCTGCGGCAGCTGGAACTCGATGGTGGAGCAGGCCCAGCCCGCGAAGGAGACGACTTCTGCGCGGGCCTCGGCTTTGGGGCGCAGCCGAGGCACCGCCACCAAGCCCAGCCAACCCCGCCTGGCCATGACCTTGGGGCAGATCGAAGACCACCCCCAGACCCGGCTGCCTTCCGGCTACGGCGAGTTGGATCGGGTGCTGGGGGGTGGCATTGTGCCGGGGTCGCTGGTGCTCTTGGGGGGCGATCCTGGCATCGGCAAGTCCACGCTGCTGCTGCAGACGGCGGATCAGCTGTCGCGGCGAATGCGGGTGCTGTACGTGTGCGCAGAGGAGTCGGGTCAGCAGGTGAAGCTGCGGTGGCAGCGGCTGGGGCCGGTGGGGGGGGAGGGGTGGGGAGTGAGGGGGTGGGGGGAAGGTGAAGGGTAAAGGGCAAAGGGCAAAAAAAGAGGTGTTTGAGGATTTGGAGGAGGGTGAGACCTCTGGACTGGAGGCAGTAGGAGGGGATCTGTACCTGCTGCCGGAGATCGATCTGGAGACCATTCTCATGGAGCTGGAGTCGTTGCAGCCGACGGTGGCGGTGATCGACAGTATCCAGGCGCTGTACTACGCGGCGCTGACCTCGGCTCCGGGCTCCGTGTCCCAGGTGCGGGAATGTACCTCGGCATTGATGCAGCTGGCCAAGCGGGCGAATATTTCGCTATTTATTGTGGGGCATGTGACCAAGGAGGGGGCGATCGCAGGCCCCAAAGTCCTCGAACACTTAGTAGACACGGTGCTGTACTTCGAGGGCGATCGCTTTGCCAGCCACCGCCTGCTGCGCTCCGTTAAGAACCGCTTTGGCGCGACCCACGAGCTGGGCGTGTTTGAAATGGTCGATCGCGGCCTGGCGGAGATCAGTAACCCCTCGGCGCTGTTTTTGGGCAACCGCGATGAGCAGGTGCCGGGCATCGCTACCATCGTCGCCTGCGAGGGCACTCGGCCCCTGGTGGTCGAGCTACAGTCGCTGGTCAGCCCCACCAGCTACAGCTCGCCCCGGCGCTCCACTACGGGCATTGAGTACAACCGGCTGCTGCAAATTTTGGCGGTGCTGGAAAAGCGGGTGGGCATTCCCCTCTCCAAGCTGGATGCCTACGTGGCCTCGTCAGGGGGGCTGGCGGTGGGGGAACCGGCGGCGGATCTGGGGGTGGCGGTTTCGGTGGTGGCCAGCTTCCGCGATCGCCTGGTGGACCCGGAACTGGTGCTGATCGGCGAAGTGGGCCTGGGGGGCCAGGTGCGGCCCATCTCCCAGCTAGAGCTACGGCTGAAGGAGGCGGCCAAGCTGGGGTTTAAGCGGGCGATCGTGCCCAAGGGGCAGCCGGTCAGCGTCGATGGGCTGGAGATTGTGGCGGTGTCGCGGGTGGTGGATGCGATCGCCCAGGCCCTGAAGGGGAGCGGGTAGGGTTTCAGGTGCAGGGTTTGAGGCTTACCTGAGACCTGAAACCCGAAACCTGAGACCCGAAACCTGAAACCTCAAACCTCAGACCCTTCCGCCTTCCCGGGATAAAAGACTAAAATAATGTAAAGAAACCGAAACACTACTCGGAGGCGCACATGACCCCCACCGTCGAAATCTACACCTGGAGAAGCTGCCCCTTCTGCATTCGCGCCAAACGACTGCTCGACCAGAAAGGCATTGAGTACACCGAATACGCCATCGATGGCGATGAAGTCGCCCGCAGCGAGATGTCTGAGCGGGCCAACGGGCGGCGATCGCTGCCCCAGATCTTCATCAACCACCACCACGTCGGCGGCTGCGACGACCTGTTTGCCCTCGATGCCCAGGGCGGCGTCGAGCCTCTGCTGTCGGCGACCTCCGCCAGCTAAGGCACTTTCTGAACAATCAACCGGAAATTTGCGCTCCCATTTGACGCAGAAACCCGGCTGCTCCCCGACCCCAAAATCCTCTGGGTATCTCCTGAAAGCAGCCGGGTTTCTAGCGAGGCAAGACTAGCTGTGGGTAGCGGCCTCCGCAGGGTGCTTGGCTTTGTTGCCATTGCCGTTGAGGTGGCCGTTGGCGTTAGCTTTGCGGGGTTGAATCAGCCCGTAGCCGCCGTGGTTGCGCTCGTAGATCACGTTCATTTCCTCGGTTTCTGCGTTGAGAAACATGTAGAAATCGTGGTCGATGAGGGCAAGTTGCTCCAGGGCCTCCGCAACCGTCATGGGAGCCATGGCGAAGTATTTGGTGCGGATTACTTCGTCGGGCAGCTGAGGTTCACTGGTGCTGAGCACGTGGGACACATCGGTTGCCGGGGCTTCGTTGAGGTAGGCTTCGGTGGTTTTACCCAGGCTGCCCTGCATACGGGTATTGCGCTTTTCTTTGAACTTGCGCAGCTGTCGGCTGATTTTGTCGGCCACCAGGTCAATGCTTGCGTAGAGGTTTTCGCTGCTCTCCTGAGCTCGGACAACGGCACCGTCCACAAACAGAGTAACTTCGGCGGACTGGCTGGCCCCAATTCTGGGGTTCTTGGCTACGGACAGATGGACGTCAACCTCGTTGGTGAGATGTTTGAAGTGGCTCACTGCCTTGAGGATTTTTTGCTCTACATGCTCCCGAATCGCGTCTGTGATCTCAATATTTCTGCCATGGATTACCAGCTTCATAAAGCGGACTCCTTGATACGTCGGCTCATGGTTTCACCCTAACACCTTGTATTCTGCACAACAGCCTCCGTTAGAATCCTTTGCATGGGTTGATAATTCTTGATTGCTAAACCTTGAAAAATAAAGCATTTGCGCTAGTTTACGGTTGACAGAAATGGAGCAAAACCGTCGAGAACCCGGTCTCTGCTGCGAAGTGTACGACCTGGGAATGGCTGCTTTTGCCGATGCTTGGGCGCTGCAAAAGGCCCTGGTTCAGCGCCACCGCACCTCCCCCCAGCCCGATCGCCTGCTGCTGGTTGAGCACCCTGGGGTGTATACCCTGGGCCAGGGGTCTACGCTCGACCACCTGAAGGTGCCAGCGGAGGCGTTGCCCTACCCGCTGTTCCGCACCGAGCGGGGCGGCGAAGTCACCCACCACTGCCCCGGCCAGCTGGTGGGCTACCCCATTCTCAACCTGAAGCGGCACCAGAGCGACCTGCACTGGTACCTGCGACAGCTGGAGGAAGTGTTGATTCAAACCCTGGCCAGGTTTGGCGTCAGGGCGGGCCGCCAGGCGGGGCTGACGGGGGTGTGGGTGGGCGACTACAAGCTGGCGGCGATCGGCATTAAGGTGAGCCGCTGGGTGACCATGCACGGCTTTGCCCTCAACGTTTGCCCCGACTTGAGCGGATTTGAGGCGATCGCCCCCTGCGGCATTACCGACAAATTCGTCGGCAGCCTGGCCCAGTTCTGTCCTGGCATTGCGGTGAATGCCGTGCGGCCGGTGGTGATCGACTGCTTCGCCGAGGTGTTTGGCCTCACGGCGGTGGCGGGGAGTATGACCCAACTGGGCCTCTAAAGCCCTGGGCGGCACAGATGCTGCACCGCCCCCAGCGCTTGAGTTCCCCCATCGGGCAGGGGCAGCGGCACTGGGGACAGCGGGGCTGATGGGCGGCCAGGTGCTGGGTCAACTCGGCCCAGCGCTGAAAACTCTCGGCAGGGGTTTGGGGAGGCAGCGGCGATCGCGGGATAGCCTGAGGCTCAAAGCTGGGATGCTGCCTGAGCCACTCAGGCAAATTTTGTGGATCTGGGCGGGTGGCGGGGCTGGGCTGGTTTTGCTTGTTTTGGCGGTACCAGTCGCCGCTGGAAAAGCGAATATCGCTGAGGTTGAGCTGGAGGCGATCGTTGAGTTTAGCCAGAATGCGGAGGCGCTCCAGGGTAAGGGTTTGTGCCCACATCGGGTTGGCCACCGCCACATGGAGCACATCCTGGTCGAGGCGCACCGGAGCGGCCTGCCGGGCCACCCCTTCGCCCACCACCGCCGTCCACTGGTTGAGAATGTGGCGAAACTGCCCCCGGCTGCGCCAGCGGGGCTGCTGCTCTAGCTGGTGAATGACGGTGTGAAGGGAGTCGAGAGACATGGCGTACCGGCAGAGAAACGCTGACCCTGGGCTGCTCCAGACTAGCCGATCGCGGGGGCAAGTCGGCAATCGAGCGCATGTCAGACTACCCTGAGTCTAGGGCTGCCTCGCTCTGGGCCAGCCAACCATTGCCGCGAAACCCAACCTGCAATCCCATGGCTTCCATTCTCGATCCCCCCATTTTGACCAAGGTTGCCAAGATGAAGGAGCGCGTCTGCTGGCAGCACCCGGCCCTGCGCCAGCGCCGCATCGACCAGACCCGGCTGATCTTGGAGGACGGTCGCAGCGAGGATAGGGAGTTTTCCTTTTTGGTGATCGGCGACAGCGGTTCCGGGCCGCACCCCGACCACCATCCCCAGCGCCGCATTGCCCAGCAGATGCTGCCCCACCTGCAGGACTGCCGCTTTTTGCTCCACACCGGCGATGTGGTGTACCAGGTTGGCTCTAGCGAGCAGTACCCAGACAACTTTATCAAGCCCTACCGGGAGTGGCTGGTGGGGGGCGATCGCCCCTCTCAAATCCCCTTTGACGAAATGCTGTTTCGCTTTCCGTTTTTGGCGGTGCCGGGCAACCACGACTACTACAACCTGCCCCGGCTCTACAGCGTTTTGGTGCAGCTGAGTCGGCCCCTGCGCAAGCTGCTGCGGCTCAACCTCAACCCCAACGTGGGCTGGCGGGGCTCTGGGGTGGGGGATGCCTACGCCCGGGCGTTTTTAGATTATTTGAGGGGAATGCCGGAGGAGGATCTGACGGCCCACCTCGATCGCCACTACGGCCCCTGGAATGACAAGACCTGGGGACTGCGCTATCAGCCGGGGCAGTTTACCCGCCTGCCCAACCGCTACTACACCTTTCGCTACGGCGGCATTGACTTCTTTGCCCTCGACTCCAGCACTTTTAACGACCCGGCGCTGTCGCCCCAGCGGGCTGCCAATAGCCACTACCGCCAGCGCCTCATGGCCCAGCGGCAGGGTATTCTGCGCGAGCAGCAGCAGGTGCGCGATGAAGCCCTCCACCTCCCGCCCGACGCCCCGCACACCCAGGAGCGTCTGGACGACCTCCAGGCCAAGGTCGAGCAGCTAGAGGAAATGCTGCTCGACATCGAGAAACAGGCCAACCCAGGCCCAACCACCCTGGTCGATACCGAGCAGCTGCTGTGGCTGCGGGACGGGCTAATTGCCTCCTGGCAGGACCTGTCGGTGCGGGGGCGCGTGCTGTTTTTTCACCACCCCCCCTACGTGACAGAGGCCACCAAGTGGGGCCAGGCCCAGACCATGGCCATTCGCCAAAACCTGCGCTGGGTGCTCGATCAGGTAGCGGCGGCTGTACCCGAAATCAGCACCGATCGCCCCCCGGTCAACCTGGTGCTCAACGGCCATGCCCACTGCTTTGAGTACATCAAAACCGAGGCCACCGGCTACGCCGATAGCCATATGAACTGCGTGGTCTGCGGCGGCAGCGGCCTCAGCCTGAGGCGACAGCGGCCCGAGGGCACTATGCTCTACGAACCCCTCGGCACTGACCCAGACGGCCAGGTGGCCTTTCGGCTGGTGGCCAAATCGCAGCTATACATGGGTTTGACTGGCCACAAGACCGAGCGGCGGCGGCCCTACTCGTTTGTGCGAATCGATGTTACGGGGGATGATTCACCCCAGTTTGTGCTGACTCCGTATATTTCGGAGCGCTATCACCAGGGGTGGGAGGATTATGCTATGGATCCGCTGGTGTTGAGTTAGGTGGATGAGTGGGTGAGTGGGTGAGTGGGTGAGTGGGTGAGTGGTGGGTGGGAGCGTGGGAGTGTAGGTGGGATAGGCGATGGAGCGGGTAGAGGAGATTTTGCGGTTTTGGTTTGGCGATCCGGCGGAACCCAATGGAGAGTATGGCCAGCAGCGCCAGGTGTGGTTTAAGAAGGATCCGGCCTTTGACGCGGCTATTCGGCAGCGGTTTCTGGCGGAGGTGGAGCGGGCGATGGCGGGTGGGCTGGAGGGCTGGCGATCGCAGCCTCGCTCCTGTTTGGCCCTGGTGCTGCTGCTTGATCAATTTCCGCGCAATCTGTTTCGGGGGGAGGCGAAAAGTTTTGGGGGCGATCGCGCCGCCCTGGCCACCGCCTCCTACGCCCTGGAAAACGGCTACGACCAGCAGGTGTTGCCGGTGGAGCGCATCTTCTTTTACCTGCCGCTAGAGCACAGCGAAAACCTGGCCAACCAGGATCGCTGTGTGGAGCTGGTGCAGGTCCTCCACGCCGCCCATCCCGAGTTTGACTCCACCCTCGACTACGCCCTGCGCCACCGGGAGGTGATCCAGCGGTTTGGCCGCTTTCCCCACCGCAATGAGGTGTTAGGGCGAGAGACGACACCGGAAGAGGCGGAGTTTTTGCAGCAGCCGGGGTCGAGGTTTTGAGCGGTTTTGGATTGGCGGTTTTGGATTTTGGCAGGTTGGTCTATGCGGAGCCTGGACCTTGCCTCCACAGCCCCCTCGCAAAGCCAAAATCTAAAATCTCCCTAACTGCCCAACCGATACCCTTTGCCGTAGACCGTATGAATAATGGGCGGCGTGCCTTTGGGTTCGATCTTGCGGCGCAGTAGGCGCATTTGGGCGGCAACCACGTTGCTGCTGGGGGCCTCCTGATCGCCCCAGACGCCCTGGTAAATTTGCTCGTGGGTGAGCAGCTGGTTGGGGTGGCGCAGCAGGTAGGCCAGCAGGCGGGTTTCTTTATCTGAGAGTTCGGCGGCCTGCCCCTGGCGGTGGGCGAGTTGGTTAGCTTCGTCGAGGGTGAGGTCGCCGTAGGTGAGGCGGGGCGACGGTGGAGCCTCCAGGGTGGGCGATCGCCTGAGCAGCGCCCGCACTCGGGCCAGCAGTTCGCGCAGCTCGAAAGGCTTGACCAGGTAGTCGTCGGCCCCGGCGTCGAGGCCATCGACGCGATCGTTGAGGGTGTCTTTGGCAGTGAGAAAGAGGACGGGAGTGGAGTCGTGGCGCGATCGCACCTCCCGACAAATTTCCAACCCGCTCAGCCCCGGCAGCATCCAGTCGAGAATCAGCAGGTCGTAGCCCCCCTGACTGGCCAGTTCAGACCCCGCTGCGCCGTCGGTAGCCACATCCACCTGGTACCCCTCCCGACTGAGCAATCGGCTCAGCGGGTCAGCCAGTTCTACTTCGTCATCAACCAGCAGAATCTTCATGGTGAAATAGACAGGCATGGATGAAGGCGGCAGTCGTTAATCCCAGAATTCGTCTGCCAGTAGAGCCGCAAGCTCTCGGCTAAACGAATATTCGGCGGGAAACTCGCCCAGAGGGTAAGCGGTTGAGGCCTCTGTTAGGGCATCTTGATACACCTCATCCAGCACGTTTTGAAAGTAGGTCTTAAGGCTGGGCGATTGTTTGAGCAACCGTTTGAGGGCGTTGCGCTGCTCCACAATCGTCAGCTGCCAACCGCGATAGTCATCGGGTGAGTTGACGTAGCAGCGCTTGAGTAAATGGACGAGCAAAACACTGATGCGACTCTCAAGCTCTCGCCTGGCCGACTTACCCAAGTCCTCAATCTCCTCAATCAACCCTTCCCAATCGAGTTGGTCAATGTCTCGCGTTTTCAGACAGGCAACAGTAGCCTCGACCCAGCGGACGAAATCCTCATCGTAAAGCTGATGCAGCGGCGTTTGCAGCGGTGTCTTGGGCATGGCACTAAGGCCAGAGAGAACTATTCATCAGTTTACGCTACGCTGACGGGAGCTTCTCAGCTACAGACAGTCGCCGATCGCCTGATCCAAAATCGCCAGGCCTTCGTCTAGCTCGTCGTAGGTCACCGTCAGCGGCGGGGCGATGCGCCACACTGCGCCCATGCCGGGGAGGGCGGTGATGTTCATGCTCAGCCCTAGTTCCAGGCAGCGGCGGGTGATGGCGGCCCCGGTTTCGGGGTCGGGTTCGCGGCTGGTGCGATCCTTCACCAGTTCTACCCCCATCAGCAGCCCGCGACCGCGCACATCGCCGATTGCCTCGTAGCGATCCTTCAGCTTGAGCAGGCCATCCTTCAAGTAGGTCCCCAGGGTCGTAGCCCGCTCCGCCAAATTTTCGCCCGTCAGCACCCGCAGCACCGCCAGCCCCACCTGGGCAGGCATCGGGTCAGATACGTGGGAGGTGTAGAAAATGAAGCCTTTCTCGTAGCAGTTGGCTTCGATCGCCGCGCTGGTGACGGTTGCCGCCAGGGGCAGGCCGCCCCCCAGGGTCTTCGACAGCGTCAGAATATCGGGCACCATGCCCAGCTGTTCAAAGGCAAAGAAGCTGCCTAGGCGGCCAAAGGCGGTTTGGGCCTCATCCAAAATCAGCACCATGCCCCGCTCCTGGCAGTAGGTCTGCAACCGCTGAAAGTAGCCCTCGGGGGGCACAACCACCCCGCCCGAGCTGAGCACCGGCTCGGCAATGACGGCGGCGTAGGCCCCCACCGACTGGCTATCGACCAGCTCAAAGCCCACCTCCAGGCAGGTCATATCGCACTGGTCCTGGCAGTGGCGAATGGGGCAGCGGTAGCAGTTGGGTGTGGGCAGCGCCAGGTTGCCTGGGATAGTCGGCCCATAGCCCTTGCGGGCCGAGACAAAGGTGCTGGCCCCAGCCCCGGCGGTCATGCCGTGCCAGGAGGCGCTGAGGCCGACCACTTCAAAGCCGCCAGTGTGCAGCTTGGCCATGCGCAGGGCGGCTTCGTTGGCCTCGCTGCCGGTGTTGAGAAACAGGGCCTTTTGCAGGGAGGGGGGCAGGAGGTGGCAGAGGGCATCGGCCAGCTCCACCACCGACGGCGACAGCATGCCGCTGAACAGGTGCAGCACATCCTCACAGGCTTGGTGAATGGCCTGCACCACGTCGGGGTGGTTGTGGCCCAGGGTGGCGCACATCTGCCCGGAGGTAAAGTCGAGAATCTTGCGGCCCTGGCGATCGTAGAGATAGGTGCCCCGCGCCCGCTCAATCAACCGGGGGGTAAAGCGGCCGCCATAGCGCACCAGATGGTGCTCAACAATGTCCCACATCTCTGCTTCTGAGAGACGGGAGGTCCCTGGGAGAGCTTCAGGAGCGGTCTGGGACGGGGCAGGGGTGACATCAGGATTAGAGTCGGGCATGGCGGATCCACAATGATAGGGAAGTTCCCCGAGGACAGCGGGGATACCCGATTGTGTCATATCCCTCAGTCTGTCCAGTTTTTGGCGCGATCGACGGCCTTTGTCCACATCGCAAAGTTGTCCTGGGCTTCGGCCTGGCCCACGCCGGGGTCAAACACGCGATCGATGGGGCGGCTCTCCACCAGGGCGCGGTAGTCGTCCCAGAAGCCTACGGCCAGACCCGCCGCAAAGGCAGCCCCCTGGGCGGTGACATCGAGCACCTGGGGCCGCTCCACCGGAATGCCCAGCACATCGGCCTGGAACTGCATCAAAAAGTCATTGTTGCAGGCCCCGCCATCCACCTTGAGCTGGCGAATGGGGGTACCGGCGTCCTGGTTGACGGCATCGACCACTTCTTTGACTTCGTAGGCGATCGCCTCCAGCACCGCCCGCACCAGGTGCTCGCGCTGGGCACCCCCGGTCAGCCCAAAGAAGGCCCCTCGGGCACCCATATCCCAGTGCGGCGCACCGAGGCCGCTGAGGGCGGGCACGAAGTAGACGCCGTTGTTGTTAATGGCTTTCTGGGCCAGAATTTCGGTTTCGGCGGCGCTGGAGATCAGCTGCAACCCGTCCCGCAGCCACTGAATGCAGGCCCCGGCGGTGAACATGCTGCCCTCGATCGCATAGCCGATCTGGGGATGCTTGGCCTCGCCGGTCGCCGCTGACCAGGCCACGGTGGAGAGCAGCTGGTTCTGCGATCGCACCACCTCATCGCCCGTGTGCGACACCAGAAAGGCTCCGGTGCCGTAGGTGCACTTGAGCAGGCCGGGGCGATCGCAGCCGTGGCCGTAGAGGGCGGCCTGCTGGTCACCAAAAATTGCCGCGATCGGGATTTCGGCCCCCAGAATGGACTTATCGGTGTGGCCAAACACCCCAACGCTGGGCTTGATCGCCGGCATCATGTGGGGCGGAATGCCAAAGAGCTCCAGCAGGGTGTCATCCCACTGGCCGCTGGCGATGTTGAGCAGCATGGTGCGGCTGGCGTTGCTGTGGTCGGTGGCGTGCACCTGCCGCCCAGTCAGGTTCCACAGCACCCAGCTATCCACGGTGCCCGCCAGCACCTGGTCAAAGTCCACCGGCGGGTCAGCCTCCTTTTTGGCCTGCTCTAGCAGCCAGGCTAGCTTGGTGGCCGAGAAGTAGGCGTCGAGCACCAGGCCGGTGCGATCGTAGATTTCTTCGGCTTTGCCCGCCTCCCGCAGCTGGTTACACAGAGGCGCGGTGCGGCGGTCTTGCCAGACAATGGCGTTGGAGAGGGGCCGACCGGTGGCGCTATCCCACAGCAGGCAGGTCTCGCGCTGTACGGTGAGGCCAATGGCGGCAATGTCGGTGGGCTTCAGCCCGGCTTTGGAGATGGCAGACCCCATGGCCCACTCGATCTCGTCCCAAATCTCGCGAGCATTGTGCTCAACCCAGCCCGGCTGCGGGTAGTACTGGGTCAGCTCACGGTAGGCCTGACCTGCGATCGCCCCCTCCCGGTCAAACACAATCGCGCGGTTGCCGGTGGTGCCCAGGTCCAGGGCCATGATGTAGTTAGCAGTCATCGTACCTGTGAGTTTGCAGCGCCAAAAGCTTAGCAAAGCAAGCGTAAACCCGCCCCATCCTTAAGACAGATTTTTAGTTTACGAGCTACTTAGTTTTATTTCTCTAATGCAAATTGGGCAACTAAACTAGCTGTGGATAGGATAGTAAAATTCACCCCTTGAAAATCACCGCCATCACGGATAGCGATCGCGTCTAGATTGCCAAGTACAGCACAGGCTAGCTGTACACCGTCTTCAAAATCAGGCAAATTTAGCTCCAAAGCACGTTGAATGACCTGCGATTCTACTGCGCAGAGGTTAAACCCTCGCAGCAGTCTGGCAATGGCGTCGAGAGCTACCTCTCGGCCCTCAAGCTTACGCACTATGTAAAAAATATTGGTAATTGTGGTCGCTGCGATGTAACCCTGAATTTTTCCGTTTTCAATCAAAGCAAATAAGTCAGTCGCTGATTCTACAAAGGGCTCTCGTTCTAAAATCACATCCAACACAATGTTGGTATCGACTAAAACCTTCATTGATATTTCTCAATCAAGTAATTGGCATAGTCATCGGCAATATCTGAGTCATTGGGGGGGGAACTGGTGGGCTTAGCAATTCCTCTCAACCCAGTCAATGTGCCTCCAGGGACTGGGGATGAAACGGGCTTCTCCCCCTGCTGCTGGACAAACCGGGTAAAGGCAAGCACCAGGTCAGCCTGGTCCTCGGGCAAGGTTTTCACCAGCTCATAGATGGTCTCGGCTGTGCTCATGGCATCTTCGCGACTGCACTTCTCTCTACATCATGCTTCAAACCCTATCCTTCGGCCTTAACCACCTGGAAGTTCGGTATCCCCCTCTCCCAGCGGTTAAGCTCTTGTGAAACAATTTTGATCAATCGCGGGATACTACCTGCCGTTGCGCCCCGACGTTGCGTTTATGAGGCTTGCTCCCTTGAAAGGACTTTGGATACCCCTGAAGCGGCTGCTGGCGACGATCGCCGCCGCGGTGATGATGTGGACGGGGGCGATCGCATCCCCGGCCTATGCCCAATCTCCCACGCCATCTGCTGTGACAGAGGCGATTGGCAACGAAAGTTTTGTGGCCGCTGCCGTGCGCCAGGTCGGCCCGGCGGTGGTTCGCATCGACACCGAGAAAACCATCACTCGCCAGGCGCGGGATCCCATCTATGAAGATCCCTTTTTACGCGATTTCTTCGGCGGCTTCCCGCGACAGCCCCAGGAAGAGCTGCTGCGGGGCCAGGGGTCCGGGTTCATCATCGACAACACCGGCAATATTCTCACCAATGCCCACGTGGTCAACGGGGCCGACCGGGTGGTAGTCACCCTCAAGGATGGCCGCAGCTTTGACGCCGTGGTGGAAGGGGTAGACGAAGTCACCGACCTGGCTGTGGTCAAAATTGACGATGGCGAAGACGATATTTTGCCCGTGGCCACCCTGGGTGACTCAGACCAGGTGGAGGTGGGGGACTGGGCGATCGCGGTCGGTAACCCCCTCGGCCTCGACAACACCGTCACCCTGGGCATTGTCAGCACCCTGAAGCGCACCAGCAGCTCCGTCGGCATTCCCGGCAAGCGGCTGGAGTTCATTCAGACCGACGCCGCCATCAACCCCGGCAACTCCGGCGGCCCGCTGGTCAACCAGCGGGGTGAGGTGATCGGCATCAACACCGCCATCCGCGCCGACGCCATGGGCATTGGCTTTGCCATCCCCATCAATAAGGCCAAGGACATCAAAGACCTGCTGGCCCGGGGCGAAACCGTTGCCCACCCCTACATCGGCGTGCAGATTGCCAACCTCACCCCCGAGCAGGCCCGGCTCAACAACGAAGACATCAACTCCGGCATGTACCTGCCCGAGGTGAACGGGGTGCTGGTGATTCGGGTGTTGGAGGGCACCCCCGCCGCCGCCGCGGGCCTGCGGCGAGGCGACGTGATTTTACAGGTGAATGGTACCCCCATTCGCAGCGCCGACGGGCTGCAAATCAAGGTCGAAAACACCAAAATTGGCGATGCCCTAGAGCTGCAAATTCAGCGCGGTGATCGCCCCCTGACCGTACGGGTTAAAACCGCCGAACTGCGCGAGCAGGCCGACTAGCTCAGCTGCTTTGAAAAACGGTCAGCCTACATCTAAAATCGTCAATCTCAAATTCCCTATTCAGGAGACTCCCCATGTATTCCACCGAAGACACTGGCACCCGCAAAATTCTCTCTGCCGTCAGCCACGGCTCTATTTTCTTCAACGCCCTGGTGCTGTCCGTGGGTGTTCCCATCGCTATTCTGCTGATTTCCAACGATTCAGTCATTAAGGAAAGCGCTAAAGAAGCAATCAACTTTCACATCAATATGTGGGTCTGGTGGGCGATCGCAGGGGTTCTGGCCTGGGTGCTGATCGGCATTCCGCTCCTGTTTGTGCTGGGCATCGTAAATTTCATCATGCCGATCTTCGCTATTTTCCACAGCATCACCAAGCCAGATACCGTGTTCCGCTATCCCCTAATTCTGCGGTTGTTCTAACATGCCGTTAAAACCAAGAACCTGGGCTGCGGTATTGCTGATGATTTCAGGGGTTACCCATGTTATTCAGCTTCAGGTGTACGGGGCTAAATTTCATGTTGTCGGCGCAGTTTTGTTTGGGTTAGCTTACTTTGCGATCGGGGCTCGGCTCCTGCGGCCAGGGCGATCGCCCCTGTGGTGGGGAGCTATCTTACCCAGCATTGGCGGGGTTCTAGGGGTGATTCGCTTCCTAGAACTCCATGCCAACCCATTCACGGTCTTTCATGTTCTGATTGACCTGATTGTGGTTCCCCTGTGTATTCAGCAACTGCGACAGTCTCAACCTTAAAACCCGTTGGTCAGACGACCGTTTAGAAGGCGACCCTAACCATTGAATGTTAGGCTATTTGCCGATCTACCCAGTCCAGCGCTCGGTTCCACGCCCACCAGGGGTCACTGTCCCCGGCCAGGCGTTGACCGGCGCTGCCGTTGTAGTAGCCCACGTGCCCGCCGTAATCGGTCAGCACCAGGTCGATCTTGGCATTGACCGCACAAACTCGCTTCAGGTCGGGAATGATTTCGGGACTAAACAGGGGGTCATCGGCGGCGTAGAGAATCAGGGTGGGAATGGTCAGTTCGGGCATAAAGGGCAGGGGGCTGCTGGCGCTGTAGTAATCTTCTACGCTGGCGAAGCCCAGCCGCCCAATCACCAGTTCGTGGTCAAAGCCCCAGATGCTGTTGGCGCGGTCGATCGCCGCCAGGTCAAAGTGTCCGGGGTGCAGCTGGTGCAGCCGCTGGGCCAGCCGCTTGAGTTCCCGGGCGATCGATCGCTCCAGGTATTTGCCCAATGGGTCGGCGGTCAGGTAGCGCAGCGATCGATTGGAGTCGAGGCTGGGGCACACTACCACCACTCCGCCGATATCCCCCGGCACCAAGCCGCTGTCCGTGGGCAAATCCATTGCGGCTTTGGCCCCCCACAGCGCCAGTTGCCCGCTCAGGGAGTAACCCATAAACCAGAAGGGAGGCGCACAGCCCAAAGCTTTGGCCTGGGCCGCTAGAGCGATGTAGTCATACCCTTCGTACAGGCCGTCGGAAGTTAGGGTGGGGGAGAGTTCAGCGGTTTTGCCGTGGGCGCGCCAGTCAAACATCACCAGGCCGTAGCCTCGCTGGTAGGCCTTGCGGCCCAGAATCTCCAGCTGCCACTGGTCCTCCAGGCTGCCGGTGATGCCGTAGGTGGCAATCACGGTGCCCCTGGTACGGGGAGATACCGCCCAGCGGCCAAAAATGGGCACATTGCCGTGGCCCTTAAAGACATGGTCCTGGTAGCTGACCGGCACCAGATCCGTGTTGTGGGACCAGGTCTGGTTGGTGACCAAAGCCGTATAGAGGGTCATAGCCAGACCATTTTGCAGAAACCAGGGGGGCAGGAAGGGCGGCATAGGGTGGGCAGCACAAAATGGGCGAACACTGCTTTTAGCATTTCAGAGAACCCCGCCCGACACCATCCCCCCACCGAAGAAAAACGTACTATTGATGACAGGCCCTACACCAACTGGCGAGGCACGGGCAACTGGCGAGGCACGGGCAACTGGCGAGGCACGGGGAATGACCAATCCCAACATTCAGAGAGATGTGGTGCGGGTGGGTATGGTGGGCACCGGGTTTGTGGGCCGGCGGCGGGCCGATGCCTTGCAGAAACTGACCACGGCCCAACTGGTCGCTGTGGCGGGGCACACCCCCGCTGAAACGGCGGCCTTTGCAGAGCAGTACAGGGTCGCGGCCCTGGATAACTGGCAGAACCTGGTCACCTACGACGACCTGGATCTGATTGTAGTCTGCCACATCAACAGCGAGCACGGTCCGGTGGTGAAGGCCGCCCTGGAGGCGAACCGCCACGTGGTGGTCGAATATCCGCTGGCGATCTGCGCCGACCAGGCCCAGTCGCTGCTCACCCTGGCCCAGTCCAGGCAGCGGCTGCTGCATGTCGAGCACATCGAGCTGCTGGGGGGCACCCACCGGGCCCTAAAAGCCAACCTGGCGGCGGTGGGGCAGCCATTCCATGCTCGCTACTGCACTCTGGCCCCCCGCCGCCCCGCCCCCCTCACCTGGACCTACTGCCCCCAGCTGTTTGGGTTTCCCCTGGTCGGGGCGCTGTCTCGCCTGCATCGGCTGATTGACTGCTTTGGCCCGGTGGCCCGGGTCTACGGCCAAACCCACTACGGCGGCCATACCCCCGGTCCCGAAGGCATGGACTGCTACCGCACCTGTCTCTGCACCGCCCAACTCACCTTTGCGTCAGGGCTGATCGCAGAGGTCGTCTACGGGAAAGGGGAGGCGCTGTGGCAGGGGGCGCGGCGGCTGGAGGTGACCGGCAGCGAGGGGTATCTGTGTTTGGAGGGCGATCGCGGCACCGTTACCGACGCCCAGGGTACGCGCCCCCTAGAGGTCGGATCGCGCCGGGGGCTATTTGCCGCCGACACCGCCCAGGTCATTGACCACCTGCTGACGGGGCATGCGCTGTACTGCACCCCCGAGGCCAGCCTGTACACGCTCCAGGTGGCGACCTGTGCCCAGCGATCGGCGGAGACAGGGCAGGTGGTCGAGGTGGTCGCTCCCCCGGCTAAGCCTGGCAGTCCGCTGATTGCACCGCCTCAGTGAGGGTTGCCCTGGCTACCGGAGTTGACAGCGAGGCCAGGGTTGATCAAATCATTTGGTAGCGTTGATGACGGCGGGCGTTTATGCCCCTTGGAATCATAGGTCAGCGAACGGGAGTAACAACTATATGACCGTATGTGAGTACAGGCCCGGTTTAGAGGGTGTACCGGCCACCCAGTCGAGCATTAGCTTTGTGGATGGCCAGGCGGGAATTTTGGAGTATCGCGGTATTCCCATCGAAGAACTGGCTCAGCGCAGCACGTTCTTAGAGACGTCCTACCTGCTGATTTGGGGTGGGCTGCCCTCCAAGAGCGAACTGGAAGCCTTCGAGTACGAAATTCGCTACCACCGCCGCCTCAAGTACCGCATTCGCGACATGATGAAGTGCTTCCCCGAGAGCGGCCACCCGATGGATGCCCTGCAGGCCTGTGCGGCGGCCCTGGGCCTGTTCTACTCCCGGCGAGCCCTGGACAATCCGGTCTACATTCAGCAAGCGGTGGTGCGGCTGCTGGCCAAAATTCCCACCATGGTGGCGGCATTTCAGCTGATGCGGAAGGGCAACGACCCGGTGCAGCCCCGCGATGACCTCGACTACGCCGCCAACTTTCTCTATATGCTCAACGAGCGCGAGCCCGACCCGCTGGCCGCCCGCATTTTTGACATCTGCCTCACCCTCCACGCCGAGCACACCATCAACGCCTCCACCTTCTCGGCCATGGTGACGGCTTCGACCCTGACCGACCCCTACGCCGTGGTGGCCTCGGCGGTGGGCACCCTGGCGGGGCCGCTCCACGGCGGGGCCAATGAAGAGGTGATCGAGATGCTGGAGCAGATCGGTTCGGTGGAAAACGTGCGCCCCTACGTGGAGCGCTGCATTGCCGAAAAGTCTAAAATTATGGGCTTTGGCCACCGGGTCTACAAGGTCAAAGACCCCCGCGCTACCATTTTGCAGGGGTTGGCCGAGCAGCTGTTCGAGAAGTTTGGCCAGGACGAGTACTACGCGATCGCCCTGGAGATGGAGCAGGTGGTCTCCGAAAAGCTTGGGGCCAAAGGCATTTACCCCAACGTGGACTTCTACTCGGGCCTGGTCTACCGCAAGCTGGGCATCCCCACCGACCTGTTCACGCCGATCTTTGCGATCGCCCGGGTGGCGGGCTGGCTGGCCCACTGGAAAGAACAGCTGGGCGAAAACCGCATCTTCCGGCCCACCCAGATCTACACCGGCCCCCGCCATCAGACCTACGTGGACCTCGCCAATCGGCCTCAAATTTGGGATAAACAGGGATTTGCAGTCTCTTTGCCCTCCTATGAGGCTCCTTAGCCCTGGGGCGGCCACACGGTCGTAAGAGTGCCCAGATTCGAAAAAATAAATACCTCCTGATGGGTCAGACCCCTCTGGGCACTCTCTCCTTCAGCAGAGATCATTGATTTAGTGACGATTTTCAGGAACTCCTGCCCCTCTGGCGCTTGCGTCGGGGGGCTTTTGTTTGGGGGGTATTGGGTGTCGGGTGTCGGGTGTCGGGCCGCCCCTAAAACCTGACACCTAAAACCTGACACCCCCCTTCCCTCACCCCCCAACCGTAGCCCACACCATCCCCAGCAGCCCCGCCAACCCCACGTAGTAGACCACCACTGGCAGAAGCTGACGCATCAGCAGTCCTTCGCGGCCCAGCAGTCCCACCGTCGCCGCTGCCGCCACCACGTTCGAGACGCAAATTACGTTGCCCGCCGAGGCTCCCACCGTTTGCAGGGCCAGAATGAGCGCTGGCGGCGTGGCGATATTCTCTGCCACCCCAAACTGAAACAGCGAAAACATCATGTTGCTGACGGTGACGCTGCCAGCCACAAAAGCCCCAATTAGCCCCACTCCAGCGGCGAACAGCGGCCAGACTCCTCCCGCCAGGCCCGACATGCCCTCCGCCAGGGCGATCGGCATGCTGGGCAGCCCGGCACCATTGACGTCTGAGTTGATGAAGACCCGCGCCATCAGCACAGCGGCCCCCAGCGCCAGGGCGGTTTTTTGCAGCACGGGCAGCGATCGCCCCAGCGCCTGGCCCAAATCCCCAGGCTTCATCTGGTGCAGCCCGTAGGTGATCGCCACCACCAGCAAAAACATGGTACCCGGCAGGTAGAGCGGGGCAGAGGCCGCCGTGATGGTGGTGCCAAAGATCCCGGTCCAGGCGACCCGTGCCCCTTGGAGCCAGCCCTTCAGCGGCAGCTGCGACAGCCGAGACAGCACCAGCAGCACGCCGAGCAGGACGTAGGGCAGCCATGCCTTGACCACGGTCATACCCGCTGGGGGTGACGGCAACGTAGGCACGACACTACCCGACCAGCTCTCGGGCCAGCTCTCTGGGGGCGGAAAATCCCAGGGGCGCTGAGGCTGGAGCCAGCCCAGGCGAATCAGGGTGACGACGATAGCTAGCCCCACCAGTCCACCGATCATCGACGGAAATTCGGGCCCCAGGAAAATGGCTGTCAGGCTGTAGGGCACGGTAAAGGCCAGGCCCGCCACCAGGGCAAAGGGCCACAGCCGCCCCTCGACCCGCCCCCGACCCCGAGCAAAAATCCGGCTGATCATCATCACTAGCAGCAGCGGAATAAACGTGCCGATCGCCGCGTGAATCAGAGCCGCCCGGCTGCCCACCTGGGCGATGAACTCATTCAGGCCCAGGTTCTGGGCAGTCAGGGCCGCCTCCACCGCCGTCGCTCCCCCCAGGCCCGCATCCATGCCAAAGATCAGCGGAGTGCCGACGGCCCCAAAGGTAGAGGGCGTGCTTTGAATGATCAGCGCCGCCAGCACCGCCGCCAGGGCCGGGAACCCCACCGCCACCAGCAGGGGCACGCAGACCACCGCCGGGGTGCCAAACCCCGATGCCCCCTCAATAAAGCTGCCAAACAGCCAGGCGATCACGATCATCTGCACCCGGCGATCGGGCGACAGGGCCAGCAGGCTCTGGCGGATCACCGCGATCGCCCCCGACGCCAGCAGCACATTCAGCAGCAAAATCGCCCCAAACACGATGAAGAGAATCTCGGCGGCGATCGCCAGCCCCTGCACCAGCGAAGCCGCAATGTAGCTAAAGGGTACCTGCCACGCTAGCACCGCCACCAGCGCCGTCGCCACCAGCGCCCCCGGCATCGCCTGACTGGCCGGACGCCGCGCCACAACCAGCAGCAGAAACACCGTTGCGATCGGCAGCAGGGCAATGAGGAAAGTCAGCATGGAACGTCGTGGGGTGGAGTGTTGTCAGGATTGTAAAGGGATGGGGATGCGGATGAGGTAGGTGGTGAAGGCGAGGAGTAATACCCACCCATCCGCCCACCCACTATCCTCACTAATACCTTCACCCAAGAATTCCAATGAATCCTGCTTCCTAGCTCCGGTGGATCGCGAGAGATGACGGTAGAATCTAAACAACTGTTTTTTCCTCGCTAGAGTCAACCGTACCGTTGCTAAGGACTGGCCGATGAACCAAGGAATTGACCTACAGGGTAGTTTTGTCAACGCCCTAGTTGACCTGGGCTTGCCTGCCGGGGCAGCAAAAGCCCTATGGCTACCCCTGCCCATGGTGGTCATTTTGGTTGGGGCGACCGTAAGCATTTTTGTAACGGTATGGCTGGAACGAAAAATTTCCGCCGCGGCCCAACAGCGGATTGGGCCCGAGTTTGCCGGACCGCTGGGCACGCTTCAGGCGGCGGCGGACGGCATCAAGCTCATTTTCAAAGAAGACATTACTCCCGCCAAGGCCGACCGGCTACTGTTTACGCTGGGGCCTGCGATCGTTGTGATTCCGGTCTTCCTGTCTTACCTGATCGTACCCTTCGGCCAAAACCTGGTGATTACCGATATTGGCGTCGGCATCTTTCTGTGGATTGCTCTGTCCAGCATCGCTCCCATTGGGCTGCTGATGTCGGGCTATTCCTCCAACAACAAGTACTCTCTGCTAGGGGGCTTGCGGGCGGCAGCCCAGTCGATTAGCTACGAAATTCCCATGGCCCTGGCGGTGCTGGCCGTGGTGCTGATGTCCAACAGCCTCAGCACTATCGACATCGTCAACCAGCAGTCGGGCTACGGTATTTTGGGCTGGAACATTTGGCGACAGCCCGCCGGGTTTTTGATCTTCTGGATTGCCGCTCTGGCAGAGTGTGAGCGTCTGCCGTTTGACCTGCCCGAAGCTGAGGAAGAGCTGGTGGCGGGCTATCAGACCGAATACACCGGCATGAAATTTGGCCTGTTCTACGTGGGCTCCTACGTCAACCTGGTTCTATCGGCGCTGATTGTCTCCATTCTGTACCTGGGTGGCTGGGAGTTCCCCGTCTCCGTGAGCTGGCTGGCCGGCCTGCTGGGGGTCAGCGAAACCACCCCCTGGCTCCAGGTGATCACCGCCTCGGTCGGCATCATGATGACGTTGTTTAAGGCCTACGCTCTGGTGTTTATTGCGGTGCTGCTGCGGTGGACCATGCCCCGCGTGCGCATTGACCAACTGCTTGATTTTGGCTGGAAGTTTTTGCTGCCGGTTTCTCTGGTCAACCTGCTGCTGACCGCGGCCCTCAAGCTCACCTTTCCGGTGGCCTTTGGCGGCTAGTGCAGAGCCGCTGCTTTAACCTAAGTCTAGGGGTGAGTAGTTTTTGTCGAGGCTCTAGGGCTTTTTCTGCGAACTTTCACCCACTCCCCTGTAAAACTCTGGAGGCTTCCCCATGCTGGGTTTTCTAAAACAAGTCGGCGACTATGCTAAAGAAAGCTTACAGGCGGCCAAATACATTGGCCAGGGGCTGTCTGTAACCTTTGACCACATGAGCCGTCGTCCGGTGACGGTGCAGTATCCCTACGAAAAGCTGATTCCGTCTGAGCGGTTTCGGGGACGTATTCACTTCGAGTTTGACAAGTGCATTGCCTGCGAAGTGTGCGTACGAGTATGCCCGATCAACCTGCCCGTGGTCGATTGGGAGTTTGACAAGACCACTAAAAAGAAAGACCTCAAGCACTACAGCATTGACTTCGGGGTCTGCATTTTCTGCGGCAACTGTGTGGAGTACTGCCCCACCAACTGCCTTTCCATGACCGAGGAGTACGAACTGGCCAGCTACGATCGCCACGAGCTGAACTACGACAACGTAGCCCTGGGACGCCTGCCCTACAAGGTCACCCAAGACCCAATGGTGACTCCCCTGCGGGAACTGGCCTACCTGCCCAAGGGTGTGCTCAGCCCCCATGACCTGCCAGCCAACGCGCGACGGGCGGGGCAAATGCCTCAGGAAATTCTGGAGGCGGAGCAGGCCAACTCTAAGCCAGATGCCAAAGCCGAGACCTCAGCCTCTGAGTAAGTACCGTGGTTTTGGTTCCGTGGTACATTCGCCTAGGCTACCACTGTTGCAACAGCTCGATTTAACACCAGGAGATTAGAACTGTGACGCTAGCGGAAGGGGTACAACTCGTTGCCTTTGGTCTACTGACCGCCATGACGCTGGGGGGTGCCCTGGGGGTCGTGCTGTTGGACAACATTGTCTACTCAGCGTTTTTGTTGGGGGGTGTATTTACTAGCATGGCTGGTCTATACATCCTGCTCAACGCCGGGTTTGTGGCGGCAGCCCAGGTGCTGGTCTACGTGGGCGCGGTCAGCGTGCTGATTCTGTTTGGGATCATGCTGGTGAACAAAGAGCAGCCCTTCATTCCCATGAAGCGGGCCTGGCTGGGCAGGGTCGCGACAGCTGGGGTCTGTGCGGGGCTATTTGCGCTGCTAGCGGCATCGACCCTGAGCACGCCCTGGGCCATCTCCGGTGAAGTGCCCAGCGGCGATATGGCTACCGTAGCCATTGGTATTCACTTTTTTACCGACTACTTGCTTCCCTTTGAGTTGGCCTCCGTGCTGCTGCTGATTGCGCTGATTGGAGCGATCGTGCTGGCGCGGCGAGAGTTCATTCCCGATGCCGCCCCTGGGGAAGCTGCCTCGGAGGCGCTACAGTTGCCCGAGCGCCCCCGTGAGTTGGTCTCTGCTTCTTCGCTGGCCGACACCGAACGTTAGCTTTAGGGAAAAATCCTCAGGGTTTGTTTCTGGCGATCGCACAGACAACCGGCCACGCACCCAAGCAACCCTGGGATCTCCCAACGTCCCCACTCCCCCACCCTCGTTTTTCAGCCATGCAACTTGAGTACTTTTTGCTAGTCGCCGCCGCCCTGTTTTGCATCGGGGTCTACGGTCTGGTAACCAGCCGCAACGTAATTCGGGTGTTGATGTCCATCGAGCTGATGCTGAACGCGGTCAACCTGAATTTAATGGCTTTTTCCAACTACTTAGACCCGGCGGGCATCAACGGCCAGGTGTTTGCGGTGTTTGTCATTAGCATCGCGGCGGCGGAGGCGGCGGTGGGACTGGCCATTGTGCTGTCCATCTACCGCAACCGCGACACGGTGGATATGGAGCAGTTTAATCTGCTGAAATGGTAGGCGAACCCTCGGAGTCGCTAGCCTTTCGGTTGTAGGGGAGGCGATCGCTTCCCCTACAGCTGTTTGAGACACCGACGATGTTGCTATGCTCTAGTGAATACTGAGGGTAGACTAACCGCCGCCGTCCTGAGCTGCATTGAGCCTGTCCCCTGCTCTCTCCATTCACGGCCTCTTGTTGTGCAACTTGAGCAAGTCATCATCGTCCATAAAGCCGGCAATCGGCTGAGCCAGAAGTGGGCCGAAAAATGTGCCCACGAGCTAGAAGCCTTGGGTAGCAAGGTGTTGCGAGGCCCCAGCGGTCCCAAAGACAACCCCTATCCCGTTTTCTTGGCTTCGGTCAGCCAACCCATCGATCTGGCGATTGTGTTTGGCGGCGACGGCACTGCCCTCACAGCGGCTCGCAACTTGGCCGCCGAGAACATTCCTATCCTGGCCGTCAACATTGGTGGTCACCTGGGCTTTTTGACTGAAAGTTCCGAGGAGATGGACAATACCGAGGCCGTGTGGGAGCGCCTGCTGAGCGATCGCTTTGCGGTACAGCGGCGAATGATGCTGCAGGCCCGCATCTACGAGGGGCACCGCACCAACCTGGACCCGGTCAGCGAGGTGTATTTGGCCCTCAATGAAATGTCGATCAAGCCCGCCTCCCCCGATCGCATGATTACCTCCATGCTGGAAATGGAGATCGACGGCGAGGTGGTCGACCAGTACCAGGGGGACGGCCTGCTGATCAGCACCCCCACCGGATCTACCGGCTACACCGTGGCGGCGGGCGGCCCGATTATTCACCCCGGCATGGATGCCATTGTGGTGACGCCAATTTGCCCCCTCAGCCTGTCAAGTCGCCCAATTGTGCTGCCGCCTGGCTCGGTGGTGAGCGTGTGGCCCCTGGCCGACCCCGACCTGACCACCAAACTATGGACCGACGGCGTTTTGGGTACGGCGATTTGGCCGGGGCAGCGGGTCGATGTGCGCAGCGCCGAGGCCATGGCCCACTTCATTATTTTGCGGCAGGACCACTCCTACTACGGCACCCTGCGCAACAAACTCAGCTGGGGCGGTACCCGGATCAGCTACAGCGACAACCATAGAAACTGATCAGGAGCTGTGGCGATCGCGCTGAATGTCGTAGATCGCTTTTTCCCAGCACCACTGCTCGCTGTGGTTGGGGTTGCGCAGCTGCACCTGCTCCACCAGACGCTCGGCCACGGCCCGATTTCCCCCCACCAGACGCAGCAGCTCTCGTTCGGTGCGGCTGCGGACGGGACGAGTCGGGGCTGTGGCGGGGGCCGTGGTGCGATAGCCTCTGGAAGGACGACGGGGCTGGCGACGTTTGAGCCAGAAAATCAGGGTAACGAGCAGCGCGATCGCCAGCAGTAGAGATAGATCCATCGGTCGGTTAAAAAATTGCAGCGTTCAGTTCAAGCAGCGGGGCAGGGTACTGAGCCCCAGCCCCATTCGGCGAGTCCAGGGCCGTGCCGGAAGGCTACCGCCCGTTCCTATTCCAGGCCCGTGCCTATTCCAGGATAAACAAGTTCCAGACTGGCCTCCTTGCCAGCATCCCCGGCGACTCGTGCCATTAAACCGCCAGGGTTTGCTAGTGTTAGTTATATATTTGTCCAGCCTAGCCCCTGGGATTTTGCGGCGGCAACCCTGCCTCCATCGGGCTCAGGTAAGCGTTCAGTCCCTCATTTGCACGCCGTTACCCATGCCAAGAACCCAACGCAACGACAACTTCATCGACAAATCCTTCACGGTCATGGCCGACATGATTTTGAAGATGATGCCCGCCAAAAAAAGCGAGAAGGAGGCCTTTGCCTACTACCGCGACGGCATGTCGGCCCAGGCCGACGGCGAGTACGCCGAGGCGATGGAAAACTACCGTGAGGCCCTGCTGCTAGAGGAAGAACCCTACGACAAGAGCTTCATTCTCTACAACATGGGGCTGATTCACGCCAGCAACGGCGAGCACGACATTGCCCTGGAGAAATACAAAGAGGCGCTCGATCTCAACCCCCGGCTCTGCCAGGCACTCAACAACATCGCGGTGATTTACCACTACAAGGGTGAACAGGCCGAGGCCGCTGGGGATACCGACACCGCCGAAAACCTGTTCGACGAGGCGGCTCGCTACTGGCTAGAGGCCATCACCATTGCCCCCAACAACTACATCGAGGCCCAAAACTGGATGAAGAACACGGGCCGCATGAAGAACGACATTTTCTTCTAACGCAGCGTCAAAGCTAAAATTTAAGGCTCTCGTAGGTTGGCTGAAGCGGAGCGTAACCCAACAACCGTCAGCCTTGTTGGGATTTGCTAGCGCGCCACCAACCCTACAAACCGCTCGGCAGTTAACTGCCCGTAGGATGGGCACTGCCCACCACCCTTGCCGCCCCACTGCCTGAATTACCCTGCCATGATTGATCTCGAACAAGTTCGCAAAGTAGCCCTGCTGGCCCGTCTCGAGCTAACTGCCGACGAGGAAGAGCAGTTCACCGGTCAGCTCAGCGGTATTCTTGACTACGTCGAGCAGCTCAAAGAGCTCAATACCGAGGATGTTGAGCCCACCACTCGCGCCATTGAGCTGAGCAACATTACCCGACCCGACAACCTCCAGCCTTTTCCAGAGCGGGGCGCTATTCTCGACTGTGCCCCCGATCGCGAAGACAACTTTTTCAAGGTGCCCAAGATTTTGAACGAGTAGAGCGGATTAGGGGCTGTCATCTGATTGGGACAGGGCAATCGCTGAGTTCCTGGCGGTTGCTTTTATTGAGCGTGGGGCTTTCCCAGGCCGCTATACCGTGAGGGCCTATGAAGCGTCGGCAGTTGGTCACATCGACAACCTGGGGTGTGGCAGCGGCAACCACCGCCAGCGTGGCCGCCTGCACAGGCTCACCCCCAGTGGTCGAGGAGCCCGTCAGGGACGATGATTTGCCTCAGATTGACTGGCCAATGGCCACCAGTTGGCCGGTCTCCCTGGCCCCCCTGCTGAGGGGAGCGGAGGTATTTGCCCAGCGGGTGAGTGCCCTCAGCGACGGCCGCTTTACGATTACCCCCCGCCCGGCTGGGGACCTGGCCCCGCCCCTGGAAGTGCTCGATGCGGTGTCCCAGGGGGTGGTGCCCTGTGGCCACACCGCCGCCGCCTACTATATGGACCGCAGCCCAGCGCTGGGGTTTGGCTGCGGCGTTCCCTTCGGGCTGACCCCCCAACAGCAAAATGCCTGGCTCTACGAAGGGAACGGGCTGAGTTCGCTACAGGCGGTTTACGCCCGCCGGTTTAATTTGATTCAGTTTCCGGCTGGGAATACTGGCACCCAGATGGGCGGGTGGTTTCGCCGCGAAATCAATTCCGTCAGCGATTTGGCCGGGCTGAAAATGCGCATTGCGGGTCTGGGGGGCCAGGTGATGGGGGAACTGGGGGTCGCGGTGCAGCCCCTGCCGGGGGAGGAGATCGTTCAGGCGCTGCAAACCGGGGAAATTGACGCCGCCCAGTGGGTTGGCCCCTTCGACGACGAAAAGCTGGGCCTCCACCGGGTTGCCGAGTACTACTACCACCCCGGCTGGTGGGAGCCGAGCAGCACCTTGGAAGTACAGATCAACCTCGACGAGTGGAACGCGCTGCCCCCGGTTTACCAGGCAATGGTGCAGGCGGCGGCCTGCGAAGCCAACCTACAGATGCTGTCTCGCTACGAGGCCCTGAATTCAGCGGCCCTGGAACGGCTGTTGGCCAGGGGCACCCAGCTGCGGCGGTTTAGCGATGAGATTATGACGGCGGCTCAGGAGGTGACCTTTGACCTGTACCAGGAGTTTGCCGCCAGCGATGCTGACTTCAAAACGATCTACGACAACTGGCAGGGGTTCCGCGATCGCATCTACGCCTGGAACCAGCTCAGCCAGCACAGCTTTGAGAGCTTTGCCTACGCCAACCTGCGATCGGTCGTGTAGTACGGGTTGTCAGAGATAGGGCAACCATTGCTGAGGGTTTCAGGTGCTGGGTTTCAGGTTTCAGGAACAGTTGGCTGACTTCTGCCGCAGGGGACTAGTGGGTCGTTTGGGTCAGGCGTGGCAAAGCTTGATATATCGAGCTTTTGACCACAATTGATGACACGTCCTAGTACCGCTACAACGCCAGGGCTTGCCTATCGTAGTTAAGCGGGTCGATGGTGTTCGTGCCAGTGGCGGGCGATGTCGATGCGGCGGCAGATCCAGACGCGATCGCGCCCCTGCACGTGGTCCAGAAATTTGGCCAGCGCTGCCGTTCGCCCCGGTCGCCCCGCCAGGCGACAGTGCAGGCCGATGCTCATCATTTTGGGGCACTCGTCGCCTTCGGCGTAGAGGGTGTCAAAGGCGTCACGCAGGTAGGCGAAAAACTGATCCCCCGAGTTGAAACCGGCGTAGGTGGCAAAGCGCATGTCGTTGTTGTCGAGGGTGTAGGGGATCACCAGATGGGGTTTGCCGTACTCGGTGCTCCAGTAGGGCAGGTCGTCGGCGTAGCTGTCGGCATCGTAGAGAAAGCCCCCCTCCTCTACCACCAGGGCCCGAGTGTTGGGGCTGTTGCGGCCCTGGTAAAAGCCTAGCGGACGGCTCCCCGCCACCTGAGTATGAATCTCCACCGCCTTGCGAATGTGTTCGCGCTCGGCCTCCAGGCCAAAATACTGGTAGTCAATCCAGCGGTAGCCGTGGCTGGCGATTTCCCAGTCGGCTTCGGTCATGACCGCCACCGCTTCGGGGTTGCGGGCCATCGCCATCGCCACCGCGTACACCGTCAGGGGCAGACCCCGCCGGGTAAACAGCCGATGCAAGCGCCAAAATCCGGCCCGGCTGCCGTACTCGTACATCGACTCCATATTCATATTGCGCACCCCGGCCAGGGCCGCCGCCCCCACACTTTCCGACAAAAACGCCTCGGAGGCAGGGTCGCCGTGGAGAATGCAGTTTTCGCCACCCTCTTCGTAGTTGATCACAAACTGCACCGCAATTTTGGCGTCGCCGGGCCACTGGGGGTGGGGCGGCGTGCGGCCATAGCCAATCAGATCGCGGGGGTAGGAGGGGGAAACTGCCATAGGAGGGGATAGCGTAAGCGTTTGCAGGCCAATAAGGCTGGATTTTACGGGCAAAACGCGTTTCGGTCTAGGGTCGGGGGTGCCCCCGCGATCGCACGGATCCTTCCCAGGGCCGTTAATGGCCGTTTTCCAAAAAAACTGGCCTGAGGTAGTCAAATAGTCCATTCCCCCCTCGTTTATGATCTACAGATGGGCTAAGGTCGAGGAGTGGCTAGGGGCCAATCGGCGATGACCTGGGTAGCAAGGCGACGGTGTCCCCTCAAACCTTGTATTCTGTAGACTCGGCCCGTGCTGCTAGGGACCTGCTGGGCTGACATTGTATTCATCCCCCTTAACCACCCCAGCCTGGTGGTACTGGAGCTACGACCTTGTTGAACGGCCTTGTTGAACGGAAGGAGTAAACCCATGTCAGATGTTGCGCTCTTGCCGAACCGAATGCAGGCTGCCCCCGTTCTGGACCTGGACGCTGTCAACCGGGAGTGGGGCGAGGCCGATGCCGCCAGCCTGGTCCAGTGGGGCCATGACACCTTTGGCGACGGGCTGGTGTTGAGCACTAGCTTTGGCATTCAGTCGGCGGTGATGCTGCATCTGGTGACCCAGGTGGTGCCCAACATTCCGGTGATCTGGGTAGACACGGGCTATCTGCCGGTGGAGACCTACCGCTTTGCCGACGAGCTGGCGGTTCGTCTCGATCTCAATCTCAAGGTCTATCAGTCGCACCTCAGCCCAGCCCGGATGGAGGCGCTCTACGGTCGCCTGTGGGAGCAGCAGGATGTCGATGCCCTCAACCGCTACGACAAAATTCGCAAGGTAGAGCCCATGCAGCGGGCGCTCAGTGAGCTAAACGCCACCGCCTGGCTGACAGGGCTGCGCTCCGACCAGACCGACCACCGCAAGTCCCTGGGGCGCGTGGGTCAGCAGGGCGGGCGCTACAAGCTGCTGCCAATTCTAAAGTGGACCTCAAAGGATGTCTACGAGTACCTGGTGGCCAATGACTTGCCCTACCATCCGCTGTTTGACAAAGGCTACGTGAGCGTGGGCGACTGGCACTCCAGTCGCCCCATCACCGCCGCCGATGCCAACGAGCGCGACACCCGGTTCAAAGGGCTAAAGCAGGAGTGCGGGCTGCACCTGCCCCAGTCCCCCGAGGAGGCGGCCAGCCTCGACTCCAGTTCCCTGTAGCCGCCCCTGCTCAGCCCTGGTCTTCTACTGCCGTGGAAATCTCAAAGTTGGCCTGTTTGGCGATCAGCTCCAGGAACTTGGCGGTGCTGCGATCGGGTTCGTAGATGCCGTTTTCCCACTCGCTGATGGTTTGGCGGCGAACGCCCATCTGCTCGGCAAACTGCATCTGGGTCAGGCTCAGGTGCTTGCGCAGGGCGCGAATGGCGTCCTGCTGCCAGATAATTTTGCCGTCCTGGGTCACGCTGGTGGGCTGAGCGTCAGCCCGGCGGAAGGTGACGGTTTTGCTGGCGATGTCGATGGCCTGGACGTGATAGCCAGCCCCTACCCAGGCACTGGCCTGCTGGGCGGCAGGGGTGGCGCGGTTGTGCCACCAGGTTTTGCGATCGCGGGCTGAAGCAGGCAGACCAATGCCCAGCAGACCTTCTATTTCTGCAAAAGTCAGAGCTACTTCAGTTTTTTGGGATTGTTTGAGATGGTCGTATAGGGGATAGTACTTAGTGCCAGATTTCATGTAGGACCGTGACGAATCAGGAGTAAAGCTATCTAGCTTTCTATCATGCCGCAAAACCTGGCTACCGCCATCTGAGCGGTGCTGTTTGAGCTATTCAACTGATTCTGGTTATTAATTGTTAGCGATCGCTAGCGATCGACTGAGCCCATTACCACATCAATACTGCCGAGAATAACAAAAATATCCGCCACCTTTTGCCCCTTGATCAGGTGGGGTAGTAGCTGCAAATTGTTAAAGTCGGCGGGCCGAATTTTCCAGCGCCAGGGCATGGGACTGTCGTTGCCAATGAGGAAAATACCCAGTTCGCCCCGCCCCGATTCCACTCGCACGTAGTGCTCTCCCGCCGGAATTTTGAAGGTAGGCGCGATTTTTTTGGCGATGAACTGGTAATCAAAACCATCCCACTGGGACTTTGGTCCTTCGGCCAGGCGGCGGGCCTCCAGATTTTCCCAGGCCCCGCCCGGCAGCCCACTGAGAGCCTGCTGAATGATGCCCAGCGACTGGCGCATTTCCTCCAGCCGCACCCGGTAGCGGGCCAGACAATCCCCCTCGGGCTGCCACGCCACCTGCCAGTCAAAGTCGTCGTAGCACTCGTAGTGATCGACCTTGCGCAGATCCCACTGGACCCCTGAGGCCCGCAGCATAGGGCCTGAGCAACCCCAGGCAATGGCTTCGTTGCGAGGCAGTACCCCCAGCCCTTCGCAGCGGCGGCGAAACACTGGATTGTCGGTGACCAGGCGCTCGTACTCGTCGAGTTTGGGGGCCAGGTAGTCAACGAAGTCCCGGCATTTTTCGACCCAGCCGTAGGGCAGGTCGGCGGCCACTCCCCCCACCCGAAAGTAGTTGTGGTTGACCATGCGGTAGCCGCTGACGGCTTCAAACAGGTCCAGAATCGGCTCGCGATCGCGCAGGCTGTAGAAAAATAGCGTCTGTGCCCCCATATCCATCACAAATGGCCCCACCCACAGCAGGTGGTTGACCAGCCGGGTCAGCTCCAGCAAAATCACCCGAATGTAGCTGGCCCGGCGGGGTACCACGATATCGGCCAGCTTTTCCACCGCATTGACCGTGACCGCCTCATTGAACAGGCCACCGTAGTAGTCCCAGCGGCTGGTGTAGGGAATGAACATGGTGGCGGTGCGGCTTTCGGCGATTTTCTCCATGCCCCGGTGCAGGTAGCCGATGACCGGTTCGCAGTCGACCACATCTTCGCCGTCGAGGGTGACCATGATCCGAAAGCAGCCGTGCATGGAGGGATGGTGGGGACCAAAATTGATCACCATCGGGTCGGTGCGGGTTTCTAGCTGTACCACAGGACAATCTCCAGATCAGAGGGCATGGTTCCAGTGTGGGTGCCTTCCCCTGGTCTGTCTTGCAGGTTCTGACGCTAAATTGCACAAACGTCCGATCCGGCTGCCCCGATCGCGAACCTCTCTGGCCCTGGCTCTAGCCGCCATCGCCCTAGCGATCGCGATCGCCTAATCTCCGCTTCACAATTCGACGGTCAAACTCAGGTATTTCTTAAAGTTATGACCGAGTTATTACCGAACTTTAGATTTGCCCGGATTTTGCCTTCTCTTTGAGGGAACTATAACTACAACTTAAATATTTCTGTTAATCGGCCATGAAAACCTCTACAGTTCTAGTGCCCCCCACCCTTGCCCAAGCACCCGTTGCCAGCAGGCTGCCGGTGGATAACCCTTGGATGCTGTCGTCTGGGGGGTTGCTGGTACTGCTGCTGGGCCTGGGGGTTTACTCTCACTTGCAAACCCGCCGTCTGGTGAAACAGCTTAAGTTTGAAACTTACAAAAACCAGGAGCTGCAAAAAAAAGTCAAGCTGGCGCTCAAAACCATCAGCAAGATGGAGCAAAACCCAGACCTAATTCACTCGCGGGAATTCAACCTTGACTACCTGCGGATGCGGATGGATGAGGAGCACTTCCATACGTCGATTGTGAACCAGCTCAAGGTGAAGGTGAAGCAAAAGATTAGCGTCGCGCTGCGGCCGCGTCAGGCTGAGGAAGGCATGATCGGCATTGCCAGCAAGCCCAGGGTGGTCGACGAAATTTTTGATGTGGAGTACGCCCCTCAAGATAGCCCCCTGGCCAAGAAGCGGGTGCTGTTCCGCATTCAAATTCGGCTGGCCAAGCTGCCCACCCAGGCAACCTCGTCGACCATCGCTCAACTGGTCGACTGCATCGAAAACTTCATGAGCCCCGATGCCGAGGAAACCCACTGGCAGCCCACGATCCAGGGCCGGATTGCCAACATGCACTGGGACCAAAAAGCCAAGCCCACCCCCCTGCTGGTGATTGAACAGTCCAGCGAAGGGGTGAATGTTACCCTGCGCAGCCGCAACACCCTGCCCGCCAGCACCAGCTCTACGACTGGGGCCAAACCCGCCCGGCAAAGGAAACCGGCGTAGCGGTTGGTGACACCAACGCTTAGACGGCGGCCGTAGCCATCGCGGCAACATCTGCCGTTGGGGTTGGGGCCAGTCGCGCTTCGGCCATATCGGCAAAAATGGCGTCGAGCAGCTGTTCGCGCAGGTCGGGAATGACCGCCAGTGCCCGGGTCCAGTCGGGAATTTGGGTACCGGTAGGGTCCTCCAGGTACTGCTCCCCCGCCTCTAAAATGACCTGTTCGAAGGTTTCGATGGTCATTTCCTCCTGGTGGCGATCGTAGTCCAGACCGTTGAAGCGGGCATCGACAAAGTATTGACGGGCCAGGTTTTGGGCTTCGCGGCGGTACTTGATCCGCAGAGCCCGAATGTGGTCGTGGCCAATCACCACCTGCTCGGTTTCGGTCAGGGTTCTAAACACTGAGTGCAATATGTCGCGACACATTTTTTGCAGCCCCGAACTGGCAGAGGTGCCCATGGTCTGATGCTTGTGCTCAAAGATACCCAGGTCGATCTGGGCAATCCGCTTGAGGGCGACGTTGCGGTAGACCTCGGCCAGCAGCCCGACTTCCAGCCCCCAATTGCCGGGAATGCGGGTATTCAGGGCCAGGTCGCTGGAGAGGGCAAACTCGCCGGAGAGGGGATAGCGGTAGGCGTCGAGGTAGCGCAGGTAGTCGCTGTAGCCAAATAACTCCATCAGCGAGGTGATCAGCGGCGTGACAAACAGCCGGGTGACGCGACCGTGCAGGCTGCGGGGGTTGTCGCCAATGCGGGCGTAGTAGGCCTTGCTAAAGGCAATGCCAAACTCCTGCTCCAGCAGGGGATAGAGCAGTTTGAGCGGGTAGGAGCGATCGTAGGTGACAATGTCGGCATCGTGGAGGGCGATCGCGGCGGCGTGCAGCGAGGCCACCCCCAGCCCCAGCCACACCGCCCGTCCTTTGCCCTTGAACCGGAGCAGATCCAGCCCTTTGTCCTTGAGGGTTTGTAGGATGGCTGTAATGCCGGGGCCGTTTTCCCACAGCACAAAGGTGGGCTGGGGCAGCGGCTCAAAAAACTGCACCGCATGCTGGTACTGCTCGAAGGTGTCCGCGTAGAGACAGACGATGACGTTGTTGACAAAGGGACAGTGGCTGAGATGGTCGCGAATGGTGGCCAGGGCCGGGCGCTGTAGCTCTTCGTACAGCGATGGAATCAGCACGGCGGTGGGGTGGGTTTGGCTGAGCTCGATCAGGCGTTGCTCTAGGCGATCGGGCTGATAACTCAAATCGTGGATAGTTGTGATCAACTCTTGTTTGTAGTCCATACCCCGGTGTCCCTAACGGATAAATCTCATCATAGGGACAAGTGGCGATCGCAAGCTGTCTGAATCAATACCCGATATCCCCCACTCACTCCAGGGTGAATGGGGGCAGCGGTGATGGGTCAAGCCCTGGGTTAGAGGAGGCGATCGCCTGAAGGGCAGAACTTCACTGGCGGTCGATCGCTACAGGCCTCTACCCAGAATACGGAGTTTTGCCCGGAAGGGGGGCTGCGGGTTGAAGACGGCTAGCTAGAAGATAATCAGGGCGGCTAAACCGCCCGCCAGCACGCCATAGCAACAGGCCAGCAGCGCTTTAAAGGAGCCTCGGTACTTGTAGCGCCACAGCATCGAGGCCAGGGTGGAGGAGTAGAGCAGCTCTTCGATCGGGAAGTAGGGGGTTTCAAGACTGATGTCGATGCCGATCACCAGCATGGTCCAGAAGAGAAAGATGATAAAGCTATTGATAATGGGAGCGCGGCTTTCTCGGGCTGGAACTTGAAGGCGGGCAATAAAACCCAGGTAAATTAAAACAATAAAGGGAAAAAGTGCGGCGGCAATGGCGCGAGCACCAATGTTAAAGGAATCACCAAAGGACAGAGCAATACTAGAAAACAGTTGATACAGTAAAAAGCCAACCGCCAGAAACAGGACAAAAAAGCTCAGGATCCCCTTCGAGCCCTTGGTCCAATCGCCGGAAATTTGCCGTTGCCGAGATTGCATAGGTAGACGTCCCAAACGTTTGATTATCTAATTCATTGAGGTTGTGCGGGTGGCTGTTGTGCGGGTGGCTTCTTTGGCTGTAGGTCCAGGTTCACAGCTTTTTTCGATCGCTTCGATCGCACAAATAGGCCAGTTTGGATGAATTGATCTAATTTAATCTGATTAACCTACAGGATTGAACTAAACCGTAGCAGCCTGGGTAGCCCAATCGCCTGACCAGTTAGATAGATTTTTAGATGTTGGAAATGGATAGTGTGGCGACGTCCGTGCCCAGATGTTCTGCTAACCGCTCACGGCAAAACCAACGTCCGTTTACAGCTAGCCCCAGCATTGCAGTCTAAAAATACGCCAAAGGGTAGACGATACTCGGGTGAAGACCTGTCATTTTGACAGATAAACTCTAAATGAAAATTTTCGTCCCTTAGCCAAGTCGAAGTGCATTGAGGTACATAGATTGAAGTCAAAAATCTTGTCGCCTTTGCCAGGCAGGTCTGGTGCGGACGGGCTTGTATGGGTTATCAGGAGGTCTGACGATTACTGCTGAACTGTTGCGTACCCCGGCCACCCTGCAGCCAACGATCGCTGAGCTACTGCGGCTGGCCACTCCCCTGGCCGAGGAATTTGCGGCCCAAGCCGCCGCCCTCGATCGCTCCGGGGCCTTTCCGGCGGCGGGGTTTCGACGGCTGGCGGCGGCGGGCTTTGTAGTGGCTCCCCTGCGCTCGGGTCTGGGGGGCTGCGGCCTGGGCATTGAGGCCAGTAGCACCGAGGCGCTGCTGCGGTTGCTGAAGCACATTGGCCGAGGCAACCTGGCGATTGGGCGCGTGTACGAGGGCCACGTGAACGCCCTACAGCTGATTCAAACCTTTGGCACCGCCGCCCAAATTGAGCGCTACGGGCGCGAGGTCCGCGAGCAGCATCTGCTGTTTGGGGTTTGGAATGCCGAGGAGGGTGAGGGCGTGACCATTGTGCCCCTGGGGTCGGGGCGCTATCGGCTGGAGGGGGCAAAAACCTTCTGTTCCGGGAGTGGCTATGTGCAGCGCCCCTTTGTCAACGGCAAACTGCCCGATGGATCGTGGCAGATGTGCATTGTGCCCATGGATGCGGTTCAGACCGACTGCGATCGCGACTGGTGGCAGCCCCTGGGCATGCGCGCCACCACCAGCTTCAAAATTGACTTTACCGGCGTCGAGCTGGGGGCAGAGGATCTGATTGGTCAGCCGGGGGACTACCTGCGGCAGCCCTGGCTCTCGGCTGGGGTGGTGCGGTTTGCGGCGGTACAGCTGGGCGGGGCCGAGGCGCTGTTCGACCTCACGCGCCAGTACCTGCAGGGGGAGCACCGCACCGAACACCCCTATCAGCAGGAGCGCCTGGGTCAAATGGCGATCGCCCTGGAGAGCGGCAATCTCTGGCTGCGGGGGGCGGCCGAACGGCTGGCCAGCTACGCCCCCCAGTTTGGCGGTGACCCCCACACGGCCCACAGCCACTGCGATCGCCTGGTGGCCTATGCCAATATGACCCGCACCACGGTTGAGCAAATCTGTATCGAGGTTATGCAGCTCTGTCAGCGGTCGGTGGGCGCTCGGGGGCTGCTACCGCCCCATCCCATGGAGCGGGTGATTCGCGATCTCACCCTGTACCTGCGCCAGCCGGCCTACGATGCCGCGATTGCGGGAGTGGGGGCCTTTGCCCTAGCCCAGACGGCTCCGGCCGATGAGCTATGGCAGGTCTAGGGCCGCAGGTAGAAGATCCGTCGCCATTTGCCGCCGTGGCGGACCTGCCGCTGCAATCGCTAGCGACGATCGAGGCCCCCGTGCTCGTGGTGGCCCCCCATCCCGACGACGAAACGCTGGGCTGTGGGGGGGCGATTGCCCAGCTGCGATCGCAGGGCTGTGCCGTCCGGGTGCTGGTGGTCAGCGATGGGGCTAACTCTCACCCGCGATCGCGGCTATATCCGCCGTCCCGGCTGCGGGCCCTGCGCCAGGCCGAAACCCTAACCGCCCTGGCCGGGCTGGGGGTAGAGGCCACCGAGGTCACCTTTTTGGGCCTGCCCGATGGCTCCGTACCCCATCTGGTGGGGGCGCCGCCTCGTCGTCATTCTGCGGCGGCCCCGCTGGCCCTGGCCCAGTGCCAGCACTACCTCGGCCTGAGCGCTCCCCAAACCATTTTTTTGCCTTACCAGTTTGACCCCCACCGCGATCACCGCGCCACCTGGCAGCTGATACGGGGTGCCGCCGCCGCTCTGCCCCAGCCGCCCCGCATGATTGAATACCCAATCTGGGACTGGGACCCGCAGCAGCGGCAGCCCCTGGGCAGTGGCTACCGGGCCTGGCGTCTCGACATTTCTGCTCAGCTAGGGCTGAAGCAGAGAGCCATTCACTGCTATCGATCCCAGACCACCGCCTTGATCCCCGACGACCCGACTGGCTTTCGGCTTACCCCCGAGCTAATCGCCCCCTTTCTCAACCCCTGGGAAGTGTTTCTGGAGCTAGACCCATGAGCGATCAATCCCTGGCGGCAGACTTTTTTGACCGGCTCTACCAGGCGGACCCCGATCCCTGGGGGTTTGAAACCAGCCCCTACGAAGCCGCCAAATACGCCGCCACTCTTGCCGCCTTACCCCACCAGCGCTATCGGTCAGCGTTTGAGATTGGTGGTTCGATCGGTGTCCTCACCGAGCGGCTGGCCCACCGCTGCGACGCGCTGCTGTCGGTGGATATTTCCGCCGTGGCCCAGGCCCGAGCCCGGCAGCGCTGTCAGCATTTGCCCCTGGTCGGCCTGGAGCTGATGAGCGTACCCCAGCAGTACCCCGATCGCCACTTCGACCTGGTGCTGCTCTCGGAGGTGGGCTACTACTGGTGCTGGGCCGACCTGTACCTGGCCCAGACCAAAATCTATGCCTCGCTCCTGCCCGGCGGCCATTTGCTGCTGGTGCACTGGCTGCACGAGGCCCCCAGCTATCCCCTCCGCGGCGACGACGTCCACGATGCCTTTCAGAGGTTTGCGGCCTCGCGGTTGATTCACCGCGTCGGCCAGCGCACCGCCGACTACCGCCTAGACCTCTACGAGCGACCGTAGCCCGCGACGCTGTTGCCACTGGTGCAGACACAGGCGCAGATCGGCGATCGCCACCTCGATTGGCACCTGGGCCCATCGCTGCTGCCACAGGCCTGCGGCCTGCTGGCGCTGCTCCACCCGCAGCAGCAATTCGCCCACCGTTGCTGACTCCTTGACCGCCTGACACAGATCGCCCAGGGGCACCGCCCACTGGCTGGCCAGCCGCACCAGGCGGGAGGGGGCCAGAAAACCGGGGGAGGACGGGCTTTCCACCGTCTGTCGCCAGTAGCGGCGCAGCTGCCGGCGGGCCAGCAGCTGCGCCTCAATCTCTGCCGCCGACGCAACGAAAAATGCCTGTCGCCGCTGCCCCAGAGCCTGAAACTGACTGAGGCGATCGGCCAACCCCAGGGCGGCCCGCCCCTGGGGCCGGGCTGAGGTCGTCACCCGCATGAGGTAGCTGTGACGCACCCTGGCCCCAGCAGCGATCAGAGATTGGTAGAACGCTACGTCTTCGCCCGTTTGCACCGGGGGTAATCCTCCGGCCTGGGCATACATCTGCTGGGTAACCGCGAAGTTGGCCCCAAAAAACTGGTAGTGGCGGGGAGAGCGATCGAAGGGGTCAGGGTCGAGGTAATCCTCCAGCCGCTTGATCAAGTAGCGATACCCCACGAAGCGCAGGTAGGATGCCCTGGTGGCTTTGTCCAGCGCCGATCGCTCGGCCTGGTGAATGACCGTGCGGCCACCTACGGCGTCGGCCCCCTGCTCAATTTCCTGCAAAATAGCGGCCACCCAGCGGCGATCGACCTGGCTATCGCCATCGGTAGAGGCAATGATGCCCCGACTGCAGCTCAACCGCTGCAGCCGCCAGTAGGCTTCATCCATTAGCAGCTGGCGCACCCGCCCAATGCAGGCGTCTGCCTGGGGCAGCGATCGCTCGACCACGTGAATCGGCACCTGGGGATGCTGGCGAGCAACCCGCCGGGCGATCGCCGCCGACGCATCGGTGCAATTGTTGGCCAGGACGATCACCTCGTAGCAGCCAGATACCAGGGGGGTATTCTCAAAATCAGTCTGGTCAACCAGGGCCAGCAGAGATTTGAGCAAAATCTCGGCCTCATTGCGTACCGGCACAATCACCGACACCCGAGTTTGAGGCAGCGGTAGCTGAGCAATTCCCAGGGGGGACGATCGCCGGCCGTCCTCCAGTTCAGCCATAGAAGAGCTGGAAATTGCCGCCAAGCAATCACCTTGCATAGTAATCCTTTTAGGGAAGAAAAATAGGCAAAGCCGGATTGGCAGAAACGCCCTTTCGCCTGCTCTTTACCATAGGCTCTGGCCCTAGCCCCACAAATCACTCTTCTGATAGAACTCAATCCCCGGGGGCCCAACGAAGGCCGGAAGGGATAATTTTGGTGGCGTTGCTGAATGCAGGTATGATATGCCCCCCAATTCTGAGGGAGTCGAGATCTCAAAGTCCCCCAGAACTGGGGGACTTAAGGGGGCAATGAAAGGACGTCAAGTTTACAGATGCATTACTCAATTGAGCAACGCCGTTTTGGTAAACACCTTCGTGCCTAGGCTCCGACGACGACACCACCGTTGGGGTGCAGCACCTGACCCGCCATATAAGATGCATCTTCAGAGGCTAAAAAGACAAAGCTAGGCGCAACTTCCTTGGGTTGACCAGGGCGTTTCATCGGCACCTGCTGGCCAAAGTTCGACACATCGTCGCCTTCAAACGCATCGGGAATAAAGGGTGTCCAAATTGGTCCGGGGGCTACCCCGTTAACGCGAATGCCCTTCTCCAGCATGGGTGCGGCGAGGGAACGGGTAAAGGCCAAAATGGCCCCTTTGGTGGTGGAATAGCTCAGCAGACTGGCATTGCCCTTGTAGGCATTGATCGACGTGGTGTTGATGATGGCGCTACCTGGCTGCATGTGGGGGGTTGCAGCCTTGGCAAAGTAGAACATCGAAAAGATATTGGTGGCAAATACATCGCCCAGGCGAGCCGCATCAATTTCCTCTAGGCTGGGCTCCTGGTACTGCACTGCCGCATTGTTGACCAAAATATCGAGTTTGCCAAACTCCTGAACCGTTTTCTGCACGGCTTGATGGCAAAACTGCTCGTTGCGAATGTCTCCCGGAATCAGCAGACAGCGCCGTCTGTAATCCTCCACCGCCTGCTTGGTTTCCTCAGCATCTCCGTGCTCGTCGAGGTAGACAATGGCGACATCGGCCCCCTCTTTCGCGTAGTACACCGCCACCGAGCGACCAATGCCGCTATCGCCCCCCGTAATCAGTGCCACCTTGTCTTGAAGTTTGCCGCTGCCCTTGTAGTTGGGATCGTCGTACTGCGGTCTGGGGGCCATGTCTGATTCCAGCGCCGGGGTGCGCTCCTGGGTTTGGGCTGGAATTTGGTCGGGGGTAATGGGCATGGGTTATCTCCGTAGAAAATTGTGGTTAAGGAAGTTGTAATAACAGACCCTTTGAGTTCAAACGCTGGCCAAGCTAGCCAGTCAAAAGGAGGCAAGGGCTGAAGCGCTGGTTCAGGTGTCTTTTTCCCGCAAGCAATCACAAGAAATTTGGATAGAAAACCTGGAAAGTCCTACCCAAATGCCTCTGTACTCTCTAGCTGGGTCTCAGATAAAATCTGCCCTCAATGTAACGAGTGTAAATACATCGGTTATCTTTCCTTAGGGTGAACCCCCAGTTCTGGACTGGCCCCGCTGGAACCCTACCTTCGAACGCGATCCACTAATAAACTGCCGGGCTAAGAATTGTAGACCAGTCAGTTTTTAAGGCTAAGGTTTTTGGTTCCCTACAGGCGTGGCAGCAAATTACTTTAGCCCCTAGGGAAAATCGCCTGAGACAGCACGGCGATCGCCACAAAATCAACAACTAGAAACACAAAATATAAGTCCAAAGGCATACGACCCCTGGTGCTTCTCTGTCTCAGGATATAAGTTGTCCAGGCACCGTTATGCTAAAGTCAAACGTTATGCAATCTTTGAGAGTAAACCGCAAACTGGGAGCAACAGTAGCAACAGTATTTTCAGGCGCTGCTGACCTTAGACTGCGATGATTAGGCCCAATGAAGTTACACCTCTCTTATCTACAGCCTAGGGCCTACGGCATAGCGTTTCTTAGCGTCGGGCTGGCTCTATTGCTGATGCAAGCAATCAACCCCGTTGCCGGTATGGCTATGACCCCGTTTTTACTGTTTTATGGGGCCGTGGTGGTAGCAGCCTGGTGGGGCGGCTTTGGCTGTGGGCTATTAACCACCGTCCTGGCCGCTATAGCCAGCAGCTATTTTTTTATGCTGCCGCAGCATACCTTCAGTCTGAGCCCAGCGATCGTGGTTCGTCTCGCTGTCTTCCTGATTCAGGGCGTCGCCATCAGCGTAATTTGCGGCTCTCTCCACAGAGCTCGTCTGCATCTGGAGCGCAGTTCTCAAAAACTTCAGGAAAGCGAAGCCTCCCTCGGCCACACCAACCAATGGGTAACGGCCATTTTAGAGAGCATTACCGAGGGGTTTTATGCTCTCGATGGGCAGTGGCGGTTTGTCTACGTCAATCCTCAGGCGCTGCGTCTGTTTAAGCGTCCCCTCGACGATCTGCTGGGGCACCCGATCTGGGAAGTGCTGCCCACCCTGGAGGGCACCGCTATGGGCGATGCCTTTCGGCAGGTCATGGCCACCCGGCGATCGCAGGTGGTTGAAGCACCGGGGCTAGTCCATCCCGATCGCCTGTTTGAAACCCACATGAATCCGCTGGTCAACGGCCTGGCGGTCTACTTTCGTGACCTGACCGATCGCCGCCAGGACGAGCGCCGGCTAAGGCAGCAAATACAAATGCTGGATCTGGCCAACGACAGCATCATTATTCGAGAGCTAGACAGCGCCGTCATTACCTACTGGAACCAGGGGGCGGCGCGGCGCTACGGTTGGTCGGCAGCCGAGGCGGTGGGGCAATCGGCGACGGACCTACTGAATACAATCTTGCCCCAGCCGTTTGACACCCTGCGTAGGGCCATTCTGCAGGAGGGGCACTGGATAGGGGAGCTGATTCAGACCACTCGCAGCGGACGCACGGTGATCATGAGCAGCCGCTGGACGCTCCAGCAGACCCCAACGGGTGAGCCCGATGCCATTCTCGAAATCAATTACGACGTCACCGAGCAAAAGCATACGGAAGCGGCCCTGCGCAAGAGTGAACTGCACTTCCGCACCCTGGCCGACTCGATGCCGCAGATGTTTTGGACGGCCCAGACCGATGGCCAGCTCGAGTACTGCAACCAGCGCTGGTACCACTACACAGGGCTGAATGCGGCCCAGAGCTACGCCCAGGGCTGGGTGTCGGTGCTGCACCCCGACGACCAGACCGGCTGCCAGGCCGCCTGGGCGGAGGCCCTGCAGACGGGGCAGCCGCTGGCTCTAGAGGCCAGACCCCGGCGGGCCGTAGATGGCCAGTACCGCTGGCACCTGGTGCGGGCGTTTCCGCTCCAGGGGGAACGGGGCGAAGTGCTGCGCTGGTTTGGCTCCCTGACGGATATTCACGACCAGAAGCTGACCCTGGCCGAGCGCGATCGCGCCCTGGCCCAGGAGCGGGTGGCCCGCACCGAGGCGGAGGCCGCCAGCCGCATCAAGGACGAGTTTCTGGCGATGCTCTCCCACGAGCTGCGCACCCCCCTCAACCCAATTCTGGGCTGGGTGTCGCTGCTGCGATCGCGCTCCTTCGATGAAACCACCCGATCCCGAGCCCTCGAAACCATTGAGCGCAATGCCAAAATTCAGGCCGAGCTGATCGAAGACCTGCTGGATGTATCCCGCATTCTGCGGGGCAAACTGAACCTGGATATTGCCACCGTGAACCTGGCCAGCGTGATCGAGGCCGCCCTCGAAACCGTGCGACTGTCGGCCCAGGCCAAGGCCATTGCTCTGCACACCGAGGTTGACCCCGCAGTGGGGGCAATTGCGGGCGACTACAACCGCCTTCAGCAGATCGTGTGGAACCTGCTTTCAAACGCCGTCAAGTTCACCCCCGAGGGGGGAGCCGTGACCGTCAGGCTCTATCGGGATGGCACCTGCGCCACCCTTGAGGTGGAGGATACGGGCCAGGGCATTCGCGCCGACTTTTTACCCCATGTCTTTGAGCAGTTTCGCCAGGCCGACAGCAGCAGCACCCGCGCCTTTGGTGGCCTGGGCCTGGGCCTGGCGATTGTGCGCTACCTGAGTGAGCTGCACGGCGGGAGCGTGGCGGTGGCCAGCCCCGGTGAGGGTCAGGGGGCTACCTTCACCGTGCGGCTGCCCCTGAACCCCAGTACAGCCCTGCCGCCGCCCCTGGCGATCGCCCAGGACAAGGCCAGTCTGGCGGGGCGCCGGGTTCTGGTCATCGATGACGACCTCGACTCGCTGCACCTGCTGACGGCCCTGCTGGAGGACTACGCCATGGAGGTGCTGACCGCCGCCTCAGCCGAGGCGGGTCTGCATCTGGTCAGTCAGCACCCTCCCGATATTTTGATCAGCGATATTGGCATGCCCGACCAGGACGGCTTCATGCTGATTCGCGCCCTGCGCCAGCGGTCTGAGGCCGAGGGAGGCAACACGCCCGCGATCGCCCTGACCGCCTATGCCGGTGAACAAAACCGCGATCGCGCCCTGGCAGCGGGTTTTCAACGCCATCTCACCAAACCCGTAGACCTGGAGGAGCTACGCCAAACCCTGATCGAACTCCTCCCCAGCGGCGAGTCCGCTCCCCATCCCGCCCAGGACGGGTGATCAATTCCAGCGACCCAGAGTTAGACCCAGAGTTCAAAGTGCAATGTTCAACATGAAAACGCTTTGGGGTGGCAGCGGTTCAAGCTGCTCAAAGGGCAGACTTGTTTCTACCCTGACGGCCTGGGTTCGCCGGGCGGCCAGGGCGGTGCGAAGCGCATTTTGGAAAGATGCTGAGGTATCCAGCGAAAACAGCTATGATTGAGGTGGTTTTGCCCTATTCTTCCATCCTCCCCTTGACCTATGGATAGCCTGGCCCAAACCCTGCTGTGGCTAGTCTGGGAAGCTGACCTAAAGGCCGACTCCAGCCCAGGTCCGCTGGTGCTTTCCCCTGCGGTTAAGGGGCTCTTAGCACCCTCTGCGATGGCCGTGGTAGCGGGGGCAATCGTGCTTGGCAATAGCCTGACGGCTCCGGCCCTGGCCAGTAGCCACCGCTGGGGTGGAACCGTCTACGTAGCCACCCCCGAAGGGTATGCCCTCAACGTGCGATGGGGCCCAGGCACCAACACTGGCGTCTACCGCCGGGTGCGCCGGGGTAGTGCCCTACAGACCTCAGGCGTGCGCCGCGACGGCTGGGTGCAGCTGGTCGATGCCACCTGGGTGGCCGGTAGCCTGGTCAGCAGCGCCCCGGTGGGCCCAGTGCAGCCCGACCGGCCCACGGTAGACGACCCCAGCCTGGCCACAGTCATTACACCGGAGAACTTTGCCCTCAACATTCGCTCTGGCCCGGGCCGCGAGTACCCAGTGGTGGGGCAGTTCGTCAACGGCAGCCGCATTCGGCTGACGGGGCGCTTCAACGTGGGCTGGGCCCAGCTGACCAACGGCAACTGGGTCGACAGCGGTCGCCTCCAGTACAGCGGCCCTATCCGCAATGACCCCGCTCAGCCCCGTCCGCAGCCCGACCCGGTCCCGACAGCGGATGTAATTGAACTCCAGCGGCTGCTGCGCCAGGCTGGCTTCCTGCCGCCCAACTTTGTCATCAACGGGATCTACGATCAAACGACCCAGGCGGCGGTGCGTGAGTTTCAGCGGGTGAATGGCCTGCCCGTCACTGGCATTGTCGATGCCGCCACCTGGCAGGCCCTCTACCGGGCGACGAGCCCTACACCGCAGCCCTCGCCCGACCCCACCCCCAATCCCACCCCCAATCCCACCCCCGACCCACCGCCCATCGGCGGCGGTCAGCGACGGGTGGTTACCGATGGCGACGCGACCTCGGTGTTCAACGGCCCCGGCACCGAGTTTGGCTTCGTCAGAAGCGTACCGAATGGCTCAATTGTCAATATCACCGGACGCACCTCGGGCAACTGGTCCGAGCTGAGCGACGGCACCTGGATTTTTTCGCTGTGGCTGGAGCCCCTTTAGGGGCTATCATCCTGAAATTTGCTCCGTCAAACGCCGCGCAGCGGTAGCAGTGCTTCAGGACCAATCCCAGCAGTGGCAGGTCAGTCACTGATATTGAAAAAAATCTATGCTTAACAAAGATTCGTAGAGCAAAATTCAGGGGAGGCCGCGATCGCCCCAGGGTGGGCCATTTGAACCCATTCACAGCCGGGCCTAACCGCTCTGAGCGGCGCTTAACAACTTGTGACTTTATAACGTTATGTGTAATATCTAAGTGAAACCATTGAGTCTTGCCTATGGCTGCTTCAAGTCCTGGGCCAGGCACCTCGGTGGAATCCCGGTAGGGAGCGGCGGTCGAGACCTGGACTGCCTCGGTTTTCCCTATTGTCGGGTGAGTTGTGTGGGAGGACCCTGACCTTGTCTAGCGAATCGGAGTCATCGATCACCTTCTGGGCGTTCCTGCAGGACACCGTCATTCAGGTGCTTCAGCTGGTGGATCTGCGGCTGGCCCTGGTGATAGCGTTGGCGGCGTTCATGCTGGCGGTGGGGTTTGACTCCTCCGGCAACCAGGCCGAAGCGGCGGATCTCGTCACCCGCTCGGCGCTGGTACCGGTGCGAGTGTCGACTCAAGCAATGGGCTGGGGCGATCGCTCCGTTACCCCCCAGGCTGGCCCCACAGCTACAGGCGATGCGCAACTGGCGACAGCCCGCCGTCTGCACCACGGCAACCTGACCAGTGCCATCATCACCAACAATCGCCTGACTGAGGCCCACTTTTTCACCGATTTGCCCGCTGGTAACCCATAGGGGCGTCCCCGGTGACTGCCTGCGGCCGGTCGCCACCCTAATCTTCAGAACTCCTGACAACTGAATCGACTGCCGCGCTGAGGGCCTAAAATAGTATGTTGGCCCTCGGCGCTGTTTTGCCTCAGCGCCGGTTCGCTAGCCGGCCCCCGGACGAGCGGCTCTGCGTCGCCCGATCTGCCCAGTTTGACTCAGTCCCTTCACGTCAGCATCCTCCTATGAGCTCCTCCATTCGCTTTCTCATGTGTGCCCCCCACCACTACGAGGTGGACTATGTGATCAACCCCTGGATGGAGGGCAACATTCACCGCTCATCCCTCGCCACCGCCCAGGAGCAGTGGCAGAATTTGTACCAGATCATCAGCGATCGCGCCGATGTGGACCTGGTCAAGCCCCAGCAGGGCTGGCCTGACATGGTGTTTACCGCCAACGCCGGGCTGATTCTGGGCAACCAGGTGGTACTGAGCCGCTTTTTGCACCCCGAGCGCCAGGGGGAAGAGCCCTACTTCAAGGCGTGGTTTGAGGAGCAGGGCCACGAAGTGTTTACCCTACCCTCGGAACTGCCCTTTGAGGGAGCCGGGGACGCCCTGCTGGACCGGGAAGGGCGCTGGCTGTGGGCGGGCTACGGCTTTCGCACCGAGCTGGACTCCCACGGGCTGGTGGCCCAGTGGCTGAACATTGAAGTGCTGTCGCTGCATCTGATGGACGAGCGCTTCTACCACCTCGATACCTGCTTTTGTCCACTGACCGGGGGCTACCTGCTCTACTATCCCCCCGCCTTCGACGCCTACTCCAACCGTCTGATCGAACTGCGGGTGCCGCCCGAAAAGCGGATCGCCATCGACGAGCCCGACGCCGTCAACTTTGCCTGTAACGCGGTCAATATCGATCGCACCGTGATCATGAACCAGGCCAGCGACGAACTGAAGGCCCGCCTGGCCGAGGTGGGCTTTGAGGTGGTTGAAACCCCCCTGACCGAGTTCCTGAAAGCCGGGGGCGCCGCCAAGTGCCTCACCCTGCGCGTCACCGAGCCGCTGCACCCCGAACCTGCCCAAGGCGGCCTGCTGGTCCGCACCGTCACCATGACCGGGCACCTGCTCGACTCGGGCCTGGTCAGCCGGGCGCTGGATCTGGTTATGGAAGGGGGCGGCAGCTTCCAGGTGCTGAACTTTGACCTGGGTGAGCAGCGCCAGAGCACGTCCTCCGCCGAAATTCGCGTCTCGGCCCCCGATCGCGAGGTGATGGACGAAATCATGGCCCAGCTGATCGACCTGGGCGCGGTGGCCCTGCCCGAAGATCAGCAGGATGCCCACCTGGTCACCATTACCCAGGCCGGTGTCGCCCCCGACGACTTTTACAGCTCCACCATCTACCCCACCGAAGTGCGGGTGCGGGGTCAGTGGGTGCGGGTGCAGGGCCAGCGCATGGACGGCGTGATTGTGGTCTCACAAACCGAGCCGGTGGCCACCTGCAAGCTGCTGCGCGACCTGGCCGTGGGCGACCAGGTGATCGTTGGCTACGACGGCATTCGCAGCGTGCGCAGCACCAAGGACCGCAGCCGCGCCGCCCACGCCACCGAGGAATTTAGCTTCATGGGCTCCGGCGTCTCCAGCGAGCGCCGGGTAGAGCTGATTGTGGAGCAGGTGGCGTGGGACCTGCGCCGCCTGCGGGACCAGGGCGGCAAAGTGGCCGTGGTGGCTGGGCCGGTGGTGATTCACACCGGCGGCGGCGACCACCTGTCGCGGTTGATCCGCGAGGGCTACGTGCAGGCACTGCTGGGGGGCAACGCGATCGCCGTCCACGACATCGAGCAGGCCATGCTGGGTACCTCCCTGGGCGTTGACATGAAGCAGGGCACCTCGGTGCGAGGGGGACACCGCCACCACCTGCGGGCAATCAACGCCATTCGCCGCTGCGGCAGCATCGCCAGCGCTGTGGAACAGGGGGTGCTGACCAAAGGCGTGTTCTACGAGTGCGTCAAAAACAACGTGCCCTTCTCCCTGGCCGGGTCCATTCGCGACGACGGTCCCCTGCCCGACACCAAGATGGACCTGATCGCGGCCCAGGCCGACTACGCCCGCCTGATCGAAGGCTGCGACCTGATTTTGATGCTCTCGACCATGCTGCACGCGATCGGCGTCGGCAACATGACCCCCTCCGGCGTCAAAATGGTCTGCGTTGACATCAACCCCGCCGTGGTCACCAAACTGGCCGATCGCGGCTCCCTGGAGTCGACCGGGGTGGTCACCGACGTGGGCCTGTTCCTCAGCTTGCTGGTGAAGCAGCTCGATCGCCTCACCCAGCGGCACGTTGTGACCAAGGTGTAAGCTTGTTGGCCCGATCGCACCGTATGGACGCGATCGGGCCAGATTTTTTCAAGATCTAAAGTTCGCTGGGGGTATCCGGGGCCACTTCCATACCCCGCTCGGCCCGCACCACCGCAGGCTCGTCATCTTCGAGATCGGAAAGGCCCTCGATCTCCACATTCATGTCGCTACAGGCCGCCCTCAGGGCTGTCTGAAACTTGGCCGTGTCGCTGCCGTAGCCACACCGCTCGGCGGCGATCGCCAGCCCCTCGCTGGCATTGGCCCGGGCGCAATCGACCAGAATGACACCGGTCAGCGGAGATGAACTAGCCATATGCAGAGTCGCTTTTGATAAATTCTGACTCCTAAACTATTACCCGCAGTATTCCTTAACATCTAACCCACGGGGGACTTGTGGTTTAGAAACGACCGAAGGGAAGAGGCGACTGTCGCCCGGTTTCCCACAGAGGGTAGATGAGATTTTGCGGTGGCTGCGGTTAGATCAAACAGAACGCAGTCACACCACAAAAGAGTAATCAAATTTATGAGCATCAACATTGGTCTATCCGAGCAGCAGCGCCAGGGCGTTGTTGAACTCCTCAATAAAGTTTTGGCCGATGCCTACCTGCTGCTGATCAAGACGAAGAAGTACCACTGGGATGTGGTTGGTCCTCAGTTCCGCACGCTGCATGAGCTGTGGGAAGAGCAGTACGAAGCCCTGACCACCAACATCGACGCCGTGGCTGAGCGCGTTCGGGCGCTGAATGGCTACCCCCTGGGCACCGCCGACAGCTTCCTCAAGAACGCCACCATTAAAGAGCACCCCGGCGATCTGCCCAACGCCAACGAAATGGTCAAGCGCCTGGTTATCGATCACGAGCAAATCATTCGCAACCTGCGCGAGTTCGTCGATCAGACCTCCGAAGAGTTCCACGATGAGGGAACCTCAGACTTCCTGACCGGCCTGATGGAAGAGCACGAAGAAATGGCCTGGATGCTGCGCTCCTTCATCGAAGGCGAAGCCCTCGAAGGCAGCGGCCAGCGTGACAAAGAGCTGGTTGCCAAAAAGTAGTCAAGCGCCCACGGCCACCCGCAACGGCTCATGCTGGGCTCAGGCCTGGATTATTTTTCCCAGCCCTGACCACTCGACCCAAACGCGATCGCCGTTGCAGCTTGGCGTGACCATTCACCCTGCCCAGTCCTCTCTCCAACCGAGGGAGAACCTGGGTGGGGTGTTTTTGTCGTCGTGCTGCCCCAGTTCAGGCGGTAATCTAGGGGAGCCGACCGTTGCCATTGCTACCCCCTGCCATGCCCACCGTCACCTTTCCCCTTGCCTACCTGCAGCGGCTCACCGCCACCGACCCGCAGCAGCTCGAACAGCAGGCCTTTGACTACGGCCTCGATGCTACCCTGGGCCACCAAACCCTGGAGGTCGAAGTGACGGCCGAGCGGCCTGACCTACTGGCAGCAGAAGGGTTTACCCGCGCCATCAACATCTACAACGGGTTGGTTCGCACCGTGCCCGACCAGCTGATGCCTTCAGGCTGCCGGGTGGTGGTGCTGCCGGAGGTGCTGCCCCTGCGCCCCCACATTGCCGCCCTGGTGGTGCGCGGGGCCGACCTACAGGATGGTGGGCTGGAGGTGCTGGTGCAGTTTCAGGAAAAGGTGACCCAAACCTTTGGTCGTCAGCGCAAAAAAATTGCGATCGGCGTCTACGACCTCGACCAGATCAGCGGCAACTTGACCTACGGCGCAGAACCGCTCGATGAGCTGAGCTTTGTGCCCCTGCACAGCACCCAGCCCATGACCGCGCGGCAGATCCTGCACTCCCACCCAGCAGGCAAACTCTACGCCCACACGCTGAAAGCCAGCCACCAGGCTCCGGTGCTGCGCGATGCCGCTGGCACTGTGCTCTCCATGCCGCCAATTGTCAACAGCGCGGGGGTGGGAGAGGTCAAAGCCAGCACCCGCAACCTGTTTATCGATGTCACCGGCATTCTGCCACAAACGGTGGTGGAAACCGCCAACATTCTGGCCCACAACTTTTTAGATACCGGGGCCGAGGTACAAACCGTCGAAATCGTAACTCCCCAGGGAACCTCCACAACTCCCAGTCTCGTCCGCCGCGCGGTGCCCTTCTCCGCCAAGTACCTGAACGAAATTATGGGAACGGCCATTCCCAAAAGCAGCTTAGGGAAGGTGCTGTCTCGCATGGACTTAGACGTCAGCGGGACCGATGTGGTGCACGTGCCCACCTACCGCACCGACATCTTTAGCCAGGTGGATATCGCGGGCGACCTGCTGGTGGCCCTGGGTATCGCCTCCCTCCAGGCCGAACCGCTGGCGGTCAAGTTTCACCTGGGCGAGGCCGACCCGCTGCGCCAGGTCATGTTTAAGGTGGGCGATCTGGCCCAGCGCATGCAGCTGACCGAAGTCAAAAGCTACGTGCTCACCGACCCCGACATTCTCGATCTGTTTGCGGCCCCCTACGTGCAAACGGGCAATGCCAAAAGCCGCACCTATAGCGCCACCCGCCCCACACTGCAGGGGGGGCTGCTCGATATTTTGGCCCGCAACATCAGCGCCCCCAAACCCATCAACATCTACGAAACCGGAGAAATCCTGCGGTTCAACGCCGCCGGTGCCGTTCGCGAAAGCCAGTGCTGGGGCTTCGCCAGCCTCGATGCCCGCGCCTCGTTTACTACGGCCAAGGCCTACATGCAGACAATGCTCAAGGCGCTGGGCGTCCGCTATGCCCTGGCGGTGCGCGATGCACCCTACTACATTGCCGGTCGCGCTGCTACGGTGCTGGTTGAAGGGCAGCCAGTGGGAGAATTTGGCGAAATTCATCCCCAGGTGCTGGAGCATTTTTCGTTCCCAGAGCCCGTCTGTACCGGCGAGCTAGATTGCAGCGCCAGCCTAATGATCGGTTAAGAATTGGGGCGGTGCAGTGGCGTATAGCCATCGCTTCAGGGGTATCTGTCATGTCCTAAAGGTTCTGGCGATGGCTATAAAACCCTTACCGCTTGGGCATGTTTCATTTTGCGAGCTGCGCACCCTGCAAAGCCTCGACGGGCTGGGGGCGAGTCCATCGAACACGGTAATTTTGTTTCCGCTGGAGCTGTCCCGGGCTCTGGGGAATTTACGCGCCAGCCAACCCGTTGAGGACTAGCCCTCACCTCCTGCGGCAGGTGGTCATAATAATAAAGGCAACTACGAGAGCAAACTCACCATGCGACTACTCCACACCATGCTGCGGGTCGGCGACCTCGATCGCTCCCTCAAGTTTTACTGCGATGTGCTGGGGATGCGGCTGCTGCGCAAAAAAGACTACCCCGGCGGCGAGTTTACCCTGGCCTTTGTGGGCTATGGCGATGAGGCCGACCACACGGTGCTAGAGCTGACCTACAACTGGGGCACCGAGTCCTACGATTTGGGCAACGCCTACGGCCACATTGCGCTGGGGGTAGACGATATCTACGCCACCTGCGATCGCATCAAAGCCCAGGGCGGGCAGGTGGTGCGCGAGCCCGGCCCTATGAAGCACGGCTCAACGGTGATTGCTTTCGTGCAGGATCCCGATGGCTACAAGGTTGAGCTGATTCAGCTGGGCACCTCCGAAGGACATCGACAGGCGGCAGAACCCCAGATGGCAGCCAGCTAAGCGGGGTGCCGGGTATCAGGTGCAAGGTTCAAGGCTGCACCTGATACCTGATACCCGACCCCCTGTACCTCAAAAGGCGTAGTTGATAGTGGCTGTAAACTCAGCATCGGTGTTGCCGGGCTTGAACAGCACGCTGCCATTGAGGTCAAGCACCACATTGCGGGCAAGGCCCCAGTCCAGTCCGGCGGTAATCATGGGGTCTATGGCGGAGCGCCCGTCGGCGTTGTAGACTACGCCGGCCCCGGCGTAGGGGTAGAGGCCGCGATCGAGGGCGTAGTCCACGGAAATGGGCAGCCGCAGTTCGGTACTGTCGTCAAAGACGAGCGCCGGGCGCACCGACAGGGTGGTTCTGGGTGCCAGCTCAAGCAGTTGAGCTTTTGAGTCGATCACAAACGAGGTGTTGTCGTTAAACCCGGCGCGAATGCCGGCCCCCACGTAGTAGGGGGGCACTTGCTGGGCGTGGGCTGCGGGAGCTACCACTGCACCCATAGCCACCATCGATATCAACGCGGCTTTGAAATTCATCATCACTCCTCTCGGGTAAGGGACCAGCCCATGGGTGGCCCCGCTAGTACAAGCACATCCCAATTTTCAGGGGTAGTGCGGCAAAATCCTGCTAAAAATTGGGGAAATGCAGCGATGCTGAGTAAAGGTTCTGTGAGATTTTCCCTCCAGGCCGAGACTGGGACTAGGGCCGGGGAGGAACGGGCTGAGGGGCGATCGCGATCGGCAGGCCGCCGATGGCATTGCAAAATTCCCTCCGCCCAAATCAAGCATCGCTAAAATGCGCTTTCAAAAGAGGGCATTAGGGCCTGGAATAGACCTGAATTTGCGTCGGATTCAGTCCGTTTCGTCAATCTCTTGGCACACTAGAATAGTGACGCCCCTACTCTGTGCCAGCCTTGTGCTAGACCTCGCCAAACTTTTTCCCTTTCCCCTCGACGATTTTCAGTACGAGGCAGCGGCAGCCTTGGATGCCGAGAAGTCTGTGGTGGTCTGCGCCCCTACCGGCTCGGGCAAAACGCTGATTGGCGAGTATGCGATTCACCGGGCTCTGGCCCACGGCAAGCGGGTCTTTTACACCACGCCGCTGAAAGCACTTTCTAACCAAAAGCTGCGCGATTTTCGCGATCAATTCGGCTACGAAAACGTGGGTTTACTGACCGGAGATCTGTCGATAAACCGCGATGCCCCGGTGGTGGTGATGACCACCGAAATCTTTCGCAACATGCTCTACGGCACCCGAATTGGCGAAACCGGCACCACCTTGCAACAGGTCGAAGCCGTGGTGCTCGACGAGTGCCACTACATGAACGATCGCCAGCGCGGCACCGTGTGGGAAGAATCAATAATTTACTGCCCGCCCGAAATTCAGCTTTTGGCCCTCTCCGCCACGGTGGAAAACTCGGGCCAACTCACCGACTGGCTGCAAAAGGTCCACGGCCCCACGGAGCTGATCTACTCCGACTTTCGCCCGGTGCCCTTACAGTTTCACTACTGCACCGGCAAGCGCCTGGTGCCCCTGCTGGATGCCGCCCAGAAGGCGATCAACCCCCAGCTCAAAAAGCAGCGGGCTCCCCAGCGCCAGCCCGGTCGCCGGGGCAGCGGCCGGGTCAGCCTACCTTTTGTGGTGGGTCAGCTGCAAGAGCGCGACATGCTGCCCGCCATCTACTTTATTTTTAGCCGCCGGGGCTGTGACAAAGCGGTGGATGAGGTGGCCCACCTGTCGCTGGTCACCGACGAGGAAGCTCAGGAACTCAAGCTGCGCATCGACACCTTTTTGGCCCACAACCCCGACGCCGGGCGGGCGGGCCAGGTGGGGCCCCTGTACCGGGGCATTGCCGCCCACCACGCTGGCATTTTGCCCCTGTGGAAGGGGCTGGTGGAGGAACTCTTCCAGGCGGGGCTGATCAAGGTGGTGTTTGCCACCGAAACCCTGGCGGCCGGCATCAACATGCCCGCCCGCACCACGGTGATCGCCAGTCTCTCGAAGCGCACCGACATGGGCCACCGCCTGCTCACCTCCTCAGAGTTCTTGCAGATGGCGGGGAGAGCCGGGCGGCGCGGTATGGATCTCCAGGGCCACGTGGTCACCGTCGAAAGTCCCTTTGAGGGGTCGCGGGAGGCGGTGCACCTGGCCACCTCGGGGGCCGACCCGCTGGTCAGCCAGTTCACCCCTGGCTACGGCATGGTGCTCAACCTGCTGCAAACCCATTCGCTGGAGGAGGCCAAGGACCTGGTTGAGCGCAGCTTTGGCCAGTACCTGGCCACCCTGCACCTGGTGCCCCAGCAGCAGGAGATCGATCGCCTGGAAGGGGCGATCGCCCACCAGCAAGCCCAGCTCGCCGCCTTCGACGAAGGCCTGCTGGCCGAGTACGCCAAGCTCAAAGAGCGGCTCAAAGAAGAGCGCCGCCTGCTGAAGATTTTGCAGCAGCAGGCCGCCCAGGTGCTGGCCGACGATGTGGCCAAGATGGTGCCCTTTGCGATCGCGGGCACCTTGCTCTCCCTCAAGGGCAAGCACATTCCCGTCGGCGAGCCGGTGCCCGCCGTGCTGGTTACCAAGGTGCAGGGGTCGGGGCAGTTCCCTTACCTGGTCTGTCTGACCCAGACCAACCAGTGGTACGTGGTCACTACCGCCGATGTGGTCGGGCTCCACGCCGACATTCCCCGGCTGCAAGCGGTCGATACCCTGGCCCCGCCGAGCGATCTGGCCCCCAGCCCCGGCCAGCATCGCCGCGGCGACGACTACACCGCCAGCCTGGTCACCACCATGGCCATCCCCCCCAGCCTGGAGATGCTGGCCCCCGAGGTGCAGGAGCAGCTCGATCGCATGCGCGAGGTGGAGCACACCCTGGCCAAACACCCCGCCAGCCAGTGGGAGAACACCAAATCGCTGCTCAAGCGCCAGAAGCGGCTGCGCGACCTGGAGGCGGAATGGCGCGATCGCAAGACTAAACTCTCCCAGTACACGGGCCGCTACTGGCAGGAGTTTCTGAACATCATGGATGTGCTCAAGCACTTCGGCGGCCTCGACGACAACCGCCCCACCGAGCTGGGGGAAATGGCCGCCGCCATTCGCGGTGACAACGAGCTGTGGCTGGCCCTGGCCCTGGAGTCGGGGGAGTTTGACCACCTCACTGCGGCGCAGCTGGCCGCCGCCTTCGCGGCTCTCGTCACCGAAAACTCGCGCCCCGACAGCTGGTGCCGCTACCGCCTCTCCGGCACGGTAGAAGAAGCCCTGGGTGGCTTGCACAGCCTCAGGCGACAGCTCTACCAGCAGCAGCACCGCCGCCACATTGCCGCCCCCATCTGGCTGGAGTACGACCTGGTGGGCATGGTTGAGCAGTGGGCCAACGGGGTTGACTGGGTAACGCTGTGCGACAACACCAGCCTCGACGAGGGGGACATTGTTCGCATTTTGCGCCGCACCCTGGATGTGTTGTCCCAGATTCCCCACGTGCCCTACATCAGCGACGACCTGCGTAGCACCGCCCGCGAGGCCAAAGACCTGCTCAACCGCTTCCCCGTCAATGAGGAAATTGACTAAAGCAACCCCCCGGCGGCACGGGTTGCGACCCTAACTTCAATGCCGACCCGGAAGTTGGGCAAGCTAGGGGGTGTGTTCCTGTCTACGTCCCTTCGCCCCCTAAATTCGTAGCATCCATGCTGGATCAACGCCCTACCGCTAGCCCCAGGCCCAGGGCCGGCTGTCCTGCCAGCGATGGTAGGACCGAGCGTCCCAAAATTTCTGTTTTAGTCAGCGATCTGTCAAGTCGAGGCGCTGGGCGCTGGGGCGGTGCCGTACGCCCATTTTTGCTGGGGCAGGCGCTCCAGAGCAGGGGTTACCCAGTCGAGATCGTAGGCTTTTCGGCGGAGGCATATGCCGAAACGGATCCTCATTCCCAAGGGATGCCTGACCCTGCCGCGACCCGAGGGCTGCCCCAAACCGACATTCCCATCCGCACCATTTCCCTCCCCACTTCCGCCCCTGGGCCGCGGGCTGTGGGTAAACTCTTTCGCCACCTCAGCGGCGACGTTATCTACGCCTACAAGCTCAAGCCCAGCAGCTTTGGGCTGGCTCTGCTGCACCGCCAGGTGTCTCAGCACCGCCGCCCGGTCGTCCTCGACATTGACGACTGGGAGCTGAGCTGGCACGGGGGCGACGACTACCGCTATCGCCCCCATCTCCGACAATTGGCGCGGGATTTACTGAAACCGGCAGGGGCGCTGCGCCACCCCGACCATCCGCTCTATTTGCAGTGGATAGAACGGCTGGTGGCCAAAGCGGATCGGGTCACCACCCACAACGACTTTTTGCAGCGGCGCTTCGGCGGGGTCAAAATCCCCAACGGCAAAGACACCGAGCTGTTTAACCCCGATCGCTACGATCCGGAGGCCAGCCGCGCCGCCTACGGCCTCAGCAACTACCGGGTGCTGATGTTTCCCGGCGCACCCCGCCCCTACAAAGGTGTGGAAGATGTTTTGGTCGCCATGGATCGGCTCAACCAGCCCGACCTGAAGCTGGTGATCGTCGGCGGCAGCCCCTACGACGACTACGATCGCACCCTGCGCGATCGCTGGCCCCAGCACATCATTCACCTGGGCAAACGGCCCGCCGGGGAGATGCCCCGAGTGATCGCCGCCGCCCACGTGGTCGTGGTGCCCCAGCGACAGACCCCCGCCGCCCAGGCCCAGTTCCCGCTCAAGCTCACCGACGGTATGGCGATGGCGAAACCCATTCTGGCGACGCGGGTGGGCGACATTCCCCAGATCCTGGCCGATTCGGGCTACCTGGCCGAGCCCAACTCACCGGCTGACCTCGCCGCTCAGATTCAGGCTATTTTTGCTGACTGGCCCCAGGCCCAAACCCTGGGGCAGCGGGCCAGGGCGCGCTGCTGCGAGCACTACAGCCTGACCACCATGGCCATTCAATTAGACAATCTGCTGGTTACTTTATAGATCCCTATGAGCGCTAATCGCCTGGTCCTTGACGTTGCGAAGAAATCGCCCCTGTGGTTTGTGCTGTCGATTTTGTTTGGCCTCTCGGGAGCCATCTTTAACGGCATTGGCATCACGCTGATCATTCCGCTGATGCTGGATCTGCTGGGCCAGGACATGCTGGGGAATACCAATTTTCCACCGCTACTCAGCTCGCTATTCTCCGTTTTTGATGGTATAGACGCGGACTACCAATCGCTGGCGCTGATGGCGGTTTTGCTGGTGGCGCTGCTGCTGAAGAACCTGGCCAACTACTGCGGCACGGCCATTTCTAGCCTGCTCAGCCGCAACTATGTCTGCCACCTGCGCCGGGACGGGCTGCGGCTGTTGCTGGATGTCGATTTGGACTACTACGCCAACGTCAGACTCGGCGACCTGATGAACTACCTCAACACCGAGGTGAATCGGGTGGCCACAGCGGTCAGGACCCTGGCCAGAATCGCCACGCTATTGGTCACGATTCTGGTATTTTTGGTGATTTTGATGGCGATTTCCTGGCAGCTGACGCTGGTTTCGGCCCTGCTGATGGCTACGGTGGCCCTGGCCAACCAGGTGTCGATCAACCAGGCCAAGGGGTTTGGGCAGGAGCTATCGAGTGCCAGCGCTGCCCTCTCCAACCGCTTGATCGAGGTGCTCTCCGGCATTCGCCTGGTCAAAACCACCGCCAACGAAGACCGGGAGTACGCCATCATCAACCGCCTGGTGGATCAGCGGGAGGAGGCCGAGTTTAAGTCGCAGCTGGTGTATGCCAGCATCGGCCCGGTCAACGAAATGCTGAGCATCATGGCGTTTATCGCGCTGATCATTGTGGGGCGATCGCTGTTTGCCAACCAGCTGGAGACCTTCTCCTCCATCATTTTGATTTACCTGGTGGTGCTGTTTCGACTGCTGCCCTTTATCGGCCAGCTCAACAGCAGCCGCAGCCAGTTCGCCAGCAACGTGGCCAGCACCGAGCGCCTTGACGCCTTCCTCAACCGCAGCGACAAACCCTTTATGGCCAGCGGCCACCGGCCCTTCAGCCAGCTCAGCCAGGGTATTCGCTTCAACCACCTCTCGTTTCGCTACCCCCAGGCCGATCGCTGGGCGTTGCAGGACATCAATCTGGTGCTGCCCAGGGGGCAAACCCTGGCCCTGGTGGGGGCGTCGGGAGCCGGAAAATCGACCCTGGCCGACCTGCTACCCCGCTTCTACGACCCCAGTGCGGGGGCAATCGAGATCGACGGCGTAGACCTGAGGGAGTTCGACATCCGCGCCTTTCGTCGCCGGGTGGGGGTGGTGAGTCAGGACACGTTCCTGTTCAATGCGTCGGTGAAAGACAACATCTGCTACGGCTACCCCGAGGCCACCGAAGCGGAGGTGATGGAAGCGGCCCGCCGTGCCAACGCCGAGGAGTTTATTCTCAGGCTGCCCGACGGGTACGACACGCTGATTGGCGATCGCGGCATCATGCTCTCGGGTGGCCAGCGGCAGCGGCTCGCGATCGCCCGCGCCCTGGTGCAAAACCCCGACATTCTCATTCTCGACGAGGCCACCAGCGCCCTCGATACGGTGTCTGAACGGCTGGTGCAGCAGGCGATCGACGAACTCAGCCAGAACCGCACCACCCTGGTGATTGCCCACCGCCTCTCAACGGTGCACCGGGCCGACCAGATTGCGGTGCTCGACCACGGGCGCGTGGTGGAGGTGGGCAACCACCACACCCTGCTAGCCCGGGGACAGCACTACGCCAACCTCCACGCGATGCAGTTTGCCGACCAACCCGCGGTGACCCCATGACCCCAGCCAATCGCAAAACCATTGCCGTCTGGCAGCCCTATTTCCTCGGCGGCGGCGCCGAAGCCGTGGCCCTGTGGGTGCTAACCGCCCTGGTGGCCGACTACGACGTCACCCTATGGACCCTGACCGGCGTGGATCTGAACCACCTCAACGCCATGTATGGGACCAGCCTGAACCGCGATCGCCTCCGGGTGAAGCCTCTGCTCAGCCCCGGCCTTACCCCCCTGGTCCACAGTCTGATCGCTAACCTGCCCTGGCTCAGGCTGGCGTTTATCCACTGGTCAATTCGCCGCTTCAAGGCGATCAGCGCCCAGTACGACCTGGCCATCTCCACCTACAACGCCGTCGATCTGGGCCAGCGGGGTCTGCAATACATCCACTGGGTAAACGTGGTGGAGCAGCCCTGGGCCAAGGCCGGCCTGATCATGAAGCTAATGCTGGGGCTGTCGCAGTTTTCTGAGGCCAACCTCAAAGCCAATATCTCCCTTACCAACTCCTTCTGCACCGCTGAGGTGGTGAAGCAAACCTACGGCATTGAGGCCCAGGTGGTCTATCCGCCCGTAACCACGGCGATCGCCCCCGTGCCCTGGGCTGAAAAAGAAATCGCCTTTCTGTGCAGTGGCCGCGTGGTGGTGGCCAAGCAAACCCACCGCGTGATCGAAATTTTGGCGCAGGTGCGCCAGCGGGGCTTTGACGTCAAGCTGCACATCACCGGCGGCGGTGGCGGTACCTACGGCTGGGGCTACGAGCGCCGGGTGCGGAAGCTGGCGGCGGCCAACGCCGACTGGGTCACCTTCCACCAGAATCTGCCCTACGCCGACTACCTCAAAGTTCTGGCCCGCTGCCGCTACGGCATTCACCACAAGCCCGAGCCCTTCGGCATTTCGGTGGCCGAAATGGTGAATGCGGGCATGATTCCCTTTGTCTATAACCGGGGTGGCCAGATCGAAATCGTCAACGCCGCCAACACCGACCTGATTTTCCACAACGCCCAGGACTCGGTAGAGAAAATTGTCGCGGTCCTGGAAAACCCCCACCGCCAGGCCGAGCTACTGGCCGCCCTCCTCCAGCAAAAGTCCCTCTTTTCCACCGATCGCTTCACCCAGGAAATCGCCACCGCCGTCGCCGCCCATCTCCCACCCACCCCTACCTTCCCCACGTTTCCACGCCCTCCCGCCACCCCCTCGCCGACCTAGCCCACCCCATCTCTCCCCACCACAATCCAAAATCGCCAATCCAAAACCCAGGACAAACCCACAAGTCTGCCCCTACCCATCCACCCATCCACCCCCTACCCATCCACCCCCTACCCATCCACCCCCTACCCATCCACCCCTATGCCTCTCCCCGTTGTCGGTATGATCTCCAGCTACAGTGGCCTCGCCCAGTGCGACTGGCTGTGGAAGCAAAGCCCGCAGCCCTTTGGCCTGTGGGGCAACATGCAGCTACATGGGCCAGACCCCAGCCCTGACTACCTGCTGCTGTACCAGTTCAACTTTCACGAGCAGCTGGCGCCACCGCCCCGCTCCAAAGCCCAGCAGCTGCGCGATGTGCTGTCTTTCCCTAGGCCTCAAGCAGTGAATGCCCTGGACCAGCTACCGCTTCAGTTCGTCCAGGTACCCAAGGAGCGCATTGCCTTTTTGCTGCGCGAGCCGCCCCTGCCCGAGGTACGTGCCCAAAACCTGCTCAACTACGCCTACGCCCAAGACCACTGCGGCTACGTCTCCGGCCCCGACGACTCGGCCCCGGTGCCCGCCTACATGCCTGCCATCTGGTACGTGAATGTCTCGTTTCGAGAGCTTAACGAAGCTCCACCCCCCGATAAGCACAGCCCCTGCAGCTGGATCACCTCCGGCATCAACCGCACCGAGAGCCACCGCCAGCGGTTGGCGTTTTTGCAGCAGCTCCAGGAGAGCGGCGTGCCCGTCGAAGTCTATGGCCGCAATCTACCCCCCGGTACCCGCACCGCCGGCGAACTCAGCAACAAGTGGTCGGGCATGGCCCCCTACACCTACAACCTGGCGATCGAGAACTATGCCTACAACGACTGGTACGCCAGCGAAAAGCTGTGGGATGCGCTGCTGGCCTGGTGTCTGCCCATCTACTACGGCGGCGGCGCAGCGGATCAGCTCTTGCCCCCCGGCAGCTTTTTGCGCCTGCCCAGTCTGGACGATAAGGGGATTGAGTACATCCGTGAGGTGACGGCTAGCCCCGATGCGTGGCTGGAGGCAAAGGATGCGATCGCCGAAGCCCGCCAGGTAATCCTCCACAAGCTCAACCTGATGAACTGGCTTTCGGAGTGGGTGGGGCAAGCGCAGCCCTAGCCCACGGCAAACTCGGTGAACTGACGCTTAAAGGGCGAGTGAAACCCCAGCACAATGTCCTGCTTCGGCACGCCGCGATCGACCAACTCGTTGGCGATGCCGCCCTCGGTGCCGTCGTGCTGGATCCAGATTTTGCCGTCGATGATGTCGAGGTGCAGCACGCAGCCGTAGACCCGCCGCTTGTTTGACCAGCCCACGTGGACAACCTGATAGCGATCGCGCTGAAGATCGAATATCGCCTCAGCGTCAACTGCTTCATTGTTGGCTCTGATATTGCTGTATTCCTGCAACAGCTCTTGAACAAGCTGGCGGTAGTGGTTTACATCTGCCATTGGGTAATCACCTCCTCTTCTGGATCGTAGACAATTAGATGCACGCGGTAGCGCTCAACCAGCAATCGGGGCAGCTCCAGCGTGAAGAAATCGCGGTAGGTATCCATTGGAACCGCCAGATAAAGCCGTCGGTCGGCTTCGACTGCCTCTAGGGCAAGCTGATATTTGAGAAATTGGCCCAGGGCGGTGCTGAACTCGGTAGCAGTGGAGGGAGCCACAAAGCTTTTGACCTCAACGGCAATTTTTTCGTTGTTGCGTTCGGCAGCAAAAATGCGCTCGGCCCCCAAGTCGATGTACATCTCCAGCCCACCAAAGCGGAGAAACAGTGGATCGTCGGTAATTGTCCAACCGTCTTTTTCAAGGGCGCGTTTGACGGCATCGTGAAACAGGTCTTTGGCAGCCATGGGCAAACCGTATCCAGAGAATCGCAGCTCCAGCCCTATTTTAGAATCTGTCAGCCCTACAGACATTTCGGCCTGGGGAATGGGCAACTTCTCTGTAGGACTTGGTAGCAACCAGCGATAGGCAGTCAGACAGCGCTATGGACGGCATTTGTACTCTCGGCAACGATCGCGTCTACGACCAAATCGTTGCTCTGATCAACAGCATCGAGGTCTTCGCCCCAGGGATGCCGGTGTGCATTTACCCCTACGACGAGCGGGTGGAGCAGTTGCGTGAACTGGTGCAAGATCGGCCCCAGGTGACGCTCTACGACGACAGCGCCTCAATCCAGCGGTGGGATGCCTGGGTCGAGCAAATTTGGGCCACCCACCCCACCGCTCGGCAGCAGTGGGATGCGATCGGCAGTGAGGGCATTCACCGCATGGGCACCCACCGCCGCTTCTGCGCCTTCGACGGCCCCTTCGATCGCTTTATGTATATGGATGCCGATACGCTGCTGCTGGGCGATCCATCCCCGGTGTTCAACGCGCTGAATGAGTATGACTGGGTCACCTACGACTTTCAGCACAAAGACCTCAGCCATGTGTACGACGTAAACTCTGGCTGGATGGAAAAGCTGTTTCCGGCGGAACAGCTGCAGCGGCAGGCATTTTGCTCAGGGTTCTACGCCAGCCACCGAGGTTTGTTTGATCCTGACCAGGGCCAAGAGGTTTTCACCTGGCTGATATCTGGGGAAGCGGCGGTACTGTATCCTATGGCCCCCGACCAGACCATTCTCAACTACCTGGTGATGCGGTGCGGGGTGAACTCCTGCAACCTGGCGCTAACTTTGCCAGCCGACCAACGCACCGGCAACTCCGTCACCTCCAGCCACTTCACCGTTGAAAATCACCGGGTCTACGACAAGGGCGTGCCGCTGCTGTACCTGCACTACATTGGCCTGTCGTCCAAACTCTTCGCCCGCCTTTGCAACGGCGAGAACGTTGACTTGCCCTACCGCGACGTGTTTTTGCACTACCGCTATCTACAGGCCCCTGAGACTCGCCCCGCCCTGCTGGGCAAACTAGTGACAGCCAAGCCCCAGGGCTGGCGACGGTACCTCAAACCCCTGGCCCAACTGCTCCCCTAGAGGATTGCTATGACCTCGCGCGGCATATACATCACAGCCAATGACAAGGTGCTCGACCACGCGATCGCCTGCCTGAACAGCATTCGCGCCTACGACCCCAGCATCCCCGTCATGCTGATTCCCTACAACGACGACTACCAGCAGGTGGCTGAAGTGCTGGGCCGCGACTACGGCGTGGAGGTCTACCCCGATCTGGAATTTATTCAGCGCTTGTCAGAAAATTTGCACGCCATCTTTGGCGAGGGGTTCTTTGCCCGGCCCAACCAGTTTCGCAAGCAGGCCTGCTGGTTTGGCCCCTTCGATCGCTTTCTCTACATCGATACCGATGTGGTGGTATTTAGCGCGATCGCCAAAGTACTAGATTATTTGGACAGCTACGACTTCATCAGCTACGACTACCAGCACCGGGGCGGCATTCGCAACGTGTTCGCCCCCGCTGTCCTCGAGCAGGGCGTTTTCACCGCCACCGAGCTAGAGGATATGTTCAACTGCGGCTTTTGGGGGTCCAAAAAAGGGTTGGTCAGCGAGCAAGACCTCTACGACACCTTTGCCGAATGCGCCGCCCATCCCGACTACTTCGACTTTTCAGAAAAAACCTCCGACCAGCCGATCATCAACTATTTGATTCTCAAGCGGGTGGCGCGGCGCTTTAACCTGGTGCGCCAGCCCGGGGGCGGCCCCGGCAACTGGGCGGGCAGCCCCCACTTTGTGCAAGCGGGCATGACGCTGGTAGACCCCAACGTGAACAAACCCCTCGACTACCTGCACTGGGCGGGCTACCGCATTCAGCCCGGCTGCCCCTACTGGGATATTTGGGCTCACTACCGCTATCTGCGCGACCCCGACAGCCGCCCAGTGGAAGTCCCAACCGTGGCTCCATCTCCAATCAAAATCCTCAGCCGCAAGGCAGGAACGCTACTCAGCCGTTTGGGGCGGTAGCTATCTGAACCCTATGGATAGATGCCCTATTTAGAAGAGTAAAATGGCGCTATCGATTCTTGGGGGCTTTCAGTGACCATGAACATTCAAGATCCCCAAGCTGACCGTATGGCCCAGGAGTTGGCAGAACTGACCGGCCAAAGTCTAAACGATGCCGTCAAAATGGCGCTTCAGCAGGCTTTGGCTAAACTTAAAACCAGCAAAACCGCTCCGCAGCCGCGCCCTTTAGCCGACCGCCTGAATGAAATTGCCCTGCGCTGTGCGGCCCTACCGGATTATGACAACCGCAGCGCAGGCGAGATTTTGGGTTACGACAAGCACGGGCTACCCAGCTAATGGTGCCAGCTAATGGTGATTGATACTTCAGCGATCTTGGCCATTCTCTTTGCCGAATCTGAGCGAGAAACCTTTAACGAAAAGATTGCTGCTGCCACAACTCGTCTCATTTCAGCCGCCAATTTGGTGGAATGCAGCCTTGTGATTGAATCTCGCAAGCAGGCTTTGGGCCGTGCTGAGCTAGAACTGTTCGTCTATGAAGCAGAACTAACCGTAGTGGCCTTCGATCGCCTGCAAGCTGATTTGGCTGCAACAGCCTGGCGGAGCTACGGAAAGGGCGGCATCCAGCGGGCCTCAACTATGGTGATTGCTTTGCCTATGCCTTGGCTAAATCTAGAAATGAACCTCTGCTGTTTAAGGGTGACGATTTCTCTCAAACTGATCTTGCTCAGGCCTAACCCTCGCCATCTACGTGTTGCGTTGTCCCATTCAACCTAAAACAGTCGACCCTGCCGCGTTTCTCCCAAGGCCGATCGCGCTGTACCAGAAGACGCCAGGCGATCGGCGTAGCGGGTAGTCTCAGGCAGACGATATTTGGTCGTGCATTGCAATACCAGATCGATCGCGGTTTCAAGCGTGGTGTAGTGGCCTGGAGAAATGTATAGCGGTTTGGTGTTAGCCCGGTTGCGAAGGACGGCTCCAATCTGCTCCCCGCGATCCATCAGTGGCACCCAGGCGCCTTTGTCGGTCGGCACCTCGGCGTGAGTACCCACCAGGCGCGACTTGGCCACGCCCACCGTGGGGCGATCGCACAACAGCCCCAAATGCGACGCAATCCCCAATCGCCGAGGATGCGCGATCCCCTGACCATCGCAGAGCAGCACATCCGGCTCGGTTTTGAGTTGTGCCAATGCGTCCAGCACCGCAGGCACCTCCCGAAACGACAACAGCCCCGGCACGTAGGGAAATGTGGTAGGCTGCCGCACCAGTACCTCATCCACCGGAGTCAGATCGGGGAACGATAGCACCACTACGGCGGCGCGGGTAGTTTCGCCCTCATCCTCAAACCCGGCGTCGACCCCGGCAACAAAGCGAATCGGGTCGGGCAGGCGATCCTCATGGATAACCTGGGGAGCGAGGGTTTGCTGTAGGGCGATCGCCTCAGCGGGCGTGGTCGGCCAATGTTTTGGAAACTGAATCTGCATAGTGACTATGGTAGCGAGGCAGACTAGAGTAGTTGACGGGGTAAAAGAGTTAGCCATTTCCGTGGGCTTAGAGCTAGGCAATCCTGTGCAAGAGAGCTACGCTAAGAACCATAATCATGCCTAGAAAAATCCGTGAACTGAAAGCTCAGATTAGCCAAGCAGGGTTCATTTACTTACCTAAGCGAGGTAAGGGCAGTCACGAACGTTGGAAACATCCTCTGCTGCCCAAAACTCTTACTATCTCAGGCAAAGACGGTGACGATGTTCCGCGCTATTTAGAGAAGCAAGTATCACAGCTATTAGCTGAATTAAAATCAGTGCAAGAGGGCAACGAATGATGAGTCGATACACTATGGTTATTCAATGGTCGGAGGTCGATCAGCTTTTTTTAGTGACTGTTCCTGAATTTGCCGAGCGAGTGGTAATGCCCTGTACCCACGGAAAATCTCGGGAGGAAGCCATTCTAAACGGTGAAGAGGTCATTAATATGTACTTAGAGGCTTGGGGCGAAGAAGGAGAATCTATTCCTGAGCCAGATACATTACAGGTTGCCTAACTAAATAGAAACAAGCTATTGACTAACCACGCTTCACTTGCCCCTTCAGTGGTTTTCTCATTCAAATATCAGACTCTGGATTGTAACCTTCAAACTTCTGCCATGGTAGGGTGATCATGCCCTTTACTGCCTAACTTTTATGACTAATCGTCTGGCAGATTCGCCCAGTTTGTACCTGCGCAAACATGCCGAAAACCCGATCGACTGGTGGCCCTGGTGCGACGAGGCGCTGGAGCGGGCCAAGGCTGATGACAAGCCAATTTTTCTCTCGATTGGGTATTCGAGCTGTCACTGGTGCACGGTGATGGAGGGGGAGGCGTTTTCGGATGGGGCGATCGCTGCCTACATGAACGCCAACTTTATCCCGATTAAGGTCGATCGCGAAGAGCGGCCCGACCTCGACAGCATCTACATGCAGGCGCTGCAAATGCTGACCGGCCAGGGAGGGTGGCCGCTGAACGTGGTGCTACATCCTGAAACGCGGGTGCCTTTTTACGGCGGCACCTACTTTCCCATGGAGCCAAAGTATGGGCGACCGGGCTTTTTGCAGGTGCTCACCGCCCTGCGTCAGTTCTATGACACCGAGAAATCTCGGCTGGCCGAGATTACCGAGGCGGTGGTGAGTAACCTGCATCAGGGGGCGCAACTGCCTGAAACTGAAACCATTCCATCTATAGATTTGCTCTATGCCGGGCTGGGCACGAACGCCAAGATCCTCATCCCGAGCGGGCAGGGCACCTGTTTCCCCATGATTCCCTACGCTGCAGCGGTGCTGGGCGGGCTACGGCTCGACCTGGAGCTAGATATCGCCCACATCTGCGGCAAACGGGGCCGGGATATGGCCCTGGGCGGCATTTTTGACCACGTAGGCGGCGGCTTTCACCGCTATACCGTTGATCCCACCTGGACGGTGCCCCACTTTGAAAAAATGCTCTACGACAACGGCATGATTGTGGAGTACCTGGCCAATCTGTGGGCTAGCGGGCAGCGGGAACCTGCCTTTGAGCGCGCGATCGCACGCACCCACACCTGGCTAAAGCGCGAGATGACCGCTCCTGATGGCTACTTCTATGCCGCCCAGGATGCCGATAGCTTTGTCACTCGCCACGACGCCGAGCCTGAGGAAGGCGCATTTTACGCCTGGCCCTACCCGGTTTTAGAGTCGACCCTGACGGAAGAGCAGCTGCAAGCCCTGGCAGAGGCTTTTGCTCTAGCGCCGGAGGGCAACTTTGAAGGAAAGATTGTGCTCCAGCGTTCGCACTCGGACAGCCTCTCCCTCGCCGTAGAGTCGGCGTTGGATAAGCTGTTCACCCTGCGCTACGGCAGTCCAGCCGCAGCCCTGGAGACGTTCCCTCCGGCTTCTACCAACCAGGCGGCCAAAACTGAGCCCTGGCCTGGTCGCATTCCTCCCGTCACTGATACCAAGCTGATTGTGGCCTGGAATAGCCTGATGATTTCTGGTCTGGCTCGGGCGGCGGTGGTGTTGCAAAAGCCTGAGTATTTGACGACCGCCGCGATCGCCGCCGACTACATTCGCCAGCATCAATGGGTGGGCAGCCACCTGCACCGTCTGGGGTACGATGGCGTGCCCCAGGTGGCGGCCCAGGCCGAAGACTATGCCCTGCTGATCAAGGCATTTTTAGACCTGCACCAGGCTGAGCTGGCGATCGCCCACGACCCGACAGCCCAAGCCCCAGACGCGATCGCCAGTTTACCCAAAGTCGACTGGCTATCGCTCGCCATCTCAAACCAGCAAGAATTCGACCATCGCCTGTGGAGCGACGATCAGGGCGGCTACCTCAGCACCACCGCTGATGCGGATTTACTAATCCAGGAGCGCCCCCATCAGGACAGCGCCACACCAGCAGCCAATGGGGTAGCTGTCGCCAACCTGGTTCGCCTGTCTCTGCTGACCGACGACCTGGCCTACCTCGACCGCGCCGAGCATACTCTACAGGCCTTTGGCTCAGTGATACAGCAAATTCCCCGCGCCTGCCCCAGCCTGTTCGACGGCCTCAACTGGTTCCTCAACGGCACGGTGGTCAAGGCCACGGCGGCTACCATCCACGAACTAGCCGCTGAGTACTGGCCGACCACGGTTTTTTCTGTCGCCCACGACCTGCCGCCCAGAGCAGTGGGAATGGTGTGTCGAGGCACTAAATGTCTGTCCGTGGCCGAGTCTGTCGATAAACTAAGGGAGCAGCTGAGCTAATTTTGGATTTTAGATTGGCGATTTTAGATTGAATGGCAGTCAACCCCTCCAAAACCCAAAATCTAAAATCCAAAATATTCCCCTTTCCCCCTCCCCCCATGCCCCACAATCCAGTGCTGTACGAGGTTCTGCGCGATCGCATCCACCAGTCGCCCCAGGGCCGCATTCCCTTTGCCGAGTTTATGGAGCTGGCGCTGTACCACCCCCAGGGCGGCTACTACACCACCAAAGACGCCATCCTGGGGTTTGAAGGAGATTTTGTCACCTCCGCCCACCTGGGCCACGACTTTGGTGAGCTGATAGCTACTCAATTTGCCGAAATGTGGGCGCATTTGGAACGTCCCAATCCCTTCGCTCTAGTAGAAATGGGCGCTGGTCAGGGGTTGATCGCCGCCGATGTGCTGAGTACTTTGCAAAACCACTTTCCCGGCTGCTTTGCCGCCCTAGATTTTCAAATTGTCGAAAAATCTGACCAATTGCGAGTGGCCCAGGAGCGACGTCTTTCACCGTGGGCTGGCAAAGTCAGCTGGCTAACTTTAGAAGACATCGCCGATGACAGCATCACCGGCTGCCTGTTTTCGAATGAACTGGTCGATGCCCTACCCGTACATCAGGTCGTGATTACAGAATCAGGGCTGCAAGAGGTCTATGTCACTCTGACCGATGGCCCAGATTCACCCGTGCGAGAAGTTGTGGATGCCCCCTCCACCCCACGCCTGGCCGATTATTTTACGTTTGTGGGTATCGATCTGGCTGACGCGCAGTACGCCCCCGGCTACCGCACCGAGGTTCACCTGGCCGCGCTGGGCTGGATGAAAACCGTCGCCGCCAAGCTGCATCGAGGCTACGTACTCACTATTGATTACGGATACCCTGCCAGCCGCTACTACAGCCGCGCTCGCGCCCAGGGCACGCTCCAGTGCTACTACCAGCACGCCCACCACAACGACCCTTACAGCCATCTGGGCTACCAGGACATTACCGCCCACGTCAACTTCACGGCGCTAGAGCGTCAGGGGGAGCGCTGTGGTTTAGAAACCCTGGGGGCAACACAGCAGGGGATGTTTCTGATGGCGCTGGGGCTGGGCGATCGCCTCACAGCCCTGGGCCAGATCCAGGCCAGCGACCCCGCCACCGTCAACCTCGCCATTCAGCGGCGCGATCGCCTGCACCAGCTGATCAACCCCATGGGGCTGGGCAATTTTGTGGTGCTGGTGCAGGGTAAGGGGCTGGCGGATCGGGCCAAAACCCTAAAAGGACTTACCGTTCCACCATTGATCTAGCCCAGGCCAAACAGTGGCGCAAAAAAAGCCCCCCGACAAGATCGGAGGGCGACGTCACAGGCGCAGGTAAACTCTGTGGCAGTCAATATGGGGCGGTAGTTCCGCCCATGACATCAGATAGAGATCCAGCCGAACCAGGACAGCACCACCGCCACCGCTATCAGGCTGAAGAAGATGGCCAAACCTGCCGTCACGGCCCCAGCCGCTTTGCGCACGCCGTCGGGCGTTTCCATCCAAGCGCCCTGCTCAATGCGGCGATCGCTCGAAAAGTCGTAGCCCAGGGCCTCCAGGGTGGTCAGGTGGTCGCGGGTGTAGCGGGGCATGCGCTCAAAGGGCAGGTCGCCCTGCGATCGCTGGGGCAGCACTCGCCGCCGCTGGTACGGGACCGTGCGATCGCCAAAGTTAGTCATATATTCTTCGCTGCCCATCAGGGCATCGACCAATCCCTCAACGCCCTTGGTCGCCAGCACAATTGACCAGGCCAAGGTTTCCTTGTCGTCATAGACCTGGCGACCGAGCAGGCGCTGCACACACAGTTCTGCAAAGCGATAGTTGTTATTGACTTCGTAGTTCCAGGTGCGAAAGGCATCGGAAACGACCAACCCCCGCACAAAATCTTTGACCGAAATCAAACCACCCCGCAACTGCGATTCCAGCAGCGTTTGGCGGTTGCTCTTCAGCATTTGCTGCTCATGAAAAATCTGTCGATAGGCTGCCGTTACAATGGCGTCAACATCGCTCCTATCGTGGTTTTGCTCCAGTGTAAAAATTTTAGACTGTTCATCTCCCGGCACTTCATAGCCCACCACGCGCTGGTTTTGGCTACTGGGAGCATAGGCTAATAGCGGCAAAGTCACAACCAGTTGTCCTCCATTGGCTAAACAAGACTGCTGTTGCTGAAGACCCGCAGAAGTTTGACGGCCAAGGTTTCAGCCATTACCCACGAACCCTGAACAACGCTTGAGCCTAAACCGCAACCCGTGCGATTGGCTCAAAAACAGCTAGGACTTAGCCTAGGAGAAACGGGGATCAAAGATTTGTCTTTCGACAGAGAGAGAAACAAACAGTTATGTTTCTTCAAGAATGTTTCAGCGGTTCCATTTTTGGTCGGAAAAAATAAAAACTAGGCCTGGAGCATCTTCGGAACCCAGACGGCCCATAGTCTGCCCCAGCCGTCCGGGAGGCCTAATTCCCTTCAACCACCTGCGCTCCGGCAAAGCCTTTTCTGGCTGCAGTCAGACCTCGCTGAGGCACAGTTAGTTTGCCGCCGATGTAGAGCCGTAGTCACGCTGGCGAGGACACCCACACCTCCCGAATGTTCAAACGTTTGAACGTTCACCAGGAGAAGGTTTCAACCGGACCAGCTACAGCTATGTTTAAGTCAGACCCGGGCGGTAGCCCACGGCTCACCAGCCAAAGGCTGAGACAGGGGCCTGGGACGATGCCTGGACTTCCTCGGCTCCAGCGGCAGACTCAGCCAGGCGCGACTCGGCACAAAAGGAGGCCGTGCTAAAGCCGCCAAACCGCTTCACCACGCTGGTGCGCAGCCGCAGGTTGGGATTGGCAAACCAAAACCGCTCGACCGAGCTCATGGTTTCGTATTCCGTGATCAGCAGCAGACCACCATCCCCATCAATTTCGTAGCGACCAATCACAGGCACAATTTCAGCGTAGCCGCGCTCGCGCAGCAGCTGCCCTCGGCTGGGGTCTTCCGCATCGGGCACCAGGGCAAAGACCGTGCTGCCCGTATGGTTCTCATCGTCCTTGTCCCAGGCCATCGCTCCGGCCCAGGTGACGTAGGCCCCCCCGACCGCCAGGGCCGGATCGACATCGTGCAACTGGCAAATTTCGACCACGCTGGGGTGTCCCTGGTCGAGGGCTTCTACTGAAATCTTAGAGCCTCCTAGCTCGGCCCGTCGAAAGGGCAGGTGATGGGTCGTGCGCTGGGAGTTCCACTGGCCCGCACTCATGCGGAAAAAGTCCATTACATCCATTACAGCCATGGGGCAGGTTTCTATTACGTATACTGACTAGCGCTCTCAGAAATGCGTCAACTCTGCCCCGCAATGGGGTTGCTGAGTTGACCTGAGTAGATCATACCGCTGAGCCAGGGGCAACGCCGTCGATCTTGACGGGCGGCGGCGCAAAACTAGCGCGATCGCCCCTGCGAAGAGGGGTTCAGCCCCCGATAAACCTGCTCCCAGGCGATCGCATCCCAACCTTGCCTCGGCCCCATTGTTGCGAAATATTACAACACCTGAGAGGGCCAGGAGGATTTCACAGAGTGGCTGGAGTGCCTGCGGTAGCTAAATTCTTTCGCTTTGCCCCCGGTCCAACGATAGCTTTTCCTTAATAACTTGTAAAAGACAAAGACACAATGGCGGTGTATAAACAATTTTGGAGGGTTAATTGAATTAGCGAAAGCCAATTCAGGCAACGGTTTCGAGGAATGTTGCGGATCTCTTACAGAACCACCCTTCCTCCCTCTCATCCACCTCCTCTCCAAGGGATATTGAGCTGTTTATGTAGAAGCTTGAACAACCTTGAAGAAATGTAACCTAGATGAGAAAACCGAACACGCTGATCTTTAAGATCCTTCCTATAGATTGGTTAGGCAGCTCCGGCTGAACTAATGATTAACTCGGTCCTCTGGACATCTTCAGGGGCCACTTTCAAGCAAACTCAGCGACAAAAATATTAGGAGATTTGAGTCGATGTTTGACGCATTCACTAAAGTCGTTTCCCAAGCTGACGCACGAGGCGACTTCCTCTCCACCGATCAGATTGATGCTCTGCAGCGCATGGTTGCCGACAGCAACAAGCGCATGGACGCCGTGAACCGCATCACCAGCAACTCTTCCAAGATCGTTTCTGATGCTGCTCGCGCTCTGTTCGCTGAGCAGCCCCAGCTGATCGCTCCCGGTGGCAATGCCTACACCAACCGTCGTATGGCTGCTTGCCTCCGCGACATGGAAATCATCCTGCGCTATGTGACCTACGCCGTCTTCTCCGGCGACGCCAGCGTTCTCAACGATCGCTGCCTGAATGGCCTGCGCGAGACCTATGTTGCTCTGGGCACCCCCGGCGCTTCTGTGGCTGCTGGCGTTGAGAAAATGAAGGCCTCTGCCATCGGTATCGTGAACGACACCAGCAACATCACCCAAGGTGATTGCAGCTCCCTCGTTTCCGAGATCGGCAGCTACTTCGACCTGGCTGCGGCTGCGGTTGCTTAGGTCTAGCTAAGCCTTAGCCGGTTTGCGCCGCCTGATTTGCTCAATATTTGAGTTTAGTCACGCTGCGCTGGCCTCTCATTCGTTTATTCGCTGTGAAGACCATAGAAGGAGAACCTTAAGACTATGAAAACCCCTTTGACCGAAGCCGTAGCTGCTGCTGATTCCCAGGGCCGTTTCCTGAGCAGCACCGAAATGCAAACCGCCTTTGGCCGTTTCCGCCAGGCTCAGTCTGGTCTGGAAGCTGCTAAAGCTCTGACCAGCAAGTCTGACTCCCTGGTGAGCGGCGCTGCTCAAGCCGTGTACAACAAGTTCCCCTACACCACCCAAATGCAGGGCGCTAACTACGCAGCTGACGAGCGCGGCAAAGCTAAGTGCTCTCGCGACATCGGCTACTACCTCCGCATGGTCACCTACTGCCTGATCGCTGGCGGTACCGGCCCCATGGATGAGTACCTGGTGGCTGGCCTGGACGAAATCAACAGCACCTTCGAACTGTCTCCCAGCTGGTACGTGGAAGCTCTGAAGTACATCAAAGCTAACCACGGTCTGTCTGGCGACGGTGCCGTTGAAGCCAACTCCTACATCGACTACGCCATCAACGCTCTAAGCTAGGTTGGCCATTTGCCCGGAGGGGCAGACAGTTGTTAGCGACTTGTTAGCGATTGTTTGTTGCTCCGGGCATTGTTGTATCTATACGCCCAAGGAGGCAACCATGGCAGTAACCACTGCAGCGGGACGCCTTGGCGTTTCGCCCTACAGCGAGTCAATGCGAGTTGAGCTGCGGCCCAACTGGACCGAAGGTGATGTAGAAGCGGTCATCCGTGCCGCCTATCGTCAGGTATTCGGCAACCAGTACATCATGGCCAGTGAGCGCAACACCAGCGCCGAGTCGCTGCTCCGGCAAGGAGACATTTCAGTTCGCGATTTTGTCCGGGCCTTGGCCCTGTCTGACCTGTATCGGGACAAGTTTTTCCTGAGCGGTCCACAAAATCGGTTTATTGAGCTGAACTATAAGCACCTGCTGGGTCGGGCGCCCTACAGCCAGGACGAAATCGCATTTCATACCGATCTTTATAATACCCACGGCTACGCAGCGGAAATCAACTCCTACCTCGATTCCGCCGAGTACCGCGACAGCTTTGGGGACAGCGTTGTGCCCTACTATCGCGGCCACCTGACCCAGCGCAGCCAAAAAACCGTCGGGTTTACCCGCTTCTTCCAGCTCTATCGAGGCTATGGTACCAGCGATCGCGCCCAGGGGGTTCGGTCTCAGCTCGTATCCGAAGTTGCCCGCAACTCCGCCTCGCCAGTAGGAAGTGGTGCTACCGGAGCCGCCATCGTAGGCGGATCTGGCGGCAACCGAGAGCGACTCTACCGGGTTCGGGTCACCCAGGCCGCTGTGGCCGGGAGCCCCCAGGTGCGCCGCACCTGCACTGAGTTTTTGGTGCCCTACGAGCAGCTCTCGCGCAAACTTCAACAAGTTAACCGCGCCGGCGGTCGGGTAACCAAGGTCGACCCGGCCTAGGACAGCGGCTTTGACGCCGTATCTGGCGGAGTACTGGGTTCCACGGTTGTGGAGCTTTTGGGGCTGGCGCTCTGGGGCAGGGTTGGCGCAGGCCATTAGGTCTGCGCAATCTCTGAATCAAGGCTGGGTCTGGGGTGCTGCGCCAGTTTTTATTCTGCTGTTTTGATTTCGCTGTGTTGAATTCGGAGTGGGTTTGGCCCACTGTGCTGATAAGGAGGATAATCCTGTGCCTATTACAACGGCAGCATCCCGGCTGGGAACGGCTGCATTTAGTGAAACCTCGCCCGTGGAGCTACGCGCCAACTGGTCTCCCGAAGACGCCGAAGTGGTGATTCGGGCCGTGTACCGCCAGCTTCTGGGTAACGACTACCTGATGAAATCTGAGCGCCTGGTCGGTGCCGAGTCGCTGCTGAAGAATGGCTATATCAGCGTTCGCGACTTTGTGCGGGCTGTGGCCAAGTCGGAGCTGTATAAAGAAAAATTCTTCTACCCCAACTTCCAAACCCGGGTGATTGAGCTGCACACCAAGCACCTGCTGGGCCGCGCCGTCTACGACGAGGCCGAGGTGGTCGAGCACCTCGATCGCTACGAAACCGAGGGCTACGACGCTGACGTAGACTCCTTCATCGACAGCGAAGAGTACCAGGCCAACTTTGGCGACAACGTGGTGCCCTACTACCGCAGTTTCGTCTATCAGCCGGGCCAGCGCTCCGTGGGCTTCACCCGCATTTTCCAGGTGTACCGGGGCTATGCCACCAGCGATCGCGCCCAGTCAGGCGGCAAGAAGTCTCGCCTGGCGGGCGAGCTGGGCCGCAACACCTCTTCGTCGGTGATTCCCCCCACCAGCGCGGCGGCGGGCTGGTCGGCCCAGGCCAACAAGCTGGCTACCCCCAGCCAGGCCCTGGGTGGGTCCACCCCCTACGGAGCCAGCGCCGGTAAGGTGTACCGGGTAGAAGTGGTGGGGGCCAACCTGCCTCGCTACCCCAAGGTGCGGCGGATCAATACCGCCTACCTGGTGCCCTACGAACAGCTGTCGGCCAAGCTGCAGCAGATCCACAAGCAGGGCGGCCGCGTCACCAGCGTTACCGCCGCCAGCCTCTAGGTTTATCAGCCGTTGGGCAAATCTCTAGGTTTGCCCAACGGTTTTTTATCGCCGTATTCGAGATCTCGCAACGACCAGGAGAGTTTCCTATGCTCGCTCAAAATGCCTTTGGCAGTCAGACCACTTCCCCCTCGGGCAACCGGGTTTTTCTCTACGAAGTTGAAGGGCTGCGCCAAAACGACGCCACCGATCAAAACAACTACCCCATTCGCAAGAGCGGCAGCACCTTTATCAAGGTGCCCTACAGCCGTATGAACGAAGAAATGCAGCGGATTACCCGCATGGGCGGCAAAATTGTCAGCATTCAGCCTCTGGCGTCTGACTAGACGACCTGCGTTTCGCTGGAGACCCGATCATTATGGAGCAGGAGTCGCAACCGCCAATTCAGGCCGGTGGTGAGCCGCTGACGGTTGAGCAGGCCCTTGCGAACCTGCGCCAGACGGTGGATACGGGACTGCGCTACTATGCCGCCTGGTGGCTAGGGCGCTTTCGTGTGTCGGAACCTGCAGCGGTTGAGGCGCTGGTGGCGGCGCTGGAGGATGAGGCCGATCGCGCCCCCGACGGGGGGTACCCGCTGCGGCGCAACGCGGCTCGGGCCCTGGGCAAGCTGGGCGATCGCCGCGTCGTACCTGCCTTAATTCAGTGCTTGGACTGCGACGACTACTACGTGCGCGAATCGGCCGCCCAGGCCCTGGAGGCGCTGGGGGATCCGCAGCCGATTTCAGCGCTGCGGGCCCTGCTGGCGGGGGGAGTGGTCGCCGCCGTAGGCGTCCCCGGCAAGCCCCACCTGGTTCAGCCCTATAACGCCGTACTCGAAGCCCTGGGCAGCCTCGGCGCGACTGAGGCGATTCCAGAGATCACGCCGTTTCTGGAGCATGAGGTAGCCCAGGTGCAAAATGCGGCCGCCCGGGCGCTCTACCAGCTGACCGGCGATACCACTTACTGCGATCGCCTGATGGAGCGCCTGCAGGAGCCCAACCTCCAGCTCAGGCGATCGGCAATGATGGATTTGGGCGCGATCGGGTATTTGCCAGCGGCGGGGGCGATCGCCGCTACCCTGGCCGAAAACAGCCTCAAGCTGATTGCCCTGCAGGGGGTTTTGGAGTCACACCTGCGCCAGTCGGGCTTTCCCCACGGTGGCCTAACCGACGAGGCCCGTCAGGTGCTGGTGCTGATGGACGATCTGCTCTAGCCTGGAGCGGGGGCATCCTTCCGTACATCCTCACGGTTCATGCCCCAGGGGGCGCGATCGGATCGTACCCTGGAGACAGTTGTTGAGTTTGGAGGGTGGCCACCGGTGAGTCAGGCAAACCACTTCACCCACAAAATTGTGCCGTTCTATCTGGGTCAACAGCCCGACGCCCAGGGCCGCACGATCCAGACTATGTGGAACTGGGGGTTTGAGACCCTGGAGACGGTCCACGACTACATTCAGTGGCTGTTTCCCCTGGGCGAAAGAAGTGCCTTCAACCTCCATGCGCCCCTGGTCGATGCCGACGTTATTCGGGCCTTTCAGCACGATCCGACCCTGCGCCAGAACCTGTTGCGATCGCTGGATGTCATGCTGCGGTTCTACGGGCTCCAGCGACAGGAGCAGGGCTCTACCGGAGCCATCGTCACGCGCGCAGAGCATTACCCCCAGCGGCAGTTCACCTGGCTGGGCCGATTTAACCACAACTACCTGCGCATCACTCGGATGCTTAAATGCCTGACAATGTTTGGGCTGGTCGCCGAAGCCCGGGCGTTTTACCAGTGTTTGCAGGACATTTATCGGGAGAGCGGCGATCGCATTGGGGCTGAAACCTTTCAATACTGGACCAATGCCGTCAGACCGCCGGACTAGGCAGGCGTAAGGGGAGCACAGAAACGTGGGCGCAACAGTAGCGGAGCTCATTCAGGCGGTTGAAGCCGCCGATTCAAAAGGGGCCATGGCCCTAGCGGTTCATCAGTTAGCCGCCACCCAGGATGCCGCCGCCATTCCCACCCTGATTACCGTGCTGGGCTACAACAACCCCGGCGCAGCGGTAGCGGCGGTGGAAGGCCTGGCCTCCCTGGGCAGCGTCGCGGTGCCCGCCCTGCTGGAGCAGATCGACGGCTACAATTACGGCGCTCGGGCCTGGGCCATTCGCGCCCTGGCGCTGATTGGCGACCCCCGTGCCCTGCCCGTGCTGCTCGAAACCGCAAAGGGGGACTTTGCCCTCAGCGTGCGCCGGGCCGCCGCCCGGGGGCTCGGTACGATCGACTGGACGCGGTTGACTCCCGACCAGGCTGCCGCGTCCCAGGCCGAGGTGCTGGAGGTTCTGACCCAGGCCACAACCGATCCAGAATGGGTGGTGCGCTACGCCGCGATCGCCGCGCTGCAAACCCTGGCCAAAGGCCTGGTCAAGGCCGATCCAACACCGATCTTAAACGCCCTACAGCAGGTGTTTCAGCAGGACGAAACCCCTGCAGTGCAGGCCCGAGCTCGGCTGGCTCTAGACACTCTGGCAGCCCCTCGTTAAAGCCTTGGTTTCGCTGGCGAGAAATGCAGCACAATGCCTCAATTTCGAGGTATGGTCTCTATGGTTAGTCGCAGATCTAAGTGGATGCGCTTAAATATAGCGATGGCCATTGTGCTCAGGACGTTGAACCGTACCACGGTTGCCAACTGAGGTAGCACAACGGCGTACAGCCATCGCTTGAAGCGTATCAGTCATGTCCCAACTGTTCGGACGATGGCTACGTCTAGGCGTTCAGCCTGAGAGACTGACCTCAAACCCTGGGTTGCGGGGGTCTACGGCTCTCGCGGGGCTAACGGCTTGGGTTGGGCGCTTGACTTGTGGATGCAGGTGCGAGGAGGTCGTTATGGTGTTAGCGGGGCGCTCAAATAGCCCAGAAGTTTTAAAGGTGATGGGGTTGCCCGTCCACTGGCGGGCCGACTACGCCGGCTGGCTAGTCGAACAGTACCGCCAGGGGCACGGTGCCCACGTGGTCACCCTCAACGCCGAAATGGCGATGCAGGCCGACCAGAACCCGGCCCTGCGCCAGGTCATTCTCAATGCCGAACTGGTCATCCCCGACGGAGCCGGGGTGGTGCTGTACTTCCGCACCCAGGGGCAGCGGATTGAGCGATCGCCCGGCATTGAGCTGGCGGCGTCGGTGCTCAAGCGTCTGTCCCCCCAGGAAACCGTCTTTATGTACGGTGGCGTGCCAGGGGTGGCCGATCGCGCCGGGATTTACTGGCAGCGGCAGTTGGCTGGCTTGAAGGTCGTCGGTACCCAGCACGGCTACCTGGGGCCTGAGGAGCAGCCCGAATTTTTGCAGCGCCTGGAGCAGCTTCAGCCCAGCGTCATTCTGGTGGGCATGGGAGTTCCCCGGCAGGAGCTGTGGATTCGCGACCATCGCCACCTCTGCCCCCACAGCATTTGGATTGGGGTCGGCGGTAGCTTTGACATTTGGGCCGGGGTCAAGTCCCGCGCGCCCCAGTGGATGTGCGACAACCACCTGGAGTGGCTCTACCGTCTCTACAAAGAGCCCTGGCGCTGGCGACGGATGCTGGCGCTGCCGCACTTTGCCCTGCGATCGCTCACCTATTCCGCCCGCTGAGGGTCTGGACAGAGCTACTGCTAATACTCAATCCGGCTTATCTACCCCCGATTCTCCGCGGTGCATCGCGGCTAACCAAAGCGATCGGCACGTTGCCAGATGGGAGTTTAGCTTGGAATGCACCCTACGGTTCTGCCTTTGGGGAATCAAAGTTGTGTGGTTCGGATTCGGTATACGCCCACTGTCCGGTCAGCTCTGGGCGGGTGGATTCCCCCCCAGAGCTCAGGGATTAGGGCCTGGGAGGCTCGAAATCAGCCCCTCAAACGCCAGCAGGGCTTGCCGATGGCGATCGCCTGCCACCCAGGTAAAGTCGTTGTGCCCGGCGGTGTCCACCCAGAGGGACTGCTTTGGGGTCAAGGCGGCTTCGTACAGGGTCTTGCCGTGGTGAATGGGAATAACCTGGTCGGCATAGCCGTGCATGACCAGCACCGGGCTGCCCAGGCGAGGCAGACGGTCGAGGTTGGGAAACCGGTCGAAGGGCAGCAGCGGAAAGGGCACCACCACCCGAAAGACCGAAGTAAAGGCACTCTCCAAAATTAGCCCCGCGACTGGATGGTCTGTGGCCAAAGCCGTAGACGGGCCGCTACCCACCGAGCGCCCATAGGGAAGGATTTGCGCCGGGGCCTTGCCGAGTGCCCCAGTTAGATAGTTGTAGGCCGCCTCAATATCGGCGTAGGCGTTGGCGGCGCTGGGGCGACCGTCGCTGGTGCCGTAGCCCCGGTAATCGTAGGCCAACACGCTAAACCCCCAGCGGTGAAGCCGTTCCAGCACCGGGCGAATGTCCCCCAGATCCTCGGCGTTGCCGTGGCTGTAGAGCAGGGTGTAGCGGGCGGTGGGGTTGGGCAGGTACAGAGCTGAGATCCGTTCGCGATCGGTGACCGCAATTTTCAGAATTTCTTCGGTGTCGGTGTAGCTGGCGGGCTGGGGCAGAAAGATCATGCTGTCGGCCCGCAGGTAGACGTAGAGCGCGAAAACCAGGTAGATCAGCACCAGCGATCGCCCCAGCCGTGCCCAGCTCAGCTCCCCTATCAGCCAACGTCTCCAGATCGAACGCGCCATGGTCAAATCGAGCCGCCTGCCCTCAGTCTAAAACCAGCGGGGCAAGGCCCGCATACCGCATCCCCTCGGGGGTGACCTCAAACCGGCAGGGCAGCACCTGCACCCCCTGGGCCACCGCCTCCCGCAGCAGCCTGCCGTAGGTGGGGTCGGCCTCGTCCCCCGGCGCAAACGCCGTGCAGTCGCCCCGGTTGATGAAGTACAGCATCACCGCCCGGGCCGCAGGCCCCAGCGCCGCCAGTTCCTTCAGGTGCTTCTGACCCCGGGTGGTCACCGTATCGGGAAACAGGGCGAGGTTGCCCCTGGCCCAGGTCGTGTTTTTTACCTCGATATAGGTCGGCACCGCGCTGGTCTCCCCCGCGATCACAAAGTCGATCCGGCTTTTGCCGTCGCCGCCGTAGCGCACCTCGGGGCGAATGGTGCTGTACTCCCCCAGTTCCGGAATTTGGCGGGCCTCCAGCAGCGATTTCACCACTCGGTTCGGCAGAGCCGTGTTCACCCCGGCCCAGGTGGGTACCGTGTCGCGCACCTCGGCCAGTTCCCAGGTGTAGGCCAGCTTGCGTTTGGGGTCGGTACTGTGGGACACCAGCACCCGCCCGCCGGGGTGGCAAACCCCGGTCATCGGTCCGGTATTGGGACAGTGGGCCACGATCACCTCCCCGGTCGCCAGCTCAATGTCGGCCAAAAACCGCTTGTAGCGCTTCAACAGCGTGCCCTCGATCAGCGGGGGAAAGGGGTAGAACCAGTCGGTGACCATGGCAGAGAATAGGGTGGGCCGTGACCACCCTATCAGGAAAGGGCGGTCACGGGCACCTGAGCAAAATAGCGGCGGCGAAACTGCTCCTCCTGCACAGCGTCCAGAAAGCGCTGCACCTGCGCTCGCTCGGGCGCTGAACTGGGGTCAGGGGAACCAGAGCTAGCCCGAACGGCGATCGCATCGTCATCCAGGTCGGTGATCTCAAACCCAGACACCTGAAGGGCAGACAGACCGATGGCCAGACTGGGGGCCGACAGGCGCAGCCGATCGCTGAGCTGCGATCGCGCCACCGTCTTGCCCGTGCGAACCAGGTACTTGGCCACCCCCACCAGCTCCTGCCAGACCACAACCGGGGACAGGTCATCGTCGGCTGCAAAGGTCAGGGCCAGGGGGAGACCGGTCTGCGCCGCCTGCCGCTGCCAGGCCTGCCAGTCACTCCACTGCACCGGGGCCTGATCGACCCGCAGCGCCGCAGCGGGCTCCGGGGGCACCTGCTGCCGCCAATCCAAAATGGGAACCGCTGGTGACGGCATTGCTCCAGCCGCCTCGACCTGCACCGGCCGCACATCCACCAGCTTGACGTGGTAGCCGGTGTGACTGTTGAAGTCCAGCTCCACCACCAGGTCGCAGCGCCCCGTCGGCAGCTCGTCGCGGTAGTGGCCCCACCACTCCCCCGGAAACCCGGCCACAGCGCCGTCATCCCACAGCTCAAACTCGGTCTTGATGAAGCCGACGGTCTTGTTGTGGCGATCGCGCAGCCGCCTGTGAAACGCATTTTGAAACCAGGCCTGGCGCACCAGCAGCTTTGGCACCGGGTTGCCCATGCCGCAGGGCTCCAGCGCCTTCAGTTGGCGAAACAGAGGCTGGCCCAGGTCGCTCACCGTCACCGCCAGATCGATTTCCAGCACCGGCTGGGGCGCGGAGTCCCCGCCCAGCTGCTCACGCACCATCCGGTTGAGCGCCGCCGCCAGCAGCTCAATGTGCTCCACCGGCAGGGTCAGCCCCGCCGCCAGGGGATGTCCCCCAAAGCCGCTGAGCAGGTCGGCCTGGGCCTGAAACAGCTGGTACAGATCCAGCCCCTTTACCGATCGCGCCGACCCCCGCGCTAGCTGGGGGCCAGCGGTCTGGTCGGGGGGATCGAGGCGCAGCAGAATGGTGGGCCGCCCCAGGGCCTGGGCCACCTGCCCCGCCACCAGGCCCAGAATGCCCGTGGGCCACTGCTCGTCGGCCAGCACCAGACAGCGGGTGGTGGCGAGGTCGACCTGGGCCACCCTGGCCATCACCTGCTCGTAGAGATCGCGCTGGAGGGCCTTGCGGCGGGTATTGGCCAGCTCTGCTTCGGAGGCCAGGGTTTTGCAGCGATCGCGGTCCTGGCTGGTCAGCAGCTCCACACAGAAGCTGGCATCGCCGTGGATGCGGCTGACGGCGTTGATGCGCGGCCCCAGCCCAAAGGAAATATCCGTCGGGCGATCGCCCGTGCGCTTGCAGAGGGCCAGCAGCTCCGCCAGCCCCGGCCTGGGGTAGGGGGGGTGCGGTTGGGTCTGGGTTTGTAGCTGCGCCAGCCCCCGCTGGGCCAGGTAGCGACAGTCCCCCCGCAGCTCCACCAGGTCGGCAATCAGGCCGATCGCCACCAGATCCAGCACCGGGTCCAGGGGCGGCGGCGACGCCAGCGCTCCGTAGAGCCCCTCCAGCAGCTTGTAGGCCACCGCCACCCCCGAGAGGGTCGCCAGGGGATGCTCCGGCGGCAGCCGCCGGGGGTTGAGCAGCGCCACTGCGCCGATGTCGGCCCCACTCTCGCCGGGCGGCAGGGTGTGGTGGTCGGTCACGATCACCGCCATGCCCAGGTCCGTGGCGTAGGCAATTTCCGCCCCGCTGGTGCTGCCGGTGTCGCAGGTGACCAGCAGGGTGGCTCCCCACTCGGCCAGCTGGTCCAGGCCGCGCCGCGACAGCCCATGGGATTCGATCAGGCGGTTGGGGATGAAGTACCTGAGCCGATCGCCCTTGGGAATCAGCTGGCCCAACCCGTCCCACAGCACCGCCGTGGCGGTTACCCCGTCCGCATCGAAGTCACCCCAGATTGCCACCTTCTCCTGGGTGTCAATCGCCTGCTGGAGTCGGTTGACCGCGATCGCCAGGTCGGCCCCCAGGGCGCTGGCTGGCGTTGGCCGGTAGGCCGCCGGGTTGAGCCAGCCAGCCAGATCCTCAAGGGAACACACCTGGCGCTGCCATAGCACCTGGGCCAGCCAGCGGTGGTTAGGGCCTGGCAGCGCCTGGGCCACGGCATCGACCCAGCAATCGGGGCAGGGCTCGGCTGGGGGCAGCTGCCACCCCAGCGAAAGTTCATTCATGTTCGATCCTAAGCAGACTTAGTCACGAAAAAGTGATATCAGAGTGGTGCAGGGTTGACGGACTGGGGCAGTTTAAATAAGCTTCCATAAAATCAGACAAGCCTAGAATTATAGATCGATGGCCTAGGATAGGGTGAATAGGGCTGAGGATTTCATCCTTTCGGATGAAAATCCCTCTTACCACCTTCTATCTTAAGGTAGATAAATTGAGGTCGGCCGCCTCTGTTGTCATTACCGCCAGCGTTCCTGAAAAAACGTCACCAGGTTTACTGATTTTCGGAAGTCCCAGGACAACGCTGCCTTAGCCCCTGAGTGGGCCAGGTATGTCTGGGGTCGTGTACTCCTCACCCACCACTATGACTAAACATAGCCACCCCGAGCTAGACGGGCAAAAGCCTCAAACTCTCTATACCTTCCAACTCAAGCGCCCCGGCCAAACCCTGCGCGAGCGACTCACCTGGGGAGCGGTGGGCCTGTCGGTGGGTCTGGGGGTCGCCGCCAGCGTCTTTTGGCTGGTGCCCCAGGCGCGATCGCTGTCCCTGCCTCTCTACCGAGCGGAGGCCGCGACCCAGGCCGACCCCTTTCGCCAGGGTGCCGAGCGGGCCATGGCGGCCGCCGAGCTGACCCAAACCGCCGCCTACAGCGAGGAGTGGGCCGAGGTGGCGATGCTCTGGCAACAGGCGATCGCCCACATGCGGGCGGTGCCCAACGGCAACCCCAACGCGGCCCTGGCCCAGACTAAGGTGGGCGAGTACGAACGCAACCTCCAGTACGCCCAGAGCAACGTGGACAGCCGCCCCCACCTCACCCCCGCCGACAAAACCTACTGGACCATTGGCTCTGACCGCGACCTGGTGATGGCCATTCAGGGGGCCCCCTCTCAGACCATGCAGCACCACAATGCCTGCCAGCAAACCCTGCGCTACGGCAACAGCCTGGTCGAACTGCACAACGGCTATGTCAAGCAGTACGACAACGGGGAAGGCAACCTGCGGGTGCTGGCCAACAGCCCCCTGGTGGTTTCTACCCAAGCCCCCGAGAACCACTGGACCCTGGGGTCAACCCAGGCCGAAGTGGTACAGGTTCAGGGCGCACCGACCCGTCAGGAGCAGTACACCTCCCAGCAATTTACAACCCTCTACTACGGCAAGAGTTCGGTGCTGTTTGAAAATGGCCACGCGATTGGCTACCTCAACTCCGACAACACTCTGAAAGTATCGCTCCAGCTGCCGCCCCTACCGCCAGAGCAACCCACCCCCCAATTCTGGACCATGGGGTCGAGCCGGGGTGACGTGCTGCGGGCCGAGGGCCAAACCCCCATGGCGGTCAGCCGCAATGACACCAACTGCGAGGAGGTATTTCACTTCAGCGAGGGCGAGGTGTCCTTCCGCCAGGGGCTGGTGACGGGGTACCGCGATCGCGGCGGCGCTCTCAAGGTCCGCTAGGGACGTTCCCCATATCCCCAGAATCGGCTCCGGCCCTGGTTCTACCCGCCCCAGGGCCACTCCACGCGGCCAGCCATTCAGGGGTTCAACCCCCCAGGGGGGACCAACAGCGCTACCCTAGAGCCGAGGACAGATTTTGGTGCATCATTTCAACGCAATGCCCCTATGCTTAGACCAATGACCTAGCCTGCCCTGCCCCCGCTCTGTGGATGACGCTCCCGCCGCTATCGATTTAGTCATCGTCGACGACGATACTGAAACCGCGTGCCTGCTGCAACGGCTGCTGAGCCAGCAGGGGTACAAAATTCTGGTGGCCGAAAGTGGGCAGCAGGCGATCGCGTATATCTCCGCCTCAAAACCGGGTCTGGTGCTGCTCGATCTGCTGCTGCCGGACATGGACGGCTATACCCTGTGCCAGCAGCTCAAGCACGATCCGTTGACCACCGAGATTCCAGTCATTGTCCTCAGTTCGCTAGTAGACTCCATCGACAAGGTCAAGGCGTTTCAGGCGGGGGCCACCGACTACATCACCAAACCGTTTGCTGTGCAGGAGGTGCTGGTGCGGGTGCAGAACCAGCTGCGGTTGGCCCAGCAGCGGCAGCAGCTCAGCCAGCAAAACGCCCTGCTCACCCAGGAGGTGCAGGAGCGCACCAAGATGGAACGGGCGCTGATGGCCGCCGAAACCAACTACCGCAGCATTTTTGAGAATGCAACGGTGGGCATCTTCAAGGCATCAGTGGACGGTCAGCTGCTCAGCGTCAACCCATCCATGGCTCGCCTCTACGGCTACGACTCCGCCCAGGCGATGGTGGACACCATCGCCGATATCAGCCGCCAGATCTATCTCCAGCCCAAGCGTCGCGATGAGCTGGTGGTCTACCTGAATCGCTTTGACAAGATTACCGACGCTGAGTCAGAGGTATTTCGCAAAGACGGCACCACTTTTTGGGTCAGCGAAGACATTTGGAAAGTGTGGGATAAAGAAGGCAACTTCCTACACTACGAGGGCATCGTTCACGACATCAGCGAGCGGCGCCAGATGGAGACCGAACTGCGCCAGCAGCGGCAGCAGGCCGATCGCCTGCTGGTCAACATTTTGCCCTACCGCATTGCCCAGCGGCTCAAGGGCGGAGCTCGCACCATTGCCGAAAGCCTGGACCAGGTCAGCGTGCTGTTTGCCGACCTGGTTAACTTTACCGCCGCCTCCAGCCAGATGACGCCGCGCCAGCTGGTCAAGATGCTGAACGAAGTGTTCTCCATGTTTGACCAGCTGGCCGAGTTTCATCGGCTAGAAAAGATCAAGACCATCGGCGATGCCTACATGGTGGCCGGGGGGCTGCCCACCCTCAACGATGACCACGCCGCTGCGATCGCCCAATTTGCCCTCGACATCTGTGACGCTATTAAGCAGTTCCCCCGACCTGACGGCAACACCTTTCAAATTCGGGTGGGCATCAACACAGGTCCGGTCGTCGCCGGGGTGATTGGCCGACGCAAGTTTGCTTACGACCTCTGGGGCGACACCGTCAATATTGCCAGCCGCATGGAGGCCACAGGCGAGGCCCAACGGATTCAGGTAACGCCCGAGCTATACGAAAAGCTCAAGGACCAGTTTCAGTTTGAGCCCCGGGGCTATGTGGCGGTCAAAGGTCGGGGCCAGATGATGACCTACTGGCTCGTAGGGCGACGCTAAATCAGCTACACCAGCTCTAGAGGTCGCTATGCTAGCGTAATCGAGGCCTGGTTCGAGGTCACTTCACTGTCTGGGGCAGCATTCTATCTGGCACAGCCTTTTGTGCGAGGACACCGCCCCCCACGGGAACGCTAGGGGGTAAGGCAAAAACACCCCACTGCCCTTGGGCGGAGGAGTGAGGGAGGAGGCGTTGATCAGGTGATATAGCGATGGCCATTGCGCCTAGGCCATTGGCCGCTTCCAAAGGCAAAAAACTGGGGCGGCGCAATGGCGTATAGCCATCGCTTCAGGAGCATTGGTCATGTCCTAACGGTTCTGGCGATGGCTATATTGGGTCGCGCCGGGGCCTGGCAAGGCTCGGGTAGAGGGTGGCAGGGATGTCGTTACGTCAACAGGCAACGGTTTTGATCGCGAAGGCTGCCCCCCACCAGGCTGAGGCCCTGGCCCAGCTCCTGTCTACCGCCGGCCACCGGGTGCAGATCTGTACAGAAACGGAGGTGCTGCTCCGGGCAGGGTCGTCAGACCCGCTGCCCGATCTGATCATCCTACAGGTCGCCGGGGCCAGCAGCTGGGGCTATACCCTGGGCCAAAAGCTGGCCGCCAACCCCACCACAGCCGCTATACCGGTCCTCTTTGCCGGCTGGTTTGAGGATGCCCCCAGCCGCCAGCAGGTGTTTACCTCGGGGGGCCAAGACTATTTAACCTACCCCTTTGTCGCCGCCGATGTGACCGCGCGAGTCGACCACTGGCTGGCGGTCACCGCCGCCCCATCTACCCGCCCTACTCTGCTGAAGGACAGCCTGCAGCGACTGCACAACACGCTCGATCTAGAGACAATTTTGCAGACCGCCGTGCAGGACGTGCGGCAGCAGATCCAGGCCGATCGCGTGATTATCTACCAGTTTGGCCGCAACGGCCGCGGCCTGGTCACCCACGAAGCCGTTGTCGATGAATCGCTGTCGGTACTGCACCGCCAGGTAGAAGACGCCTGCTTTGACCAGGAGCACGCCGCCAAGTATTGGTCGGGGCGAATTGGCCAGATTAACGATGTGGAAGCGCTGGGCAACGTGAGCCAGTGCTATCGAGCAATGCTGCGGAGCTTTGACATTCGAGCCAACCTGGTTGCCCCGATTATTCACAATCTGCCTGGGCAGCCCCGCTACCTGTGGGGCCTGATCATTGTGCACCAGTGCTACGGGCCCCGATGCTGGCAGCCCCACGAGATTGATCTCCTGCTTGAGATCTCGGCCCACCTGGCGATCGCCCTGCAGCAGAGCCACCTGTTTGAACAGGTCCGGCACCAGGCTCGCCAGGAGATGTTGCTCAACCACATTCTCGACGAAATTCGCGCCAGCCTGGACGTCCAGCACATTCTCACCTGCACCGTCGAGCACCTGGGCAATGCCCTCCGCCTGCGCCAGTGCGGGATTACCCTGCTGCAACACAATCTGGCGAACCTACCCACGCCGTTTGTGGTTGCCGTGCCGTCGCCTGGCATGAGTGAACCCACCGTTCCGCTAGAAATTACCGATGCGCTGCGACAGCAGCTGATGCTGGACAGCAGCCTGGTGGTTTTGCCCTACCGGGTCAATCCGCTGCAGCTGCGACCCAATGCCTCCCAGCTGGTGGTGCAGGGGGACACAACCTACCTGGCCACGGCCATTCGAATCGAAAACCAAGTGCAGGGGGTACTGTGGGCCTGCCCCAGCCCTGACTACCTGAGCGCCATTGAGCACAAAAGCCTCTGGACGCAAAGCGATCTGAGCCTGATTGAAGAAGTGACGCTGCAGCTCAGTCAGGCGTTGCAGCAGGCCACCCTCTACCAGCAGCTCCAGGCCGCTAACGATGAGCTGCAGCGGCTGGCCCACCTCGACGGCCTGACCCAGATTGCCAACCGCCGCGAGTTTGACCGCTACCTGGCCCAGGAGTGGCAGCGCCTGCAGCGAGAACAGGGCAGTTTGGCCCTGGTACTGGCCGATGTCGACTATTTCAAGGGCTATAACGACACCTACGGCCACCTGGCGGGCGACGACTGCCTGCGATCGATCGCCCGCCTGCTGGCCCAGGTGACCAAGCGCCCCGCCGATCTGGCCGCCCGCTACGGGGGCGAAGAGTTTGCCCTGATCTTGCCCAACACGACCGCGGCCGGGGCGATCGCCCTAGCCGCGGCAGCCCAGACCTACCTCACGCGTCTCGCCATTGCCAACGCCGCCTCCCCGCTGTACGGGCAGGTTACCGTCAGCTTTGGCATTGCCGTCCTCATTCCGACCCCTGCTCTGCCCACCGAAACGTTGATTCAGCGGGCCGATCAGGCCCTCTACGCCGCTAAGGAGAATGGCCGCAACCGCTACTGCCTGTGGTCGGAGGCGATAGAATCAGCAAATGCCTGATTTAGCCACCGTTAGCCTGTCCCCCGCCCTGCAGCAGCGACTGCGATCGCCCCTGGTGATCGGTTCTGTCACCGTGCCCAGCCGGGTGCTGCAGTCGCCCCTCTCCGGCGTCACCGATCGCGCCTTTCGCCAGCTGGTGCGCCGCTACGCCCCCAGCTCCATGCTGTATACCGAGATGGTTCAGGCCACTGGGGTCTGTCAGGCCCAGCAGCTCGAAAAAATCATGGACATTGACCCCAGCGAGCAGCCGATCAGCGTTCAGCTGTTTGACTGTCGGCCCGACTTTATGGCCGCCGCCGCTCGCAAAGCCGTGGCCGAAGGGGCCAGAACCATCGACATCAACATGGGCTGTCCGGTCAACAAAATCACCAAAAAAGGCGGGGGCTCGTCGCTGCTGCGCCAGCCCGAGGTGGCCGCGGCGATCGTGCGCACTGTAGCTGAGGCCGTTCCTGTCCCCGTCACCGTCAAAACCCGGATTGGCTGGGATGACGACCACATCAACGCCGTCGAATTTGCCCGCCAGATGGAAGCTGCCGGAGCCCAAATGCTCACCCTCCACGGCCGCACCCGCAGCCAGGGCTATCACGGTCCGGCCCGCTGGGAGTGGATCGCCCGAGTCAAGGCGGCGCTGTCCATTCCCGTCATCGCCAATGGCGATATTGTTTCGGTGGCGGCGGCGGCACGCTGCCTGGAGCAAACCGGGGCCGATGGAGTGATGTGCTCGCGGGGCACTCTGGGCTATCCCTTTCTGGTGGGTGAAATTGACCAGTTTCTCAAAACCGGCTGCGTCCCGCCGGCCCCCACCTCCAGGGACCGACTGGGGTGCGCCCGAGAGCACCTGGGCCTGCTGTGGCAGTACAAGGGCCAGAAGGGCATTCACCAGGCCCGCAAACACATGGCCTGGTACGTCAAAGGGTTTGAGGGGGCCGCTCCCCTGCGCCAGCAGCTCTGCCAGATCGATACGGTGGAGGCGGGCTACGCTCTGCTGGATGGCGCGATCGCCAATTTGGTCTCCCCGGCGGCCCTGGCCCGCTAGGCCTGTCCCTCTGGCGCTGGGCCATATAATGGTCTGTATCAGTCTCCTCAGCCCGGCTCAACCGTAGATGCTTCCGTGGCAACCCCGGCTACCCATCGGATAACCGACCCTTGACTAATGGGCTTTAAGGTAGGATCTATTAATAAATTTAATTTTGCAGTTTCCACCCCGTAACCTCCATGACCTCGTACGCCACTGCCCGCGCCGATATGGGTGAGCTTCGCCGTCTGAGAAGCCTACTGCCCCCAGAGCTTCAGAGCTGGGTGACGGTGGAGTCGGCCATTGACGTTACCCCACCCTTAATCACCTGTGAAGAACTGGGCAAAGACCAGGTCGAAATTCAGGTCGATCTGCTCAAATGGGAGCAGCTGGCCCTCGACCAGCGCAATCTACTGTTCTGGCACGAGGTGGGCCGCATCCAAAACGACACCATTCCCCGGGACGGTTGGGAAATGGCGGCTCTGGCGATTGGCCTGGGCGGTGCGGTGGGCGAACTGTGGGTACAGGACGGGCTGCTGCTGATGCTGGCCCTGAGTCTGTGCGGGTTTTCCAGCTGGCGGCTCTACAAGCGCAACAACAACCAAAAAACCCTACAGGAGAGCATCAGTGCCGACGAGCGGGCGATCGCCATTGCCACCCGCTTTGGCTACACCCTGCCCAATGCCTACAAGAGCCTGGGCAGCGCCCTCAAAACACTGATCGAGCAAACCCCCAAGAAGCGCCAGCGCGATCGCTACATCAAGCGCCTGGAGGCCCTCAAAAAGAGCGCCGCCAAGGCCAAAGAGAGCGCCCGGGCCGAGCGCGGCGACATGCGATCGGCCTACTAGAGACTGTCATTCATAGCTGCTAAACGGCCCAACACCAAGGGTTACAGCCCCTAGCCCGTCTGGCGTTGCTGAACACGGGGATGAATCAATCATCCAACGCTCCTAATCGGGGCAAACGGTCGTTTGCCTCCACGGGAGGGGTTAAATTTTGAATTCATACCTGGGTTCTATAACGCCCTAACCCGCAACGCCAACCACTTGCAAAATTGAAGAGACCAGCTCCGGAGTTACCTCTGGCGGCAGGTGACCGCTGGCCCCAACCACCTCAAACCCAGAGCCCTGGGGCACCACCCCAGTCAGGCCCGCCGCCGTCAGCACTGCCCCGACCTCTGAAGACCCTTCAGGTAGCACCACCAGCGGCTTTGCCCCCTGGCGGTAGACTCCCACCTGGCGCACCGTGAGCCCAAACGCACCGGCCTGGAAAGCCGGATTTAGCTCGCCGTCGTACTCAAACTTGCTCAGCATCAGCTGCATGGAGTACAGCTGGGTTGGATTTAGGGGAGTGGCTTCGGGCATCGTGCGGGCGCGTCGGGTGGCCACCATGGCCCGAAAGGGCGTTCGAATTTGGCTGGAGGAATCGGCGGCGGTATCAAATGAGCGACAGTAGGCCAGGCTGTCCCAGCCGGGGCTGTCGCGCAAAATCCACTTGTAGCGCTGGCCGTCGCCCTGGACCTGCAGCACCGTGCCCTGCCACTGGCCCAGGTCCAGGGGCGGCTCCAGGTTGCGGGTGCGGATCGAGGCAAAGCCGCCACTGTTGGCCGTTGAAACCTGGCCCACAAATCGCAGCCCCTGCTGCCACTGCACCTGGCTGGTGCTGACACCCCCCATCACGCCGTCGTCCAGGCTGCCCCACAGGACCGCGATCGCCGGGTCGAGCGGCTGGAAGTCAATCAGGGTAGCCTCCTCGTAGGGCGTCCGCTGGCCCAGCTGAGCAATCCAGGTCTGCGGGTTGTCCGACTCCTCGGTGGGCAGCCCAACCACCACCGCCGTATTGACGATGTCAGGACAGTCAGTCCCCTCAGCGACCGTTCCCACCTGGTAGCCAAGCGGCTGGATCGCGGCGCTGAGCCGATCGGCGGTACGGCCTGCTCCACCCAGCAGAACTACCTTCGGTGGCGGCGACACAGGCGCTAGACTGGGGGGAGCTTGGGACATGGCGGCATCGGTACGGGCGAGTCCAGGCAGGACTCTTAGACCTGGGGACAAGGGGCCGAATACATCAAAATGAACCAGCGTTTTAAGCAGTCGGAGCGGATTCCAAACCATAGGAATAACTTACAGCAAAATCTCGGAGGACACAGCTAGATCCGTTAGTTTGTCGCCAATACAGCCGCATTTTTCTGTGAATTCACCCATTAGCTGAGCGGTAGAGCCTGGGTATGCTGGGTCTATGAACTCGGGAGTATCAGTGGCCAGAGCATCAGTAATTCACCTGGCGATCGCGATCGCCGCCGTGTTCAACCACCCCTTTTGTCTCGGGTTCAGTGGCCAGGCGACTGGCTCTAAAACTAAAGATTTCGCGAGGTGAACCAGGCGTATGCATCAAATTTTCATGAACGGCGCTTCACGCCATCCCGATTATCCCCTAGCCCTGCCGTCTAATGACAATAAGCCACTCAGTAACCCCCAGTAACGACCCTCTGAGGATTCTACTGACCTCTATCGTCTAGCCATAGTCGTTATCTTTAGCCTTAAATTTTGGCCTGGCACAACCCCTGTGTACTTGGTGTAGTGGTTCTTTAGAGCAAGCCTTGTCCATGCGAATTCTTATTTATTCTTACAACTATCATCCCGAGCCCATCGGCATTGCGCCCTTGATGACCGAGCTGGCCGAGGGCTTGGCCGCCAGGGGTCATCAGGTGCGGGTTGTTACCGCTATGCCAAACTATCCTGAGCGCACCATCTACCCTGAGTATCGCGGTCGCCTCTACGCCACCGAAACACGCAACGGCGTCATGATCCAGCGCTGCTTTGTGATGGCCTGCCCAAAGCGGGGGCTGCTGGGGCGGCTGCTGCTGGAGTCAAGCTTCATCACCCTGAGCCTGTGGCCTGCTCTGCGGGGGTGGCGTCCCGATATCATCCTCAATAGCAGTCCGTCGTTGCCGGCCTGCCTGCCGGTTGCCATCCTGAAAACACTGTTTCAGTGTCCCAGCGTGCTCAACCTGCAGGATATTTTGCCCGAGGCGGCCATCCAGACCGGCCTGCTTAGCAATCCCCTGGCCATTCGGGCGTTTGAGCTGCTCGAATCGTTTGCCTACCGAAGCGCTACCCGCATCAGCATCATCGCGCCGGGTTTTCGTGACAACCTGCGGAGCAAAGGCGTACCCGATAGCAAAATGGTGCCCATTTCCAATTGGGTAGACGTAGATTTTATTGCCCCTCGCCCCCAGGCCAGCAGCGAGTTTCGCCGTCGCCACGGGCTACAGGACAAGTTTGTGGTGCTCTACACCGGCAACATTGCCGAAACCCAGGGGGTCAGAACGGCGATTCGGGCCGCCCAGGCCCTAACCACCTACCCGGACATCCAAATGGTGATTGTGGGAGAGGGGAAGCAGCTGACGGCCCTCGACCGGTTTCGCCAGCAGCTGGGCCTGAACAATGTTTCGCTCCTGCCCTTTGTGCCTCGGGCCGAACTACCGGATCTGCTGGCCGCGGCCGATGTCGGCCTGATTTTGCAGAAGCACGGTGTCGTCGGGTTCAACATGCCGTCTAAAACCCAGGTGCTGCTGGCCAGCGGTCGACCCATCCTGGCCTCTGTGCCTGCCCATGGCACCGCCGCCCAGGCCGTGCTGGCCAGCGGTGGTGGGCTGGTGGTCGACCCGGAAAATCCCACGGCTCTGGCCAAGGGCATTCTGGATCTGTACCACCAGCCGGAAAAGGCGCAGGCCCTGGCCCGTCGGGGTCGCCAGTATGCGCTGGAGCACTACTCGGCCAAGCGCGCGATCGATCGCTATGAGGCTCTGTTTTACGCGCTGACGTCGCCCCAGCGTCAGCCCCTGGACGGGGACATGGTGCTGGCCCTGCAGCCGGTCCAGAAGTAGCTGGAGCCTTGGGGAAGGATATACAAGGCTCTAGGGCGTGTCATCAATTCTGACTAAAAGCCATCTACTCCAAGCCTTGCCACGCCCGCCCCTAGAAAGCCGGTACAGTATCCCTACCTAGCAGAGCCAGGGGTATGCGAGCGACGGTAGTCAGGGAAAGCTTGACTTGCCGCTGGGGCCATTTCGCTGGCCCCAGCCCCCCGTCGAGAATCGCTCATTCTTCAATCGCTAGGGAAACCCGACGGCCGCCCACAGAGCGCATTTCGCCCAGAAACTGCATTACCTGCTCGTAGGGCAGGTCCTGGCTGGGCAGCAGAAAGACGATGTTCTCTGGGTTGCGGCCCAGGTAGGCTTCCATCTGCCCCTTGAGGGCGTCGATTTCGATGGGCTGACCGTTGAGCTGCACCTGGTTTTCCCCGACCAGTTGCACAATGAACGGGTCGGCGGGCAAGGGTGGCGGCGCGTTGTCCTGCTGCTCGGCGGGGAGCTGCACCTCAATTAGCTTTTCGCTGCCCAGGGTGAGGGTGATGACGACAAAAAAGGCCAGAATGCCCATCATCACCGTCAGCATGGGAATCAGATCTACCGGCGGAGGCGGCGGGGCGACCTTTGACTTAAAGCGCATGGGGCTATCCTAGGCGATCGCCTGTACCGATCAACTCGCCCGAGTGGCTCCGCTCACCGCCGTTCTGGGCGGGTTCGTACCAGTACTGGCGGTAGATCAGCTCTAGCTCGTTGCCCGCATCGGAGAAATAATCGATCTGCTGGGACTGCAGGGTAACCAGGACGCGAAACACCAGCAGCGCGACGATCGCCACCACCATGCCCGCCGCCGTAGTGATCAGCGCCTCACCGATACCCGCCGCCGCCGCCGTGGCCTGATCGCCTGAGCCGCCGCCGCCAATGTTGAGGTTGCCAAAGGTGGCAATCAGGCCCGTCACCGTGCCCAGCAGCCCCAGCAGGGGGGCTACGGCGACAATGGTTTCCAGCAGCTTGTCGCCCTTGCGCATTTTGACGAACTCGCGATCGCCGGTCGTTTCCATCGCCAGCCGAAAGGTGTCGGGGGAAGGCTGCTTGAGCCGCAGGGGAGCCAGCAGAAACCGGCCAATGGGCAGATCCTGGGCCTGGGCGGCGATCGCAGCGGCCTGGGTCAGGTCACGGCGGGCGGCATCGAGCACGTCAGTGACGACTTGATCCTCGCGACGCAGGAGCTGAGTCCAGAACAGCGATCGCTCCAGGGCGGTGGCAATGGTCAGCACTGAACAGCCCAAAATGGGCACCATGACCGGCCCACCCTTCGCTAAAAAATCGAGAACAGTTGTCATAGCCCCAGAGTTAGTTGGTTTTGCTAGCTGTACGGTTGAGCGTTTCCGATATCACCTGATAGCGCCTGTTCAGGTCGTTCGGCCCAGCCGGGGGGCTGGTCTAGCAACCGCCTAGGGCCCAGATGAGCGGCAACACTGCTACCAGGATAAGCCTACCGAAGCGGACTAGCCCACAGATTAAAGCACAGCATTTTAGCCATTAAGAAATGGTTAACACACTGAGTTTGAGGAAAGGGCGACCCTTAGTCGTTGTCGCCCGGAATATAGGCCCGATTGATTACACGCCCCGTCGGTCCCGTGGTGGTGGTGGTTTTCACCCCAGGGCTCGCCGCTGGGGCCACAGTCTGGTTGGTCTGGCTGGGTTGACTTGGGGTTGGCGAGGAAGCCGTGGGCTGAGGTGCTCCGGTGGCAGGGGCCGCCGCCATCGCCGCCGCTGGCTGAATCTCTTGCCAAGTCAAATTGCCATCGGCAGCTATGCTGACCAGTACAGCCTCAATCGACTCGGCCTCCGTGGCAAGGCCACCGACAATTTGGCACTGAAAGCGATCGCCTGGCTGATTGACCCGGTAGGTCGCGGTACCGCAGTCAATCTGGGCCCGCTTACCGTAGACCTGAGCCAATCCCCTCTGGATGGTGTCTTCGATCTTGGGCAGGTTGAGCAGCACCTTGGAACTGGGCACCTCCCAGGTGACGTTGCCCTGATCGTCCTGCTGGGTGACGTTGATGGTAAAGGTACCCTCTGGGTCGAGTTCGCCCACACAGCGAAAATAGGCCCCGGCCTGGCGGCTGACATCGCTGGGGCAGCGCACGGCGGCCAGGGTCAGCCGTCGCCCCTGCCGCTCAATATCGGCTTTAATGCTGGCCTCTACCTCGCTGGTGTCGAGGCGGTTACCGCAGGCGGTGAGTCCCAGGGCCAGCAGCCCCAGCAGCCCAGCGAGCGGTTTTGTAACGGTGATCGAAGAGAGTGGGTTGCGCCTATCCATCGAACCAGTGAATCCATTGGGGTGACATCCCGATTGTGGCAGCAATAGCCGCTTTACGCATGCTATCCCCACTACCTCGGGCCGCAAAAAGAAAAGAGCATGTTGTCGGACAACTCCCCCTCTCCACCATAATAGAGACAGCTCTTAACACTCGTTCACAAATACTCGGCACTATGGCACAGGACCTCCAGCAATTTTTGACCCTGCTCGAGCAGCGCGGGCAGCTCCGTCGGATCAAGGCCCCGGTCAGCGCCGAACTGGAAATTGCTGAAATCGCCAATCGCCTGCTGCTTGGCGGCGGGCCCGCTCTGCTGTTCGAGAATGTGCAGGGAGCCACCATGCCCCTGGCCATCAACGTGCTGGGCACCGTCGAGCGGGTGTGCTGGGCCATGGGTATGGACCACCCCGCCGACCTCGAAACCCTGGGGCAAAAGCTGGCCCTGCTCTACCAGCCTCGCCCCCCCAAGCAGTTTAGTCAGGCGATCGATCTGGGCAAGGCGCTCTTTGATGTGGTCAAGGCCAAGCCCATGCGCGACCTGCTGCCCCCCTGCCAGCAGGTGGTGCTGAAGGATGACGCGGTCGATCTCAACCAGATTCCCCTGCTGCGGGTCTACCCCGGCGATGCCGGTAAGGTGATCACCCTGGGGCTGATGATTACCAAAGACCCGGAGACCAAGATTCCCAATGTCGGAGTCTACCGGCTTCAGCTCCAGTCCCGGAATACCGCAACGGTGCAGTGGCTGTCGGTGCGGGGCTGCAGCCGCCACCTGCGCAAGGCCGCAGAGATGGGCCAAAAGCTGGAGGTGGCGATCGCGATCGGGGTTCACCCCCTGGTCATTCTCGCCGCCGCCACGCCGCTGCCTATCGATCTATCGGAGTGGCTGTTTGCGGGCCTCTACGCCGGCAAAGGGCTCAACCTGGCCAAGTGCAAAACCGTCGACCTGGAGGTGCCCGCCGAGTCTGAAATCGTGCTGGAGGGCACCATTACCCCCGGCGAAACCGCCGTCGATGGCCCCGCAGGCGACCACATTGGCTACTACGGCGGCGTCAACGAAGCCGCGCCGCTGCTGCGGTTCCACTGCCTCACCCACCGCAAAAATCCGATCTACATGACCACCTTTAGCGGTCGCCCACCCAAGGAAGACGCCATGATGGCGATCGCCCTCAACCGCATCTACAATCCCATCCTGCGCCAGCAGGTGCCCGAAATTCAGGACTTCTTTTTGCCGATGGAAGGGCTGAGCTACAAAGCGGCGGTGCTCTCGATCGAGAAATCCTACCCCGGTCAGGCCAAGCGGGCCGCCCTGGCGTTCTGGTCGGCCCTGCCCCAGTTCAGCTACACCAAGTTTGTGATCGTAGTCGACAAGGCCATCAACATCCGCGATCCGCGTCAGGTGATGTGGGCGGTGACCTCGAAGGTGGACCCAGCGCGGGATGTGTTTATTTTGCCCAACAACCCCTTTGATCGGCTGGATTTTGCCACCGAGAAGCCGGGGCTGGGCAGCCGCATGGGCATCGACGCAACGACGAAGGTCTACCCCGAAACCGATCGCCCCTGGAGCGAAGAGCTCACCCCCGATCCGGACACCGCTGCCCTGGTCGATCGCCGCTGGGCAGAGTATGGCTTGGGCGACTTGAACCTGAGCGATGTGGACCCCAATCTGTTTGGCTACGACATCAAATAATGTGGCCCATGGCGCGGTCAATAATGGTGTCGCGATCGAGCTTGGCTGCCAGGGTCTCTGGGTCGTAGAGACCTTCTGCAACTTCTAGCGAAGCCGCGTTGAGTGCTGGTTCGTAAGCTTCTTCGAGGGCCGATCGTAGTTCTTCGGGTTGAAGATAATGGCCCCCAGCTTTACGACGCTTATTTTTGCTTTGAATCTCTAGGGCTGAGTTGCGAATGGAGACATCCCAGGACCGAGTCGTTCGGTTTTCTGCCTGTTGTTTGATGAGGTGCAGGAGCAAAATTTTCGCATAGCTGCGAATATTGCTGACTTTATCGTCTCGGCTCATCTCCTCTAAATCTTCGATAATGACCAAGGCTCCCGGTATGTCGCCCTGAAGCAATCGGCCTTTAAGCTCTAGCAGTTCTTCCATGCGGGTTGCTCGCAGCAATGACGGTTGCGATCGGATCGATCTCTATCGTAGCTGGGTCTTTTGTAGCGGGTCTAAGAGTAGCGAGGATTGAGGCTGGAGCCGGTGCGACCTGTGGTGAGCCAAAGCAGCGATCGCCCGGTGTCGCGCAGGATGCGCCAGGGGGATTCTTGGCCGTAGCTGTGGGGAGGGCTGATGGAGGTAAAGGCGATGCCCTGACTACCGAGGACGATGGTAGCGATCGCGGTAGCCCTGGGCATGTGAAATGCGGAGGTGATCAGGTAGATGTGTTGGATATTGGCGGCTTTGAGGTCGGGGACGAGGGTGGTGAAATTGGTGACGGTGTCAGTGGCGCGGTAGTCGAGGTGGTAGCGGCTGGGAGAAATGTGGGCGGCCTGGAAGATGGCGTGGGCCTGGGCGGCGGGGATGCCGCTAGAGATCCAGATGGGTAGATCGGGTCGCGTCTGGGCGAATTGGGCGGTAAAGGTTTCGCGGCCAGAACCGCCGCCGAGAGTGAGGATGGCCTGGGGTTGGGGGGTTTGGAGGCGGGCGATCGCTAGGTTGAGCGGCAGCAGCAGGAGCCAGCCGAGGAGGAGCAGAGGCAGGAGCCGGAGGAGCGATCGCATGGGGTGGTGACTGTGGCTGTCTTTAGCTTCATGCTAAAGCGCCTGAGGCGATCCGTTGGGATGAGTGCGATCGCTAGATTTTCTCCGTTGGCTTTAGGTCAGCTTCGATTAAATGGATGGCCAGTAGCATTTCTACTAGTACCCTTTGCAGGGCGTAGTACCAGCCGTGCCAGCCGTCTAGGATGCCACCTTTGAGGATCAAGCAATAGAAGAGGACGACAAAGGGGGCCAGGATTTTGGTTTTGCGAATTTTGTCAGCTAGGCTAAGTTCATGGCCGGGAGTGGTAGAAAGTTTTTGAACTTCTAGCACCATGTAGCGGTTTTGAGCCCATAGCCAGTGGCTGAGGGGTTTGCGATCGTCGTGGTTAATGGGGCCTCGGAGGGAAGCGACAGGACCATCAATACGTACTCGATGGGCGTGGCCGTCCTCAATGTAGTGGGCCTTGGCGGTGCGATATAAAACGGTTCGCGGTGGCAGCAATGTACTCCGTAGGGGATAACCGAACACACAGTACCTTAAAGCAACTTTGAAGCCATCACTTGTGATAGTTTCAGTTAAGGACTGAATTTCAGTGATAAAGGCGGCGGAAACCTGATAATCAGCATCTAAGGAAAGGGTCCATTCTGTGGAGATGCAGGTGAGGCCAAAGTTACACTGCCCAGCAAAAGATTCAAAGGGGTGCTGATAAAGGGTGACGCTTGGATAATGGCTGAGAATATCAAGAGTGGCATCGGTGCTGTAGCTGTCAATAACAATAATACGTTTAGCCCATCTGAGGGTATCTAGAGTGCGACTGATGTTGAGATCTTCGTTGTAGGTGAGGATGAGAGGAGTTATGCGATCGAGCTGCATGGGGAGGGTCTAGCTGGCGTTAGCTTTAGTGGAAAGAGTGGCGGCGCAGACCATACTCTTCCAAAGGTAGGGAAAGCGGCCAGCAAATTGAAACTTGGGGTTAATAAAGCCTTCACTGAGAACTAACTGACGAAGAGTTGGCACAGAGAAAAACTTAATATGTCCACCATCCCAGAGAGCAGTAAAGTGCCTATCCATTTTACCAGTGAAAGCCAGGGCGAGATTTTTTAGGTAGCCATGGTACGGGGTAGTTAAGATTAAGGTGCCGCCTGGGCGAAGGCACTGTTTTGCAACCCGCACCAGTTCTTTGGGATAAAAAAGGTGTTCAATCACTTCTGCTGAAAAGACAACGTCAAAGGCTTGGGACAGGTCGGTGAAATCTAGGTCGTAAATGCTGCCCTGGTGGAATTGACAGTTTGGGTAAGCCTGCTGGGCTTGGGCAATGCCAGAAGCAGATTCTTCAATACCGGTAACGACAAAGCCTTGGCCTGCTAGAAAACTACTAAAGCTGCCGTTACCACAACCTAGGTCCAATAGCTTTAGAGGTTCAGCATTGTTCTGCTGTAGATCGGTCAAAACCTGAAGCACAGGAGGAGCAAGGTAGTGGTGGTGGTGTTCACTAGTGGGGCTTTGATAGGCGTACTCGTAATCGGTGGGGGTTTTGGTCATGGAGATAGAAGCTTTTGGTTGAGAATGGTGGTGTAGACGTCAATCAATTCCGCAGCAACCTTATCCCAGGTGTAATGCTTGAGGATGAGCTGGCGGGCGCGAGTGCCCATAATCTGACTAATCTAGATCTCAGAGGCCATTTGTAAAGCCAGCCTAGCCCTGATAAAACGTTTCTACCTTGAACCATGGCTTAGGAGTCTGAGGACTTTCTAAATAAGCTCTCAGAACTGATTTCTAAAGCAAATCTTAAGGTTAGTCAATCCCTTATGTGTTAAGGCTTTTCGGGCATTGGCTGCTTGAGAGGCCTCATTCTCTAGAAGCCTTAATATCAGGCGATCCCAGCCGACTTAAGAAATTAGCTCTCATTAAAACTGAGAGCTGAGCAGATCCTAAGTGATACTACTAGGTTACTTTGCTAGTTAGGTTGTAGCTGGTAGGACCAGGTATCTCGAAGAGACTGAATGTAGTCTATTTGGGGTACCCAGCTTAATTCTTGACAAGCACGAGTAACATCCGCAGTTTGAAAAGGGACTAAAGGCTTTTGTTGGGAAGCTACACTTTCATACGTCATTCTTTGCAAACCACTAACTTTAATAAGAGTTCTTACCACGTCATGGCCACTTAAATTTTCTCCAGATCCTATATGATATATTTTTCCACTTTCCCCATTAGTGAAAGCAAGGACAATAGCTTTAGCCAAGTCTCTTACGTCAAGATAGTCTCTTCTAGTATCTAATGGCCCAAACTCTAAGACTACAGACTCATTTTTTGCAAAGTTTTCATATATTAGCTTAGCGCATCGTCCTGGCAAAAGTGTTTCGGGAATGTTTGGCCCAAAAAGATTAAATACACGCAAACAAACAATGTTTTGACCTAAAAAAGATCTCATTATTGCCAAGGATGTTTGAGCCTGCTTAGTCAAGCCATAATTATCCACTGGCTTGCATAGAATTTCCTCGCTCAAAGGCTTATCCTCTTCACTTGCACATCCCAGCTCTGCAGCAGAACCAATAACAACTACACGTGCTTTGGGAACACTAGATGACAAGCATTCTAAAAGCCTCTGAAATCCAAGAACATTAACCCCAAACAACTCAGAGAGAGATGCATGTTTCAAACTAGCCAAATGGACAACTATATCTGGCTTAACACATGAAACAACTTTTTCGATTTGATCAAGAGAAAATAAATCCATCTGAAAGAAGTTTTCCGGCAAGATTCCTTCAGGAGGTTTTTTTGCAGAACAAGAAACACCAAAGATTAGATACTTTGGATGTATTTCCAAGATTCTCTTGATTACCCAAGGTCCGACGAACCCAGTACAACCCGTAACCAGGACACGCTTAGCCATAATTAAGGACAAACAATAATCTCTTGCATTACTTCTTCGCTCAAGTCAATTCTTGTAGAAAAGAATCTGTTTGTTCAGAAAACCGCTCATTGGCTAGGGCATAATCATCGGGATTACCTATGTCTAGCCAACTACCAGCAAAATTGTAACTATTTACTTTTTCACCTTCTTTAATTAATAGTTTCATCAGATCAGGCAGATCTAGATACACATTAGGTTTAATGTAGTCGAGTATGCGTCTTTGAAAAACATACATACCCATACTGACCCGATATTTTAGAATTGGTTTTTCTGTATAACCAACTAACTGCCCTCTTTCTGAAACATCTAACACCCCTAATGAAATAGGAACTTCCTTGAAACACGTCGCGATAGTAGCAATGGCATTACTATCAATATGATTTTGCCAAAAATCAGAATAGTTTATATCGGTTAGAATATCTCCATTCATAACCAAAAAATTTTCCGACAACCCAGTTATTAAGCCTAATGGGCCAGCAGTGCCTAAAGGATGCTGTTCAAGAGAATAATTAATATCAACGTTCCAACTTTTTCCGTCACCAAAAAAAGCTCGAATCAATTCTGCAAGATGATTAACAGCAAAAGTAAGATCTTGAAATCCATGCGACCTAAGCTGTCTCACAATTAGCTCTAAGATTGGTCTTTCCCCAATAGGAACAAGTGGCTTCGGAAACACAACCGTATAGGGCCTTAATCGTGTTCCTTTACCACCTGCTAAAATTACAGCTTTTTTCTCAAAGGCCATAACCGTTCATCCCTTTTATACTACATACTGATCTACAGAAAATATTTTTGGGTGTCTCTCAACAAAATCGATCACCTCACTCAACCCATTCTTTAAAGATACTTGTGGTTTCCAACTTGTTAATGTTCTGATCAGGTCTGTACTAGCAATGAGAGCTTTAACCTCACTTTTCTCTGGGCGTTTGCGCTCTTCCTCACAAATAATTTCAGCATCAGGCTTCACCATGCCTATAAGCATGTTTGCCAAATCGCCTATGGTTATTCCTTGCCCATTACCAGCATTACAAGCAATCCCCAGTGTTGAATCACTTTCAGAAACTGCCACAAATGCCCGTGCTGTGTCAGTAACATAGGTAAAGTCTCGAATAGGGCTCAGGCTACCTAGACGAACCTTACCATCACGCTTTAGTTGAGAAATAATGGTCGGAATAACAGCACGAGCAGACTGACGAGGTCCAAAGGTATTAAAGGGTCGAAGTGTCGAAACCGGTAAGCCAAAAGAGCACCAATAACTTTCAACTAATTTATCGGCAGCAATCTTTGAGGCCGAATATGGAGATTGCCCTTGCAGGGGATGTTTTTCATCCATAGGGGTATAGCGTGCAGTTCCATAAGTCTCTGAAGTCGAAGTGTGAACCATCCTTGGTATCTGGAAAGCTCTCACTGCCTCTAACACATTTAAAGTTCCACGAACATTTACCTCAAAATAAGCAGCAGGAGCAAGGTAAGAATAAGGAATGCCGATCAAAGCAGCTAAATGAAAAACGCATTCACAATCTTCAACGACTTGACGCACTGAAAAAGGATCAGTAATATCAATCGAATGCACATCGACTTCAGGCAAGAGATCTTTGGGAAGAAAATTTAGATTACCCCAATCATTTCTCGAATTGTAATGAACAACTGCACGAACCTCAGCGCCTTCCCTGACAAGGTATTCCGTTAAATGGCTACCAATGAAGCCTCCAGCGCCAGTAACTAGTACTTTCTTATTTTTTAGGTGCATAGCTAGTCTTACCCTGAAAAATTCAGTCAAACAGTGAACACTCTTAATCTAATCGCATACAGTCAGGAATTTTCTTACTGCCTAGCATCCACCCATATACATCTTCTAACTGAGCACAAATAACTTTCCAGTCATATTGCTCACGCACAAAATCAAGAGCCTCAGAACTCATTTCCTTAAGCTTCAACTCTGGCATGGCCATAAACTTTTCTAGTCCATTTTTGAGGCCATCCACAGACGTATCTACCTCTAAAGCAGCTCCAGCAAGCGTAGCTTCAGGAAAACTACATCCCTTTGTTAATAGGGCTGGAGTTCCGAAAGAAAAAGACTCCATAGGAACCATTGCAAAAGCTTCACTATAAGATGGTAGAACCAAGAACTCTGCTGCGTGAAGCCAAGCTCTTTTTTCCTCAGTAGTTACAAATCCCAAGAAGTGAACGTTTTGACACTTTTTGATTTCACTTGAATTTTGAAGCTCCCTGACATAGCTTGGATCCCCAGAACCTGCAATAACTAATTGCCAGTCATCTCTCACGCTAAGTTTAGACCAGGCTTGAAGTAAATTTTCTATACCTTTTATCGGATGCAGTCGACCCAAATACAGACAAGTCTTTCGCTTACTAAGTGGGTAAGGAATACAGGATGGAAAACCTTGAATAGATTGCAAACTTGGCATTTCAATGCCATTTCCTATAACACAGATTGGCTTTTGGATTCCTAATTTTCGCAGTGTCTTATACTCAATATCTGTACTAACTTGGTAGCAAGTTACATTAGCCAAAACGGATTTTAAAAAAGTTTTTTGTGCCAGGTACTTTTTCCACTTAGAAATCTCAAGAGCTGTAGGATTAAAGCACCCATGGGTTGTAATCATATAAGGAATATTATTCTCACTGCAAAACCTGGCAATTGGCTGATGCGGATATAACCAAACACCTTGAAAACTAGCAACCTGCCAATGCTTTCCTGAGCTATTCAACCATTTGAAAATGCCCGGAGCGAAATGCCACGACAATGGGCCATACCGCTTAAAGGGTATAACTTCAGAGCACCAATGTCCTAAAGATTGATCTTTTTTTTCAACAGTGCCGATCACTGTAACTTGATTTTCTGTGTCTTGCAAAGCTTTAGCAGTTTGCAAAAGGGACAAGTAGGGTCCGCTACTCTCTGTGTGCAAGCAACCAAAAGAAAAAAGGATGGAATAGGGCATAAAAATAGATTAGATTCAGATCTCAATAAATCTTATCAAGTCTAAAGGTTAACTCTTTTTATTTAAGAACCTAAACTTATCAAAGAGAATGAGTAATCCTACTAGTTGAAGAACTCTTACCAAACCTTGTATACCATAGGCGAGTTGCACTGCAAATATGGGTAACAAAGACCAATATCCTAACACCGCAATGATCTTACGGTTTCCTTTTGCAAAATACCTATCTATAGCCATAACTACAGATGATAAAACCACCATGAATATAGTCATAACCCATACTCCGCCATTCCAATACGCATTAGCAATAGCTAAGAACCCTCCCATATGACGGTAGTACAATCCTAACCGCCAGTTATCGTTTAACGGGCGTTCATACCCTAGCCAGCCTGCAATAACTTGTGGAGTGGCTTGAGAAATTAAATTGATAAATGTGATTCCATCTAAAGTGTTTGCCTGTTTAACAAGATCTACAACATAAAGCATATGAAACAACGACTGGCCAATCATAGGATAATCATTCAGGTTTATTGACCTATTTACTTCTAAATGGTCACCACCTACATGCGCATCTAGGCCACGGAATGGAATCATTCTTTCAACGGACTGTGCAAAAACCACAGAGTTGCTTTCTAGACTGTGTGCCAGCTGAAACCGAAGGTATGGGAAAGACTGCACAAGGTACAACGAAATTAGTAGACAAAGAACACCAAAAAGCCAAGCCCCTTTCTTCTTCGCACTTAACAATATCTCTAAGCTTCCAACCAAAAAGAAAGCTACAGCCATCAATCCACGTGAGGAATAAATTAGTAGCAAAAGGGTTGGAGATATAATTAGATTAATTCGAGATAACGTCAATAATTTTTTGGCTGATGCTTTTGGCCATGTCAGTCTTTTAGCCAGAAAAACAAGATATGGAAGAAAGATTAAGGCATAAAAAGCAACAAAATAAATAGGCGAAACCCACAAACTATGGGCATTGAATGGATACGATACCTCAAAAATACTAACGTTGGTTAAAAAAAGTATGAATGAAATAGAAAATGATAAAATCAACAACAAAAACCCATCTTTGTTAGATATTCGAGAAAGTCTGCTCAGCAAACCGACAATAACCTCAACAATGTTTTGATTCATGCTAGAACTTTGAGGTTCCGCTTTTTTTTGAAAAAAATAAACTAATACAATTGGAATAACAGCAAACAGGGAAGCTCTAGAAGCAATTTCGAGATTTTCTTTTGTAAAAGCGGAGAATACAAAGACTGTTATCCTTTCTACGTTTTCTTGGTTTTGGTATATGTATGTGAAGAATACAAAAACAATTGATTGAACAGCCAACAAAGTTGACAGATAAAAATACTTATCACCTAGCATTGATCTAACAACAAAGAGGATGTATACCACCCAAATTGCAAGCTGAGGCCAGAATAAAAATTCACTTTTATCAAGGAATATGAGTAATCCTATAGAGATTAAGAAGAAAAGGCCTGGTCCCAAAAATCTTATTGTTGACATAGGAAAAGAATTTTGTTTGCAACACTGACTAAATGACTGAATCTGACTTCCTTACTACAATACTCCAGACAGAAAACAACCCTAAATATTGCCCGTAAACAAGAGCCTACGTTGCCCAAGGTATTTACATCAATGTCAGCCCGCAAGCCAAACTTGATTCAAGTAGGCGATTTCTAGGGTGACCGCCCTGTAGGCCTTGTAGCTTCGTTACTAAAATTTTCCGGGCTGTTACTAGAACTTGTTGAAGCAGAAGACTATAAAACCACTAATTATTACTAACCACAGAAAGTTGATGCCAATCCTATAGCGGTTCTCGTTGAGGTGAGGTACGAGCAGAGGCCTACAATCCTTATTCAGCAAGGCTCATGCTGTACTTCATTCGATCGGGAACCGCTATAGAAGGAATTAATATTTCCTATGCATTAATTCCCACTCTAGAGACAACCGCTTTGTGAAAGACTCACCCAATACTTTTTGATATAGATATTGAAGTACAATTCTAATTTTTCCAAGTAATATTGGAAGAGCCTTCAGAAGAGCAGGCAAGGAATATGATTTGCAAAGAATTTGCTTTCTCAATTGCTTGGCAGAGGCATAATTCTCAAAAATTTTCTCTTGCGATAAACGCTTAAAAACCCATTCTTGAAAATACATGAAATTGGCATCAGAGTAAACTAAGGAAACTGGATCATCAAATTCCTGACACCGTGACCAATAACTGATTAGAGCAATACACGCATCCAATATTTGACGTTTTCCACCGTCTTCATGAGTTACTTGATCATCATGTTGCCTGATACTTACAAGAGGTTTATCAATACAAGCTAAGCAACCTACTTCTGATAAACGCAGCCATAAATCCAGATCTTGTGAGCGTTTGATACGCTTACGATATCCTCCAATCGCTTTGACAACTTCTGCTTTATAAAAGGCAGAAGAGTGTGCAAAGAAGGCTTGCGCTGAGGTTAAACGGCTCAAAAGTGCTTTATGTGATTTAGGATAATAGTATTTTTTAATTAGCTTCCCATATTGGTCGATTACTCTTAATCCTGTACCAATCAAAACTAGCGAGGGATCTTTCTGTGCAAAGGCATATTGCATAAACAAGCGCTCTGGTTCACATAGATCATCTGCATCAATACGGGCAATCCATTTACCACGAGCTATATTAATGCCTTGATTTAGAGAATCTGCCAGGCCTGAATTAGGTTTATCTATAATGTGAATACGAGAGTCTTGGCCAGCAAAACGCTTGATTATTTTTAACGAGCTATCTGTACTTCCGTCATTAACAATAACAAACTCAAAGTTTGCAAATGTTTGTCCCAGTATGCTTCTGATGACCTCTTCTAGCCAACGTTCCCCATTATAGACAGACATTAAAACAGTTACATCTGGCACTTCTTTTCCGAAATTTATACTTATTGTTTTACCCGTCACATCTACAGTTCCAACCAAACCAACTTGGAAAAAATAATATCAAAATTCTTGATTAGACAAAATAGCTGAAAGTTCATATCTTCTAAAATAAAATGAGCTTATCGCCTAAATGTTGATCCCATTCAGGTGGGTCAAATGGCTCAGTCCCATTCCCTGGATAAAATGTCATTTCTCCAAAAATAAGTTCAGGCAAAGAGTAGAAGTCAACCCGTACAAAAGGAATATTTTCTGATAGTCTTTTAGCTGCTTCAAGCATAGCCGCGAGATATTTAGGCTTATTTACTTCACCATCATAGTGAGGATAAAGGATAGTAAAAGGTAATCTTTTCCAATCCGAATCAAAATATGCCCGCCTATGATCAGAAAAACGATTAATATCTACTTGAATACAGTAAGGTTCACCCTCAAAACAAAATACTTTATAATCTTTAGGAATGCATCCTTCTGCATCACGCAAAAATTGCTCTGCAATAATTCTTCTTGGTACATTCTTGTAAATCCACTCACGACCCATAAGAGAATAATCTGCTTTTAACCAATATCTTAACTTAGCAATCGCTGCTGTCTTATCGAAGCTATCTTTCTCATTCACAAAAATATTCATGCCTGAGCCATGAGTAGCTTTTAGGACAAAGCTTTTAGGTAGCTTAGACCAGTTAATATCCGAGACTGAACTATAAACTCCTAACAATTCATTCAAGTAGTTGTTTCCTAGTTTCTCTTTTACATACTCTCTAACAGATAGTTTGTCTGCAAAGATACAAAACTGTGGATTGCGATTATAGACTTTCAACCATTGCAGCTTTTCATTAAAAGTCTGCGGACACCCGATGTTTCCACCATTTAACCAACGTTGAAGGGACATATTGGCATAAGCTGAATCGGTCAAAACTGGCCGTACTAGTCGGTAAAATATTCGCTGCCAAATACTAAAATGGTCTACTTTAAAATTCATATCTACACATGAAAAACAATCCAAGACGTAGGAATTAAGCCATTAAACCCCCACGCTGTCTCCCTACCAACCATAGCACCAGGAGAAATTACTGTTTTACTCCGTTGGTTAGCTAACCATGCTCCCCACCAACTAAAGGTGCTATTAGCAATGATAAAATGCTGGCACTGCGTCATTAGCCAGAGGTCGGCATAGGCATTTGTCTCACCAATATTATGAGCCACTACTGTGATTCGATTGTCTGCGAGAGGGATGCGCTTTCGGGATTCCTTAGCATTATCGGAAAAAAGGTAGTAATGGGCATTTGGAACTCGTTTCTCTATTTCTGCAATAGCACATCTATAGTAGTCATTTGGTGCATTATGGACACTGTTCTCCTCCGGTCCATCAAAAAAGCGGACATGTATAGCCACTGCTGTATGACTCAAAATACTTTTAGCCATAGCCTGATTTTTTTCATCATCTGGAGGATGTATACGCAAATCTTGCCGAATAACATCTTCTACATCCTTGAAGTAGTCTTCACTCTGCCAGTACCCCTCCAAATATAGGTTTCTATAAGGCTTAACTTTTAGCAGACGTGGCTCAAAGTCCAAGCTATCTTGCTTAATGTAAGATCGCTTTTCAAAAGAAATATAGCGATTTACGCGATGCTTAAGATTTCGTCGGACTCGTGAAAAAGGTTCTAATCGCTCTGCGGCTGTAGCTTTGCGGCAGGGAATATGAAAATGGTCAAGTTGGTACTGACGTTGATAGGTATAGTCCCGTACGAAACCACTGACATCATTTAAAACTAATTCAGCATTGTTTACTAAGGCTAAGCGACGAGCGGATGCGTAGATAAATAATTGATTGCCAAGACCACCAAAAATTTGGGGAATGACTTTAATCAATTTTTTACTATTCATTCTATAGGTGATGTTTGCTATGAACTTGAGCAAGTAATTTTACTAACGAAAAATGAAATTATGAGTTGACAGTTGAAGTTGTTCCGACTCTATCTGAGCGATAAGATCGCTTGAAATTGGCTGAACTTTCTTGTCAGCGGTGAATGCTTGGTAACCATGCCTAAAAAACAACTCGAAAGTTTTCCGGAAACTAGGGTTAATACTTACACCAACAGGTTGATGTTCGGTAGTAGAAACTTCCATCATCCAAATAGGACGAGGTTGATGATCTAAAGTTGCAGTCGCTCCTTGCAGAAGCATATGCTCTGCCCCTTCCACATCTACCAAAATTAATGCACGATGACCTTCTAGAGTGCTACCTAAAAGGCGATCAAGTGTGAGAACTGGTACCTGAGTAACGTAACTTTCTGGAATTGAGGCCCATCCCTTCACTAGGGAGGCTCCTGTGCCTCCCCCCCAAATAGTCATAATGTCAGTGGACGTACTCAAGGCAACAGGATAAATCTCTGCCTGGCTAGCCCAGCCATTATCTTGTATATTTTTAAGTAAGTAATGGACGTTGCGGGCAATAGGTTCAACTGCAATGACTCGTTTCCCTAGGCTAAGAGCATGACAGCAGTAATAACCAACATTCGCACCAACATTTACCAATACATCTACTTCTTGCAGAAGAAGCTGTATAAGCCGAGTTTCCTCAGGCTCAAAGTCGCCTTTAGCCATGTTCTCATGACCTGCCAAGGTAAAACCCCAAGGAGTTTTGATCGGCTTATCATAGCGGTCTAGCTGATCTCGAAAACTACGGACAAAATTCGCCGTATTAGGAGATGACTCAAGAGCCTTTCTTAACCATTTTCTGATCATTACTGTATTCATTAAAAGCTTAAAAAAACTAAATCATCAAAGCTGCGTTTAAGGATAAACAACGTAAATTCTAATCTAGTCGTTTATATGACTTCCTTTCCTAACCCACTTTTCCGAAACCATTTCACATACATAAGGTCTTTAGTTCTCCTGTGCTCAAGTAATCCTTTGATATACAACTTTTAACACCCATCACAATTCCTTTAATTTATTTTAGAACTTCTTCTTGGCCACACAGTGCCAACCAAAACATGCCAAGTCCTCAGCAGTATGTTGAGCACGAATTTTGAAATAAATTAAACTTAACAGTGCATACATATAAGCCATAGGCCAAACCCAGTTACCCCTTTGGCGTTCTAGTCCACCTAGCCTCATAATCTCTTGCCTTAGCACACTAAACCAATCACCATTTGCAGTGAGCTCTCGGATTTCAAATCCACGCTGACTGAGGTGATGCTCATACCAGTATTTTGAAAAACCACTACAGAAGTGATATGGAGCCATATGAACGTTAGATGCAAAAGGTGCTGTTAGAATTAAGATTCCTTCAGCTTTAAGTAATCGGGAAAACTCATCAAGTGCATGTGTAGGTTCTGGAATATGCTCTAGCACCTCGCTACAGAGAATTACATCAAAACTAGCATCTGGAGATGGGATAGAAGTAATATCACAAACAATATCAATGCTACTAGTATCCCACGTCTGGGTTTGCAATCCTTCTTCTAGCCCAGCCTCTACACCTTTATATTGACAAAAATCCTGTGAAATATAATCTAAATGCTCGCAATGCTTTCTATTCCTTAATTCACCGGCACCAGCATCTAATACTTTAGAGCCTGCTTTAACCTCTAAGAGAACTCTTTTTAGGAAAGCTTGACGGCCAGTTTCATTCACATTAGTAAATATCATAAGACGCGATTTAAGTTAAGTCAGTTAACTCTTTGAAAAAAAGAATATGCCAAGGCTATAGTTGTTTTCCTCGACAAGATCAACTATAACTTCCTCATTGAACTCAGAAAGATAAGTGACAATGCCAGATTTAATAATGATCAACTTTTCAAGCTTTAATCCTTCAGCATTTGCGAGATTAAGAATAGTTTTGGGATCAAAAACCCAATTCCCATTAAACTCAACTCTTTGCCTGCCAATAGGGACAGACAAATAAAGTTGACCTCCCGATTTTAATAATGAGGCCATATTTTGAAAGCCTTGTTTATATCCATCAGGATTAATCGGGTCACCGTATCTCCCCAGACCAAAGTGCTCTAAAGCATGAAGACAAGACAAAGAGTCACAATAACCTTTTTCTAGGCTGAAATTAGATACAGCTTCTTTATCCATCAAATCAAGCTGGCGAAAAATAATACCAGGTACTTGTGCTCTAACTAAACGCACATCAAAGGCTTCGAGTTCACGGAAACTAGCAACATGAGCTACAAACCCGTCTACCCTTGAACCAACATCTACATGCCTTACTGGCTTAGCATTATGGACCTCTCGAGCCACTATCAGATCCTGTAAGAAATACTCACTCTTTGTACTTTCTACTTGTGAAAATCTATCATTCAGGTAGGGCCTAATCCTTAACTCTCCATTGTATCTTTTTCTAAATGTCATCCAATCTAACAGGTATTTTGGTAATCCGCGCAAGGAGAGTATTAGTCTAAGAGGTTCAAAGCCACATTGACTAGAAAGGAAGAAGTTTATCTTGATCAATTTTTGCTTTACAAGCATTTATAGCACTCAAGTAAAATACAACGAAAGGAAACTACTCAAAAGCTAATGCCCTTTGAGTTCGGGTGGTTTTTGACCCAGCCAAGTCATCCATGCAAAATATAGAAGTGAAAATAAAAGTAGCGAGCCTATAATTCCGGAGAGTCCAAAAAACCAAGCAGCTATAAAGTTGCAAAAAGTTCCAAAGATTGCTGTAACAATCTTAGCGGCAGTCATTGCCCGAATATTTATTTCTGACATCAGCTTTAAAGCGATCATTTGACCCGAGGCAAATAATCCTCCTGACAATACTATCCAAGGCAAAAAATAAGAGGAATCACGAAATGAAGGTGCGACTAGTACCTTAAATAACCAACTATGGAATAGTAACGAAATAAGAAAAGCTAATCCAGTTAGAACAAGGCATGTGCCAGTAATACGCCATGCTAAACGGTGAACAGAAATATTACGGCCATTATCTGTAGCTGCTCCTGAACGCTGATAAAGGATTGGTCCTAGGAAAGACGTGGCCAAGGCTGTAACCAGACTAATTGGGGTATAACCTAGCTGAAACAAAACTGCATATTGACCAACTTGTTGAACAGTGGCAAAAGCACCTAAAGCCCATCGATCTGATACTTGCTGAACCCAGGTAAACGCTCCCCAAATAGAGAAGGGCCATGCAAATATCCAGATTTGCTTAATCCAATTTTCGTCTACCTGATTGCTTTGCTTAACTGGCAAAGTTTGGCGTTGGCTAAGTAAAAGACACCTGAGAAAATATAATTGAGAAGCAGTTACCACTAAAGCAGCAATTCCATGGGCGATGACAACGGTAAAGCTAGAGGCACCTAGCCAAGGAATAACTATTACTATTAAGCCAATTTTAAGCCATACATTTAGACCACTATGCAAGGCTACAATGGACCGCTGTCGAGCTGCATTTTGAATGCCACTCAAGACAGCATTTAAATTACTAATAATGCCAAATATCATTACCGCTACTGCTAGACCAAGCCACTGGCTTTGCCCAGTCAATATAAGAGCAATAACAAGCAGAACTGCCAAGAGTAGTACAACTAGTATGGCATAGCCTACAAGGCTTTTAGACGCGTTAAAATAACTTTTCAGATCCTGCTTCTCAATGGCAACTGAATAAAAGCGAGCAATTCCTCCGCCAATGCCACCCATTACAACCTGGCCAACTAGAGCCGAAATAGTAAGACTAAGAGCTAATTCCCCATACTCAACAGGTTGTAGATGCTCAGTTAACACTCTAACTAGAGCTAATGAGCCAAGAACAGCGGCAATTTGTCCAATTAAAATCCACGCTCCCTCTTGTGAAAGTCGCTTAGCACGAGCAATATCTATATTGTAGAAACAAGAGGTCAAATACCTTTTAATACTCATCCATCTTGATTGCAAATAAACCTTGAAGTACCTTTGGCTCAGTGGATACACCATCCACATTTGCCATTTTATTGTTCACAAAAGGGAATGCCATAGGTAAAGCAGCCCTCAATTCCTCATTGCTAAACTGCTGAGAAAGAGGGCAGAAACCCTCATTTCACTTTTATCTATCAAATCTGCTCAGAGTGTTGTTACTGAAAACTATTTTCATAAACTCAATCGTTGACCAGGATTTTAGTAGAGTTTATCGCATCCAGAAACCAAATTAAGTTCGAGCGCCATCGAATAATCAGCTTCAAAAATACCCTTATTATTGGCATTCTCTGAGCTAGTACTATAACCACCAAAGCTGATCTATTATGAATAGATGGATCGAGAAAAACTGCTTCCGCCATTAGTGTATTAGCAGCGTCTAACTTAGAAGATGCTAGGTAACGAAAGGCTAGACTTCTCAGTCGAAGTGGCAACTGCAAACTAACTAGAGCAAGCTTTTGAAAAGCTTCGTAGCCATCTCTATCGAGTGGGTCAAATCCCTGCTCTCTTTTTATGAGAGCACAAGTAACTGCAAATTCTGATAGATAAGCTTGCTTTCTAGCCTTTGAGGGAACTCTAGTTACAGAACCTTCTATCAATTCTCTTTCGTATAAAATCTTTGGAACAATAGCAAAACGAGTAATTGGAGCCAGCCTTAACCAAAGATCTCGATCTTGAGCAAACTCGAAGAACACACGATAACCACCCACTTGTTCGTAGAAAATACGCTTAAACATAACTTCTCCATGAGAGAAAATATTTTCTTTGATTAGTTGAGATAGCTGATCTTCCTCTATCACTGGGCGTTTAACATGATACTTACCGGTGACTACGTTAAAACCCCGCATATAACATCCAACAACCCCAACATCAGGGCTCTTCATAAGTAAGTTAGCCTGCATCTCTATCCGATCAGGCAAAGAAATATCACCAGAGCCATGTATTGCGATTAATGACCCTCGAGACGCTTCAATTGCAGCACGTAGAGCAGACACAAATCCTTTATTTTCGTGTGTAATCAAACGAATTCGTGAGTCACGAAAGAACATGAGTTCATTTAAAGTAGTATCTGTTGAACCATCATTTACAAGTAAAATTTCAATGTTTGAATATGTTTGTCTTAGTAAGCTTTCAACAGAGCACTTTACGTATTTAGGACGATTATAGAAACATGAGATAATAGAAACAAGCGGTTTATTTACGTTTCCTTCTATATCCAAATGGGTCACGCTCTGATTTTGTCTTTACCCTATTTAAATTATTATGAGAATAGCGCATTTCATATAATCTGACAGGCTAGCAAGAGATACAAAGCTTAGACAATTTCTCATCTAGCTGATCATAACCCCTAAAGATTTGCCATGCATTTTCTATAATAGTTGGAGCATCTGCTACAAAACCTGCAACCATTAAAGCTGCACCAGCTCTTAAGTCAAGGGCTGTAACCTTAGCTCCATGAAGATCTTGTCCACCTTGAATAACTAAGAGATTGTCCTTAATTGCATAATTCATTCCCATCTTAGCGAGTTCCTCAGCATAGGCATATCGACCAGGAAACCTTAGATCAATAATTCGGCTTTCTCCTTTTGCCTTTGCACCTAAAACAGCAAACAATGGCTGCATGTCAGAATTAATTCCTGGGTAAGAACCAGTGCTGATATCAACGGGGTAACAGCTTGAGCCCCGAACAGTAATCCTGTTATCTAATCGATAAAAACGAACTCCGCTTTCCCGGAGATGAATAAGAGGGACTTCTAGGTGTTCAAAGGGAAAATCTATAATTTCTATATCTCCATTGGTCACAGCTGAACCAATTAACCAGGTTAGGGCTTCAACATTATCAGCAATTACTCTATGAGTAACGCCACCTAATTCATTAACTCCCTCAACAATGATGCTCTCCTGCCCACGAACTTCAATTTTAGCTCCAAGGGAATTAAGGAACTTAACTAAATCTTGAATCTCCGGACGAATATGCGGCCCCCAAATACGCGTTCTACCTTTGGCTAAACATGCACAAATGATACTGTTCTCGGTAGCTCCTGTTGATCGAATAGGTAGAAAAATGTCTGTCCCTTTGAGTTCTTGATGCCTAGAAACTTCTGCACAAAGGTAACCATTCTCCTCCCAGACGTGAGCTCCAAATGATTTGAGCACCATAAGGTGGATATCGTATTTACGATCGCCGAGTTGACATCCTCCCGGCAATGGAACTTTCCCTTGACCTGTGCGTCCTACTAATGCTCCTAGAATCAGTAAAGTGTTGCGAATTAATCTTTTATTCCAGATAAGCTCAGAAGAAGGTGTTCTTGCTTCAGCGATCTCTATCTCACTTCCATTAATAAGTCGGCAGGTTTTACCTAGAGCCTCCAACATCTCAATATGGATAAGGGCGTCAAGCAATGTGCTGGGATAGTTTTGCAATCGAATTGGTGCTGAAGTTAATAGAGAGGCTGCCAAAAGTCGTAGTGTGGAGTTTTTTGCTCCGCTAATTTTAACTTCTCCCACTAGACGCGACGGATAAATTATGAGTCTATCCAGATTATTAGGCATCTTAAGGTAAAAAACGTACTTCGGGTTCTAATTGAATTCCTAATTGATTGTCCACGCGGGTTTGAATATAATCTATTAAATGGCGTACATCTGCCGACGTTGCGGATCCCATGTTTTCGATCCAATTTGCATGAACTGGGCTAACCCGCGCTCCACCGAATTCAAAACCTTTCAAGCCTGCTTGTTCAATATACCAACCTGCACTTTTGCCTCCAGAAGGAGACTTAAAAGTACTGCCAGCAGTTGGTTTATCTAATGGTTGCTTACGCTTACGCTCTCTGAGATGTTCAAGTGTACTGCGTCGGATTTTGTTGGGTTCACCTTCACTGTTTATGTGAAAACGAACTTTTAGCACTAAACGTTGGTCATCAAGTAAACTTGTATAACGATAGCCTGCATGTACATCAGCCATAGTTAGCGTTTTGATTGTGCCGTCTAGGTTAAGGACATCAAAGTCTTTGACAATGTCTGTCATTTCACGAGGGCGAAACACAGTTAATCCAGCATTCATTGCGACAGCACCGCCAACGGTGCCAGGAATACCAATAAGAAATTCAAAGCCTGAGAAGCCTTCGTGAGCAGCGAACCTAGATAAGCGAGGCAAAGAAACACCGCTTTCTGCAACAATAAAGTTGTCTTCTCTGCACAGTTTAGTTAAAGAATTGCATGTTATTACAACCAGGCCCGGGAGACCAGAATCATCAATTAGGACATTGGAACTGCGGCCAAGAACATAAACAGGCAATTGGCATTCAGCACACCAGGTTAATGCCTCACGAAGATTTCCCAAAAGGGGCTCTACTAAATATTTTGCTACTCCGCCAATTTTCCAGGTTGTGTAAGCAGCTAGTGGAATATTTCGAAGAGTATTTTTATTCATTTTAGAGCATACATTTAGCTTTGCAGGAGGACCATAGTTTTTAAGTAGAGCTATCTAGATCACTTGTAATATCTATAGTGGTTCTTGACACATGAGGCACACCTCAACTAGGACAAGATTGGGAACTCGCAGACTTGGGTAACTTACCTATGTTTTATTCGAGTGAGAATGTTATGTAAACTACTTTTTAAGAGAATAGAAAGCCTATTATTGGTTTTCCAAATAGTCTCTTTATCCTCTAAAATGTGACTAATATTTTTTGAGTGAAGTACCAGTTCAACCATAATTTGAATTCGATAAATCTACATTGCTAGGACTTGAAGCCTTAATCTTACTTGCTCAAGTTCTAAGTTCCATACCTCAAGAACTCTAGTCATAGTGTCACTATTTTTTTAAAGCTCCCGGATTGCTCCAAAAAATCTTGATAACGTCCTTGAGCTACTACTTTCCCATCACTCAATTTTACAATCCAGTCACAGCGTTCTACCGTACTTAGTCTATGGGCAATCACTAAAATAGTCAGATCGTTACCTAGGCCATTGATAGCGGCCATTACTTCTTTTTCTGTAGCATTATCTAACGCACTGGTCGCCTCATCAAATATTAAAACTGATGCCTGTCGATATAGTGCTCGGGCTATTCCTATCCGTTGCCTCTGTCCCCCACTTAGCCGAATACCTCTCTCTCCAATTTCTGCCCAGTAGCCTCCAGGGCAGGATTCAATGAACTCAGAAATTTGCGCTTGCTCCGCTGCTTTTTTAAGTTTAGCTAAATCAATTGACTCCTTTAATACACCTAGTGCAATATTCTCAGCTAACGTTGTATCAGCCAAATAGATGTGCTGAGGAACATGGGCAATAGTCTGTTGCCAAGCTCGACAATACTCTTCCTGCAAAGACAAGCCATCCACTAAAACTTGCCCAACCGATGGCTCTAGCAGCCCCATCAAAATATCCAACGTCGTGCTTTTACCGCTACCCGTTGTGCCAATGATGCCAACCCGCACCCCCTTAGGAATCGTAAACGAGATATCTTGGAGTACCCAGGGAGATTCCTCCGAGTAGCGAAAACTGACCCCTGCAAACTCGATCGCCCTGTGCCACTCCAGCGGCGGAGGCGGCGGCTGCAAAAAACTTTGGGGTAGCGGCTGTCCCAGCAGCTTCATTACATCCTCCGCAGATCCTTGATCGCCTCGCAAAAACGCCCAGGCCGCAAACATCTGCTGCTGCGCTGGCAATAGTCGCTGTGCTCCTAGCGCCAGCGTTCCCAGCAGGGGCAGCGCCATTGCCCCACCCCCTACCTGCTGACTCAAGCCGTAGGCGATCGCCGCAATCAGCACCATCCCCAGCGCCTCCATGCCATAGCGAGGGCTGCCAGCAATAAACGCATTTTCTGCCTTGGCCTGGCGAAAGGGCCAGTCCGCCTGGCGGTACAGCTCATAGTAGAAGGGCTGCGTGTGGTTGAGCAAAACATCGCGAATGCCCCCCATCCCCTCCTGGAGAGCCTTAATCTTTTGAGTCAGCGCGCGGCTCATAATGCGGCTGTTACGGGCTAAGCGAGGTCGAGTAATGGCAACAATTCCGGCATAGAGACTGCCAAAGCCCACAAACGCCGTCGCCGCCAACCACGGGCTGACCGCCACCAGCGCCAGCACAATGGCTGTTACCATCACCGTAGCGCTGGTCAGCGTCAGCGCCTGGGTCACAGCGGCCATCACCGTGTTCACCTTTTCTACCGAGCTGATGATTTCGCTACTGTTGCGGGCAATGTGCACCTGATAGGGCTGGTACAGCGTACGCCGATACACCTCTACCGACAGCTCATGGCCCACCCGCTGCACATAGTTTTTGATGGCCCACAGTACCAACAGCCGCAGGGCTCCAGCCACCAGGGCCGCCATAGCAAAGGCCACCGTGAGCGGCAGCACTAGCTGGTCACTAGTGGTTAGCCCCAACCAAATCGCCAGACGGGCCGCTGCCGGGTAGTCAAAAATCTGCTCTGGAGCAACGATGACGCCCAAAAAAGGCAGCACCGCCCCCAGGGTAACAGCCTCCGCTAAGCCACTGGCCAGCATGAGCCCCACCAGACCAGGGAGCTGCCACCGGCGGCGGGGGCTGAGGTGCTCCCACAGCCCCCGAAGAAGCGATTGAGTGCTGAGGCTACGTGGATTGGAACGACGCCGAACGGGGAAATGGTAGCGCTTAACCATAGTTTTGAGCCAGTACTGGTCTTTTGCAGTGCGTTTCTGTGCAAATGCAACCTACGCATATCCTCAAGACCATGGTTGTCATATCTAAGGTTTTTGCAAAAATACAAACAGATTCCCGGTCAGCCCGCTGGGGGCCAGCCGGTGCACCAGCGACAGTAGCGCAAACACATAGCGGTTGCCCATACAGTAGCCAGGCTCTGGTACGTAGGTATAGGAATAGTTAGACCATCCCGCAAACCATTGCGACACCTGGCGATGGGTATTGCACCGATACTGAGTCGGAAAAATGTCCTCTGGTTTGCGCTCGGGTTGAAACAGACGCAGCGCCCCACTGTGGAGCGACTGCCTCACTAACCGTGCCCCCACGCAAACACAATTCCAGTAATGGGGCGTGCGGGCACAGAAAAAGCCTCCCGGCTTTAGCAATCGCTGAGCCTCGCGTCGCAAGAATTCCAGATCCGCCACCGACAGGTGTTCCAACACATAATCACAGATGATGATATCTATGCTCTCTGCTTCCAGGGGCAGAGAACCATGGGGCTGCTCCTGGTGCAGGTTGCGCGAGGTAATAGGGTTTGTGAGCACCACTGGGCTGACATCGACCCCAATAAACTCCTTCACGTCAGTTTTGAGGTCTCGTAGCGATCGCCGATATTTGCTGGCATCCTCAAAAAACCACTGCCCCCGGCCCGCGCCATAGTCCAAAACTTTGAAGTCTGGCTGCAGCAATGACTTGATACGGCCATAGAACTCCACCGTACCATCCAAGCTGTTGTAACTTCCCAGGAAGCGATCGTTGGAGTTAAACATCTAGGTCAAAAGATTTGCTTAGAAAAACGGACTAACCAATGCGACGGAAATCTTTTACACCTTGGTACTGGGTTTGACGGGCTTGACGACGGGTAAACTCGCTGACCGTGGGGTTGCCGGTGGGTAGGATGACGCCGCTGGCCTGCATCCAGAGGGTTTCTGGAGCCGCTTCAACGCTGTAGTGGTTATTAACGGTTTTGCGGACATGGTACCAGCGGGTTTCCTGGCAATGGTCGCACCAAAATGCCTCTAACCACTCGCCTGTCAGGGGCACCGTGCCGTAGCCAGCGATGACGGTGAGCGATCGCAGGCGACTCAGGCCTCGCTGCTGCAAATGCTCAGCTTGGGTGGTGTAAAGCGGGTATTTTTGGCTGACGCTGTCGAGGTAAGTGCCGTGGTCGGGACAGTGGATGGCGCGCCGTTTAGAGCGGTTGCGGTTGCGAGGGGGTGAGGCCATAGCGAAGGGGAGTAGTTAAGGGTCAAGTGCCCCCAGCGGGTAGGGCTAGAGCGGATATCTCGGACACACTTATCCTGCCTACGGTCTTAGTGGGGCTAAGACTACGGGGGAGAGACTGAGATCTTTAGACCGTCGAAGCCCGCTCCCTGTGAAAAAGGGTACCGGAATTATTCGATTGGGTGAGACCTGGGCCAGAACATTTAAGATTTCGCCTAGATGTCAACTGCTTGCAGGCCGATCGCTACAGACGAGAGGTAGCCGCCTTGGGAGATGGGACCACTGAGGTATGGGTTGGGCCATAGAGGCAGGTTTCCACCACTTCAAGGTACTGAAGCGCGCTCTGTTCGGGGGTAAACTTTTGCTGCATGTAGCTGCGACCGCGATCGCCCATCTGCTGCCCCAGGGAGGGGTTGGCTATCAGCGCCTGGATGAAGTCGGCCAACCCCTGACTGTCGCCATTGCTGAAGGCACGACCAAAGCCACCTTCGGACAGCAGCGATCGCAGGTAGGAGTGATCTTCGCAAATAGCGGCTACTGGTCGGCCAGCCGCCAGGCTGCTGTAGAGCTTGCTGGGAGCCACCAACCCCTCTACCCCCGGCACCAGGCTGACCAGGCTCAGATCGCAAGCGGTAAGCGAGTAGGGTAAATCGGCCTTAGATTGGTAGGGCAAAAACAGACAGTTGGTCAATCCGGTTGCCTGGGCCCAGTCTGCACAGGGTTGCCGCTTGGCACCACCGCCGACAAACACAAACATCACCGGCGCATGGCGCAGAGTCTGGGCTGTGGCCATCACGGTATCCAGGTCGTGACAACGACCCATATTGCCCGAGTAGAGCACCGTGAAAACCTGACTCAGGCCGTGCTGGTGGGCGAACCAGTTATCGGCCTTGGGGCGAGGAAAAATCAGTCTGGGATCGGCCCAGTTGTGAATGACCGATATTTTGTCGCCAATCTCAGGGCACTGATCGACAATGCGTTGCTTCATGGTGCGGCTGAGTACCACGATCGCCTCGGCGTGGCGCCAGGTCAGGCAGTTAAGCCAGTGCCACAGTCGGGCCAGGCCGTGGGTGGCGGGAACCACTCGCAGCGCCACCGCCACCTCAGGGTAGAGGTCGTAAACAACGCACAGGTAGGGCTGCTTAAACAAGACGTGTAGCAGGTAGGCCAGCACCGGCAGGTAGGGCGGCTCGGTGGTGACCAGCACCAGATCGCCTCGGCGGGCCGGGTGCAGCAGCTTAACCAGCGATCGCAGACAGTAGAGCAGTCCGCCCACGGCCCGCCCGCGAATCCGCTGGGGCCACAGGCGAGAGGTGCGCGTGCGCCGCACCACAACCCCGTTGATGGTCTCGCGCTGAGGTGCCAGGGGATGGTCATAGGCATAACCCGGCTGACCGGCAAACACCTGCACCTTCAACCCCTGACGGCTCAGGCCCTGCGCCAATTCGGCCATTAACTGCCCAGTGGGCGCATAGTCAGGGGGGAAAAACTGAGTCAAAATTGACAATTGTGGAGATACGCCCGGATCAAAATGCATCAATTCTATCCGCCTTTACTTCCAGAAACATGGCACTAGCGGCACACAGAAGTTTCTTGAGATTTTATTCTTAAGTTCCTAACTCGAAGTTTTATTTGTACAAAGCCTGCAAACAGACTGCCGCTGTGCTTTGTGACCCAAAAGCCAGCATTAGTTCACTTACTCTTGGGCTATGGGTAGATCAAATCGACTTTACAAAAATCAAAAATTCCTGACAAACAAAAGCATTTCTTATTGTTGTCGCCGTCAACACAAGGTTACACCAGGCAACTCATGCTCGAGGCGATTTACCTTGTTCAAGAATTCCCACCCAAAGGCCAGAAGACCATTACTAAAAGAATGTTTACATAATCCACGGTAGGCCGCAGTCCAAGGTGTTGTGACGACCTTTTCCAGCGAAAGGGCGATTGCCCCACCGGAGAAGCGATTTCAGAATATTGAGAAGGATACCGCATTTATCAAATTAATGCAGCAGTAATTTTTGTTTTTTTTAGAGTCAGACCGACAATGATAGATCAAAGCGATTTGAATGGTTTCGAGGCTCATTCACGAAAGAAACTGTCTAAAAAGCTACAAAAGCAGGTTCAGTACTGCTGCGATCGCCCCGTTCTTCAAATCGAGTAGAACCCTCACGTCTATGCTGAGGGCAGAAACTAAAACCGGAAAAACTCGCCTGGCGTTGATTTATGGTCGCCAACAAACAGAAAGAACTCAATCAGGCATAAAGCTGGCCATTTGAGTCAGTCTATTGCCAAAGTTAGAGGTCGCTTCAGTCCGCAGCGTAGCCGATGCAGGAACGCAGCGTTTCAATTGACCTGCGATCTGCTGCGCGCTTAAATACAAGCGATCAAAAGAGACGCTTCAAATTTATAGCGATGGCCATCACGCTTAGGACATTGGCCTCTCCCAAGGCAAAAACTGGGGCAGCGCCATGGCGTATAGCCATAGTTTCAGGGGCATTGGTCATGTCCTAACGGTTCTGGCGATGGCTATAGTTTCAAGCATGGCAAACGGTGAATCTAATCAGTTAGACGAAGTTTGAACCTCAATGGCGGTTCGCAGCTGCTGCAGCGATCGCCCTAACACCACAAAATCTTCGAACTGGGCCAGGCTGACTAAAACATCTGGGTCGGTGTTGTCCAAAATGTTGTTGTAGGCCTGGATAGCGGCCTCCAGCTGGGTCGCGTTGATGGGGGCTGCTGTGCCGCCAGCCTGAGCCGGCAGTAGACCACTGACGGCATTGAAGAGGTTGACCAGGTCGATGTAGTCGATTCCCGCCACGGCCATGTCGGTGAACGCAGTCACCTGATTGGGGGGTATACCTGCGGCGAAGGCAGCGGCTAGAAAACCCGCCGCGTTGGCAACCTGCTCCAGGCTGCCCTGGAGCGGCGTAACCAGGGGGGTGCCTGCCTGAGGCACAAAAACTGAGGACGTCGCCACCCTGGTACCCGGAGCGGGCGCGGTCTGGGCAACGAAGCCCTGCAGGCTGGCCACCAGAACACCTGACTGAGCGCCCGTGGCCACGGTAGGGGCCGCGATGCTCAGGCTGCCCTGGCTACTGATCAGCGTCACACTTTCACCGTTGAGGATGGCCGCAACGACAGCGGCGGCAATTTCGCTCACCGTGCCCCCCGCTTCGCCCTCCTCGCCCGTGGCTCCTACCGGGCTCAGGATGTTGAGGACAATGTCCCCTGGCGTAGACAGAATGGCTGCCAGCGAGGGGTTGGTGGTCTGGAGCCCCAGCAGGATCTGGAGGGCAGCGGTGTTGAGGGTTTGCTGCGCCCCGGCGGTCAGGATAATTTCTCCGGTGGCGGGGTCAACCACAACATTGGGAGAGTTTGACGCGATTTCCTCTTCGCTGCCCAACGTCGATGCCCCAATTGGCAGCAGGGTCGAGCCGCCGACAAACACACCGCTGCCCAAGCCCACGGGGACAGACCCTGAATAGCCCGGTAGCGCGATCGCCATACTGCCAGCCAAAAGGCCCATGCCCAATCCCAGTTGTCGCGCCAGTCGGCCTACCAGTCTGTTCACGGTTATTCTCCTGAATTCATGAGTAGAAGCGTTAAAACGAGTATCTGAGGGTTGAAACCCAGGCTGACCAGAGGGCCACCGGAGCTGTTGGGCAGGCGATACGCCTTTGGTGATTAAAATCGAGGGCCAAAGTTAAAGCCATAGCCAATACTGAGCACGGCGACGGAACCGCTCGGGGTATTGTTGCCGACGTCACCGTAGAGCAGGTTTAAAGTCAGCGGCAGCGTAGGGACTGGCACAATTGAGGCCCCCACATTGACCCCCACCCCGCTCCAGGCGGTGTTCACCGAAAACTGAGGATGGACCTGAAGGCCGACCCCAGCAATCAGGCCCACATCACTGCCCTCACCCGCAAAGGAGCCGCCGCCAAGGCCCACTGAGGCCGTAATCGGCAGCCGGTTTTCAGGATGTTCGGGCTGCAGCAGTTGGGCCACGGTGACCACACCGTAGAGACTGGACGCGCTGCCCCCCGCCTCGGGACCGTAGGAAGCAAAGTTGTTCAGCCCTACGGCGGCGGCCACCTGGGTTTCGTCGCTGCTGTGGACCTGGCGATGGACCTTGACATCAAACCCACCATTTTCGCCAAACCGCCGCATGCTGAGCAGGTTGTAGGCCAACTCTACTCCTACCAAGCGACGCGAATCGCCCAGTCCAAAACCTGCGGTGAGGCTGCCGTCGGCTTCGGGCCGCAGGCGATCGGCCCCGCTGAGCGAAAGCCCGATGAACAGATCGCCCCAGTTGGCCCCAAACCCAGACGGAATTCCCGCGTTGGGCGACGGCGGAAACGTCCGAGGTATGTCGGTCGTGGTGGTCAGGGGTTCAATGCGCAGCTGGTCTCGGATCTGGGCCGCATCTGCCTCAGACGCCGTGCCCTGAGCGATGGTTACCGCAGGGGTCGCTGCCACTGACGACGGGAGAGAATTCTCGATGAGGTCTACCCCCCCGATGGCGGTTTGCCCCGTCGACATTACTGGCTGGGGTATGGGAAGGGCCAGCGCTACGTTGGCGGGTTGTTCCAGGGGAAGTTGACTGGAGAACGAGGTAGGGCTGCGATCGCCCTCAGGGCCAGCCGGGGAAACTGCCTCAGGCATGGTGTGACTCGCCTCGGGCCGCTGGGGCTCGGGAGGTACCCCACGGCGGGCCGATCGCAGCGAGGGCAGCTGCGGCTCCCGGCGGTGGGCGGTGGGCGGTAGGCTGGCTGGCGCATTGGCGGGGGCCGCGGTGATGTCGATCGCGCTCAAGGAGTTCTCTAGGCCGTAGGTCGATCGCAAATCTCGCAGCAGGGTCTGCACCGTTGCGGCCCGCGACTGTAGTGCTGCCACTTTCGGGGTTGTGCGCCGGGGCGTGAGTTGAACGGTCGAAGTCGGTGCCGCGGCCGCAGGGACGGTCGGGATCACGGGGGCTGGCTCGGGCGCGATCGCCGCCTCGTGGCCACTCTCCCGATTGATTGGGCTCACCTGAGCGTCAGGCTCCAGAGCAGCCAGGGGCAAGGGCTTAGCATTAGCAGGCTTGGCCACCATTGCAGACAGCGGCTCAGCGGCTGCGGATGTCGTGGTATCTACAGCTGGGGTGGTATGGGGGCGATCGCTCAGCCCGGTCGTCGCGCCCGTTGGGGTCGACAGACTGGCAGCAGCAGGGACCGCTGTAGCAGCCGGGCTCAGATCTGGGGGGGCCAGCTCTGAAGCCGTCAACGCAGCCTCGGTTGCCCCAGCTATCGAGCTGTCTGCAATACCCTCAGGGATCGCCATCTCCGCCTCGAGCCGGGTCGGTTCGGAGTCCTCTGCCGCTGCCGCCACCACCGCTGCCGAATGCTCAGTTTCGGGGCTCCAGGTCGGGTGGGCCGCAGCCTGCTCCTCAATCTGGGGTTCAGTTGTCTGGGCCGACGGTGCGGGCACGGCCACTGGATGGGGATCTTCAGCCTGAATCGCTCCCCCGTCAGCATCAGGCACTGCGGGCGGCAGGTCAGCACTGGCCCTGGCCACCTGGGGCAGCAGCCCCAGCCCAGCCAGCCCCAACAGCCCGCCTGCAACCAGGGGCTTTGGCGGTTTCGATTTACGTTTCATGCCCTATGCTCCTCACATCCCGTTACCGTCATCAACTCACCGCTGGCGGTTCTTTTGCTAGTAGCCTTCCTCCAGCCCAGTCGTTAGCTGAGGGCGACTGTAGTAGCCGTAGTAATGGTCGTAGCCACTCTGCCGACTCTGGGGCACGCCGTTAACGACGAGACCCAGCAGCGGAGCCTGGGCGGTATTGCCCAGGTCAGCCAGCACCCGCTGAATTTCCGATCGCTCCGAGCGGTGCAGTCGCACCACCAGCAGCAGCCCATCCGCGTGGGCCGCCGTAAGTTTAGCGTCGATCATGCCGGCCAGAGGCGGCGTATCAAAAATAATTAGATCGTAGTGGCGGCGATACTGCTCGGTGATCTGCTGCATTTTGCGCGAAGACAGCAGCCGACCGGGCGCCGGGGGGCGAGCCCCCGCCGTCAGCAGGTGCAGGTTGGGGTTGCCCGGCACCGTCAGCACCAGCTCGGTGGGGTCCTCAATGGTCTGGGTGATCAAGTCGCTCAGTCCCTGGCGGTTGGGCTGGCTGAAGATCAGGTGCTGGCTGGGCTTGCGCAGGTCGCCGTCAATTAACAACACCCGACGGCCCATGTTCGCCGCCGCGATCGCCAGGTGCGCACACATCGTCGATTTGCCTTCCCCCGGTATTGACGAGGTCAGCGCCACCACCTGCACCGGCACGTCGGAGCTGAGCATGCGCAGGTTGGCCTCAAGGGAGTAAAAGGCCTCCGCGAAGCTAAAGGAGGTGTAGAGCTTGTCGGGGCTCTGGCTCTGGGTCAGCACATCGGCCATCGTCACCGCCAGGGCGGGGGTCATCAGCAGCGGCTGCTTTTGCAGGGCCAGGGCATTGGGCACCGTGGCCAGGTTGGGCAGCTGGGTGGCCTTGACCAACTCCTCAGCGCTGTGGAAGGCCTGATCCATGCGATCGCGCAGCAGGGCCGCCATCCCGCCCAGCATCAGCCCCACCACCGTACTCAGCAGCAGGTTGCGCGGCAGATTGGTGGTTTTGACGATGCTCGACTCGCTCAGGGGAGAAATAATTTCCCAGGGGGAGGTCTGGCGAGCCATCTGTAGACGCAGCTCCTGGCGGCTGGCCAGCAGTTGGTTGAGGCTACTTTCGGCCACCGTTAGCTCGCGGTCAATTTGCTGAAACGACCGGGACAGGTCCGCTAGCCGCTGAATTTCCGCCTGCAGCTGCTGCACCGCCTGGGCGATCGCCTGGTCCTGGGTTTGCAACACCTGCACCTGGTTGGCTGTATCCACCAGCTGCTGAATCAGGCTTCGACTGACCGAGCCCTGATAGCCCAGATTTTGCGCCTCCACGGCTGCCCCCACCAGGCGCTGGGCTTCGGCCTCCAGCAGCGGCAACAGCTGCTGACGCTGATCTTCCAAGGACTCAATCATGGGCGTTTCAGCGGCAAACCGGGCCGACTCGGCGGCAATGGTCTGCTCCAGCTCGCGCAGATCCCCCAGCAGCGCCTGGTAGGTGGGCGATTCATTGAGGTTGGCCACCCGCAGAGCGGTATTGGGATCAAACCCCACCTGGTTTTGCAGATTGTCGTATAGGGGCTCCAGGGCCGCCAAATTGACCCGCAGCTGCTCCTGGTCGGCCAGCATCTGGTTCAGGCGCTGGGTCACGCTTTCACTGGTGGCGTTGACGTTGACGATGTCGTAGCGCTTCTGAAATTCACTCAGGCTGCCCTCAATGGCCGCGACCTCCTGCCATTTCTCCTGCAGCTGCTCGTCGATAAAACCCAGACCCCGCCGCAGGTCGCCCTGGCGGTCCTGCACGCTGTAGTCTACAAACCCCTCGATCACCTGGGTGAGCACAAAGGCGACCACCTCGGGGTCGGCATCGTTATAGGTGATCCGCAGGACCTTGGAGTCACCCTCCCGAACAATGTTCAGGCGGTTGAGCAGTTGGGTGTAGGTGATGTCCGGGTAGCGGCGCTGAATGTTTTCCAGAATTGGGTTGATCACCGCCGGACCGCGCAACACCCGAATCTGGCTATCGTAGTCCAGGCTCGACCCGGTCCGACCGCTCTGCACCCCCAGCACTTCCTCCAGCCCCCCAGAGGTAACGCTGGTTACGGGCTCAACCAGGAGATTGACGGTGCCGCTGTAGGCCGGGGGACGGCTCAAATGCCAGAGCGTCAGGCCGCCAAAGGAGAGCGCCGCCACTCCCAAAAATACCCCCAGCCGCCGCCTCAGCACCCCGACCAGATGGCTTAGATCAAAATCATCGCCATCGTCTACGAGGGGGGATGGCGGCGCGTTGAGCGGGACGAACCCATGATTGACCTGACTATGGCCGTTACCATTGCCGTTGCCGTTGGCTTCATGGGCCGTTGAGGAGGGAGAAAAAGGCATAGTATTCGAGGGAAATATTCCCAAGAGTTCGTTAACTTATAGCTCAAAAGTCAAAATCCAGCACAATTCAGGCCATTTTTGTGCAGATTAGGCTCGGGTATAGCCATCAGGATCAAAACCCAAACAGCCGCAAAATGGCAGCTAAAGGCGTCAGAGGACGCAGAAAGAGGCCCAGGGTGTCACCAGCGGTGGCGGCAAAGTTGCGATCGACAATCACCACATCGTTGGGGCGCAGAATTGGGTTGGTGGTGTCATTGGCGGCGGCGGCCAGATTGACCTCAACCGTGCGCTGATCGACGCTGCCGTCGGGGTTGAGCCGCACCAGCTGCACCGTGGAGCTTTGGGCGCGGCTGTTCTCAAACCCGCCCGCCGCCAAAATCGCCTGGTTGAGAGTGGCATTGGCCGGTAGGGTAACCCCGCCGGGGCTGGCCACCTCCCCCACCACCTGCACGGGCATCTCTGCGGGCGAGAAATTGGCGCTCGAAACCGCCACCGACTCCTCCGGCGAAATGGCGATCGCTTTGGGAATCACAATCGTGTCGCCGTCGCGCAGCCGAATGTCCTGGCTGATATCGCCGGTGCGGATCAGGTCCCAAAGGCTGGTGGTAATGACGGCATCCCCCTGGCGCTGCTGCCGCCGCACCTGAATGTCTTTGATGTTGGCCTGCTGGGTAATGCCCCCCGCCTCCTGGATCACCTGGGTGAGGGTGGGCCACTGACGCCCCGCGCTTGAACCGTTGCCCCCGCTGCTTTCGGCTTCGAGATCGATGGTGTAGGTGCCGGGGCGGATCACTTCCCCGGCCACTACCACCCGCACCGGGCGCGCCGACAGCAGCGTCACGGTCAGCCGGGGGGGGCGAGTCAGCAGCGGCGCATAGCTGGCGGTCAGGGCCGCCTGGGCTTCGGTGAGGGTCAGGCCCTGCACGGCGACAGTTCCAGCCAGAGGCAGGGCCAGGGTGCCATCCACCAGCACCTCGTGAACGCCGTTTTCGGGACCGCTAAATTCGGGGATATTAAAGATGTCAATGCGGATGCGATCGCCTGGTCCCAGCACGTAGGCTTCAGGAAATCGAGCGTCGGGCTGGGGGGCCGCCAAGTTCGGTTGGGTGAGCACCGGGGCCGCCGTTTCTTCGATCAGGGGCAGCGGTTGACCCTGGGCCAGTCCTGGCTCAAGACCTAAGGTTAGGGGCAAAGCCAGAGTACCCAGACCCCAGCCGATCAGACAAAAACGGTTCATGGCTGAACTTCCTCAGGCCGTCTGGACCAGCGTTTTGCAACATTCGCGCAGCACTGCGATAGCTCATGATGGTCGATTGGCCCCGGTTTGGCTTCAGTATTTCGTAAAGGTTTACCTTAGAGAAATACCGGGCTCAGGGGGGCAGGGCTGCGTTAACAAGGCTCTGACGCACGGCAGCGGCAACTGTTCCCGCAGGAGCGCCCCAACCGATGACACGCCCTGGTACCGCTGTGCGGGATTCAAAATACAACGCTCAAGCTGACTGCTACTGGGTAGCGCCTAGGTGGAGGACTGCGATCAACCCGCGCGATCGCCCCATTTACTGACGGCGCACGATCCACCTGAACCCATGCGCCGTCAATGTCTAAATTAATGTCCCTTTAGCCCCGCAGCTTCTCGGACCAGACGCGGGTGGGCAGCCCCCACACGTAGATAAAGCCCTCGGCGGCTTTGTGGTCGAAGGTATCGTCAGAGCTGTAGGTGGCCAGGGCATCGCTGTACAGGGCCAAATCCGACTGGCGACCCACCACCCGGCAGTTGCCCTTAAATAGCTTCACCCGCACGGTACCGCTCACCCGCTCCTGGGTCTGCTGAATGAAGGCATCGAGGGCCAGCTTCAGGGGGCTGTACCAGAGGCCGTTGTAGACCAGGCGGCTGTAGGTTTCTTCGATGCCGCGCTTGTACTGGGTGACATCTGCCGTCAGCGTCATGCTCTCCAGATCGCGGTGGGCGTCGATCAGCACCAGCAGGGCGGGGGCTTCGTAGATCTCGCGGGATTTGATCCCCACCAAGCGGTTTTCGATCATGTCGATGCGGCCCACGCCGTGGCGACCGGCAATTTCGTTGAGCGCTGTAATCAGCGCCACCGGCCCCAGGGCTTCACCGTTGAGGCTGGTGGGGATGCCCTTGGTGAAGCCGATCTCCACGTATTCCGGCTGGTCTGGGGTGGTTTCGATCGCCTCCGTCATCAGAAACACTTCTTCCAGCGGCTCGTTCATCGGGTCTTCCAGCGGCCCGGCCTCGATGCTGCGGCCCAGCAGGTTGCGATCGATGGAGTAGGGGCTGGACTTTTTCACCGGAAAGGCGAGGCCCTGTTTTTCGCCGTAGGCAATGGTTTCCTCGCGGCCCATGCCCCACTCCCGGGCGGGGGCCAGCACCTTGAGGTTGGGGTTGAGGGCGGCGATCGCCACGTCAAAGCGCACCTGGTCGTTGCCCTTGCCGGTGCAGCCGTGGGCCACCGCATCGGCCCCGTAGCGATCGGCGGCCTCCACCAGGGCCTTGGCAATCAGCGGGCGAGCCAAGGCGGTGGAGAGGGGGTAGCGATTTTCGTACAGGGCGTTGGCCTGGATGGCCGGAAAGGCGTAGTCGGTAATAAATTCCTCGGTCAGGTCGGCCACCAGAGATTCTTTGACCCCAGCATCTAGCGCTTTGAGGCGAATCGGCTCTAGCTCGTCCCCCTGGCCCAGGTCCGCTGCCAGGGTGATCACCTCTTTGACGCCCCACTCGTTCATCAGGTAGGGAATACAGACGGTGGTATCGACCCCACCGGAATAGGCTAGAACAACTTTCTCTGCGCGACCCATGGGCAACTTCCTGCTTTTCGATAGTGGGGTTAGTCAACAGTCATCCCGGCAGGATGACCCGCCAAACTTACCACAGCCTTACCCCTCCAACAGGTATAGTGAGGCGCTGGCAATCTGGCCATGGCTATCTTATCTGGAGTTGCCTGCCCTACACTACGGCGATTTAGCAAGATCTGATGACATCGTCCCTGAACTTAGCACCCAGGATTATTGCCCTATCACTTGAGTATAGCGATCTAAAAACTGTTGAATCAGAACAGGCGAAGCTCGGAAGGACGTCCGCTGTAATTGGCTAATGGCAGTAGGAAAGTCAAGTAGCCCCCGTGTCCCAGCCCTAAACAGGATCCCTAAAAGACCTGTGACCGTTAGCCCCTGAGACAGTGCAGCTTGCCTGCCCTCCCAATCGTCCAGAATTATTAAACCTGCTTGCAGGCTTACGGCTAGAGATATGGCTTCCCGCTCACCTCGGCCAAGCTTGGCAGGTAAGCTGCCGATCAGTTGCGGCACTGGCTGAATGTTTACCCAGCTGGGTGGGGCTGCGATCCATCCCAGGATCAGGTCGTGGTTTTGCTCGGCCCTTAACTCATCGTTGACGCCAGCAGGAATTGTGATTGACTCAAATAATTGCGGCAGTAGGTCAATCTCACCGATCAAGATTAAGTAGCAGAGCGGTGAGGTGTCACAAACGACCATCAGAACTTGGTCAGAGCGCGATCGACAGCCTCAAGATCTTGATCTAAATCCGCTTCCGTGTAGTGTAAATAGGCTCCGTGCTCCTTAAGTAGGGCGTCAGTAGCTAACCTGGATGACAGCTGAAGCATACGCTGAACCTCAGCTGCATTGATGAGCTTTGAGCGGTAGGCTTCAACGGCAATGGCTTCGAGAGCAGTTTGAGACAGGCTGCCTAAGTGCGCTTGCAGGCGCTGCTCGATGTCACCAGGGATGTTGAGGGTAATGTCCATGGGCATGCTTTGGCAGAAAGACTAGAGCATAGCAGCCTTACCCACAGGATAGCTTTTGTATGGAAAAAGTGTCCGTAGAACCTGGCGATTTAGCAAGGCTTAATCTGATGGCAAAGGCATTGGATCTAGGGCATCGACGATCGCTGAAACGCTTTAACCGCCTCAACGGGATTTGACGTAGACAGGGGGTGAGCTAGACTGAAAAGCACACAATTAATGCCATGCAAGACGAACTTCTATCGCCTCCTCGCGCCGCTATTCTCGCCGCACTGGAACGGCTGATCGATGTGATCGCTCAGCTGCGCCATCCCGAAACCGGCTGCCCCTGGGATTTGGCCCAGACCCCCACCAGCTTGATTCCCTACGTGATCGAAGAGGCCTACGAGGTGGTGGATGCCATTCAGGTGGGGGAAAAGGGCGCGATCGCCGAAGAACTCGGCGACCTGCTCCTACAGGTCGTTCTCCAGGCGCAAATTGCCAACGACAGCGGTGACTTTGACCTGGGCACCGTGGCCACGGGCATTGCCGACAAGCTGGTGCGCCGCCATCCTCACATTTTTGGCGATACCAGCGGGGCCACGCCGGAAGAAGTCAGCCAAAACTGGGACCGCATCAAGGCCGAGGAGAAAGGCATTCCCCATGATCCGGCTAAACTCACCCCCAAGCTGGTCAAGTACAGCCGCACCCTGCCGCCACTGATGGCCGCCAGCAAAATTTCCGTCAAAGCCGCCAAGGCCGGGTTCGAGTGGGAAGCGATCGACGGTGTATGGGAGAAATTCCACGAAGAGCTGGACGAGTTTCGCGCCGCCCTGGCCCACGAACCCAAGGAGAATCAGCAGGCGGAGCTGGGCGATCTGCTCTTTACTCTGGTAAATCTGGCCCGCTGGTACGACCTCGACCCTGCCGAGGCGCTGCAAAGCACCAACCGTCGGTTTATTCAGCGCTTTGAGCTGGTGGAGTCGGTGGCCGAGAAGCCGCTCAGCGAGTACGGCATTGAGGAGCTGGAGGCGCTGTGGCAAAAGGCGAAGGCGCGGCTGGCCAAGTCTGAGGACTAAAAACTCTGGCTTTAAGCTGAGGTGAATGGTGGGCGGTGCCCACCCTACAATAGCGGTTTGTGGATTAGCTGTCCCGGCTGGCTGCCAAAATCGCCAATCCCAAATCCAAAATTGGCCTCACCGGGGCGCGTCGGGTTTGTAGTAATCGTTGGGGGTCGCCGTCTGGCTGCCGCCCTCTTTGTTAATGCAGCCGGGTTTGTCCACGTAGCGACAGACCCGCGCGTAGAGGCGGGCACGGGTGCCCGGTGGGCCAGCGGAAAACAGAACGCGATCGCCCCCCACGATCCCCACCAAAATTTTGACGCCGCACACGGGGCAGGTTTGGGGAGCAGCCATGGGTTTACCTCAGTGGACCTGTGAGGATTTTACCCTGTTGGGGTAAGTGGGTGGGTGGTTGAGTGAGGTGCGCCAGGTTTGCACCAGAGACTGCATGGACTCTGGTAGCCAGCTGTCGTACTGATGGTATACCGGCAGTCGGGGTTGTAGATGCCAGCCTGAGGGGGCGATCGCCGCCTCGAGCGACTCTGGCGTGGGGTGGTCGTAGTCGGGGTTGACCTCATCGATGGGGCTGATGCCACCCAGATCCCTTGCCCCTGCGTCCAGGCAGGCCAGTAGGCCCCTGCGGCTGACCAGGTTAGGGGGAATTTGAATGGCGATTTCGGCGGGAAGCCATTCCTGCGCTAGTTGTACCGCTCTGGCTAAATCCATTTCATCGAGGGCCATTCCCGGCTGAAGCTGCCGCTGGCCTGGGCTGTGGGGTTGCAGAATGACTTCTTGAATGTGGCCATAGCGATGGTGAATGCGGGCGATCGCCCCCAGGGACTCCACCCAGTCGGCCTCGGTCTCCCCCAGCCCCAGCAGCAGCCCAGTGGTAAAGGGAATCCCCAATTCGCCCGCCTGGATGAGCTGATTAAGGCGCACCTCGGGGCGCTTGCTGGGGGCGTGGCGATGTACGGTATCCAGCAGCCTGGGCGTCACCTGCTCCACCATCAGCCCCATCGAGACGTTGACCTCGCGCAGCTGCGCCATCTCCGTCTGGCTCAGGGGGCCAGCATTGGTGTGGGGCAGCAGTCCGGCGGCCAGGGCCAGCGCACAGGTTTGGTGAATGTGGTGCAGCCAGTCGGCGCGGCGGGGACTGCCGGGGGCCACCTCTCCGCTGAGCACCAGCACCTCGCACACGCCTCGCTGACGCAGCAGGGGCAGCAGCTGAGCGACCTGGTCTAGACTCAGCCAGGGCGATCGCCCCGGTTCGACCCGAAAGTTACAGTAGGTGCAGCGGTTGAAGCACTCGTAGGTGGGTACCAGGGTGTAGGCACGGCTGTAGGTCACCGTTTTGACCGGCGAGCCCACGGTCAATTCCCGAAGATGCTGCCCACTGCCCTGCTCCATGCCCCGTTGCCCCAACCGTTCGGTTTGACCAGTTTAGGCTACCGCAGCGGTCACCACCTCCACCGGAAAACCAGCGGCCTTCCAGGCGGCCACCCCGCCGCGCACGATCGCCACCCGCGAGAACCCGCGCTGGCGCAGCTGCTCCGCGACAGCTGTCGCTTCGTCATCGGTGTTGCTGTAGATGTAGAGATCGCGGGTGACTTCAAAACACTGGGCGGCCATCGCCAGCAGCGAGTCGGTGGGCATGGAAATCGCGCCAGTGATATGGCTCTGGTTGAAGTCGGCGCGATCGCGCACATCGATGATTGTCAGTGCGGGTTCGCCCCAGTCGAGCCGCTCCTTGAGGTCGTATACCCGCGACTGGGGCCGCAGGGGAGAAGGCTTGGGCAGGAGGTTAAAAAAGCGAAGCATGGTGAGGAGGATCCTGAGGAAGGCGTTCTCCTGCAATGTAACAAACCTTAACAGGTCCGGCAAACTTTCATGGCGATGTATAGAAAAACCTCGATTCATCGACCGCTTTCGATCCTTTGTACTGGTCCGGTCGTCACACAGTAGCATTGAGAAAGAGCATGAAAAAATTTGCGCCTGGAGCGTGGTTCCCATTCCTGTTGCCGACTCGCCCCACACCAACCCCAGCTACCCCATTCAACCGCTGCCTGGGGACGTGGTTCACAGCATTGCCGCCGGAGAGGTCATCGACTCCCTGGCGGCAGCGGTGCGCGAACTGGTTGAAAACAGCCTTGATGCCGGGGCCAGCCTCATTACCCTGACTCTCTGGCCGGAGCAGGGGCGGCTGCAGGTGGCCGATAACGGCACTGGCATGGCCCTGGAAAATCTTCACCGGGCGGCAATTCCCCACAGCACCAGCAAAATTCGCACCCAGGCCGATCTGTGGCAGGTACACAGCCTGGGGTTTCGGGGGGAAGCCCTGCACAGTCTGGCCCAGGTAGCCCAGCTAGAAATCTGCAGCCGGCCTTCCAGCGCTGAGGCGGGCTGGCGGGTCACCTACTCGGCCCAGGGAGAACCGCTGAGCACCACTCCTGTGGCCATGGCCACGGGCAGCATCGTCACCCTGAACGACCTGTTCGATCGCTGGCCTGCCCGTCGCCAGCGGCTGCCCGCCATGCCGCGCCAGATCACCCAGGTGCAGCGGGTGCTGTACCACTGTGCCCTGGCCCACCCCACCGTCACCTGGACCGCCCAGCTCAACGATCGCCCCTGGCTGGCGCTTACCCCCAGCCCTACTGCCCGGGGGTTGGTGCCGCAGCTGGTGCGATCGCTCGCTGAGGTCGATCTGCACGAGGGCTGGCAGGCGGTGCCCCCGACAGTCGATACCGACCAGGCCACCGGCATCTATGGCCTGGTCGGTCTGCCCGATCGCTGCCATCGCCCCCGGCCCGACTGGGTCAAGGTGGCGGTAAATGGGCGACTGGTGACCGTGCCCGAGCTGGAGCAGTGTATTTTGCAAGCCTTTCGCCACACGCTGCCCCGCCACCGCTACCCGCTGGCCTTTCTCCACCTCACCGTTGCCCCCCGCGACATCGACTGGAACCGCCGCCCCGACAAGGGCACCCTCTATCTGCACCAGCTCGATGGCTGGACCGCCCACTGCCAGCGCCACCTGGAGGCCCTGCTGGGCCAGGGGGCAGTCAGTCTGACCGCCGCCAATCAGCAGCAGCGGGTGGCTCAGCTCCTCAAAACCGCCGAGCCGGGGGGAGCCTATGGCCCAGTCAGCAATTTGTCGGACCCGCTGCCCTCCGGCGATCGCCCGGGTGGTTTGCGGGCGATCGCCCAGGTGCACAACCGCTACATTCTGGCCGAGCAGGCCGACGGGCTGTGTCTGATTGAGCAGCACATTGCCCACGAGCGGGTGCTCTACGAACGGCTACAGGACCAGTGGCAGCTGGTGCCCCTGACCACCCCGGTCGTGCTGGAGGGGCTGAGGGAAAAACAAACTGAGCAGCTCCAGCGGTTGGGGCTAAACCCAGAAGAGTTTGGGCCAAATCGCTGGGCCATTCGGGCGGTGCCAGAGCCCCTGTGCGATCGCGAGGACCTGCCCGACGCGCTGCTCGAACTCAGCCTGGGGGGCAACCTGGATACAGCTCAGGTGGCGATCGCCTGCCGCACCGCCATCCGCAACGGCACCCCGCTCGATCTGCCCACCCTGCAAACCCTGCTCGACGACTGGCAGCGGACCCGCAACCCGCGCACCTGCCCCCACGGTCGGCCCATCTGTCTGACCCTGAGCGAAAGCAGCCTGGCCCGCTTCTTCCGCCGCAGTTGGGTCATTGGCAAAAGCCACGGGATTGAGTAGTTCACCCGTCGACACGGATGGAGGGGGATAGGGTGAGCGGTGCAGGGTGCAGGGTTTAAGGTGAGCGGCCAACGGCACCTCCGTAGACCGGACACCGCTAGTCGTCATTAACTCAGCGAAACCGCCGCAAAGTTGGCCGGGTCCTGATCGCGGCGGTGGCGGGTGGGCAGCGGGTCGGGCTGGGCGTCTCCGGCCAGGGCAGCGGTGGTCTCCAGGGCGTCGCGCAGGTGCTTGGCGGCGTAGATCGACATATCGCGGGGCACGTTGATGCGATCGCGCAGGTAGCGCAGCCCCAAATCACTCCCCGCTGGAGGCTGACAAACGTCTCCGGTGATCAGGTAGGTCAGCGCACAGCGCAGGGCCGGGTCGATCACCTCCCTCGCCGCAGGATTCACCTTGATCACGTTCTCCCGATGCTTCACCATCCGGGTCAGGGCCTCTATCCGAGCGGTTGCGGGCGCTGGGTAGGCCACATCGGGCAAACCAAACCAGGGGCCGAGGTCTACCTGGGCCTGATTGCGGCGGGTCTGAGCCGAGTCATTTTCGTAGCAGCCGCCCATCTGCGGCGGCAGGTCGTGGACATGGGTGTGAAAGTCGCTCTGGGTGCCGCGATAGGTCGAGCGCGTTTCCAGACCATCGAACCATTCCCTGAGCCGCGGATGTTCGTCCCGCAGCGAATAGCCTTTGTAGTAGTAAAGGCTGGCATTCATGCGCTCCACGTAGGGCACAAACACTACATCGGCGGTGCTAAACTCCGGCAAAAAGAACGGGCCAGGGGTGCTGGCCAGGGCCTGCTCCACCCGCTGCACAATGCCGACAAACTGCTCACCCGCTCGCCGATCCGCCGCCGCTGAGCGGGCTGGCTGGCACAGCCACATACACCAGGCCCGAAACAGCAGTCGCTCCAGCTGACGCAGGGGCACCACCTGCGGGTCTTGCATCTCCCAGCCCAGGGGGCCAAAGGCCCGCTCCAGGGCCAGCAAAATGTCGTCGCTCTCGGTAATCAGCTGCCCATCCAGGTCCAGGGCGGGCAGCATCCCCGAGGGCACCCGGCGCTTATACCAGGCTTCCTTTTCGCCGTAGCAAAACATGGTGACCTTTTCGATCCGGTAGGGCACCTGCTTTTCTTCCAGCCACAGCCATACCTTTTGGCAGTAGGGGCACCAGGCGTGGTTATCGCGGTACAGCGTCACCCGCACCGCGCTCTCGGGCTGGCCAAACAGGCGCAGCCGCGACTGGGCGTTGGTGGGGCCGTTGACGTAGTCGATGGAAAAATCGGCCTTCTCTTCCAGGGCCGACCAGCTCAGGGGGGCAGAGGTCATAGAGCGAAGATACGGTGGGTGACTTCCCTGATTGTGCCAGTAAATCAGGGGTTACGGTGTGCGGTGTCGGGTTCAAGACTACCCCTGGCACCGTAAACCGTGCACCTCGCTCCTCTACTATGCCTTATTATTTTCGATCGCCCAGCGGGCCAGCTCGGTGCGGTTGTTGAGGCCGGTTTTGCCCAGCATGTTGCTGACGTGGCTCTCAATGGTGCGCTGGCTGACCTGAAGCTCGTTGGCAATTTCGCGGTTAGCCATGCCTCGGGCCACAAACTGCACCACCCGCAGCTCGGTCGGGGTCAGCTCTACATCAAAGGGCACCTGAATTGCCGGGCTGCCGCCGCCTTTGATCTGCTGCTTGATCAGGCGCGAGGCCTGCTTGAGCGAAGACTCCACCTGAGCCACCAGTTCTTCGGGCTCAAAGGGTTTGACCATATAGACATCGGCCCCGGTGTTGAGCCCCTTGACCCGATCCTGGCTCTGACCTTTGGCTGACAAAAAGAGAATTGGAATCCACTCGGTAGACGGGTTTTCCCGCACATTGCGGACAAAGGCATGGCCATCCATCTCCGGCATCATGACGTCGCAGATGATCATGTCTGGGATGGTGTCTTCCAGCATGTCCAGCGCTTCCCGCCCATTCCCTGCGGTCTTGACCTCATAGCCACGGAACTCTAAGTAGTCCTTGACTAGCAAGATCAAGTTAGGGTCGTCATCAATTAGCAGAAGCTGCTTTTGGTCGCCGGGAGTTGAATCCTTCATGCTCTGACAATCACTGCGATTGGCTTGTTTTCGGAACCCTAGGTGTGCCCCTGAATCAAAGTATGCCCCGGTAGCTGGTACATTCACCATGATGACGCCGAAACGCCCCTTTGAACCCCGATCTGGGGCCAGTGGCCGCTCAAGGCCGGGTTCGTAGAACCTACCCAAAACCACAAACGAATGATTTAGTCGTTTGCCAAAAGCCTTGGACGCACAGAAGGCAGGAGACTGCCCACCAACATGGAATCGATGTATTTAGGTAGGCTCTTAGCTGATGATACTTTAGCAGACTGCGTTCTGCAGGCGATCGCCCCCTTTTCCCCTGACTCAGCCGCAGACTGCTGGTCAAACCACCTACAGTGGCAACGGTCGCCCCAGCGGGTGGGACGACCGTTGATCTCAGGGTTTCAGTGGCGTTGCCCATCGGTGAGGCAGCTGACGTCAGGCTCAAAAGAACCTGGGCCAGCTGCCGTTTGGGTCTACATTGGCAGCAGCACCGAGTCAATCACGTGGATCACGCCATTGCTGGCCTCGATATCAGCCGCAACGACATTGGCATCGTTGATGGTGACGGACTCCTCACCAACGGTCACCACAATCGGTGCCCCCGCCAGGGTATCGACCTCTCCAGAGGCCAGATCGGTGGAGAAAACTTCACCGTCGACGACATGGTAGGTCAAAATCTGGGCCAGCTGGTCACGGTTTTCGGGCAGCAGCAGGGTGTCCAGGGTTCCTTCGGGCAGCGCTGCGAAGGCTTCGTCGGTGGGGGCAAACACGGTCACAGAAAGTTCGCCATTGCTCAGGGCCTCGGTGAGCCCAGCGGCTTCAATGGCAGCAGCCAGGATCGTAAAGTTCTCATCTCCAGCTGCGATCTCAGCGATCGATTGCTCGGAAGTGGCTACAGGCTGCTCGGCCTCGGTCGGCTCTTCGACCGCCGTGGGCTGCTCAACATCAGCCGGCTCTTCAACCGCAGCGGGCTGCTCAATCTCAGACATGTGGGTATCCGAGAAGGCCTGCTGAGGAAAGGCGGTGACGGCCAGGGGGGCAGCACCAAACATCAGTAGACCAAGCGCCATACGAAGAGTGTTCGGAGTCATGGGAAGTTACGTCCTAATGGGGGTTAAAGACTAAATTGGCTCAGCAACTTTACATTGCTTAACCATTCCTGAAGAGTTTTAACACGGTGGACGGGGGCAACTATCTATCTAGCGATAGAAACCATTCGTTCCCCAAATCGCTAATTCTGCTCTGGAATCAGTACGACAACGGCTGTAACGATAAAAACCAATGCCTCTAGCCGGGGCAAACGGTCGTTTGTCCCTATCCAACTTCATGCCTGCGTTCGGCATTCAAATTCATGCCTACGTTCAGAAACGCCGAAATTACCAGAGTCAGAGGTTTCAGAGGGCGATCGCCCCCGGCGAGCCCAACCCACCTACTCATTGCGCTGACTAACCGATTGTTCGCGACCGGGTACGGCTTCCATCGCCGCCAGTACCGCCCGCTGGGCCGCCAAGATATCGCGCTCCTCGCCCCCCAAATACAGCCGGCCAAAGCTGCCCACTGAGCTAATTTGCAGAATGTTGATCAGAGCCGCTTTCTCGGCCTCGTTGGCGGCTAGAGAGGCATAGGCGGCAGGCTCGACTTCGAAGACGTAGAGGGTTTGGCCTGCGACAATCATGTTTCCCCGACGGTTGCGGTTGATTAGCTGCACATGGTGCGGGTCGAGGTTGCGAATGACCTGGCTTGAAATGATCCGCGGCTTGAGCCGCTCGCGGTAGGAGGATACCCCCAGAGCCGACAGCATAGCCCCGCCCGCCGCATGTACTTCCCCTTGGTTGCTAGCGTGAATTTCGAGTAGACCGTATAGGCGTTCCACAATCAGGGTGCCGGGGCGCACTACGGCCGCCTTGAGGCCAATATCGAGAACTCGGTTAATTTCAATGCCTGGGGAGATCTCTATCCACAGCGAAGCATCGCCCGGCAGCGGCAAAAACCCCAGCGACACCGTGCCCATATAGGCGGCATGCTGGGGTTGAAGGTTGTCAATATAAACATAGCTGCGAAGATCAACGCCCAAGGCCCAGTATCCTACTTTCCTCTCCTGGTAGTATACGGGCTTGGGCGAACACTTGGAGCCTTGCCCTGGGGGCAAGCGAGGACTGGTGGTCTGCCAAGCCAAAGCTGAGGGGGCTAGCAGGGTTCCAGGCTCACGGTTTCAGGTAGACCGCTAGCCTTGAACTGCAACCCTGAAACCGTGAGCCCTAGGGGCTGTCATCAATTAGCTGCTGAATGCTTAAAAACCAAGGGTTACAGCCCCTAGGGGTCTGTCAAGCCTAAATTTGTAGGTTGGGTGGCGCGCTAGCAGAACCCAACAGGGCTAACTGGCGTTGGGTTCTACTCCGCTTCACCCAACCTACGCGAACTGCCAAAAGCCAAGGGTTACAGCCGCTAGCCTGTTATTTGGGTCGGGCGTGGCAAAGCTTGGTATAGAGGGTTTTGGCCACAATTGATGACACGCCCTGGGCGGCAGATCCCGTCGCTATCAAATTGACTAAGCCTTAGATAATAAGCTTAGAATGTAGAACCAAATCCGACCGATGTGGTCCCCATGGCGTCGTAAACGGTTAGCCCCAGGGGCAAATTTAGCGACCCGGACTCATCTAAAAGGTCGTTGAGAAACGGTATTTGCAGCGAGTCGAGCAGGGTCTCCGTATTGCTGCTTTCCTGGCGGCCCACCCGTTGCCCTACTTCATTGGCCAGGCGATCGAGATTTCCTTGGCTGTGCCGTTCAACGGCCAGTGCCTCTGCCATCGTCAGGGGAGTCGGCTGCAGATCATGAGGTGCAGCCATCGCATCCATAGTCGCAACGGAAAGGGCGGCCGCGGCGACCGCAATAGAATAGAAATACTTCATGGGGTTGGGCGTGTGAGGGTAAACTAAGGCTGACGACCAGGAACTTAAACCCTTGGCCCTGACAGGAGCACAGCGTGGTTGTCCAAGCGTTTATCCAGGTATAACCCGCTGAATTGAATTGTCAAAGCAAGCTTAATTTGGGGTTCATTAAGTTGCAGGTTCATTAAGTAATGTGTACAAAATACCCTGCAGCTTGCGGTACGAACATCGCTCTACCGATGTAGGTTGCCCTATCTCTCCGTAGAACTACCAGAGCATTTTCAATATCAGGGCCAGAGGGCAGGCGAATCGACCGTCGCCCCTGGGCCATGCCTCAAATTGAGACCGTTTGGCCAGTTTCAGCCGCCGTGGCAACCGCGGCCATGACCTTTACCAGTTCGATCGCCACTGCCCCGGAGGAAATGGCCGACGGCCGGTTGGTAGCAACGCTGGTCAGGAAGTGACGGCACATCTCTCGCAGGGGTTCAACCGCAGCGATCGCGATCGCCTCTGCCTGGGCATCGGTGGGGACAAAGGGGAACGTCTGGGTTTGAAACTCGCCCTGGTACAGGGTGAGCGGGTGAGCGTCCGCACCTTCATCTAGCACCAGGGTGCCGCGATCGCCCACCAGCGCCAGCCGTCGCTGTCGGTCGGGGTTGGCCCAGCTCACGTGAACCATAATCTCCAACGGCTGGCTGCGATCGCCCCGTTCATAGATCAGCCGCAGCCAGCCTACATCCCTGAGGCCAGAGTCAAAGGGCTCCTGGGGCCGCGGCTGAAGCCATGCTGCCCCCCAGGCGGCAACGGCGGTGGGGAGCTGTCCCAACCAGTGATTCAAAATTGAAATATCGTGAATCGCCAGATCCCAAAACACATCGGCATCGGGACGCACTGGACCGAGATTGGTGCGGGCGGCGTAGCCGTAGCGCAGGGTGCCCAGCCGCTGGCACAGGTCACGGCCCTGCTGCACCGCCGGGTGAAACAGGTAGGTGTGGTCTACCATGAGCTGCCGCTGTTGGGCGGCGGCCAGCTGGCACAGGCTGGTGCTGGTCGCCACCTCCAGGGTCAGCGGCTTTTCGCTCAGCACATGCAGTCCGGTTTCGAGGGCCGCTTTGATGATGGGGTAGTGGGTGCAGGCGGGGGTTGCAACTACCGCCGCCTGGAGATTGGGATGGGCCAGGGCCTCGGTCCAGGTGCGGTAACAGGCCACTTGGTCCCTGAGCTCAAAGCGATCGCACAGGTCACGCAGCCGCTGGCAGTTGGGATCGACCAGGGCCACCACCCGCGCCTCGGGCAGGGCAAGAAAATTACGCAGCAGGTGGGTACCCCAGCGGCCCAAACCGACAATGGCCAGCTCAATCGGAGGGGTTGGGGAGGTCATGGGCGGGGCAGAGGCGATCGTAGGCAACGGCGGCGGCGGCCTGCTCAGCCTGTTTTTTGGTGGGGCCATAGCCGCTTCCCCAACAGGTTTCCCGAAACCACACGGTGGATTGATACCGCTGGGGGTCACCGTCCACCGGGTGCTGTTCGACGGTGCGGTACTGGGGCACCGTCTGGCTGTGGGCCTGGGTCAGTTCTTGCAGCGCCACCTTATAGTTTTGTTTGACTGGATCCTGAAAAACGGCGATCGCCCGCTGGTGGAGCGCATCGTCCAGCCAGGCTCGGATCGGCGTCACGGTATGGGTTTCCAGGTAGAGTACGGCGACGACTGCCTCCAGGGCATCGGCCAGGTGCGACGGGCCCGCCGTCATGCCCGCTCCTACGACCAGGCAGGAAGCCAGGTCCAAGGTTTGGGCCAGCTGAGCCAGACTGCGATCGCTGATCAGTACCGATCGTACCGCCGACAGTTCACCAACCGAGGCATTTGGAAAGTTCTCTTGCAGACACTCGGTGGCGACCAGGCGTAACACAGCGTCCCCCAGCAGCTCAAGCTGCTCGTAGTTGTAGGCAGCATCCACCGACCTGTGGGTCAGGGCCTGGTCTAAGCGGCCTAAATCAAGCTCGGCAGAGGCAGGTAGAGCCAGGTTTTGTACCCAGCGCTCTAGCTGCCTCTGTCGGGACAACGGTAATTTGCTCACAGTCAATGGGGCACTCATGAAAGGGGAAGGAGGTAGACATAAGCCGGGTTCTGTTCCCCTGTTGCCAGGGGGGCGGTTATCTATCTGGGACGCCTGTTACCAGACGCCTCTTGCGGTACTAAACGGCGGGGCCGGAAAAAGACCAACCTAGCCCCTCGACCTTGCACCCGACCGGGGTTTACCGAGCCAGCACCTCTCGATGCTGCTGGTGCGCTCTTACCGCACCCTTGCACCCTTACCTGTGCCCAAGGAGCAACGCTCAGGGCCATCGGCGGTATGTTTCTGTGGCACTCTCCTCACGGTCGCCCGCACTGGGCGTTACCCAGCAAGTCTGGTCTTTCGGGAGCCCGGACTTTCCTCAGACTGGCCGAAGCCAATCCGCAACCGCCTGCGCTACCTCCCTCTTAGCTTCAGTTTAAACCCTGGGGTAGGGAAAACGACGGTTACAGCCATCGCCAAAACCGTCAGGCCATCCCCAAGGCACTTATCACCAGCACACTTGGATCGATGGCTATAGGCCTTTGCGCCGCCTCAGGTTATAAGCGTGGCACGGAGTCATACCGAATCCTATTCTGGCTACCCCAGATTGGTAGGGGCGTAGCATGCTACGCCCCTACGGGGTTACTGGTTGTGAATCGGGGTTTTGTGACTCGGATTTGGTTTCAGTATCCTTGAGCGCAAAGGCCGTCCCCTGGCAATAGCTTTCCCCAGCGCCAATTCTGCCACCCTAAACAAAAACGGCCCCGGCTTAAATGATTCGCCGGGGCCGCAGGTGATCAGTGGAAAATCCGCTTACAGCGCTTCGGTTTGATCGTCTATCAACAGATCGTCGTCATCCAGCCCGGCCCCATTGCCAAGCCCACCCAAATCGCCATTACCGGACCCACCTCCGCGAGCCCCCCCCCTCATCCAGGGACATGCCGCCGATCATCTCGTCGTCATTGAGCATGCTGAGGTTGCCATCGAGGTCGTAGGTACGGGCGGTGAAATCGTCCAGCACCACATCCTGGAGCACCATGTCGTCGTCCAAAATGGCCGACTCGTAAGCGGGGTCAAGCTCATGAGAAGCGGTTTCCTCGTAAGCGTTGTAGCCCGTGCCAGCCGGAATCAAACGCCCGATGATGACGTTCTCCTTCAGGCCGCGCAGCCAGTCTGACTTGCCTTCAATGGCGGCCTCGGTCAGCACCCGGGTGGTCTCCTGGAAGCTAGCCGCCGAAATGAAGCTATCGGTGTTCAGCGAAGCTTTGGTGATACCCAGCAGCACCGGGGTGTATTCCGCCGGAGCACCGCCGGTAATCGCCATCGCCTCATTCACCTGCTCCACCTGGTAGATTTCAACCAGCTCTCCCGGCAGCATGGTGGTGTCGCCGCCGTCATCGATGCGGCACTTCGACGACATCTGCCGCACAATCACCTCGGTGTGCTTGTCAGAGATGTCGATGCCCTGGGACTGATACACCGACTGCACCTCGTTAACCAGGAACGACTGCACGTTTTGCAGCGCGCCCAGGGCGGCATCGTGGATGCCCATCCCCTGGCTGAGGTTGTACTTAAAGAACACCTCCAGAATCTGGTGGGGGTTGGCAGGGCCATCGGTCAGGTGCTCGGCGGTGCTGACCCGCTGGCCATCAGACACCAGCACGTTTTGGCCGGGGCTGATCGGGTACTCCGTCACCACGCCGTCGTCTTCAATGATTTTGACCTCTACGGTTTCGTCATCGCTGTAGACGACCTGGGCATTGCCGGGGCGCTCGGCCAGCACGCAGGCTTCCTTGGGCTTGCGCGCCTCCAGCAGCTCCTCAATCCGAGGCAGACCCTGAATGATGTCGCCGGTCTTCGCCCGTTCAAACACCAGCAGTACGAGGTTGTCACCCCGCTGGACCAGGTCACCATCTTCGATGTGAAGAACCGCACCAGTCGAGACTCGGTAGGGACGCGCTAACCGCAGTAATACCTGACCATCCTCCAAAGCCGTAACAACGCCCGACTCGCCGTAGCTAATCCCAGGGGCTAACTCGGTATTGGCTACCACCAGGCTACCCACCTTGACCGTGGGAGTTTGGCCCTGGAGATCTACCTTGACGCGATCGGCCTCGCGCACCACCAGCACCCGGCGAATGGCCTCCTGCCCCTCGCGGATACCGCGCACTTCACCCGCCTCTTTACAGCGAATTTCGGTGCGGGCCACCACGGCTCCGGGCTCAATCTGCTGACCATCCTCCACCAGCAGGCGGGTCACGGTTCTACCCTGGGTCTGGTCAGCCACCACATCACGGCGAATCACCTGGGTTTCCAGCACCACCATCTGCAAACGCATCAGGTCGGCGTCGGCGTCGTCGGGTACCAGCTCAATGTCGGCCACCACATGGGGCGACTCGTCTTCGATATCGAGCACCAGCTGGGTGCGCAGCAGTTCTACCCCGTCCACCGACTTCACTCGCTCCCCATCCTTAAAGGGGATCCGCTGAATAGCCCGCAGTTTGATGGAACCGGCGGCGTCGGCGGCACTGTCCTGACTCGGCACAGCGGGCTCGTTGGGCACAACGTACTCCTCGACGGGACGCAGCAGCAGCGCAGGTCCATCGGGTGTTTCCACGTACTCGACATAGCGGAGGGCGTCGGCTACTAGCCCAGGCATGACCTCTTCCCCGGCGTTAACCAGGGTACCGTCGCGATCCATTACGTCTTCGGGGGCATCCACCATATGGATTTCGCCGGGCTTGACCAGAATCTCGCGCAGAATGTCGTTCTTCTGGGTCACTTCGACCACGCCACTGTTCTGGCAGAAGATGTCCTTGACCACCTCGGTCCCCGCTTCCAGGTACTGACCGTCCTCTACCATCAGCAGCGAGATATCCTTGTTGACCTCGTGGGCCTCTTCGGGAATCCACAGCAGGGTGCCGCCCTGAACCACTTCATAGCCCTGCTTGCCCTTGCCTTTTTTGGCCACGTCAACGCCCGAGAATTTGACGATGCCGCCAGTTTGGGTGTGGTAGCGATCGTCTTCGAGTTCGGCGATTACCTGGCCGCTGGTCACCTTGGCCCCCGGCGTCGCAATCAGCGAGAACCGCTGACCGTGGGCGGTTTCAATGAAGTAGTGCTCGCGGCCCTGGCCGTGTTCCTTGCGCACCTGCGCCTGGTCGAGCATCACCGAAGCGGTAATAATCTCGACTTCGCGGGTTCCCTTTTCGTCGTCAGCTTCGGGCAGACGCACCAATCCACCCCGTTCGGTGGTGAGCTTGGTTTCGGCCAGGGTATCGTCGGCATTGACGTAGTCACCGTTGCGTACCACGGGTTCAGCACTGGGAGGCAGGTTATAGACATCCCCCGCCAGCACCCACAGCAGGCCACCCCGCTGGGCCAGACGGGTGGTGTTGCCCTGGCGGTCGGTTTTTTCTTCCTGGACAAGGCCAGCAAATTTTACCTCCCCGGCCAGATCGGAGGTAACGTCCTTAGTGGCTTTCTCGGTTACCTTGCGGGTGCGTCCGGCGGAGGGCAGTTCGGCCAGAAGCTGCTCTTTTTGCACCGTTTCCCCATCGCTGACAAACAGAATCGTGCCCTGGGGCAGGGACTCGGTTTTGTTCTTGCCGGTGCCCTCAATCACGATATCGGCATTGGCCTCCAGCATTAGGGCTTCTTCGCCGTAGCGGGTACGGAAAGCGCGAGTTTTGAGGTTTTTGGGCAGCTTCACGGTACCGTCCTTGCTGGCCCGAATACGGGGGGCCACTTCGCCGGTAAAGGTACCGCCTGTGTGGAAGGTCCGCATGGTCATCTGGGTGCCGGGCTCCCCAATGGACTGGGCGGCAATGATGCCTACGGCTTCACCGAGATCCACCATTTCAGAGTGGGCCAGGCTCCAGCCGTAGCAGAGACGACAGACAGAGCGGGTGGCCTCGCAGGTAAGAGGCGATCGCACCACGACCTCCTCAACCCCGGCCTCGGCCAGCATTTCTGCCGTTTCCGACGAAACCGCATTGTCTTTCTCCAGCAGCACCTCGCCCGTTTGGGGATGCACCACATCCTGGGCCACCACCCGGCCCAGCAGGCGGCTCTCCAGGGGGATCAGCACCCGTTCCCCGTCGGTCATGCTGCGGAGGGGAATTCCACGCTCGGTACCGCAGTCGTGCTCACGGATGATCACATCCTGAGACACGTCCACCAGACGGCGGGTCAGGTAGCCCGAGTCTGCCGTACGCAGGGCTGTGTCGACCAGGCCCTTGCGGGCACCGTAGGAGGAAATCACGTACTCGGTAACCGTTAAGCCCTCCCGAAAGTTGGTCTTAATCGGCAGGTCGATGATCTCGCCCTGGGGATTGGCCATCAGCCCCCGCATGCCCACCAGCTGCCGCACCTGGGAGATATTCCCCCGAGCGCCGGAAAAGGCCATCATGTAGACCGAGTTGAGCGGGTTGTTCTCTTTAAAGTTTTTGACCACCTGGTCTTTCAGCTCTTCGCTGGTGTCATTCCAGGTGTCAATCACCTTAGTCAGACGCTCCACTTCGGTGATTTCGCCGCGAGTATAGCGATCTTCGGTGGCCCGAATGTCCTCTTCTGCTGCAGCCAGCAGGTGACGCTTTTCCTGGGGAACCTGGAGGTCTTCCACACTAATAGAAACCCCAGCCCGGGTGGCGTACCGAAAGCCCAGGTCCTTGATGCGATCGGCCATCTGGGACGTGCGGGCGGTGCCGTAGTGGGTAAATGACCAGGCAATCAGCTTTTTCAGCTGTTTCTTGTCAATAATACGGTTCCGAAAGATCGGAGAGGATTGAGGTGCCCCTTGCTCAGCCATAGGTCTTGCCCTTTGTAATGTGCCTGTGATGTTCGTGCTGTGGTGTTTCTGTGGCCCTTAGCCCGCGATCGCGTCGAGCACTGCCTTGTTGTAGATAATTCGGCCGGGCGTGGTCTTGATGTACTGCGAAATCAGGTTGCCCTCACCATCCAGGCGCACCCGGCGATCGGGATAGATCTCAGTGATGGTACCGTCCTCCGATTCCATGCGCTCGGGGGCCACTGACTTGGGTTGGTCAGACTCAACCTCACCATCAAACCGCAGCCACACCTTGGCGTGGAGGTCAATCAGCCCCTGCTCAAACGCCATAATGGCGTCCTCCATACTGGCGAAGTAGTGCCCCTCGCCCTTAGTGGCATCGGGATTTTCCGCCGTCAGGTAGTAGCAGCCCAGCACCATGTCTTGAGATGGTGTGATGATCGGCTGGCCCGTCGCAGGGGACAGCACGTTGTTAGAAGCCAGCATGAGCAGACGCGCCTCCGACTGAGCCTCCAGGGACAGGGGCACGTGCACCGCCATCTGGTCCCCGTCAAAGTCGGCGTTAAACGCCGGACAGACCAGCGGGTGCAGCTGAATCGCGCGGCCCTCCACCAAAATTGGTTCAAAGGCCTGAATGCCCAGACGGTGCAGGGTCGGTGCTCGGTTCAGCATAACTGGGTGGCTCTCAATCACCTCCTCCAGCACGTCCCACACGCTGGGGTCGTTGTGCTGAATCAGCTTCTTGGCCGCCTTGATGTTGTTGACCAGACCCTGACGGATCAGCCGGTGGATCACAAAGGGCTGAAACAGCTCGATCGCCATTTCGCGGGGCAGTCCACACTGGTGAATTTGCAGCTTGGGGCCAACTACAATGACCGAACGCCCCGAGTAGTCAACCCGCTTACCCAGGAGGTTCTGACGGAAGCGCCCCTGCTTACCCTCAATGATGTCAGAGAGCGATTTCAGCGGCCGGTTGTTAGCCCCCACCACGGTGCGGCCCCGGCGACCGTTGTCTATCAGAGCATCCACCGCCTCCTGCAGCATCCGCTTCTCGTTGCGCACGATAATTTCAGGGGCCAGAATCTCCTGAAGACGGGCCAACCGGTTGTTGCGGTTGATCACCCGGCGGTAGAGATCGTTCAGGTCGGAGGTGGCAAATCGACCACCGTCCAGCTGCACCATGGGCCGCAGATCGGGCGGAATCACCGGAATTACGTCCAGCACCATCCACTCGGTCTTAGATCCCGTGGCAATGAAGTTGTCGATTACCCGCAACCGTTTGATCAGCTTGGCCCGCTTCTGCCCTTTGGAGTTGGCAATGTCCTCCCGCAGTTTCTCGGCGGTGGTTTCCAGATCCAGATCCTCCAGCAGCCGCTGCAGCGCCTCAGCCCCAATCCCGACCTCAACCCCAGACAGCTCCGTGTCTTCGTCGTAGAGCTGATCTTCGATTTCGATCCACTGATCTTCGGTCAGCAGTTGCTTGTAGCTCAGGTTCTCGGCGTTGCCGGGGTCGAGCACTACGTAGGCGTTGAAGTAGACAATCTGCTCCACATCGCGCAGGGGCATGTCGAGCAAAATGGCGATGTAGCTGGGAATGCCCTTCAGGTACCACACGTGGGCCACCGGAGCGGCCAGTTTGATGTAGCCCATGCGGTGGCGGCGCACTCGCGACTCGGTCACTTCCACACCACAGCGCTCGCACACAATCCCCCGGTGGCGCACCCGCTTGTACTTGCCACAGTGACATTCCCAATCCTTGGCGGGACCAAAGATGCGCTCACAGAACAGCCCGTCCATCTCAGGCTTCAGCGTGCGGTAGTTGATCGTTTCGGGCTTGGTCACTTCGCCCACAATTTGACCGTTGGGCAGGGTGCGCTCCCCCCACTGGCGGATCCGCTCGGGGGAGGCGAGGCCGATTTTGACGTAGTCAAACCGTTGTTCTAGCTTGGCCATGCTGGGTGTTTTCCTTGAAAGGGCGCTTTTGTCTGGGTTGGGGAGATGGTGTCTGTTCCCAGGAGAGCCTGGTCAGCGTGCTGGGAACAGAGGGGGATGGGCTAGTCCTCTACTTCCTCTAGCTCTTCATCCCGAGCAATGGACTCGTAAGTGGGACGCGAGGGGGTGCGGCGACTGTTGACGTCGGCCATCAGGTCAACCTCGGTATCGCGGCTGGTGCCGTCTTCGCGGGTTTCGACCTTGTGCACAGCGATGTCTAAGCCGAGGGACTGCAGCTCTCGCATCAGCACCTTAAAGGACTCAGGGGTGCCGGGCCGGGGGATCGATTTGCCCTTGACAATTGCGTTAAGGGCCTCGTTGCGCCCCTGCATATCGTCAGACTTCACCGTCAGCAGCTCCTGGAGGGTGTAGGCCGCCCCGAAGGCTTCCAGCGCCCACACTTCCATTTCGCCGAAGCGCTGGCCGCCCTGCTGGGCCTTGCCGCCCAGGGGTTGCTGGGTTACCAGCGAGTAGGGACCTGTGGAGCGAGCGTGGATCTTGTCATCGACCAGGTGCACCAGCTTCAGCATGTAGGCTCTGCCCACCGTAATCGCCTTGTCAAAGGCCTCGCCCGTGCGACCGTCCCGCAGCACAATTTTGCCGGGGTCGTCGGGGTTAAAGATCCAGTCCTTGCCGGTGGTTTCCCGCGCCTCCATCAGCTTGCCGTGGGTGGAGTTGCGGGAGGCCTCTTCCCCGTACATCTCGTCAAAGGGAATCACCTTGAAGCGGGCGTCCAGGTTTTCGGCCGCCCAGCCCAGCAGGCACTCAAACACCTGACCCACATTCATACGAGAGGGTACACCCAGGGGATTGAGGGCGATATCAATGGGGGTACCATCGGGCAGGTAAGGCATGTCTTCGATGGGCAAAATGCGGGAAATAATTCCCTTGTTGCCGTGGCGACCGGCCATTTTGTCGCCCACCTGAATCTTGCGCTTCTGGGCCACGTAGACCCGCACCACCATGTTGGCCCCCGGCGGCAGTTCATCGCCCTGCTCCCGGGTAAATACCCGCACATCGACCACGCGGCCCTTTTCACCGTTGGGCACCCGCAGGGAGTTATCGCGCACATCGCGAGCCTTTTCACCGAAGATGGCCCGCAGCAGTTTTTCCTCCGGAGGCTGGTCCGACTCTCCCTTAGGGGTCACCTTACCGACCAGAATGTCGCCCGACTCAACCCAGGCTCCAATGCGGATGATGCCGGTTTCGTCCAGCTGACGCAGGGCGTCTTCGCCAACGTTGGGGATCTCTCGGGTGATCTCCTCAGGGCCGAGCTTGGTCTGCCGCGCCTCGATCTCAAACTTCTCCACGTGGATGGAGGTGTAGATATCGTCGTACACCAGGCGCTCGCTAAGCAGAATGGCATCCTCGTAGTTGTAGCCTTCCCAGGGCATGTAAGCCACCAGCACGTTTTGCCCCAGGGCCAGTTCGCCCCCTTCGGTGGCCGAGCCATCGGCCAGCACCTGACCCGCCCGCACCTGCTCACCGGGAAACACGATCGGTCGCTGGTTGAGGCAGGTGTCCTGGTTGGAGCGCTGGTACTTCTGCAGCTCGTACTCGTGGACATTGCCCTCGGGATCGCGCACCTTAATTAGATCGGCATCGAGGTAGACGATCTCGCCGTCGGTGCGGCTGATGATCACCATGCCGGAGTCGCGGGCCGCCTGAGCCTCCAGGCCAGTACCCACCAGAGGGCGCTCGGGCTGCAGCAGGGGCACCGCCTGACGCTGCATGTTCGAGCCCATCAGGGCACGGTTGGCGTCATCGTGCTCCAGGAAGGGAATCAGCGAGGTGGCCACCGAGATAATTTGCACCGGCGACACAGCCACGTAGTCCACCTCGGTGGAGTCGGTGGTGGTGAAGTCCTGGCGGTAGCGCACCGGAATTGTATCGCCGATGATGTAACCGTTTTCGTCGGTGGCGATATCTCCAGGGGCCACCCGCAGGTCGTCTTCCTCGTCGGCGGTCATGTAGATGGGCTCGACGTCTTTAAAGACGCGACCACTTTCCGCCTTGAAGAACGGCGTTTCGATAAAGCCAAATTCGTTGACGCGGGCATGGGTGGCCAGGGAGCCAATCAGACCGGCGTTGGGACCTTCCGGCGTTTCGATGGGACAAATCCGACCGTAGTGGGAGGGGTGAATGTCGCGCACGGCGAAACCGGCCCGCTCCCGGGTCAGACCACCGGGGCCAAGGGCGCTGATGCGGCGCTTGTGGGTCAACTCCGCCAGGGGGTTGGTTTGATCCATAAACTGGGACAGCTGGCTGGAGCCAAAGAACTCTTTGATTGCCGCCACCAGAGGTTTGGGGTTGACCAGCGATGCCGGGGTCAGAGAGTCGGAGTCGGAAACGGTCATGCGCTCCCGGATAATCCGCTCCAGGCGATTGAGACCGACCCGCACCTGGTTTTGCAGCAGTTCACCGACGGAGCGCACCCGGCGGTTGCCCAGGTGGTCGATATCGTCGATGGAACCAATATCAAATTCGAGGTTAATCAGGTAGTCGATCGCCGACAGAATATCGGTGGGGGTCAGCACTCGCGTGGCGTCGGGCACGTTGAGGCGCAGCTTGCGGTTGAGCTTGTAGCGGCCCACCCGGCCCAGGTCGTAGCGCTTGGGGTCGGAGAAACGAGAGTGCAGCAGTTGCTCACCACCGGCCACCGTCGGGGGTTCACCGGGGCGCAGCTTGCGGTACAGCTCCAGCAGGGCCTCTTCCTCGCTGAACTGCCCCTCTTTTTCGATGGTTTTTTGGAAGTAGTCGGGGTGGCGCAGGGAGTCAAAGATCTCGTTGTCGGTGAGACCCAGCGCCTTCAGCAGCACCTGGGCTGACAGCTTGCGAGTTTTGTCGATCCGCACCCAGACCAGGTCGTTTTTGTCGGTCTCAAACTTGAGCCAGGCCCCGCGGTTGGGGATCAGGTTGGCGTTGTAGGTGCGGCGGCCATTCTTGTCGGTTTCGGCCTTATAGTAGACCCCAGGACTACGCACGATCTGGTTGACGATCACCCGCTCGGCACCGTTAATGATGAAGGTACCGCGATCGGTCATCAGGGGCAGATCGCCAATAAAGACTTCCTGCTCTTTGATTTCGCCGGTTTCTTTGTTGATCAGCCGAGTGGGCACGTACATCTGCACGGCGTAGGTAGCATCCCGCCGCTTGGCCTCGTCAACGTCGTACTTGGGGCTTTTGAGCTTGTACTGCTTACCCAGGAAGTGCAGCTCTAGCTTGCCGGTGTAGTCGGTGATAGGAGAGAAGCTTTCCAGCTCTTCGATCAGACCCTCTTCTAGAAACCAGCGAAAGCTAGACCGCTGAATCTCGACCAGGTCGGGCAGAACGAAGTTGGGAGGATTTTGGTAAACGGTGGTTTCAGTCATGGGTCTCCTAGTGCAGGTCGGCCAGGGGGAGATGGGTCAGGGTGTAACGACGCATCTCGGGGGGAGCGGGAAAAACTTGGGCGATCGGGATTGGGTGGGCCACGAAGGCCAATTTGGAGCTTGGCATGGGGTGCCCAACTGCGATCGCCCCAGGGTCTCAGGCAAACGGTCTAGCCGTTGGCCGGAACGGTTACCGGTTGGGGGACAGCGGAGAGCCGCTGGGAGGGCTCGGGTAGGTCAGGCAGTTTGAACAGGGTCACAGCATTGCGGGTGGTCAGCTGCGCCAGGGCTTCAAAGTCGACCTGGCGCAGCTCTGCCAGGTAGGCCGCCACATGATAGACAAAGGCCGGCTGGTTGCGACGTTCCTTGCGTCGGGGCTCGGGGCTGAGAAAGGGACAGTCGGTTTCCACCAGCAGGCGATGGGCGGGCACCATTTGAGCTGAGGCTTTGACCTGGTGAGCGTTTTTGAAGGTGACAATGCCGCTGAAGCTGATGTAAAATCCCAGATCAAGGAACCGCTCAGTCTCGGCCGGATTGCCCGCCCAACAGTGCATGACGCCCGTGACAGGGCCAACCTGGCGCTGGAACTGCTCAATCACCTCAGCCGTTGCCTGGGCCGCTTCGCGGCAGTGGACAATGACGGGCAAACCCAGCCGATGGGCAATGGTCAGCTGCTGCCAGAAGGCTTCGCGCTGCACGACTTCGTCATCAGCCTTAAAGAAATCGAGCCCGGTTTCGCCAATGGCGACCACTCGCCGATCGGAGGTAGCCAGCTCGGCAATTTGATCGGCGGTGCCGTTGGTCCACTTGTCCATATCGAGGGGATGTAGCCCCACCGACAGGTACAGCTCTGGAATCCGGTCGGCGATCGCCTGCATGGCCGCAAATTCCCCAGGCTCGACGCAGGAATGCACCAAAGCCAAAACCCCGGCCTGCCTCCAGGCCCGGGTTAGTGCGTCGAGATCCCCAGCAAACGTATCAAAGTTGAGGTGTACGTGGGTATCAACCAAAGGCATAACGAATGCAGCGACAAGAAACGGCAGGCAGCTCTGGCGGGCCTGGAACCCGAGAGAATCCCTTAGGACGCGGCCTCTGTCGCCTCTTGAGCCTTGAGCACCCGAGCCAGACGAGACTTTTTACGGGCACCAGTGTTTGGGTGAAGCACGCCGCGCTTAACGGCCTTGTCGATTTTGCTGTAGGCAGCGGCCATGGTCGCATCGACCTGCTGCTTGGCATCGGCACTGCTGGGGTTGGCACGATAGGCATCCACAGCAGAGAGGTAGTTTTTGGTCAGGGTCTTGACCGCCGACTTGTAGGATCGGTTCTCAAGCCGATTCCGCTCGGTAATTGCAATTCGTTTGAGTGCAGACTTGATGTTTGCCACAGTTCGCCCTAGCTTAACAGGATTAATTGACTCGGATAAAGTATGTTAGCACCAATTGGGACCAAATGGTGCAATTGAATACTGGGGTTGGCTACCAAATTAGTCTGGAGATCGACTAGGATGTTAGAACGCAGGTGTTGACTGCCTTTCCGGGGTGTTTTGCCGCTCCGCAGCGGTGACCCTGGCCCATCGCACCTTGCTGGCTTATCTGGATTCTTGGCTGTAATGCTGCGCATCACCCATCAGCTACCTGAGGCAAGAACAGAGCTACAACGCATCTGTGCCCGCACCCACGACGACCAGGTCGTTCATAAGGAAGCCACAGTTCGAGAAATTTTACATTCGGTTCGACGCCAGGGGGATCAGGCTCTGGTGCAGTACACGGCGGACTTCGACGGCGTGACTTTGGCCGCCGATGGCCTCCGATTTTCGGGTGCTGAGCTGGATGCCGCCTACCAGCAGGTGAGCAAGGGGCTGCTGGATGCCATTCGGCTGGCCTGCAAAAACGTTGAGTCCTTTCACCGCCAGCGGGTGCCCCAGAGCTGGGTTCGCTTCGAGGACAATGGCGTGGTGCTGGGCAAGCGCTACACCCCGGTTGATCGAGCCGGGATCTATGTGCCCGGCGGGCGAGCCTCCTATCCCAGCACTGTGATTATGAATGCGATCCCGGCGCGGGTGGCTGGGGTCGGGCAGGTGGTCATGGTGACGCCCCCCGGTCAGGCCGGTGTGGTCAATCCGGCGGTGCTGGTGGCGGCCCAGGAGGCGGGCATTACCGAAATTTATCGGGTGGGGGGTGCCCAGGCGATCGCGGCGCTGGCCTACGGTACCGAGACGATTCCGGCAGTAGATGTGATTACCGGCCCCGGCAACATCTACGTCACGCTGGCGAAAAAGCTGGTGTTTGGCACCGTCGGCATCGACTCTCTGGCGGGGCCGTCGGAGGTGCTGGTGATTGCCGACCAGAGCGCCAACCCGGCCCACGTGGCCGCCGACCTGCTGGCCCAGGCGGAGCACGACCCGATCGCCGCCGCGATTTTGATCACCACTAGCGAGTCCCTGGCGACTCGGGTGGCCGCCGAGGTTGACCGCCAGCTGGCGGGGCACCCTCGCCAGACCCTGACCGAAAAGGCGATCGCAAACTACGGTCTGGCGGTCGTGGTCGACAGTCTAGAGATGGCCGCAGAGCTATCTAATAGCTTTGCTCCGGAGCACCTACAGCTGGAAGTGGCCGAACCCTGGGACCTGCTAGAGCACATTCGCCACGCCGGCGCGATCTTTCTGGGGCATTCCACCCCTGAGGCGGTGGGCGACTACCTGGCTGGTCCCAACCACACCCTGCCCACCTCAGGGGCGGCCCGCTATGCCTCGCCGCTCTCGACCGAAACCTTTATGAAGCACTCCAGCCTGATGCAGTACTCGCCGGAGGCGCTGCGAGAGGTGGCCGACGCGATCGCGGTGTTGACCGAAACCGAGGGACTCCCCTCCCACGGCGACTCGGTGCAGCGTCGAGTGCAGCCCGAAGCGGGCACCAGCGAGGGTGCGCCCGGCGCCTAGACCAGGCTGTCGCAGGCTGTGTTCTCCCCAGCGTGAGCCCCAGAAGGCGTCTAGAATCAGCACGAATCCCCCGGCCCCTGTGGCACAATTAACGGGTTAACGCTCCTGGGGTCTGGGTAGAGTTGCTATGACGAAGTTTGTGTTTGTGACCGGTGGCGTGGTGTCGAGTATTGGCAAGGGGATTGTTGCCGCCAGCCTGGGCCGACTGCTCAAATCGCGGGATTACTCGGTTTCGATTCTTAAACTGGACCCCTATATCAACGTTGACCCCGGCACCATGAGCCCCTTTCAGCATGGGGAGGTGTTTGTCACCGAAGATGGGGCCGAGACCGACCTCGATCTGGGCCACTACGAACGCTTCACCGACACCGCCATGTCGCGGCTCAACAGCGTCACCACGGGCTCCATCTACCAGGCGGTGATCAACCGCGAGCGGCGAGGCGACTACCAGGGGGGCACAGTGCAGGTGATTCCCCACATCACCAACGAGATCAAGGAGCGCATTCACCGGGTGGCGCGCAACACCAACCCCGATGTGGTGATTACTGAGATTGGCGGCACCGTCGGCGACATTGAGTCGCTGCCCTTCCTGGAGGCCATTCGTCAGTTTCGCAAGGATGTGGGCCGCCAGGACGTGCTCTACATGCACGTCACCCTGGTGCCCTGGATTGCCTCCGCCGGGGAACTGAAGACCAAGCCCACCCAGCACTCGGTTAAAGAGCTGCGATCGATCGGCATTCAGCCCGACATTCTGGTGTGCCGCTGCGAATGCCCGCTGCCCCAGCCGATGAAGGAAAAGATTGCCGAGTTTTGCGACGTGCCCGCCGAGGCGGTGGTTACCTGCCAGGATGCCAGCAGCATCTACGAAGTGCCCCTGAAGCTGGAGCACGAGGGGCTGGCCCACCAGGCCCTGAAGATTTTGGCGCTGGACCAGCGGCAGCCCCACCTGGGCCAGTGGGAAACTATTGTGGAGGGGCTCTACAGCTCCAGTCAACCCATCGACATCGCCATTGTGGGCAAGTACGTCAGCCTCAACGATGCCTACCTGTCTGTGGTAGAGGCGCTGCGCCACGCGGCGATCGCCCACCGGGCTGCCCTCAACGTGCGCTGGATCAACTCCGAAGATATCGAACTCAACGGCCCGGAGGCTCACCTCAGCGGCGTTAACGGCATTCTGGTACCGGGGGGGTTTGGCTCCCGCGGCATTGGCGGCAAGGTGCAGGCGATCGAATACGCGCGATCGCGGGGCATTCCCTTTCTGGGACTGTGTCTGGGCATGCAGTGCTCGGTGGTGGAGTGGGCTCGCCACGTGGCCCAGCTCGACGGAGCCGACAGCTCAGAGTTTACCCCCGAAACCCCCAACCCCGTGATCAGTCTGCTGCCGGAGCAGCAGGACGTGGTCGATCTGGGCGGCACCATGCGCCTGGGGCTTTACCCCTGTCGGCTGGCCCCCGATACCCTGGCCAGCCGCCTCTACGGGGCAGAGGTGGTCTACGAGCGCCACCGCCACCGCTACGAATTTAACAACGCCTACCGCAACCTGTTTGTCGAGTCGGGCTATACCGTCAGCGGCACCTCGCCCGACGGCCGCCTGGTGGAAATTATCGAGCTGCCCAGCCATCCCTTCTTTATCGCCAGCCAGTTTCACCCCGAGTTTCAGTCGCGTCCCAGTGCCCCCCATCCCCTCTTTCTAGGGTTGGTGAACGCGGCGCTGAATGCGACCCGACAGCCCGTCCCAGTGCCTGTGGAAGTGGGGGCCAGCGCTGATCAGATGGCCTAGCCGCAGCACAGGGCCGCCGGCCCCGGGGGATACTCCAAAGTGATCACCGGGGGCGGGCAGGCAGGCGACTGGGCCTGGGCCACCAGCCAGTAGGTGGTCATCCGCTCGCCATTTTTGAGGCCCACCGGACCGCGAGGCTCGAGGGTGAAGTGGTCTTTGAGGTGGGCGTAGGACAGCGCTGACACCTGAATTTTGCCCGCCTCTCCCGTCGTTTCCATGAAGCTGGCGATGTTGACGGTGTCGCCCCAGAGGTCGTAAATAAACTTGCGAATGCCAATCACCCCAGCGACCACGCTGCCTGAGTTAATGCCAATCCGCAGCTGAAAGGGCAGCCCGTCGGGCCGCCGAAAGTCGCTGATGGTGGCCTGCATATCCAGGGCCATCTGAGCGATTGCCTGGGCGTGGTCGGGGCGGGGAGCCGGTACCCCGGCGGCCACCATGTAGGCGTCGCCGATGGTTTTGATTTTTTCGAGTTTGTAGACGGCGGCCAGCTCATCGAAGCGGGAAAACATCTGGTTGAGCAGGTGCACCAGTTCGCAGGGCGACAGCTGGGCTGCCACGGGGCTAAAGCCGACAATATCGGCGAACAAGATCGTGACGGCGTCGAACTGGTCGGCGATCGCCTGCTCCCGCTCCTTGAGCCGCTGGGCAATTTGAAAGGGCAGTACGTTGGTCAAGAGCTCCTCCGAGCGCTGACGCTGGCGGCGCAGTTCGGCCTCGGCCTGCTGGCGTTCCTGAATTTCGGCCTGGAGCTGCTGATTTTGACGCTCTAGCTGCTGCTGCTGTCGCCGCAGGGCCAGCTGGTGCTTGACCCGCAGCAGCACCTCGTAGGCCATAAACGGTTTGACGATGTAGTCGGCGGCTCCCAGGCCAAAGGCCTGTTCTTTTTCGGCTTCGGCATCGCGGGCCGTGAGAAAAACAATTGGAATGTTCCGGGTGCTCTCGCTCTGCTTGAGCTGTCGACAGACCTCAAACCCATCCATGGTGGGCATGGTGATGTCGAGCAGAATCAGGTCGGGGGGAGCCAGCGCGATCGCGTTGAGAGCCAGGGTTCCACTGATGGCCTTCCGACAGCGGTACCCTTCGGATTCCAGAATGGTCGACAGCACCCGCAGGTTGTCGGGAATATCATCGACCAGCAGAATATCGACATCTTTGATCTCTGCATCCTTATAGAAAGAGGGTACAGCGGTAGTCATAGGTTCAAGCGGCTACAGGGAAAGGGAAGAGGAGGGAACGGTGAGGTCGATGATGACATCGAGGCGAAAGTCGTTGACCAGCCGGTAGAGGCGCTGGGCCAGGGGATCCTGCTCGGGGGGTAGCTGGGCGATCAGCTGCCGCACGCGGCGATCGTCAGCGGCCTGGGCCGCCTGGTGCATTTGGCGCAGCCAGTCGGCATCGAGGGCACTAAAGTCGGCCCTGGTCAAGGGGCGCGAGTCGCCAGGCCAGGACCGTTTGCGGTCAGACAAAACAGCCCTGGAGCTGGGCGAACCGCCACTGGACGAGGAACCGCCTGGGCACAGGTTGCCCGCTTCATGGACAGAACGATAGGTCAAGCCCAGGCTGCGGCCAATGTGCTCCAGCAGCGTCTGCCGCTGCAGGGGTTTTGGCAACACAGCATTACAGCCCGCCGCAATGCAGTCCGATCGCTGCTCTTCAAACACGCTGGCGGTAACCGCAATGATCGTGGTCGTATCCCCTCCCGGCAGGGCGCGGATGCGACGCGCCACGCCATAGCCATCGAGCACGGGCATGCGCATATCAAGGCAGATCAGGTGGGGGCGCAGCGCCTGCCACAGGTCGATCGCCTCTTCTCCCTGGCTGGCCTCGCACACCTCAAAACCAGCCGCCTCCAGCCAGTGACGAATCAGCAGTCGACTCTCGGCCACGTCGTCCACCACCAAAATTCGGGGCGTGGCCTGGTCGGGAGCCAGGTGCAAAACACCCGGCTCTACCGACGAATCGGTGGCGCTGGCCCCGGCGGGGAAGTCTTTGACCATCACGGTGGCCCCCACCGGCAGACTGACCACAAACGTAGACCCCGCCCCCGGTTGACTCGTGACGGTAATGTCTCCCCCCATCAGCTGGGCGAAGTTGTAGCTGAGCGATAGCCCCAGACCGGTACCCTCCGCCGATCGCCGCCCAGACTGGGTCTGCTGAAAGGGTTGAAACAGGTGGTCCAGTTCACCGGCGTCAATGCCCACCCCGGTGTCCTGCACCACAATGGTGAGCTGGTAGGGCTTAGCCTCCTCGCCTAGAGCATTTTGCACCGGGGACGGGGCCATCTCGACCAGCGACCACCGCACCACAACCTGCCCCTGGGAGGTAAATTTGATCGCGTTGCCAATCAGGTTGATCAAAATCTGTCGCAGTTTGCCTTCATCGGCCCATAGCTGGTGGGGCAACCGGGGGGGCTGCACCAGCTGTAGCTGAATGCCCTTGGCTTCGGCCTTGAGCTGCAGCATGTCCTCTACAGTCTGGAGCAGCTGATGCGGGTCGAAGGCCCCTTCGTTGAGGGTAATCTTGTTGGCCTCAATTTTGGCCAGGGACAGCACGTTGTTGATCAGCCCCAGCAGGTGGTTGCCGCTGCGGTTGACGATGGCAATCAGGTCCCGGTGGGTTTCGTCCAGGCTGTCGTCGTCGGACAAAATTTGGGTGAAGCCGAGAATGGAGTTGAGGGGAGTACGCAGCTCGTGGCTCATACTGGCCAGGAAGTCGCCCTTGGCCTGACTGGCCGCATCGGCCGCCCGTTTGGCGATAGCCAGGGCCTGGGCCTGCTGCTGAGTCTGCCGCAGAAGATTGGCCTGCTGCACCGCCGTACCCAGGTGAGTCCCCACCTGCAGCACCATCTTGACTTCGTTGCGGGTCCAGGTCCGCGGCCGGTTGTGAGCATAGACCCCCAGCAGCCCCCACAGCTGACTGCCGGCAAAGATGGGCACAATGACGTAGGCGCGCACCTGCCACTGCTCTAAAAACGCGAGGTAGCAGGTATTAAAGCCCTCGGTGTAGATGTCGTTGACACAGTGGTAGGTGTGGTCCTGGCGGTAGGTTTCGGCCTGGGTTTCCTGCAGGTAGGTATCTTCAAACAGGAGGTAGCCGCTGTCGAAGTTGCCGTTTCTGAGCGCCCGCGCACCGCAGTCGTCCTGCTCCAGCAGGGAGCCCTCCACGGTCTGCGCCGTCAGGGTTGAAGGCGCGGTGACATCGGTCAGCGATTCGGCGACCACGCGGCCGCTCCAGTCGGCGTTGAAGCGGTAGATCCAGACGCGATCGCAGCTGAGGGCCTGCTGTAGTTCTTCGGTGGTGGCGGCAAAAATCGCCTCCAAATTAAGGGTCTGGCGCATGCGCTGAACGATCTGCATCACCGCTTTTTCCCGGTTGGCCACCGATCGAACCGCCACCTCCGCCTGCTTTTGCACGGTGATGTCGCTACAGGTGCAGACCACCCGTTCGACCTGTCCGCTGTCGCTCAGCTGGGGGTCCACATTGACCAGCAGCCAGCGGGGTGGATCGGCGACGGCCGCACTGACGCCCATCACCACTTCGCCCAGGGGCTGTTTTTGGGCAATGGCGCGCTGCACTGGCAGCTCTGCCGCCCGAAACGGGGTGCCGTCTTCGTGCTGGATGTAGCCTGCCTGACCAAATTGCTGGGGCGAGCTGTCGTCGACCTCGGGCAGGTGGAGCAGCAGCTGCGCCGCCTGATTACAGATGAGGATTTCGGCGCGGTCATTGAGCAACAGTGCCCCCACCGCCATATCGCGGATGAGCGCCCGAAAGCGCTGTTCGCTGCTGGCCAGGGCGACCGCCTGCAAACGCTGCTGGGCCAACCGTCGATCGGCCCGCAGTACCCCCAGGGCAATGAGCAGCATGACCGCAGCCCCCAGCCCCACCACCAGGGCTAGCCAGCGAGGATCTAAATTTGGCAGTGCCCCCGGGTCTGGGGCCAGATCGTCGGGCTGCAGGGCGGTAGCTGCCATCGCGGTGTAGTGCAGTCCACCGATGCCCGTGGCTAGAGTCGGGACCGCCATCTGGGCAAACCAGGGTTGACCCAGGCCCAGGTAGCCCTTGGGCCAACGATTTAACGCCAGGGCCAGGGTTGACGCGACCACCGCGATCGCCACCGAGAGCAAGACCAGAGGCCAGTTGTACCCGAGGTGAGCGGCCATGTCCATAGCGGCCATACCGATGTAGTGCATTGAGGCGATCGCCAAACCCATTACCAAACCGCCCGCTCCAATGCCCAGCCAGCTTAAATTAGATCGGCTGACCACTGTCAGCGCCAGGCTGGCCGCCGCCACCGCACAGACCAGCGACAGCCCCGTGGTCAAACCATCGTAGGTGATACCCATTGGCAACTCCAGGGCCAGCATGCCAATAAAATGGGTGGCCCAGATGCCAATACCCATGGCCAGCCCCCCGCCAATTCGCCAGGGCCACTGGTGGCGATCGATAGCCAGAATTTGCCGCCCCATGCTCAGGGTGGTAAACGACGCCAATACCGCAACACCGACAGACAAGCTGACTAAGGCAACGTTATAGTGACCAACTACCCCGTAGGTCATCGCAATGGTTCTAATCAAAACGTAAAAGCTGCGTTGAGATACAACCCTATCTTTCCCGAAAAGTTACCGCTTGAATCAGCAAACTGCATCGGAAAACACGATCTCTTTTAAATTCACTTTGCTTGTTTAAAATTGAGCTTTATATTAAGTAGTTGAAATTACCGAAAGTCTTAATTCCAGACGGCCTTCAGCTTTGCTCAATCAATTACCCAGATAAAAGGCATTAGTTAAGCCGTTAAAAGATTACGGGTTAGATAATGAGATATCTCTTCAAGATAGAGGCACCAGATTGGCACTATTTAGCGCCTATTATGAGCTAAGCAAGTTTAAAGTTAATTGTCCCCTGCCTTTAGGTAGATGTCAGGCGGCCAAAACCCGTCAAGCATAGCCCCTTACATGCGCTCCAACACGCGAATGCCCAGCAGCGACAGACCCAGCTTCAGGGTTTTTGCGGTAAGGTCGCAGAGCAGTAGCCGAGAGGTGCGCTGGGGTTCTGCCGCCTGGAGCACCGAGCAGCGATCGTAGAACTGATTGAACTTTTGGCTCAGCTCAAACAGGTACTGGCATAGACGGTTGGGGTAGAGATCCTGAGCTACCTCGCCCAGCACCTCGTCGAGCTGCAGCAGGTGGCGGGCCAGGGCAAACTCGCTGTCGTCTTCGAGGTGGATGCGGGCCTCGGCAGGGAGATTGTCTAAGTCAATTCCCCCTTTGCGGGCGATGCCCTGCACCCGCACGTAGGCGTAGAGCATGTAGGGGGCGGTATTGCCCTGCAGGGCCAGCATTTTGTCGAAGCTAAAGATATAGTTGCTGGTACGGTTTTGGCTCAGGTCGGCGTACTTGACCGCGCCGATGCCTACGGTCTCGGCCACCTGCTGCACAAAAGCATCGGTTTCCTGCCGCCCTTCCGTTTCGATGCGGGCTGTGAGGTCGGCGCGGGCGCGACTGACCGCCTCATCCAGCAAGTCCTTGAGCTTGATGGTGTCACCGGAACGGGTTTTGAATTTTTTGCCGTCCTCCCCCTGCACGACGCCAAAGGGCACGTGGGTAAACTCGACCCCCGCCGGAAGCCACCCCGCCTTTGCCGCCACCTGGAAGACCTGGGCAAAGTGGTTGCCCTGGCCCGCATCCACGACGTAGAGCACGCGCTCTGCGCCGTCCTGCTGGGTGCGGTAGCGAATGGCGGCCAGGTCGGTGGTGGCGTAGTTGTAGCCGCCGTCGGTTTTTTGGATGATCAGCGGCAGCGGGTCGCCGTCTTTGTTGGTAAAGCCCTCGACAAAGACCACCTTGGCTCCCTGATCCTCTACTAACAGGCCCAGGGCTTCCAGATCCCTCACCACGTCGGCCAGCAAAGGGTTATAGAAGGATTCACCTCGTTCTTTAATATCGATATCGAGGCGATCGTAGATGGTTTGAAATTCCTGGCGCGACTGTTCGCAGAGGGCTTGCCAGGCTTGGGTGGCGATCGCATCCCCCGCCTGCAACTCCACCACGGCCTCGCGGGAGCGGGTTTTGAAATCGTCGTCCTCATCGAAGCGTTTTTTGGCCTGCTTGTAGAAGGCCACCAGGTCGCCAATATCGACCGATGAACCCGCCTCCAGCGCCTCGGGGCAGGCTTCTCGGAGGTGGGTGATCAGCATGCCAAACTGGGTGCCCCAGTCGCCCACGTGGTTGAGCCTGAGCACGTCGTGACCCATGAACTCCTGCACCCGGGCAATGGAGTCGCCGATGATGGTGGAGCGCAGGTGCCCCACATGCATTTCTTTGGCAATGTTGGGGCTGGAGAAATCTACAATCACTTTCTGGGGCATCTTGACCGGCTCTACCCCCAGGCGCGGGTCGGCCTGCATGGCGCGCAGCTGGTCTTCCAGGTACTCGGTTTTGAATCGCAGGTTAATAAAGCCGGGGCCAGCAATTTCAGGCGGCTCGAAGAGATCGCTGAGGTCGAGCTTTTCGACGATCTGGCTGGCAATATCGCGGGGTTTTTGCTTGAGCGGCTTGGCCAGGGACATGGCCAGGTTGGCCTGGTAGTCGCCAAACTTGGGGTTGCTGGTGGGCACCAGCATAGGGTCGGTGCCCGCCAGGTCTGGGCCAAAGGCGGCAACCAGTGCCTGGTCGAACCGAGCGGTGAGCTGTGCCAGTGTAGACTTCATCGGTGTACTTTCCCCTAACCCCTAATCTCAGAAACCTGCTTGCCGCTGTAGGTGGGCCCTGCCCACCCCCCCATTCACGCTACTACTGGAACTATCCTATGGCTCGTCCTCACCCGCTCTTAACCGCTGCCGCCATCAGCGCCATGGCTGAATCCACCTTTACCCACCCTCTCAATCCTAGAGCAATCCGCCACGGTAGGTCGCTGGGAGATGCGATCGCCTTTGAGTACATCGGCGTCCATCTGGTGCGGGTGGAGCCGGGCCACGACTCGACCCAGTACCACCGCCACCAGGCCGAGGAGGAGTTTATCTACATCCTCAGCGGGCGGGGGCTGGCGGAGATTGGCGATGAGACGTTTGAGGTTGGCCCCGGCGATTTTATGGGTTTTGTGGCGGGTGGGTTGGCCCACAGCCTCAGCAATCCCTTTGGGGAGGATCTAGTTTACCTGGTGGGGGGCATGCGGCTGGAGTTTGATATTTGTGATTACCCAAAGGTGAATACTCGGCTGTATCGCCGGGGAGAACAGCGGGAGTATGTGGAGCTGGGAGAATGAGCGATCGCACCCCCTACCACTGCTTTCTTGGCGTTGATCTGGGCTGGCAGAGTGGCCCTACGGGGCTGTGCTGCCTGACTATGGCCGACGATGCGCTGGAGCTGGTCGCCCTCGATCGCCTCCAGAGTACCGCCGACATCCTGGCCTGGATCGATCGCTGGGCGGAGGGGTCTACCAATGCCGTGGTGGCTGTGGATGCGCCAACGCTGATTCCTAACGAGACCGGGATGCGCCTGCCCGATCGCCTGGCCCACAAGTACTTTGGCCGCTACGACGCGGGCTGCTACCCCGCCAACCGGGGCCGCCCCTTTGCCGAGAAGCTGATTGCCTTTGGCCTGGCGCTGGAGGCGCTGGGTTTTCAGCACCGGCCCCACAGCGACGCCCAACCCCAGGGGCGATTTCAGCTGGAGGTGTTTCCCCACCCGGCAACGGTGCACCTGTTTGGTCTGAGCAAAATTCTGAAATACAAGAAAGGCACCCTGGCCCAGCGTCGTCCGGAGTTGGAAAAACTGCGGCAGTACCAGCTCGATGTGTTGCCGACCCTGGAGCCTGCTCTGCCTCTGGAGGACGCTGATCTGCCCGAGATTCCCCTCACCGGGGCGGCGATGAAGGCGGTGGAAGACCAGCTGGATAGCCTCACCTGCGCCTACGCGGCGGCCCACTGGTGGGTTTGGGGTCTAGAGCGAAACTGGGTGCTGGGCGATGTTAGCGAGGGATACATCGTGGTGCCTGCTCCGAATGAATACGCAAAGTTAAGCCAATAGACAACGGCCTGGTCGATTACAGGAAAGTACAATAAATTACGGGAAAGTGTAGTCCTTTGTATTTGCCTGAAATTTGGGATGCTATGGCTTGATATGCCGCCTGTATCGCACCCGTTTTAAAAAGGCTTGCTGGTCGTGCTGATGAACTACAACGATCATGCACCGCCCCATGTCCATGTCAAATACCAAAACGATTACGGCAGCTATCGCATTGAGATTAAGTCTCATCGGTGGATGAAACCTGGCAAACCGTTGCCGCCAAAGCTAAAGCAGTTGATTGAAGCTTGGGTAGAAACCCATGAAGAGGCGTTGATGGATCAGTGGCAGCGAGCGATGCAAAACGAGACAGTCGAAATTGTGGGTTAAGGGCAATGGAGTGGCAAGCTTGGCAAACACTGGCAAATGACGAAATCCACTGGCAAAACACCTCCGAAAGGGGCTTATTAAAAGCTGAATGGTTGGGTGACTATTGCCTGCGGTTATGGTTTGAAGCAGTACTGGATGTCGAAATCTACGAGCTGGATTTTTTTGCGCTGTTGATTGAAGAAGACCCTGGCCCAGCGCTGTTGCCTCTGCGCGATCGCGAGCGATTCCAGTTTGTCAAAGGAGACTATGCCCTAATTTGGCCCAATCCCGACAATGGAGCCTACGACGGAGCGGCGATCGACCTGGCACCCGAGTGCGTCCGATTCTTTTGCGAGCGTTACGGTAAGTTGGTAAAACCGGCTCGGTCCATAGCAGTGGCTTAAAGTCCCTGAGCTATACCAAGTTGACCTCGAAGCAGTCTTTTTTATCCTGGGCCAAACCGTATGTCTGAACCTGAATTTAGTTGATCTATTGCATTTGTTTAAGGGGCTACCTGCTTAACTATGCCTAAGCCTTTAGATATTCACCATTTTCTGCAAGGCTCTGGCCCCATCCTCGACGTACGCAGTCCGGGGGAATACGAACACGGGCACATCCCCAGCGCGGTGAGCTTCCCCCTCTTCACCGACGACGAACGCGCCCAGGTGGGCACCTGCTACAAACAGGTGGGCCGCGAGGCGGCGGTGGAGCTGGGGTTCGACCTGGCTGGCCCCAAGTGTGGCGAGTTCATTCGCGCCGCCAAGGCCCTGGCCCCCGACCGCCAGTTGCGGGTGCACTGCTGGCGCGGCGGCATGCGCAGCGGCGGCATGGGCTGGATTTTGGAACTGGCCGGGTTTACGGTGCACACCCTGGAGGGGGGCTACAAAGCCTACCGTCGCTGGGTGCGGGAGACCCTGGCGACACCCAGGCCAATTGTGATTTTGGGTGGCATGACGGGCAGCGGCAAGACGCAGATTCTCCAGGCTCTGGCAGATTTGGGCGAGCCGGTGCTGAATCTGGAGGGGCTCGCCAACCACCGGGGCAGCAGCTTTGGGGCGCTGCTGCTGCCCCCCCAGCCCTCGACGGAGCACTACGAAAATTTGCTGGCCCAGCGGTGGGCGACGTTCCAAACGGAGCGGCCCATTTGGCTGGAGGCGGAGAGCCGCCGGGTGGGCACCTGCCGCATTCCCGACGAGCTGTTTGCCCAGATGGAGGCGGCTCCGGCGGTGGAGGTGGTGCGATCGCTCGACGAACGCCTTGACCTGCTGGTGGAGATCTACGGCGAGGCCGCTTCAGCAGAATTGGTGGAGGCCACCCAGCGAATTCGCAAGCGCCTGGGGGGCGATCGCACCCAAGCCGCCATCCAGCACATCCATGCGGGCAACCTGCGCGCTGCCTGCGCCATCATCCTCGACTACTACGATCGCACCTACCGCTACGACCTAGAGCGGCGGCAGCGAGTAATTCCTCAGCTCGACATCACCGGCCTCTCGCCGGTCGAGAGCGCCCGTCTGCTGATCGAAAAACTGCCTCAGCTTTGCCCACAGCTAGCCCCAAAAGTCTTGACCTAGTTGCGAAGCTCTGCGCTCAAAGCCCCCACCACAGGCAACGCCAGCACCGTTAGCGATGCTGGCGTTGCGGGGTACCCATAGATGGAGATTAGGAGTTGGGCTGAGTGGTGACGTTGGTCGCGCCATCGACGCCCAGGGCTACTTTCTTCGCCTGCTCCAGCACGCTTTCAGCGTCGGGATTGTACTTCAGCACCACGGTAGAGCCAGTCTGGGCTACCCACAGGCCCACGCTGTCAGAGATGTTGGCCTGGTCGAGGGCCAGGGCCACGCGCTTGGCCAGACCGCTCTCGTCGAACTGGCCGTCAATGCCTACTTTAGCGGGGTCGATTTTGGCCGAAGCAGCCGCTTGTTTTACGTTGATTTTGGGGGAAGCCTTCGCTTTTTCTTCTTCTTTTTTGCCAAACAGCTTGCCTAGAAAACCCATGACATATCTCCTGATTTAATCGAAGCAGTTTTATGTAGAACGGCTCTGGCGGAAACGTTTTGGAGTTTGCCAAAGGCCATAACCACACCAGACCGGAATCTACCAGCAAATCGTAAAGAATCGATAAAGGAGTAACAAGCGTCAGCAGATACAATTCTGCCCTGCCTCTTGATATAGGCGACTGGGCAATGGGGCCGGGGGTTTGGGCTAAGATAGAACACTGGCAACGGGTTCGCCGCCTGCGCCTCTGTTTCACCGCCACTCCTTTACCGTTATTGCCCCACAGGTCTGCCATGAGCAAGGGTACGCTGTTCGACAAAGTCTGGGATTTGCACACCGTTGGTACCCTGCCCTCGGGGCAGACTCAGCTGTTTATTGGGTTGCACCTGGTGCACGAGGTCACCAGTCCCCAGGCCTTTGCCATGGTGCGCGAACGCCAGCTCAAGGTGATGTACCCCGATCGCACCGTCGCCACGGTCGACCACATCGTGCCCACCGACAGCCAGGCCCGGCCCTTCGCCGACCCCCTGGCCGAGGCGATGATGCAGGCCCTGGAGCAAAACTGCCAGGAGCACGGCATTCGCTTTTACAACATCGGCTCCGGCAGCCAGGGCATTGTCCACGTAATTGCCCCCGAACAGGGGTTGACCCAGCCGGGCATGACGATCGCCTGCGGCGACAGCCACACCTCCACCCACGGGGCCTTTGGGGCGATCGCCTTTGGCATTGGCACCAGCCAGGTGCGCGACGTGCTGGCCTCCCAAACCCTGGCTTTGGGCAAGCTCAAGGTGCGCCGCATCGAGGTCAACGGTGCGCTCCAGCCGGGGGTCTACGCCAAGGACGTGATTCTGCACATCATTCGCACCCTGGGGGTGAAGGGCGGGGTGGGCTACGCCTACGAGTTTGCCGGTACGGCGATCGAAGCCATGTCCATGGAAGAGCGCATGACCCTCTGCAATATGGCGATCGAGGGCGGCGCCCGCTGCGGCTACGTCAACCCCGACCAGATTACCTACGACTACCTCAAGGGACGCGACTTTGCGCCCCAGGGGGAGGCCTGGGATCAGGCCGTCGCCTGGTGGCACACCCTGCGCAGCGATGGCGATGCTGAGTACGACGACGTGGTGGTGATGAACGCCGCCGACATTGCCCCCACCGTCACCTGGGGCATCACGCCGGGCCAGGGCATTGGCATCAACGAAACCCTGCCCGCCCCCGCCAGCCTGCCCGCCGAAGAACAGGTGCTGGCCCAAGACGCCTTTGCCTACATGGATCTCGCCCCTGGTCAAAGCCTCAAAGGCACCGCCGTCGATGTGTGCTTCATTGGCAGCTGCACCAACGGGCGCATCAGCGACCTGCGGGAGGCGGCGAAGATTGCCCAGGGTCACCGGGTGGCGGCGGGGGTGAAAGCCTTTGTAGTACCCGGTTCCGAGCGGGTGAAGCAGCAGGCCGAAGCTGAGGGGTTGGACAAAATCTTTACCGAGGCGGGCTTTGAGTGGCGCGAGGCGGGCTGTTCCATGTGCCTGGCCATGAACCCCGACAAGCTCCAGGGGCGGCAGCTCAGCGCGTCGTCGTCCAACCGCAACTTCAAGGGGCGGCAGGGGTCGGCCTCGGGCCGCACGCTGCTGATGAGCCCGGCCATGGTGGCGGCGGCGGCGGTGGCGGGCCAGGTCACCGACGTACGCGAGTACCTCACCAATCCGTAGTCGGAGATATCGGCACCGGGGAAACGTATCGCATATAGCCAAGCAGGGCGAGCCAGGTGCGGCAGATCACAAAGGTTAACGAAGTGTTTGCCTGAACTTAACCTGGATTGAGGAGTTTCTTAATTCAGGGCGTTGATGATGTAGCTGGGAACTCTGCTGCCGGAAGGCTGCCATTGAGCCAGATTTGACTGGAACTGCTCAGTGACACGGCTCTCGACCAACCGCGATCGCCAGTGACGGCCACGCTTTGATGGCTGCACATCATGGTTGAGCGTTTGGTGGGCCAGTAGTTACCCCGGCGCACTCTAGGTACCTCCGTGTCTGTAACCGCAACTTCTGCCGTTGGCAATGCTGCCCTAGACGTCTACAGCCATCGTACCTTTATTCAGCTGCTGGAGCAGCTCTACCGAGAGCGGGCGCTAGTGCCCTACGCCGCCGGGCGACCGATTCCGCTGCGAGCTGACGATGTGCTGGTCATCTGTCGGGGCATCGTTCAACTGTTTACCATTCAGCAAGACGGTAGCGAAACCCTGCTGGGGCTGGCCGGGCCGTCGATGCCGGTGGGACTACCCCTGACCACCGTTGACCCCTACTGGGTGACCGCCATCACCGATGTCGATGTCCTATCGCTGCCCATGGCTGAAATCGAAGGGTCGTCGGTGCTGATGGCGGGCATGTTTCGCAATATTCTGCTGCGTATGCAGCAGGCCGAGGCCTGGCTGGCCCTCTCGGGCAAGCGGCTGGTCGCCGATAGACTCAGGCATTTTTTGCTGATGCTGGCCCAGGACTTTGGTCAGGTAGAACCCAGCGGTATCCGCATTCCCATCCGGCTTACCCATCACCAACTGGCTACGGCCATCGGCACCACTCGGGTCACCGTCACCCGGTTGCTCAAGGACTTTAAAGCCGAGGGGTGGCTGAGGATCGACCAGCGCCACATGGTGCTTCAGCTCGATCCTCAGTTTCCGGCCAGCCGACTGCTGAACCCGATCGCTCAGCGCTAGGGCGTGTCATCAATTGTGGCTAAAAGCTCGGTATATCAAGCTTTGCCACGCCCGACCCCAAAGACAGGCTAGGGGCTGTAACCCTTAATTTTGGGGTATTTGACAGCTATGGGTATTTAGCCGCTAATGGATGACAGCCCTAGGTTAGGGCGCTATCGCTCAACCAGGGTCGGCACCCTGTCCCCAGAGACCGCCTCGGCGGTCATCCCCACTTCGGCGGTCATCTCCACCGTTTGCAGGCGGGTAAACAGCTCCAGCACAGCGTCGCCCGTGGGCCACTGCCCCAGGGGCTTGATGAATTTATCCAGGGGGTTGAGATCGACCAGCCAGGAGCCGATTTTTACCCCCAGGGGCTCCAGATGCCTGCCCTCAAACTCGCGATAGATCAGCCCCTTGGCCTGGAGGTGTTGGTAAAGCCAGAGCACGTCGCTGGTGGCCGCACAGGCGTCTTGAAGGCTGCCCGCCACTCCGTCGCGGTCGTAGGCGACCATGGCGGTCAGGTTGAACAGGCGGCTGCGATCGATCAGGGCCAGGGTCTGCGATCGGGTGGGTTGTACCCCCAGCCCCAGGGCGTCGAGCAGGTGGGCCAGGGCCTTGACGGGCACGGCACTGGTGGTATCGCTAAGGTCGGGGGCCAGCAGTTGGGAGGGCTGGTTCCAGATGGTGGGGACGGTAGAGAGGCGATCGCGCAGCCAGCGGGCCGTTTTGGACCCAATCACGCGATCGAGGGTTTCATCCTGGACATCCAGCTCCACCCCGCAGAGCAGTTCGAGCAGCGCAATATATTTACAGCCCAGACTGTGGCCCAGCCAGGCGTAGCGATCGCCCTGGCGGTAGAGGTCACCCTCATACCCCAAGCGCTGAGCCAGGTCCGGCAGGAGTGCCCGCAGCCGCCGCTGTTCCTCCAGCAGCCCCAGGGCAATCCCCCAGTGGCGAAAGCTGAACCGGAAAGGCATGGCCACCACGGCATACCCGGCCCGGTAGACCTCCTGCAGCAGGTGGCGATAGCTCAGGGTCGGAAACGTGCCAAAGAACGCCCCGCCAATAAACTGAATCACCCCCTTGGGCTGCGGGTGCAGCGCCACCCAGCTGTAGGACACAGGTTCAAATTTAGGTGATGGCATGGCAAGGTCCAGGGTTACGGCAGGGCAAACCAGCCGCAGGCGGTGCCCACGGCTGATCTCGGACTGAGCAAAAACGTTAGCGGTAGGGACAAACGTCGGGTTGAAATAGGTTGGGGCGCTTAGGGTGTTGGCCCAATCGCCCCAACCCAGTCGTCACTTGGGGGAGGGGTTCCCCCTGACAGCGCTGGGGTTATGGGCTCACCGGCTCCATACGGATGGGAATTTCGAGCCGAGAGAGCAGAGCACTGACGGTGCTGAGGTTTTCAGCGCTGGGATCCACCTGGGCCAGTGTCTCAGCCAGCACCTCGGCCCGGGCCGCCGGGCTGAGCAACGACAGGTCGATGGCCGGAGGGTTGACCAGCTCAGGAATCACGGGCCGTTCTAGCCCCACATTGCCTACAAAGATCGGGTCAATGACGAAGGAACCAGGGTCGGGCACGATTTCGTTCAGCCCCTTACCGCTGGCCAGCTGCAGCGGATAGTTGATTTGATCAAAGTCACCGCCGCTGCCGGGGAAGGTATTGGGCAGGAAGGTGCCGCGAATCTCAGGGTTTAGCAGCACCTTGACCGGAGTGCTGCCCTGGGGCCGCAAAAAGATGCCCTGGCGCAGGGCCGGTACGCTCAGCCGCACATAGCCCCGAATCTCAATGTCGGGATTGGCCTCATTGAACAGGCCCGGCTTCGATAGATCGGGCAGCAGTTGCAGAGAGGCGGTCTGCCGGGCAGGCACCCGAAAGCGGGTGGTAAACACCGGGGTAACCGGGCTGGGGCTGACAGGGGTCAGGGCTAAGAAGCTGTTGGCCCCAGCCACATCAAAGGCAACCACCGCGTTGCCCGCCAGGTTGCGGTTGGGGTTGGCGGGGTTGGGGCGGCTAACGGTGAACTCCAGCTGGTAGGTCAGGTCGCGGTCTTCCAGGTTGGAGAGAGTTAAGAAATAGCCTTGAATGACCCGCCGAGCCAGGGTAGGGCTGGTCGGGGGCGGGGCAATGCGCTTGACGAGTAGCTCAAAGGTCGTGATTTCCATGGGTTTATTTCACTATGGGTAACGGCATACTCCCTGGGTCTGGGCTACCCTGTTGGGCTGAGCCTCTCACCGCCAGGTTGTCCCCATTCTCCTGAAGCGCCCCCGCCCCTGCCGTCACCCGCGCGGGTACATTCTGAAGCTCTGAAGCCACCTTTAAGTCAGCTCCGCCGCCAGGGCGATCGCTGCCGGATAAATCCGGTGCTCCTGCACCTGAATCCGAGCCTGAAGGGTTGCCGCCGTATCAGTCGGCTCCACCGACACCGCCGCCTGCATAATCACCGGGCCGCTGTCCACGGCCAGCTCCACCTGGTGGACGGTGCAGCCCGCCACCCGCACCCCCGCTGCCAGGGCCTGCTCTACCGCTCGCAGCCCCGGAAAGCTGGGCAGCAGGCTGGGGTGAATGTTGAGGATCTGCCCGGCAAAGGCGTCGATTAACACCGTCGTCACGCAGCGCATCCAACCCGCCATAATCACCCAGTCCACCCCGTGGGCCTGCAGCCTGTGCACAATATCACTATCTAGAGCTTCGCGGCTGGGGTAGTGGCGATGGTTGAGCAACACCGCTGGCAGACCCAAGCGGGCGGCCCGTTCGGCCACCCCCGCCCCAGGGTTGTTGTAGATGACGACGCGAATTTCGGCATGCAGTTCATCGCGCTGGATCGATCGAGCGATCGCCTCCAGGTTGCTGCCGTTGCCCGAAGCCATCACCCCGAGACGGAGCGGCGATTCAAACCGGGGCCAGGTTCCAGGCAGGGGCGGCGAGATGAGAGCAGCGGCAGTCTCCAACATAGGATCGGGAAAAGGGTGAAATTGGGAACTATCATATGACAACACGAAACGCCTCTAGCGCAGGGGTAAAGGAGGGCGTCTGGTGAAGCGGGGCATGCGGCTGGGACTCATTTTTTTCTGCGGGCTGGCGATCGCGGCCACCCTCGCCTGGGCTCACCTCCAGCCGGCCAGAGCCTTTGTCCCTACAACTGAGTCCGCCTCGCCCCTGCTCTACGCCCAGGGCGAAGCGGCGGACAGCAGCGTTCCCGATGCCGAAGCCACTCCCCCACCGGAGCCAGGCAGCCTCAAGTCCTTTGATGAGACTATCAAGGGGCTGACGGTTTCCCAGGGTCTGTTTACGGTCTACCACGACCTGGAGCGGAATCGAGCGTTCCTGGGGCTAAAGCCCAGTCAGCTCCAGCAAAATCTGCTGTTCATGGCCAACCTGGAGTCGGGGCTGGGGGAACTGGGGCTGTTTCGAGGCTGGCCCGTCAACGATTTAATGATCCAGTTTCGCCGGATTCCCGACAACCGCCTCCAGGTTGCGGTGCCCAACCTGTACGTGCGCAACCCGCAGCCCCAGGCCCAGCGACTGCTGCGCGAGTCCTTCGGCGATTCAGTTTTAACGACCCTCCCCATCCAGGCCATCCACAGCCAAACCGGGGAACTCTTGATTGACCTGAAAGACTTTTTGATCAGTCGCGACCTGGCCAACCTGCCGGGCCAGTTTCCCTGGGCGCTGGGCAGCTATGGGCTCAATGCCGAAGCATCCTACCTGGGACCAGTCAAAGCCTTTCCTGACAATATTGAGCTAGAAACAGTCCTGGGGTTCAGCGGTGGAGGCAGTCCGACCTCACCCTTTGCCTTTGGGCTCAGTAGCCTGCCAGACCGGCGGGGATTTAACCTGCGGGTGCGCTACAGTCTCTCAGCGATACCCAACCACCCCAGTTTTCATCCCCGCCAGGCGGATGAGCGCATCGGGTACTTTCTCACCGCCTACCGATCGCCTGGACGGCCCGGCCTCTCCGATCCCTTTGTGCGCTACATTCACCGCTGGCATCTGGAGAAACAAAACCCCGCCGCCGCCCTCTCGCCGCCCAAGCAACCGCTGGTGTTCTGGATTGAGAACACCACTCCCACTGAGTACCGAGAAGCCATTGCCGACGGGGTGAAGTGGTGGAATGCCGCCTTTGAGCGGGCCGGGTTTATCCAGGCGATTGAGGTACGGGAAATGCCGGCCAACGCCAGTTGGGACCCCGCCGACGTGCGCTACAACGTGATTCGCTGGTCAGATTCGCTGTACCCCTGGGCCAGTGGACTGGGGCCATCGCGGGTCAACCCGCTAACCGGGGAAATTTTAGACGCCGACATTATCCTCGACGCCAGCGTGGTGCGCGACCTGGCCCTGGAGTACGACACTCTGATCAGCGGATCGGCTCCTACGGCAGGTGGACTGGCCCCCTGCGGCCATCCCCTCAGCGATCGCCTGATGGCCCGCCAGGCGACCCGTCCCTCGTCCCGTCCCGCTAACGCCGTGCAGCGGTTGGATGCCATGGATTACTGTGCTGGACTGCGATCGGCTCAGACCAGCGCCTTTGGCTCATTGGCGATCGCCACCCTGGCCCCTCCCTTCTCCAGCCGCGAGGCCAAGCAGACCTACATTCAGCAGTATCTGAGGATGCTCACCGCCCACGAAGTGGGGCACGTGCTGGGGCTGCGGCACAATTTTGCTGGCAGCACGCTGCTGTCTCCCGCTGAGGTGAACGACCCGGCGATCACGCAGGCCCAGGGGATGGCCAGCTCTATCATGGACTATCTCCCCCCCAACCTGGCCCCCCCGGGCCAGCCCCAGGGCGACTATTTTCCCACCAAGCTGGGTCCCTACGACCTGTGGACGATCGAGTACGGCTACCGCCCGGTCAGCACCCCCATCGCCGCCCAGCGAGAGCTACAGCCCATTGCCAACCGCACGGGGCCGGGGCTGGCCTACGCCCCCGACGAAGATGCCTTTGCCCTGCTCGATCCCAAGGCCAGCGCCTGGGATATGAGCAGCGATCCCCTGGGCTATGCCGAGGACCAGATGGCGATCGCCAAGACCATCTGGGACCGCCTGGACTGGTACTCGGTAAACCCCGGCGAGGGCTACGGTCAGCTGCGGCAGCGGGTCAATTTGGTCTTTTCCCACTACGACATGCAGGCCATGATCATCGCCAACTACATCGGTGGTCAGCGATTCACCCGCACAGACCCCTGGAGTTCACGGGGTCGAGCCCCCTTCGAACCCATTCCAGCAGCGGAGCAGCGGCGGGCCCTGGCGGTGCTCAACCACCGAGTCTTTGCCCCCGATGCCCTGGCCCTCTCTCCAGAACTGGTCAACCGCCTCGCCCCAGACCGCTGGCTCGACTGGGGCCAGAACCCCTTCGTCGATCGGATTGACTATCCCATCTACGATCGCATCCTGTTTACCCAGGCCTTCACCCTCAGCGACCTGCTGGACGGCTATCGGCTGCTGCGGCTGCGCGATAGCGAGTTTAAGCAGCCGGGCGGGGAGGCGTTTAGGCTGGCCGAACTGTTCGACACCCTCGGGCATTCCATCTGGTCCGAGGTGCTCAATCCGCCCGCCGAGGGGGTGTCCATCTCCAGCCTGCGTCAGGGTCTCCAGCGACACCACCTGAATACGCTGACCAGCCTGGTGCTGCGCAACCATGGCTCGGGCGAAGGGGTTGGCAGTCTACTGGAGTTTGTGGCGCAGGAATTCACCTTCGGTGCCCCCGAAGAAGCCCGGGTGCTGGCTCGCTACCAGCTCAGACAGCTCCAGGGGGCGATCGCTCACCACCTCAACCGCCGGGGCAATCGGCTGGATACCGCCACCGTGGCCTACCTGGAAGACACCCGCGATCGCATCGCCAAAGTGCTCGACGCTCCTTTACGGGGGCAATAAACTCCCCGGGGGAATCTATAAAGATTCTATGATTCCCCCTAAAAAGCAGCGAAATACCCTGTCCCCATAGGTGGTATTGTAGATCGGGCTAAATACTGCGTTACATTAGCCTCCCCATTGGGCTCGAACCTGGCACGTCCTCGCCAGCCCAACCCACCCTTCAAGGTCATCAAGGCCATTGCCAGGGTCGTCTACTGCTTCAGGCTTGTGATTACCTGGGCACACTGAATTCACGAGTATTTTGGTCGTTCCGCGGGTTATTCATGCTGAGTGCGTTAGTCGCTTTCACCCTCTCCCCTCTCTTTGCTCAACTTCCCCAAGGCGAGGTCTCCCCCCCCAGCGAAGCTAAAACCGTTGTCATTCCCCGCGATGGCACCTACGCCGAAGTCATTCGCTATCAGGAAGTTCGTCCTCTGCCCGGCAGCCTGGACGAAATTCCGGTTTTCAACAGCAATAGCCCCGAAGTGGTACAGCAGAACGGCATTCTGCTCTCTACCTTCCCGAAAGACGGCATGGCCACCCCCGAGGCCCACCTCAACTACGCCTTCAACGGTCGCTTTGACGTCTTTGCCCACCACATTGCCCGGGGCGTAGACCCCGACGACCGCCGCACCCTGTTTATGGGCATCGTCGTCCATAATCCCGGCACCGAGCCCGTTGACATCACGATTCATCAGGGGGTGAGCTACCTCAGCCAGGAAGCTCCTTTCCTCAACCTGCCCGACGTGCGCCTGAGTAGCAATGGCAATGTCTTTGCGGGTCCGGGCAGTCGCACCACCACCGACATTCTACGGGGAGCCAATCAATCCCACTGGCCCGAGCGCATTACCATTCCCCCAGGCCATGTGCAGTTGTTGATGAATACCCCCATTCCCCTGCGTCAGCTCACGGTGCCCGTCAACGGCAGCCATCCCCAGGGCAGCTATATTCCCAAGCCGCCCGTACGTCCGGTCACCCTCACTGCGGCCGACGCTCAACTCACAGCGGAAGTCGGCGAGAACGGTACCGGCGCTCCACCCCGCCCCGTCGCGCCGCGTCCCATCCCCAGTAACGGTCGCACGGCCATGATGTACCTCTCCAGCAGCGGCCCGGTGCACGTGGCCAGCCTGGCCCGCTACGCCGACCTACTGCCCAACGGGAACGAGCGTGTGCCCACCCTTCAGGACTGGTTGCAGGTGCTCAGGCAGGGCCGCCTGGCTGGCCCTCGCGATATTCCCCCGTCTGACCCGGATACCCATCGGTTTGGGCGCTTCTATTACGGCCGGGTTGCCGGAGTCGCCAAAGGGTCTAACTGGAAAGCCACCCTAACTGATTCCCCCGACACCGATGTGCTAACGATTCCGGCACCGGGCAACGCCTTCTCCTACGTGATTAGCTCCGTGGACCGCAATACCTTTGGCACTGGCCAAATTCAGAGCGCTCCCATGTTGGCTCGCTACCCCGACACCGCGTTCCGCGCCCACGGCAACTACGGTGTGCGCTACAGCCTCAAGCTGCCCCTGTACAACAACCGAGGGACGCAGCAAACCGTCACCCTCAAGTTTCAAACCCCCATGCGTGACGAAGAGCTAGTGCAGGGGCTGCGGTTTCGGCGTCCACCCGAAGATCGCATTTTCTTTCGAGGCACTGTGCGCTTGAGATTCAAAAACCAGATGGGACTACAGCGCACCCACTACGTTCACCTCGTGCAGCGCCGGGGCCAAGAGGCCGATGCCCTGTTGAGACTCAATATCCCCGCCGAGGCTCGTCACGACCTTGAAATTGATCTGGTCTATCCCCCCGACGCTACTCCACCCCAGGTGATTACCGTGCTCAACGGCGGCATTCCTGAGGTGCTGGAGGCTGAAACGCCAACCCCCCCAGCGCTGAGCCGCGAGCTCTAGAAGCTGACATCCATTCGCCTCTGATTTCTTAGAAGCAATGGTCACAGCGCTGGTATTGGGGTCATCAATAGCCATCGCTATATTCTCAGGACAAATCCTACCTGAATACCGCCGATTCGTAGGGGCGCAGCATGCTATGCCCCTACGGGGTTCCTGGTTATGAATCGGGGTTGCCCAAATCGGATTTCGGATGAGAGGTGCTGGCCACAAGTCTGGCCACAACTAAGGAGCATCGCCGTGCTTACAGCCGTCCTGGCGTGGGAGCGGCTGATCATTCGGTGGGCGCAGGTATGCCTCAACTCTCTACTCCAGAGCATTCCAGAGTTTGTCGGGGACCGTACGCGGCTTGCGTGAGACCAGGTTGGGTTTAAAGATAGCCGGATTAGAGCCATCTTCTACCACCAGGAAGCCCCCGGCCAGCAGCTTATCCACCAGGGCCTGGGCAGCGGCGGCTTCCATCTGGGTGTGGGCAACAATATCCGCCAGGGAGGCCCTCCGCTGACGCACCAGCCAGTTCACCAGGGTGCGCTCCGGATCCGCGAGACCCAGCAGATCGGTCATTGTTTTGGGTCCGGCACCAGCACCTGGCTGCGGCCGGGGGGTGGGGCGTTCCCCAGGGAGGGGGTGAGTCATCGAGCTACTCCGTGGCAATGAGTTGGCGAGCTACGATGTGCACCTCCTGACTAAAGGCATGGTCGGGGTGGTGGAGCCAAAAAATACCGCCGCTGGCTAACTGCAGCATCTCATCGTTTTCATAGAACAGTCCACCGACGGGCACGCCGTACTGGGTTTGCACTTTGTCGATCAGCGTTTCGCGGGGGTAGATGTCGGGGGCCTTGTTGACCAGCAGGGTGATGTCGGGCACATCGAGCTTCTGGGCCACCTCAAGGGTGACGGCGGTGCCCAGAAAGTCCTGACGGTCGGGACGCAGGATGATCACCATGCGATCGGAAATGGCAATGGACAGCAGGGTTTCCTCGTTGAGGCCGGGGTGAGTGTCAATAAACAGGTAATCGAGGTTAAGTTGATCGATCAGGTCGTGAAAGCCATCATTGAGCAGGCCAACGTCGTAGCCTTCCCGCAGAATTTTGGCGATTTCACCCGCCTTAAGGCTGGAGGGAACCAGGTACACCGTACCGCTGATCTCGGCGGAAGACCCCTCTGCGGTGACAACATGGGAGGTCACATCGTAGGCGGCATCCTTGGCGCTGCACTTGTCCCACAGGTAGTCATTGAGGGAGTGGGTAAAGTCTTCTTCGTCGAGGCCAAACAGCACGTGAATGCCAGGGGACTGAATATCGGTATCGACAATGGCAACGCGCTTGCCCTGGCTGGCCACTGCCGTAGCAATGTTCGCCGTGAGGTTTGATTTGCCAGTGCCGCCGCGAAAGGAGTGAATCGAAATAACCTGCGCCATGGGACTTTCACCTCTGCCAGATAAACAACGAAGCTCTACGCGGGAATAGCTCACCCGAGTGAGCGATAGAACTGGGCCTAGTATGGGAACAATAGCCGCGAAACTAACGCGCTGCGCGAAACTTATCTATGGAAAAACTCACCTATTCCCCAGGCGACGTGATCTATCGGGAAGGAGACGAAAGCCAGCAGGTTTATCTGATCAAGTCGGGCCGCATCGATCTGGTGGACACATACCCGGAGACCGGTCAGGTAGTCGCGAAATCCCTAGGCCCAGGGCGAGTTTTTGGCGAGGTAGAGCTGATCGATCGCCGCCCCCGATCTTCCACGGCCCAGGCCCGCGAGGAGGCCAAAATCGTAATTTTCTCCCATGACGAAATCATGGATATGGTGTTTGAAAACCCTGAAAAAAGTCTGATTTTAGCCCGTGATGTGTTTGACCGGCTGCGGCAGCTCTACAGCGCCGACAGCCTGGACGGGGAACTGACCAAGCTGCGCGAGGAGATGCACGAAACCATTAAGTCGGCGGTGATTAGCCATGAGGCGCGGGTGGTCAAGAGCCACAACGGCATGGCGGCGATCGCGCTTCCGGTGGTGCTGCTGATTGCTATTGTCGTAGGTATGCAGATCTATTTGCACTAGGCAGCGGCCCATTGCGGCAATGAATGGCTTTAACAGATAAAAGCTGCGGATAGAGGACATCCGCAGCTTTTGTTTTTTAGCTTAAATCTAACTATTAAAGATCGATTTTATTTAGTATTTCCAGGCCAAGTAAATAACCGAGGCAAAGGCAATTAGGGTGGCGATACCGATGTAGACCATCTTAAACTCGTGCCCCTCAATCGCATGTTCTAATTCCTGGTCGAGGTCCTGGCGAAACTGTTGAATTTTGTCGCCTGCCTGGGGGTCGTTGATAGATTTATAGGAAGGTTTGGCCATTATCTTCGCTCTCAGATATGCCCCATTAGCGTTCCCGCAAATACCCAAAAATCACGGCGTCCTGACTGGTAGTTATACCTGATCCAGGGGCACTTTAGAAACAACGTTTGATAAAAACTGCCGCGTTTTTAACCATAGCCCTACCTGGACGTTCGGGGGGTATCAACGTAAAGCGGGACAAAGGGAGCTTCAGTGCAACGTATCAATAAGCACCCTATCGAGAAGAGATAAAAGGCTCTGCGGCAGCGCCCAGAGCCCGGTATCGTTACCGGTACGAATTCAAAACGGTTGAGCTTGAGTCTCAACAGGCAGGGGCTGTGCCCTGCCAGGCTGCAACGCCGGACGCACCCCCGAGTTCTTCCCCAGACGGGGGCCATGCTTGACGTCGGGTTGTGACTGATGGTGGCTAGCGCTTCGGCTCTGCCCTGCGCCTCTTTAACAGATAAAAGCTGCGGATAGAGGACATCCGCAGCTTTTGTTTTTTAGCTTAAATCTAACTATTAAAGATCGATTTTATTTAGTATTTCCAGGCCAAGTAAATAACCGAGGCAAAGGCAATTAGGGTGGCGATACCGATGTAGACCATCTTAAACTCGTGCCCCTCAATCGCATGTTCTAATTCCTGGTCGAGGTCCTGGCGAAACTGTTGAATTTTGTCGCCTGCCTGGGGGTCGTTGATAGATTTATAGGAAGGTTTGGCCATTATCTTCGCTCTCAGATATGCCCCATTAGCGTTCCCGCAAATACCCAAAAATCACGGCGTCCTGACTGGTAGTTATACCTGATCCAGGGGCACTTTAGAAACAACGTTTGATAAAAACTGCCGCGTTTTTAACCATAGCCCTACCTGGACGTTCGGGGGGTATCAACGTAAAGCGGGACAAAGGGAGCTTCAGTGCAACGTATCAATAAGCACCCTATCGAGAAGAGATAAAAGGCTCTGCGGCAGCGCCCAGAGCCCGGTATCGTTACCGGTACGAATTCAAAACGGGAACGATGACCTCTACTATACGAGAGCGGCGACAACAGGTGGCCGAATGTTTGAGAACGCAAGGTCGAGCGGCGCTGAGTGCGCTAGCTGAGGCGACGGGATTGAGCCGCAGCAGTGTTCATCGCCATCGGCAGTCGATAGACCGCGCTGAGCAACACCCTGAGTCAGGCTGGTGGGAAACAGCGGTGGGATATCCGTGGCTAGTACGCCTGGTGATAGCGGTGGTGTATCACTTTGGGATTAAGCAAGGGGTTGGAGCCGAGAGCCTATCGGCGTTCTTTAAGGCGATTCATCTGGACACTCACATGGGTAGTTCGGCCACAGCATTACGACAACTCAAACATCGAGTGGAGACAGCTATCGTTGAGTACGGCAGCGCTCAAGCTGAGCGCTGCCAACCGACTGAGGGCCAAGGGGTCTGGTTGGGGGCCGATGAAACCTTTTTTGGATTACCCACCCTGGTGCTGATGGAGTTGGCCAGCGGCTTTATTTTCACCGAAGTCGAAACGAAAGAGCGCACCTACAGCACCTGGAAAGCGCAGCTCCCACCGGGGTGGGAATCAGCTGGATGGACCTGTCATAGCTTGGTCAGCGACGATGCTCGGGCGCTGATTAAATTGGCCACAACCGGCTTAGGCACGGTCAGTGTGGCGGACTTATTCCATACCCTGCGCAATCTGGGACGACCGCTAGGGCGGAGTCAGGGGCAGCAGTTGGCGCAGTTGGATAAGCAAGCCAGGCAACTGCTGCACCGCCTAAGTCAAGCGTCTACGGAGGAGACTCAGACAGCCCTTCAGGCTCAGTATGACGCGGTGGTTAACCAGCAACAGCGCGTTATCGAGGACCAACAGCGTTACCGTCTAACGCGACAGGCCATCAGTCTGAGTGTTCATCCCTTCGAGTTGGAGCGCGCCCAATGGCAACTAGCCACCGACCTATCGACTCGACTGAGTGCCCTACTGCCCACCCTCAACGCCCTGGCTGCAAACTATGGGGGAGCCTCGGCGGTGGCAGCGGTGGCGACCTTTGAACGCCAGATCCCGGCGTTAGCCCAAGGCGTTCACGCCTGGTGGCATTGGGTCACTCAAGCCCTATCGACCCAAACCCATGACCCTGAGCTGCAAAACTGGGTCTTAACCGTCCTATTGCCTTGGCTATATTGGTTGCAGCAAGCCAATAAAACCCGCACCTCTCACCTCAAGCATCGCTACCAGCAGGCCGCTAGTGACGCCTTTGATGCGGTGATGGCCGCTGAGATCACCCTCACTCTTCAGCAGGAGGAACTCTTGTGCTGGATTCAATGGGGCCGACGGATGTGTGCCAACTATCAACGCACCTCCTCAGCCGTGGAGGGCCGCAATGGCTATCTCGCCCAACGACATCACGCCTCCCGTGGCTTTTCAGCCCAGGCATTGACGGTGCTCACTGTCCTCCACAATTTTGACCTCAAGCGTCCTGATGGTACGACAGCGGCTCAGCGACTCTTTGGCCAGGAGTTTCCTGACCTCTTTGAGTCCGTCTTGAGTACCTTCACAGAGTTACCTATGCCTAGGCGGTCTTCTTCGTCACAACTGCCCAATCCCTGGTACGGTCAACCTGTCTCGGCTTAAGTTGATACCCATGTTGAGCTATCTGAAAGCAGGCATCATAGGCTGAAATATTGTGGGCGATCGCAATTTCCAACGCCTCACTAACAACCTCTTGAATACCGATTGCTTGTAAGGACAACGCCCTCAATCGAGCCAAACTAGCCTTTGCTTTATCCGCCGGATAGTTAGCCCGGCGCACGTACTGCCAGAGCACATTAGCGCATTCGGCAAAGAACAGCTCAGGAACATACAACTCAGTGTCTGGCTGAGTGCTCAGTTTCTCAAAAAGTGCCTCTGCTTGGGCTGAGCCTTCTTGCTCAATAAAAAGCTTAATGGCAACGCTGGCATCAACCACACAGCGGGTGGGTTCACTCATCGTATCCCCGAATTTCTCGTAAGAGGGTTACGCTGTCGGGGGCGATCGTAGGCGGCGTCCATCGCGCTTGATGAATCTCTTGCAGGATCTTCGTTTGGCTTTGCCGCTGGGCTTCAATCTAGTACCTTCACAGAGTTACCTATGCCTAGGCGGTCTTCTTCGTCACAACTGCCCAATCCCTGGTACGGTCAACCTGTCTCGGCTTAAGTTGATACCCCGTTCGGGACCTATGACTCTCAAAGCCATCACCGCCAAGACTAATGGTTACCGCTGGGCTGCCGCTGCGCTGCTGCTACTGATCAGTGGCTGGGGGGTGTATGCGGCGCGATCGCACCTCACCCGCCCGGCCCCGGTAACGACCGCCACCCCTGCGCCAGTGCCCACGGTGGCGGCCCTGGGCCGGATTGAGCCGACCTCATCGGTGATCAAGCTGTCGGTGGCCAACGCCCAGGACAGCCGGGTGAACCAGCTGCTGGTTCGGGAGGGCGATCGAGTGGAGGCCAACCAGATCATTGCCACCCTCCAGGGCATTGAAAAGCTTCAAGCCGAGGTGGCCGAGGCCGAACAAAACGTTGCCCTACAGCGGGCCAGGGTGAACCAGGCCCAAACCGCCGCCGCCACCCCCAGCCAGCAGACGGCCCAGCAGGCCACAATTCGACAGCTCGAAGCGGAGCTGCGGGCGGCGGAGCAGCAAAATCAGGCGGCGATCGTCGGGGCGGCCGCCACCCTGCGCCAGGCCGAGGCCGACTACGATCGCTACCAGCAGCTCTACAGCCGAGGGGCCGTCAGCGCCACTGAATTGGACAGCCAACGAAAGAACCTGGATACCGCCCGCGCCAGTCTTCGGCAGGCCGAGGCTCAGCTGGCTGGCAGCCGCCAAACCCTGAGCGCTCAGATTCAGTCCGCCACCGCCAGCCTGGCCCAGCTCAGCGAAGTCCGCCCGGTGGATGTGAGTGTTGCCCAGGCCGAGGTGGCCTATGCCCAAAGCCAGCTCGACCGGGCCAGGGCCGACCTGGAAGACTTCTACGTGCGGGTGCCCGTGGCGGGACAAATTTTGCGGATCAACACGCGGGTGGGGGAACGGGTCAACCCCGATCAGGGAATTGTGGATCTGGGTCAAACCGACCAGATGGTGGTGATTGCCGAGATCTACGAAACCGACGTACCGAAGCTGGCGATCGGCCAGCGGGCCGAGATTACCAGCGAAAACGGCGGCTTTACCAACACCCTTCGGGGCGAGGTGGAAGCCATTGGGCTGCAAATCCGCAAAACCGATGTGCTCAACTCGGACCCAGCCGCCGACAGCAATGCCCGCGTGGTGGAGGCCAAAATTAAACTTGACCCCGCCGATAGCCAGCAGGTTGCCGCGCTGACCTACATGCAAGTGCGGGTCAAAATTCGAGTGGATTAGCTCGGTTAGGGCCCACCACCGGGCGGAACCGGTGCCCTGGGGCAACGGTTAAAACAGTGACCGCATTCTTTACCACGGGCGATCCATGGTCTTTGGCAAGTTACCTTTCCCCCGTCAGGAAAAACCTCTGGCCTGGTCTCAGCTCTCGCACCAGCGGGTGCGGTTGCTGGTGGCGCTGTCAGGTATCTCCTTCGCCAACATTTTGATCTTTATGCAGCTGGGCTTTCGCTCAGCGATGTTTAGCGGCACGACCAACGTGCCCGCCAGCCTGGATGGCGACGTGTTTTTGATCAACGAAAAGAGCCAGTTCCTGGGCAACGAAACCTTTGACAAGCCCCAGCTTTATCGGGCCGCCGCGGTGCCTGGGGTGGCCTCCGCCCGACCGTTTTACTACAACACGGCCAGCTGGGTAAACCCCGACAATCGCAAGACCACCAACATTACCGTGATTGCCCTGAACCCGGCTCAGCCGGTAATGACCCTCCCCGCCATCAACAATCAGCTGGCTCTGGTCGAACAGAGCGATCGCATGCTGTTTGATACCCAGTCGCTGCCCTCGCTGGGCAACATTGCCGTGGAGTTTGCGGCGGGCCAGGACACTCCGATCGAAGTGCAGGGCCGCAAGATGCGGGTCAATGGCACCTACTCCCTGGGCAGCAACATCTTCAAACGGGGCCACATTGTCATCAGCGATGTCAACTACCTGCGGCTGTTTGGGGCCGCCCAGGCCAATCAGCTCCACGCTGGGGTGCTCAAGCTGGAACCGGGGGCCGATGGACCCACTGTGATTGCCGAGCTGGAGCGTTTGTTGCCCACGGAGATCAAAGCCCTGAGCCATGCTGAGCTGATCGAGCTGGAGCAGAGCTACTGGGCCAAGGAACCGGCCGGCATTATTTTTGACTTCGGCACCATCATGGGTTTTGTGGTGGGGGTCGTGATTGTTTACCAGGTGCTGTATTCAGACGTCAACGATCACCTGTCGGAGTACGCCACCCTGAAGGCAATTGGCTACTCGGACCGCCAGCTTCTGCTGGTGGTGTTCCAGGAGGCCACCATTCTGGCGGTGCTAGGATTCATACCCGGCATTCTGTGCTCGCTGGGCCTCTACGCCCTGCTGAGCAACCTCACCGGAGTGGCGGTGCTGATGCGCCTGGGGGTAGGGCTCCAGGTGTTTTCGATGACCCTGGTGATGGGGGTACTGTCGGCGGCGATCGCGGTGCGGAAACTGCGATCGGCTGACCCCGCCGACGTGTTTTAGGAAGTTTTAGAGTTGGGATTTTGGGCTGGAGAGGCTGCTATGGAACCTGTCGTCAATATTCAGGGATTGCACCACGCCTTTGGCAAAGGTTCCCTGGCCAAGCCGGTGCTGATCGACATTGACCTCGCCATTCAACCGGGGGAAATTGTGATTTTGACAGGGCCATCCGGCAGCGGCAAGACGACGCTGCTGAGCCTGATGGGGGGGCTGAGGTCGGCCCAGCAGGGGAGCCTCAAGATTTTGGGTGAGGAGCTGCTAGGGGCCAGCAAGCAGCAGCTGGTTCGGCTGCGCAGCCGGATTGGCTACATTTTTCAGGCCCACAACCTGCTGGACTGTTTGACCGCCCAGGAAAACGTGCGCATGGCCCTGCGCCTGCAGCCGACCCTCACCTACGACGATCGCACCGCTCAGGCCACCGCCATGCTGGAGGCCGTGGGGCTGGGGCATCGGGTCAACTACCGACCCGACAACCTCTCGGGGGGGCAAAAGCAGCGGGTGGCGATCGCCCGCGCCCTGGTCACCCAGCCCAAGCTGATTCTGGCGGACGAACCCACCGCCGCCCTCGACAGTCAGTCAGGCCGAGAAGTGGTGCAGCTCATGCAGCGCCTGGCCCAGGAGCAGGGCTGTACCATTCTGCTGGTCACCCACGACAACCGCATCCTCGACATCGCCCACCGCATCATTCACATGGAAGACGGGCGGCTAATCAGGGCCGAAAGCCCCGCCGCCGCGGTGGTCTAGGGCTACGTATTCCTGGTTGGAGTTTACGGACCAGCAGCCCATCCCAGCAGAGGGCTGGAGGAAAGCCTGGTGGAAATAGCCAGCCCAACAGGCCTTATCCCCAGTGGGACAGGGGCTGGCGCTGGGACAGCAAAATAGCTCGACTCGAACCCGGCATAGCGCCATGGTGACGGTTATCGCCCCGGCGCTTTCTGAATCGCACCAGCTGCCCCTGCTGCTCCAGACTGTTGAGCAGGCGGGTCACAGTCACCCGACTGCTGCCCAAGACCTCGGAGAGCTGCTTGTGGGTCAACAGCGGCGGCAACACGGTGCCCTCCGGAGTTTGGTAACCAAACCGGTGGGCCAGCCAGTGCAGCAACTGCAGCAGTCGTTCCGCCAGGCAGGGAGTTTGCACCACGCAAAACAGTTCCTGACTACAGCAGAGATGGTTGAGCAAGAGCTGCCGCCAGAAGCGAGTTTGCGTGTCAACGGTGACCTCTGTCACCGTCACCTGAGTCAGGCACTCCATTCGGTAGGGGCTGAGGCGAGTCAGCGGCAGACCGACAATATCGCCCTGGCCCCAAATACCCACCGTCGTGACCTGCCCCTCGGCGGTCCAGGTGAGCGCGCGCACAATGCCCTGCTCAATCAGCCAGACGCGATCGCCCAGGGGTGGCAGCGCAGATCTGGCGTCAAAGGTTTGCAGAACGGACAGTTGGGGGTGGAGCATGGGCTTGGGTGGGGTGAGGGACTGGAGAGCTAGGGTTGGGAGCTGGTAAACGGCCGCCAAAGGCGTTTTTTGAGGTAAGGTCGGCTGGGCGAATGCAGCGGCCTCAGCGCAACGGCTTCGTAATCGGTGCAGTGGAGGGCGGCTTCGGAGGCGGCTTCTGTGGGACGCACCGGGCACTTGAGGTAGGGGCTGCCCGTGTAGTACCGACAGCGAAAGCAGGGCACCTGGTGCAATCGCCGCAGCCGCTGGATCCCGTCATTGACCGCCAGCAACACCGCCAGGACAAAGGCCAGCACCAAGACCCATATGCCCAGGGGGACCAGAACGGCGAGCAGGGTGGCAGAAGGCATAGAAACTCTGGATAACAGCGTGGCAACCGATGGCAAGCGAGGTTAGGAAATGGTCAGCCTCGGCGGTGATAGCAGTACAGAGTCGGTGGTGCCCCAAAAACTGAGAATTTGGCTGACCACCGGGTGGGCGTAGTCGGCGTGAAAGAAATGGCGGCCGGGGCACAGGGCAATGCGATCGCCCGCTTTGAGCCACGGCTGCCACCCCCGCAGCTGGGTCGGGTCAACCACAAAGTCGTCTTCGCCGCCGCACACCAGCAGGGGCACCGCCACGCTGCCGGGGCAGAGGCTAACCCGCTTCAGCAACGAGTGGGGCGACACCGAGTGGAGCAAATCCTGCTCCAGCAGATTGACCCAGCCGGGCACCAGGGGCCGTGCCTGGTAGCCAAACAGGCTGTAGACCATCTGGGTAAGCACCTGTCGCCGACTGCAGGGCAAACGTTCGAGCTGGGCGTAGTAGTGGGCCTGCCAGTCAACCATGGGGTTGACTCCCACCGCCAGCAGGGTCAGCGACTTCACCCGGTGGGGATTCTGGCGGGCGTAGAGCAACCCCACCAGCCCGCCAGTACCATGGCCGAGCAAATGCACCGGGCGGTCATGGTTTTTCAGATAGTCATGGAGCAGGGTGACGGCAATAGCCAGGGAGCTGGGCTCCTCTGGGGTTTGGCGGTAGGCCCAGTGGGCCACCTCTACGTAGCGGGCCAGACTGCCCAGCAGCTTGTGGTCAAACCGCTCAAAGCTGGGGCTGACGTTGAGCCATACCGCGTCGGGAAGGGTAGGTGGAGACATAGGATTGAGCGTTACAATCGAAGAGAAAAGGGGGGCAGGATGTTGGAGCCCTATATGCCCCCCAAGAGAGGAGAAGTTAACCCAACACTGGATTACGGTTCGACCGTACTCAGGGCCTTTTCTACCCGGCGAAAGTCGAACCCAATGGCGCGCAGGGCGTGCCACAGATGGCCCTGCAAGAACAAGAACGCCAGAATGAAGTGCGCGTTGGCTAACCAGCAGCGAGAGGTGTGGGCATTGAGCGGCAGCACCACGGTGTCAGCAAAGTAGGGCATAATACCCAGTCTGACTGCCAGGGGTGGGCCGTAAAATTCCACCGGGTAGGCCAGGGTGTTGACGGCGCAGAAGTAGGAGGCCACGAACCCGGCCAGGGCAATACCGCCCAACGAGTAAGACAAAATTGCTTCACCGGAAAACAGCAGCACGTTTCTGGCCCACTTCAGGGGCGGTACCAGAATGTGCCAGATGCCCCCGGCAATCAGCAGTACACCAACAAATACGTGACCGCCGACCAGGTCCTCGAGGTTGTTTACGCTGGCAAAGTGGGTTTGGTAGCCGTAGATCACCAGCGGGTCGAGGGTGGGTTGCACCAAACGCACAGTCTGGGTTGTGGCGTCGTAAAGGCCGCCCCAGGTGGTGGCTTTGGCCACCAGCAGCAGCGCTCCAGCTCCCAAAAACAGCAGATGATGGCCCAAAATCATGCCGAGCTGGGCCGGGTTATCCCACTCAAAGTGAAACTTGCGGGCCTGGCCTTGAGCATCTTTCAGGTTGGCTGGCGCTTTAAAGGCGTGAAACAGCGCCCCGGCCCCGAGCACGGCAGAGGAAATCAGGTGAATGGCTCCTACCACAAAGTAGGGGTAGGTATCGACTACCTGACCGCCGTCCCCAATACCAAAGCCCAGGGTGGCCAGGTGGGGCAGCAAAATCAGGCCCTGTTCGCCCATCGGCAAGGTGGGGTCAAACCAGGACAGCTCAAACAGCGTAAAAGCCCCGGCCCAAAGCGTGATCAGCGCCGCCTGACCCACGTGGGCGGCGATAAAGTAACCCGACAGGTTGGCAAAGCGGGCGTTGCCAGCCCACCAGTCATAGGTCACGTCGGAATTGCCATAGGTTTGCATAGCGAATGAATCCTTACAAAGGTCAGATCAACACAACGCTTCTGAAACGCTTATTGAGAAGAAAACTCAATAAGGTGATTTGACCACAAATCGGAATCATTCTCAACAGGTAGGAGTTAAGTTTTATTAAGGCAGGACGTAGTGCCCCGTGGAATAGCGGGTTGGCTGGTTCCCCTGCGCGGCGTTCAACGAAATCCCCGAGGGAGCAGAATTCAGTTGAGCTTGAGTCTCAACAGGCAGGGGCTGTGCCCTGCCAGGCTGCAACGCCGGACGCACCCCCGAGTTCTTCCCCAGACGGGGGCCATGCTTGACGTCGGGTTGTGACTGATGGTGGCTAGCGCTTCGGCTCTGCCCTGCGCCTTGGCTATTGGGAGAAGTCGTACTCGCGGATCTCCAGGCGGCAGTTGTTCTCCATATTGAGGGCGCGCTTAATCGGGTTGATATCCCGGAAGCCATCGGAGCCGCGCTGCCGCAAACTGGTCTCGAAGCGATCGGCAAACTGGGATACACAGGGACTGCGGCTATTGCCCAGGCGATCGAGGCTGGTCAGGGCCGAATCGATATCCCAGACCTCGACTGCGCCGTGGAGTTGCTCCCAGGCACGGTTTTCCTGGCTATTGCTCGAAACCTGCATCTGGTGGCGATCGAGAATGCGGTAGGCCAGCCAGAAACTGGCGCTGAGGATGGCGGCCATCCCCAGGGAAATCAAGCACCCGGCTAAAGGATTGCGCCGATTGAAGCCTTCCGACACCGCCGGGGGTGGTTCGTCCGCCAGCCCGGTGAAATACTCCACAAAAGGAGGCATCTGGTCGAGAAACCAGACCTCAATCCCCTTGGCCTTGACCTGCTCGGCAATGCCAAAGGTGGTTTCCTGATCCGCCGCTGGCGTGAGGCCCGCGATCACGGGGCGCTGGTCAGGGAAGTTCGCCTGGTGCGCCTGGATTGCATCTACCGCGGCCCAAAAGTCTGACGGCGCCAGGCTGGGGGGGCAAAAAACGGCGTACATGGGCGTCAGCAGATCTACCACGCCGCCGTCGGGACAGGGCACCTGTCGATGGACGCTGTGGCCATAGTCTTCGAGCCAGCGCCCCAACGCGGCTCGAAGATCCTCTGAACTGGCAAATTCTATGGCAACGGTCACGGTTGACTGGAGATATATAGTGTATGTGTACTGATTTTAGCGGGTATTAGGGCAAGCGATGCATTGGCCAAAAAGCCTTGTCTATTCTTTTGACGAAGGCTTTGGACTGGGCTTTTGGTTGGGCGTCGATTGGCCGTCGGCAGCGCAGTTTTACGATGATGGCTCTGCCATGATAGAGCGATTTTTTTGGAGCGGTTGCCTTATTTTGTGGATTCGCTCCAGCCATTTGCCGATGCTGAACCTGAGGCTATAGAATGGGGTTAAGTATTGTAAATATTTTTTAAGGAAAGGCTATTGATAGAAAATTCAGCTACGAAATTTTGCTTGGGGAGGCGCGGCCGAAACCCCACCTAGGGTCTACGGTTCTCCCCACTGCGAACTATGAGTACAGTTACGTAAAGTATTGATAAGTGAACCGCCGTCGCTATCTACATATTCTGAGTGCGCTCTGAGTGCGCTGAGGGCGGCCCTGTCGCGGTATGACCGACAGTCGCCTTTCCCGCTTATTTAGAGACATTTAGAGACTACGCATTAGTTTTTGTCTTTCCATTGCTCCTCCCGAAACTGGTACCGACTAAACACCATGTTTGAACACTTCACGAACACTGCCATTGCCGTCATTATGAAGGCCCAGGAAGAGGCCCGTCGGCTGCGCCACAACTTTGTTGGCACCGAGCAGCTGCTGCTGGGGCTGATCAAAGAAGAATCTACCCTGTCGGCTAAGGTGCTGGGGGAGTTTGGGGTCAACCTCAACGACGCCCGGGCCGAGGTTGAAGCAATTATTGGCCGGGGCAGCGGCAGCGTACCGCCTGAAATTCCCTTTACGCCCAAGGTCAAGCAGGTGTTTGAGCAGGCCTTTCAGGAGGCCCGCAAGGTAGACTCGCCCTACATTGAGCCTGCCCATCTGCTGCTGAGCCTCTGTCAAAACACCGAGAGCGTGGCCTACCGGGTGCTGACCAACCTGGGGGTAGACCCGGCCAAGGTGCGTACTCGCATTATTCAAGAGCTGGGCGAAGTGGCGGCCCTGCCCGCTGGGCGTCGCAGTAGCGATCGCGACAGCGCCCGTAAACCCGGCAAAATCTTGTCTGAGTTTGGCACCGACCTGACGGCGCTGGCCGCTGCGGGCAAGATTGACCCCGTCGTCGGTCGCGCCAAGGAAATCGAGCGGGTGGTGCAGATTTTGGGTCGCCGCACCAAGAACAACCCTATTCTGGTGGGCGAGCCCGGCGTGGGCAAAACCGCGATCGCCGAAGGACTGGCCCAGCGGATTGCCAACCAGGATGTCCCTGAGGCCCTGCTCACCAAGCGGGTGGTCAGTCTGGACATGGGCTCCATGGTATCGGGGACCCGCTTCCGGGGCGACTTTGAAGAGCGCCTCACCCAGCTGGTGGCCGAGGTCCGCGAGGACCCCGACGTGGTGCTGGTGATTGACGAAATTCACACCCTGATTGGGGCCGGGTCCCTGGAGGGGGGGCTGGATGCGGCTAACATGCTCAAACCTGCCCTGGCGCGGGGCGAAATGCAGTGTATTGGGGCCACTACCCTGGACGAGTTCCGCAAGCACATCGAGCGCGATGCCGCCCTGGAGCGCCGTTTTCAACCCGTGATGGTCAACCCACCCTCGGTGGACGAAACGATTGAAATTCTCCAGGGGATCCGCAGCCGCTACGAGCAGTTCCACCAGGTCAGCTTTACCGATGAGGCTCTGGCGGCCGCGGCCAAGCTCTCCGATCGCTACATCAGCGATCGCCACCTGCCCGACAAGGCCATCGATCTCATTGACGAGGCGGGCTCCCAGGTGAAGCTGCGGTACATGCCCAAGTACCCCTCCAAAGAGCTCAAGCAGCAGCTGCGCCAGCTCAACGCCGACCTCGACGAAGCCATCCAGATGCAGGACTTTGGCAAGGCTAAAGCGCTGCGCGAAGAGCGCCAGAGCGTTTTGCAGCAGCTCCAGGCTGACATTCCTGAGTACGGTGAGGCAGCGGCTGGCACCCTGCCCGTGGCCCCAGTGGTCGATGACGAAAACATCGCCGACATCGTCGCCGCCTGGACCGGTATTCCGGTCAACCGTATGACCGAAACCGAGGCCGTGCGCCTGCTGCACCTCGAAGATGTGCTGCACGAGCGGGTGATTGGCCAGCACGAGGCCGTCATGGCCGCCGCCAAGGCCATTCGCCGGGCCCGATCGGGGCTGGCCAGCGCCGATCGCCCGATCGCCAGTCTGGTGTTCTCTGGCCCCACCGGGGTAGGTAAGACGGAGCTGTCCAAGGCCCTGGCCGTAGCCCTGTTTGGCTCCGAAGACGCCATGATTCGCCTCGACATGTCCGAATTTATGGAGAGCCACACGGTCTCCAAACTGATCGGCTCGCCCCCCGGATTCGTTGGCTACGACGAGGGCGGGCAGCTGACCGAGGCGGTGCGTCGCCAGCCCTACAGCGTCATTCTGATGGATGAGATTGAGAAGGCGCACCCCGAGGTCTTTAACCTGCTGTTGCAGGTGCTGGATGACGGAGTTCTGACCGACTCCAAGGGGCGATCGGTGAGCTTTAAAAACACCCTGATTATCATGACCTCCAACATTGGCTCCCAGGTGATCGAGAAGGGGGGCGCTGGTCTGGGCTTTGACCTGGCGTCCACCGATGCCGCCACCAGCCAGTACCTCAACATCCGCAACCTGGTCAACGAGGAGATGAAGCAGTACTTCCGGCCCGAGCTGCTGAACCGAATCGATGAGATCATTGTCTTCCGCCAGCTCACCCGCGACGAGGTGAATCAGATCGCCGATCTGATGCTGGACCAGGTCAACAAGCGCCTGGCCGATCGCCAGATGGTGGTCACCCTCTCCGAGGCCTTCCGCAACCGGCTGGCCAGCGAGGGCTACGACCAGCGCTACGGTGCCCGCCCCATGCGTCGGGCGATCGCTCGTCTGGTTGAGGACACCCTGGCCGAGGCGATCTTGACCGGCACCCTGGAGGAGGGCGATCGCGCCCAGCTCGACCTCGACGAGGCCGGCCAGCCTGCGGTCATCCCGGTGCGCCAGCCCGCTCTGGTAGGATAACCCTGGACGTTATCCCCGGCCTGACCCATGGTAAACCTGCCCCCCGACCAGCCCACCCCGTCCGCTCCGACCCATTCTGCCGATGCACCGCCCTCTCGCGGCAACCGCATCCTGGACTTCGACGAGCTGCTGGCGGTGGTGCTGGCTTTTTTGGGCATAGGCTCCATCCTGTGGTGGGGCCTGAGCCGCAATCAGGAACTTTGGACAGGCTTTGCGCCGCTCCAGCGACGGGAGCCGGTGGGCGCGATCGCTGAGCCCGAGGTCGAACCGCCCGAGGGCCTGTTTGTGCCCCGCACCGTTGAGCCAAGGCCAGGCCTGAGGCCGGTCCCCCCAGGCCAGCCCCTGCCCGGTAGAACGGGTGGGTTCCTGGGCCTGGGGCCAGCTCGTCGGCCGATCCTGGTTCCGGGACGGCAACAGGCTCAGCCCGTTCCAGCTGCACCAGCCACGGTGCCCGATGCCCCCCAGGGAGCCGCCACCCAGCCCCTCGACATTTCAGACGTCCCGCCCACCCACTGGGCCTATCCCTTCATTCGGCCCATGTTTGACCAGGGCTACCTGCCGGACTTCCCGGAGGGCGGATTTCAGCCCGATCAGCCCCTCAGTCGGGCCGAACTGGCGGCGTTGCTCAGCCAGGCCTTCGGCAATGACGCCGCCGCCGAGTCTAACTTTAGCGATGTCCCCGAGAACTACTGGGCCGCGGCCGCGATTGACCGGGCCGTGGCCCAGGACTTTATGAGTGGCTACCCCGAAGGCGACTTTCGCCCCGACCAGGCGGTCCCCCGCTACGAGGTGATTGTGTCGCTGGTGTCGGGTTTGGGGCTTGAACCCCCACCGGCCCCGGAGCAGTCCCTGCAACCCTTTATCGATTTCAACGCCATGCCCGAGTGGGCCATCCCCCAGGTGGCCGCCGCCGCAGACAACAACCTGCTGGTCAACTACCCCGCCCGCGACCAAATTAAGCCCGCCCAGGCGGCCACTCGGGCCGAGATCGTGGCGATGATTCACCAGGCCCTGGTGCAGCGCGGCGAGCTGCCAACGGTGGAGTCCGAGTATACGGTGCCCTGATTCTCTATGCCTTGATCCCACCGTCTGATAGACTGAGAAATCGAGGTGGGGAACGCTAAAACCCATTAAATATAGGCAGTTTGGAGGATTGATTCGGTGGAAAGTACCCTCGGTCTTGAGATTATTGAGGTTGTGGAACAGGCTGCGATCGCGTCATCCCGCTGGATGGGCAAGGGCGAGAAAAACATCGCTGACCAGGTCGCCGTGGAAGCCATGCGGGAGCGCATGAACAAAATTCACATGCGCGGTCGCATCGTGATTGGCGAGGGCGAGCGGGACGATGCCCCCATGCTCTACATCGGTGAAGAGGTGGGCATTTGCACCCAACCCAACGCCAAAGACTTTTGCAACCCCGACGAACTGCTGGAAATTGACATTGCCGTGGACCCCTGCGAGGGTACCAACCTGGTGGCCTACGGTCAGAATGGCTCCATGGCGGTGCTGGCCATTTCTGAAAAGGGCGGTCTGTTTGCTGCCCCCGACTTCTACATGAAGAAGCTGGCCGCGCCTCCCCAGGCCAAAGGGAAAGTTGACATCAACAAATCGGCCACCGAAAACCTGAAGATTCTGGCCGAGTGCCTCGACCGCGCCATCGATGAGCTGGTGGTGGTGGTGATGAAGCGCGATCGCCACAACGATCTGATCAAAGAGATTCGCGACGCCGGCGCTCGGGTCAAGCTGATCGGCGACGGCGACGTCGGAGCCGCCATCTCCTGCGCCTTTTCCGGAACCAACACCCACGCGCTGATGGGGATCGGGGCTGCCCCTGAAGGGGTAATCAGTGCCGCCGCCATGCGTTGCCTGGGGGGCCACTTCCAGGGCCAGCTGATCTACGATCCCGCCGTCGTCAAAACCGGCCTGATTGGGGAAAGCAAAGAGGCGAATATCGCCCGCCTGAACGAAATGGGCATTACCGACATCGACAAGGTCTACGACGCCCATGAGCTGGCCTCTGGCGAAACCGTGCTGTTTGCCGCCACCGGTATCACCTCCGGTGAGCTGATGAATGGGGTGCGCTTCTTCCACGGCGGCGCTCGGACTCAGTCCCTGGTGATCTCCAGCCAGTCCAAGACCGCCCGCTTTGTCGACACCATTCACATGGTGGAGCAGCCCAAGACCCTGCAAATTCGCTAGGTCTCACTGAACCAACGGAGATCGGGATCTCCTCTCTTCTCCCTCAGCGGCGGCGACCTTGACGTGGCGGCGGGGGAAGAGGGGCTATTTCCTAGTGCCTACCCTCGTCGCTTCAAATCCGGATCCGGTATGGGCCAGCGGTCCAGTCGATCGGGCTGTCTCGACCAGGGGTGGGCATTCGGATGAGCGCCCCCAATTCGTTACCCTAGAGATGCGGGATCCTCGCATCTTTTTTTGGCTCTGAGTTCACAGTTTTTGATGGACTTTTGTTGAGTTTCCTTGAGTCGAGCCCTATTTATCTCTAAGTTCAAACATATTGGCAATTGTGTACGGTGTAACCCTTGGCCCCAGCCCACCCTGGCAATCGTCTGGCCCTGGAGAGAGCTGCCGACACCATAAAATCAGGTGACTATTAAACGCGTGGAGGAAGAATGAATATCGCCGTAATTGGCCTGAGCCACAAAACCGCCCCGGTGCAAATTCGCGAAAAACTTAGCATTCCGACGGCTCAGACAGGAGACGCGATCGCCCACCTCACCCACTGCCCCCACATCGACGAGGTCTCAATTCTCAGCACCTGCAATCGGCTCGAAATTCACATCGTCACCGAGGCGACGGAGCAGGGCATTCGGGAAGTGACCCAGTTTTTGTCTGAGCACAGCGGCTTACCCCTTCACGAGCTGCGGCAACACCTGTTCATTCTGCTGCACCAGGATGCCGTCAATCACCTCATGCGCGTAGCCGCCGGTCTCGACAGCCTGGTGCTGGGCGAGGGCCAGATTTTGGCCCAGGTGAAGCACGCCCACCAGCTGGCCCAGCAGCACAAAAGCATTGGCCGGGTGCTCGATCGCCTGCTGAAACAGTCCCTCACCGCCGGTAAGCGGGTGCGCAGCGAAACCAGCATCGGCACCGGGGCTGTCTCCATCAGCTCCGCCGCCGTCGAGCTGGCCCGGATGAAAGTCCCCCACCTGAACAGCTGCCACGTCAGCATTCTGGGCGCGGGCAAAATGGCCCGGCTGCTGGTGCAGCACCTGGTTTCCAAAGACTCCTGCACCATCACCATTCTCAACCGCACCATCGACCGGGCCAACGAGCTAGCCCGGCAGTTCCCCGACGCCAACATCCGCACCGGCACCCTCGATGCCATGCTGGAGACAGTGGAGGCCTGTGACGTGGTGTTTACCTGCACCTCGGCCACCGAGCCCATTCTGCACCGCGACAACCTGGCCCCGCTGGTCAACAACCGCACCCTGATGGTGTTTGACATTTCGGTGCCCCTCAACGTCCACGCCAACGCCAACGAGCTGGACAACGTCCACGCCTTCAACGTCGACGACCTCAAGGCCGTGGTGGCCCAAAACCAGGCCAGCCGCCGCCGGATGGCGATGGAGGCCCAGGGGCTGCTGGACGAAGAGGTGGAGAGCTTTATGGACTGGTGGCGATCGCTTGACACCGTCAGTACCATCAGCAGCCTGCGCAGCAAAGTCGAGACCATCCGCGAACAGGAGCTGGAGAAGGCCCTGTCACGTCTGGGCAGCGAGTTTGCCGAAAAGCACCAGGAGGTGATCGAAGCTCTGACCCGGGGCATCGTCAACAAAATTCTCCACGACCCCATGGTGCAGCTGCGCGCCCAGCGCGACATTGAGGCCCGCAAGCGGGCGATGCAGACCCTCCAGGTGCTGTTTGACCTGGAGACCGCCTCCAACGAAAAGTACAGCTAGCCAGGATTCAGAAACCCGGTTTCTCTCGCGGCTATGACCCAGACCCCAGGGATTTTCAAAATCCCTGGGGTCTTTTGCATGGAGTAGGATTGATGGCTGAGACATTGCGCCTAGAGGCAGCCCAGGCATTTCGGCGGGGCCTGCGAGCGGGATAGGCGGTGATAGGCGGTGTAAGATATCGAACATCCTGATGTTGGATTGCGCCCAAATGACAACTCCCTTTCGTGCCAATCCCTTTCGAGTCGGTGTGGCTGGCCCGGTGGGGTCGGGCAAGACCGCCTTGGTCGATAGCCTGTGCAAGGCATTGCGCGATCGCTACTCGATCGCCGTCGTCACCAACGACATCTACACCCAGGAAGATGCCCAGTTTTTAGTGCGCAGCCAGGCGCTGAGCCCCGATCGCATCGTTGGCGTCGAGACTGGCGGCTGCCCCCACACCGCCATTCGCGAAGATGCGTCGATGAACCTGGTGGCGATCGAGGATCTAGAAGCCCGCTTTCACCCCCTCGACCTGGTGTTTGTGGAGAGCGGCGGCGACAACCTGGCCTCCACCTTCAGCCCTGAGCTGGTGGACCTGACCCTCTACGTCATCGATGTGGCGGCGGGGGATAAAATTCCCCGCAAGGGCGGACCCGGCATCACCAAGTCTGACTTCTTGGTGATCAACAAAATCGATCTGGCCCCCTTGGTGGGAGCCAGCCTGGAGGTGATGGAGCGCGATGCCCGGAAAATGCGGGGCGATCGCCCCTTTGGCTTCACCAACCTCAAAACCCAGCTAGGGCTCCCCAGCATCATTGACTTTATTCAGCACCACGCTGGGCTGAGCGCTCCTACACTGCCCGCCTGAGCTTGGGCCTGCTTCCCCCCTGGCAGGTTGAAACCGCTGATTTGTTGCAGCAGGCTCAGCGTTCTGTTTGCTGAGCCAATTTTTGCTATGTGGGATACGGTTTCACCGGCTAGGGCGCTATAGGATGGCTAGACGCATTAGGTGGTTTTACGTAGTAAACGCTACAGACGGCAATGGGATTCGGTGGGTGCTTAACTAAGCAGCTTGAGGATTAGCGCACTGGATCGGGTTCAGCCACAGGTAAGTCCCTGCCACTGTTCCGTCAGCGTAGGTTCAACGGTGTTCCCAAAGGTAGCTCGCGGTTAGAAACTCTCTTCTAGCGTTGCGTGACGCCAATGTTATGCTCAGTCATTTAAAACTTGGCCCAAAGTTTAATGTGCTGCTGACCCTGGTTTTTGTAGCGGGGGTGGTGGTCAGTGGTATAACCCTAGCGGGAGCCATGCAGCGCAAGGCAGAGGGAGAAGTAACCGCCAAGGCCGAAATTCTGACCCGCACCATGAACTCGGTCAGGAGCTACACTAGCGAGCGCATTCAGCCTCTGCTGGCGGATCAGCTCGCGACCAGCTCCACCTTTATTAGCGAAACCGTGCCCGCCTACGCGGCTACGGAGGTGTTTGAGCATTTCCGCGCCGATCCGGCCTACGAAGACTTTCTCTACAAAGAGGCCACCCTAAATCCCACCAATCCTCGGGATCAGGCCGATGAGTTTGAGACGGCCCTGGTAGAGCAGTTTCGCAACCAGCCCAACTTGCCGCAGCTATCGGGTTACCGCTTCCGGGATGGGGCGAATCTGTTCTATATTGCCCGTCCCCTAGCGGTCACCCAAGCGAGCTGTCTGGAGTGCCACAGTACCCCCAGTGCCGCCCCCAGAAGCCAGCTGGCTAGCTTTGGCTCTGAGGGGGGATTTGGGTGGCAGATGAATGAAATTGTGGCCGCCCAAACCATCTATGTGCCGGCGGATGCCGTCTTTCGCCAGGGGCGGCAGTACCTGTGGCTGGTATTGGGAATTTTCTCCTCGATTTTTGCCATCCTGGGGTTGCTGGTCAACGGTTTCCTGAAGCGCACGGTCATTTGGCCGATCAAACATCTAACCGCGATCGCCCGGCGGGTGAGCGACGGAGCCCTGACCCCCGAACAGGTGAGCGAGTTTGGCTCCGCCCCGATTACTCAGGTGGCCCAGCGGGCGGATGAGCCAGGGCAACTGGCCAGGGCGTTTCAGGTGATGGCCCACGAGGTGGCGGTTCGCGAACAAAACCTCAGTCAGGCGGTGGAGGAGCGCACGGCCCAGCTTGCAGAAACCACCCAGTCGGCGGAGCGGGCCAGGGCTGACGCCGAGGCCGCCAATCAAACCAAGAGTCAGTTCCTGGCCAACATGAGCCATGAGTTACGCACTCCCCTCAATGCCATCATTGGCTATAGCGAAATGCTGGCGGAAGAACTCACTGACCTGGGCGAAACCGTCTTGATTGACGATGTCAACAAAATCCATGGCGCTGGACGGCACCTGTTGGGCCTGATCAACAACATTCTCGACCTCTCTAAAGTCGAGGCTGGCAAGATGGATTTGTACCTGGAGACCTTTGAGGTCGCTGCCATGGTTCAAGATATTGCCGACACGATTCGGCCGCTAACCGATAAGAGCCACAATCGATTGGTGGTGAACTGCGCCAGGGACCTCAGCCCAATGCATTCCGACATTACCAAACTGCGCCAGTGCCTGTTCAATCTGCTCAGCAATGCCAGCAAGTTTACCGAAAACGGCACCATTACCCTCACCGTAGAACCTACCCTGCTGGCTGAAGCAGAGCCCGGCATTGCTTTCAGGGTCGCGGACACCGGCATTGGCATGACCCCGGAGCAACAGACCAGGCTGTTCCAGGCCTTTAGCCAAGCCGATGCCTCCACCACCCGCAAGTATGGGGGTACGGGGCTGGGGCTGGTAATTACCCAAAAATTCTGCCAGATGATGGGGGGAGACATTCAGGTTGTCAGCGCCCGAGGCGAGGGCACCATCTTTACGATGCGATTGCCCCAACAGCTGGCGGAGGAGCGATCGGAGTCCCATACCCTGCGCAAAACAGACGCCCCAGACAGCTCAGTCCTTCCCAATTTACCTTCCACAGCCAGCACGGTCCTGGTGATTGACGATGACCCCTCGGTGCAGGACTTGATGCAACGGTTCCTGAGCCGAGAAGGGTTCCGGGTGATTGGGGCGGGGAGCGGCTTGGAGGGGTTGGAATTGGCGCGGACCCGTCGCCCGGATGTGATTGTGCTGGATGTGATGATGCCCAGTGTTGATGGCTGGACAATCCTCACAGAACTCAAAGCCGATCCACACCTGGCGGACATTCCCGTGGTCATGGTCAGTATGGTCGATGACAAGACCTTGGGCTACGCCCTTGGGGCGTCTGACTATCTGCTCAAACCGGTGGACTACGATCGCCTGACGGGATTGCTGCACAAGTATGTAGGCGATGCCAGCGCCCAGACCATCATGGTGGTGGAAGACAACGCTGAAAATCGCGACATGATGCAGCGCCAGCTGGCCAAAGCTGGCTGGTCGGTACAGGTGGCGGCCCATGGACGGCAGGCGCTAGAACTCATGCCCACCCAAATGCCTGAACTCATTCTGCTGGACTTGATGATGCCTGAAATGGATGGCTTTGAGTTTTTAGAGGAACTGCGGCAGCGGCCCCAGTGGCGCTCAATCCCTGTGATTGTGCTGACGGCTAAAGACTTGACGGCGGACGATCGCCGTCGGCTCGATGGTCAAATCGAGCGCATCTATCAAAAAGGATCCCTAGACCGACAAACTCTGCTCAACGAGATTAGCACCCTGGCGTCTACGGCTATTTCCCGAAAACAGTCCTAGCGTCTCGCTGGATCCCGTGCCCCTTCAATCTCTGTTTCTAACCCTGTTCTAACCCTGCTTTTCTGTCACCTCTATCCCCATGGCCAAGCTGCTTTTGGTTGAAGATAATGACGTCAATCGCGATATGTTGTCTCGCCGTTTGATGCGGAAGGGCTACGAGGTCGCGATCGCGATCGATGGCGCAGAAGGCGTCGCCAAAGCGCTCTCCGAACGGCCCGATCTGGTGATCATGGATATTGATCTGCCGGTGATCGATGGCTACGAGGCCACCCGCCAAATCAAAGCCAACCCCCAAATTCAGAACATTCCCATCATTGCGCTAACCGCCCACGCCATGGCGGGCGATCGTGAGCAAGCCCTCGCCGCAGGCTGCGACGAATACGAAACCAAACCCGTCAACCTGCCCCAACTGCTCGACAAAGTGGAGCAGCTGCTTGCGGCCGCCCAGCCCTCCGCCCCCCCCGAAGATACCCTGCCCTTCCGGGATAAGCGGGTGCAGCGGGCGCTCTTGAGCCACCTCCGCCACGAACTGTGTACTCCCATGAACGCCATCATTGGCTACAGCGAAATGCTGCTGGAGGAACTCAAGGGTCAACCCCACTCAGCTCTGGCCACCGACCTTAAAAATATCTACACCTGCGGCACCCAACTGCTTTCCCTTGCCAACGTCATCCTGGACCCGACTCAGCTAGACGTGGGCCAATTTCGGAGCGATATTAACTCCTTTGGAGCAACCATTCGCCTGGAGATGCTGACGCCCCTCAGCACAATCATTGGCTACTGCGAGCTGCTGCTCGAAGAGGCCGACCCCAACATTCAGGCCGATCTACAGCGCATTCACCGGGCGGCCCAGCAGTTGCTCAGCATGGTCAATGACATTGTCAATCTGTCGCGACAGCAACTCCAACTCATCAATCCCAACCAGCTCGACGCCAACGAATTGACCTTAGAGAGCGGAGCCGAATCCGCCTGGTTTAAGCAGGCCGAAACCACCCTGCAGGTTCTCCGTTACGACCCCATTGAGGATCAAAACAGCCAGGGAGGGCACATCCTCATCGTTGACGACAACGAGACCAATCGTGATTTACTGTCCCGGCAGCTGGAGTATCAGGGCTTTACCGTTACGATCGCAGCCCATGGCCAAGCGGCCCTGGAATTGCTTCACAACGCCAGCTACGACCTGATTTTGCTCGACTTAATCATGCCGGAGATGAACGGCTTTGAGGTGCTCATCCACCTCAAGCAGAGCCCCACCTGGCAGAGCATTCCGGTGATTATGATCTCGTCTTTGGACGAGATCGACAATGTGGTGCGCTGCATCGAGATGGGAGCCGAAGATTTTCTCTCAAAGCCGTTTAAGCCGGTGCTGTTGCGGGCCAAGATTATGGCGTCCCTGGAGAAGAAGCGCCTGCGGGATCAGCGGGTCATGTATCTGGCCAGGCAGCTCATTGCCGAGGCCACTCCGGTACCGGTCCTCACCTGGCGCTGGGACGATGGGGTGGTGCTCTACAGCAACGCGGCCGCCAGGGCCACGTTTGGCTGTGACGATCAGCCGCTGGTCAATTGCACCATTCAAGACTTTTTCTTGAATCAGGAGGACTATCAACGCCTGCGCGCCACCCTGGAGCAGGGCCAGTCCATTCAGCACTACGAGCTGCAGTGCAAACGGGCCGACGGTAGCCCCCTGTGGACCACGACGTCGTTTCAGCCGCTCACCTATAACGGCGAAGCGACGGTGCTCAGCGCCATGGTCGACATTACCCTGCGGAAACAGGCCGAAGATGCCCTGCGGTTGGCCGAGGAAAAATATCGCAGCATTTTTGAGAATGCCCTGGAGGGGATCTTTCAGTCCACCCCGGACGGGCACTTTCTCAGTGTTAACCCTGCCATGGCCCGTATCCATGGCTATGATTCGGCGGCCGAAATGATGGCCGTTGTAACTGAAATCGGCAATCAAATCTACGTGGACCCCGAAGGGCGCCAGGAGTTTATCCGGCAGGTTGAGTCCAGCGGACAGATGACCGGCTACGAGTATCAGGCCTATCGCAAAGATGGTGACATGATGTGGCTGTCGGAGAGTGTGCGAGCCGTGCGGGGCGGGAATGGCGAGTTGCTCTACTTCGAAGGCATTGTCGAAGATGTTACCCAACGCAAGCTGAAGGAGTTGGCCCTCAAACGGCAGGTCAATGAACTCAAGGTTGAGATTGACCAGGCCAAGCGGGTTCAGGAGGTGGCTGCCATTACTCAAAGTGCGTATTTTCAAGAAATTCAGGCAGAAGCGGCGCGGCTGCGCCAAGAGCAAGGGGAGGGGGACGATTGGCAGCATTCTGTTTCTGCCCCGCCTGGCCGCATCAAGGTGCTGCTGATAGAAGACAACGAGATGAACCGGGATATGCTCTCTCGCCGCCTGCGCCGAATGGACTATGAGGTCCTCACTGCGGCGGATGGACTGGAGGGCGTTTCGATGGCCGCCACCCATCGCCCCGACATTGTGTTGATGGATATGAGCTTGCCCGTGATGGACGGCTGGGAAGCCACCCAAAAGCTGAAGGCCAACGCTGAAACCGCCAGCATTCCTGTGATTGCCCTCACCGCCCACGCCATGCAGGGCGATCGCGAAAAGGCCCTGGCCATCGGCTGCGACGAATACGACACCAAACCCATTGAACTGCCCCGGCTGCTCAACAAAATCAGCCTCCTCCTAGATGCGAAATCCTCCGGCTAGGAAGATTGGGGCGCACTGATACGCCATTGACGCACCTCCTGCCCCAGCGTTAGTCTCCACCTGCCCTGGGTGCCGGCAGAAAGCACTCCCCAAGGGCTCCCCTGTCGCCCTCCCTAGCTTAGGTAGCAACGGCATCATCACCCGCCGCCCTCCCCCTGACCGGGCCACACCAAAACCCAGCCAACGTCTGAACTCAGCCCCAGGATTGATGACAATTGGGCTGTTCTCCCTGGAATGTTACAGAAACGTTGGGTCATTTGGTATCCCAGACTACATTTGCTGCCGGTTACTGCTCCTAATATTCACTCTGACGGTCTACGTGGACTTTCGGTTACGCGTTTTTGTTAACGAGTCAGGAGAGGTTGAATGGTCACGCGATTTAATCGACGCAAGTTTTTAGTGTACGGATCGGCTACCCTGGGCACCTCCATGCTGTTAAAGGCCTGCGGTGGCACCACTACGACCACCGGCACCGGTACCACTGAGGGCGGGACCGATACCGCAGCGGCGAACGGGGAAACCATTAAAGTGGGCATTCTGCACTCCCTCAGCGGCACTATGGCCATTAGCGAAACCACCGTAGTCGATGCTGAGAAGCTGGCCATCAAAGAAATCAACGAGGCAGGCGGTGTGCTGGGCCGCCAGATCGAGGCCGTGGTAGAAGACGGAGCCTCCGACTGGCCCACCTTTGCCGAGAAGGCTGAAAAGCTAATTGACCAGGACCAGGTAGCCGTGGTGTTTGGCTGCTGGACCTCCGCCAGCCGCAAGGCGGTGCTGCCCGTGTTCGAATCGAAGGACCACATGCTGTGGTACCCGGTGCAGTACGAGGGCCAGGAGTGCTCCCAGAACATTTTCTACACTGGGGCCGCCCCCAACCAGCAGATTGAGCCCGCCGTGGACTGGCTGCTGGAGAACAAGGGCACCGACTTCTTCCTGGTGGGCTCTGACTACGTGTTCCCCCGCACCGCTAACACCATCATCAAAGAGCAGCTGGCGGCCCGGGGCGGCAACACCGTGGGCGAGGACTACCTGCCCCTGGGCAACACTGAGGTCACCCCGATCATCACCCGCATCCGGGCGGCTCTGCCCAACGGCGGCGTCATCTTCAACAGCCTCAACGGCGACAGCAACGTGGCCTTCTTCACCCAGCTCCAGGGCGCAGGCATGGGGCCGGATCAGTACCCGGTGATGTCCGTCAGCGTGGCCGAGGAAGAAGTGCGCCAGATCGGGACTGAGTTCCTGACCGGGCACCTGGCCTCCTGGAACTACTTCATGACCGTGGACACCCCCGAAAACGAGCGGTGGGTATCTGCCTTCCAGGAAGAGTTTGGCAGCGATCGCGTCACCAACGACCCCATGGAAGCGGCCTACATCATGGTCTACCTGTGGAAGCAGGCGGTGGAAGCAGCGGGCACCTTTGACATTCCCGAAGTGCGGACAGCGGCCTACGGCCAGAGCATGGATGCTCCCGAAGGCCCCGTGACCATGAATCCCAACCATCACCTGTCTAAGACGGTGCGGATTGGTGAGATCCAGGAAGACGGTATGTTCGACATCCTCTGGGCCACCGATGGCCCCATCGACCCCGAGCCCTGGAACCAGTTTGTGCCCGAGACCACGGGCTTTGGCTGCGACTGGTCCGACCCGGCCAAGGGCGAGCGGTTCGAGATCTAGGTCTGCCTTCTGCCTGAGCACCTGCTAAGGATGGGAATCGAGCGAGGATGCTGCAAGCCGTGTCCTCGCTCGATTTTTAAAGGTTGAATTCGGGCTCTTTCCCTAAGCAGGCAGTCTCAGGACCATGCTCATAGCGTTATTCGGGTGGGGACTGCCTGACGAACGACAGATGGCCTGCATCCTGAAATAAATCTGACTATCTTGTGGCTTATTAGCTCAGTAACAAATTGCCGAAATTTAACCCCTGACCTAGATCGATGCAGTCCATAAAAAGCTTTTAGGTAGGTTGTTTCGAGGGTTTAGGCGTACAGCCTAGGGATTTAAGTTGAGGTTGATTCAGGTTTTTCAGGATATGGATCAATGACTCAGAGGCTGGCCAGGCGGATGTTCAAAAAGAGCATTTTGGAGGAGCTTGTCGCCTCTACAATGAGGCTGATTTTTACTGAGATGGGCGTTGGATGACCGTTGGCGTATTGTTTTCTGAGCGGTAAAACCAGTGATAGAAGGCTTAATTAGTGGCCTATTCAACGGCATTAGCATCGGCGCGGTGCTGTTGATTGTGGCTTTGGGTTTAGCGATTGTGTTTGGTCTGATGGGGGTCATTAACCTGGCCCACGGTGAGTTGATGATGTTTGGGGCCTACACCACCTTTGTGGTGCAGAACGCGGCCCAGAGCATCGGCGGGGTTGCCCCCGACCTCTACATTTTTGCGGCGCTGCCCCTGGCGTTTTTGGTGGCGGCGGCCCTGGGCCTGCTGCTAGAGCGCACCGTGATTCGCCACCTCTACGGGCGGCCCCTGGAGACGCTGCTGGCCACCTGGGGGGTGAGTCTGATTTTGATCCAGACCATTCGCAGTATTAGCTGGCCCATGGCCCTGGGGCTGTTGGTGTTTGCCGTTCTGTTTGTGGGCGGGCGCTGGGTGCTGACCCGCTACACCAACTGGGAGCAGATCAGAGCCTGGGCCAACCCGGTGTTTGTGCTGCTGTCGGCGGCGATCGCGCTCCTCACCTGGATCTGGATTGGCAATGCCGCCAGCGCTCAGTTTGTTCGGCCCTGGTTTGGGGCCCGCAATGTGAATGTGGCCTCGCCCAGTTGGCTGCGGGGCAGCATATCCCTGGGAACTGGGATTCAGCTGCCCATGGCGCGCCTGTTCATCATTTTGCTGACCACGCTCTGCGTGCTGGCGGTGTACTGGTTCCTGAACCGCACCGCCTGGGGGCTGCGGATTCGCTCGGTGACTCAAAACCGGGGTATGAGCGCCTGTTTGGGTATCCCCACCGGACAGGTGGATGCAATCACCTTTGCCCTGGGCTCTGGACTGGCGGGGGTGGCGGGCTGCGTCGTCACCATGCTGGGCGCTGTGGGGCCAAACCTGGGCAGCAACTACATTGTGGACGCCTTCATGGTGGTGGTGGTGGGCGGTGTCGGCAAGCTGGTGGGCAGCATTGTGGCGTCCCTGGTGATCGGCACGGTCGTCTACCTGGTCGGGTCGGGCACCCTGGCGACGATGTTCCCCCCGGCAGCAGCGTTCCAGCCGTTCATCGATTTCTTCACCTTCTTTGCCACTACCAGTATGGCCAGGGTGATGGTGTTTGCGTTGATTATTGCCTTCCTGCAGGTGCGGCCCGCCGGGCTGTTCCCGCCGAAGGGTCGAGCAGTGGAGCTGTAGACCAATGACGACTGAAGCAACTATGCAGCCGCGCCGGGCGGTTAAGGCCAGCCAGAAGCGCAAGTTTGTGATCGAGGCGATCGCTGTTGTAGCGGTTGCCCTGATCCTGGTGGTGATTCTGCCCCTGTTTCTCACCCCCTTCCGGCTGAACCTGCTGGGGCGGTTTCTGGCCCTGGGCATCGTCGCCCTGGGTATCGACCTGATCTGGGGGTTCACCGGACTGCTGAGCCTGGGCCACGGCATTTTCTTTGCCCTGGGGGGCTACGCCTTTGCCATGTTCCTCCAGCTCAACAGCCTGCCGGAGGGCAGCATCCCCGAATTCTTTGGCCTCTACGGGGTGAGGGAGCTGCCCTGGTTCTGGCAGCCGTTCAACTCGTTTCCTTTTACGCTGCTGGCGATCGTGCTGATTCCAGCGATCGTGGCGGGGCTACTGGGCTACCTGGTGTTCCGTAACCGCATTCGCGGCGTGTACTTTTCGATCCTCACCCAGGCTGCCCTGGTGGTGTTTTTCAACTTTTTCAACGGCCAGCAGGAGCTGATCAACGGCACCAACGGCCTCACCACCTCCACCACGACGTTTCTGGGCCAACGGGTGGGCTCTGGCGAAATGCGGATGTTCTTCTACATCGCCACGGTGGTTGCCCTGGTGGCCATGTATGCCCTCTGCCGCTGGCTGACCAGCGGGCGCTTTGGCCGCATGCTGGTGGCCATCCGCGACGACGAAAACCGGGTGCGCTTCTCCGGCTACGACCCGACCGCCTTTAAGGTGCTGGTGTTCGCGGTGTCCGGGGCGATCGCCGGGGTTGCCGGTGCCCTCTACTCTGTGCAGTCGGGTATCATCTCTCCCCAGGCCATGGACATCGCCTTCTCCATCGAGATGGTGATCTGGGTGGCCGTGGGCGGTCGGGCCACCCTGGTCGGGGCCATCCTGGGCGCGGTACTGGTGAATATGGCCCGCAGCCTGCTCAGCGAGCGCTTCCCTGACGTGTGGCTGTTCTTCCAGGGGGCACTGTTCCTGATCGTGGTCACCGCCCTGCCCGACGGCATCATCGGCTGGGGACGCCGCACCTTTGGCTCCACCGTCAGCAAAGCCCTCGGCATCGCCCCCACCACCCTGCCCTACCTCGACGACAGCCCCGAACCCGTAGCAGCCTCTGAAACCCCCGAGTTCGCCGAAAAGTAGCGTGGGTCCCGACACCCCCCTGGACCCCACCGGGCACCCATAAGGATCCCACGTGCCCACGGTCTTCATCGGTGGGCGGTGCCCACCATCACCCTACTCCAAAGTATTGGTCTTGCTCAGCATCGGCTGAGGGTTGAGACCCGCGCTACGCATCCACCCATCCACCCTCCCACCCATCCACTCCCTTCCCCAAAATGAGCACCAAAGTCCTCGACATCCAAGACGTCACCGTCAGCTTCGACGGATTTAAGGCCCTTAACCACCTCAACTTCTCCATGGATGAGGGCGAGCTGCGGGTGATCATCGGCCCCAACGGCGCGGGCAAAACCACCTTTCTGGACGTGATCACCGGCAAAACCAAGCCCACCGAGGGGGCCGCTTACTTTAAAGGCCAGGATGTTCGCAAGTTCAAAGAACACCAGATCGCCCGCCTCGGCATTGGCCGCAAGTTCCAGACCCCCCGCGTCTACCTCAACCTGACCCCTCGCGAAAACCTGGAACTCTCCTGCAACCGCGAGAAAAACGTCTTCGCCACCCTGTTCAAGAAAACCCCCACCGCCGAAAAGCGCACCGTCGGTGGCCTGCTGGAGACCATCGGCCTCGACCACAAGGCCGACATCCCTGCGGCCCTGCTCTCCCACGGTGAAAAGCAGTGGCTGGAGATCGGCATGCTGGTGGCCCAGTCCCCCGACCTGCTGCTGGTGGATGAGCCGGTGGCGGGCCTCACCGATGAAGAGACCGAGCAGACCGGCAAACTGCTGATGTCCCTGGCCGAGAGCCACTCCATCGTGGTGATCGAGCACGACATGGAGTTTGTCCGTCAGATTGCCCGCCAGGTCACCGTGCTGCACCAGGGCACCGTGCTGTGCGAGGGCACCATGGACGAGGTGCAGAACGACCCTAAGGTAATCGAAGTCTACCTGGGCAAAGAAACCCACATCACCCCCGAGCAGATGCTCCTGCTGCGCATCGCCGCCACTATGGCCTGGTCCGACCACAATTTTGCTGATATCCAGCAGGAGGTGATCCTCGATCGCCTCAGCCGTAAGTTTGCCCAGGACCCCGAGGCCCAGGCCGACCTGCGCGGCGACCTGAATGACTTGCTAGCCCGAGAAATTCCCCTGGAGGAGCTGGTGCCCCAGCTCACGACCCAGGCCCAGCGCGAAGAAGCGCTGATGCTCAGCTACGAGGTGATCAGCTCTAACCAGATCAACCAGACCGAGGCGGTGGTTTACCAAAAGCTGCTGAACCTGCTGGGGCTACCTCCGGAGACCGTGTCCCGGTTGGAGGTTGCTGCCCTGGAGGAGCTTGCTGCTCGGGGGTAGATGAGTGGATGGGTGGATGAGTGAATGGGGAAACGTTTTGCTCCCCATCCACCCGCCCCCCCATCCATCCACCCGCCCCCCATCCACCCGCCCACCTTCCCCTACCCATCCACGCCACCATGACCACTACCCTCCCCTCCCCCACCCTGCAAGACCCCGCTACCGCCCCCATGGTCGAGATCTCGGGGCTGAACTTTTACTACGGCGAGAGCCACATTCTGCGGGATGTGAACCTGACGGTGCCCAAGGGGCAGATGGTGTGTTTGATTGGCCGCAACGGCGTGGGCAAGACCACCCTGCTGAAGAACATCATGGGGGTGCTGCGGCCCCGCACCGGCGAGATTCGGTTTGAGGGCCAGGTGGTGAATGGGCTATCGCCCGATCGCCGGGCTCGGCTGGGTGTTGGCTACGTACCCCAGGGCCGGGAGGTGATCCCCCGGCTGACGGTGAGAGAAAACCTGCTGATCGGTCAGGAGGCGCTGGGCCGGCGTGGCAAGCCTCTGAAGGAAGTACCGGAGCACATCTACGAACTATTTCCGGTGCTGAAGACCATGCTCGATCGCATGGGGGGAGACCTCAGCGGTGGGCAGCAGCAGCAGTTGGCGATCGCCCGCGCCATCATGGGTCAGCCCAAGCTGCTGGTGCTGGACGAACCCACCGAGGGCATCCAGCCCTCGATCATCCTCGACATTGAAGCGGCGGTGAAGCAGATTATCAAGACCACGGGCATTTCGGTGCTGCTGGTGGAGCAGCACCTGCACTTTGTCCGCCAAGCCGACTACTACTACGCCATGCAGCGGGGCAGCGTGGTCGCCAACGGCCCCACTCGCGAACTCACCAACGACATCATCCAGGAATTTTTGGCCGTGTAGACAAGGTTTGTAGCCTTCCACAAAAATGGCTGCCCGCTGGCAGCCATTTTTGTGGGTTTTTGTGGAAGGATCATTCCGTGGCTTCGCCAATCAGGATGGCTACCGGGAAGGTGTCCAGCAGGGTCGCCAGGGGGGTATCTTCGGCGGCGGTCACTGTTTCACCGGTAATCCAGTTCTGCCAGGTGCTGACGTGGTGGGGCAGGGCTAGGGTGGTGTCGGCCCAGGCTTTGCCAATCGGGTAGTCGCCCTCAGCCACAAACCGAGTCAAAAAACGGGGCGCGATCGCCACTACCCACTGATTCCCCCGCTGCCGGGCAAAGGCTACCACGCTGTCTTCGGCGGTGCCCCGGGCAAACAGGGGCTGGTAGTCGCCCAGCTCAAACAGCTCGGGGTAGGCCCGCCGCACCGAGAGGCCGCAGTGGGTCACCCACAGCTTGATGCGTCCGTCGCGGCGGTACTCCAGCAGGTTTTGCAGCAGGCTGGGGCGGTCGCCCTCGGCCCAGTGCTGGAGTTCGTGCAGCCAGTGGCGGCGCAGGTTGTAGTCCACCGGGCGGCGGTTGTCGGGGTCAACCAGGCTAAAGTCCCACAGTTCCTGACCCTGGTAAATGTCGGGCACCCCGGGCAGCAACAGCTTGAGCACCACCTGGGCCAGGGAATTGTAGATGCCGTAGTCGGCGATCCGCTGCTGAAAGGGCCGAAACGCCTTCAAAAAGGCATTGTCGTCGCCGGGGGTGAGAATGGCGCGGGTGAAGGCCACGTAGCCGTCTTCGTAGTCGGCATCGGGGCGGAGCCAGGCGGTGTGCACCTTGGCCTCGCGCACGGCCTTGACCACGTACTCGGCCAGGCGATCGCTAAAGCTGCCCAATTCGCTGTCGTCGAAGGGGAAGGCCCCCACCAGAGTTTGGTAGAGAAAATACTCGTCGTTGGCGTCGGGCACCACGCGATCGCGTACCACCGTTTTGTGGCTGCCGTTGAGGCTGCGCCAGCTGTTCACCGCTGCCTCCCACTCCGTGGGCAGCTCCGACAGCACGTTGAGCCGTGCCCGCACATCCTCACTGCGCTTGGTGTCGTGGGTGGAGGTGGCGTTGATGGCGTGGGGCCACTGCTGCTGCCGCTGCTGCTGTCGCTGGTGAAACTGCCGAATCGAGAGGCCAAAGTGCCCCGGCGACCCGCCCACCTCGTTGAGGCTGATAAAGCGGTTGTAGCTGTAGAACAGCGTGTCTTCCAGGCCCTTGGCCATCAGCGGGCCGGTGAACTGCTGCAGGCGCATGACGAAGTGCAACCACTGGGCCTTTTCTTCGTCGGGGAGCGAACCTTCGTAGTTGAGCGACAGAAATTTTTCGATCAGGTTCAGCTCGTTGACCAGCTGGGGAATGCGCCTGCGAGCCGATTCGATCGCCTCCTGCACGTAGGCCAGATCCCGCTCCGAAATCCCCTTTTCGTTGGCGTAGGTGCAGTAGATCGGGAAGGCCACCAGCACCTCCTCGATGGCGGTACGCAGACCGTACAGGGTCAGGTCGCGGCCGTAGCGGTACTGCTGGCACACCCGCTTGAGAAAGCGGGCCAGGTTATTGATGTCCCCCACCAGGTTGGTATCGGCAATCAGCTGTTTTTTCTGCCGCACCAGCTCGGTGTAGGGGGTCGATTCTCCGGTCAGCTGCTGGTAGATGTGGGTAAACCAGTCCTGGTTTTCCTGCTGACAAAAAACGCCGTTGAGCTGAGTCAGGGAGTCGTAGCCCGAGGTACCCTGAATCGGCCAGCCCGAGGGCAGGGTTTCCTCAGACTCCAGAATTTTTTCGACCACGATGTAGGTGTCGCCCAGGCGATCGCGCAGCCGCTCCAGGTAGCGGGTGGGGTCGTACAGCCCGTCGATGTGATCCACCCTGACGCCGTTAAACTGCCCGCCCTTCACCATCTGGCAGATCAGGTCGTGGGTCTGGTCAAACACCTGCTCGTTGTCCACCTTGAGGCAAATCAACTCGTTGACGGTGAAGAAGCGGCGATAGTTGAGTTCCTCTGCCCCCACCTTCCAAAACGAGAGCCGGTAGAACTGCTCCGACAGCAGCTCATCGAGCAGATCAAAGCTGCTGGGCTGGTCGGGGGTGCCGTTAAAAATGACCAGATTTTGGTCGATAAACTCGCGTACCTCGTCGCTGTCCTGGTAGACATCCCACAGTAGCCCCTTGGCAAACTGGGCCTGGTCGCGGTACTCGCGCCCGTGCAGATCGACAATGGCATTTTTGACCAGGTAGAGAATGCCAGAAATTTTGATGAAGGTGCGATCGCGCTTGTCTAAATGCTGGGCCAGTCGCCCCGACTGGTAGCTCAAAAACCGCCCGTAGGACTCAATTCGTACCGGAAACTGAAGGCCGTAATAGTTGACGCTGAGGCCCGACTCGTCGTAGCTGAGCTGAATTTCGCCCCGCTCCAGGCAGCGATCGTAAAAATCGCCTAGCATGGGCGCGAGAACCTTGCCGCCCAGCTCCTCTGGCCCTTCCCACTCGATATCAAAAAAGTCGAAGTAGGGCGAGTTGGCCCCGTACTCCATGACATCCATCAGGTAGCGGTTCTGGCCGTCGTAGGCCATATGGTTGGGCACAATGTCCTGGAGCCAGCCCAGGCCGTGGTGGTGCGCCGTGTCGATCAGCGGCTGAAACGCCTCCTGCCCGCCGAGTTCGGGGTTGAGCTGGGTGGGGTCAACCACATCGTAGCCGTGGGTGCTGCCCTGGCGCGCCTTGAAAATAGGTGACGCATAGATGTCTGAAACGCCCAGATTCTTTAGATAATCGACAATGCCCTGGGCCGCAGCAAAGCCAAACGTTGAGTTGAACTGAATCCGATAGGTGGCGGTGGGAATACGCATGGCGAGTTCCAAAAGAGGATGGAAGATTAAATAGACGTAGGGCGGGTCATCAGTTCTGGCCAGGAACCCTTTACCATCAGCATTGCCACACCCGACCCAAAACCCAGGCCAGGGGGCTGTCACCCCTGAGGGTTGAATTGCCGGAGGCCCCTGGATGACAGCCCCTGGAAACCTCCCTCAAGCGGACCCATCCGGGCCAGCTAGGCCACTGCATACAGCGTAAAGCTGAGGGGGGGAAGCTCCAGCGTCTGCGCTTCGGCAATGGTTTCAGGTAGCGATGACCCCGGCCCATTCCACTCGGTCGCAGCTGAGTCCAGCTTCAGCTGCCAGGGTTGTTGGGGCGCTTCTAGCTCGATGGTGGTGACGGCCTGCTGGAAATTCATCAGGAACAGCAGGGGCCCATCGGGTAGGCTGCGCTGGTAGACAATCACCTCCTGGTCGCGATCGCGAGCTACTTTGATGTCTATATCGGCCGAGTAAGAAGGGGTGCTGAGCTGGAGCTGTCGCCGCAGTTCGAGCAGCCGCCGGTAAAAGTCCAGCAGGGTTTTGTGGTGCCCCGACCGGCGCGAGTCCCAGTTCAGCTTCGAGGCCTCAAAGGTAGAAACTTCGTGGGCGGGGGCCGGCTCCCCAAAGCCGTGGGCTTCTCTAAACTCGCGCTTGCGGCCCTCATAAACGGCTTTGACCAACTCCGGATCGCTGTGGTCAATGAAGTAGTTAAAGGGCGCAACTTCGCCGTACTCTTCGCCCATAAAGAGCAGCGGAATGTAGGGCGAGGTCAACAGCACCGCCGCCGTCAGCTTCAGGGCATCGAAGGGAATCAGCTTGGAGAGGCGATCGCAGCCTTTGGCATTGCCAATCTGGTCGTGGTTTTGGGCACAGACAATGAACTGGTGCGAGGGCAAATCGGTGGCATCGTTGCCGTGCCGCCGCCGCCGAAAGGGCGAAAACTTGCCGCTGTAGACAAAGCGATCGCGGATGGCCGTAGCCAGGTCTTCGCAGGTGCCAAAGTCGTGGTAGTAGCCGTAGCGCTCCCCCGTGACCAGGGTGTGCAGGGCGTGGTGAAAGTCGTCGCACCACTGGGCCTGGAGGGCAAACCCACCCTGCTCGGGGGAACGAATAATGCGGGTGTCGTTGAGGTCACTTTCGGCGGTGACGTAGAGGGGTTTGCCCAGCTGGTCCGACAGTTTGGCCACCTCTTCGGCCAGCTCGGCCAGCACGTGCTTGGCGCTAAAGTCGTAGATGGCGTGGATAGCATCGAGCCGCAGCCCATCGACATGGAACTCACGCAGCCAGTAGAGGGCGTTTTCGATGCAGTACTCGCGCACGCCGTCGCTCCAGGTGTCGTCGAAGTTGATGGCGTTGCCCCAGGGGGTGTTGTACTTGTCGGTGGTGTAGGGGCCAAAGCAGCCGGTGTAGTTGCCCTCGGGGCCAAAGTGGTTGTAGACCACATCTAAAATGACCGCCAACCCTTCCCGGTGGCAGGCATCGACCAGGCGCTTGAACCCCTCCGGACCGCCGTAGGAGTTCTGGGTAGCGTAGGGAAACACGCCGTCGTAGCCCCAGTTGCGATCGCCCGGAAACTGCGCCACGGGCAGAATTTCAATCGCGGTAATGCCCAGCGCCTTGAGGTCGGCCAGCTGCGCGATCGCGGCCTCAAAGGTGCCCTCTTTAGTAAAGGTGCCGATATGGACTTCGTAGATCACGTAGTCCTGCCAGGGAATGTTTTTCCAGCCGTCGTCGCTCCACTGGTACTGGCTGAGGTCAACCACTGCCGAGGGACCATGGACCCCCTCCGGCTGATAAAACGACGCCGGGTCGGGCCGGAGATCCTCGGACTGGTTCACGCGGTAGAAATACTGCGTCCCTGCGGCAACATTTTCAACCGTAGTCGTCCAGTAGCCATCCTCGCTTTTCTGCATTAAAACCGTATCTTTTTGAGGCGATACCAGCTCTAGTTCAACGGAGTCTAGCTCAGGTCCCCAAACGGTAAAACGACACTGACCATTGCTCTTTAAAATGGCTCCAATCTTGAGGTCTGCTGTCATGGGGAATCATCTTCTTTAGCGAGGTAAGCGCCGATGCCAAAACCACAGCATCACGCTCAGACACCATACCAACGTCAGATTTATTCCCAATCTCCTTTTAGATAGATCCTAGTCTTGGGGCTAGAAATTGCCAAATTTCAATCTGTCCCCAGGAGGAAATTGTTGGTTCCCCCGGAGCAGTCTCAGAGTGCTTCATCAATTCCTGCCCCCCTGGTACCAGGGTTACCACCTCCGAACCAGCACCGGTCGACCGTGTAGACGCCCATCCTGGTGGCAACGGAGCAGACCCCATCCAGGCTCATTAACCTATGGCTTTAATGAATGAGTCAAGCTCGTGCACCAGCCAGTTCTGTTCCACCGGAGTAAGGTACACCCCAAATTTGTGGGGTTTTAAACCTTCGAACAGCGTAATGGCCGGGATTGACTTAGAGTTCTCTTTGTAAGCCGTCTGCAGAACTACACCCGAGAGGTCGGCAGTCTTTCCCTGGACCTGGCGCTTACAGATCAACAGTTGCCGCTCCAGCACAAACCGCTGAGGACCTATCTCCAACCTGGCTTTGCTGAAGAGACTGTTTAGGAAAACCAGCAGCATCCCCAACGCCAACGACCCCAGGGGCATCAAGAAGCCTAAGAAGCCCAGGACTTCGAGCGGGGATGGTCCATCACTCACAATGCTAAGGACCAGTAACAAAAACATACCATTTGAAACGAGTGCCATCAGCCCAGGGCCCAGGGCTCTTTCCTGGATGCCGGCAGCGGGGATTTCTAACAGCAGTCTGCTCTGACTTTTGTGCAACCGTACCCGCGTACCCACCGGGCGGCGAGGGGCCAGCGACCTTTCCTGCACCCTGCTAACCGCTGCCCCCGAGGGCTGGGTCAGGGCCCGCAGAGCAGCACGGGCCGAGGCAAAGCGATCTTCCACCAGAGGATCGATGATCCGATCGAGCCAGTCAGCAAAGGCATCGGAGACAGAGACATGACGGCGAAAGTCAATGCGGAGGCGATTTTGGGGCAAATCTGCCGGGGACTGATGGGTCAACAGATAGAGCAACGTAGCCCCAAGACCATACAGATCCGTCGCCGGTACCGCCTGCCCCCGAAATTGCTCTGGGGCCATGTAACCATAGGTGCCGACTACGGTGCTGCCCTGGCTCATGGTGTCGCGGTAAACCGTCTGCACGGCACCAAAATCGACCAGATGAATACGGCCACCCTGCCCTCGGATAATGTTCTGAGGTTTAATGTCCCGATGAATGACTGGCGGATTTAAACAATGTAAATAATCCAGCACCTTGAGCATGGCTGTGGCAATCTCGCGGGCCTCAGTTTCGTCAACCCGCCAGCCCGAGGCGACCAAATCGGCCAAAGAGGTCCCTTGGGCCAGCTTCTGGGCCAGGTAAAACAGCCGATTGTCCGCTGTATCTACCTCAAAGTAGTCCACGTAGGCAGGAATCGCCGGATGGTCAAGGCTCTCCAGCGTCTGGGCTTCCCGCTTGAACAACTCGATCTGTTTCCAGTCTTTCAGTCCCCTGAGGGAAAGCTCTTTGAGCGCAACGTTCTGCCCTGTTTCTAATGACTCAGCCAGATAGGTGATCCCGGTTCCCCCCCGCCCCAGCTCACGCACGATGCGGTAGCGGTTGTCGATCACGTCTCCGGCGGTGTGGGCCAATTGCATCTACAAGCTTCCCAAAAACGGCAGTCCCCGGCACCTACCCAACTCACCCGATTATGCCCTCGGGGCTTTCACATCCAACACCTCCGGCGTTGCTGAATTGAGTAATGAATCCGTAAACTCGACATCCTCTCATCGCCCCCTTAAATCCCCCAATTCTGGGGAACTTTGAGATTTCGACTCCCCCCAGAATTGGGGGGCGGGGGGGGGCAAATCATACCTGCATCCAGCAACGCCCACCTCCTACCCTCCTGCGAACCACGCTGCATCTACACCGCTCACCGCTCGGGGAGCAGGTGAAGGCCCGGAATGATGATCTGGAAGCCCAGCGCCTGCTGTTCGAAGAGCTGGGGTGGAGCGAGGATTGGGTGGTCAACGGGGCTGAGCAGGAGGTGCTAGCCTTTGCCATGGCCGACGGCCTGAACTGAGTCGGCCTCCCCTGTTTAATAAACGTATGGATTGGTGTGCAACTCCCTCAAAGCCGGGGTGCGGGCGACGAACTGGCCTATCCCCTGGCCCAAGCTCCGCTGGGAAGTCGCTATAGTGGATCGGGTGCAGCGGCAGTTTTGCCTGCCGTCAGATCGGTTCTCTGATGGCGACTACCCCGGCCCCCGGGCCAGTTAGGGCGTCGTACGTCAGGGATGCCGGATGAGAATCCTCCTGTCCTTTAGAAGCTGTTGTGATGCGAAACTGGTTCATTCTAGCCCTTGCCCTAGGTGTGGTCGGCCTCTCCCCCACCAGTGCCCCTGCCCAGTCCCCCGCTGATCCCGCCAATCCTCAGATCCAGGGCGACGTAGACCCACTCTTCCTGATTCGGGGCAGAAACATAGCCCGCAGTGCCGCCGAAACTGCCAATGGGGGGTTAGGGAATTACATGGCCGAGCCGGCTATGCATGGTCCCACGGCCAGTGCTCCCATGGTGATCAACGAGGATGGTTCCCTGCTGTTTACCTTCAGGGGCTTTCGTCCGGAAGCTCGCGATGCCAGCGGCAACCCCATTTTTTCCTACGAAACGGAAGTGTTGGTAAACCCCAACCGGACCTTTGAAATTCTCTATAACGGTCCCATTCGCCCGGCCAATCCTTAACCGCGTTGTAGGGGCATTGCAGGCAATGCCCCTACGGCGGATGGAGAATAAATCGGGTTATGCGATCCAGATGGGGGCCTAATATCCGCTGAGGGAGCCCCGCTGCTTGGCGGTAGTTTCTGCCCAGCGGAATACCAGCAGCCCCAGAACGAAATAGACGATCCCGTTGAGCAGGGCCAGGGCAAAGGTGGCCCAGTCGAGTCCTACGCCTCGGGCCATCAAGTCGCGCAGCAGGCCGGTGCTGGGCAGCATGGGCAGCAGGAACCGCAGGTACTGCATCAGGCCGGTGAATTCTTCCAGGGGGGCGGCCAGCAAAAACAGCAGCAGAAACTGGAAGATGCCCAAAATTTGCTGCACCCGCTTAAACACCAGCGCCACCGACCCCATCAAAAAGGCCAGTCCATACCCGGCCAGCAGCAGGGAGGCCAGGGGCAGCAGCAGCAGGGGCGGAAAGGCCAGGCGACTACCGGAGAGGCCCATCAACAGCAGCAGCACGATCGCCAGAATGCCCAGCCGCAGGGCGAGGCTGGCAAAGGCCCGAGCTAGAAATACGCGCGGGGCCCCAAAAGGAGAGAGAAACACCTGCTCCAGGGTGCCGGTTTCAGCTTCGATTTGCAGGTTGATGGCGATGTCGTTGTTGACGGAAATAATCAGAGTCCACAGGGCGTAGCCCAGGACGACGGCATCGAGGCGATCGCCAAAGGCGAACCCCGGCCCGGCAATGTACTGGGCACTGGCAAACAGCCCGTAGAAGACCGCCATGATGATGACGATTCCGGCGATCACCTCGGTGGGGTAGCGGACGAACTGAATCCAGGTGCGCTTGAGTTCGGCGTGGAGCAAATCGATCATGGGGAGACATGCGGCTGGTCGTTGACCAGTTTGAGAAACACCTGGGTGAGGTCGGCGCGATCGCGCTGCACCGCCACCAGCGGCACCGGGCGCAGCGCCCCCAGCAGCCCATAGAGGTTTTCTGGGCTGCCCGCGTAGGCAATCTGCCGGCCCTGCACCGTCCCCCCCAGCTGGATCACGGCCTGGATCTGCGCTGGGGACAGGTCGTTCTCCACCTCCAGGTGGTAGGTGGAACTGGAAAATTCCCTCAGCAGGGCCTCGGTGGACTGCTCGGCAATGATCCGCCCCCGGCGAATGATCGCTACCCGGTCCGAGAGTGCTTCGGCCACATCCAGCTGGTGGGTGGTGAGCAGAATGGCGCGGCCCTCCTGGGCAATCTGGCGCACCAGGGCTTTCACCATTTCGCTGGCCTCCACGTCCAAACCCAGCGTAGGTTCATCCAGCAGCAGCAGCCGGGGATTGTGGATCAGGGCAACGGCGATCGCCACCTTTTGCTGCATTCCCCGCGAGAGCTTCTGCACCGGGGTATGGCGCTTTTCCTCCAGCCCAAAGCGGGCCAGCAGTTCCAGCCCCCGACGATGGGCCACCTGACGGGGCACCTGCCGCAGGACGCCGAAATAGTCTAGATTTTCTGCCGGGGTCAGCCGCCAGTACAGGTTGCGGTTGCCCTCCAGCACGGCCCCGATGTGGCGCAGGGCACGGGACTGGCGGTGGGGGTCCTCTCCCGCCACAATCACCCGCCCGTGGGTAGGGCGTACCAGGCCCGCAATCATTTTGATCGTGGTGGTTTTGCCGGCCCCGTTGGGTCCCAAAAAGGCCAGCACCTCCCCTTGGCGCAGGGTGAGGGAGACCTGGTTTACCGCTTCAAACCGCTGCTTGCCCCGCCCGTAGGTCTTGGCGAGGTCGCGGGTATCCAGCACGATGGAGCCGGGAGCGGACGGTTCAGTCCAGTCATCGGTGGGACGAGGGGCAGTTTGCACGAAAGGGGTAAGCTCCCAGCGACAGGTAGGGTCTTTACTTATCTTAATCGGTCAGCCTGGTGGATTCATGGACGGGGCAGACCGGGGCAGAGGCCCATCCCCTCAGCGGATGGTGCGAGCCAGGGGAGAGCCTGGGTATCGACCATGATTACAATTTCGCATGTTATTGACATTTTATTTTGCAAGTGTCTATTATGGGGGCATGAGCATGTTGCAACAGATTGCCCAGCAACAGCCCGAGATGGTCCTGGAGCGTTTTGTGGACGTGACCAACGACCTACTGCCCCAGTTTTTGCCCGACCAGGTTTCTGGCAGTCGCGGGCAAGAGCCGGTAAACCCTCGGCTGGTGCGCCACTACACCACTCAGGGGTGGTTAGACCGGCCCCTCAAGCAGGGGCGCGAAGCCCGATACACCTACCGACATCTACTGCAGTTGCTGGTGCTGCGCCGTTTGCTGGCGGAAGGCTACAGCACCAGCTCCATTGGCGGCCTGATCAGCGGCCAGTCCGATGCCGCCCTGGAAAACATCTTGCAAGGAGGGGTACAACTCACCGTGGAGGCGGCCAACCCGGCCCTGGCGTTTTTGTCCCAAATTCGCGATCGCCAGGCAACGCCCCCACCCGATCGCGCTGCCGGAGGGCGCAGGCAATACCTGGGGCCCCCCCATGGGGCGTCCTTTCAGCCATCCTTCGAGGCTGCCCCGCCCCCGCCCGCCCCATCGCCCCCGCCCACCTGGACCCGTCTGGAGATTCTCGACGGTCTGGAGCTGCACGTCCGCCAGGACTTTGCGGTACCGACCACGGCCCACGAGCGCGACAGCCTGCTGCGGCTGATTGCCGACCACCTCACCCACCTCAACCTATCCCAAAGGCCACCACCATGACCCAAGCCAAACCCGCCCTGCCCACTGTCGAACTGCTGCCGTTGCACGGGGCGATTGTCGCCCAGCAGCCCATCACCCTGGATGTGCTGGTGCGCATCACCCCCCCAGCCGTCACCCTGAGCACCGATCGCGTGCCGCTCAACCTCAGCCTGGCCATCGATCGCTCGGGCTCGATGCAGGGCCAAAAGATGCACTACGCCCGCGAGGCGGCCCGGTTTGCGATCGAAAACCTGCTGCCCTGCGATCGCATCAGCGTTATTCTCTTTGACGATCGGATCGAAACCCTGGTCCCCAGCACCCTGGCCACCGACAAAAATACCCTGCTCGACAAGGTGCGCCACATCCATTCCCGGGGGTCCACCGCCCTCCACGCGGGCTGGGTGGAGGCGGGCATGCAGGTCAGCCAATACCTCAACCCCGACCAGCTCAACCGGGTAATTGTGCTCTCCGACGGGCTGGCCAACGTGGGGGAGACCAGGCCAGATGCGATCGCCAGTGACGTCCACGGGCTGGCCCAGCGGGGGGTAAGCACCACCGCCCTGGGCATCGGCAACGACTACAGCGAAGATCTGCTGGCGGCGATGGCCCGCAGCGGCGACGGCAACTTCTTCCACATCGAATCGCCGGATCAGCTGCCCGCCCTGTTTGAAACCGAGCTTTCTGGGCTGGCCGCCACCCTGGGGCAGCGGGTCAGCCTGGGGGTCAAACCCGGCCGGGGGGTGACGGTGCTGGACGTGCTGAACGACTTCGATCTGACCGACACCGGGCGCTACAAGCTGCCCAACCTGATGGTGGGGTCGCCCATTCACGCGGTGGTGCGGCTCCAGGTGCCCGCCCTCAGCCGCAGTACCGAGCTGCTCCAGGTGCGGCTGGCCTGGAACAACACCGACCAACCGGGCCGCCAGGTGCTGCGCGCCGGGCTGGAGCTGCCCCTGGTGAGCGTGGAGCAGTTCAGCGATTTCCCCGCCGACGAGACAGTACAGGAACAGGTGGCCCTGCTGATGGCGGCCCGCGCCCGCCGCGAAGCAATTGAGCTCTCCGACCGGGGTGACTATGTGGCAGCCCGGCAGTTGCTCAGCGATGCCCGATTGGCAATGGACTGTATGGCCCCCAGCCAGATGCTGAGCGAGGAACAGGCCGTTTTGGAAGACCTGGAGGCCGACTACCAGCGCGGCGATGTGGCCGGTGCCCGCAAGAAGGCGTTTTCACAGTCGTTCAACCTGTCACGCTCGGGCAGGTCCAACCCCCGGCGATCGATGGATTCTAAGTAAACCCAATTTGAGTCCTGTAGGGGCAAACGGTGTTTGCCCCCGGGAATTCGGGATTTGGATTTGGTTTCGGTACAACTTACCCTGGGGTGCGTCATCGCTTTACGCGACGCATCGAAGCGGCCCGGCGCAGTGCGTTGGGCTGTCGCCACAACACCCTCTACAGTCTCCCTACTCTCAACCCCACCAGTCTGTGGCACTTCGCTGTAGCTATGTTGGGCATGAGCGTTGGATACACGCTATTTGCCACCGGATACCTGCCGTTTTGAGGGGTGGCGATCGCCTCAGCGCGATCATTTTGAATGCCATGTTTCAATTCCCGTAACCCACGGGCAGAGAGGCGATCGCCCAGGGAAGATGGGGGTTAGGCGGGACACATTCTGGTACAGGCTGCGGAATTGGTCTCAGCCCGGCTGAAGTAACGTGATGGTATTGCCCTCGTTCCTTTCAGACCTGTCGATTTAGACCAGACGGCAATCCCCGCTTATCCCCCAGATTCTGTACCTTGCGCCGCCCGTATCAGGCCGCGGTGGCGAGGTGCTAGAGCTGCTCTCACCCCCGAATACCATGAGAACCTCGCTTCGCCTGTCAGCCCTGGCTGGAATAGTTTTAGTTTCGAATATCTTAATCGCCTGCGCGAGGGTACCGCTGGCTCCGCAGCCTGCGCCCCTACCCGAACCTGGCGCAGCTGTCACCGACCCCGTGGCCCCGACAAGCAGCTGGGCCGAAAGTTTGGGGGTGGTTTCGGCACCTGAGCCCTGGCAGGTTGAGCCCTGCGAAAATGCCGTGCTGCTGTGTGTGCGGGCCAACGGCGAGTTGGTTGGCACCGTGGAACGGTTCAGCTATCCGGTGAGTGCGATCGACCTGCCCACTGGCCAAACCTTCAGCCCAGGGACAGAGCGAGCGTTTCTGCAGGCCTGGGTGGCCGATCACTACGCGGCCATTGAGGGCAATCGCCGCCTGGCCGACCCCAGCCTCAGCTTTGGGGCGGCTCCGCCCCAGGACATCGCCGTGGGCTCCCAGCCGGGGTTGCGCTACGGCTACACCGTCATCCGCCCCGACGGGACTCTGTTTGACCGGGGCATCGGCTACGTGGCCGTTGAGGGCGACTGGGTTCATGTGGTCGCTACCGGAGCGATCAGCGGCGACCCTGGCGGGCCGTTCTCCGATGCAGCGGTTCTGGCCGCATTTGAGCCTCACCTGGACGCCATTGTCCAGGGGCTGCGGCTGTGATTGTGAACGGCTGAGCGATCGCCCCTCTGGCCGGGAGCGTTGGCCAGTGTGGTGATTCGGGTTGCGGGGCTGGTCGAATGGCATCACCAAACGCTGGCGATCGGGCAATGGCGCGGCACGCCGGGTCGGCGGTCACCGCATCACGGCTGCGATGGGGCAGCACACCCAAAAACTGCAGACCTATGTCTGAGCCCTGGTTTTGAGAAGGACCCAGGGAGGAACCTGAGCCAGCACATGTATTCCTTGAGGAGACGACGATGAAACGATTGACGGCTTTGGGCTTGAGTTTGGCGCTGGCGGCTACCGCGATCGCGCCGATGGGTGGCGTGGTGAGGGCTGAGGTTGCCCCCGCCGGGCAGCCCGGCCAACGGGCACAAACGGTTGACATGGAGGCGCTGCGATCGCACCTGGCCGCCCAGGACTGGCGGGCCGCCGATGCCGAAACCCGCCGCATTTTAGACCCCTGGATTCACCCCGGCGGCGATATTTTGGGGCCGGGGCTGGCCATTAACATTCCCCCCGAGGTGCTACAAACCCTGGACCAGCTCTGGGTGGAGGCCAGCGGCGGGCGGTTTGGCTTTAGCGTGCAGCAGCGCATTTGGGCGGAGGTCAGCGCCCAGCATCCTACGGATACGGCGGCGGCGGCGAAGGCCTTTGGCGATCGCGTCGGCTGGACCCGTCCCCCCGGCGTGGAAGACCCCACCGTCATCGCCGGGGAATGGTTGACCGAGATGGAGATCAACCCCTCCCTGGAGGCTCCGGTAGGGCACCTGCCCTGGGCCGGGGTGAGCTGGGCACAGATTTCTCGCCTGTTCGCGGTGGAGAGCTGCGGCAGCTGCACCATCGACGCCATGTACGTGCAGGGGGAGCGGTTCAATCGCTACCTGCCCACCCTGTACAGCTGGGTGGATACGGCCCTGGCGCTGACCGTGCCCGCTGTCGGCTCCTGGCAGCGACCCCAGCTGGCCCACGCGATCGATCTGAAGTCCCTCTATCCGGAGGCCCAGTGTCCAGTTAGCCCGCTGTCTTCGGCCATCAGCCCCAATGGGGCGGTGGTGGCGATCGCCAGCCACAGCTACGCGCCAGGCTGCCCCACGCCAGGGGAAAGCACCCTGGCCCTGTGGAATGCCCAGCGGGGCAACCGCATCGTCACCCTGCACCGGGGGCCAGCGCTGGCGGCCTCGGCCCAGGGCAACCCACCCCAGGAACCCGCTGGGCAGGGCGACCGCCTGGTGGGGGATGTGGCCAATGCGATCGCGTTTACCCCCAACAGTCAGCTGGTGGCAGCGGGCATGTCCTACGGCGTGGTGCGGCTGTGGTCCGCCACCACCGGCGAGCAGGTGCGCTCCTTGGTGGGGCATCGCTACGCGGTGCGGGCGATCGCCATTAGCCCCACGGGCCAAACCCTGGCCAGCGCCAGCGCCGACAACACGATCAAACTGTGGAACCTCCAGACCGGGCAGCTCCTGCAGACCATCCCGGTGCCCGCCGCCAGCGGCATCGTCCATACCCTGCGCTTTAGCCCCAACGGCCAGCGTCTGGCCACCGCCACCGACCAAAACACCCTCCAGCTCTGGGAGGTGCCCACCGGGCGGCTGGTCCGCACCCTGGTGGATCGGGCGGGCAACACGGTGCCGCTGCTGCCGGTGGCCTTTAGCCCCGACGGCACTACCCTGGCCACGGGCGACGCCAACAACAGCCTCAAGTTCTGGAACGCCACCACGGGCGCTCGCCAGCTCACCCTGAAGGTGCACGACCCCCTGCGCCATCTGGCCTACAGCCCCAACGGTGCTTGGCTGGCCACCAGCGACGGCTTCACCGCCCGCCTGTGGAATCTGGCCCGCCGCGAGACGGTGCACTTCATCCCCCTCAACCAGACCGCCGGGCACCACATCCAGCCGACTAACCCAGGGCTGATCACCTTTAGCCCCGACGGCCAAACCCTGGCCACCAGCACCCTCTTGCTGCCCCTGGTGGACAGCGAGCCGATTCCGCGCCAGGGCATCACCCTCTGGTCGGTGGCGACCGGGCTACCCCTGGCCCAACTCCACGAGGTTGGCCCGTTTCAGTTCAGCCCCAACGGCCAGTTTTTGCTCGCCCAGGGACAGCAGGTGCAGCTCTGGCAGCCCTACAGCCGTCTGGTGCGCTAGGGCGTGTCATCCGTTCGGGCTAAAGACCTGACCGTCAGCGGTGCCACACCCAACCCAGACCCCAGGCCAGGGGCTGTAGCGGCTGATTTATTGGGCATCAGAGGCCAACTGATGGCAGCCCCCAGGCCGTAACCGTTTCTGTAACCAAGGCTACAGTCTCCCTAGGGCTGGTTAGGGTGATAACACAACGCAACCCATTGGATTTAAGACCATGGCTTTTACCCCCAAAACCAAAACCTTCATGGCGCTGGTCGGTCTGCTGGCCCTCGGCACCACCGCCGTCAGCGCCGTCGCCTGTGCCCCCAGCCCCGAGGCTGGGGGTACCCCGGACGAAACCATCGTGTCTCCCGCCAACCCCCTGCCCCCCGGCGAAGACTGGGGCAGCGGGGATGAGGAGTTGACTCCAGAAGCACGCGATCGCATTTTGCAAAATATCGCCATCGACCTGAATCGCCCCGTTGAGACGCTTCGCATTGTCGCTACCGAAACCGCCACCTTCGACGGCTGCATGGGCATCTACGTGCCCGATCAAATGTGTACCATGATCGCTATTTTTGGGCGGCGGGTCGTCGTCACCGATGGCGATCAAAGCTGGGTCTACCACACCCACCAGGAGGAGAACGGCCACGGAATCGTGCAAAACCCCACCGCCAGCGGCAGCCGCAATGGCCTGATGCCCGACTTCATCCCCCAACCAGTGCCTGAGGCCGAGCCAGAGCCTGAGGTTGAGCCCCACCTCTTTCGGGCGGTGCAGTCGGGGGGGCTGGCGGGCTCTGTTCAGGAGACGGTGCTGCTGAGGGACGGTCGCCTGGTGCGCCGAGAAAACAGCACCGTCGTCGCCACCCATCAGCTCTCTGACGACCAGGTGGCTGCGTTTGAGCAGGTGCTGCAGGATCAGCGCTTCCCCAACCTCAACCGGATGCGCTACGTCACCGAGGCCGCCTTTGCCGACTATCCTACGATTCGCCTATCGGCCGGGTACCTGCAAACGGAGTACATTGACCTGGCCATCGACGACACGCCGATCGCGCTCCAGACCATTGTGCAAGCCTGGGAAACCCTGCTGGCCGAGGCCCAGTAGACCGCTCGCCAGGGCAATTGCAAAGTCGCTCACAACTACCGCTGCTAAACCATGATCAACTTCTCACGACCTACTGTCCTGATGGTGGCCGTCAGCGCCGCCCTGCTGACCGGATGCACCGGTATGGGCGATCGCGCCAACCCTGGAGCCTCGCCCAGTGCCAGTCAACCAGGGGTGCAAGCCTCCGACGCGCCCATCGACACGTTTCTCCCGCCCAATGTTCAGTTTGAGGTGGCGACCACGGCGGGCACCTGCCCAGCCACCATCAGTCTGTGGGCCTGGAGCCTGGGGTTCGAGGGCGGAGCCGACCACACCGTGGTGGCCGATCTGGCTCCCCTGGTGGCTGGCACCCCCCAAATTCTCACCTCGCAGGAGCGCCACGTGGTCTACACCGCCCCGCTCACGGCAGAGTTGGCTGACTGCACGGGCACAGCCGCTGCCACTGAGCTGAACATGTACAGTGTCCGGTTTGGCGACGGTCAGGTGCAGTTCGAGCTAGATCTGAGAGACGACGACGGCTTCCGCGAAATCCGCCATGTCAATCTGTCGGCCAATCGCCCCTATGTCTACTGGCGCGCCGCTGAGTGATCAGCAGCCCGCATCGCCCTCCACCGGAATCTCCAGGGTGTCACCGTTCTGCTCCAGTTGCAGGGTACCCTCAACCGCGACCGATTCAATTTCTCCCGGTTCACCAAGGGTGGTCTCAACCTGGAGTTGGAGGGTGTCATCCTGACTGACAAAGGTTTGAGAGGTCTGTTGTCCGTAAAACTCTGGCCCTGTCGCCTCCGTGCGACGAAAGCGGACAAACTCTCCGTCAAGTTTCATCAGGGTAAAGCCGTCGCCGGAGGGCTGAGGCAGCCCGTTAAAAAAGACAAACCCACCCTCAGGTGGACCGCCAGTCCGCTCCCAGAGGGTCATGCCGCAACCGCCACCGCCCTGGGCAAATAGCTCATCCACCGTAAATGACTCAACCTCAGGGGCCGTTGCCTGAGGCCCCTCGTCGGACACTGTGTCGCCTGCCTGCGTCGGTTCAGGGGCCGGGGATGGCGATACAGCCCCATCTTCTCCCGGTTCGATCGCCGGGATACAGGCCACCAATCCGGCACAAAGCAGGCCAGCCAACCACCGAAATGGCATTCCCGTAGATGTCATCTAAAACCGCTGTCCAATGTAGATCGATCGCACTTCGCCGTTGCGGCGAATCACCGCCTCTTCGTTTGACACCGAAACCAGGCTCCAGCCGCTGCTGCCCACCCGCTCACCGATGTAGACCCGCTGGGAAACGCCGTTGATCTCAAACAGGGCCGCCGAGCGATTGCCCAGCTCTAGGATCCCCACCAGGGCGTGAATTGGGGCTGCGGCCGAGGGTGGGGCCGTCGGGGGAGCCGCCGATGGAGCAGGGAGCGCCGCCCCGGGCTGAGGCACCAGGGCAGGAGCCCCGGCTACCGGCTGCTGGGTTGTCTGGTAGGGAATATAGACCCGTTCGATGACGTTGACGGGGCCGGTGCCGAGGCTGCCCACGGTACCCCCCGCCCCCAGGGGTGGCAACATTGGCGGAGCGGGAACGGCCACCCCAGCCGGAGTCTGCCCCACAGCGGTAGTGGTGCCCAGTTCGCCCCGCTCAACCTTGCTGGAGATTACCTCCAGCGATCGCTGCAAATAAGCCAAAAACTCTTCGTCAGCCTGCCGGGCCGCGGTTTCAGCAATGGGCGATCGCCCCAGGGGGAACCGATTGCCCTGCTGGCCAAACCACAGCAGCCCCCCCACTCCCATCAGCGACAGGGCCGTGATCGCCAGCAGCATGCGGTCAAACAGCTTGCCAGCGGGCGTTTTGGTCTGTGCCGGAGGAGGGGCAGCGGCGACATCGTCGGCACGGAAGAAGTCGATGTCGGTACCTAGGGGAGCCAGGGCTGTATCGGCGGCCGGGGGTTCTGCCGCCTCAGCCGGGATATCGACAATGGGGGCAAGGGCGGTAGAAGCGGGCTCGGGGGTAGCCTCTACCGCCGCCAGAGCCCCCTCGTCACCCTCCAAAATCTTGTCTACGTCGTCAAACAGCTCGGTAATCAGGCTGTCGGCGTAGGTAGTAACCAGAGCTTCTGGATCGACCGGGGTGGGCTCCTCGGGCGGCAGGGTAGCGGTGCTGTAGGCTTCTTCCTGGCTCATGGGTAATCTTTCCTGACGTTGGCAACGGGAGATTTTTCAGCGGACCTGCGCGGGTCTTGCACAACAGGAGAACCACCCGCGCTAAAGGCTAAAACAGACGGCTGGCAGACGCTCCCCCACAGTCTGATGAAGTTTACCCCAAGTTGCCAAATCTTTCATCCACTCAGTAAAAAACCCGACATTTTTCTACAGCCATCGCCAGAACAGCCATCACCAGAACCGTCAGGATAGGAGCGCTGCGCTTGTGTCGAGCCAGGAGCCCGCGCACCGATCAGTTGGCTGTGGACGATGTGCCGCCTGAGGAGGTTGCACTGGCGCGGGCGAAGGACTGGTGAATTGCCATCAGCACCGGATCGAGGTTGGCGGTGGTGTCGCCGTAGTAGCTGGTGATGATGGCGGTGGCGGTGGGGTAGCCCACGTAGGTAACAAAGGCGTTGGGCAACCCGTCGGGAATGTCACTCAACCACAGGCGTACAGCGGTGACGCCGTCAATGGTAGCGGCATCGTAGCGGGTGACGCTGTAGCCCCTGGCGCGTATGTCGTTTAAGGACTCACCTACGACGACCTGGGGCGGTGCATCCTGCCAAGTAATCTCGGTACGCATGGCGGGCAGGCTACCCCTGGCCCCGGCACTGTCGGCAACCACCTGGGGCGCATCGGGACCGGCGCTGATCTGCCACCCCACTGGAAACGCGATCGAAAACAGGTTTTCGTAGCGGGTGGTTTCTAAATCTGGAATGGCGAGGGTCGCCGGGGCCGCCTCAGCCGCGGCCAGGGCATCGGGAGCCTGGGCCACAGCAGAGGGTACCGCTGCGGCAAGGGTCACCACCCCCAGCATCAATCCCAAAAGCGTACGCTGTTTCATGACGGTTCTCCTTGGCGCTGACTCAACCACTGCTGCTTAGTATCGCCCAGGTTTAGCCAGGGGCGATCTGCCCGAGGGACACTTTCTTACCGACTCTGGGGGGCAGCGGTGGCAAGGGTCGAGCGGTGCGCTAGCCTTTGAGAAGCCCCCTCTGCCCATAGCCCATGCCTCCTGTTTCCGACGCTGACCCCAAGCCCGGCCACCTTTACGTGGTAGGTACCCCCCTGGGCAACCTGGAGGACATGACCTTTCGGGCGGTGAGAATTCTGCAATCGGTCGATCTGATTGCCGCCGAAGATACCCGTCACACCGGCAAGCTGCTCCAGCATTTCCAGATCACCACGCCCCAGATTAGCTACCACGAGCACAACCGCCAGAGTCGGACTGGGGAGGTGCTGCACCACCTGCAAGCCCGTCAGCAGGCGGTGGCCCTGGTCAGCGATGCGGGCATGCCGGGGATCTCTGACCCCGGCTACGAACTGGTGGTGGCCTGTGTGGAGGCGGGGGTGCCGGTGGTGCCGATTCCAGGGCCTACGGCGGCGATGACGGCGCTGTGCGTGTCGGGGTTGCCCAGCGATCGCTTTGTCTTTGAGGGCTTTCTGCCGCTCAAGGGCAAAGACCGCACCGCCCGCCTGGAGGCGATCGCCCGGGAAGATCGCACGGTGATTCTCTACGAAGCGCCCCACAAGCTGATCAAAACCCTGGAGGATCTGGTTGCGGTGCTGGGGGGCGATCGCCCCATTACCCTAGGCCGCGAACTGACCAAGCGGTTTGAGGAATTTTGGCGCGGCACCCTAGCCGAGGCCCTAGCCCATTACCAGAGCACCGCCCCCAAGGGCGAGTTCACGGTGGTGATTCAGGGGGCGACCCGCACCGCCCCCCTGTGGTCGGAACAGGCGATCAAAGCTGAGCTAGAACGGCTGCTGCACCAGGGGGTTTCCCGAGCCGATGCCAGCCGCCAACTGGCCCAGGCCACCGGGCAACCCAAAAAAGCGATCTACCAGATCTCCCTCACCCTGGATGCCGACTAGAACACTGCTACAGAAACCTGAGGGAGTGGGCGGTCAAAAATGCCTGCCCTTCATTCTTTAAAGCTGCCCATTGGCCAAGGCTGCAAGCACCCCATAGCGCCTTAGTCAGCGCTTGGTTCTGAGGCTAATCGCCGCTTCAAATCGCGAATAGCGGCACTGGTATTGCGGCTATAGGCCACCTCTAAACAGCCAGTAACGATGGATTGAAGGTCGCGATCGGGAAAATACCGGCTCTGGTGACCTGGTACGTAGCCTTCAGCCTGCAATTGATAGATGACCAGCTGGTTGCGCGTTAGGAACCAGCACTCCGGCACCCTATAGGGGAGATAGTCGTTAACGTCTGAGTAGCTGGTGACATCAATTTCAAGGACCAGATCGGGTGGGGGATCAATGCTCCAGTTAATGCGTCGCTTGCCCGACACCGCTTGCCAGTGATCAATGTAAAAGCAATAGTCTGGTTCAATACCGCTCTCTTCAGGCAGCTCCATAGTCACGGGGGTGAAGGCATCGTACTCCTGGCCGGTCCAATCCAGTAGAGTCGTAATGATGCTGGCTATAAGGTGAGCATCGCGACCATGCTGGGGCATGGGTGCCATAAGCCAGACTTCTCCATCGCGATACTTGAGTCGAGGCAGCGCCCCTGCCCCTCGCTGTTGACTTAGGATCTGGTACTCATGCCAGGTAGCAGGCAACCGCACTACAGCTCCCGCTGGCAACTGAATTTTATCGGGAGAAACCAAAGCCAGCATAGTCGCCGTTAATAGGGGTTAACTCCATTGTACGTAGCTGTATGCCGTGGAGTTTAGGCCTACCCAATATAGGTCTGCAACAGCCGGATCACCGCCGCCACCGAGGCCAGGGAGGCGGTTTCGGTGGCCGTGTGGTATTCGGTAGTGGGAATTTGCAGAGTGGTGCCGGTGACGGCCCCGTTGGTGGCAGCCGTTAGGCGACCCATCTCGGTGCGGCCCAGGGAGTAGGGCTTGGGGCGGGTGAGGTTTTGGACGGCGATGTAGTCGTCTTTGTAGCTGTGGGGGATGCCGAGCTCGGTGCAGCGATCGCTCAGTTCCTGGGTAATGGCGGCGGCAAAGTCGGCGCTGGCATCCTTGCGGCGCAGGGTGACGAGCTGCTGGTCGGCGGCTTCGCGGCTGTGGTAGGGGCTGGTGTCGAGGGCGATCAGGCGATCGGTGCCCAGGCGCTGGCGCTGAAACCACGACAGGGCGTAGCGCCAGCTGCGGCCCGACTCCTCCTGGGCGGTGAACAGGGCGGTGCCCTCAAACCCGCAGCGAAACAGAAAAATAATGATCGCGGCGCTGATCACGTTGTCGAGCTGGGCGGAGATGTAGCCGTCGTTGAACTGGAGGCGATCGAGGAAGGACACGGGGGTACCGGGCTGGAGGTAGTCGAGCCCATCGACTTCAAAGATCAGGTTTTTGCGCTCGGGGCAGATGTAGGAGTTGGTGATGACGCCCTGGCCGATGTAGGTGCCGGTGTAGGGCAGGTGGGCCTGCACTCGCTGGCCCTGGAAACGGTTTTCGATGGTGTGCAGCATTTGCTCGGACACTGAGTCGCCGGTCAGCTCGCTCTGGTTGCCCGCAATAAAGGCGGCGTACTGAAACTCGTTGGGGCCGGTACACAGCAGCCCGTGGCGATCGATGTGGGCGGAGAGCATAAGCTCGTGGGGGCGGCGGCCCTGGGCCACCAGCACGCCGTGGTAGTAGCTGACCTCGGCCCCCACTTCTTCTAGCTCCCGGCGCAGCACTCGAAAGAAGGCGTCTTCGCTGCCTACCACCGAGGGTTCGCGGATTAAAAACTGGAGAATTTCGAGGAAGTCCGCCAGTCCCTCCAGGGCAATCGGGTCGGCAGTCGAGGCGGGTTGAGCCGCCCTGGGGGCAACGAGCTGATCGACAACCAGATTAAGTGGGCTCATAGCAAAACCGTACCCGCTAGATGACAATCTGAAGCGTGAGGCGATCGCAGGGTTAGCCTGGCCCGTGGGTTTGCGCTGAGCCCCGCAGCAAGCGGCCAGGGCGATCGCCCCCCAACCCAGGCCGTAGCCCTACCCCATATGTATCCCAGAACACTACCCCGAAGCCCTGGGCGGTTTGGTGAAGCCCAATACAAAGCGAGAGTTTTTTGGGCGATCGCATAATCCTGCAAACCCCAGTGGAGAACCGGAGTATAATAGAACCTATCGCTCTTTACCCCGCCTGCCCCGTGGATTTGTCCTCAAAAAGTGAATACGCTCTGCTGGCTCTGCTAGAGCTTAGCCCCCACTACCCCAGCGGCGAACCGCTGCAAATTCGCCAGATCGCCAGCCAGCAAAACATTCCCGATCGCTACCTGGAGCAGCTACTGGCGACCTTGCGCCGGGGCGGGTTGGTGAAAAGCCAGCGGGGGGCGCGGGGCGGCTATCTGCTGGCCCGTGATCCGTGGAAGATTACCCTCTATGATGTGGTGAGCTGCATTGAGGGGTTTGAGCCCCAGGCCGATCCGGCCCAGGTGTCTGAAACCCCAGAGGCGCAGGTGATTCAGGGCATGTGGACCGAGGTGCGCCAGGCTGCCGAAGGGGTGCTGCAAAAGTACACTCTGCAAGACCTGGTCGAAAAGCGCAACGCCCAGCAGCAAGTCGACATTATGTATTACATCTAGGCCCACTACACCCTTCGAGCCCCATGCGAATTGCCGAAAACGTGACCCAATTAATTGGCCGCACCCCGCTGGTGCAGCTCAACCGCATTCCCCAGGAGGATGGCTGCCTGGCCCGGCTGGTGATCAAGCTGGAGGGCATGAATCCCTCGGCCTCCGTCAAAGACCGCATCGGCATCAACATGATTGAAGCTGCCGAGGCCGAGGGGCTGATCACCCCTGGCAAAACCACCCTGGTGGAACCCACTTCAGGCAACACGGGGATCGCCCTGGCGATGGCGGCGGCGGCCAAGGGCTACCGGCTGATTCTGACCATGCCCGAAACCATGAGCTCCGAGCGGCGGGCCATGCTGCGGGCCTACGGAGCCGAGCTGGAGCTGACGCCTGGGGTGGCGGGTATGTCGGGCTGCATTCAGCGGGCCCAGGATATTCTCGATACCCTGCCCGACGCCTACATGCTGCAGCAGTTTCGCAACCCCGCCAACCCCGACATCCACCGCCGCACCACCGCCGAAGAGATCTGGGCTGACACCGATGGCCAGGTGGATATGCTGGTGGCGGGGGTGGGCACGGGGGGCACCATTACCGGCGTGGCCGATGTGCTGAAGCAGCGCAAGCCAGAGTTCAAGGCGATCGCCGTCGAACCCATCAACAGCCCGGTACTCTCGGGCGGGCGGCCCGGCTCCCACAAAATTCAGGGAATTGGGGCGGGGTTTGTGCCCGAGGTGCTGAACGTGGCGCTGATCGACGAGGTGGTGCAGGTGGCGGATGAGGACGCGATCGCCTACGGTCGTCGCCTGGCCCGCGAAGAGGGCCTGCTCTCGGGTATTTCCACCGGGGCGGCGGTCAAGGCCGCGATCGAGGTGGGCTGCCGCCCCGAGAACGACGGCAAGCTGATCGTGATCATCCAGCCCAGCTTTGGCGAGCGCTACCTGAGCACGCCGCTGTTCCAAGATCCTGAGCTGATGGCCCCCCTGGTCATGAGCTAATGGCCTGTCAGGCTAAAGGTGATGGGTCAGTAGGGGGGTTAGGGTTTCAGGTTTCAGGTTCAAGGCCAGTGGTGAACCTGAAACCTAGAACCTAGAACTCTGAACCCTAAACCCTAGCTATTCGAACCTGTCCCGATACCTGAGTTCTGCACCCCTATGGCGTCGTGACGGCCAAGAAATTTGATATTGACCGGGCGATCGCGCTGTTGCGCGAGGCAGTAGCCCCGTTTCCCAAAGCCGCCATGTTTCAGCTGGCGGAAGAGGGCTTCGACTCGCTCTACGAGCAGCTGATCGCCTGCATCATCTCCATCCGCACCTACGACGAGGTGAGCGTGCCGGTGTCGCAGCGGCTGTTTGCTAGGGCGCGGACCCCACAGCAAATGGTGGAGCTAGGTGTGGACGAAATTCTGACCCTGATTGACGGCTGCACCTTCGCGGAGAGCAAAGCCCCCCAAATCCATCAGATCTCCCAGCAAATTTTGGATCAGTATGGCGGCACCCTGCCCGCCGACCCCGAAGTGCTGATGCAGTTCAAAGGAGTGGGGCCAAAGTGTGCCCACCTGGCGCTGGGGGTGGCGCTGGGCTACCCCTGCATCAGCGTGGATGTGCATGTGCATCGAGTGACAAATCGCTGGGGCTACGTGCAAACCAAGACTCCCGAAAAGACCATGACTGCGCTAGAGGCAAAATTGCCGCCAGCCTACTGGGTTGAGATCAACCGGCTGCTGGTGCCCTTCGGCAAGCACATCTGCACAGGCAATCGACCTAAATGTAAGCGCTGTCCCCTGGTTGATATGTGTGCTCAGGTGGGTGTCATTACGACCGCCTAAGGTTCCATAACAAGACTCATTGATTGGCACCCTAGCATCAGGTAGGTAGACGACTACGTCGGTGCCGCCAGAGTGATCCTCAAAAGCGAGGATGACAGCGATCAGGCATTGCTAATGCCAGCAGGAAAGTCTGGCTCAAAGATTTGCTTGAGAGTGTAAGGACAATCCGTTGGCAAATCGGGATAGTCTAAGGGCGTTTCGCGTACCACCAAATCTAGCCCCGACTCGTAGGCAACGGCGATCGCCTCAGGTAAGTAGGGCTTGAGGCTGGGGTTTTGCTGAAGCAGCCTTTGAGCAGTGCGTCGCTGTTCACGAATGGTTGCTCTCCAGCTTTTGCTGCGGTGACTGGGTTGAAACTCCCATTTAAGTAAATGGCCCAGCAGAACAGCTAAACGATTCTCTAACTCCTGTCGCTGCTGTTTGCCCAAGGATGCAATTTCCTCTACCAAATTGACCAGATCTAAATGCTTAAAGTCACCTTCTTTTAGGAGCTTAGTCTGCTCTAAGGTCCAGGCGTAGAAGTCAGTTTCATAGAGGTTGGCAGGGGTCATTAAAGTGTCTCTCTCCAAGTGCCAATCAATTTGACTAAGTTACTTCTGGGGACATCCCTGCGCTTGTCGGAGTTGCAATATTCTGATCACCAGAATAGGTGGATCTGGGCGGTAGCGTCAGAGCGAACCTTAACGGAGGGTTACTTGGGCTTGTACGGGTAGGTGGTCCGAGGCCTGGGCCGCCTCGGCTACGACTTCGGCAGCCACCACCTCCAGGGTAGCAGGGGTGTAGAAGATGTAATCGAGGACGTACTGGGGCTGGTCAGACGGAAACGTGAACGACGACGGGGCCGTGGGCAGCGCCGAAGCCAGCGCCGGGGAGTCGAGCAGAATTTCAATCGATCGCGGCTCATCGCCCTCATCGCGGTTGAGGCTGCTGTTGAAGTCGCCTACCAGCAAAACGGGGTGATCTTTGGCGTAACCTTCGGCTAACTCGCGCACCATCTGGGTTTGGCGAATCCGGGTGGGGGCATTGAACGCTTCGAGGTGGACGTTGATCACAATCAGGGTTTGACCGGAGAGGTCGATTTCGGTGACCTGGGCGACGCGATCGAGGTACAGGGCGTTGTAGTAGAAGGGGTTCGAGGGCACCTTTTCCAGCACCAGCCGTTCGTTGCGGCGAATGGGGTAGCGGCTGAGCACCGCCTGCCCCGAGACTATCTGCCGGTAGTGGGCCTGGGGTGGCCAGTAGGGGAAGGGCACGTAGCGCTTGTCCCAGTTGACGGCGATCGCCCCAAAGGCCATCTCCAGCGCTGCCGACACCGCGTACTGCTGGTTGCGGTTGAACGAGCGGTAGGCGTCAAAGTCGATCTCTTGCAGGGCCAGAATGTCGGGCCGCAGGGTTTCCAGGGCCGCGATCGCCTGGGCCTGGTTGGCCTCAAACAGGGCTGGGTCGCGCGCTACCGCCTGCTGGTTGGTCAGCCCCGACAGGTAGCCAAGGTTGTAGCTGACGACGCTCAGCTGTTCGGGGTTGGCGGTGCCGGGAGGGTAAGCCTCGTAGGTGACCAGGTTGTCGTAGTCGGCGGCGCGACCATTGGGGGCGCTGATGTAGAAAAAGGTGCCTACCAGGGCGACCACAGGTAGCCCCAGGGCGATCGCCCCTGCCACAAGCATGTTTTTCATGGGCTAAGTCTATGGCCTCCGCCACCCCTCCAGCATCCCGTTTAGATCAGGTCGTCTTCTACGCAACTTCCTCCAGCGCTTTGCCCAGGGCTTCTCCGCCCACTTCGGCTTCACCCAGCACGGTGAGGAACTGGAGCGCCATAGCGATGTAGGTGGCGCACTGGGTTGGCGGCAGGCGATAGAAGGCCTGCCAGGCGGCGGCTTTGTCCGACTCGTAGGCTCCCACGCGATCGGGATACTGGTCAAACCAGCCGAGGCGCACGGCATGGCCGATCAGCACATCGAGGTAGATGTGGTCCTCAAAGTAGAGGTCGGGGTTGACCTTGAAGATCTCACCCATTTCCCGCAGCGCCTCCATGTTGACGTGGCGGTACTCGGGAGCCTGAATCTTGTTCAGCAGGTGAGTGATGCGGCGCTCAAAGTTTTGCTCGCCGGGGGTCATTTCAGAGAGAATGCGATCGCTATCCAATCTATTCTTACGGTCAAACTTGTTGCCGATCACAATCCCCCTGGAGTGCTTCAGCACCTCCCACACCTGGGTGTAAAACTCCTCCGAAATCCGGGCGATTTCGCCATCGATCACCCGCTTGCGCCACCAGTCCTGGGGCTTAGGGGTTTCGGTGGCCTCGGCCACGGGCTCAATGCCGACGGGCACCACCTGCCAGTTAATCGGGTTATGGGGCTTAACGTGCAGCGACTCACGGCGGAAAATCGACTGGTTCAGCCCGTCAAACCCGGCCAATACCTGGCGCAGGCGGGTCTTGAGTTCAAAGGGGCTGAGGTCAACCAGCTGGCCGTAGGCTTCGTCCTGGGGAATGTCGCGCTCGCGGGCCAGCTCGCTGGTGATCAGCAGCAGCAGGTAGCCCACCCGCAGGGTCATCAGCCCCTTGAACAGCGATGGTTCCGCCTTGATTAAGATACTCAAATCGATCAAGATCTCCTGGGTGAGCACGTGGTCGCGCACGTCGTCGCCGCAGAAGGTGCGAATTTTGTCGAGAATTTCGCTGTGCCCCATTGGCTCAGTAATCAGTGATGCTTCGCTGTAGGACTTGCCCACCGAAATTTGTTTCTGGCGCACCAGCAGCTCAGTCACGGCATCCGAGAGGGTAATGTCGGCCTTACCCAGCAGCCCCGCCGCCCGCCGCAAAATGCCCCACTGCTCCAGCTGGCTGGCCTTGGCGTAGACCTCGTCGAGCAGATCTTCGACGGTAATGGTGTGGCTGGGGCCGCCAAAGCCTGTGTTAAAGGTACTGCCGTGGAGGTGTTTGAGGGTGGCCAGCAGCTCTAGCTGCTCGTAGATGTTGTTGGACTCGCGCAGCTGGGTGAGCAGGCGATCGAGGTCGGTTTCGTTTTCCAGGGTGTACTCTTCGAGCAGCGAGAGGGGGCCGTCGCGATCGGGCTCAAAGCCCAGGTAGGCGGTCCACAGCGCTGAGTAGCCCACCGAGGTACTACCCAGCTGGTAGCCGTTGACGTTGTCCACCCGCTCCAGGTTGGTGGTCATGGCGAGCTGGTGCAGGGGGCCAAGCTTGACCGGCACATGGTCGCAGCGATCGCCCTGCAGTTCCTGCATCAGCGCCATCAGCGGCGACTCGTAGATCGGCTTGTGGCCCAGCTCAAACATGGCGTGGGTGAGCAACAGTGTCACCGTGGGGCGACCCGGCTCGCGCCAGTGGTCGTAGATGTAGGCCAGCTCGCTGCGAATTTGAGCGACCAAAAAGTGGTAGTCGAGGGTGAGGTAAAACCGCTGCTGGTCCAGAAACGACGGCAAAAACACCACCGACTCGCCCTTGATGCGAAAAATGCGGGAGGTGGTCAGACTGCGCAGCCGCCGCACCGGGCGACCGCTGAGGCTCAGCTTGTTGTTTTTGCCAATCTCGGCATAGATTGCCGACAACTCGGCGGCGGGGAACACCTGCACCGGCGCAATCTCGGCCAGGGTTTGGGTGGGCAGACCGTAGGTGGCCAGCTCCGTCTGCAGGGCCTTGTCCTCGGCCAGCAGGGCCACCTGCACTACGGGGTAGCGGTGGTCGCCCAGGGCACGGTACCGCCCCAGGGGGTCAATATCGCTGGGCTTGAGCAGCCCGTCGTGAATTAGCTGCCCCAGCAGGTAGAGGCTCTGGGCCCACACCAGGGGCAGGTTGTCGTTGGGCAACCGGGGTTGACTGGCGGGTTTAGCTCGCTCGGCTGCCAGGCTTTCGGCGGGCACGTAGTACAGCTCGGGCAGCAGACCCACCCCATCCCGCTCTACGGTCAAAGCCGCCAGCCGCTCCTGGTAAAAGCGAATCTGGTCTTTGTCACCCGCAAATAGGCTATCCAGCCACAGGTAGGTAAAAAACAAGGGCCACTCGCACTCGATGTGCTCAAACTGCCTCAGTTCCTCGGGTTCGTAGTGCAGTCGGGTAGTGTCTTCGATCACCGTTTGGTGGCCGTCGCGCAAAAACCGCTTGCAGCCGTAGGGGCCTTGCAGCTTGTCGATGATTTTTTGTCGGGTTTTCTGCGCTATTTGCGCGTCGTCAATGGCAAAGCCGGGATAGCCCACCACGCTCAGCAGGGCCGCATCAATCTCTTTTGACCCGGATTCGCGTGGCAGCAGCGACTCCAGGGTAATGCGGGCGCGGGCGATTTCATCAGTCAGCACGTGGATAGTCGAGGCCTGCCCCCCGCGCATGCCAAACAGGTTGAAGCCCCGCAGTGCCTCCAGCGCCGCCTTGGCCATGCCCACGGAGCTGGCGTTGAGCTCGGGCTTGCCGTGGTTCATTTTGTTGCCCCGTTCCCAAATGCCGTAGTCGGGGGTTCGGTAGGCCCGGCCAATGTAGTAGACCAGGTTTTGCACAAAGTTGACTTCATCCTGGGTGAAGACAATTTGCAGCCCCGAGGCCGTAATCTGGGCCAGCATGAGCAAAAATACCGAGGTCGCGTCAATTTGCAGGTGGCCCCACTCGTCGTCGGCCACTACGGGCAGCCCGGTGCCGGTGTCGTACTTGGCGTGCAGCGCTTGCAGCGGGTCCTGGCGTTCCTTGAACTGCTCCACCTTTTCGGCCTGGCGCAGCATGGCGGTCAGCAGCCCCCGCATCAGCTTGACCACGCTTTGCTCCAGCTCCACCGTGCGGCCCTGGTCGTCGTCCAGGTGGCGGTAGGCCAGGGCTACCCCCCACACCGCCAGAATGCTGTAGACGTTGTCGCGTACCCAGGCATCAGTGTAGTTGCCGTGCACGTTGACGGCGGTGCTGGCGGGCAGTAGCCCACTGACCGGGTGCTGCCGCGATAAAATAACGGTTTTGACCTGGCGGTAGTAGCGATCGAGCTGCTCCTGAAGGGCGGCTGAAGACATAGGCGGTGGTGGTAACGACGAAGGACGAGAATTAATCGGTTTTTAACCCACTCTAGGGTCAATTGGCCAGGTAATAGTCGCGGAGATTACAGAATTCTGATTGGGCCAGGGGGCATTGCTAAGCAGAGGTGTGACATGCGCGCCCAGCTAAAGCAGAGCGCCAAGTCAGAAAAGTACCGTATCGTCTTGCTATTAGCCCTTTTAAGATGGGAGAAAGCCAGTATGGTGTTGCCGATGCGAACCACCACTCTCTACAAGCAAGACTTTTACGCCTGGACTCAGCGTCAGGCTGAGCTGCTGCGCGCGGGTCAGCTGGGGGAACTCGACATTGAGAATCTGATCGAGGAGATCGAATCATTGGGTCGGCAGGAGCGGCAGGAGTTGCGAAATCGACTGGGGGTGTTGCTGGGGCATCTGCTCAAGTGGCACTACCAGCCCGAGGCTCGCTCAAAAAGCTGGGTCTACACCATCAGAGAGCAGCGCCAAGAGATTCAGCGTCACCTCAAAGAAAACCCTAGCCTGAAGCCCTACCTAAGAGAAGCGATCGCGGTGGGTTACTAGGGCAAACGCATACTCAGGAGGAGAGTAGCCGAATTAGGTAGTCATTATCCCATCCTGCTTGCAAGCGTTTAGCCTTGATACCCCCTTTGGCAAAAGCGTCCTGACGCAGCAGATTGAGGGCGATGTGACGGACGACGGCCAGATTAGCGGGGGCGTGGTCTTTACGAATTCGAGAGGCATCTTCGTGGAAGGCGACATCGAGCACCCAGTGGAGCTGGTTTTCAATACCCCAGTGGCTGCGCACCCCTTGGGCAAAGCGTTGGACATCGCCGTCAAAACTAACGAGATAGTAGCGCTGCTCAATGGTCGGGGGTTGACCGAGGATACGGCGTTCAGCCTCCACGAGGCCAACGCGTTTTAAGCCAACCCAGCGCTCAGCGTTGATGAGGTGCTCGACCCCATCGAGCAACCAGTGGCGGCGGATGAAAGCGGTATGGGGCAGTGGCGATCGCCTTTTACCAGGACCTGTTTGCCTTCCTCTGCCTGCTGCTGGTCACCCCCCTGGCCAGCCTGGCCCTGACACCCCAGGACCTGGGCCTGCTGCTGGTGCTGGGGGTGCTGTGTACCGCCGTCGCCCACACATTATTTATTGAGAGTTTGGCGGTGCTGCGAGCCCAGACCGCTAGCGTGATCAGCGGCCTGGAGCCGGTCTACGGCATTGCCCTGGCGGCCCTGCTGCTGGGGGAAGTGCCCGTCCCCCGCACCCTGGTCGGCGGCGCGATTATTTTGGGCACCACCCTCTGGGCCAGCCTGCCCGACAAGAGCCTGGAGGCCCCGCCCTAGGTCTGGGCCGCAAAGTCGTGGATAAAGGTCCGCTGGGCGACTACGCCAAGGGCCCCGGCGTGGACGCTCTGCACCGTGGCGATCGCCGCCTCAGCGCTGTAGCCCAGCCGCACCAGACAGGCCGCCACCACCGTCCCCGTACAGTCGACTGACTTCTGCTGCAGAGTAATAACCGTTAGGACAGGATACTGCTCAATATATCAATTTTTATTGATGTATACTGGCCCTAGAATCATTAGCTTCAAACCTCTATGTCCACCAGACAGCCTGCCGCTGCCCCAGTCGCCGGGGGACAGCTCAACATTTTCGAGCGCTACCTCACCCTGTGGGTGCTGCTGTGCATTGCGGCTGGCATTGCCCTGGGGCGGCTGCTGCCCGGGGTGGCGATCGCCCTGGATGCCATGAGCATCTACCAGGTGTCGGTACCGATCGCCATCTGTCTCTTTTTCATGATGTACCCGATCATGGTGAAGATCGACTTTGCCCAGGCCAAGCGGCTGAAAATGCTCGATTAACGGCGATAGGGGCTGGGCAGAACACATAACTCACTTCCTAGAAATGAGTCTTAATATTCTCATCTCGAGTATGCGTTTGCCCTAGGTGGGTTACGAAAAGGGGTTGAACCTGGTGGGTCAAGAAACACCGCTTGACCCTGCCAACCTGCCTCAGTCCTGCCCGTTCTCTGAGATAGAGATCTTTGAAGCACCGATAGATTGGCCCCTGTAGCTATGCTTGGATTGTGCGCCAGCAGAACCTAACAAAACCGAATCTGTTGTTGGGTGATCCTTCGTTTCGCCCAATCTACGGTTTGCTTGATAACTAACCCTGGGGTAGCGTACCCAGCCAGTCTATCAGCAGCGGGTTGACTACCTCGGGGCGCTCGTCATGGGGGCAGTGGCCGGTGTTGGGGATACTGTGGAAGGTGACTAGGCTAGGACGGGCTACGTCTTCAGCGAGTTTGCGGTAGACCTCGGCCCCTTTGATCGGCGTCCAGGGGTCGTTTTCGCCCCAGAGCACCAGCAGCGGCTGGGTGATGTGGGGCAGCAGGTCGTCGGGTTTTGGCCCGGGCGGCGCAGTGACAATGGAGGCGAACACCTTTTGGGCGGTGGGCTTGCAGGCGGGGGTGTAGATCATCTCGATCAGCTCGTCGGTAATGGCGGCGCGATCGCGGTACACCTGCTGGAGCGAGCTGCGAATGCGGCCCTTGCGGCGCACCTGGTTAAACACAATTGGGCCGACTCGGGGCGAACTCACCAGCCAGGTAAAGGCTCCCATGATCCAGGTCAGGGGCGGGTGCAGCTCTTCGGGGCGGTGGTTGAGGCCCCCGGCGCAGTTGAGCACTGCCCCAGCCTGCGCCTTGTCAGGATGGTTGGCCAGCATCATCAGCGTCAGCAGGCCGCCGATGGAGTTGCCAACGAAGATGGCGGGGGTGTGGATAAATTCGGCCCAGAAGTCGGCCAGCAGGTCTTGCCAGAGGTCGAGGGTGTAGGGCAGCTCGGGCTGGTCAGAGTCGCCAAAGCCCAGCAGGTCGATCGCATAAACCCGGTGCCCCGCCGCCGCCAGGGCCGGAATATTCTTGCGCCAGTGGCCGAGGGATGCGCCAAAGCCGTGGATCAGCACGATGGGGGTGCCTTCACCCGCTAGGGTGTAGGCGATGTTGTGGCCCTGCCAGACCCAGGTGTGCTTTTCGAGCGATGCCAGCGAGAGGGAAACCAGTTCAGCGACCATGGCCAGAGATGTAACGAAGTGTGACTGTAACCATGATACAGGGTTCGCCTGGGTCACTTGATCTACGCAGTCACCAAGGTGGCGATGGCTGCACTGTAAACATAGCTAAACGAACACCACAATCGAGCGGCTTAGGCCAAGATCGGCAGTAACGTTAGTTAGCCTTACCGACCTCAGCGGCATGCCCCAGCCCAGTCACCATCGCCTGTTTCAAGAAAAAACCCTCAATCAAGCGCTCAAGGGGTTTCTGTTCCCCGCCGATATTGCGGCGCGACACCAAAAGCTGTTGCGGTGGGTGCAGGCCCTAGAGAGCGGCACCCTGGATGCGGTGAAAGAAACCTCGCTGCACGGCGACTTTCTGCGGGATGTGTTTCAAGATCAAAGGTAGCGATGAAAGCCTTGCCATTCTTCAAAAACCATCTGTTGAAATGGACATGTGTACCTACAGCTTCATTAGCAGAATTTGATAGTACTTCCATAGATAGGACACTTTATGCCCGTTAAGCCCCTTACCCGAATCACCTTAGACCCTGAAGTGATGGGGGGTAAACCCTGTATTCGCGGATTGAGGGTTACGGTTGGTACCGTTGTCGGTCTACTGGCAGCGGGGCGCACCATGGATGCCATTCTCCAGGCCTATCCATATTTAGAGCCAGAAGATATTTATGAAGCCCTCTCCTATGCCGCATGGCGAGCTGACGAGATCGAAGTGCCGCTAGCCTCTGCATGAAGCTTGTCATCGACATGAACTTGTCACCCGATTGGGTACCAGTTCTCATCCAGGCAGGCTACGACGCAGTCCATTGGTCAACCATCGGTGATCCCCGTGCCAGCGACAAAACCATCATGGCTTGGGCCGCAGCAAACAGTTGTGTTGTGTTTACCCATGATTTAGATTTCGGTGCCATTCTGGCTACTACACAAGCCGAAACCCCCAGCGTTATTCAACTCCGAAGCCAAGACATTTTGCCTGATACAGCAGCCAACCCAATTCTGGCAGCACTGCAACAGTTCTCGATTGAGCTGGAAACGGGTGCCTTGATTACTATTGATGAGACTCGAACCAGAGCAAGGATTTTACCGATTCGTTAAAAGGCTTGCAGCGCCCTGAGAATACTCAGGCTGCCCTTTATAGGTAGGTCAAACCGTGAAACAAATGCAAAATCCCCTCGCCAGGTTCAGCCTGCCGAGGGGATTTTAGAGTTTAAGGTGTAGGTGGGTCAAGCCACACTGTCTACCCGGCGGGTGGGGCGCTTGCGCTCGCTCTTGCGAATGCCGCCTGCCATTTCATACTCATAGCTGTCTTTGCCATACTTGGCCGCCACCGCAATCAGCATGCGCTCTGAAAGCACTCTCATTTCTTTTTCGGTGTCTTGCACCACGCTGAGGGCGCGATCGGCAAACGACAGCGATTCGTTGTAGGTAGCGAGCTGAGACCTGAGCTTATCCAGCTCTAGCAAATAGCTGTCTAGGGTCAGCCCGTCGCCCAGGTTTAGGCTGGGGCTGATCGATTTAAGCCCGGCGGCGCGGCGAACGCCCTTTTCGAGCACGGGCGAGCTTCTTTTTTGGCGTGGCATGGGATGCACCTTAAATCAGGTTTACCGTTCCAAGATGGCATTGGTACTAAGGTGCTGAAACCGATGCTTCTGCGGGAGTTGACATGTGCCTGTGGGCCAAAGAACCTCGGTATTTTTGCCATCATCCGTTCTCGCGAGGTCGTTAATGGTGAGCACAATGGTGCTGCTTTCGAGCAAAACGAGGGCATTGCTTTAACGCAGGCGGATGAATTTGAGGAACAGGAACGCATCCATAATCAGCACTTGCATTTTTATTTAGATCACGAAAGCGATCCTTATGAACGGGGCGATGAATTCAATTGGCCCCGCCATCAATTCGACCAATGGGGCGGTGAATTCGACCAACAGCCGCCTGTTGCTCACAAATACCTGTGGTTTTGCGGCGATCGCCGGAGCAATACCAATAGACTAGACAGTGGCACCCTCCAACCCGCGCATTCTTAGCGGGTTAATCTAGCGCTTCAACGGTAGCTTCAAGCTCAGGGCGGGTTGGGATCGGTTGGCCAAAGCCATTGATCAGCGGACTTTGCTCCAGGCGCTGCTGGGCGGTGGCGCGATCGAGGGGCTGCACCTGCTGACGCACCGTCTCAATGTTCTGTTCGCCGGGGGTGACAAACAGCTGCTCGCCACTGGTCAAAACCACCTCTTCTCCACCCTCCGTCAGCCGAAAGGTAACCTCCCCTTCCCAGGAAAAGATTTCCACCGGGGCGGTGGGGTCGTCTCCGATGTTGACAAACACCGTGGTGCCGCGAATGCCCGCAATCCCAGCTGGGGTGACGATATCTACGGGGCCAGTCGGGGTGCCCTGCACCCAGGTGATCATTTGGCCGGAGTCTAGCAGTAGCTGGTTGGGCTGTAGGGTCAGGGTGGCATCGCCGCCGATGCGAAACACGGCCCCGGTAACTAGCCCCACCTCGGCCAGGGCTTGATCGGCGGTGGTGATGCGATCGCCGTAGGCCATGGCCTGGTCTAGTTGGGCGGGTGCGGGCTCCCCCTGGCCCAGGCTGACCAAAACCGGGGTGGCGACAATATCCTGAATGGTGGCGATTCGCGAAGCGATCCCTTCAGGAATCGCATCGGACGATGGGGCAGTTTCCCCTGGGGGGTCAACCCTCGGTTCGCAACCTGCGATCGCCATCCCTCCAGCCAGCGCCAGAGCGATGGTCAGAGCCCGACCGGGAAGAACCAGCGCGATTTCTCTGAGAACCTGTTGCATAGTTATGGTGGAGCTAAGGGGGTATAAGGGGTAGGTCATAGGATTAATATTCAGCCTGAGCCCCTGAGTTTCCGGCAAATGGTTCTGGCAATCGGCGGGGAGTTGGCTGGTTGTTTGGTCAAGCTGATGCTCTAGAGGCCCTGCTTCTAGCAGCATCTCAATGAGCAACCGATCAAAGGGGCTTCTGGTCCAAGTAGTGGGAGGAAAAACCTGGTGGAACTGGCAATCTGGCTATCGGTGGTGCTGGCCATTCTTGGCTTTGGCATGGGGGTAATGGTGTGGGCCTACCGTCGGCCCCTGGGCAATAGCGCCCTCTTTCCGTCGCCGGTGGTGGAGCTGTCGATGCCGATTGGCGACGCGGCCCGGAGCCAGTTTGAGTCAGGCTGCACCGACTTTGCCCAGGGCCGCTACCCGGCGGCGATTGACCAGTTCACCGCCGTCATGGTGGCCGAGCCCGACTGCGCCGAGGCGTTTCACAACAGTGGCCTGGCCTACGCCAACCTGGGCACCGACGGCCTGGCGGTGCAGGCTCTGCTCAAAGCCAGCGACCTGTACGACCGCCAGGGCACCAAGGCCGGGCTGGATCGGGTCAAACAGCAGCTCGAACAAATTGCTGGACGGCGGGGCCTCAAGCCTCGCGCCGCCGCCCAGGAGCCGTGAAGATGGCCAAACAGCGCCTGGATGCCCTGCTGGTGGAGCGGGGCCTGTGTGAGTCGCGGCAGCAGGCCCAGCGGCTGATTCGGGCTGGGGAGGTGCAGGTGAACCACGCCGTGGTGGATAAACCGGGCACCCCCGTGGCCCAGGACGTGGAACTGCTGGTAAAAACGCGATCGCCCTACGTGTCGCGCGGCGGCGAAAAGCTGGCCCGCGCCCTGGAAGAGTTTCCCATTGCGATCGCCGGTCGCATTGCCCTCGATGGGGGCATTTCCACCGGCGGCTTTACCGACTGCCTGCTGCAGGCCGGGGCGGCACAGGTCTACGGCATCGACGTGGGCTACGGCCAGGTGGCCTGGGCCCTGCGCCAGGATCCCCGCGTGGTGCTGCGGGAGCGCACCAACCTGCGCCATCTCACCCCAGAACAGCTCTACGGCGAGGGGGAACCGCGACCGGATCTGGGGGTGATGGATGTGTCGTTCATTTCGCTGACCAAGGTGCTGCCCGCCTTTTGGGCGCTGCTGGGGCCGCCGCGGGAGGTGGTGCTGCTGGTGAAGCCCCAGTTCGAGGTGGGGCGCGATCGCGTCGGCAAGAAGGGTGTCGTGCGCGACCCTGGGGATCAGGCGGCGGCAATCGCCTCTGTGCTTGAAACGGCCCAGGGCCTGGGTTGGGCCTACCGGGGCCTGACCTGGTCGCCCCTGCTGGGACCAGCGGGCAACATCGAGTACCTGCTGTGGCTGAGTCAGGCCGCAGCGGGGGAGAGCCACCCCACCCCCAGCCTGGAGGACTTGAAGACGCTGGCGGTAAACGCTCGCCTCAGTTTGGGGAACTAATACCACCTGGCAGACCTGGAGCGACCTTGGCGGGGGTGTCAGGTTTCAGAGTCTGGGGTTCAGGAATGATGGGTGGGCTGGTGCCTTCAGGGACTGGTATCGCTACGGGTGTCAGGGGTGTGGGCCTGCGACAGCTCGTGCAGCAGTGCCAGGGCCAGCTCGGCCTGGGCGACGGGCACAAACAGGTGGTCGTGGTAGAAGGCCGACACCGGGTTGACGCTGATGCCATGGCTGGCCAGTTGGGTGGCGATCGCGGCCAAAAACCCCACTGCCTCCAGGCTGGAGTGCACGGTAAGGGTAATCATGGCAAAAACGGCATCGTAGGGCAGGCCCGCGGCATCGGCCTGGGAGCGCAGCAACATTAGCGTCAGCCCTTCATCTTCATGAAACAGGCCGATGGTCTGACTGGTGAGGGTGCCCACCTGGTCGGCTGGCAGGGTGCAGAACACGTACTCTCCCTGGCGCTGCATGGGCTGCATAGTGGCGAGTAATTGGTTGAGGTTGGTTTCTCCGGCCATACAACCCTGTGAATACTAGGTGGTTCTGGATCCCAGAGTGGCGACTGGAGCGCCAAAAATGCGATCGCTAAACCGCACATACCAGGCCGCCGCCTGCACCTGAATGATATAGGCCATGGCGATAATCAGAGCAATTTCGGACCCCTGCTCGCGGCCAAAGCTGGTCATGGCGATCGCCAGCGCGATCGACAGGTTGCGCATCACAGTACCGTAAACCAGGGCGATCGCATCTCCCCGCTTAAACAGCAGCTTGCCCACCAGGGTGCTGAGCAAAAAGTTGCCCGCATACAGCAAGGCCAGGGGCAGCAAAAACGACAGCAAAATGCCTGGGTTGCCGACGATATCCCTGGCCTTGAGAGCCATGGCCACAAACACCACCCCCAACACCCCCAGGGTGGAGAAGGCGGGGAACTTCTGCTTCAGGTTTTTGTGGTACTTGTCGGCTCCTACGGTGCGAATCAGCGCCACGCGGGTCGCCAACCCCAGCACCATGGGCAAAAACACAATTACCAGAATCTGGCGAAAGATGTCGCCCAGGGGAATGTCCACCACCGCCCCCATCAGCCCCTTGGCGTAGAAGGGGGTCGCCACGGAGCCCAAAATCAGGCCAATCACCGTCATCTTGACGGCAGCGCTCACGTTACCCTGGGCAAACCCGGTCCAGGAAATGGTCATGCCGCTGGTGGGCAGCAGCGAGGCCAGCAGCAGGCCCAGGGCCACCAGGGGCTGGTCAGCGAAAAAGATTTGCCCCATGCCAAAGGCAAAGAACGGTACCACGGCAAAGTTGATCAGCTGGGTGACCAGCTGTACTTTGGTATCTCCCCCCGACAGCACCTCCTGCAGCTGCAGGTTCACCATCATCGGGTAGACCATCAAGAACGTGAGCGGAATAATCAGCGCCTTCAGCGGGGCCGGATTGATCAGCGCCCCCACCACAATGCCTGCCACCATACAGGCTGGAACCGACCAGACCAAATTTTTTTGAATGAATTGCAGCAGCTTCCACACAGCGATCGCCTTCCTTAACGACAACTCCCATTCCGTCTAGCCCAGGGCCGATTAGCGGGTCAGCCAACCGCTAAACCGCTGCGGGCTGCGCCGCCGACAGACGGGCCATCACCGCCTGCATGCTTTGGCTGGCCTCTTCGGCGATCTCTCTAGCCTGGGGACTGGAGAGCACGGCGAACATGGCCAGCGGGTCAATGGCTGAGACCTCTACCCGGCCATTGTCGCGGGCTTGCACCACCACGTTGCAGGGGAAAAGCACTCCGGCCTTGTCGTCCAGTTGCAGCATGGCGTGGGCCACCTGGGGATGGCACGCACCCAAGATGGTGTAGCGGCGAAAGTCAACTCCCAATTTTTTCTTAAAGGCGGCCTGAGCATCGATCTCGGTGAGAACGCCAAAGCCCTCCTGGGCGAGGGCTGCGGTCACCAGGGCGATCGCCTCCTCAAACCCGACAGACAACATCGTGCTGAAGTGATACATAAACAAGAATCCTCAATTAGAAACAAATAGAGGACTAGCAAGAACACTTGTCCTCTATGAATCATTACATAGCCAAATAGTAAAATAGTCAAGCAAGCTACCCTTGCCTGGGGTGGGTATAGCCTGGTGGCAAGCCTGCGATCGCTGGTCGTCCGCCTGATGAGCAGTCTCCCTGCCCCACCCAGGGAGACGATCACCCTAGTGCTCTGTCAAGCCTCAACGGTGTCTACATTTGGGGTGGCCTGCGGTCAAACGTTACCAGGGTGAGAAAGACAGCACCGCCAGGGATATCCGCACGGCGATAGTCGGGCCTGAAAAGGTATGGCAAAGGACGGTGTTAGGGTTCTCGAGTGGCGGCTGCTCCGCTATGCTGAATGCTCACCCTCATCCACCGCTGCGTAGCCTAGACCGTGCTGGACTCGTTGCTCTTCCCCCTGGACGACTGGCTGGCAGACCCAACCCTCCCCGCTGCCGAGGGGGCAGACTACTACTATCAAAGCCAGTGCCCTCGCACCGGGTGGCACCGCCTGCCCCGTACCGCCTTGGCCAGGGCAGTAGCCCAGCGGCTGATGGCACAGCTTGGCACCCCTGCCGAGGGCAAAATGTACGGCGTGCTGCTGGTGCAAACCCCAACTGGGATAGGGGTGCTCAAAGCGTTTTCGGGGCTGTGGCAGGGGCAGGCGCAGGTGCCGGGCTGGGTGCCGCCCATACCGGGGCGATCGCAGGTCGCGCAGCAGGAGGCCCACACCCTGGCTCAGCTGGCGATGATCAAAGACCGGCTGCTCACCCTGCAAACATTGCCGCAGCGAGGGGTCTACGATGACCTGCTCCAGCAGCAGGCCGAGGCCCGCCAGAGGTTAAACCAGTGTCACCGCGATCGCAAGCAAGCCCGCGCCCAGCAGCGCCAAACCCTCGCCCGCACCCTGACCGGAAACTCCCTCGCCGAGGCCCTAGCCGCCCTGGAGCACCAGAGCCGGGGAGACAAGGCCGAGCTGCGACGATTTAAGCAGCGGTGGGGCGATCGCCTCGCCCCTCTGGCCGCCAAAATGCAGGCCGCTGATGCAGAAATCGCCGCCCTCAGACAGCAGCGCCGCGACCTCTCCCGCCAGCTCCAGGCCGATATGCACGCCGCCTACCGCCTTGCCAACTTTGCCGGGGAATCGGTGGTGATCCAGAATTTGGCAGCTGGGGGCAACCTGCCCACGGGCACGGGCGACTGCTGCGCTCCCAAGCTGCTGCACACCGCCGCCCAGTATGGCCTGCGGCCCCTGGCCCTGGCGGAGTTCTGGTGGGGACCGGCCCAGGGGGACAGACAGCCGGGCCAGTTTTACGGGGCCTGCGCCGAACGCTGCCAGCCGATCATGGGATTTCTGCTGTCGGGCCTGTCGGCCCAGGTGTTGCAGACCGTAAATCTCCCCGTCGGGGCGCAGCATGCTGTGCCCCGACCCGCAGGAGCCATTCAAGTTGCCCTGGGGATTCCCGTGCTGTACCAGGATCCCTGGCTGATCGCGGTGGACAAACCGGCGGGGCTGCTGTCGGTGCCGGGGCGAACCGGCGATCGCGCCGACAGCGTGCTCTCCCGCCTGGGCCTGACGCTGCCCCCGGCGGCCTTTCTGCAACCCGTCCACCGCCTCGACCAGGACACCTCCGGGGTGCTGCTGCTGGTCCGCGATGCTGCTACCCACCGCCAGCTCAGCCAGCAGTTTGCCCAGCGCCAGGTGGCCAAAACCTACCAGGCGATCGTGGTGGGGGAGGTTGCAGAAACCTCGGGCATCATTGACCTACCCCTGTGGGGCGACCCCGCCCAGCGCCCCCGGCAAGGGGTAAACTGGCAGCAGGGCAAGCCCAGCCAAACCAAGTTTGAGCTGCTGGGGCGCGAGGGGGCGCGATCGCGAGTGGCTTTCTACCCGCTCACGGGCCGCACCCACCAAATCCGCGTCCATGCCGCTCACCCCCAGGGGCTAAATGCGCCGATCCTAGGCGATCGCCTCTACGGCGGAAGTGAACCGGGGCAGCGACTGCACCTCCATGCCCATCGCCTGGACGTCACCCATCCCCACCGGGGCGAGCTAATGACCCTGACCGCCGCCGTCCCGTTCTAGCTGATGTCTTCAGGCTAGTACTCTGCGGCGTAAGTTGGCCAACCGTTCCTGACACCTGACACCCGACACCCATAACAAGGGTTGTTATATTTCTGCCCGCCAATACTAGGCATCGGCTTCGGGGTCGTAGGTGGAGGCGACGTGCAGTTCCTTCAGCTGGGCCTCGTCCACCCCAGAGGGAGCCTGGGTGAGCAGGCAGCGAGCCTGCTGGGTCTTGGGGAAGGCGATCGCATCGCGGATCGACTCTTCCCCGGCCAGCAGCATCACCAGGCGATCGAGGCCGTAGGCAATGCCGCCGTGGGGCGGGGTGCCATACTCGAAGGCTTCTAGCAAAAAGCCAAACTTGTCGCGGGCCTCGTCGTCGCTGAGGCCAATGGTTTCAAACACCTGGCTCTGCACCTCGGGCTGGTAGATACGCAGGCTGCCGCCGCCGATCTCGTAGCCGTTGAGCACCAGGTCATAGGCCACGGCCCGGGCGGTCTTGAGGTCGTCGATGTCCTCGGGATGGGGCGCGGTGAAGGGGTGGTGCAAGGCTTCCAGCCGCTGTTCGTCGGCGTTCCACTCAAACATGGGGAAATCGGTCACCCACAGCAGGTTGTAGGTGCCCTCGGGGATCAGGTCCATCTCGCGGGCGATCGCCTGGCGCACCCGATCTAGCGTGGCATTGACAATGCTGGTCGGCCCCGCCCCAAACAGCAGCAGGGTGCCCTCGGTGGCTCCGGTGCGGCGCAGCAGCTCCGCCATTTGGTCTTCGTTGAGGTTGTCTTTGATCGCGCCAATCGTGTCCACCGCACCATTGGCCCGCACCCGCACGTAGGCCAGCCCCTTGGCCCCGGCATCCGCCGCAATCTTGAACAGGTCGCCGCCGGGCTTGATCCGCACGTTGGAGATCTGATCGTTGCCGCCCGGAATCGGTAGCACCTTGACGATGCCGCCGTCGGCCACCGCCGCCGAAAACACCTTAAAGCCGCAGCCCTTGACCAGGTCTGACACATCCACCAGCTCCAGGCCGTAGCGGGTGTCGGGCTTGTCGCTGCCGTAGCGGTCCATGGCCTCGGCGTAGGTGAGCCGGGGAAAGGGGCGGGGAACTTCCACACCCTGGACCGCCTTAAAAATGTGGGCCACCAGGGCTTCGTTCAGGGCCAGGATTTCGTCCTGGGTCATGAAGCTCATTTCCATGTCCAGCTGGGTGAACTCCGGCTGGCGATCGGCCCGCAGGTCTTCGTCGCGAAAGCAGCGGGCGATCTGGTAGTAGCGATCGACCCCCGAGACCATCAGCAGCTGCTTGAACAGCTGGGGTGACTGGGGCAGGGCGTAGAACTCACCGGGGTTGACCCGCGAGGGCACCAGGTAGTCCCGCGCCCCCTCGGGGGTGGAGCGGGTGAGAATGGGGGTTTCCACTTCGTAGAAGCCCTCCTGATCCTCCAGAAAGCGGCGGATCGCCTTGGTGACTTCGTGGCGAATGCGCAGGTTCTGGGCCATGCGATCGCGCCGCAGGTCCAGGTAGCGATACTTCAGCCGCAGGTCTTCGCGCACACTCTCGGCGTCCGCCGTGGAGACCTGGAAGGGCAGCGGCTTGCGCACCGCGTTCAGCAGCTCGATGGTGTCCGCGTAGATCTCGATCTCGCCCGTGGGCAGCTTGGGGTTGATAGAACCCTCCAGGCGCTGGCTCACCCGGCCCTGAATTTTGACCACGTACTCGTTGCGGAGCGGGTCGGCCTGGGGGTATGACTGGGGGGTGCGCTCGGGGTCGCTGACAATCTGCACCACTCCGGTGCGATCGCGCAGGTCGATAAAAATCACGCCCCCATGGTCGCGGCGGCGATCGACCCAGCCGAACAGGGTAACGGTACTGCCGATGTCGCTGGCCCGCAGGGTGCCGCAGTAGTGGGTGCGCATAGTGAACTGCTTATAATTTCAAAACCTTCCCATTATCTAGGATAGTGGGTGAGCTGGGAACGAAATTTTCGAACGCCCCAATCCTGGCGCGGTTTGTCAGGGAATAGTTGCTTATTTGAGGATTTGCTATGGTGCATGTCCGCTGCGGGCCCCATCTCATCACCGACATCGAGGCGATCGTCTTTGACAAGGATGGCACCCTGGCCGACTCGCGGGGGCTATTGCAGCGCACCGCGATCGCCCGGGCCGAGGCCTGCGCCGCCGCCGTGGGAGGTGGCGACGATCTGGTACAGGTGCTGCTCGGCTGCTTTGGCGTCTCGGCCCAGGGCATCGACCCCGACGGACTGATGGCGGCGGGCACCCGCGAGGCCAACCGGGAAGGGGCGGTGGCGGTGCTGGTAGAGGCGGGGTACGCCGCCGAAAAGGTGCAAGCCGTGGTGGCCGAGTGCTTTGCGGCGGTGAACCAGGCCCGCAATGGCAAAGCCGTCTACACGCCCCCCTTCGCAGGCACCGCAGCCATGCTGGAGCGGCTGCACCACAGCCCCCTCAAAATCGGCGTGCTGTCCTCCGACAGCCCCGCCTACGTGGAAGAATTTCTCCGCTACTACGACCTGACCCCCTGGGTGGCGGTCGGGCGGGGCACCGCGCCGGGGGAACCGCCCAAGCCCGACCCGACTTTGTTGGTCCAGGTGTGCGATCGCCTCGCTGTACCCGTCACCCGCACCCTGATTGTCGGCGATAGCTGGGCTGATCTAGCATTGGCAGAACAGGCCGGGGCGGCAGGCTTTATCTCTGTCTCCGCCCCCTGGGGACGGCAACCTGTGGCCAAAGCAACCCTGGTACTCAGCCAGTGGGCAGATCTGACCGTAGAGCCAGGGCCAGGGTAGATCGATCGCGGTCCGAGCCCTGGGGCGTGTCGTCAATACATTACCTCGGAGAGCACAGGCCATGGTGTCATGGGTTTTAAAGGAATGGCAGGTCGCCGTTACCGCCCTGCTACAGGGCAAAACCATGCTGCTGCTGCGCAAGGGCGGCATTCGCGAGGCCCGAGGCCAGTTTTCCCTGGCGGCCCGGCAGGTGCTGCTGCTGCCTACGGGGGAGCACCAAAAGGAAGCCCTGCTGAAGGACGAGTTTCGCCCCCTGGTGCAGGCGGTGCCCGGTGACGATCCGGTGCGGTTTGAGGGCTGGGCCACCATCACCCACGCCCTGCCCCTCACCGCCGAGGCCGAGGTTGCCCCGCTGCTGCCCCACCTGGTGTGGAACCAGCAGTTTGTGGCCGAGCGGCTGACCTGGCAGCCCGATCGCCCCCTGTACGCCCTGCTGCTGCGGGCCTACCGTTTTCAGCATCCGCTGCTGCTGCCGCGCCACAAGGGCTATAGCGGTTGCCGCTCCTGGGTAGAGCTGGGCCAGGAGGTTGAGGCCTCCACCCGGACCCCGGCAATATCCGAGGCCGACTACCAGGCCCAGGTGGAGGCCATTCTGGCCCTGCTGCCGGAGGTTACTCCGGTGGGGAGCTAGGCGGAATCATCCCCTCCAGGGCCACCTGGAGGTCGGCGGTGAGCTGGGCGACCGCCTGCTTGCGGTTGGCCTTGTAGTCGGCGAGGCGATCGCTGACCGAGATCGGCTCGCCCACCGTCAGCACCGCCTGCTGTGGCCCCAGCTTGGGCCGGGGGAAAGGGTTCTGGCCCTGCACTAGACAGACCGTATCCCGCAGAATCATCACCGTTTCGGCAAAGCGCTCGGCGGAGGGGCACTGGCGCACGTACTGCCCGGTGACGGCGACAAAGCTCTCCACCAGGCGCATGTGCCACATGCGCAGATTCGCCTCCTCGGCCTCGCGATCGGCCAGCCCCCGCTCCACCGCTGACAGGGGCCGATCGCCGCCCAGGTCCTGGCGAAAGATGCGCTCCCAGCCGGCCTGCTCAATCCGGCGACAGCGATCGATCACGCCCCCCTTAGGCGGCAGCTTGAAGTAGGTTTCGGCCACTTTGAGGGCGGCATCCATCAGGGCGGCGAGGCGCTTGGCGAAGTCATCCGTGCCAGCGTCGCCGGGCCCGTGGGGCTCCGACTGCCCAGCGGGGCTGGTCTGGGGCAGCGCCGTGCCGTAGATCCGGTTGTAGTAGGTTTCCATCAGGCTGAGCAGGTGCTCCCCCAGGCCGTACAGCCGCCGGTAGCGGTGTTCCATGGCGGTCTGGGCCGTATCGCCCGCCGCGTAGGCCACCGGAGCCGGAGCCAGGCCGTTTTCGACCTCCAGGCGATCGAGCCAGCGATCGAGTTCGGCCCAGGGCGGCGTGATGTAGCGGTAGGCAATGCCCAGGGGGGCGATCGCAACCTGCTCACTGCGGCCCTGGCTCTGCATATCTTCTACGCACCAAAACCCCATCTGGGCCACCCCGGGCTCCAGGGGGCTGACAATCTCGGTGTGTCCGTTGTTACCCCCCTCGGGGGCGGCGGCAAGGGGCAGAGATCCGTTGGCAAACAGGTGACGGGCCGACCTGAGCCCCTGGCGATCGAGCTTGCCCCGCTGAATCGGCGTCCCCCCCAGGCGACTGTAGATCCACCCCACCCAGTCCCCAGCCCAGAGGGGAATGCCGCGATCGTAGATGAAGTGGCTGTGAACCGGGTGCTTGAGTTTGATGCCGAGTTCCCGGGCCCGCTGGGGCACCGCGTACCACATCAGATGGGCTAAACAATAGGAGTCCAGCGGACTGGGATGCCGAAACGCCAGCAAAAACCGGGTTTCCTGGGCGTTGAAAGCCCGCAGCAGGTGTACCAACCCATCGACATTTACGACATCCACCTGGCGAATCTGCTCGCGCCACCGCATCCAGTGGGGCAACCCCAGGCGGACCAGGGACAGCACTCGCGTATCGAAGGTCGGAGGGATAAAGTCCAGGGGTGGCTGGGCGCGGTTGGAGAGGTTGGCCACGGGGTCATGCCAGAGGCGAGAATATCCTGATGATATAGCAGAGACTCAAAAACCCTTCAACCTTCAATTCACCTTCGATCCACTCCAGCCTCAATCCACTCCAGCCTTAATCCACTCCAGGGCGTGTCATCCTCGCCCCTCACCCTGCAGCCCCTGAACCGCTGAACCCATCAGCACTAACTTGCTAGTGCAGCGTCAAAGCTAGAAATTAGGGCTCCCGTAGGGTGGGTGAAGCGCTAGCGGATGCTATTGGCGAAATCAACAATCTGCAAAATACGCTTGGAAAAGTTGCCCCCAAAGGCCCCCCTAACCCCCAATTTTTGGGGGGCCGGAAAGTCAAAGTCCCGCAAAAGTTGGGGGATTTAGAGGGCTAACGCCACCCAAACTACAAACTTCGGTTTGACATAGCACTAGGTACTTACCTCTAGCCGTCAATTAAAGTCCATCCGTAGAATTGCGGATCAATCATAAAGCTTTTATAAGTAACCCCAGCTCCAGGATTGTGCAACCTGCACAAACCCAGTTTAATGGCAGCAGCCAAGCCCACCTGGGCCGGGCGCTGGAGCAAAATCGTCGCGTGTCATTGACATATCCTCTCAGGAGTTTCTAAATGCCCCGGGCTGAAAGCCCAGAGCATGGGTGCATAGACTGGGTACACCGCCACCACCACCCCGAGTCAGGGCTCAGGCTACTGCGGCAGCGGGTGACCCGTTCTAGAGACGCAATAGTGGTAAATCGACGGTTCGCTATGGTTTCTTCACAGTTTTTTTCAGCTAATGCCGGACAGCAGTCTTCCAGTCCGTTTCTCCCCAGGGGCACCAGCCGCCAGCCGGTCGATTCTCCCCCCTGGCTTTTAGACACCCTCTTTCGCAATCTGAGCTACGACCTGGAACAGGTGGCCGATGTCATCGATCCGATTCTGACTGCCCAAAACCACTGCTACCGCACTGACTGGTACGTGCAGGGCATCGTCACCGACGGGCGGGCGTTTCTCAGCACCAACATCAATACCGATCGCGCTATTCAGGTCACCCTCTGCGGCACCCGCTGGCTGCTGGGGCAGAGCGGTCGCTGCACCGTGGCCCTGCCCCAGGCCGGGCTGGCCGACTGCCACGCGGCTCTTAACTTTGACCCCCAAAAGGGCTTTTTTATCACCGACCTGGGCACCGACGGCGGCACCTGGGTCAACGGACGCCGCCTGGCTCCGGCCCAGCGCCACTACCTGCAAGACGGCGACTTGATCAAGCTGGCCGACCTGCGGTTTGAGTTCCTGCAGCAGCGCTGCGACCAGCCCGTGTGGCATCTTGATGACAGCTTCTAACAGCGCTGGTAGCGCATCCCCGGCAGCTGCGTGACTAGGCCCATTAACTCTAGTTGCACCAGAGTCGCCAGTACCTCGCTGGTGGGTTGAGCGATCGCCTGTACGAGCTGATCGAGGGTGGTGGGTTCGTCGTTAATAGCCGCCAGCACCTGGGCCATAGCGGGCGACAGCGGCGGCGGGGTGGCGCTGTTGGCGGGGCGATCGCCCCTGCCGTCGGCCTCTGTCTCGTCGGTCTTGGCTGGGCGCAGCTGGGGCAGTTGACCCAGGGCCGTCACCAGTGTCATGTCGCTCAAAATCATTTGGGCCCCCTGGTTAATCAACTCCAGACAGCCGTGGCTGTTCGGGTTGTCGAGGGAACCGGGCACCGCGTACACGTCGCGGCCGTAGTCGTTGGCCAGCTGAGCGGTGATTAGCGCTCCGGAACGGGACGGGGCTTCGGTCACCACCACCGCCCGGCTGAGCCCGGCAATGATGCGGTTGCGGCGGGGAAAGTGGGCCCGCTCAGGCGGGGTGCCGTTGGGGTACTCGCTGAGCAGCAGCCCCTGGCGGGCAATGCGATCGTACAGGTCGCGGTTAACTGAGGGGTAGATCTGATCCACCCCGGTGCCCAGCACCGCAATGGTGAGCCCGTTGTCGTCGAGGGTTTGCTGGTGGGCGTAGCGATCGACGCCCTTGGCCAACCCCGATACCACAACCACGCTGTGGCCCACCAGCTGCCGGGTCAGGCGACGGGTCCACCGCTTGCCGTAGTCCGACGGATTGCGGGTGCCCACGACGCCCACCGAGGGCATCATTTGCAGGGCGCTGGTCAGCTCCAGCCGCCCCCGGTAGAAAATAACCGGGGGCGGGTCGTCAATTTCGTAGAGCAGGGCCGGGTAGTCGGCATCGGCCGGCGTCCAAAAGTTGGGGTGCTGCTGCTCGTAGCGGGCCAGCAGCTCCGGGGGCGAAACCCGCTGCCGATACTCCAGCAGGCTGGAGCCTAACCCCAGGCCAATGCCCTCCACCTCCAGCAGCTCGGATCCGCTGGCCTGCCAGGCCGTGGCCAGGGTGCCAAAATGGCTGCACAGACGCTTCAATAAAATTGGGCCCAGGCCCTTGGCCTGAGCCCAGGCCAGCCAATACGCTCGTTCTGCCATGCTGGGCGGTAAAAACTGCTACCGCTCAGTATGCCCCGCTACCATTCCCCAGCCGCTATCGTCGGGCTCGGGGGACTCGCGGGCTGCGGCTACGCCCGAAAAAATTGCCCAGGGGCAGGCGCTTAGGGTTGAGCTGCCGTAGGGAGGCGGGCAGCTCCAGGGCGGTGGTCGGCTCGCCCCCAGGGGTAATCCACCAGGCGTGAATGGTGCCCCCCGCAAACCCGGCCACCGCCCCTAGCAAAATACTGGGCACCACCTCGTAGCCCAGCAGCAAAAACAGGAACAGAAACGCCAGCCAGATCTTAAAGGCGGTTGGAATAATTTTGTCGGCCACCGTTCCGTCCTCTCAGGAGCGCCAAACAGGCGGACAAAAGGCCTCTGCCCGTCTATGCCCCTACTATAGCGGCTATCTGCGGTGGCAGATCCTGGGTGGTGTCGATCGCGGTTACCAGTCCCTGTTCGGCCTCGCTAAAGGGCTCCATGTGCTGCTGCTGCAGTACGGCCACGGTGGCATCGGCAATGTCGCCGCTGCGATCGCGCACCCGCTGCTCCAGCACCGCCATTGGCGCAGTGCAGTGCAGAATACTCAGGGGTAGGCCCGCCGCCTGGATCGGCGCGATCGCCTGCTGCCGCCGGCTGGCGCGGTCGTACTTGGCGTCCAGAATTACCGCATACCCGGCCTGGGCCAGGGCTATGCCCAGGCTGAGCAGGCGATCGTAGGTTTTTTCAGTCATGGCTGGGGTATACAGGCTGTCGTCCCCGCGCTGATCCAGCGGCACCCCGGCCAGGTGCTTCCGCACCGCATCGCTGCGCAGGTGAATGGCCTGGATCTGGCTGGCCAACTGTCGCGCCGTGGTGGACTTCCCCGACCCTGACAGCCCCGCCATCATGTAGACCCGGCCCTGCTGGGGCTGGCACACCGACCAGGCCAGGCGGTAGTAGCCCGCCGCTGTCTCAGCGGCCCGCTGCTTGGTCGCTTCGTCCACCCCAGGATCGCCCAGCAGAAAGGAGGTCACCTTGGCCCGCACGTAGGCCTGGCGGCTGATGTACAGGGGCAGCAGCCGCAGCCCTTCCCAGTCCCCGGTGCGCTCCACATAGGTGTTGAGAAAGGCGTTGGCCAACTCGCCGCAGTCCTTAGACAGCAAATCCATCACTACAAAGCCCACGTCGTACATCACATCCACAAACCGAAAGGGTTTGTTGAACTCAATGCAGTCAAACAGGTAGAGCTGGTTCCGCCAGTGGCAGATGTTGTTCAGGTGCAGGTCGCCGTGGCAGGCGCGAATCCAGCCCTGGTCGATGCGCTGCTGGAACAGATCCCCCTGGGTAGCAAAGATGCGATCGCTGTAGGCCCTGGTCTCGTCAAACTGGGCCTGGGTCTGGGGGCCGCCGATATAGCCCAGGGTCTGCTCGTAGTTTTCGTCAAAGGCCTGGCGAATTTGCTCGACGGTGCCGTAGCTGCGAATCTCGTCGTCAGTTTCGGCCCCGAGGTGAAAGGCGGCCACGGTCTCCGCCAGCTCTCGAATCAGCGCTTCCCCCAAATCGCCCCGCTCGTACAGGCCGCTGAGCAGGGCCGTCTGGGGAAACTGCACCATTTTGACGGCGTACTCCACTGGTTCCCCGGTCGGCTCCCCGGCGATGAGACCATAGCTGTCCCCCGTTTGGCCAATTCCAACCACCTCAAGGTACAAATCCCTGGCCCCCCGCTGGTTCAGGCGCAGCTCTTCGTGGCAGAAGTGGCGGCGCTTCGACCGGGTGGAATAGTCCAAAAAACCGAAGTTCACCGGCTTCTTTAACTTGTAGGCGTAGTCGCCGGTCAGCAGCACGTAGGAGACGTGGGTTTGCAGCAGCCGAATCGGTTCAGCGACCGGATGGGGGTAAAACCCCGGCTGACACATCTGCTGAATCAACTCAGGCAGGGCGGCATCGGTCATAGGTACCTTCAAAACGGTTGAAACATACGATAAAGGGGCCAGGAATCGCGTTCCCAGCCCCCAGCAGGCCTGCGTCGATGGCCGACCCAGGCGACGGCCCAAACTAGCCCTGCCTACTCGGCTGCTGGTGCCTCTTCGGCCACGGGGGCCAGGGGCTCATCCAGGGCCACTTCGGTTTCGCTGGTGGGTTCAGCCATGCGGCCCGGCAGCACGGTGGCGATCGCCTGGTCGACTTCGCCAACCACCACAGCCCCAGCGGGCAGGGTCAGATCGGTGATGCTGAGCGTATCCCCGACGGCCAGGTTGGTGATGTCAATGTCAATGCTTTCGGGAATGTTGATCGCCTTGCACTTGACGGTGAGTTCGGTGATTTCGGAGTTGAGCACGCCCCCCTCATCGGTTACACCCTTGGCTTCACCCACAAAGTGGATCGGCACAACGACTTCGACCTCGTCCTGGGCCTTAACGGCAAAGAAGCTGAGGTGGTAAAGCGCGTTTTTCCAGGGGTGCGCCTGCACTTCCCGCAGCAGCGCTTTGCCATTCCACGACAGGTCGGGAATTTGCAGATCGATCATAGTGTTGTTGACAGCAGCCTTGCGCAGCAGCATTTCCGCCGCATGCTGATCGACGGTCAGCGACACAGACTCGGTGCCATCGTGACCGTACAGCACTGCGGGCAGCAGTCCCTGGCGGCGCAGCGCGTTGGGCTTGGCCTTCGGATCGCGCGATTTACATTCAATAGTCAGTTCCATGGAAAATCCCCCCGTTGATAACTCATTCAAAAAGACAAACTTGACGACGCCTCAGCCCTAGGCCACCTGAGGCTCTCCATTCTCGTAGAGCAGCGCCCGCTTCGGCCCGTGGATGGGGTCCTCTACGATGATGGTCTGGTCGCGGCTGGCCCCCAGCGACACGATCGCGATCGGTACCTCCATGAGCTCCGCCAGAAACTTGAGGTAGTCCAAGGCGGCCTTGGGCAGGTCACTGAGCGATCGGCAGTGGTCGGTGGACTGCTTCCAGCCGGGCATGGTCTTGTAGATCGGCTTGCAGCGGCTAAAGGCGTCGGCACTGGCCGGCAGCTCCTCGCAGCGCTCCCCGTCTAGCTCGTAGGCCACGCACACCTCGATTTCGTCCACATCGTCCAGCACATCGAGCTTGGTGATGGCCAGGCAGTCGAGGCCGTTGATGCGAACTGCATAGCGACCAATCACGGCGTCGAACCAGCCGCAGCGGCGGCGGCGACCGGTGGTGGTGCCAAACTCAGCACCGCGATCGCACAGCAGTTCACCCACCCCACAGGTGAGTTCCGTGGGGAAGGGGCCTTCGCCTACCCGCGTGGTGTAGGCCTTGGCCACGCCGATGACGCGATCGATCACCGTGGGGCCAATGCCGGTGCCAATGCAGGCCCCCCCCGCCACCGGGTTAGAGGAGGTGACGTAGGGATAGGTGCCGTGGTCGAGGTCGAGCAGCGTACCCTGGGCCCCCTCAAACAGCACGTTTTTGCGCTGGCGAATGGCCCGGTACACGTGCAGGGAGCTGTCGATGATGTGGGGGCGCAGCCGCTCGGCGTAGTGAGTATATTCGTCGATCACCGCCGCCGGGTCGAGGGGGGGCAGATCGTAGAGCTTTTCGAGAATGCCGTTTTTGTACTGAACAGTCCACTCCAGCTGCTTACGCAGGCGAACATGGTCCATCAGGTCAATGACGCGAATGCCTATACGCTCTGACTTGTCGGCGTAAGTGGGGCCAATGCCGCGCTTGGTGGTGCCGATCTTGTGGTTGCCCCGGCGCTCCTCGGCGGCCTGATCGATCAGACGGTGGTAGGGCATGGTGACGTGGGCCGCATTGGAGATAAACAGATTTTTAGAGGAAATCCCTAGCTCGTCGAGCTTGTCGAGTTCGCCAATCAGTGCCTTGGGGTCGATCACGGTGCCGCTGCCAATGACGCACTCGGTTTCGGGGTAGAGAATACCCGAGGGAATCAGGTGCAGCTTGAAGGTCTGGTCCTTCACCACTACGGTATGCCCCGCGTTGACCCCACCCTGGTAGCGCACCACCACATCTGCCGAGCGACTCAGCAAATCGGTAATTTTGCCCTTACCTTCGTCGCCCCACTGGGCCCCAATCACTACAACGTTTGCCAAGGGAATTCACGCCCTAAAGTTCACACAAATTCCCATTATCACTAAGAGAATGTCATTGTGTCAACTTGCCGCAGCAACGTTGCTCAGTTGATGAAACATCCCCGCGAGGTTGGCTGGTGACCGCCAGCCAACCTCCGGCAAGATATTAACCTCCGGCAAGATATTTTCTGATGCGCTGACTATCCCCTCCTATGAAACACCCTAGCGCTTGGCCCTTGCACCTATTCGCTGATCTAGCCCCATCTACCCCACTGACCTCAGGACCCCAGGCAAGTCTGCTTGACATCAATGTCGCCGAGATCGCCAGTATCCTGACCATTCTTCTGCTCGTGGCGACGGGAGTCGCCCTGATCTCCCGTCGCTATCGCGTGCCCTACGTCACCGGCCTGGTGCTGGCCGGGCTTGCGGTCACAGAACTGCTGCCCCAGCCAGTGCGCCTTGACTCCGATCTGATTCTCAATCTGTTGCTGCCCATCCTGGTGTTTCAGGCCGCTATCAACACCGACATCAGCCGTCTGCGCACAACGGTCAAGCCGATCAGTCTGTTAGCTGGCCCCGGGCTGGTAATTGCTTCGGGCGTTACTGCCCTGGTGCTACGATTGGCGCTCAACCTGGACTGGATTCCAGCCCTGCTGGTGGGTACGATCCTGGCTAACACAGACACAATTTCTGTGATTGCTGTGTTTAAAGAAGTGAGGGTGCCCGATCGCCTGTCCACCATTGTGGAAGGTGAAAGCCTCTTCAACGACGGCGTCTCTCTCGTTCTCTTTGGTCTCATTCTTCAAGCTCACACAACTGGCCATCTGACGGTCTTGGGGGGCCTACAACAGCTGTTTGTAGTCATTGTGGGAGGCAGCCTGCTGGGGTTGGCCATTGGCTATCTGTGTACGGCCCTCTTTGTAGCGCTATCCGATGACCCCCTCAGCGGCATCTTGTTGACCGTAGCCGTTGCCTTTGGCTCCTTCCAAGCAGGGCAAGCTCTACAGGTTTCGGGGGTGGTAGTGGTGGTAGTGGCCGGGCTCACCGTCGGCAATCGCGGCTTATCTCAAAGCTTATCGGCCTCGAGCAAAATCACGCTGCTCAACTTTTGGGAATACGCTGACTTTTGCGTCAACACGTTTATTTTCTTGCTGATTGGGCTTGAGGTGGATCTGCTACAGCTGTGGGGAATTATTCCAGCCATTGCCTTGGCGATTTTCGCCTATCAGCTGGGTCGTCTCCTGTCGGTTTATCCTCTCCTCTGGCTGACAAATCGCGTCGATATCCCTATTCCTCTGCGCTGGCAACATGTGTTCTTCTTGGGCAATATCAAAGGGTCATTGTCCATGGTGATGGTGCTCAGCTTGCCCGCTACAATACCAGGACGTACGGATATCATCACGCTGGTCTATGGGGCTGTGCTAGTTTCTCTGGTCGTGCAGGGTTTGAGTCTGCCCTGGCTGGTGAAGTGCTTGAATGTCGCTCCGGTTTCAAAAACTCGGCAAAAAATTGAGGCGGCTCAGTCTCAGCTCATTGCGGCCAAGGCTGCCCAGGCAGAGCTGGTAAAGCTCCGCGACGGTGGGGTTTTATCTAAATCAATGTATGAAGAAATGCGGGCCGATTACCAGATTGAAGTGGCTGAGGCTGAGACTCAGCTGCGCCATCTCAATGGCCGTCACATCGGTTCTCAGCGCCCCAGCTACGGCAGAACCGTCAAGCTCAATGCCATTAAGCGCCAGCTGCTGATGGTGGAGCGCAGCGCCCTCAATGATGCAGTCCGTAAACGCATTATCTCAGCCGAAATTGTGTCTCCGCGCATCGAGGCAATTGACAATCAACTGCTCACTCTAGAAGACTAGTTTCCTGGGAGGGTTGGAGCAGGTCAATCAGCGTGTGTAATGTTTCTGGCTTGGTGACAACCAGAACCTTAGCATTGGGTTCTAGAACGGTGTCGCCATTGGGAATGACTAAATTTTCATGGGAGTGGGCCTGATAGCCGATAATCAGCGAATTAGGCGGAAAGCGTGGGTCGCGGGCAATGTCGGCCAGACGGTGATTGACGAAGCTGCAATCGTCAGTAATGGAAAGTTTGAGCACCTCAATCTGGCCCTTCTCAAAATGCATAATCGACTCAACCTGGGGATACTCGGCGGCGTTTACCATGGTCGAGACGGCCAGATCTACGGTGCTAATAATCTGATGGGCCCCTGCGTGACGCAGCGGATGTTCGAAGTCTCGGTGGCGCAGGCGAGAAATGATGTGGGGCACCTGGTAGTGTCTGGCCAGGGAAACAATGGCCAGGTTGAGCGCATCGTACCGCAGCGCCGCACAGACAATGTTGGCCTTGTGAATGCCAGCTTCATACAGGATGTCTGTGCTGACGGCACTTCCCTCAAAGGCCATGACGCCGAGGCGTTCCCTGGCGTAGGCACAGGCGTTTGGATCGATGTCAATAATGGCAACGGTGTGGCCAAGCTTGACCAGGCGCTGGGCCAGGGTGCGACCAATTAACCCAGCCCCGCCAATGAGTGTGTACATAGTGACCAACTGCCAGAGTTTTTGATCACAGTAGCAGGCTCTGGGGGGAGGGCGTGAAGAGGCCCAAACCCAGGTAAAGGGCTGATGACCACCCAGTTAAATGTACTTAACCTTATACCCATCCAGTGAAATATGCGATAGAACAGATTGAATATCTATTTACATTTCTTTAGATTTCCTTTGGATTTGCAGTTTGCAACCCCTGCTTAGGTTGGTTGCTGGGTTGGCCCGATCGACATTGACACTACACAGGGGAGGATGCCATGAGTCTATACGCAGAACTACACCGCCACCTGGGCGGTTCGGTGGTCCCAAGGGTGCTGTGGCGCTACTTTGAGCGCAACCGCCCCGATCTCTCCGGTCAGTTTGCCGACTACCCGGCCTTTGAGCAGTTTTATACCCGACCCCGCAACACCCTGGCCGAATACCTGGAGCTACACACCCTGGTGGAGAGCGTCCAGACCCATGAGGCGCTGCCCTACTTTATCTATCGCCTGATTCGCGGGGCCTACATCTTCGAAAACCTGGCCTACCTGGAGCTGCGCTACACCCCCTACCTGCGCACCCCTGAACACTTGCCCCAGGCCCAGCGCATCGACGCCATGGCTCAGATCGTGGAGATTGTGGGCCGAGCCAGCGAGCAGCCGGAGTACCCCATCGTCACCAAGCAGATTCTCTGCATGCACTCGAAACTGCCCTACGAGGTCAACCGGGCAATTGTGGAGCTGGCGGGGCAGTACCCGCAGTACGTGTGCGCCGTAGATGTGGCCGGGGGGGACGGCAAGTACGGCGATCGCATTGATGAGTTTACCCAGCTCTACCAGCGCGCCCTGGACCTGGGCCTGAAGACCACCGGGCACCTGTATGAGACCATTGAGGGCGATCACCCCAAACTGCTGCCCTACCTGATGCGCATCGGCCACGGCATTCAAATTCCGCTGCGCCACCCGGAGCTACTGCCCGAGGTGGCGGCCCAGGGCCAGTGCCTGGAGGTGTGCCCCACCACCTACCTCAAGACCGGCACCCTGGAAGAGATTCACCAGCTCAAGACTGTGTTCGATCGCTGCTTTGAAGCCGGGGTGGACATCGCCATCTGCACCGACAACGCCGGACTGCACAACGTGCGCCTGCCCTTTGAGTACGAAAACCTGCTCACCCACGATGTGATTGGTTTTGAGGAATTGCAGGCCTGCCAGGAAGCGGCCTTTCGCCACGCCTTTGCCTGGCCCCATAGCCTGCCCCCCACGGCCCTGCTGACGGACATGCTGCAACTGCCCAGCCAGGCTCATCCGGTCGATAGTGAAGGCGTACTGGCCCTGTCCTGATAGACACGCGAAAGGGGGTTCAGACAGTCTGCCTGAACCCCCTTTCGCGCTAGTTAGCTGGTTAAGGCTTAGTAGCCGCCGCGGGAGAAGCTGTCGCCGCCGCCTCTGCGACCGCCGCCGCCAAAGCTGCCGCCGCCGCTGCGGTTTTCACGGGGCTTGGCCTTGTTGACCTTGAGGTCGCGACCCATCCACTCAGCGCCGTCTAGGGCTTCAATGGCGGCGGATTCTTCGGCCTCGGCGGCCATTTCGACAAAGGCAAACCCGCGCATCCGCCCGGTTTCGCGATCGGTGGGAAGCTGCACCCGTTTGACCGATCCGTACTCGGCAAATACAGCCGTTAGATCGTCACTGGTAGCGTCATAGGACAGGTTGCCTACGTAAATTGACATTGTTGGTCTCCAAAAAGTAAAGGACTTGTAGAGCAAAATTTTGGAGAGAAGCCTGTCAATGGAAAAACGGAAAAACGCGTTAGTACTAAAAACAAATACTGCTAACCAATCTCTAAATCTCTAGCCGTCAGCCTAGCATGTTTGAAAAGAAGATGGTGTGTTGAGATGCGAAGTAGCTGCCCCCCCTGGTTCAGGCTGCTTAAATTCGGCCAAAAGCTTGGCTAAAGCCTTCATCTGCGGCCAACCGTACATTGGCTGCCATGTGAAGATTTGTGTTTTAGCTGCGGCGATGGCGCTGAGACATCAGCGTGGGAGAATGAACGTTTAATTGAGACTTAACGTATGCCTGCCGCCTATATCGAAAACGAAACTGAGTTTGACGCACTGCTGAATGCGGAGTCGTTGTTTGTGGTGGACTGCACCGCCGCCTGGTGTGGCCCCTGCAAGCTCGTCGCACCGCTGATGGACAAGCTGGCTGACGAGTACGGCGATCGCGTCAAGGTCTTTAAGCTTGATCTCGACGCCAACCAGGGCGTAGCCAAGCGGTACGGCATCCGCAGCATTCCCGCCGTCATGTTCTTTCAGCAGGGCGATGTGGCCGAAACCCTGGTGGGCGTCAAAAAGTACGACGAATACAACGAGACCCTGAGCAAGTATCTGGGTTAAGGGCCGTCGTTAGTTCGCCTCTAATGCCCTAGGGCGTGGCATCAATTGTGGCTAAACGTCCCGGATATCAAGCCTTGCCACGCCCGACCCAATAGACAGGCTAGGGGCTGCAAGCCTTGATTTTTATGGATTCAGCAGCTAATTGATGACAGCCCCTAGAAGCCATGCTCACCAGAGCCCTGCGGTAGCAACCGTTAGCTCTGGCAGCACCGCTTCCCCAAAGAGCGTGACGGGTGCATGGAGAGTCTCTGGACTGCGATCGGGACGATAAATCTCTACCTGGCGGTCTTGCACATTGATCAGCCAGCCCAAGCGGCAGCCGTTGGCCTGGTATTCAGCCAGCTTAGCTTGCAGGGGCTGAAGGCGGTCTGTTTTCGAGCGTAGCTCAATGACAAAGTCGGGGCACAGGGGCGGAAATGAGTCTTGTTCGGCGGCGGTGAGGGCATTCCAGCGCTCCAGGGTGACCCAGGCCACATCGGGAGAGCGTTCGGCCCCGTTGGGCAGACGAAAGATAGTAGAAGAGTCAAATACAATTCCCATTTGGTAACGGCGATTCCAGGACTCTACTTGATAGGTCAGGTCGCTGTTGCGGCGGCCTGTGTTTCCTCCTGTGGGGGGCATAAGCACCAGTTCTCCGGTGGCGGTGAGTTCTAGGCGCAGGTCACGATTGGCCAGAGCCAGCTGCTCAAACTGCTCGTGGGTAAGGCGAATGACCGGGCTGAGATCGAGGGTGAGGGCCGTCATGGGTGGAGCTGAGCGCATACTCCATTATGGGTCTACTTCAGCGGCTTGAAGATCTAGGCAGAACGTCCACACCCCCGTAGACTGAGGACAGCCGATTGATCCAACAGCAGAGCGGGCGATATGAAGATTCTTTTTGTGGCGGCAGAGGCGGCGCCCCTGGCCAAGGTTGGCGGTATGGGCGATGTGGTAGGTTCGCTACCCAAGGTGCTGCGCAAACTGGGGCACGACGTGCGCATTTTTATGCCCTACTACGGCTTTTTGCCTGACAAGGTGGAGATTCCCGAGGAGCCGGTGTGGCAGGGCACCGCCATGTTCAACGACTTTGCGGTGTACGAAACCACCCTGCCCGAGTCGGATGTGCCGGTGTACTTGTTTGGTCACCCCGCCTTTGATCCCCGCAAGGTCTACGGCGGCAGCGACGAAGACTGGCGATTTACCTTCTTTGCCAACGGCGCAGCGGAGTTTGTCTGGAACTACTGGAAGCCGCAAATTGTGCACTGCCACGACTGGCATACCGGCATGATTCCAGTGTGGCTGCACCAGTCCCCCGACATCAGTACTGTATTTACCATTCACAACCTGGCCTACCAGGGGCCGTGGCGCTGGAAGCTGGAGCAGATGACCTGGTGCCCCTGGTACATGCAGGGCCACAACACGATGGCGGCGGCGGTGCAGTTTGCCGATCGCGTCAACACGGTGTCGCCCACCTACGCCCAGCAGATCAAGACCGCCGACTACGGCGAGGAACTGGAGGGGCTGCTGTCGTTTATCAGCGGCAAGCTCAGCGGCATTCTCAACGGCATTGATGACGAGTCCTACGACCCGGCCACCGATCGCTACATCGGCAAAACCTTTACCGCCAACAGCCTGGAGAACCGCCGCGCCAACAAGGTGGCGATTCAGGAGGAGCTGGGGCTGGAGGTGAACTCGAAGGCCTTTTTGGTGGGCCTGGTGGGTCGCCTGGTGGAGCAGAAGGGGCTGGATCTGATTTTGCAGATTCTGGATCGGTTTTTGTCCTACACTGACTCGCAGTTTATTTTGCTGGGCACGGGCGATCGCTACTACGAAACCCAGCTCTGGCAGATGGCCAGCCGCTACCGGGGCCGGATGGCCACCTACCTGCTCTACAGCGAGGGGCTGGGCCGCCGCATCTACGCCGGGGCGGACGCGTTCCTCATGCCCTCGCGCTTCGAGCCCTGCGGCATCAGCCAGATGATCGCCATGCGCTACGGCTGCATTCCCATCGTGCGGAACACGGGCGGCCTGGTGGACACGGTGCAGCACCACGACCCCGAACACCACGCGGGCACCGGCTACACCTTCGATCGCTACGAGCCGCTGGATCTGTTTACCTGCATGATTCGTGCCTGGGAGGGCTACCGGTTCAAAGATGCCTGGCGCGAGCTGCAGCAGCGGGCCATGGCCCAGGACTTTAGCTGGGACAAGTCGGCGGTGGACTACATCAAGCTCTACAGCGACATGCTGGGGATTGACTACCAGCAGCAGCTAGCGCCGCCCAAGCCGGAGTTCGCCGCGTCCGCCAGCGGCAAGGAAACCAAGGACGAGGTGGGTTTACCCCAGTCCTCTCTGCCCAAGTAGGCCGGGGGGGCAGGCGCTACCGATCGCAAGAAAGGCAGATCGCTGTCTGGAATGGGGCTGGCCAGGGCTGAAGCCAAAAGCTAGGATTGGGGCGACTCCCCCTCTAGCCAATCAGGATCCTGCTATGGCCGACCCAGTTACGTTGACCGCCAGTGCGATCGCTGCTCTCGCCTGCCAAAAATTTCTGGAATCTGGGGCGGGGGAACTGGGCAAAAAGTTCACCGCCGAGGCGATCGCCAAAATGGATCTGCTGCTGAAGCGCATCTGGTCGAAGCTCAGCGGCAAGCCCCGCATTGAAGCGGTCAAAGCCAGCCTGGACAAAACCGCCAAAATTACCCCAGAGCAAATCAACCAGATCGCGGCCTACCTCCAGGTGGCCATGGACGACGACCCCACCTTTGCCCGAGACCTCCAGGTGTTGGCCCAGGAGATCAACGCGGGCAAACTGCTGGATCAGAGCACCATGACCCAGAACAACTACGACAACGCCAAGGGCTGGCAAACCAAGGTCGAAGGCGGCACCGCCTACATCGGCGACATCACCATCCACCAAAACCAGCCCCCTACCCCTTAGGGTGGGCATTGCCCACCACCGTCTATGGCCCAAAACCGGCTCTCCCTCCCCCATGCCTGACGACGCCAAAGCTCAAATCCAGGCCCTGTTGAACGATCTGCCCGATGCTGCCCTGCAACAGTGGTTGGCTGCCTTGCAGGGGGCACAGCCCACCCAGCTCAATCTGGGGCAGGCGACGGGCTTTCAGGTGATGGTGCAGGGCGGCACCGCCTACATTGGTGACCAGATCCATATGGATGTGGCCACCCTGGCGGCAGCTCTCAACGAGTTGGTGGCCCAACGACAGCCCAGGGGCATCCCCCACAATTTGCTCCGCAGTGGCGCGATCAAGTTCGTGGGCCGCGACGACGACCTAGAGCGGGTTCACCGCCAACTGCACGAGAGCAGCCAGCTTGCCATCACCGCCCTGCGCGGCATGGGGGGCATTGGCAAAACCGAGCTGGCGCTGCAATATGCCCTGCATCACCTGGGCCAGGGCACCTACCCCGGCGGTATCTGCTGGCTGCTGGCCAAAGACCAGGCGTTCGGCACCGAAATCGTCACCTTTGCCCAGACCCACCTGGGCCTGACGCCCCCCGATGGCCTAGAGCTGCCCGCCCAGGTGGCCTACGTGTGGAACCACTGGCCCACCACAGGAGATGTGCTGGTGGTGATCGATGACGTGGCTGGCCCCAACGAAAATGCTGCCTACTTGGCCATCAAGCCCTACCTACCACCGCAGGCATCTCGCTTTTGGGTGCTGCTCACCACCCGCCTGCAACTGGGCGCTTCGATTCAGACTGTGCAGATCGATGTGCTGAGTAAGGCGGCATCGCTGGAGCTGCTGCGGTCATTGGTGGGGCCAGAGCGCATAGACCAGGAACTCGACACCGCCAAAGCTCTGTGCGAGTGGCTGGGCTACCTGCCCCTGGGGCTGGAGCTGGTGGGCCGCTTTCTGGCCCGCAAGCCGGGGTGGACCCTGGCCAAAATGCAGGAACAGCTCGACGCCAAACGCCTGGAAGCCAAAGCCCTGACCCAGGCCCAGCCCGATATGACCGCCGCCCACGAAAGCCTGGCCGCCGCCTTTGAGCTGAGCTGGCAAGATTTGGCACCCGAAGCGCAGGAGCTGGCCTATCGGCTAAGCCTGTATGCCCTGGCCCCGATTGTGTGGGAATGGATCGAAAGCTGGTACGACGGCACCGACCCCGACGACCTGGAGGACTGGCGCGACGAGGGGCTGGCCAGCCGCAGCCTGCTGGAGGTGGAGGCTGATGGGGATGCCGAAACGGTGCAACTGCACCAGATCATCCGCGAGTTCTTTCGCGCCAAGCTGGAGCAGTGGAACGGGGCCGACGGGCTGAAGCGGGGCTACTGCCGGGCGATGGTGCAGGTGGCCCAGCAGATACCTTATACCCCTACCCGCGACCAAATTTTGGCAGTGACTCCGGCGATACCGCACCTGGCGGAGGCGGCGACGACCTGGCGGGCGTGGTTAGAGGATGAGTCGTTAGGATGGCCATTTACTGGGCTAGGGCGGTTTTACGGAGGGCAAGGGGCCTATGGGCAGGCAGAACCCTGGTGGCTAGATCTTTTGGCGGTGGTGCGCGATCGCCTCGGCGAGGCCCATCCCAATGTCGCCACCAGCCTGAACAATCTCGCGGAACTGTATCGATCGCAGGGGCGCTACAGCGAGGCCGAACCCCTCTTCCAAGAGGCCCTGGCGCTGAGAAAACAGCTCCTCGGCGAGGCCCATCCCGATGTCGCCACCAGCCTCAACAATCTCGCGGAACTGTATCGATCGCAGGGGCGCTACAGCGAGGCGGAACCACTCTTGCAAGAGGCGCTGGCGCTGAGGAAACAGCTCCTCGGCGAGGCCCATCCCGCTGACGCCACCGACCTGAACAATCTGGCGATGCTGTACCTGTCGCAGGGGCGCTACAGCGAGGCGGAACCGCTTGTCCAAGAGGCCCTGACGCTGATGAAACAGCTCCACGGCGAGGCCCATCCCCTTGTCGCCACCAGCCTGAACAATCTCGCGGGCTTATACGACTCGCAGGGGCGCTACAGCGAGGCCGAACCGCTCTACCAAGAGGCCCTGGCGCTGAGGAAACAGCTCCTCGGCGAGGCCCATCCCGATGTCGCCACCAGCCTCAACAATCTCGCGGCCTTATACTACTCGCAGGGGCGCTACAGTGAGGCGGAACCGCTCTACCAAGAGGCCCTGGCGCTGAGGAAACAGCTCCTCGGCGAGGCCCATCCCGATGTCGCCACCAGCCTCAACAATCTCGCGCTCTTATACGAATCGCAGGGGCGCTACAGCGAGGCGGAACCGCTCTACCAAGAGGCCCTGGCGCTGAGGAAACAGCTCCTCGGCGAGGCCCATCCCGATGTCGCCACCAGCCTCAACAATCTCGCGGGCTTATACAAGGCGCAGGGGCGCTACAGCGAGGCCGAACCGCTTTATCTTGGCGCAATTGAGATTGTTTACCAGCGCTTAGGCGAAACCCATCCCAACACGCAAACCATTTTTGGCAACTTCGTCGAATTCTTGCAGGCGGTCGTCGCCGCCGACCAAACCCCCATCCTCTCCGACCACCCCCTCACCCAAGCCCTGCTGCGCCAGATCCTCTCGTAAGGGCGCACAGCGGTGCGCCCCAACGGGGTTCCTCACGGGTACCTGAGTCCCCCACCTCGGAAAATCCCCTCTTCGCCAGATCCCCTCGTAAGGGCGCACAGCGGTGCGCCCCAACGGGGTTCCTCACGGGTACCCGAGTCCTACGCCTCGGAAAATCCCCTCTTCGCCAGATCTCCTCGTAAGGGCGCACAGCGGTGCGCCCCAACGGGGTTCCTCACGGGTACCCGAGTCCCCCGCCTCAGAAGTCCTCTCGTTCGCCAGATCTCCTCGTAAGGGCGCACAGCGGTGCGCCCCAACGGGGTTCCCACGGGTACCTGAGTCCTACGCCTCGAAAGCTCCATAGATGGGCACCCTAGAGCCATCTTCAGTGTGCTCTACCACTATGCCCTACGACCCTGACAAACACCATCGCCGCTCCATTCGCCTCAAGGGCTACGACTACTCCTCAGCGGGGTTTTACTTCCTCACCCTATGCTGTTACCAGCGGCAATACCTCTTTGGCAGCATCGTAGAGGGCGCTATGCAGCTCAACGAGCTCGGTCAAATCGTCGCCGAGGAGTGGCTCAAGACTCCAGATCTGCGGCCTAACTTTGCCCTGGATGCTTGGGTGGTGATGCCCAACCACTTCCATGGCATAGTGATCATCCGGGAGTCCTACGGAGCGGGGGAGCTTGATGGCGAGGAGTCCCCTGTAAGGGCGCACCGCTGTGCGCCCCACCGATCGGAGGGTGGGGGCGGGGAGGGCGCGATCGCAATCGGAAATCCCCAGGCCATGGGGCATGCTCCCGTAAGGGCGCACGGCGGTGCGCCCCACCGTCAGGCTCACTCGGTACCGTCTTTCGTGGCGGGTTTCAAGGCAGCCGCGACCAAGCGTATCAACAGGCACCGCAACACCCCTGGCACCCCAGTGTGGCAACGGAACTATTTCGAACGCATAATCCGCGACGAAAGAGCTTTGGCGTCCATCCAGCAGTACATTCACAACAACCCAGCCACTTGGCACCAGGATTCGTTGAACTCGGCCCTACACCCAGTGTCTACCGCTGGCTCACCGACAAGCTCGTTAGGCCAACCACCTCATCATCGGCGTAGTGAATCGCCCCATCATCGTCCGTCACGTCGCTATCGGTCGCTGCCACCGCAGGCTGCTGAAAGTTGATATACAGCACATCCGCCTCCGCATCAAACATCATCCAGCAAGGACGTTGCTCCACGGTCTGTAGCGCCTTAGCAATATTCAAGTAGCTGCCAACATTAACTTGAGTTAAGGCCATAGCTGCTTTTTACCTAAACACCCTACGTTGCCTGCGGAGAATGAACCGTGAAAGACTACCACATCAATATCTTCTATAGCGACGAAGACGAGGGCTACATTGCCGACATCCCCGACCTCAGCTATTGCTCCGCCTTCGGCGAAACCCCCATCGAAGCCCTGCAAGAACTCAATCTAGCCAAGCAAGCCTGGCTAGACGCTACCCAAGCCGAAGGCAAACCCGTTCCACCACCCACCTATCGCCCCATCATCTACCAACTCAAATCGGCTTAAACCTATCGTTAGACAACGACGCCTTTGTCATCACCGCCTATTTGACCGACAAACTCAAACCGGGAGAGCAACTATGGCCCAGTCTGTAAAAATCTGGTTTGACCCCGAAGCCGACTTCCTCGAAGTGCTCTTCTCGGACGCCCCCGGCCACCTGTGCGAAACCGACCACGACGCCATCATGGAACGGGTCGATAACCAGGGAAACATCCTAGGTTTCTCTGTACTCAACGTCAGCAAACTCTCCAAAGAAAAACCCCTGTATGCCCAACTGATTGCGCCCAATGCGGCTTAGTGTAAGCGGCTTACCGCACCGCACCGCCCACCCATACCGAGTTTCCCCATGGCGCAAACGGCGACGCGCCCCATAGCTGTACTACCATGCGTATAGCGCCAGAGTGATATATCAAGCCGCTCTTTTTCTCGGTCACAACCATGGAAACCATTGCCATCCAGGTCGATCAAGACGTTGCCAGAGCCTACCGCGAAGCAGCCCCCGCCGAGCAGCTTAAGATCCAGCAGCTCCTCAATAGCTGGCTCAAGCAAACCATGAAGCGCCGCCCCCTCGATGACATCATTCGCGACATGCAAGCCCAGGCCCAGGCTAGCGGGCTGACCCCCGATATTCTCAACGACATTCTGGCGGATGACTAACCTGCGGGTTGTGGTCGATACCAACACCCTGGTCAGCGGTGTTTTGATCGCCGCATCGGTGCCAGACCTAGCCGTTCAGAGAGCCAGAGCACTGGGCATTTTGCTATTTTCTACCGCCACCTTTGATGAGCTCAGCCAGGTCATCTTTCGCCCTAAATTTGACCGATACGTGTCCACCAATGTCCGAGCCGAGTTTATCGCGCGGATAGCCGAAACCTCAGAGCAAATCAACATCACCGAAAAAATTGTTGTCTGCCGCGACCCTAAGGATGATCAGTTCATAGAGGTTGCCATCAATGGCAATGCAGATTGGCTCATCACAGGCGATCAGGATCTGCTGATACTGCGCTCTTTCCGAGGTGTGGAGATAGTCTCTCCAGCGCAATTTCTAGAGGCTAGCCAATGACCTTGCCCACCCCAAATCTGAATAACCAACCGCCTATTTGACCGATAAACTCAAACACGGAGAGCAACGATGGCCCAGTCTGTAAAAATCTGGTTTGACCCCGAAGCCGACTTCCTCGAAGTGCTCTTCTCAGACGCCCCCGGCTACCTGCGCGAAACCGACCACGACGCCATCATGGAACGGGTAGACGACCAGGGCAACATCCTGGGTTTCTCTGTACTCAGCGTCAGCAAACTCTCTAAAGAGAAACCCCTGTATGCCCAACTGATTGCGCCCAATGCGGCATAGTGTAAGCGGTCTACCACCTCAACATCTTCTACAGCGACGAAGACGAGGGCTACATCGCCGATATCCCCAACCTCAGCTACTGCTCCGCCTTTGGCGCAACGCCAATGGAAGACTCGCAAGAACTCAACCGGGCTAAACAAGTCTGGCTAGATGCCGCCAAGGCCGCAGGCACACCCATCCCGCCACCCAACTATCGCCCCATCCCTGGTATCTGTCATGGGTGAGCTATTCGCTGCCTGGAAAGTGTGTCAGATTAGTAGTTCCTGTTACACGAGGCAGCTATGAGCGACGGTAACGGTTCGGCAGCCGCAAATGGCCCCAAACGGCGGCACATTGTACTCACCTCCCACCCCACCCGGTCGGGGTTAAAGGGCGCGCCCGTCCATTGGGGCGAGGGCGATCCGCTCAAGCGGGGGGCGATCGTGGCGACGGTGAGCGATCCCAGCCACCGCAATGCAATTGGCACTCACTCGGGCTCCTACGCCGTGTATCGCGCCCTGGCAGTAGCTAGCGGGGTGCTCCAGGCTGACCACCGGCCCGACTTTACCAATACCTCGCCCACGATCGCGATCGGGCCCCACCCCAGCTGGGCCGACCCCCAAAAAATTGTTTCCCTCGACCCCTTTGGGGCGCTGGTGGGGGAGGTGTACCAGGATCTGCTGGCCGAGGGCATCGATATTCGCCCGACCATTGCCGTTACCCGCGCCCACATTCAAATGCCGGAGCTGCTGGAGGCGGTGCGTCAGGGCCGAATCAAAGAAGACGGCAAGATTGTGAAGCCGGGGGGCGACCTGGTGGTGACCAAGGCCGCCGTGGAGCCGGTGTGGTACCTGCCGGGGGTGGCCGAGCGCCTGGGCGTCAGCGAAGACGACCTGCGCTACGCCCTGTTTGAGCAGACCGGCGGCATGTTCCCGGAACTGGTGACCCGGTTTGACCTCAAGGTGTTTTTGCCCCCCATTGGTGGGATCACGGTGTACATCGTGGGCGACCCCGAGGCGATTACCGACCCGGCCCGGCCTCTGGCGGTGCGGGTTCACGACGAGTGCAACGGCTCGGATGTGTTTGGGTCAGACATCTGCACCTGTCGCCCCTACCTGGTGCACGGCCTGGAGGAGTGCATCGCCACCGCCCAGCAGGGGGGCGCTGGGATCATTGTCTATTTCCGCAAGGAGGGGCGGGCGCTGGGGGAAGTGACCAAGTTTTTGGTGTACAACGCCCGCAAGCGCCAGGAGGGGGGCGATCGCGCCGACGCTTACTTTGCCCGCACCGAGTGCGTCGCCGGGGTGCAGGACGTGCGCTTTCAGGAGCTGATGCCCGATGTACTGCACTGGCTGGGGGTGACCCGCATCGATCGCATGGTGTCGATGAGCGACATGAAGTACAACGCTATTGTGCGATCGGGGATTGAGATTGTGGAGCGGGTGCCGATCCCCGACGACTTGGTGCCGCCGGACGCGCGGGTGGAGATCGAGGCGAAGAAGGCGGCGGGCTACTACACCGATAAGGGAGCCCCAACGGAGGAGGATTTGGCCCGGGTTAAGGGTCGGGGGTTGGAGTAAGGATGGTGTTTGGCAGCCCAGATAGGGTGGTGGGCGGTGCCCACCCTACGGTGAGCTATTTGCAGAGTCCGCAGGCGGTGCGCGATCGCTGTCGCGCCCTGTTCGCCCTGGCCGAGGCCGATCGACTCCAGCACTGGCGCTACCACCCCGAGGCCCTGCCCGCCGCCGCCGACTACGTGCTGGCGGTGATGCGGCAGCAGTACCCCGCTGGCGATGTGCCCTTTCACTCGCGCTGGCGGCACTTTGAGGTGGCGGGCGAGTCGCGCCTGGAGCGGCTAGAACCCCAGCTATCGGCCCAGGATCCCCTGGAGCAGGCGCGGCTGAAGGTCGATCTGGCGATTACCAGCGTGCTGCTGGATGCGGGGGCCGGGAGCCAGTGGCGGTACGTGGAGCCGGAAACAGGGATAGGGTTTGCGCGATCGGAGGGGCTTGCGATCGCGAGCTTCCACAGCTTTACCGCTGGCCTCTTCTCCAGCCAGCCCGAGGTTCCCTGGCAGGCAGATGCCCCCGGTTTGGCGGCAATCACCGCCCATGACCTGGCCCATGCCTTTCAAGTCCACGGCGACAATCCATTGCTGGGGCTGGAAGGCCGAGTCGCCCTGCTGCAAAAACTGGGTCATGCCCTGCACCAGCAGCCTCAGTTCTTTGGGGCTGGGCCGCCCCGGCCCGGCAACCTGGTGGATTACTGGCTCACCCAGGCGATAAATAATACGCTGTCTGCCCCCGCCATTCTGCAAACCATCCTCCAGGGCCTGGGCCCCATCTGGCCGGGGCGGGTAGAGCTGGCGGGGGTGAACCTAGGCGACGTGTGGCCCCACCCCCAGCTGCCCGAAACTGGCCCGGGCAGTAACCTGGTGCCCTTCCACAAGCTCTCCCAGTGGCTCACCTACTCCCTGCTGGAGCCCCTGCAGGAGCTGGGTCTGGAAATCACCGATCTCGATCGGCTCACCGGCCTGGCCGAATACCGCAACGGTGGCCTGTTTGTAGACTGCGGCGTACTCAGCCTCAGGAACCCCGCTGCGCTGGAAACCGCCCATCTCCCCGGCTCCCCCCTGATCGTCGAGTGGCGCGCCCTCACCCTCTGCCTGCTGGACGACCTGGCTGCCCACCTGCGCCAAACCCTGGGCATGGATGCCACCACCCTGCCCCTGGTGAAAATTCTTCAGGGCGGTACCTGGACAGCCGGTCGCCAGATTGCCGCTAAGAAACGGCCCGGCGGCAGCCCACCCATCCAACTCGCCAGTGACGGCACCGTGTTTTGAATACAGCGCGGAGGGTAGTCACGTAGATCTGGCCCTACCTGACCACCCATCCACCCATCCACCCATCTACCCATCTACCCATCTACCCATCTACTCACCCACCCGCCTACTCACCCACCCATGCCCGACCTCCACCTGATCGACCACCCCCTGATTCAACACAAGCTCACCCTGATGCGGCGGGCTGAGACCAGCACGGCCAAGTTTCGCACCCTGCTGAAGGAAATTAGTCTGCTGATGGCCTACGAGGTGACGCGAGATCTGCCGCTGAAACTGGAGACGATTCGAACCCCCATGACCACCATGGAGGCCCCGGTGCTGGCCCCGGAAAAAAAGCTGGTGGTGGTGTCGATCATGCGGGCGGGGCAGGGCATTCTCGACGGCATTCTGGAGCTGATGCCCTCGGCGCGGGTGGGGCACATTGGCCTGTACCGCGATCCCCAGACCCTGCGGGTGATCGAGTACTTCTTTAAGGTGCCGGAGGACTTGAGCGATCGCGATGTTTTAGTCGTAGACCCGATGATCGCCACGGGCAACACGGCGGTGGCGGCCCTGTATCCGCTGAAGCAGGCCAACCCGCGATCGCTGCGGTTTCTCTGCCTGCTGGCCGCCCCCGAAGGCGTAGCCCACTTCCACCGCGAGCACCCCGATGTGCCCCTCTACGCCGCCGCAGTGGATGAAAAGCTGGACGAGCACGGCTACATTTTGCCGGGGCTGGGGGATGCAGGCGATCGCCTGTTTGGCACGAAGTAAATCCCGATTGTCTGAGTGCATCCCAGTTTTGCAAGGTTGCCGCCCTTCTCCCCCCCTCTTCTCCCCCAGGAAAAAGGGGGACCGAATTTCAATGTCCCTCTCTCTCAGGGAGAGGCATTTAGGGTGAGGGCTGCAACCCACGTTTGCAGCCAAAGCTGATGCTCCTCAGGCTGACTCAGCTAATCAAAGGTTGGTTCTGTTCTTCAGATCATCCTTTTAGGTAATCTTTGTCTAAAATTAACCAGAAAAGATAGTTTAAAGTTGTCGAGAACACACAATGAATTGTGAAATATTTAAGATCAACGGGGCTATGGATTGATTAAAATAATCAGAGAGAGCATTACAGCAATAAGAATGTTCATCTCGGCAACAGTTATTCACAATCGTAAAGCGGCTTTTAACCATATTGCGAGAACTTCATTAAGTTGCTGTTACATAGAGATCCTTTGCCGGGCAAGGGTTTCAGCCTCTTCCAACACCTAAATCCATTCTCTGACGCACTAATTAACGCAACTTAACAGATCTAAACCACCTCCTCATAGTGTTGTTCTTAACATTTTCTCTACACTGCAGCGATCCTTGCTACAAGGGCGCTTTAGGGATTTCATAGAGTTTTTCTATGCCCTGCTCCAAGGTGTTTTAAGGAGTCGTCAGCCCTGGTAAACGGTTTTTTCTAGGCCCTGGGACGGCTTCGTGCTGGTTTGGTAACAGTCTTTTATTCGTGGCCAGTTAAAATGAGTCATCCCGCTCTAAAACTGCGCTGGTGTTTATGCCGGCAGTCGTAGTGGGTAAACAATCTATGTCGAGGTTTGTTGGTGTAAAAGTCTTGAGCCATTCGAGACTCCATTGTCAAAGTAAATGGCCGAAGTCTGCCCTTGGCGGGGCACTGGCGGCCTCTGCTTCGAGCCTACGGGCTGCCAGCGAATTCTTGTGTAACCACTTCAGGATTAAGGGTTCTTATGGCTAAACAATCTGTTCATCTGCCCGAATCGAGCACGGCGGCTGAAGTGCCCCTGTCGCTAGGCTCAGCAGGGGATGTCGTTCTCGATGCCGAGGCACAGGTCAGCCAAATACAGCAGGCGTTGGTCAACAATCTGCACTGGGTGCAGGGCAAAGACCAGCAGTTTGCCAATGCTCACGACTACTACATGGCGCTGGCCCACAGCGTGCGCAACCAGCTGTTGCAAAAGCGCATCCGCACGGCCAAAACCTACGCTGACAAGCGCGCCAAAACCGTTTACTACCTGTCGGCTGAGTTTTTGATGGGGCGACAGCTGGGCAACGGCTTGATCAACCTCGGTATTTACGACACCATGCGCCATGCCCTGGCCGACTGTGGCCTTGACCTGGACGAACTGCTGGAGCGGGAGGCCGAGCCGGGCTTGGGCAACGGTGGCCTGGGTCGCCTGGCCGCCTGCTTTATGGACTCGCTCACCACCCTCAACCTGCCGGCGGTGGGCTACGGCATTCGCTACGAGTTTGGCATCTTCACTCAGCTGATCCGCCAGGGGCACCAGGTGGAAGCCCCGGACAAGTGGCTCAGCTACGGCAATCCCTGGGAAATTGCCCGGCCCGACTACCGGGTGGAGATCAAGTTTGGCGGCCACACGGAGGTCTACCGCGACGGCGAAGACGACTACCAGGTGCGCTGGATCCCGGCTCAGACCGTGATCGGTATTCCCCACGATGTGCCGGTACCGGGCTACGGCACCGAGAACGTCAACATTCTGCGGCTGTGGAAGGCCGAGGCCGGGGAGGCCTTTGACCTGGTCGCCTTCAACTCGGGCGACTACTTTGGGGCCGTGGCCAACAAGATGATCTCCGAGAACATCACCAAGGTGCTCTACCCCAACGACGAAACCCGTCAGGGCAAAGAGCTGCGCCTGCAGCAGCAGTACTTCTTTGTGGCCTGTTCGCTGCAGGACATCATTCGCCTGCACCTGCGCGACCACAGCGACCTGACCAAGCTAGCCGACTCGGCGGCGATTCAGCTCAACGACACCCACCCGGCGATTGGGGTGGCAGAACTCATGCGTCTGCTGCTCGATGAGCACCACATGGAGTGGGAAACGGCCTGGCAGATTACCCAGCGCGCCTTTGGCTACACCAACCACACGCTGATGCCCGAGGCCCTGGAACGCTGGTCGGTAGACCTGTTTGGTCGGTTGCTGCCGCGCCACCTGGAGCTGATCTACGAGATTAATCAGCGCTTTTTGGACCAGGTGAAGCTGCGCTACCCCAAAGACCCCGCCCGCCTGGAGCGCCTGTCATTGATTGAAGAAGGCCCCGAGCGGCGGGTGCGGATGGCCAACCTGGCCTGCGTGGGTAGCCACGCCATCAACGGGGTGGCGGCGCTGCACACCGAGCTGCTGAAGCAGGAGGTGCTACAGGACTTCTACGAGCTGTGGCCCGACAAGTTCAGCAACAAGACCAACGGCATCACCCCCCGGCGCTGGCTGCTGCAGTGTAACCCACGACTGGCTCAGCTGATCTCCGAAACCATCGGCGATCGCTGGATCACCCACCTCGAAGATCTGAAGCAGCTGGAAAACCACATCGACGACGAGGCGTTTCGCAGCGCCTGGCAGGGCATCAAACAGGCCAACAAGTGGAGCCTGGCCCGCTACATCCAGAGCACCCTGGGCCTGGACGTCAACCCCGAGTCGATGTTCGATGTGCAGATCAAGCGCATCCACGAGTACAAGCGCCAGCTGATGAATGTGCTGCACGTGATCACCCTGTACAACCGGATGGTGCAAAACCCTGGGGATCACGTGGTGCCCCGGACGGTGATCTTTGGCGGCAAAGCGGCACCGGGCTACGCCATGGCCAAGCTGGTGGTGAAGCTGATCAACGCGGTGGCGGAGGTGGTCAACAACGACCCCATCGTGGCCGGGCGGCTGAAAGTGGTGTTTTTGCCCAACTACAATGTGTCCCAGGCCCAGCGGCTGTTCCCGGCCTCGGATCTCTCCGAGCAGATTTCCACTGCGGGTATGGAAGCCTCGGGCACCGGCAACATGAAGTTCGCCCTCAACGGCGCGCTCACCGTGGGCACCCTCGATGGGGCCAACGTGGAGATCCGCGAGGAGGTGGGGGCTGACAACTTCTTCCTGTTTGGCCTCACCACCGAGCAGGTGGCGGCCTGCAAGGCCGTTGGCCACAACCCCTGGTACTACTACGACACCAACCCCGAGCTGAAGCGGGTGCTGGACGTGATTGCCTCTGGGCTGTTCTCCCCCGGTGAGCCCAACCTGTTCCTGCCCATTCTCGACTCGCTGCTAGTGGATGATCCCTACATGGTGATGGCCGACTACGCTGCCTATGTGCAGTGCCAGGAGCACGTCAGCCGCACCTACGAAGACCGCGATCGCTGGGTACGGATGGCCATTCTGAATACGGCCCGGATCGGCAAGTTCTCCGCCGATCGCACCATCGCCGAGTATGCGCGGGACATCTGGAAGGTGAAGCCGGTGCCGGTTGGGGAGTAGGTGAGTGGGTAAGTGAGTGGATGGATGGGACTCATCTACCCATCCACCCTGCCCCTCCCTACTCCTCCCCGATCGCCATCATGGCCCGCTGCAAGTGCTGCTGAATACGGGCCAGGTGTTTGCTCACCCGCCGTAGCCAGCGAATGGCCCCCAGCCTGGAGGTTGCCGTGGCCACCTCCAGATGGCCGTTGGCGACGGCGGCGAGGGTGGCTTCGCGGTAGGGACGCACTTTTTTGTGGACCAGTCGAGCGGCTGCCTGGGTTTGGTGGGCGGCTTTGTCCCACTGCTGGAGAGGCATGGCGTGGATGGTGTCGGCGATCGCCGCCAGCACCAGCGCCCGTTCGTCCGCCAGTTCTGGGGTGGCGTTGACTACGGTGGCGCGATCGGACTCCTCTTCGCAGCGCTCCAACAGGCGCTGGAGGTGGTCCAGGGTGTGCATCAAGTTAATCAGACGCGGCCAGTTTGGATCCTGGTCGGCGGTGAGGTGTATTTGGTCCAGATAGGTAGAGGTTTCCTCCAGGGCACTGTCCAGCTCAACCAGGTCAATGCGCTGGCCCTGGGGATCGCCCAGGGTGGCCCGCAGATGCCACAGCAGGGCCAGCAGCTCGGAGTGAATGCTCCCCTGCACCGCATTGAGAGCTAAGTTGGGTTGCCTCAGGAGTTCTTCGCTAAGGCCATTGGTGTAGGTGGCCCCCTGCCCCGGCAGCAGCCAGATAATCAGGCGGGCAAACCACCGGGTGACCGGCAAAATGGTCAGCACGCCCAGCAGGTTGGATGAGGTGTGAAACATCACCAGGGCCAGTTCCGAGTCTGCGAACAATTGCCCTGGGGCCAGCCGATTCCACAGCCAGATATAGGCGGACAGCAGGCTCAGGGCCAGGGTCGCCGTCCAAAGGTTGTAGAGCACGTGGGAGAGGGCCGTGCGCTTGGCGTTGATCGACCCGCTGAGGCTGGCGACCACGGCCTTGACGGTGGTGCCCACATCCATGCCAATCACCAGAGCGGCAGCCTGCTCAAAGCTGATCGCCCCGGTGTAAAGTGCCGTCAGTGCCGTGGCTACCCCCGCACTGGAGGACTGGGTGATGACGGTGAAGATCATTCCCAGCCCCACCAGCTGCAGCCGTCCCGCCACCGTATCGGCCGGGAATCGCTCAGGGGCAATCAGCCCGGTCATCCCGGCCATCGCTGCCTGGAGGGTGGTAATGCCGACAAAAATCAGGCCGAATCCGGCCAGGGCATAGCCTGCGTGGCCCGCCTTGCCTTTGGCAAACAGCTTGAGACTGGCGCCAATGAAGATCAGCGGCAATACCGCTGTGCCCAGTTGGAACCGGAACCCCAGCAGGGCCACCATCCAGCCTGTCACGGTGGTGCCTACGTTGGCCCCAAAGATGATCCCCAGGGAGGCGGTAAAGGTGATCAGCCCGGCGCTGACAAAGCCAATGGTGGCCACAATGGTGGCGCTGGAGGATTGCAGTAGGGCGGTGGTCAGTGCCCCGGTGATAGCCCCGGTCAGCGGTGTGCGGGTAAAGCGCATCAGGACACGGCGCATGGTGTTGCCCGCCAGCGATCGCAGCCCCTCGGTCATCACAATCATGCCCAGCAAAAACAGGCCCAGGCCGCCGGAGGCCCGGATTGCCATCCCAATCGTGCTGTCGATGGTGCTCACCCACTGAATTACGTTCTAATCCAGTAGTAGCAAGCGCTACCGTTCCCCAGGCCAAAATGATTGGAAACCTAGGCTTTCTTAATGCTTCCTTAACCTGGCCAGCGGTTGCCGGAGGTGCTGATCACAGGCACGAATTTAGCGTTCAACGCCTCTCGCAAGGACAAATGACCATTTGCCCCTACCGAAACGTAGGCTCCAATTCGGCGAGGCTCCTTCACCCAAGGTTGTAGCACGCGCCGAGGATCGCGCATCCCCAAGCTCTTCCGCTGTAGCTTTCTTTCTGTTCTGCTCCTGCCGCGCTGGCTAGTGTTCTGTCAAGCCTAAATTTGTAGGGTGGGTGGCGCGCTAGCAGATGCTATACCCACCCTACGGGAACCCTAATTTTTAGCTTTGACGCTGCGCTAGTCCCGTCGATCGCTTTTAGTCGGCGTCTTTAGGGCGGCAATCAGCAGGCAGGCGATGCCGATGTTAATGCAGACATCCGCCAGGTTGAAGATGGGAAAGCGAATCAGGCGAAAGTCGAGGAAGTCGATCACCTCGCCCGCCAGGACGCGATCGATGCCGTTGCCCAGGGCACCGCTGAGAATCAGCCCATAGCCCACTTCTTCCCAGCGGTTGGGCAATCGCGCTCTGAGGCCCAGCACAATCAGCCCCAGGCTGACGGCCATCGACAGCCACCGGAGCCACTCGCCATTGTCGCTGAACAGGCTGAACGCGGCTCCGCTGTTGGTCACGTAGGTAAAGTAAAACACCCCTGGCCAGATCGGCAGGGAATCCGGCGGGGTCGTCAGTTCAAAGGTTTGGGCCACCCAAAATTTGGTCAGCTGATCGAGGGCCAGGCCAACTCCAGCGGCGATCCAAAACCAACGATTGCGCACTCTCATGGGCCTAATAAAACAACAGCTGCCGCAGCACTAACGACAGCACCGCCACAGCACAGACTACCACCAGGTGCCCCGGTAGCGGCAAGATAGAATAGCCCAGCAGCAATTCCCAGTAGGAGGCCGATACGGTGTGTAACCAGCCTAGCAGGGAAGCCAGGGACAGGTAAATGATGCCCAGCCCGTGAATGATGCCCAGGCCGGTCAGACTGCTTAGGGCCAGGGTTTCGAGCTTAGGTGGATTTTGAAAGGCCAGGTAGCCGCAGACCCAGCCGGCAGGGATAAACCCGATCAGGTAACCAAAGCCCGGCTCGCGGACGTAGCTCAGGCCGCCCCCCTGGGTAAACACCGGAAACTCAAACACCTGAAATAGGGCCAACCCCAGCATCAGGTAGGCAATTTGGGACAGCGCCGCCGCGTTTTTGCCGCCCACGCAGCCAGTCAGCAGCACAGCCCCCACCTGAAAGCTCACCCCCAGGGAGAGGATCGCCATTCCAGACTGCCCCCAGCTCCAGGGGGCGTTGAGGGTAAACGCCTCCATCCAGGTGGCCACAATGGTGAGAACCAGCCCGATCAAGGCCCACAGTAGTTCGAATGGCGCTAGCACCGATGTTGTCTTCACCCGTTAGCGGCAGAATTCAGACATTCACATTAGCAGGGTTTGCCAGACTGGAGACAGGTTGACTAAAAGATTTTCGGCCTTGCGGAATTGAGGCATGAATGCGAATAGGGACAAACGACCGTTTGCCCCTATACAGAGATGCTATTGAGGATTTTCCCTAACCCAGCATCAATGGTCAAAGCCCCTGGCCTGTTGTGGTGGTCGGGCGAGGCACCGTCGATACCGGGGGCGTTGGCCAGAATGGACGACAGGTCCTAGGGGAGGGACCGATCGCCCAAGTCGGCCCGTTCACCCCCCAGGGTCGCGCTTCATCCACAGCCCCAGGGAAATCACTCCGGTAATCAGGCCCAGCAGGAGCAGGGTGAGGGACCAGGAGATTTCTCCTGGCCACCGCTGCTCCACCAGTTGGCCCAGCAGGTAGCCGCCCAGAGGTACGGCTCCCACCAGAAGAGCAATTCGGGTCAGGAATGTGCTCAATCGGCTGTTTTTGGCTTTAACCGACAGGTTTGAAAGTTCAGGTTCGTCGGTCGAGTATTTCATAGATAGGCTGATTGCAGAACTAGTTCCAGGTGCGCTCGCCCGACTCGTCAACCCGAGCCTGGCGAATGACGTCGGAAATTTCCTCGGCGTCCTTGATGTGGTGCAGCGCCTTTTGGCCTTCTTCGGGGTCGTCGACCACAAAGTAGGTGGGCACCACGATGTGATCACCGGTGATGTCGGGGGCGTCGACGGCGACCTGCTGGGACTTTTCTTCCAGGGTCTTTTCCCCGTCAACCATATCGCCGGGGTTGAGCACCAGGTTTTCGTTTTCTTCCATCATTTTCTTTTGGGCCGCCTTTTGCTCGGGCGACACTTCTTCTGGGCTCAGCGGCTGATGAATTTCCTGGCGCTGATCGGTGTTTTGGTCAGACTTTTGAGTAGCCATATTGTTCTTTCCAGGTCTACAACTGGCCTCAGCCTAACGGGGATCACCGGGGGGCAACATCGCTCTAAAGCGGGGGACACCATCGCTCTAAGGAGACAAAACCTCTTCCTCTAGGGTCCGATGCGGATCGTTCGCCCGCTCCCCCGCCAGGGTTTCGGCCAACTCCTCGGCCCCCTGCTCGCGATCGCGCTCAACCACCGGCTCGGGAACCCGCAGCATCAGCAGGGCAGCCAGGCCCAGCAACACGCCCCCCAGGGCCAGCGCCGACAGGCGGTTGCCGTGCAGCAGATGGCGCATGACCCAGCCAAAGCCTAGGGACATCACAATTTGAGGCAGGGTGACGAAGCCGTTGAACAGCCCCATGTAGACGCCGCTCTGGCTTTCCGGCAGATCATCCATCAGCAGGGAATAGGGAATGGACAACAGGCTGGCCCAGGCGATGCCGACCCCCACCATGGATATCAAAATTGAGTAGCGATCGTGCACCAGCAGCAGCGACAGCAGCCCCGCCGCCCCCGCCATCAGACAGGTGGCATGGGTGGTGACCCGGCCCCAGCGCCGACTCAGGGACGGAATCAAAAACGAGACGCCCAGGCAGACCAGGTTGTAAAAAGCGGTGCAGAGCCCGGCCCATTCCACCCCGTGGGCATAGCTGAGCGAGTCCCGATTGGCCGCGCCCAAAATGTTGCGGGCGATCGCATTGGGCAAATACAGGAAGATGCAGTAGATGCCCGCCCAGCTGAGGGCCTGCACCCCCGCCAGCTGCCGCATCATCGGCGGCAGCGAGGCCATGGCCTGGGCGATCGCCCGGATTGGCGGGAGCGCTTGCTCGCCCCCAGGCTCACCCCCAGTCTCAGCGGGTAACTCTGAATCCGGCTGAGACGGCGGTTCTGTAACGGTCCAGAAGGTACCCAGGGTGCTGCCCAGGCAGAGCACGGCCCCCACAATGTAGGCCGCCCCGACCACGGCGGGCACCCCCGCCCCGGTGGACTCGGCGGCCGGCTGGAGATGCAACAGGTGCTCCAGCAGCCAGGGCAACCCCGCCGCGCAGATCACCCCCAGGCCAATGCAGACCCCCTGGATGGCGTAGCCCAGGGTGCGGTGGCGGGGGGACAGCAGGTCGCCCACGAAAGGACGGCTGGGGGCAATACTGACGTTGAGGGCCAGCTGGAGCACCCAATACAGGGCCACCGCCTGCACCAGGTTGGTCGCCAGCGGCAGCGCCACCAGCATGGCGGCCCCCAGCACCGCACCGCCGAGGAAGTAGGGCTGGCGCTTGCCCCAGGGGCTGACGGTGCGATCGCTGAGTTCGCCCACAATCGGCTGGGCCAGCAGCCCCATCAGCGGCGCTCCCAGCCACAGCAGCGGCAGCTGACTGACATCGGCCCCTAGGGACTCAAAGATGGCGCTGGCGTTGGCCAGCTGCAGGCCGTTGCCAACCTGCACGCCCCAAAAGCCCAGATTCATTGTGATCAGCAGGCGTAAGCCGGGTCGCTCAAGGGTCATAGGTCGTGGTGACAGTAGCTGGCCAGGTCCGTTTCATCTTGAGGGGCAGAACCGCCAATCACATCCTTCCCGAGGCGCAGTTTGGCCCTGGGGAAGGATGTGATTGGGCTACAGGCCAATGCTGGCCACTGAACCGCCGTCCACACGGTAGTTAGAGCCCACCACAAAGCTGGATTGCTGGGAGCACAGAAAGGCAATCACCGCTGCCACTTCCTGGGCTTTGCCGCGGCGCTTGAGCTCCAGGTGAGGGCGTTTCTTCTCCAGAAAAGAGGCGATCGCGCCCTCGACATTGGTTCCCGTTTTCTCGGCCCGCTGCTCCATCATGGCGTCGGTCATGGGAGTGGCGATAAAGGCGGGGGCTACGGAGTTGACCAGCACACCGTCTGCCGCGTAGGCCTTGGAGAGGTTTTTGGCGAAGTTGAGCACCCCTGCCTTGGCGGCACAGTAGGGCATTTCGTCGGTGTAGGGCTGCACCGCATCCTCTGAGGCCACCAGCACCACACGCCCCCATCCAGTCTCCCGCATGGAGGGAATAAAGGCGCGGCACACCCTCACTGCGGCCATTAGATCCACTTCAAGGGTTTCGAGCCAGTCCTGGTCGCTCAGCTCTAAGAAGTCCCCAGTAGCGCCAGTAATACCAGCGCAGTTCACCAGAATATTGACCGCCCCGTACTGGTCCAGCACCCGCTGCTTGGCAGCCTCAATATCGGCCAGGTTACGCAGATCGGCCTGGATGGCCATGGCTTCGCCAACGGATTTCAGCTCTTCTAGAGCGGCCTCAAGCTTGTCATCGGTTTTGTCGAGCAAGGCCACTTTGACCCCTTCACTGGCCAGCAGCTTGGCGGTGGCGCGCCCAATGCCAGAGTCCCCGCCGGTAATCACAGCTACCTTACCGCTAATTCCGAGATCCATTAATATTTTCCTTCCAAAATTAATTCGATATACAAATCTTAATAACTTGATTTTTTAAGGGTAATCCACCGTTTTGTAGATTTTTGGCTGCCCACGTTTGGCTATCAGTAAAAAAAATAGGGAGCAGTTTACTGCTCCCTTTGATAAAAGACCTAACTAGGTGGAAAGGTCACTGCTATGTCTGACACTAGCACTTACTAGTCAATGGCTTTCTTGGCCTGATCTTTGACGTCTTCTTTGGCGTGCTTGGCTTTGGCTTCACCTTGCTTGGCTTTGCCTTTCATCTGGTCAGAGGTGCTGCCGGTTGCTCTACCAGCGGCATCCTGCATTTTACCTTCGACATTCTTAGCAGTGGCTTCGGCTCTATCTTGAATACCCATAGGTTATTCTCCAAATTGCTTAATCACACTTACAGTCTAAAAGAGTCTCCACCGGTACCCATCGGTCAATGGGAACACTTTTTCATTCTCAAATTCATGCTTTAACCCAGCAGCGCCACAACAAGAATCTCGTAGGGACATTGCTCTGCAATGTCCCTACGAGAGTCCTGCAAATTGGGCAAATTGGGTTTTACCCAAACGGATTCGGTGGCAATTATGCAGCGGGCTGAGTGGCGGCCTGATAGCGGCGATTGATCTCGGGCCAGTTGACCACGTTCCACCAATTTTCCAGATACTCGCCGCGCTCGTTTTGGTAGCGCAGGTAGTAGGCGTGCTCCCACACGTCATTGCCCATGATCGGGTATTGGCCATCCATAATCGGGCTGTCCTGGTTGGCGGTCGTGACAATTTCCAGGTCGTCGTCGCCGTTGCTCACCAGCCAGACCCAACCGCTGCCAAAGCGATCGCTGCCAGCTTCATTAAACTGGCTCTGGAAGTCCTCAAAGCTGCCAAAGGTTTGCTCAATGGCCTGGGCAATGTCACCCGTGGGCTCACCGCCCCCCTCCGGGCTCATAATTTGCCAAAAAATGGTGTGGTTGAGGTGTCCGCCGCCATTGTTGCGAACGGTGGTGCGAATGTCTTCGGGCAGGCCATCCAGGTCGCTGAGCAGGGCTTCTACGCTCTGGCCCTGGAGGTCAGGATAGTCCCCCAGTGCCTCGTTGAGGTTGTCCACGTAGGTGGCGTGGTGGGCGTCGTGGTGCAGCCGCATGGTTTCGGCATCAATGGCGGCCTCAAGGGCGGCGTAGTCGTAGGGCAGGGGCGGCAGTTCGGCTGGAGTGGCCAGGCTGCGATCGGTGTAGGCAACCGGGCGCACCTGCGCTTGTTCAGCCTGCCCCGGAGCCGTTATCTGGGCCTGGGGAACCTGTTGGCAGGCCAGCAGCAGCACCAGGGCGGCCAGCCCAGACAGCAGGTACCTAAACGGACGCTTAAAGAGATTTATGGCGGGATTTCTTGGGCGGTGCATAGAGCTAAACCTTGACGTATTGATGGATATGGGAATTGAAGAAGAATGAGCATCCAGCATTCAAGAGCTGGTCGCACTACCCACGGAAGGCGGTTGGGTCAGAGACCGGTTAATGACCAGCCCCTAGCCAGGACCATACGCAAAGCCACCGCCTGGGGACCAGAGGCCCAAGACGGGCGGTGACTGGCGTCGGGTAAGGCCTAGAGAATTTCGCCAGCCCCCTCGCCATCCTTGAGATCGCGCTTAAACAGAGTAAGCAGGGAAGGAGTGACGAAAAAGCCAAAGTAGATTCCCAGCAAACCGGTCAACCCGTGCAGCAAAACATCGGGGCCAAAAATAGGGAAGAGGCCAAAGAAGGTATTCAGGACAGGAACGAAGCCCATGATGGCCAGAACGGTGTAGTAGATACCCAGTTGACCGGCATACAGACGCGAGCTGTCCAGGGAAATAGCCGCCACAATGCCCAGCAATCCGGTGACAATGTGCACAATATTGTGGGCGGTATTGACCGGGAACAGACCCATCAGGGCACCATAACCGGACACAACCTCCAGATTGCTAGCGGCTTCATTAAAAGAACTGGGATGGGAAACCAGGGCTGGAATAAAGCCCATAACGCCAATGGCGACATAGACAATACCAATAATTAAGGCAAATTTTTGTGTGGTTTTCATGGCAAATTAGCCTCAGCGGAACAACTGCCATCAAGCTAATAAGTCCCAGCCTTGTAAACCTCTTTAATAGGGGGTAACCATGCCTACGTCGCCGGGCAGACTGTAACTGCCTACCTGAAAAAGGTGATAGTGCGTCCTCACCCTGAGGAGTGAGCATAAGTGGGGGTACCTAAAACGATTCCCTGACCATAGCCAGGGAATCAAGCTTCTGGGGTACCGACCCAGAACCAGTGGGGAAGCTTAAATTATGGTGTCATCGGGAATAGTTGCCCCGCGCAAAACGGTGATAATGCCGCTGCGGATATAGAACCCCTGATCCTCGCGATCGGCCTCTTCAACCCTGTCCTTATTGAGGATTTGAACGTTGCAGCCGATGCGGGCATTTTTGTCGATGATGGCGTGGTGAATGGTGCTGTTGGCGCCAATGCCCAGGGGAATTGTGGTGGTATCGCAGCTGCCGCGGCGCTCAAAGTTGTCCTGGTAATGGTCGGCTCCCATGATCAGGCTATCTTCAATGGTGCAGCCTGCTTCAATGCGAGTTCGAATGCCAATGACCGAGTTGCTAATGGTGCACTCCTTGAGCACACAGCCCTCACTGACCATCGACTGAGAAATGTTGCACTGCCAGTACTTGGTCGGTGGCAGATAGCGGGCGCGGGTGTAAATGGGGGCAGCCTCGTCGTAGAAGCTAAATAGCGGATTGGGCTGTTTGACTAACGCCAGGTTGGCGTTAAAGAACGACTCAATGGTACCGATATCTTCCCAGTAGTCGTTAAACAGGTAGGCCTGGACGCGATAGTCCTTGGCTGAGTTGGGAATGATCTCTTTGCCAAAATCAGTCTGGTCGGGGTACTGCTTGAGCAAATCGATCAGCACCTCTCGCTTGAACAGGTAAATTCCCATTGAGGCAATGTAGGGCTTTTCCTGAGCTTCATCGGCAGAGAGACCTAGCGTGGTGGTATCCACCTGCATCTGCTTCAGAGCATCGCCTTTGGGCTTTTCGCTAAAGTCAATAATGCGCCCTGAATCATCAATTTTCATCAGGCCAAAGCTGGAGGCCCGTTTGTCGTCTACGGGAAGGACAGACAGCGTAATATCGGCATTGGTTTCGCGATGGTGCCGGACAAAATCGCGATAGTCCATGCGGTATAGATGGTCGCCCGACAAAATCAGGTACTCATCAAAGTTCATGTCCTCGAACCGCCAGAGATACTGACGCACGGCGTCGGCAGTGCCCTGGAACCACTCCAGGTTCTCAGGGGTTTGCTGAGCGGCGAGCACTTCTACAAATCCCTGCTGAAAGCCTGAGAAGCTGTAGGAACGCGAGATGTGCTCGTTGAGCGAGGCTGAATTGAACTGTGTCAGCACATAAATTCTGGAAATATCTGAATTGATGCAGTTGCTGATAGGAATGTCAATCAGGCGATGCTTGCCTCCCAGGGGCACAGCGGGCTTCGCTCGGGTTTTGGTGAGTGGGTAGAGGCGGGTTCCAGCACCGCCACCGAGCACAATTCCTAACACTTTTTTCACAATATCTCCTTGTCTGTGGGTAGGACTAGCTGGATGCAATGACACTGACCGGACCAGCACTCAAACAGCACCTGCAGCCTTTGAGTGGTTTCAGGCTTTCACGGGGCTTAAGATCTGACCTTCAGTGTTTGCTTAGGGCTTAGTTTGGAGCCTGGTCTGGCGCTCAAGGGTTAACGAGGTCAGGCCCGCAGGGCGCTGTTGTTGGGCAGGGGCGAGGGCAATGCTAGGTTCGGCGGATAGGGCGATCGCTCGTACGGGATCCTGAGGCACCACCAGGCCACCAGATAACGACTCCAAAGCTGTTTGCTTTTACTCTTCAGAGTTAATCCCTTTTCCTTCCAGCGGCATGTATCCCAGGGCGGAACCCCGCCTTAACCGGCCTAAAATTTTGTGACGATCAAGGCTTGTTTTGCGCTCATCGCGACAGGAAGCAGGCAAAACATTCTCCTGCCACTGTATCCGTCGATAAGCCCAGAAAAGGCTGGAAATATTGGGTTTTGCGGCTTTATCTACGACCTTCGGTCTTTTCTTTTGCGTCTATAGGTAGATGGGGTCAATTTGGCTAGGTCCTACATTGATGGCAAGAATTGACTCGAGCCTTTATTAGTAGAACAACATTGCAAGGAATGTGTACCTATGTCTTACACTAATGACCCCAGTCCCTACAGAAACGATCCTGGCACCTACAGAGATGACCCTAACGCTGCTAACCCCAACTATCGCGTGACGGAAACCACAACGGCTGCGCCCGTAGCCGATTACCATGATCTGGTGCGCTGGGGGCCTATTTTTGCGGGGCTCGTGATTGCGATCGCTACCCAACTCGTCCTGACTGGTCTGGGGGCTGCCATTGGCCTCACCACCCTGGCCAACACTGACCCCAACGGCACTGCTGGCGACATTGGTGCAGCGGTTGGCATCTGGTCGATCATCAGCCTGCTGATTGCCCTGTTTATCGGTGGTTGGGTGACGGCCCGCGCCTGCGGCCCCATGAACCGCAAAACGGCTATGCTCAATGGGGCGATTCTGTGGGCGACCACGCTGGCAGTGAGTGCCTGGCTGCTTTCCACCGGCGTGGCGGGAGCGTTTGGCATCGTAGCCCAGGGTGCTGGCGCTGTCATTAACCAGATTCCTGCCGACACGGTGCCCAACATTAACCAGCAAGACCCCAATACTACTCAGCAGCAGGTTCAGGATGTAGCCGGTAATGCCGCTGCCGTGGGCTGGTCGTTTGCGCTGGGTTCGCTGCTGGGTCTGGTGGCTGCCCTGGCCGGGTCTGCGGTGGGTGTTCGTCTCCCCCGCGCCTACAACACCGCCGCACGCTAGCCCTGCCGAGTCCGGGTTCACCGGATCGACAGGTTAGAAGCAATCCGACAGCATCGACGCAACGGAATCAACACAACAGTAAGGTTTAGGTAGGCTTCGGCCTACCTTTTTTATTGCCAGGGTTGAAGCTGGGATGGGGCGTCCCTCGGGCCACCCCTCTCTGTAGTGATGGTCAGCCACGGTTGGCCGAACGGGTCATACCGAATCCTATTCGGCATGCTACGCCCCTACGGGATTGCTGGTTGTGAATCGGGGTTTTATGACTCGGATTTGGTATCAGGGTACTACCAGTTGGCCGGGCTAAAAATGAGGGTGAGTGGGGGGCGACAGCCCAGGCTTTCAAATTTACGGTTGACCTTACACAGGGGGGCAAATCGTGCTCCCCGAGCCGTGGAACCCGTTACTGTCAGATTGGTCAGGCCCTAGGTATTTAGGTAAAAGGGATCTGTATCCGAAGTTCGAGGTGTGCTTAATAGTCCATCGATTAAGCTGGCTATATTCAATACTTCTTATTCATTCATCCCCGTGTGTACTCCATCGGACTTTCGAATTCTTGTCGTTGACGATATCGATGACAACCTCTTTTTACTGCAAACCGTCTTAGAAACAGAGGGTTATGCCGTAGATACGGCTGGAAATGGCGGAACTGCCCTGGCAAAGGTGACCCATTCTCCGCCAGATTTGATTTTGATGGACGTGATGATGCCTGATATGAATGGCTACGAGGTAACCCGCAAAATTCGGCAAAACCCAGATTTACCGGAGATGCCTATTCTGATGGTTACCGCCTACGACTCGATCTACACGGGCCAGGGGCTGGCGCTGGGGCCAAATCACTTTATTCGTAAACCGATTGAGTTTGATCAGCTGTTGACCAAAGTAGCTACCCTGCTGGAGGAGTGCCACCACCCCAAAGCGGAGTGAACCACAGATAGCTGAACTGGACCGGCGGCTATAGAACCAGAGCCGCGATCTCGGCGACCAGATCGGCGGGCTCAAAGGGTTTGCTAACGTGGCGTTGAAATCCAGCGGCTAAGGCTTGCTGCTGGTTAGCTTCTCCGGCGTAGGCGGTGAGGGCAATGGCTTTGAAGCTGGGTTGCTTACCCTGCTGGACCAGCTGCGATCGCATTTGCTGCACCAGCATGTAGCCATCGACAGCGGGCATAGCGATATCGCTGATCAGCACATCGAGCGCCAAGTGGGGCAATTGCTGCAGCGCCTCGGCGGCGGAGGAGACGGCGGTAACGGTGGCTCCGGCCTGCTCCAGCACCAGTACCAGGAGATCGCGGGCATCGTCCTCGTCCTCTACGGCTAGGATTCGCACCCCGCTGAGGGGGTTGGGGCGGGCCATAGCCTGGGGGGGCAGGGTGGGTTGAAGCCCCTGAGCCGCTGCAGCGGAACTGACCTGAAGCGGTAGCCGCACGGTGAAGGTAGCCCCCTGACCCTCGCCGGGGCTGGTGGCCGCGATCGTGCCGCCGTGGAGTTCCACCAGCTGCCGCACGATCGCCAGCCCCAGCCCCAGTCCGCCGAACTGACGGGTGGTTTTGCTGTCGGCCTGGCGAAAGCGATCGAACATGAAGGGCAGAAACTCGGGGGTGATGCCCTGGCCGGTGTCGGTTACGGTGACCTGGGCGTAGGCGGCACCCCCTGGCCGGGTTGGGGCAATGGCCTCCAGACTGAGCTTGATCTGACCGCCCTCGGGGGTAAACTTCACCGCGTTGGAGAGCAGATTCCAAACCACCTGCTGCAGGCGGCCGGCATCGCCCAACACGGGGGGCACGCTGGCCCCTAGGTGGGTGTGAATCTGAATGGCCTTGGCCTCTGCGGCCAGGTGCACCGTTTCTAGCGAGGCCTGAATGGCCGTTTGGAGGTTGACCGGAGCAACGTCGAGGTGGAGCTTGCCCTGCAAAATCCGCGAGACATCGAGCAGGTCGGCAATCAGCTGGGTTTGCAGCTTGGCGTTGCGCTCAATGGTCTGGAGCCCCCGCAGCAGGGTGGGATCTTCGGTGGAGCGCTTTTGCAGCAGCTGGGACCAGCCCAAAATGGGGTTGAGGGGTGAGCGGAGCTCGTGGGAGAGCACCGCCAGAAATTCGTCTTTGATCCGGTTGGCGGCCTCGGCCTCACTGCGCGCGGTCTGCTCATCCTGGTAGAGGCGGGCGTTGTCGACGGCGATCGCCAGCTGGTGGGCGATGTTCTCGGCCAGGGCCAGGTCGGCTGGGACGTAGCGACGATCAGACTCGGCGGTGAGAAACAAAATGACCCCTAAAACCTGGCTCCGGGCAACCAGCGGAGCGGCAATGCAGGACTTCAGCCCCAGACTCTGGATCAGGCGCAGGTGGTCGTCATCCTGGGCCACCGCCTCCAGCACCTGGGGGGGAATGTCGGCCATCAACTGGGTACGGCTCAGGGGCAAAATCTGCCCCAGCCCCGCTGGGGCGTCTAACGGTTGGGGATAGCGGCGATGCATCTGCCAGACCAGGTCCACCTTGGCTGGGTCGCAGTGGGCAAGGGCCACCCGCTCCAGGGTCTGGTCGGTCTGCAGCAGGTCGATCGCGCACCAGTCGGCAAAAAACGGCACCACCCGATCGGCGACTCGCTGGAGGGTATCGGTGTGGTTGAGCAACGACGCCAGGGTGGTGCTGATATCGACCAGCAGGGCTGAGCGAAACTGGCTGGCCTCCGCATCCAGCCGGGCTGCCTGCTCGCGAATGCGCTGGGCCCGCTCAGCCTCAACCAGCTTGCGATCGGTGATGTCGAAAAAGGAGGCCACCACGGCAGAGGGGGTAGGCTCGTTGGGTTGAAACAGCGGTCGGGTGTTGATCGAAATCCAGGTTAGGGTGCCATCGGGTTTGTTCACCCCCATCACCACATTGGACAGTGACTCCCCCGTGCGCAGGGTAATCATACTGGGATGCTGATCGCCGGGAAACGGGGAGCCGTCCTCGCGAATGGCGTGCCAGCGCGGGTCGAGGGAACTGCGCCCCATCATTTGATTGACGCTCAGGCCCAAAATTTCGCAGGCGCTGGCGTTACAGGTGTAGATCATGCCGTCGGTATCCTGCAGCACAATGCCTTCGGCGGTTGTCTCAATCACCGAGCGGTAGCGCTCCTCGGAGGCCTGCAGCGTCAGTTCTGCCTGCTTGCGCTCGGTGATGTCGCTCATGGAGGCGACCACATGGGTAATGGTGCCCTCGGCATCGAGCAGGGGAGAGGCGTTGACGCAGAGAATGGCTTGGGTGTGGTCGGCATGGGCAACAGCCAACTCGATCCCGTACACCGGCTCCCCGGTGCGAAGGACTTGCTGAAAGGGCAAATCCTCTGTGGCAAAGGGTTGTCCCTCTACCGTAGTCAAGGCCCAGGCCGGGTCGTCGTAGGTGCGCTCCGCCAGTTCGCTGCGGGTCAGCCGCAAAATCTTTTCGGCGGCGGAGTTGGCGGTTACCATCTGCCCCTGCAAGTCCAGAATGATAATGCCGTCGGGGATGGTTTCAAAAATGCTGGAAAGCCGGGCTTCGCTGGCGCGCAGGGTGTCTTCCATGCGCTTGCGCTCGGTGATGTCGTGCATGACTACCACCGCGCCCTGCAGGCTCCCGTCCACATCGGCGATCGCCTGGCCGCTGCTCAGCACGGTGCGAGCCACCCCACCATTGGGGGCAATCACCATTTCGGCGTTGTCCACCCTCTCCCCCTGGAGGGCGCGAAACAGTGGAATCCCCTCCGTGGGCATGGGCGTCTTGCCATCGGGCTGGTAGAGGTCGTAGTAGTCGGCCCACTGGTCGGGGGGCAGCGGGTGCTCGGGGAGGCCGTGAAACTCGCGGGCCGCCTGGTTGAACAGCGTCAAAAGGCCTGCCTCGTCGCAGGCGACTATGCCCGCCTGCACGTTTTCGAGCAGCACCCGCAGCATCTCCTGCTCTTTGCGGAGGGCACTTTCGGCCTGTCGGCGCTCGGCGATTTCCAGCTGTAGCTGCTCGTTGGTGCGCGAGAGTTCGGCGGTGCGGTGGGCTACCAATTGCTCCAAATCTTGCTGGACCTGGAGCCTGGCGGCATCGGTGTGCTGGCGATCGAGCTCGGTGGCGACCCGCAGGGCAAAAATGGGCAGCAGCGCCTCGATCAGCTGCACATTGGTGAATGGTTGACAGGCCATCACCCCCAGCAGGCCCAGGGGCGTGCCCTGGGCATCGAAGAAGGGAATGGCCGCGTAGCTATCGATGCCCAGGGGGAGCAGCAGTTTGGCCTCCGGAAACTGAACCCTGACGCCGTGGGGGTAGCAGCACAGCTCCCGCTTTAGCAGCACCTGCTGACAGGGGGTGTGGTTCAGCAGGTACTCAAAGTTTTCGCCCAGCTGGCCCCGCACGCAGGCGGCGATGGTGCGAACGCTCTCCTGGCGATCGCTGTCGACCAGGCCAATGTAGACGTAGTCCACCCCCAGGGTGTGGTTGAGGTGCTGCACCAGGGCGGCAAAAAAGCCCTGCCCCGTTTCGGCGGCAACGCCCTCGGTGACGGCTACCAGGGCGGTATCGATTTCGGCGACGCGCTGGGCCGCCAGGCGCAGGTCTAGCTCGTCGACCACCAGGGCCGCCAGGTCGGTCAGCACCGTTTGCTGCTCGTCGCTCAGCCCGTCGCGGGGTTGGCTATCGAGAATGCAAAGGGTACCCAGGGCCAAGCCCCCCTGGGTCAGCAGCGGCGCTCCGGCGTAGAACCGCACCCCCGGGTTACCATGCACCAGCGCATTGTCTGCAAACCGCTCATCCTGATGGACATCGGGCAGCACCAGGACCTGGTCGCTGAGGAGCGCGTAGCTACAGATCGACCCGTAGCGCTGCACCGTTTGGCGATCGAGGCCGTGGGCCGACTTGAACCAGGCCCGGGTCTCATCTACCAGAGAAATGAGCGCAACCGGAGCGTCAAACAGCCGGGCGGCCAGCGCCGTGATCCGATCAAACCCGACTTCGGGGGGCGTGTCTAAAATCTTGTATCGCCGCAGGGCTTCTAGCCGTCCCGCTTCGTTGTTGGGTAGGGGAGATGAGGGCATTAGCGATTTAGGAGGAACCGGTAGGAGGTGTCTGCGACGATGCCTGGCCGAGGACTCATGCACCAATAGTATTATGAGCTGTTTGTCCCTTCTCTTGCCTCCTTCACCCCTTGGGCATAGTCTAAATAGCTCCCCAGTGGGATGCACTCCCTCCCTGGGCAGACTTCAATTTGTCGCTTTAGCCCAGGTTTTCTGCCCCTTCACCCAGGAAAATGCCAAAAAAAGCGGCGACCCGCCAGGGGCCGCCGTCTGAGTTCACGCGCTGTGGAATGGGGAACCGGCAGTTTGCGCGGCCCGCCAGAGCCAGGTAGATGACTACCGCTTCAGGCCCAGGTCGTAGGCCACTTCATGCACGCCGGGAATGGCCTTGATGTCGTCCACGATCGCCTGGGCGGTGCCGCGATCGGCCACTTTGCCCGAGAGTCGCACAGAGCCGTTAGAAACGCTGACTTTCAGCTCATTGGGGACTTTGCCTTTGACTCGGTCGGTGATCTCCTGGTCGCCCAGGGGAGTGCCCTTGGCGTCGGCATACTCAATTCCCTGGTACTGGTTGCCCTGGGGAGTAGTCTGGAGCGTCTCGTTTAAATCTTTTTGGCCGCCGGTCAAAGCATCGCCGTTGACCGCACCAGCAACCGCTGGCTGAGTGAATCCAACCAACACAACCGCCAAGCATGTCGCAGTGACCAGGCTAGCTTGTCCAGCCTTGGGAAGGCGCACCAGCCGCAGGGCTACCCCCAGACCAACTATCACCATTCCAATTTCTAAAGCAGTCAACATGGGCTTACTCCAATAACAAACGACCGGTGGGGCTTCAGCCGGCTAAATATCAAAACCGCTTTTCAGGCTGGGTTCAAAATTTCCGCCCTGGGCCTCACCGCATGTCGATCAGAAGTATAAAGAACCCCACCTTTGCAAACATCTCTCAAGGGCCATAGGACACCTCCATCCAAAGACAGAGCTTTGGCTAACGATGGCGCAAAAATTGTTTTGCGATCGCCTGCCTCGCACGGTTCAACCAGTCCTGTAAGCGGGCGATCGCAACAGCGTCATCTTCTGCCTAATCGATGCCGGGTGGACATGGGTACAGTTGATCTGTGGCCCCGCGTAGAGCCCAAAAATGCTTCCAAGCATAGGTAAAGCGTTGCGATTAACTAATGCCTGATCGGTGTCAATGGCCAGCGACGACAGCTCAATCCCGCAGTCAATCATGCTTTGTGCGATCGCCTTGGATCATGCCGCCTGTGCTTCTGCTGAAACTTGATTAGTTTCGAGTTGCCAAGCATTATTTTAATTGCAACTCGAGGTAAATTTGAATCGAGTTTTAAACTGCTTAAACTTTAGCTTCTCAGCGAGAAAATACAGATTTCAACCTTCAAAATGGCCGTGAAGTCGCAACAATTTTTGATAATGTTACTGGTCTTTCGTTGGCTAGCTCGGGGCATGGCCTGGGGCAGAGAAGGAGCACGCGATCGCAGCGAATTCTTTGGTTCGTCGTGAGTTTAGCCCGCTGCTGGTTTCTGGCTCAAACCACAAACCCTCTTTTGGACGATGGAAAAGTCTGCAACAGCGATCACCCTGATAACTACTGGGTGTGAAATAAACAGTGATCCTGGTCGGGAACCTGGCGTTCCCCAGACCACGACCTTACGCTGATCAACTTACAGATCAACCCTAAAGGTTTAGCAGCTCACCGTTTAATTTTACATTCTATCTCTTGAACTACAAAATAAACCGTGGAGGAAACCACCCATGACTACAGGAACTAAAGCCCAACAAGTTGTGAGCAACCTGGAGTACGATTGGCTCACTGTCATGCACAGTAAAGCCAAAGCGCTGCAAGCCTACGACAAGTACATGCAGGATGCCCGTGAGGCCAATTCGCAGGAATGCGTCGATTTGCTCACTCAACTCAAGCAGTCTGACATCGAGCAAATCCAGGAGATTCGCAAGCATCTGATGAAGACCATGTCCCAAAGCTAGGGGTATTTGTCTGCGGCTGTTGTCACCGTTGACCCGGCTGTTAACCCTGGGTCTCTGGCAAACCAGAGGCCCAAATTTATGGCCTGAGGCCCAAAGAACGGCTGTCAACTGTCCTGGGGTAGACTTTGTCTTTCGTAGCACGGCTTAGCATGCTGAGGCGGTTGGCCCAAATGGATGCCGGGCCCAAAGCCTTTCCTGGAGATCTTAAATATTTAACCAAATAGTTAACCAAAATTTAGGCCGATCTGCTCTTGATTCTGCCGCCAATCTACTCCTCAGGATAGGTCGGTTTTGAAGCCCATTTTCCTTACCATCAGGGCATATTTTGAGTATTTCCCTATGCAGACGACACAGACGTTTGATGTTGTAATTATCGGGGCGGGGCACAACGGGTTAGTTTGTGCAGGATACTTATTAAAGGCTGGGTACAGCGTTTTACTGCTAGAAAAGCGGGAGATTCCAGGCGGAGCAGCCACTACAGAAGAGGCTCTGCCGGAGGATGCTCCGGGCTTTTACTTCAATCTCTGCGCGATCGACCACGAGTTTATTCACCTGGGGCCAGTGGTCGATGAACTGGAGCTGGAGCGCTACGGCCTAGAGTATCTCTACTGCGACCCCATTACCTACTGCCCCCAGGCGGACGGCAAGGCATTTTTAGCCTACCGCTCCGTCGAAAAGACCTGTGCAGAAATTGCCCGCTACAGCCAGCGGGATGCCGATCAGTACAAGAAGTACATGGCGTTTTGGGACACCCTGACCCAGGCGATTACCCCCGTATTCAACGCACCGCCCAAGTCGGTGGTCGATATTTTGGGGAACTACGGGCTGCACAACATGCAGGATTTGCTGTCGCTGGTGGGTGGCGTTGATCAGGCGCTCGACCTGGTTCGCACCATGCTGAATAGCCCCCAGGACACCCTCAACGAATGGTTCGAAACCGAGGTGGTCAAAGCCCCCCTGGCGCGGCTGGCCTCAGAACTGGGGGGGCCGCCTTCCCAAAAGACCCTGGCCGTAGGCTCGATGATGATGGCCCTGCGCCACAACCCCGGTGTGGCCCGTCCTCGCGGCGGCACCGGGGCCCTCGTCGATGCTCTGGTCCGCATGGTCAAGGACCACGGCGGCACCATTCTCTGTGACCAGTCTGTCGATCGCCTCTTGATCGACGCCCAGGGGCGGGTGGAAGGCGTGCGCGTGGCCAGTGGGCAAGAGTACCGGGCCACCAAAGGAGTCATCTCCAACATCGATGCCCAGCGAGTGTTTCAGGATCTGGTGCCCGCCGCCGATGCCCAAACCCTGGTGCCCGAGCTGAGCGAACGGCTCGATCGGCGCATTGTCAACAATAACGAGGGCATTCTCAAAATTGACTGTGCCCTCTCCGAAATGCCCCGCTTTGAGGGTCACGACCACCGCGATGACTACCTGATTGGCTCGGTGCTGATTGCCGACACGATGGATCAGGTGGAAACGGCCCACACCATGCCCACCCAGGGGCTGATTCCCGACGACGATCCATCCCTGTACGTGGTCGTCCCCACGGTGATGGACCCCTCCATGGCTCCGGCGGGGCAGCACACCCTGTGGATCGAGTTTTTTGCGCCCTTCCAGGTCAAGGGGGCCGAGGGTACAGGGCTGCTGGGGACCGGCTGGACCGATGACCTGAAGAACAAGGTGGCCGATCGCGTGATCGACAAACTGGCCCACTACACCCCCAACCTGAAGCAGTCAATCATTGCGCGGCGGGTGGAAAGTCCGGCCGAGCTGACCCAGCGCATTGGGGTCCGCAAAGGCAACCACTACCACATCGACATGACCCTCGATCAAATGGTGTTCTTCCGCCCCCTGCCCGAGCTGGCCAACTACCAGACCCCTCTTTCCGGGCTGTTTTTGACCGGGGCGGGCACCCATCCTGGCGGGTCAATTTCCGGCATGCCGGGGCGCAACTGTGCCCGGGTCTTTCTGAGTGTGCAGGAACCCCTGAAGTACAACCTGAAAGAAGCCGGCAACTGGCTCAAGGATCGCTTTAAGTCCGTGGCGAGCCTGAGCCGCTGAGAATCGCCTGAAGATCGATCGTCTATTTCCGTTGTTAGACCCGTCATTTAGAGGACATTGTTATGGCCACCCAGGATTACCAGAACCAGTCTGGACAGGTGCCCTATCCCAACCTGCCGCCGCTGATCGACAGCCGGGCGACGGAGTATCGGGGCACCGGCATCACCAGTTCGATCGCGATTTTTGGCCACCCCATTCACCCGATCATCGTCATTTTTCCGGTCGCCTTTCTGAGCAGCGCCGCCGGGGCCGACCTGGGCTACTGGCTCACCCAGGACTTCTTCTGGGCCAGGGCCAGCGTCTGGCTGCTGGGGCTGGGGGTATTGTCGGGGGTGGCCGCCGCCGTCACCGGCATGGCTGACTTTATCAACATTCCTCGGGTGCGCCAGCGCACCGCCGGGTGGGCCCACATGGCGCTCAACGCCGGGGCGCTGGTGCTCAGCATTATCAACGTTCTGCTGCGGTGGGGCGACCCGGCGGCGGCCATTTTGCCCCTGGGTCTGGTGCTGTCGGTGGTGGTGTCGGGGATGCTGCTGGTCAGCGGCTGGTTTGGCGGCGAGCTGACCTTCCGCCACAAGGTTGGCATCGTTGGCCCCGGCGAAACGATGGAGCGGTAGCGATCCTAGGGCGTGTCATCGGTTCTGATCAAAAACCCTTAAATATCAGTGGTGCCACGCTCGCTTCCCCAAACAGCTAGGGGCTTCAACCCCTGATTCTGGGGCCATCAGAGGCTCATTGACAACAGGTCCCTAAGGCAGCGTCAAAGCTAAAAATTAGGGTTCCCGTAGGTTGGGTGAAGCGGAGCGTAACCCAACAGCAGTCAGCCTGGTTGGGTTACGCTCCGCTTCACCCACCTTACAAACTTAGGTTTTACAGAGCACTAGTGTTCAGTCAAAAAAATAATGACGGGAGGTGTGCCTTAGGGTTCACGGTTCACGGTAAGCGGTTTAAGGCGAGCCGTGTACCGTTTACCGTAGACCGACAACCCGTTAACCCGTCACATTTAACTTGACTGACTACTAGGCTGCCCCATTTACAATGCTCCTGCCGCTATTCAGGTGTCGCCATGACATGGGAAAACCACATCGACTTTGACCACTGCACAATCTCCCACGGGAACAACCCCAGCCCCATGACGCCGGGGCTGACCAATGCCTACGACGACGAGCTGCGCGAAAAGGCCAGCCAGCACATTCCGCCGCCGCCGCCGGAGTACATGGGCCTGGAGGGGGAGTACGACACCTATGGGCTGGTGCGCCGTCTGGCTGAGGCCCTCGATCGCGAGTCCGACCTGGCCGCCATCGACACCCTCACCCTGATTCAGCACGGCAGCACCATTCAGCTCACGGGCCAGGTGAGCGATCGCACCACCCTGGAGCGCATCATCGATGTGGCCAGCCGGGTAGACGGGGCCCGGGAGATTGACAGCAACCGCGTGGCGATCGCCGACCACCCATAGTGCAAACATAGTGCAAACTAGCCCACCGACTGCGGCTGCTCCACGGGGAGTTCTGCCGATTGCCATGCGCTCCACGATCCCGGGATATTGATCACCGAGGCAAAACCGTACTTTTGCAGCAGACTGGCCGCGATCGAAGCTCGGTAGCCGCTGCCGCAGTAGGTTGCCACCCGCTTGGTGTGGTCGAGCTGCGCCAGGTTTTCCTTCAGGTGCGGCAGGTAGAGGTGCTGAGCGTGGGGGATGGCACCGTTGAGAAATTCCTGATCGCTGCGCACGTCCAGCACCAGCAGATCCTCGCAGTCGAGCTGGGCGTGGAGTTCGGTCACGGGCATCTGGGTAATGCGCTGGAGCGGTAAACCCTGGGTCTGCCACCCGGTCATGCCGTCGTGCAAATAGCCAACCACCCGGTCGTAGCCGATGCGAAACAGCTGTTCGCTGGCTTCCCTCAGGGCCTCTGGTCCTTCAGCCACAAGCAGAATCGAGCTGTTGGGATCGACCAGCCAGCCTACCCAGGACGGAAACGACGGCCCCAGCCCAATGTTGATGGCCCCCGGAATGTGCCCACCGCCAAAGGCCAGCAGGGAGCGAGTGTCGATCACCAGGGTATTGGGCTGCTCCATGCGCCGCTGAAACGCTTCGACTGCCAGCGTCTGAGGAGCCTGAAAACAACCCTGAATAGGTGGGCCAGCGGCGTTTACTGTTTTGAGCCGGCTGTAGTGGCGGGGCGGCTCGGGCATGTCGCTGAGCAACCAGTCAACGAACTCGTCGGCGCTGCGGGGCTGCAGGGCCGGGTTGAACAGTCGCTCATTGCCCAGGGTACTCTGGGTGCGATCGCCGATCGACTTGCCGCAGGCGGACCCGGCCCCGTGGCAGGGGTAGATCTCCATGCGATCGCCCAGGGGCAGCAGTTGCTCAAACAGGGAATGGTAGAGCTGGTGTGCCAGGGAACGAGCGGTATCGGCCCCCAGCAGATCGGGGCGGCCAACATCCAGGTTAAAGAGGGTGTCGCCTGTGAACAGGGCGAAGGGCTGCTTTCCCTGGCGTGGGTCGGACAGCAGCAAACTGATGTGCTCGGGAGTATGCCCTGGGGTATGCCGCACCTCCAGGGTGATTTTGCCCAGAGTGATGGTATCCCCGCTATCCAGAGGCTGGTAGTCGAACTGGTAATCCTCGCTGCGACCCGCCGCAATGGGGATGTTCAGCCGCTCCTGTAGTTCCCTCGCGCCCGAGACAAAATCGGCGTGAATGTGGGTTTCTATGGCGTGGGAGATGCGCAGCCCCAGCTGCCGCGATCGCCGCAAATAGACCTCCACATCTCGACGGGGATCGACGATCGCAGCCACGCCGGCAGCGGCATCGCCCACGATGTAGGAAAGCTGGGCCAGCCCTGGGGTTTTAATTTGTTCAAAGACAAGGCTCATAGCGGTACTCCCCAAAGGCAACTGATCGTGACCCTAAAGGGATTTACTAGGGGCATCATCGTTCCTTTGAGGGATCTTGTGAGGGATCTTGTGAGGGATCTGGGGTGGCATTCTTGGTCTGATTATTCTGAAGGCTGTCGTGGGGCCGGGGGCATCGCGATTGCTCTACCTGAACGGCAGCTTCTGTTAAAGCCGTGATTCGTGGGGGCGAGGCTAAACGACTAAGGCTGGCCCCAAAGAAGGAGTCAGCCATCTAAATCACGCGGAGAATTCTACTCCAATGACAGATAAGGTTTCTGCTTCAAGTCCTTAGGCTGTGATCGGAATTTCACTGGAGTCCTAGTCTGTATGCCTGCCACCTTAAACGATCAAAAGCGGACGGCGATCGCCGAAAAACTGGCCGATATCAAGGCCATTCAAAGCCTGATTATTGACAATGAGGAGCAGTTCCTAAACCAGTGTAGCGACGACCATCTGCGCAAGCGGCTGGAAGATATGCTTGAAGACGACCAAAAGAATTTAGACATTGTCGAAACCGCCATTACCCAATACGGCATCCAGGCCGAACCCAAGGCTACCGTTCAAGAACTGGTGAGCCAGGCCAAAGACACTCTCTCCCGCTCTGAGCTGAGCCTGTACGAGAAAATGGCCCAGCATGAGCTGCTGAAGCACGGCCAGGTGGTGTCGGGGCTGGTGGTTCACAAGGCTGCCCAGGTGGTTGGCCAAGACGTGGAGGCCGCCCTGGCCCCCCTCAACACTGTCAACTTTGAAAACCGCGCCCACCAGGAGCAGCTCAAGGGCATGCTCGAATACCTGGGCACCCTGGAGCTGACCGGCCAGGAGCCGCAGCAGGGGCTGTGGGCTCGGGTGCAGGACGCGATCGCCGCCGCTACCGGAGTGGTGGGCAGCGCTACGACCCAGGCCTCGGACAGCGAATCCGCTGACGTGCTGGATCTGATCTTTATGGACCACCAGAAGGCCCGAACCCTGATCAGCGAAATCCGCAACGCCGACAGTTCTGAGCAGTGCAAGGCTCTGTTTGGCCAGCTGTACAAGGATCTGCTGGTGCACTCCAAAGCCGAAGAAGCGGTGGTCTACCCCGCTGTTCAGCCCTTCTACGGCAGCGACGACACCCAGGAGCTCTACGCCGAGCAGGCCGAAATGGAAAACCTGCTCAACGAACTCAAGGCTATGCCCTCCACAGGCGATCAGTTCATGGCCAAGATCAAGCAGCTAAAGGCCATGATAGGCGACCACACTCGCCAGGAGGAAAGCACCATGTTTGCATCCATGCGCAAGAACCTCTCCCGCGAAGACCGCGAGCGCATGGGGATTCGCTTCAAAGAGAGCAAGCAAAGCCTGCAAAGCCAGATGTAGGTCGATATTGGTTGAACTCGGCAGCCTACGGTTTGTTGCTGTCGATTTGCCGAGACTCCCATCAGCTAGGCGTTAGTCTTTGCCCTCGGTTTGGGGGCAGAGACTAACCACTCCCTGCACCGTCCAGGTTATTTTTTTGGATTCCTAATTCAGACAATTCATACCTTGGGGTGGAGCGCAGGAAAGGTTTCTACAGTTAAGTCTAGTAAGTACGTTCAAGTAAGTTCAAAAAGGAGCATTTTATGCAAATCCTAAAGCAAGTTTTCAATCCGAATGTCCTGCGCCAGTGGGCGATCGTGTTTCTGGCTGGCCTGGTGGTTCTGGTGACTACCGCCTGCGGTGCAGCCCAGTCTTCCACCCCCGCTAGAGATAGCGTCGGCAGCGCTGGCCCGGCCCAAAACGAGGCCATGTACCCCCACAAAGACACCGTGCGTGACACCAGTGCCGCCGATGCCAAGGCCGATCGCATGATTCGTCAGGCCGAGCAGCGCATCGAAAACAGCGACGAAAACGCCCTCAAAGAAGCGGCGAAAAACATTGGTAAAGCGACTCAGCAGGCGGCAGACAATGCGGCTGAGAACACCAAGGGAGCCGTCAACCGCGCGGCCAACTCGGTGGAGCGCAACCTGCCCAACGGCTAGGGACTCAACCGCAAATTCAGCGCATAGCATTCCAGGCAGAAGTAACCGCGTGTTGCTTCTGCCTGGACTTTGATCGGCGGCATTTCGTGTCGTCTATTCCAGGTCCGGCAGGCGCTTTCCCACTGGCGAAACGCTTTGATCCAACGTTTATCCCCCACGTTTTCACTCCACGTCAAACCCTATGATCGTCAATCTCCAAGCCGACGGTTGGGAAATTATTTACCACCGCGCCCACGCCCTTCTGGCCGCCCAAATTGCCGGCCACTGGAACTTTGGTAAACAGACCTACCGCCTCTACGAAACCATCGCCGCGATCGCCCACCACGACCACCTCGAAAAAGAGTGGGAAGGGGATCAGCTCACCGAAGCCGGTGCCCCCCTGGACTTCACCCTGGAGAAAGAACCCGCCGTTGACAAGCTTCGTCAGCACGCCGATGAAGCCCTCTACCAGGGCCGCTGGGTGGCCATGCTGATCTCAATGCACCTGTGCTTTTTGAACCAGGGCCAAGGGGAAGACGACTCGGAGATGGCCGACTTTCTAAAGGAGCAGCGTCGGCGGCAGGCCCAGTGGCAGGCGGAGCTAGAGATCAGCCCTGAGGAGGCTGAAAAGGCCTATACCTTTATGCGCTGGTGCGATCGCCTCTCGCTGATTCTCTCCCAGCGTCAAATTCCCGCCGCAGGCCGCAAGCTGGAGATCACCGCCGGTCCCGATGGACAGCCCTACAGCGTTTACCAACTCGACTGTGGCGATTTGAGCGTTACGCCGTGGCCCTTTTCCTGCGAAAAGTTCACGGTCAAAGTCGATGCCTGCTATGTATCTCAGCTCCAGTTTGGCTCCAACGATGAGCTGACTCAGGCTCTGCAAAAAGCTCCCCGCAAGTCCCTATCCTGGACCCTGAAAACCTCTGACTAACTGACCGTGTTGATGCCAATCGTGAACCTGGCCTGGGCCGGGTCCGCTGACGATCCCAGCGCCAAACGAGTCCCATTCAAACGGTTTAGCGCCAATCCTATGCCCAGGCAACGGCGATATTCTGCCTCCAGGCGGATAAGGTTGGCTCTATTTGGTAGCTACATTTACACTATGTCCACCAAGTAATCCCACTGAGCAATCTATCGAACGATTGGTACGGCTTGCATCGTTTGAATTGTCCATCGGCTGATTCCAGATCGATCAGTCCAGGCGGAAGTGGGAAGAGGTTTTTAAGGTATTGCTATGTTTGCCGCTGTCCATAATCGAGACTTGGGGAAAGGCTCCTCAAGTCCCATTTTTTCGACCTCTGAGGCTATTGATTTCAATGCCCTAGAAAGAGATTTTGTCGATCTGCTTCAGCTTGAAAACTTGGACCAACAGGTGGCCCAATCCCCCCAGCGGCTTGAGCCCTTAGAAGCCGCGATCGCCGCAGCGCTGCCCCTGGCCTACGGTGAACCCTCCGCCCCTGGCGATGACGCTGCCCACCGTTTTCTGCAGCGGGTTTTGTACCGGATTAACCGGCTCAATCTCTTCTGGTATGACGACCTCCAGCACTACAAAAACGAGCGATCGCTCTACCTGCAGTGGCTGCGCGATCGCATTGAAACCGCCTGGCAAGCCTGGGAGATGGGCCAGATGGATGTTGACCATCTGCAGCAGCAGGATGTTCAGCAAACCCTGAGGGCCTGGTACGACGCTGATGTTGCCCCCCCCGTCACCGCCAACCGCCGGTTTCTGCGCGAGGACCTCGATCGCGAGGGCTACCGGCGGCTACTGGCGATCACTTCGCTGGATGGTCTGGTAGAAGCCAGCCGCATGTCGCGGATTTTGGGCGGTGCCAGCAACGAGGTTCAGGCCATGCTGATTCGAGTGCTGATGGAAGAGTACGGCAACGGTCGTCTCTCCCGTAAACACTCCACCTTTTTCGCCAAAATGATGGCCGAAATGAACCTGGACACCACCCCAGAAGGATACTTTGATTTGGCCCCCTGGCAGCTGCTGGCCAGCATTAACCACAACTTTTTGCTGACCGAATGTAAACAGCATTTCCTGCGCTACAACGGTGGTTTAACTTACTTTGAAATTGTTGGTCCATCGATCTATACCGACTATTTGATGGCGGCGCAGCGACTGAACCTGAGCGAAGCATCGTCGGGGTATTGGGAGCTGCACATTCGAGAAGATGAGCGGCACGGCCTGTGGATGCTACAGGATGTAGCGCTGCCGCTGGCAGACCAATATCCTGACCAGGCCTGGGAACTGCTGCTGGGGTACGCCCAGGAAAAATTCATTGGCGACCGGGCTGGGCAGGCCATTATTCAGCATATTCAGCAAGCATCTACTCCCCTACCTGAGATTTACTCAGCCTAAGGTGCAGGTCTATTTCAATTAACGTACGTAGTGAACCTTTGCAATGAACAAAAGTTTGTTAGTCTCCGATGCTGTGGTTGAGGCAACATCCCCTAACCAGGTTTTCTTTTGCCCCGAAGAGTCGCAGTTTTACGCCCAGTGTCTGGAGAAGATGGTGCTAGCCCAGGGCAGCTCAGACCCCATCGTTGAATTTGGTTCAGGGGACGGTAGCCCCGTCATTCAGGCGCTGCTGCGCAGCACGTATAAAGGGGCAATTCAGGGGTACGAACTCAATGTAGCGGCCCATCAATTGGCTCAGCTAAGAATTGAGCAGTATGGGCTGACTCCCTATTACCAGGTTCACAACGACTGTTTCTTTAAAGGCTCTACCGCCGCCGCCCACTGTCTAATTGCCAATCCTCCCTACCTGCCCGCCCCCGACAATCAGCTTTACATGCCCTCTCTGCACGGCGGTGACGACGGTGCCACCATTACCAAACAGCTGCTTGCCCGGGGCTGTGAACAGGTCATGCTCATGATCTCGGCCTACTCAAACCCTGTGGATACGGTCAATCACGCGATTAAAAATGGGTATGATGTGGTGGACTTTATGGTCACCCCGCTCAAGTTTGGCTACTACAGCTGCGAACCCAAGGTGAGAGACTCAATCGCAAAACTTAAGCGCAGGCGCCAGGCCTTTTTCTCGGAGAAAATTTACTTTCTTGCTGGCGTCTTGTTTCGGCAAAAAAGTGCTGCTACGGCGTGCCTGTCAGAGGAGTTTTTGAAGGTCATGACGGCGCTGTAAGCGTCCCTCATCGAACTTTCTAAGCTAGAGAGAGAGGCTGACCATGAGCCTCCAGAGAGTCCTCCTGCTCGGGCTCAAATTGAGGAAGTAAAGATGGCGCGGGCCGGTTCAACCGAGCGGCGGCACAGGTTTGACTGAGGAAGGCCAAGACATTGCGATGCTGAGCCTTCAAGGAGGTGACCACCGTCAGCATGCGCGAGACAAACTGACTTCCTCCATGAGACTGGGAGCCAAAACTGGTGCGCCGCCAGATCACCGCTGGACGCAACGCCCGCTCAGCAGCATTGTTGGTCGGCTCCACCCCTGGGGTCTGCACAAACGTCCAAAGGGCGGGTTCTACCTGTAAGAGTTGCTGGCAGGTGCGGATGGTTTTAGCTAGCGGCGTCTTTTCGGCGATGGCGATAGGCAGGGCTGTCGCCGCAACGAGTTCAGCCTTAAAGCCAGCCCGCAAGGGTTTGACGAACTCGATAAAGTCGGAGCGTACCAAGGTGCCATCACGCACCCGGTGCCACCAGCGAAATAATCGCCGCTGCCGCCTCAGCAGCGCCCCAATCAGGGTTGTTGCTGTTGGGTGAAAGGCAGGGTTCACCCAACCTCCGAGAGCCCAAATTTTTGGGCTTGACGCTGCCCTAGATAAAACTACTTGCCGCCGTAGAAATAGGCGATCTCTTTGTCTTTGAGAGGGGCAAAGTCGGCGGCAGCCAGCATGGCGTTCAGCTCATCCTGGGAAAAATGCTTGGCCCCAATTCGCACAATCCGCGATCGCATGGAGTTGGAGACACCGCTGCGCTGCCGCCCGGCTTCTTTCGCCATTACCTGGTGGTAGAGGTCGAGCTTGGCAGGGGGAATGGGGGTGCCGTCGAGATCGATGCCGGCTGCGATCGCGGCATCAACGGCATCGGCCCCGGTGGTGGGAGTCTGAGACATGGCGGTTTCTGCTAGGTGAATCGTCTCAAGATCCTACCAGACCGCGATCCCCGTCGTCAGGACGGAACCGCCGCAACCGGCTGATGGCCCTCAATTTCTTTGACCACGCGGGTTTTGCTGGCCCGCAGGTGCTGGGTGATGGCGCTGACGGCCACCTCCGAGTTGCGGCTGAGGATGGCCTCGTAGATCTGGCGGTGCTCCAGGCGAATATCGAGCACGTTGGGGTTTTGCTGGAGGGTCTGGATCCGCAGCAGGGCCATGGCGTCAAACAGTGAATCGAGCAGCGACACCAGCCGCCGATTGCCCGAGCTTTCGGCAATCAGGTGGTGAAACTGGTAGTCCACGTTGAGCAGCCCTTCGGGGGAGAGGCTGCCGTGGCTGTTGGCGGTGGCCCCCTCGGCCTGGGCCACGCAGAGGGCAATTGCCTCCAGCTGCTCCGCTGTGGCGTGGGTACAGGCCCCGGCCACCGCCAGGGCCTCCAGGGCCAGCCGACAGTCGTAGAGTTCTTCGGCATCGGCGGCAGTAATGGTGGTCCCCCGCAGCCCGCCGCTGACATCGGCGGTAACCAGCCCGTCCTGCTGGAGCTGGCGCAGCGCCTCGCGCAGGGGGGTGCGGCTCACCTGCAGCCACTCGGCCAACTGGGTTTCAACCAGGCGATCGCCTGGGGAGAGGTCGCCGGTCAAAATCGCCGAACGCAGCGCGTGGTACACCTGCTCGTAGAGCGACTTGCTGCGGTTGATGATCGGTGAAGAGGATAGAATCACAGGGCCTCGGAACTCGGATTCCAGCTATCTCGATCTCGTCGCTCATCGCTTCACCTTACCGGGACTCCTAGCCCAAAATCCCTAAGCCTTCGTTAAATTCCTGGGACGGTTACACGGCGCTTTAGTGCTAAACATACTGCATTTATTATCATAGGGGGTGACACTCGAAGGGTGTCACCCCCTGCACTGCCTGTAAACTTTACATCCGTTCATCGCCCCCTAAATTCTCCAATTCTGGGGGACTTTGAGGTTTCGACTCCCCCCAGAATTGGGGGACTGGGGGGCATATCGTACCTGCATTCAGCAACGCCGGGCTACCTCTTGACTTTGAGATTGACAAGAAATTGGCTACGGCAATGACAGCCCTGAGCCGGCATCCCGTAGCCAAAAGTGAGTGAAGAAAAGATTGTCTGTAAACGGTAGTCCGTTTAGTTTGTGCCTTCGGTTTGAGGTTCTCCTGTCGGATCCCCTTCCATCGGTGTACCTGCTGGTTGATCTTCCTGAACGGGTTCAGTGACGCCAGGGTCCTGGGGGCCGTCGCAAGCAACGGTCAGGGCGGAGAGACCTAAAATGAGAGGCAATGCCATCCAGCCAGATACTTTCATGAAAATTTTCCTCAAAGGTGGATAAATGTGAGCTTATAATTCTGCCTGGCGGGGTGTCTCTATCAGAAGATATATTTTGGCAGAGGGTCTTAAATGCAAATTTTTGGTTGAGGAACGCAAAGCTGGGCCAGGATCATTTTTGGCTCAGCCATATAATTTTACTCAGGCCCATAGACGAACAATGTGCAAGCAAAAAGCGGCCTGAGTGGGGTACAACGGCTTAGTTTAATTGGTAGTCTGGATCGACCCAACACCGGGGTAGTGCTTCACCAGATGGGAACTGGAGTGCCGATTTTTGAAAGGCTCGCGTAGGTTGTTCTTCCTGGCCTGACTGTTGGTGACCCTGGACCTCATCGCGGAGAGGATCAAACAGTTCATTGACATCAACGATTTTGATTAGAGTCTGATCCTGGGCGTTTTTAACAAACATAATTGGCGCTAAGTAAAAATAGTGTTTCTCTAGTGAGAGCACACCTGTACAAGGTACACAGTACCTGCTAAAAACAGCATTTGCTTCTGCCTAAATAGATAAATAGGCGATCGCAGTCTGAACCTCAGCCCACAGGATACTGGAGCCAACGTCAGTGCCATTTGCAGCTTTTAAAATTTGGAACTGACAAGCGATCGTAAAAGTGGGGCCGAGTTCCTTTATAAAAATAAATATTTTTTCTACCTCCAGGTAGATCTCGCCATCTATAAAAAGGCGGACCATCAGTTGTAGCGATAGGGATAGCACGGGGGTAATGGCAACGGTTCCTGCGGGTCAAATTTTCTGCCCACGGGGAGAAAAGCCTGAACTCAGCTGTTCTTTTTACGCTTTAATTGCTCTTCGGGTCGGCGTTGGCTGGGATGGGCTTCATCGGTCAGGTCGCTGGGGGTAGGTGGTGACCTGAGCTTGTACTAAACGCGGGTCTAAGCCTTTGGTCGGATCTGGCTATGGGTGGCCTACTCCAGTTCTCCTGTGCAGCGGTTCGACAGCAAGGCCTGCTGCAGGGGCAGCACCTGGGTCAACAACTCGGTGTGGACTAAGTCGTTAAGGAAGGAAGGAATGACTCCTCAAGGAGTGACCCACGGAACCCCGGATGTCTTGATGGGGCAGGGCCCTACAGCAACGCGGCTGCGATCGCACGACTGGTCAGCCACCGACCTGGGACCGCTAGCCCAATGGCCTGCGGCCCTGCAAACCACCCTGGGCATTGTGCTGAGCGCAGGTACCCCCATGGCCTGCGTCTGGGGCCGCGATCGCCGGGTGTTTTTCAACGATGCCTGGGCGGCGCTGCTGCCAGGGGCGGAGCTGGGGCAGCCCCTGGCAGCCGTTGAGGACTGGAACGCAATGGCTGTGACCATCGAGCAGGTATTGGCCACCGGGCGATCGCAGGTGGTAGATGCCCCGTCTACCCCGCTCACCCGCCCCCACCGCTGGGCCTGCAGCACCCTCGGCTCTGGTTCAGGGGAGGGAGTTTTTATTGTCGGGCTGCCCTGGGGAGAGGGCAACCCGCCGCAGGCGAACGGGCAAATGCCCGGTTGCCAAAACCAGGATCTGGCTGCGATGGCCGCTGGTCTGCGGGAGAGCGAAGAGCGATTTAGCCACCTGGCCGACAACATCACTCAGCTGGCCTGGATGGCGGACGCCCAGGGATCGATTTTTTGGTACAACCAGCGCTGGTTTGACTTTACGGGCACCACCCTAGAGGAGGTGCGCGGCTGGGGCTGGCAACGGGTGCATCACTCCGATCACGTCGATCGGGTGACTGAGAAATTGAGTGCCTGTTTTCAAACTGGTGAGGTGTGGGAAGACACCTTTCCGCTGCGGGGAAAAGACGGACAGTACCGCTGGTTTCTTTCCCGGGCCATTCCGGTGCGCGACGATCAGGGGCAGGTGTTGCGGTGGGTGGGTACCAACACCGACATCACCGAGCTGAGACAGACCGAAAAAGCCCTGGAGCAGGTCACCCATCGTCTGGATATTGCCCTCAAAAGTGCCCCCATTACCCTGTTTACCCAGGACCACCACCTGCGCTATACCTGGGTGCACAACCCCACCCACAGCTACACCGTAGACCAGATGATTGGGCTTCAGGATGGGGATCTGGTGTCTAAGGATGCGGCGGATCGGCTCCGACAACTGAAGCAGTCGGTGCTCGATACAGGGGCGGGCCTGCGGGCGGAGGTGGACGTCGATGGCAATGTGTTTGATCTCACCGTCGATCCGATTCGCGATCGCGGCAGTGCCATCGTTGGGGTAACGGGCGCAGCGGTGGACATCAGCGAGCGAGCCCGACTGGTGACCCAGCACCAGCGGGCGGAGGCCACCCTGCGCAAAAGCGAGGAGCAGCTGCGCCTGGCCCAGCGCGCCGCTGGGGTGGGGCTCTGGGACTGGGATATGGCCACCGACGAGGTGACCTGGTCGCCGGAGTACTATCGCCTCTACGGCCTTGACCCGGACGTGACCCCCTCCTACACCAACTGGTTGGCCACAGTTTTGCCGACCGATCGCGATCGCGTCGAGCGAGAAACCCAGGCGGCGATCGCCGAGCGCAAAAACCTCAAGGTGCACTTTCGCATTGAGCACCCCGACGACGGCCAGCGCTGGATTATGGTGCGGGGGCAGACGTTCTATGACGCGGCAAACCACCCCTGTCGCATGACCGGCATTGCCATCAACATTACGGAGCAAAAGCGCTTTGAGCAGGCGTTGATCGAGAGCGAGGCGATCGCCCGCACCCGGGCCGAGGAACTGGCCACCCTGATGGAAACAGCCCCCGCCGCGATCTGGATTGCCCACGATGCCCAGTGCCACCGCATGACGGCCAACCGAATGGCCTACGAGCTGATGCAGCTCGAACCAGGGTCGCCGGTCATGGCCAATCCAGCCGAGGGGGAAGAGGGCGTGCCCTTCAGGCAGTACAGACAGGGGCAGGAAATTTTGCCCCAGGACCTGCCCATGCAAAAGGCCATTCGCACCGGGCAGGAGGTGACCGATCAAATTGAGTTCGTCTTCCCCGACGGGACGGTGCGGTCGATCTACGGCAAGGTCCTGCCCCTGTTTGGGCCGGGCGGGGTGGTGCGCGGCGCGATCGGCGGGTTTACCGAAATTACCGCCCTCAAGCAGGGCGAGCAGGAGCGGGAGCAGTTGCTCCAGCGCGAGCGGGTGGCCCGCGAGGAGGCCGAGCAGGCCAACCGCCTGAAGGATCAGTTTTTGGCGGTGCTCTCCCACGAGCTCAGGTCGCCCCTCAACCCCATTCTGGGCTGGTCAAAGCTGCTGCAAACCCGCAGCTTTGACCCCGACAAAACCCAGAAGGCGCTGGCCACCATCGAGCGCAATGCCCAGCTCCAGGCCCAGCTGGTGGATGACCTGCTCGACCTGGCACGAATTTTGCGCGGCAAGCTCCACCTCACCCCCATGCCGGTCCATCTGGCCGGGGTGGTGGAGTCGGCCCTGGAGACGGTGAAGGCGGCGGCGGCCACCAAGACCATTGCCCTGCAGCTGGATCTCGATCGAACCGTGCGGGTGGCGGGGGATGCCGCCCGCCTGCAGCAAATTGTGGGCAACCTGCTCTCCAACGCGGTCAAGTTTACCCCCGGCGGGGGCCAGGTTACGGTCATCCTGCGATCGCGCCAGGACCAGGCCGAAGTCAGCGTCGAAGACACCGGCATGGGCATTAGCCCCGACTTTTTGCCGCACCTGTTTGAGTCCTTTCGCCAGGAGGATATTTCCATCACCCGCCAGCACGGTGGGCTAGGGCTGGGACTGGCGATCGTGCGGCAGCTGGTGGAGATCCACGGCGGCACCATTGTCGCCCGCAGTCCCGGCGAAGGGCAGGGGGCCACCTTTACGGTGCGGCTGCCCCAGCTGGCCGCCGAAGCTGCCGATGACTCGGCGGCTTCGCTGCCCCAGCCCACCCTCGACCTCAGCGGCATCCGCGTGCTGTCGGTGGATGACTCCGCCGACACCCGCGAATTTTTGACGGTGCTGCTCGGTCAGTACGGGGCCGAGGTGGTCACGGTGGGCTCGGCCAGCGAAGCCCTCACCCGGCTCAAAACCTGGCTGCCCCATGTGTTGATCAGCGATATCGGCATGCCCGACATCGACGGCTATAGCCTGATTCAGCAAATTCGGGCTCTGCCCCCGGACCGGGGAGGCAGGCTGCCGGCGATCGCCCTGACCGCCTACGCCCGCTACGAGGATCAGCAGCAGTCGTTGGCCAGCGGCTACCAGCGCCACCTGAGCAAACCGCTGGACCCCGAAAAGCTTGTGCAGGCGGTGATCGCCCTTACCCAGGGCTCCCCCTAGGGCTCAATCCATTGAATTCAACCCCGCCCACGGACGACTCGCCCCTGGGCAGGAGGGTCAGAGGGGCACAATCAGCAGGGTTAGGCCGTAGCGCCCCACCACCGACACCCAGCTGGAGGGGGCCAGGGCGGTGCTGGCGGCGTCGATGACGCCTTCATAGATGCGAGCGGGCCAGTAGGTGCCCTGGTAGTAGACCCGTCCCTCCAGTTGTGCGGTAATCGGGCAGTCGACGCGGGCGGCTTTGGGGGTGTCAAAAAGTTCCAGGGTGTGGGTCAGATTCATCGCTATCCTCCCAAGAGTTTCTCAGTGCAGTGGTCTGTGCTACTCGTTTGTGCTTGCTAATCAGTGACGGTTGGGCGCTGCCTGTGACAGGCCCAGCGGTATTGCGGTACTCCAGGGCTGGCGCAGAACAGCGCTCAGGGGTTGACTTGGAGGTTTAACCTACCTGTGGTGCAGGGTTTTGCACCAGACTTGCTCTAAACCAGTAGTAAAGGACGATAAAAGGCCTGTCCCAGGCCTAGAGTCATGCCTATGACAGATATTGAAGCGTTTGCTGCCCCAGACTCATCCCAGGGCGATGCCGCTACCCTCCCGTGCGATCGCGGGGACTTAAGCGATCAATAGAAGATGCTGAGGTGTACGGTGCACGGTGCACGGCATACGGTGCACGGCAGAACCGTATACCGCAGACCGTAAACCCTCTTCTTATTACAATCAATTGGCCTTGGCAACTTATCAGTAAAAATCACCAAAATATAGGGATGGTTATAGAACGGCATCCAGCCCTTATTCCGCCAAGCAATCCCCTGCAAGACCTGGCAGCCTCGGAATAATTATGGTACAAATAACTAAAATAATCGCGCCTCTGCCATGACCTATTCAGCGCTTCTGGCCGCCCCCGCAGACTACGGTTTGCTGACCGATCTCTACCAACTCACCATGGCCAGCTGTTACGCCGGGGAAGGGGTAGCCGATCGCCGCGCCAGTTTTGAGCTGTTTGCCCGACGCTTGCCCGCCAACTACGGCTACCTGATTGCCATGGGGCTGGCCCAGGCGATCGACTACCTGGCCAATCTGCGCTTTTCAGCGCGCCATCTGGAGGCTCTACGGCAGACCGGTCTGTTTGACCGCGCCCCGGCGGAGTTCTGGCAGCGGCTGGAAACGGGTGTCTTTACCGGCGACCTGTGGGCGGTGCCGGAGGGGACGGCGGTCTTTGCCAACCAGCCGCTGCTGCGGGTGGAAGCCCCCCTGTGGCAGGCCCAAATCGCCGAGACCTACCTGCTCAACACCCTCAACTACCAGACCCTGGTGGCCACCCGCGCCGCCCGCCTGCGGGATGTGGCTGGGCCAGCGGTCAAACTGCTGGAGTTTGGCACTCGCCGCGCCTTTAGCCCCCAGGGGGCGCTGTGGGCGGCGCGGGCGGCCCTGGCGGCGGGGCTGGACGAAACCTCCAACGTGCTGGCCGCCGTTGAGCTGGGGCGACGGCCAGCGGGCACCATGGCCCACGCCCTGGTCATGGTCTTTGCCGCCCTGGAGGGCAGCGAAGACGATGCCTTCGAGGCGTTTCAGCGCTACTTTCCCGGCTCGGCTCTGCTGATTGACACCTACGATACGGTGGCGGCGGCGGCTCGGCTGGCCAACCAGGGTAACCCGGTGGCGGCGGTGCGGCTCGACTCGGGGGATCTGGTGGCGCTGTCTCAGGCGGTGCGATCGCATCTGCCCGAGACCAAAATCCTGGCCAGCGGCGACCTGGACGAGTACGAAATTGCCCGACTCCAGCGGGCCGGGGCAGCGATCGACGGTTACGGTCTGGGCACCAAACTGGTGACCGGCGATCCTGTGAACGGGGTGTACAAGCTGGTGGACATTGACGGCACAGCGGTGATGAAGGAATCGAGCCACAAGGCGACGCTGCCGGGGCGCAAGCAAATTTTTCGCCGCTACGATCGGGGGCAGGCGGTGGCCGATCGCCTCGGCCTGGTAGACGAGCCCCCTGCCCCCGGCGAGCAGCCCCTGTTGCAGCTCATGGTCAAGCAGGGTGAGCCCTTGCAGGAGGTAGAATCGCTGGATGCGATCGCGGCCCGCACCGCCGCCTCGGTGGCCAGCCTGCCCGCCGCCGTGCGGCAGCTGGAGCAGCCCGCCGCCTACCCCGTCGCCCTCTCCGATGCCCTAGCCGAGCTGACGGCGCGCACCCGTCGCGGCCCGCAGCCCCAGTCCCAGTCCTGAGGATGGCCGCCATGACCTCACCGGAACGTTCCACCGATCGCGCCACCGGGCTCCACGTTGCCCTGTTTGGCACCAGCGCCGACCCGCCCCATCGGGGACACGCCGCCATTTTGGCCTGGCTGGCCACCCAGTTTGACCACGTGGCGGTGTGGACGGCCAACAACCCGTTTAAAGCCCACCAGACCGACCTGGGCGATCGCTTTCGCATGCTGGAGCTGCTGATTGACGAGCTAGACGCCCCGCCCCAGCGGGTGCAGGTGCACCCCGAACTCAGCCACCGGCGCACCGTCGTCACCCTGGAGCGGGCGCGGCAAATTTGGCCGGGGGCCAGGTTTGCGCTGGTGGTCGGGGCCGACCTGGTGGAGCAGTTGCCCAGCTGGTATCGGGCCGAGGAGATCCTCTCGGCGGTGAACGTGCTGGTGATTCCGCGCCCTGGGTACGACCTCACCGAGACGGGCCTGGCCAGTCTGCGGCAGCGCACCACCGTGACCATTGCGGCCATGCCCGCGATCGACGCCTCCTCCTCGCGCTATCGTCAGTGCGACGATGCCCACCCCCAGCTCACCCCCGCCGTGCAGGCCTACATTGCCCAACACCACCTCTACCCATGTCCGCAAAACTCCACCGCACCTCTGACCACCCCCTAAGCCCGGTGCCCCTGGCCGACTTCAAGGTGGGGGTAGACAACGCCATTTTCTCTGTCGATACCCAGCAAAACCGGCTGCTGGTGCTGGTGGTGATGCGACCCGACCCACCCTTTGCGGGCTACTGGAGCCTGCCCGGCACCCTGGTGCGCCAGGGCGAGTCCCTGGAGGACGCGGCCTACCGCGTGCTGGCCGAAAAAATTCGGGTCAATACGCTCTACCTGGAGCAGCTCTACACCTTCGGCGGTCCCAATCGCGACCCCCGCGAGGCCCCGACCGCCTTTGACGTGCGCTACCTCTCGGTCAGCTACTTCGCCCTGGTGCGCTTCGAAGACGCCGAGCTGATTGCCGACGGCGTCAGCGGCATTGCCTGGTATCCCCTGGCCCAGGTGCCCCAGCTGGCCTTCGATCACAACGAAATTCTGGCCTACGGCTATCGCCGCCTGCGCAACAAGCTGGAGTACAGCCCGATCGCCTTCGACGTGTTGCCCGAGGCATTTACCCTGGGCGACCTCTACCAGCTCTACGTCACCGTGCTGGGGGAGGGCTTTGCCGACTATTCCAACTTTCGCGCCCGGCTGCTCAAGCTGGGCTTTTTGCAGGATACCGGCCACAAGACCTCGCGGGGGGCCGGACGCCCCGCCAGCCTGTACCGCTTCGATGCTGTGGCCTTTGAACCTTTAAAAGACAAGCCGATGGTGTTTATTTAATGGATTTAGGTTGATTAAATTGATTTAAACCAATGAAAGTCAGAGCACCTAAAAATCGAACTATAGATCTCACCAATGAGGACCGAGAGAGATTTTCCCAGGGGCTAATTCGCCTGGATGGCGATCGCGCCCTCGCCGACCTTCTCAATCAAACCATCTGTCAGGATGTGCTGGAGGCCCTGCGGCATCTGCCGCCAAACTTTGTCGATTTGCTGATTGTCGATCCCCCCTACAACCTGACTAAAACCTTTAACGGTCAAACCTTTCGGCAGTGCGATCGCCCCACCTACACCGCCTGGCTTGAGCGTTGGATAACTCAGCTCAAGCCAGCGCTCAAGCCCAGTGCCTCCGCCTATTTCTGCGCCGACTGGGCCACCTCAACCGTCCTGTATCCAGTCCTGGAGAAACACTTTACAGTCAGAAATCGCATCACCTGGGAGCGCGAAAAAGGCCGCGGTGCCCAGGCCAACTGGAAGAACGCCAGCGAAGACATCTGGTTTTGCACCGTCTCCGAAACCTACACCTTCAATGTGGAGGCGGTAAAGCTCAAGCGCCAGGTGCTGGCCCCCTACAGAACCCTGGCCGGGCAACCCAAAGACTGGGACGATACAGGGGCAAAAAACTACCGGCTCACCCACCCCTCCAACCTCTGGACTGACATCACCGTGCCCTTCTGGTCCATGGTCGAAAACACCGATCACCCCACCCAAAAACCCGAAAAGCTGGTGGCCAAACTGCTGCTGGCCAGTTCCAACCCCGGCGACGTCGTGCTCGATCCCTTCCTGGGCAGCGGCACGACCGCTGTGGTCGCCAAAAAGCTGGGGCGGCAGTACCTCGGCATTGAGCAAGACCCGGACTACTGCTGCCTGGCCGAGAAACGCTTGGCTCTGGCCGGCACCGACCCCACCATTCAGGGCTACGCCGACGGTGTGTTTTGGGAGCGCAACACCCTCAACGCCCAGCGCAGTCGCCCCAAAAAATCCACCTCTAAGGCCTGAACCTGCCGCCGCCGAGGCGGAGCCACCGCCAACGGTCTAGACGATATCCTTTTATCCTTAACTCCTATGAAATTCGCGATCGCTCAGCTCAATCCCACCATTGGCGACCTGGCCCACAACGCTCAGCAGGTGCTCGATGCCGCCCGCCAGGCCGATCGCCTGGGGGCGCAGGTGCTGGTCACCACCGAGCTAGTGCTGTGCGGCTACCCCCCGAGAGATCTGCTGCTGCGGCCTGGGTTTATTCAGGCCATGGCCGATACCCTGGCAACCCTGGCCGGGGATCTACCCCCCCACCTGGCGGTGCTGGTCGGCTACGCCGCCGCCAACCCCAAGGCCCGCTACTCCGGTGAAAAGCCCCTGTTCAACAGCACCGCCCTGCTCCAGGGCGGACGGGTGCAGCAGGTGTTCCACAAGCAGTTGCTGCCCACCTACGATGTGTTCGACGAAAATCGCTACTTCGCGGCGGGTCAGGGGCCGAGCAGTTTTACCCTGCCCTGTGGCGACTGGGGTATTCGAATAGGGGTCACCATCTGTGAAGACCTGTGGAACGACGAGGAGTTCTGGGGCGGGCGCAGCTACCCCCGCAACCCGATCGCCGACCTGGCTGAGGCGGGTGTGGACGTCATCGTCAACCTCTCCGCCTCCCCCTACTCGCTCAACAAAGCCCAGCTCCGCGCCGCCATGCTGGCCCACAGCGCCACCCGGTTCCGCTGCCCCATCCTCTACGTCAACCAGGTGGGGGCCAACGACGACCTGATCTTCGACGGCACCAGCATGGCCTTCAACCGCCAGGGCGAGCTGGTGGCGCAGCTGCCGGCCTTTCAGGCCGGGCTGGCGGTAGTGGAGTACGACCCGGTTGAGCACGACCTTGGCCCCGCCGCCATTGCCCCCCTGCCCAGGGATGAAAACGAGGCCCTTTGGTCGGCCCTGGTGCTGGGGGTGCGTGACTACACTCACAAGTGTGGATTCTCCAAGACCGTCATTGGCCTCAGCGGCGGCATTGACTCGGCCCTGGTGGCGGTGATCGCCGCCGCCGCCCTCGGCCCCGGCAACGTGCTGGGGGTACTTATGCCCTCCCCCTACAGCTCTGACCACTCCCTCAGCGATGCCCTGGCCCTGGCCCAAAATCTGGGCATCGCCCATCAGACCCTGGCCATTGGCCCCCTGATGACCGCCTACGACCAGGTGCTCGACCCCCTGTTTGCGGGCACCAGCCCCGGCATCGCCGAGGAAAACATCCAGTCGCGCATTCGCGGCAACCTGCTGATGGCCATTTCCAACAAGTTTGGCCACCTGCTGCTGTCCACGGGCAACAAGTCGGAGATGGCGGTGGGCTACTGCACCCTCTACGGCGACATGAATGGCGGCCTGGCGGTGATTGCCGACCTGCCCAAAACGCGGGTCTATGCCCTCTGCCGATGGCTCAACCAGCGGGTGATGGAGGGTGGCGATCTGGGCGATTTGGGGGAACTGGGCGATCGCGCCAACCACCTCACCGCAGGCCTCATCCCCCAGCACATTCTCGACAAGCCCCCCAGCGCCGAACTCAAGCCCGGCCAGGTGGACCAGGACTCCCTGCCCCCCTACGAGGTGCTGGACGACATTCTGGAGCGGCTGGTGCAGCGCCACGAGTCGGTGGCCGAAATGGTCGCCGCTGGCCATGACGCCACCCTGGTCGATCGGGTGGTGCGGCTGGTGGCCCGGGCTGAGTTCAAGCGGCGGCAGGCTCCGCCGGTGCTCAAGGTCACCGATCGCGCCTTTGGCATGGGCTGGCGCATGCCGATCGCCAACCGCTGGACCAGTGAAGTCAAGGCAGTGGCCCAGCCGTCCGACCCTGAGCCACTCTTGCACACCTAGATTCCCTATGGTTGGCATTGCAGGATTTTCAACCCAGGGGGACAAAAGCTGGGATCGTTCGCGCTAGCCTAAACATAGCCCTTACCCGCGTTTCCATGCCGACCTCAGAGTCTTCAGCACCCCCTGCTTGGCCCACCTCCGACAGTGTTGCTAACGGCTTCGATGCCCAGCACCCCCCCGACCCCAAGCTGATCGATGCCTGCGTGCACTGCGGATTTTGCCTCACCACCTGCCCCAGCTACCGGGTGCTCGGCACAGAGATGGACTCGCCCCGGGGCCGCATCTACCTAATGGATGCGATCAACGGTGGCGAAGCGCCCCTGTCGGCCGCCTCGGCCCAGCACTTCGACTCCTGCCTCGGCTGCTTGGCCTGCACCACCGCCTGTCCGTCGGGGGTGCAGTATGACCAGCTGATTGCGGCGGTGCGGCCCCAGGTGGAGCGCAACCACGCTCGGCCCTGGCCAGAGCGGCTGGTGCGATCGCTGATCTTCAGCCTGTTCCCCTACCCCACCCGGCTGCGGGCGGTAGCTGGTCCCCTGTACCTGTACCAAAAGCTGGGCCTCTCCAAGCTGGTGCAGAGCACTGGGCTGCTGACCAAACTCTCCCCCAGCCTGGCAGCGATGGAATCGCTGCTGCCGCCGATCACCGCTGAGAGCCTGACTGACGACCTGCCCGAACTGGTGCCTGCGGTGGGCCAGACCCGGTACCGGGTGGGCATGGTGCTGGGCTGTGTGCAGCGGGTGTTTTTCTCCGATGTCAATGCTGCCACCGCGCGGGTGCTGGCCGCCAACGGCTGCGAGCTCGTCATTCCCCACGCCCAGGGGTGCTGCGCGGCGCTACCCGCCCACCAGGGGCAGGAGGCCCAGGCCCAGGATCTGGCCTGCCGCATGATCGACTGCTTTGAGACCGCCAATGTTGATTTTGTGGTGATCAACGCAGCGGGCTGCGGTCACACCCTGAAGGAGTACCACCACATTCTGCAGGATGACCCGGAGTATCGCGATCGCGCCAAAGCCTTTGTTGCCAAAGTTCGCGATGTCCAGGAATTTTTGGCCCAGGTGGGCCTGACCACGCCCCTGCACCCCATCGCCGAGGGCAATTTGCCGGTTGTTTACCAGGATGCCTGCCACCTGCTCCACGGGCAAAAAATTAGCCTTCAGCCCCGCCAGCTGCTGCGCCAGATCCCTGGGGTTACCCTGCGGGAGCCGATCGATGCGGCCCTCTGCTGCGGCAGTGCCGGAGTCTACAACATGCTGCACCCCGAGGTGGCGGCCGAACTGGGGCAGATGAAAGTCAGGAATTTGCTGAATACCGGCGCGACTCTGGTAGCCTCCCCCAACCCCGGCTGTTCCCTGCAAATTCAGCAGCATATGGAGACCCAGGAGCGCTCCCTGCCTCTATTTCACCCGATCGAGCTGCTCGATCACTCCATTCGTGGGGTGCCGCTGCCGCTGAAGACGAATGGCTAACCCGACGGGGGTATTCTAGAATTTGGGCTCAACTCAGGCCTTCCTTCCCTTCATGCCTCTGTCGTAATGACTCCTGTCCACCACCGTCGCCTTCAGCTCAAAACCCAGCTGCTCCAGCAGATCGAGACCCTGGAACCCGAGGATGCCATTCTGCCCGCTGAGCACCCTGCGATCGATCAGATCATCTGTGAGCTAGAGGCCCTCAACCCCATCGATCAGCCCCTGCGTCCGGAGCACTGGCCGATGCTGTTGGGGTCCTGGGCGCTGGTGTACGCCTCCCAGGGCACGGTGGTCACCCGCCGTCTGGGTCGCCAGCTACCGCTGCCGGTCAGGATTCAGCGGGTCTGGCAACGGCTGACTAACCCTGAGGTCACAGCCGATGCGATGGTCAAAGACCAGCCCCTGGGGGCGATGGCCAAAGACCAGCCCCTGGGGGCGATCGCCACCGAGAACGGTGCCGTGCTCTCGCTGCCGTTCCTGGGCGAACTGACTGCCACTGCCCAGGGCATCTGGCAGCCCTTCGAAGAAGGCGAAAGCGCCCGGGTAAGCTTTGGGGCCTTTAGCGTGCAGGCCACCCGACTTCTGGGTATTACCGGGCTGAACCTACCGCAAATTACCGTGCCAGTGCTGGAGTTTCTGCGCCAGGAAGCCCTGTGGATTACCTCGTATCTGGATGAAGACCTGCGGTTTGGGCGCGGCGCTACGGGCAACCTGTTTGTATTTCGGCGGTAGACCACGGGAGCTGCCCCGGCAAACCAGTCGCTGGGGACGGGTTTCAGGGCTCAGGTATCAGGGGCGGGTCGTTTAGGCCTACAGTCGCCGCAGCAGGCTGGGGCCGTGGGTGTCGGTGCCGCAGGTGGTCAGCAGCCCGTAGGCTTGGGCCAACTGCTCCACGGTGGGGGTGTGGCGAGGGCAGGGCACCCAGGCTTCAGGGTTGGTGTAGGCATAGTAGGTTTCCACGCCGTCAATGCCCAGGGCCGCCGCAATAGGAATTAGGCTTTTGGCCGAAACCCGATAGCGGGCCGGGTGAGCCAGCACGGCAATGCCCCCAGCCGCCTGAATAGCTGCAATCACCATCGCCGCCAGCTTGGCATCGCCCCGGGGCGCGTAGCCCCGCAGGTAAGGTTCGATCGCATCGTGGCCAGGCGAAAAGCCGTAGCCCAAGATATGCACTTCGGTTTCGGCCAGAATGGCGGTAATTTCTACCCCTGTAAACAGTCGAGGAATAGCCCCGCCCCGTCCCCCCTGGCGACGGCGGAGGGAGGTGGGGTTGCGCCACTGCCAGTCTTCGAGCCAGGCCTTGGCCTGCTGGTAGCCCTTGACGGTGTGGTGATCGGTGATAGCGAAGGCGCTGAGGCCAATATCTACCACCTGCTCCATCAGGCCAGCGGGGGTCAGCTTGCCGTCCGAGCAAGCGGTGTGCATGTGGAAGTTGTAGGTGTAGGGGCAGCTGGTTGCGTCCACTGCGGCAAAAATTTCTCTCAGCATTTCGGCATCCCCGGTGCGAGGACGCTGGCTAAGGGAGCTGAGATGGGGAGTTGCAACCATGAATCTTGATAGGGAGTGCGGCGTTTTACCAAACGTTCTTAATTAAATATATAACTTTCAGCCGTTGAGCGAAGAAACTTATGTGCTTGGGGGGTCGTTCACAGGCATATAAGCCTGTCATCTGCCTGTCAGCGGATCCAAAGCTGTGCTCCAACCGTTGACAACCACCAGCCTTAACAACTGCCAGTCTTGACAATTGGACCAAAATTAGCCCACAACACTGTTACAGGTTAACAAACCTGGCCGGAACAAAGTGTTCGCGCCTGACCAATTGCCGGGCCTCCTGCCCCTGAAACCTCCTAGGACTCTTTGCTGGGGGCGGGCCGACCCATCAGACGCTGCACCAGCCATTGCAGACCCAGCAAGAACAATCCCAGTCCGGCCAGTCCAAATACGCCGGACCCCAGGGCCGCCATTCCTACTACCAGGGTGCGCACCGCCGATGAAATGTTGGCAACCGCCGGATTGTCTGAGACCACCGGATGAGCGGCAAAGTTAGCGGCAATGGAGATCATCAGGCGGTAGGCCAGCACGGCGATAGTGCCCGCCACAAACGCACCGCTAAAGCATTGCAAAATTCTGGCGACGGGGGTTGCGGCAGGGGAACTGGCGGAGGTCGGGTCGTCGGGCATGGGAAAGGTTGGCAAAGGACTGTCTATATATTGCCAAACCGGGTGCGATTCCTGCGGTTGCTTAACACAGGGTTGAATCAAAACTTCAACGCCTTTCGTAGGGGCAAACGGCCGTTTGCCTCGACCCAAATTCATGCCTTAATGCAGCAACGCCCGATTCCTTTGGGGCGTTGTTGACTTTGAGGAACGGATCAAATGGACCTCTGGACCGTTGTGCTCCTAGCAGGACGCTCAGGTTTGTCCAATTTGCCCAAAAGGATGCTGAATTTTGTCGAGTAAATCGTAGAAGGGCTGCCAGTTGTCCTCGGTGGTGATGGGCTCCCAGACTGCCTCAATTTCGGGACGCAGCAGCACCGTTTGCGGGTTGGTGCCCTTGAGCAATGCGGCCACTTGCTCCATTTGCTCGGCCTTGAGGCTTTGCAAGCAGCGGTGGTAGATTTGCCGCCACGGTTCGAGTTGGGCCGCTGCCGCCGAGTCCGAGGCTTGCAGGGTGGTGCTAAATATGTCACCGGCCTGCTCACGCCAGCGGGGGGAAAACTGCTCAGTGAGGGCAAAAAAGAAGTCGTGGTAGCCCACCTGGACGGCACTGAGCAGGTCGATCGTCTGATTGACCAGGGCGGTGGCCAGATCGGCGTCTAGCTGCTCAAATCCCAACTTCTGCAGCATGCGCTGCCGGTAGTAGGTCTCGTAGCGATCCTTGAAGGGTTCTAAAGCTGTTTCTAGCTCAGCTTCGGGCATGATCAGCTTGAGGGGTTTTTGCAGTGCCTTGAGGTTCATCTGACAGATCAGCGGCTGGTTGCCGTAGCTGTAGCGGCCGGCGTAGTCGAAGTAGGCGGCGGTGAAGCGGGGGTCGTAGCCATCCATAAAGGCGTAGGGGCCGTAGTCGAAACTTTCGCCAGTGATCGACATGTTGTCGGTGTTGAGCACGCCGTGGCAAAAGCCCACCGACATCCACTGGGCGGCCAAGCGGGCGACGCGATCGCACAGTTCCCCGTAGAAATGCAGGTAGCGCTCCTGGGCATCGGTAAACAGCCGCGCCTCGGGATAGTAAACGTCGATGACATGCTCTAGCAGCTTGGCAATCAGGTCGGGGCGGTTGTGGTACTCCAGCCGCTCAAAGGTGCCAAAGCGAATGTGGGACTGGCTGAACCGCACCAGCACCGACGATCGCGTCGGGGAGGGCTCGTCGCCGCGCCACAGGGCTTCGCCTGTTTCGACCAGGCTGAAAGCGCGGGAGGTGTTCACCCCCAGGGCGTGGAGCGCCTCTGCCGCCAGTACCTCCCGCACGCCGCCCTTGAGGGTGAGCCTGCCGTCGCCACCGCGGGAGTAGGGCGTGGTGCCCGAGCCTTTGGTGCCAAAGTCGTAGAGGGTGCCGTCGATGCCGCGCACCTGGCCGTAGAGAAAGCCGCGCCCGTCGCCCAGAAAAGGGTTGTATTCGCCAAACTGGTAGCCGTGGTAGCGCAGGGCCAAAAAGGGCTCGCGCCCCTGAAATTTGCCGAAGGCTTCGATAAAGTCGCCATCGCTGACGGCGGCGGGGTCGAGGCCGAGCCGCCGCACCAGGTCGTCGTTGCGAAAGCGCAGCCGGTGCTGCGGAAACTCGGCGGCGGAAACCACATCGTAGTAGTCGTCGCCCAGAGACTCCAGGGCAGGTAGGTAGTCGAGGGCAAGCAGGGGGTTTGCGGCGGTCATAGGTCTCGGGCGTCAGGACTTTAGCAACAAAGGCATTACTTAAGTATTGCAAATCTAACGCCCGGCGATCGCCTTCGCAGGGAGATGACGCAGCCTATTAATCAACCCGCTCCGGTAAAATTCTGGGATGACTGAAACCCCATCCCTTCCCCAAATCCCCCCCCAGGCGTGGCAGCGACCGATCGGCCAGCCCTGGGAACACCACTACATTGTGCGCTACGCCAGCAACCTCGATGATGGCCCCAGCCACGGGGCACCCCTGGGTGGCATGGGGGCAGGCTGTATGGGGCGATCGCCCCACGGCGACTTCAACCTCTGGCACCTGGACGGCGGCGAGCATCTGTTCCAGAGCTTCCCTGGCTGCCAGTTCAGCCTGTGGGAGAGCACCGGGGCAGGCACCCAGGCCTACGGCCTCAGCACCGAGCCGCCCAAGGATGGGACGTTGTCCGCCTGGCAGTGGTATCCCGCTTCCACCCAGGGACGCACGACGGGGAGCTACCACGCCCTCTACCCCCGCAGTTGGTACCGCTACGAGAATGTGTTTCGCGCTCAGGTCACCTGCGAACAGATCTCGCCCATCTGGCCCCACAACTACAGAGAAGCCAGCTACCCGGTGGTGGCCTTTGAGTGGACCGCCCACAACCCCACCCGCTTCCCCATCACCCTGAGCGTCATGGTGAGCTGGCAGAATATGGTGGGCTGGTTCACCAATACGCAAAAATCCCCCGAGGTGCTGCAACGCGACGACGGTAGCCCCTACTACGACTACGTGCCTGCGATCGGCCAAAGCACAGGCAACTTTAACCAGTTCCTCAACGAGGGTGGCCTCAGGGCGCTGGTGATGGATGGGGCTTGGGAGGGGGAACCTGCCGAAGGCGACGGTCAGTGGTGCATCGCAACGTTGGATGACCCCAGTGTAGAAGTGTCCTACGACCTGCGGTGGAACCCGGCGGGTGACGGGCGCGACCTGTGGGATACCTTTGCCAAGCTGGGGCGATTGATGAACCTGCTGGACACCAGCCCGGCAAAAGAAGGAGAGCAGATTGCGGGGGCGATCGCCCTCCGCTTTACCCTGCAACCCGGCGAGACCAAGCAGATCCCCGTCGCTCTGGCGTGGGATTTGCCCGTCACCGAGTTTGCTGCCGGGGTGGTGAACTATCGGCGCTATACCGACTTTTTTGGCCGGAGCGGACGGAATGCGCGGGCGATCGCCTTCACCGCCCTGAGCGACTACCAAACCTGGCAGCGGGAAATTACCAACTGGCAGCAGCCGATTCTCGATCGCCCCGACCTGCCCGACCCCTTCAAAATGGCACTGTTCAACGAGCTGTATGACCTGGCCAGCGGCGGCACCCTGTGGAGCGCCGCCACCGAGGCCGACCCCGTGGGCCAGTTCGCCGTGCTGGAGTGCATTGACTATCGCTGGTACGAAAGCCTGGACGTGCGCCTCTACGGCGGCTTTGCCACCCTGCTGCTGTGGCCGGAGCTGGAGAAGGCCGTGCTGCGCGCCTTTGCCCGCGCCGTCCCCACCCAGGACGATCGCACCCGCATCATTGGCTACTACGTCACCATGGGCCTGGAGCAGCCCCCGGCGCTCCGCAAGCTCAAGGGCGCAACCCCCCACGACCTCGGTGCCCCCAACGAGCACCCCTGGGCGCAGACCAACTACACCAGCTACCAAGACTGCAACCAGTGGAAAGACCTGGGCAGCGACTTTGTGCTCCAGGTTTACCGCGCCTACCGGTTCACGGGGGCGACGGATGTAGAATTCCTGAAAGACTGCTGGCCCGCCGTGGTCGATACCCTGCAATACCTGAAGCACTTCGATCGCGACGGCGACGGCATGCCCGAAAACGAGGGTGCCCCCGACCAGACCTTCGACGACTGGCAGCTCAAGGGCATTAGCGCCTACTGCGGTGGGCTGTGGCTGGGGGCGCTGGAGGCGGCGATCGCGATCGCCGAAATCCTCACCGCTGCCAACCTTGCCCCCGGCAACACCCCGATTTTGCTCAGCCAGTACCGCCGCTGGCTCGACAACGGCCTCAAGGCCTACCACCCCAAGCTGTGGAATGGCCGCTACTACCGCCTCGATACGGGCAGCGGCTCCGATGTAGTGATGGCCGACCAGCTCTGCGGCCAGTTTATGGTGCGCCACCTGGGCCTGCCCGACCTGGTGGAGGATGAGTTTACTCTCTCGGCCCTCGATGCCATCTACGACGCCTGCTTTGTGAAATTTAACCAGGTCGTCCAAAGCCAGGAACGTCCCCCCCAGCAAAAGTTTGAGGGGGCGCAGCTGGGCAACTTTAGCGCCGCCACGCTGAAAATGGCGATCGGGGCGGCTAACGGTGTGCTGCCCGACGGTTCCCCGGAAGACCCCGACAGCACCCACCAGCAGGAGGTGTGGACGGGGATTAACTTTGGTCTGGCGGCGTTTTTGGCCCAAATGGGCAAGCGGGAGGAGGCGATGGCGATCGCCCTGGCCGTCATCCACCAAATCTACAGCTACGGCCTGCAATTTCGCACCCCGGAGGCGATCACCGCCCTGGGCACCTACCGCGCCTGCCACTACATGCGCCCCATGGCCATCTGGGGGCTATACGAAGTGCTCACCGCCAGCCCCGATCCGTAGGGTGCATTCGCGGCGCGACACCCCCTGCTGCTACCCCACCACCCCCGCCCGCCGCAATGCACCACAGCGAGGAACCCGATTGTGAGGATATTCGCGATGGTTAGGCGGTGCATTGCGGCACAGGGGCGATCGTCTAGTGCGAAGATTTGAGGGCCGCGAATGCACCCTACCGATGAAGGAGAGCGCCGATGTCAGAAAAACTTCTCTTCCAATACGATCAGGTGAGCGATATTTTCTACATCAACAAATGCGCGCCCTACGCTGAGCAAGAATCCGAAGAAATTGGCGACGAGATGATTGCCCGCCTCAACCCGGTGTCTGGCGAGGTGGAGAATTTGGAAATTCTCTTTTTCTCAAAGCGACTCTTGAATGCGGACTTTCTGCTGGAATTGCCCGTTATCGCTAATTTGCGGTTGGCGGCATCGTAGGGTGCATTCGCGGCACGATCACTTTCAGCTTCTACCCTTTTAACCCCTGCCCCGCCGCAATGCACCGATGGCGGTGAGGCAAATGCGGGGATGCTCGCGATAGGTGGGCGTTGCATTGCGGAGCGGAGATGGGTGGGTGGTGGGCGTAGGTTGGGGGCCGCGAATGCACCCTACCGCAGGAGCCACCACAGCAGGACGGTGATACCGAGACCCAGCAAAAACTACAGCGCTATGGGCACCCGCTGGGGGCGTGTCAATAAGGTGGTGAGAAGGGTGGGGGCTGCTTTCGGTTCTGCCACAACCATTTGGCTGAGGTCATCAAGGGCACGATCGCAGTCTTCTACATTCTTAGAAAGTCCCATATCTTGGTACTTGGTACAGCGTCCGTGCAGATTCGTAGGCTTGACGGGCCTCCCATTTCTGATCAACGCTGGCTAGGGCTCCGCCAAGGTTGAAGAGGGAAGTGGCCTCGCCTTGGCGATCGCCGATCTCCTGCGCGATAGCTAACGCTTGCTGAAGATACTGAATGGCCTGTTGGGATTGGCCCAGAGACCGGTATACATTGCCCAAACTGCCTAGAGAATTGGCCTCGCCTTTGCGATCACCGATCTCCCGCGCGATAGCTAGCCACTGCTGGTGGTACTTAATAGTTTGTTGGTCTTGACCTAACGAATCGTACACATTGCCCAAACTGCCCAGGGAATCAGCCTCACCTTGACGATCGCCAATCTCCCGCGCGATCGTTAATGACTGTTGCTGGTACTCAAGAGCCTGTTGATATTGGCCCAGCGACTGGTATACATTGCCCAAATTGCCTAGGGAACTGGCTTCGCCACGGCGACTTTCCTGCGGAAACGCTTTGCGAACGCCGATCTCCCGCATGATCGCTAGTGATTGTTGATGGTATTTAATTGCCTGGTGGTATTCGCCTAAAGAATGATACACATTACCCAAATTGCTTAGTGAATTGGCTTCCCCATGGCGGCTTTCCAGCAGAAACGCTTCTTGAACGCTCATCTCCCGCTTGATCGCTAATGACCGCTGATGGCACTCAATTGCCTGTTGGTACTGCCCCCGCGAATTGTACACAATGCCTAAGTTGCCGCAAACAGCAGCAAATGTGAGGTTTTCTGCTTGGGTCGGTCGCCATTGCCGATATAGCTGACCATACAGGTCAGCCAGGGTAGCGTAGTATCCGCGCAAACTAAAAAATATGTCGCACTTGCCAACTACAATTGCCGCATCGTTAAAGCGGCCCAGCTGCACTTGGTGATAGAACGTCTCTAAATACTCCTTGGCGGCGTCTTGGGTGTCATTCGGGCCAAATTCCTGTCGGCGGTGGCTCCAAAAGTAGGCGATCGCCCGTTCATGGGCGGTAGTCAAATCCCCCGCCTGCCGCTGCACAAACTCGCGAATGCGGGGCTGTAGGCGAAATTGTAGGTGGCCTGCGGCACTGGGCTGGGACAGCTCTTGCAGCAGCGACCTTCTATCCAAATCGCGCAGGTCAGCATCCGTCACCGGCTGCTCCAGCACCAGGGCAGCGGCCATCTCCGCCGTAAATTCGTTTTGAAACACACTGGCCTGGTTCAGCAGGTGCCGCAGCGGCTCCGGCAGCCGCTCCAGGCTCCAAACCAGCACATCCTCGGCACTGATGTCGGTTTCGTAGGGGCGATCGCCCCTGAGCTGAAACAGATTGTCGAACTGTTCCAGATGACTCACCCAGCGGTTGCCGGGGCGATATTCATTGCACAGCCACCCCGCCACCAGGGTCAGCGCCAGGGGGTTGCCCTGTAGCCGCTGGGCCAGGGGCACCAGGGCAGCCGGGTCGTTCTCCACCCCCAGCGCCCCTAGCAGTGCCGCCCCTTCCTCCGGGCTCAGCCCCTCATCCAGCAGCAGCCACTCCGACTGTCGCCAGCCAAAGTACTTGGCTGGGTATTCTCGACTGGCCAGCAGCAGCACACTCTGGCTGCCCAACTGCTGAAAATCGCGCAGAAAGTCGGCATAGCCCCCCTGCCACTCTCCTTCCGGCGTCAGCAGCGACTCCATATTGTCGATCGCCAGCAGGTAGCGGCCCATTTGTAGATGGCGCAGCAGCCGCTGGGGCAGGTCTTTATCCTCAATAGCCTGCACCTGGTCAATGGGCACGTCTAGCTCCAGCAACGCCCGCCGGGCCAGGGCCGATAAGTTGGTACCGGTACGCACATCGGCCCAAAATTTGCTGGCAAAGCCAGGGCAGTCGGCAAAAGCTTTGCCCACCAGGGTGCTCTTGCCAATGCCCCCCTCGCCCCGCACGCCAATGATGGCGGTGGTGCCCTCTTGCAGCCAGGTGTTGAGCTGGCCCAACTGCTCCTGCCGTCCCTGGAAGTAGCGCAGCTCCGGCAGCGGGTCGCTGTAGATTAGCCGAGCCTTTTCGGCCTCGTGGATGGTGATGATGTTGGTTTGGTGCTCAACCGTTCCCTGGTTGAGGACGCCAATTTTTTCAACCACCGGCTGGCCCCTACAGGTTGATGGTGTTTTGCTGGTTGACGATGGTGCCCTGGTTGACGACACCGATTTTCTCCGCCAGCTGGGTCATATTCACGATCGCCCCCGGCTGGGCCTGCACCGCCGTTTGAATCGCCTGGGCTGAGGTTTGTAGCTCAGGATCTTGGGCTGCCAAGGCTTCTACAGTTGTGACTAAAGCGGCGATGCCGTGAGTGGCGGGCTGTTGTTCAGCTAAGGCGGGGTTTTGGGCCACTTGCTCAATGGCCTCAGCGGTTTTGGGGTCTTGCTTCCGCAGGGTGGCGAGAAAGCTGCTAACGAGGTTCCACACGCTATCGGATAGCTTTTCGCCGGTTTTCTCAAAGGCTTTGGTCGCTACTAGCGTAGCGATCGCAGCGGCAGTCAGGCTCACGGGTTCCATCGCAGCGGCTCCAATGGGGCGATCGGGTTGCCATCATTGTAGGCTATGGCTTTGGGGCGATCGCCGCTGCCAACCGCTGAGCCAGCTCGGTTTTGCCCAGTTGCCCCTGGGCCACCTGCATGACTAAAGCGTAGGCTGCATCAGGCGTCAGCCCCAGTCGAGCACCGTTGAGCCGGATGAAGGTATCCATCACCGCAAACGCCGTGCGCTTGTTGCCGTCCACAAAGGGGTGCTTCTTGGCCAGGTGGTATAAGTATGCCGCTGCCTGGTCGGCCAGGGTAGGATGCAGCAGCTGGCCGCCAAAGGTGGCCTGGGGCTGGGCCAGGGCAGACTCCATCAGCTCGATATCGCGCACCCCAGACGTACCACCAAACCGCTCAATCTGACGGCTATGGATCATTAAAACCGTTTCAGCATCGAGAAATTTAGGAGTTGGCAAGACGGGTATAGACCTCTTCGTACGCTTGCTCCGATGCCAGGTAGGCCTGCATCGCCTCTTCAGAGGAGGCCATTGGGGGGCTGTCGTGGAGCGCCTTCACGTAGGCCAGCGTCTCGGCCAGGGCTTCTACAGAGAGTTGATCCAGCTCGGCCAGGATTTGTTCTTTGAGAGTGGCGGCGATCGCAGTAGTCATAGTGCTGGCCTCAACCAAAGGGCTTGCTTCACTATTTTAGTGCTGCGACGGACGATAGAAGCCGATCGAAGGCAGTGCTGGACCAGCCTACTTTTGACAGGCTTTGACAGGTTAAAGGTTCACGGTATACGGTTCACGGGCCTCCCTGAAAGGTGTGGAGTACAATTAAACTGGTGAAATTAGCCCACCCGCCCACTCACCTACCCGCCCACTCACCTACCCGCCCACTCACCTACCCGCCCACCCACCTACCCGCCCACCCATCCACCCGCCGCCCATGCGCCCTGCACCGCCCGATCGCACCCCACCCTCCCCGCCGCGCTACGCTGACCCCAGCGTCCCGGTGGATCCCTGGCCGATTCCGGTAAGCGAGCCGCAGCCGCAGCCCCAGCCGGTTCGGCCATCGCGATCGCGCCGCGAATCCCCCCGGTTTGCGCCCTTCCAACCCCTCCGCACGGTGTTCAATGCGCTGATCGGTGGGGCGGTGCTGGTGGGGGTAGTGGCGGCGGTGGGCTTTTGGCGATCGCCCGATCGCTTTCTGGAGGGGGCGAGGATCATGCTGACTCCGGCCCAGCCGGAGCCCCAGGTGGATGTGCGGTCGGTGGTGGTGCAGCAGCTGCGGGGGGCTAGCGAGCTGACCACGGCGATTTTTGCCATGGAGGCGGTGGTGCCCACCCGCAGCGATCGCACCCTGGCGGGCTACGTGATCGGCTCCACCAATCTGCTCTACATTGCCTACGGCGAGGTGCGGGCCGGGGTGGACCTGGCGGAACTGACCGCCAGCGACATTCAGGTAAGTGGCGATTCCGCCATTCAGGTTACCCTGCCCCCGGCCAAAATTCTGGACAGCAAGATCGACCTCAGCCGCTCCAACGTGTTTGACTACAGCCGGGGCTTTTTGGGGCTGGGGCCAGATGTCGCGCCTGAGCTACAGGAAAAAGCTCAGCAAGAGGCGCTGATCAAAATAGAAGAGGCCGCCTGCCAGGAAAATCTGCTGGCCGAGGCCAACCGCCGGGCCGAAGTTACAGTTGCTCAGCTCCTGGCTACCGCTGGGTTTGAAACCGTCACTGTTACCACCCAGCCGCCGACTAATTCCGCCTGTGCAGCGCCCGCAAATAGCGATACAGTGTTACCGGGTTTAGCAGTACCCACCCCGCCCCCCGAACCGGGCCAGTAAATCCGGCTAACAGAGGACTCCCTATGCTAGATCTGTACCAGTTTGAAGCTTCCACCTTTGCCGAAAAGGTGCGCCTGATCCTCGACTACAAGCAGGTGCCCTACCGCAAGGTCGAAGTCACCCCCGGCGTAGGCCAGGTGGAGGTGTTCCAACTGTCGGGCCAGCGCCAGGTGCCCGTGCTCAAAGACGGCGAACTGGTGATCCCCGATTCCACCGCGATCGCCCTCCACCTGGAGAAAACTTACCCCGATCGCCCCCTGATTCCCACTGACCCCAAGCCCAGGGGCCTGTGCCTGGCCCTGGAGGCCTGGGCCGACGAGGCGATCGTGCCCAAGGCCCGGGTGGTGATGGTCGGTGCCTTTAAGCAGCACCCCAACTTCCGCACGGCACTGCTGCCCAGCTTTACCCCCGCCCCCCTGCGTTCCCTGGTGGGGTCCCTGCCCGGCGACCTGCTGAATCTGGTGGGTACCGGCGTTGGCTTTGGCCCCGACGACATCAAAGTGGCCACCGCTGGCCTGCGCCAGGACCTCGAAGCCCTGGTGCTGATGCTGCAAAATAGCCCCTACCTGCTGGGGGATGCCCCCAGCCTGGCGGACTTTGCCGTGGCCGCCGCCACCATGTACCTCAAGTTTCCCACCGCCCAGTACGTGGACCTGCCCGAGGGCATTGGCGGCAAGGGGGTGCCCGGCATTGCCGATGTGCCGGAGTTTCAGGTCTTCTTTGACTGGCGCGATCGCCTCTACGCCGAGTTCCGCACCGCCCGCACCAGTGTCCCCCCCGCCAGCCCAGGCAGCGGCCCTACCCCCATCAGCATCGACTAGGGTATGGCCACCGTTGCTGAAATTCTAGGGGATACATTGGGGAGCGATGGGATTCTTGCTCCCGATGCTTTTGATCTGCCCACTCACTTGAATCCAGCCGCCGTGGCCTGCCCCGCCACCGAAGCGGAACTGGCCGCGGTGATGGCCTGTGCCTACGAGCATCGCTGGCGGGTGGTGCCCTGCGGCAGCGGCAGCAAGCTCACCTGGGGTGGCCTGGGCCATGGAGCGGATCTGATTCTCAGCACCGCTCGGCTCAACCAGGTAATTGACCATGCGGTGGGGGATATGACCCTCACCGCCCAGGCTGGGGTGCAGCTGGCGGAACTGGCTCCCAGATTGGCTCAGCACCGTCAGTTCCTGGCCGTAGACCCGGCCTACCCCGATCGCGCTACCCTGGGCGGCATCGTTGCCACCGCCGATACCGGTTCTCTGCGTCAGCGCTACGGCAGCCTGCGGGACATGTTGATCGGGATTTCCTTTGTCCGCTACGACGGCCAGATCGCTAAGGCTGGCGGTCGCGTGGTCAAAAATGTGGCGGGCTACGACCTGATGAAGCTGATGACCGGCTCCTACGGCACCCTGGGCATCATTTCTCAGCTCACTTTTCGCCTGTACCCGGTGCAGGAAGCGTCTAAAACGGTGGTGGTGACCGGGGCGGCTGACTCGGTCAATGCTCTGCTGGGTGCCCTGCGGCTGTCGCCGCTGACGCCCGTGGCGATGGATGTGTTGTCGCCTGCCCTGGCCGCCCGCCTGGGCTACGGTGAAACCCTTACCCTGCTGGCCCGGTTTCAGGCGATCGCGCCGGGGGTAGATGAACAGGTAGACTCGCTTCTGGCTATGGTGGGCACTGAGCTATCAGCCCACGTTCTGGAGGGGCCGGAGGACGGACGGGTCTGGACGGCTCTGACCGAGGCGTTATTTCCCTCCGCTCCGGAACCGGAGGTGGTCGTAGCCAAAGTGGGTTTGCGAGCATCCCAGGCTGTAGCCTGGTTGGCGACGTTGCCCCCGGCTAGTCTGGCTCGGTTCCACGGGGGCAGCGGCCTTGGCACGGTGCGGTTGCCCGGGGCGACGGCCGCGGTCGTGCAGAATCTGCGAGCCCTGGCCGCAACCGCTGGCGGTTATCTCACCCTGCTCGAAGCTCCTCTGGGGCTCAAAAAAGATGTGGATGTGTGGGGCTACAGCGGCAACGCTCTGGCTCTCATCAAAGCCCTCAAACGTCAGTTTGACCCCGATAGCGGCCTCAGCCCAGGGCGCTTTGTGGGCGGTCTCTAAGCGGCTATATGCTTCTGATTTCGCAAGTGATGGCCTGGTGCAGCGTCAAAGCTAAACATTAGGGTTCCCGTAGGTGAGTGAAGCGGAGCGTAACCCAACGGCAGTCAGCCCTGTTGGGTTCTGCTAGCGTGCCACCTACAAATTTAGGCTTGACAGAGCACTGACGGGCTAAAGGTTCTCTGGCTCCAGGCTAATTCTTCGTCCGAAGCCCCAGAGGGTGGATGCCAGCCAAACGGAAGGCAGGCCAAAAATTGGGCCGTGCGATAATTTAGGGGCAGGCCAGCCTCAGCTGCGGCCTAGCGGGTACTAAGGAGACGTTGCCGTGGCCAGCCAAATTATTGACAAGACGCTCCACGCCTATCGCGATAACCTCGATCGCCTGCTGGAGCGGGTGCAGACCCTGGCCAAAGACATCAACAACCCCGATCTGCAACTCACCACCCACAACCTGCGGCGCAACATCAACGAGCCGTTTCTATTTGTGGTGGTGGGCGAGGTGAAGGCGGGCAAGAGCAGCTTTGTTAACGCCCTGCTCGACGCCGAGGTGTGCGCTACCGACATTGAGCCCTGCACCGATTCGATTCAGCAGATTGTCTACGCCGAGCAGGCGTTTGTCGAGCAGGTAGAGCCGAGCCTGCGCAAGATTGGCCGACCGATCCCGATTTTGCAAGAGATTTCCATTGTCGATACGCCGGGCACCAACACGGTGATTGCCGAGCACCAGATCATCACCGAACGCTACATTCCCAACAGTGACCTGACCTTTTTTGTGCTGTTTGCCAAGAACCCGTACCAGAAGAGCGCCTGGGATTTTCTCGATTTTGTCAGCGCCGAGTGGCGCAAGAAGGTGGTGTTTATTTTGCAGCAGGCCGACCTGCTGCGCCCCGCCGATTTGGCAACCAATATCGAGCGGGTGCGGGAACTCGCCTACCAGAAGCAGATCAAAGCCCCCACGATCTTTCCTACGGCGGCGGCGCTGGAGCAGGAGGGCGACACGGCGAACAGCGGGTTTGAGCCGGTGCGGCAGTACATTCAGTCGATGGTGTCGTCGGGGGAGAGCTACAAGATCAAGCTGCGATCGGTGAGCCAGACCACCCAGCAGATTATCGACCTGCTGAATGGCGATGTGGAGGGGCTAAACCGGCAGCTGGCTAGCGATCGCGCCACCGCCGCCAGCATTCGCAGCAAAATTGATGCCGGCCGGGGGCGATCGCGCTACGAGGTCAACACCCTGGCCGATCGCCTGGCCGCCCGCTACGAAATTATCTCAGCCCGGATCAAGCGCGACTTTCGCCAGAGCCTGACGGTGCCCATGGTGGTGCGGCGATCCTTCGTGGGCCTGTTTAATGAAGATGCCTCCATGCAGGCCTGGATTGACGACTTTCAGGAGCGCTGTGCCCGCGACCTGCGCACCTCGCTGGAGGAGGTTTCCCAGGAGGGAGCCCAGCACTTCGTCGATGGCATCCGCCAGCTGTTTGAGGGGCTGAACCAGGATCTGGAGAGCGTCAAGACCCACCGTCTGGAGAGCAGCCACATTTCGCTCAAGGTGCTGGAGCGTCGCCAGGAGGTGATCGACAGCGTGCGGGCCAAGGTGAATAACCTGATGGCCGACCACGGCCTGGGAGATATGCTGGTCACCCAGGCGGGGGATATGGCTAACGAAATCGTGGGCGGTGCGGTGATGGCGGTGACGGGTACCATTCTGCACATTATTGAATTTGCGGTGGCTGAGGCAATCTTGAGCGCGATCGGCATTGCCTTTGCCGGGGTGGGGGTGATCGTGCTGGCGATCGGCATTTTGTGGCAGCGCAACCGGATCATCGCCAAGTTTGAGCAGGCCCTCGATAGCGAAAAAAACCGGTTTCAAGAAGAAGTGGCCAGCCGCCTGAACGAAAAGCTGGGGATTATCTACGAAGAAGTGGAGCGCATTTTCACCCAGTTTTACGACTATGTGGAGCGCGAAGAGGCGGCGGTGCAGCCGGTGATCGACCAGTACACAGCGATTCAGCAAGAGGCGGCGACGCTGTTTAGCTCCCGTGTGCTGAACGGAGTGGGGGAGCCACGATGACGGCGAGGACTTTCTGTGGCGGTATCTCTCCCCAGGCAGGACTAGTGCGCTTCGCCAATGCGATCGGGTAGCACCCCTTCTAGCAGCGGGGTCAGGGTATCTTTGAGCTGTCCGGCCCGAATGAACTCGGCGTAGGTGTCCGATTCGATCGCCAGCAGTTCTTCCCGCAGCTGCTCGGAGGCGTACTCGCGAATGGTTTCGTTTTGCTGCTCCAGGCGGGCCATTTTTTCTTTCACTTCCTCCAGCTGCCCCTGCACCAGGGCCATCTGGTAGCCGACAAACTCGGGGTCAAATTCTTCGTTGACCTTCATGTCCTCCAGGCGCTGCATGACGCGGGTGAGGGCGACGCGGTGGGCGGTCATCTGGCTGTACTCCACCCGCAGGGGCTGGTCGCCCAGCAGGCCCAGGTACTCCAGCAGCGGCTTGGTGGTCAGGCCCTGCACCAGCAGGGTAAACAGCATCACCCCAAACACAATGGAGATAATCTCCTGGCGATCGCTCAGCATGGCGGGCACGCTCAGGGCCAGGGCCACCGAAACCGACCCCCGCAGGCCACCCCACCACAGAATGGTCTGGCCCCGCATGGGTAAATCCATATTGGGGCCGGTAATGGCATTGCTGAGGTAGCCCAGGCCGTAGACGCTGATGGCGCGGGCGACAATCATGATCAAAATGGCGATCGCAATTTTGTCCAGCTCGTCCACCAGGCCGTAGAAGTTGGCCTGATCGCCAATCAGCAGGAACACAATCGAGTTGATAAAGAACGACACAAACTCCCAAAATTCAGATACCACCAGGCGAGTGCGGGGGTTCATGCCGATGCGGGAGCCAAAGTTGCCCAGAATCAGCCCGGTAGTCACCACCGCAATCACACCGGAGCCGCCTAGTTCTTCGGCCACCAGGTAGGTGCCGTAGGCCGAGACCAGGGTCAGCGACTGCTCCACCAGGGGAATGTCAAACCGCTGGGTGAGAAACGACAGGCCAAAGCCGATCAGCCCGCCGATGCTGATGCCCACGCCGACAAAGACCAGAAAGCGGGCGATCGTCACCGATACATCGAACTGCTCCAGACCCAGGGCAATGCCCAGCACCAGGTTGAAGGCGACCACCGCCACGCCGTCGTTGAACAGGCTCTCGCCCTCCATCACGGTGGTGAGCTTTTTCTCAACCCCCAGCTCGCGAAACAGGGCCACCACCGACACCGGATCGGTGGCCGACAGGCTGGCCCCCACCAGCAGCGCCGTCGCCAGGGACGCCCCGGCAAAGGTCTGTAACCCCCACACCAGGCTGGCCACGCAGATCACCACCCCGACCACGGCATAGAGCACCACGGGCACGGCGTACTGCTTCAGGCTCTTCCAGTTCAGGTTCCAGGCGGCCTCAAACAGCAGCGGCGGCAAAAAGATAAACAAAATCAGCTGGGGCGACAGGTTGATCAGCCGCACGTCCAGCACCGCCAGGCCCAGACCCACCAGCAGCAGCAGCAGGGTGTAGGGAATGTTGCGCAGCAGGCTAAACACCCGCGACAGGGTGGCTACCCCCAGCGACACCGACAGCACCAGACAAAACTGGCGCAGATGCTCCTCAATCGCAGGATCCTCCAGCACCAGGGAGGGATCTTCAAGCAGGGGTTCGACGGTCAGGAGAAAATCCATAGAATGCGGGCCTAACTTCTGGGACGCAACAGTTAAAGCTGATTTTTGACCACGAATGCCCAGTCTAGCTGAGATCTAACAGTGATTTAAGACCATCCCTGTCCAGGACTCTAAACGTTCTGTCACCCCCCTGAGCAAGGAGGACAGGGTGGACCTCCCCTGTGTCACGCAATTACAGGCCGCTCATCCAGCCTCACGCCCTGGCTCGAATACTGTCGGCCTGGGACAGCAGCGCCTCGGCAAAGGAAAGCGACTGCTGGTGCGACTCGCCCCCAGCTAATTGGGCCAGCTCTTCGCGGCGATCGCTGGGCGACAGCGGCAGCACCCGCACCACCGTGCGCTCGGCCTCATCGGTCTTAGCGCCCTTCGCCCCAGCGGCTTCCACCACATGCTTGCCAACCCGAAAGTGGGCATCGGCCAGGGCCGCCACCATCGGCTGGTGCGTCACACACAGCACCTGGTGCTGGCGACCGAGCTGGTGGAGCTTCTCGGCGATCGCCTGGGCCACCCGGCCCGACACCCCCACATCGATCTCGTCAAACACCAGCGTGCCCACCGGGTCCACCTGGGAAAAGCAGGCCTTCAGCGCCAGTAAAAAGCGGCTCATTTCGCCGCCCGAGGCCGTTTCGGCCAGGGGCTGCAGGGGCTCGCCGGGGTTGGGGCTAAACAAAAAGCGAATGCCATCGGCCCCGGTGGCGGTGGGGGCGATGGGCTTGAGCTCGACCTCAAACTGCACCCGCTCCATAGCTAGGGGTTTGAGTTCGGTGATTAAGCGGGTTTCGAGCTGTTGGGCCACGTCCTGACGCAGGGTGGTGAGCTGGGAGCAGGCGTCTTCTAGGGCGGCTTGAGTCTTCTCGACCTCGGCTTCTAGGGCCTCGATCGACTGGCCCTCGCCAGAGAGTTCGGCGAGGGATTGGATTACCTCATCACGGTAGGCCACTAGCTCGGGCAGGGATCGGCTAAAGCGGCGGCACAGCCCCTTGAGCTGGCGCATGCGCTCTTCCACTTCCTCCAGCCGCTCGGGGTCGGCCTCCACGCTGGCCCCGTAGGCGTTGATGGCGCGCCCGGCCTCTTCGACCTGGGTAAGGGCTTCGCTGACCAGGGCCAGCATGGGGGTAATGGCGCTGTCGTAGCGCTCCATGTCGATCAGAATGGCCTCAGCCTGGCCCAGCAGGTCGGAGCAGGCGCTGCCGCTGTCGCTCTCGTAGAGAATTTGGTAGGCCTGGTAGCTGTTTTGCTGCAGGTCAACGCTGTGGTTGAGGCGATCGTGCTCCTGGGCGAGCTTGTCGAGTTCGTCGGGGTCGTCGAGCTGGGCCTGCTCCAGGTCGTGGCGGTGCATTTGCAGCAGCTCCAGCTGGTCGCGGCGCTGCTGGTCGGCCTTGCGGCGGGCGTCGAGCTTGCGTTTGGCCTGGGTGGCGGCCTCGTAGGCCGTCGCTACCCGCTGGCGCTGGGCCACCAGGGGGGCACCGCCAAAGCCGTCGAGCCACTCCCGCTGGCGATCGCCGGAGCCGAGCAATACCGTTTGCCCCTGGGCGGTGATTTCGACCAGCTTTTGGCGCAGCCCTTCGAGCTGGGGCCGAGTGGCGGGGCTGCCGTTGAGAAACGAGCGACTACGGAGGGTTTTGCCGAGGGTGAGTTCGCGGCGCAGCACCAGGGCACCGTCGGCGGGGGGAAGGTCTTGCTCGGCCAGCCAGGTGTGGATGTCGCTGGGTACGTCGAAGGTGGCTTCGACCAGGGCTTTTTGGCTGCCGGAGCGCACCAGGCGCTGGTTGGCCTTGCCGCCCAGCACGGCGTCGATGGCGTCGAGAATGATCGATTTACCGGCTCCGGTTTCGCCCGTGAGCACGTTGAGCCCGGCCTCAAGCCGCAGATCGAGCTGGTCGATCAGCGCAAAGTTCTCGATGTGCAGGGCCGTTAGCATGGGGGCAGCATGTTAGTACCCACGTATTTTACTGGGAAGCCCCCTGGATACGCTGCTGAAATGGGTAAGATTTTAGCTAGCTCGCCGTTTTGCAGGAAAACATCAGGGAATGCCAAGATATTGCGATCCCTGTGATGCGCTTTTAATCTCGGTATTTATCAGGTAGGGCAACTATGGCACTTGCGTTATTTGACTCGGTGGCAACGTTACAGCCTATTGATGTGGCTCGGCTGACGCTGGTGGAGCCAGTTGAGAGGGCTGGTGAGCAGCTGGCGCGGGGGCAGGTGGGTACGGTGGTAGATGTGGTTGACCAGGATGAGAGCAAGCAATATTTGGTGGAGTTTGCTGACCTGGAAGGGCGCTAATATGCAATGGCATATTTGATGGAGTCAGAACTGCTGCCGCTACACTATCAGTTTACTCATGCCACACCCGCCGAACTGGATACAAATCAAATTTCTCGTCACGACTCACAATGTCCAGTGAGTAATCTATTGCCTGAGCTACCAAAATCCGGTCAAATGGATCTCGATGATCTTTGGTAAGTGGTAAATCCAAATATTGTTTCAGGCTCTCGATCTCGATTGGAATGATTTCGGCTTGAAGGACTGCGATTCGCTCCAACAAGCTCTCAAAAGAGTAATCAAGCTGGAGTTTGCCAACATTAACTTTGACAACAATCTCCCAAAGGCTTGCCACACTGAAGAACAGATCCGATTTGGCATCAACGATCGCTTTAGCCCTTGGACTTAAGCTAGGATTCTTTGATGCGTACCAAAGAACAACATGGGTATCGAGCAAAAACGCCATGTTACATGTAATCCTTTAAGTCTTCCAAAGGTTCATCAAAATCATCGGACATTGTGATTTTTCCGGCTAAGCTGCCGTAGCCGTACTTTTTTTCAAGGGCCGCTTTCTGTTCATCATCAAGCAATTCCATCGGCGCATTGAAGTCCTTTGGTAGCGGCAACTTAAAGGTGCCTTTCAAAATTCCCGATCGCCGCTTCTTGGGTTGCTCTGTTGTATGAGCACGGGAGTACTTTTCGTTGAGGTACCTGGCATAATGCAAAACCTCTTGCTGAAGAGATTCCGGCATCTGAGTAAGGGTTTCTAACAGCTCTACACTAACAGTCATTGATTATGCCTCCTGCGCTTTTGCTAAAAATATGACAGTGATTCCGGTTTGAATGCCAAAGACATTATTCTTAGTGCCAGAGATTTTAGGATTATTTCTCATAGTTCCATCATGCCTCGCCTTGATGCTCTACGGTGGCGGGCATTTGGTGGATGATGTGCATAGTTTCGACGCTGACGGTGCAGACCCGCTGGAGCAGGTCGATGACGTGCTCTTTGTAGTCGGCGAAGCGGTAGGTGTTGAAGAGTTCGCGGATGGTGGGGTCTTTGGGTGTCTTTTCTTTGTACTGGTCGAGTATCCACTCTAGGGCGGAGCGGTTGCCAAGTTTGTAGTCCCAGGCAACGGCGGGCACTCCGGTTAGGGTGGTGTCGGTATCGAGGATGATGTGGCCGTTGGTTTTGTCGGCTTTGAGTTTGGGTTTGGGCGTTTTCTTTGGTTTGGCGGGGGCATCGTTGGGGATTAACGATGTCTGTAGGGGCGCATCGTTTTGTACTTCTGGGCTAGATTGGTCAATACGTTTTAGACCGAAGGGTTCGGCGGTTTCGTAGGTGAGGTGCAGATCCATGAGGGCTTTGCCCCAGGTGGCCCACTGGTGGAAGTCGGGGTAGTAGGGCAGGCGGGGAAATTCGCGCTTGAGGTTGAGTTCGTATTTGGTGCGGTAGGCGGGATGGTGGAGAACGGCGTAGGTGTAGTGGAAGATGTGGAGTTTGGTGATGGTGGGGTCGTTGTAGTGAGTTTGAAATTGGGTTAAGCCCCAGTCGGTGATGTTGTCGATGCGAGTGCCGTTTTCGTCATAGCGGTAGAGGGGGAGGCATTGAGTACTTCCATTACCGAATTTCAACGTCGCCTGATCGAGCAATGTATTTGTAGCCAAACTTGCGAAATTAGGATTGCCAATATTGATGCCTATGACCAAGTTTTCAGACTTAAAATCTTCTCCAAGGATTTCATAATGGTTCTTCGTTAAACGGTGATTGAATAGCTTTTCTGCGTAGTGAAAAATGTCAAAATATGGCCTATAAGTAGAACGTCGGATGAAATTCTGGCTATAGTCGGATTTGACACCTGCTTCAAAATACGAGTCCAGAGAGGAACTCCACTTTATCGATATATCTTTCTTCCTGGCCTCAATGGATGAGTTGTATTTTTCGCTTAGATATTTCGTCTTTCCTGTCAAATTCTCCTTATCTAAGTCATAAACCCAATCATCTCTAGTGGTTTCAAGTCCGCGCGAAAAGAGTACGAAAATCGCTTTATTTGAACTTCCTCCTTTTACATCTTTATCAAGCAGCGGCAAAAAGTCATCAAAATCGTTATCAGTTAAATTCACCCAGTTGTGCTTGCGATCTGGCGTCACATGCTCAAACGGGATTTGCTCCAGACGGGTTTGCTCAAACCACTCCAGCTTTTCTTCCTTCGTCTGCTCATCTTGCAGCGTAAAGTAGTAGATTTTCGCCTTCATACTCAAGATGCCTTCGACTCTGGTTGATACGCAAACACATCGACTGAAATTGACTTGACTGGTTTTGCTTCGTCGTGCAGCATCACCCGAATACGTTCAGTCGTTTCTCGACTAAAGATTTCTTCGCCACAGCGATCGCACACCGTTGCCGGAATCTGTTCAACCAGATAAAAACTTCCATTAATCTGAAAGATTTCATTGACTAGCTCTTGATGAGATTCTTCTGAACCACAGACATGACACTTAAACATTAATCTCTCCTAATTCTGTAATTGATCCATTCCTCTGGATCTGGTTCATACAGTGTAATTATCTTCGTTATGTCTGATTCCATTCGTGAAGTTTGAATGTGTAGAGGGCGATCGCCCGTTGTAAAGCCTAATAGGAGAAAACTGGGGGAATATTTATCATCTGGATAATCCTCAATAACCTCTAATTTACCTCCTGCTTCTCGAATTTCCTGTTCGCTAATGTTGCGTTCGATTGCTCTCTTAAAGGCATGGCGTGTAAATTCAAAATTTCCACTTATTAACTGCTGCTGAACATCCGAAAGGGACTTCATTCAGTTCACCCTTTCCCGCTTTGGACTTTTATTAAAAACATGACAGCGATTCCGGTTTGAATGCCAAAGACGTTGTTCTTGGTGCCAGATATTTTGGGGTTGTTTCTCACATCTGATTGAGTATCGACAATGTAAATGTGGTCGAAGTCTCGCTCAATACACTTGCGAAACCCATCAAAGGTTTTCGAGTCGATGAAAGAGCGATTGGTAATGAACGCGATAATGCCGTTCTTGCCCAGTCGATCTGTCGCCCAGCGAAAGAATCGGGTATACATATCATAGACAACGATCTGATTTTGGGCAGTACCTTCCTTGATGTAGCTGTCTTTGATAGCCTTATCAATACCTTGATAGGGTCGATTGGCGTTGCGCTGGTTAAAGTTATCCTGGTGAGCGTTGTAGGGTGGGTTGCCGATGATGACAGAGATAGTGCGATCGTTCTGATCTTGAATGCGAGAGGTATTTTGCACACTCATGGCAAACAAATCAAACTGATGTCCTTCTGCACTGCAATGGTCGAGCGTATCTACCAGGCAAATATTCTTAAATTCCTCGTACTTACCCATCTTTTGCTGATAGGTAAACTCAATATTCAAGTTCGCAATGTAATAGGGCAAAATTGCCACTTCATTGCAGTGAATCTCATGCTTATACTTATGCTCCAGCTTATCCGGCGGCAAATACTCAATCAGTTCCGTCACATAGGTGCCCGTACCTGTACAGGGGTCCAAAATCTCCACGCCCGGATCGCTCAGCAGCTTGCCAAAATGCTTGTGGGTCAAATAATCAGCACTCTCAATCATGAAGCGCACAATTTCATTGGGCGTGTAGACAATGCCCAGCCGATCTGCCGCTTTGGGGTTGTATGCCTTGTAAAAGTTCTCATACACCGCCTTCAAAAACTTCTGCTTTTCGTGGTGGTTAGCGATATCCGCCGATTTGCGGCGAATCACCGCGTAATAGTGCTCAATGCTTTTGAGGGTGTTTTTGCGAGTTGCCCCGGTAAAAAACGTGTTGATGATTTGGGCGATGCCCTGGGCAATGTTGTTTTCGCGGTGGAACTGCGACTCATGGAATATATTGGTAAAAATATCCTCCGTGAGAATATGCTGAATCAGCATTTCGTGAACATCAAATGCCTCAATTTCGGGGTTAATAGACTGGCGGCACAACTCCAGAAACATATCTCGCTGCTGGCGAAACGCTGTATTTGTATCTTCCTGCTGAGCAATGATGCTACGCAGCGCCTCCAGGATGTAAGGAATATCGTCCCTAAAAGCTTTGATGGCCGCACGAAAATCACGCACCTCGGGCCGTTCGTAGTCGATGAAGGTAGCAATCAGCCCGTCCAGTCCGTCGGCATCGCGCATCGACACCCGCGCCTGCTCTCGTCCATGCTGAATCAGGACAGCAGTTTGAGAGTCTTCAAACAGAATGTTTTCGTCGGGGTAGCCTTTCCCAAACTTCTTCTCAATTTCTTCGTCGAGAACATCGTACTGGTCTTTGCTCTCCCACCAGCCATGCTCTAGCCGAATCGCATCCTTCACGGTGCCATCGGGGTAGACCGTGGTGTTGAACTTAGTTTTGTAGTCCAACTCTGGGATTAGCATGTAGTTGCGCGGCTTGCAGTAGTCGTTTAGCAAGCGCTCGAAGGCATTGCGAATGCTGGTTTCTTTGCGGGAGCCGCCATACTGAATGATTTTGGCCACTTCGGCCTGGTACTGCGTAACGATGAGGCGAGACATGGGGCAACAGGTGAAAGGCCAGCAGGCAGAGGTTTCTTACCTTTTACCTGATCTTCCCCTCAGTGGAGCCGCTGACCCGCCACACTTTCACCCTTTAAACGCATAAATTAACCGAGACAAGAGAATTGAAGCCTCGTCTCGGGGGTGCGATCGCCTCCAACCGTAGGGTGGGCAAAGCCCGCCACCCCACTTATTCACCCACCACCAACCCCGAATATTCAGCGATTCCTTCGGATAGCTTCGCTAACGCGCCAGTGCAAGGTAAGCGGCGTCCACCCGATGGGTTTGGCTTGCAGTAGCAGGGGTGCAAGGTGGGCGGTGCCCACCCTACAGTGGTTTACGGGTCTAGCCTTGGCCTTTCGCGCCGCAGCAGACTAAACACCTCCCCTTGCTCCGGGGTAATCAAAATCCCCGACGGGGGAATCGTCACTAGCTGGCTCCACTCCCGCTGCTCGGCGTACCGGAGCAGGTGCAGGTGGTTGATTGCCCCACGCACCCCCTCCGGCGAACCGATCACCAGATGGCGCAATCGCTCTCGCTCCGGCGGCAGGTCAGGATTGGCAAGCAGCAGCGGGGTCGCCGCACCCGCACGGGCCGACGCTGCCAAAAATGGCAAACACAACATTGGGGTTTCCTCCAAGAAACGGATGGGTAAGGAAACCCAAAACTTGGCCGCTCCCAGACGTAAGCGGTTCGGGGCGGCCAAAGTACCATAATACTCAGCCTCCGAGACAGCGCAACCTGTCGAAGGGGTCAGCTGGTGGTGGGAGGTGCAAGCTCCTGCCACCAGCGTTCGACCAAATTTTGGGAACCGGGCTGTGCGCTGACAGCCTTAACCCTGGACTGTAGCGGATTGCGATCGCCCAGGCAAGTCAAAATTGCTACAGAACCCCGCTCCGTCTTGAAGCTTAACAGTAGTCCCCCCTCGTTCCCATGCTCCCGCCTGGGAATGCCCCGCCTAGGCTCCGCCTCCCCCTCTGCGGCAGAGCCGCACCAGCTTGATAACTCAGGCAGAGCCTGGGCACCAGACAGAGTCCCCCGCCGCCACCTCGTTCCCAGGCTCAGCCTGGGAATGCTCGCCGAGGCTCCGCCTCCTCTTGGCGGCAGAGCCGCCTCTAGCGCTACCCAGGCAGAGCCTGGGCACCAGATATCAGTTAGACCCCGGCGGGCACTCTTCACGAACAGCTACACAACACCCCCCTATGGGCCGTTCAAGATATCGCACCCTTGACAATTACCCGCATTTTCTGACCTGCACTGTGGTCAACTGGCTACCCGTATTCAGCCATCCTCAGCTGGCGCAGATTGTGTTAGATTCCCTCCGCTTTCTACAGGCTGAAGACCGCCTCACTCTGCATGGCTACGTCATCCTTGAAAATCATCTGCACCTGATTGCCTCAGGAGATCAGCTCGCAAAGGAAATTGGCAAGTTCAAATCATTCACCGCTCGATCAATCATCGACCGCTTGCATGAGCAGCCAAAAGCTAATCTGCTACAGCAATTGAAAGCAGCAAAGCTATCCCACAAAACTGGACAGCGCTATCAGCTTTGGCAGGAAGGCTCTCATCCGCAAGCCCTGACCTCGCCGGAAATAGCGCAACAAAAGCTTGAGTACATCCACAACAACCCAGTTGCCAGAGGTTATGTAGACGAACCGGGGCATTGGCGTTATTCCAGCTACCGCAACTATTCGGGACAGCAAGGGCTAATAGACATAAACCCCCTTGAGCTTTAATGAGGTATCCCCTCGTTCCCAGGCTCCGTCTGGAGATGCCGCCCCGAGGCTCCGCCTCCTCTTAGCGGCAGATCCGCACCGCTTGATACCCAGGCAGAGCCTGGACACCAGGAGTGCAAAGCAAGTACACCTCAGCACGAAGCAAGTACAGGCAATCGCAAACCAAGCACAGCCGATCGCGAAGCAAGTACGGGCAATGCTCTAGAGCGGCTTCGCCAACGCGAAGCAATCACAGGGGTGGTTATGCTTCAGCATCATCTGCACTTCATTCAGCAGCCCCCGCTGATATTGCTTCTGTAACAGAAACCCGCCCGCTCTCTCAACCGACAGACGCCGATCGGGGGAAGTAGGGAGGTCACTACCGGGGATTCGGAAACTATGCCGTTACAATAGTTTACGGGGGTGGTTTGGGCGATCGCCTCGGCTTTCCCAACTCTCAAATCCCCGGTTCTCCATCCTCTCTCTGAGCGCGCTATGGCATTAAACACCACCCAGGATTCGGCTCAGCACTTCGGCGGCTCCATAGATATTATTGACGCCGAGGCGATCGCGGTGACTGAGGAACTGGTAGAACCGCCGGAGGTGATGGTTCCCGCCCCGATCGCTGCTCCCCCGCGCACCCTGGCCACCAAAGCACAGGACCCGTTTGAAGCCTTTGGCTACGACCCAGGGGCGATCGCCGCCTACTATCGCCGTCGCCCGCTGCGCGTGTGGGCCAGGTTTATCGGCATTTTTCTGCCGCTAATTACCTTTTTTGCCCGGCTCTGGCTCGATCGCCGCGCTGGCCTGAGCGCCCAGAACGAAGCCCTGCGGGCGGTGCAGCTGCGGGAAATGCTGACCAACCTTGGCCCCGCCTATATCAAAATTGGTCAGGCCCTCTCCACCCGGCCCGACCTGGTGCCGCCGATTTTCCTCGAAGAACTGACCACCCTCCAGGACCAGATTCCGCCTTTCCCCAACGAAATTGCCTACCGCTTCATTGAAGAAGAACTGGGCGCGCCCCCCAGCCAGATCTACGCCGAGCTGTCGGTCAGCCCCATCGCTGCCGCCTCCCTGGGGCAGGTCTACAAGGGCAAACTGCACAGCGGCGAAGATGTGGCCATCAAGGTGCAGCGCCCCGGCCTGGCCCAGCGCATTGCCCTCGACCTCTACATCATTCGCGGCCTGGCCCGCTTTGCCACCAACCGCATCAACCAGATCCGCAGCGACCTGGTAGCGATTCTCGACGAGTTCGGTGAGCGCATCTTTGAAGAGATGGACTACACCCACGAGGGTGAAAACGCCCAGCGCTTTGCCCAGCTCTACGGCCACATTCCCGACATCTACGTACCCCACATCTACCCCCAATACACCGCCCGCCGGGTGCTGACCATGGAGTGGATCGAGGGCACCAAGCTGACCAACATTGACAAGCTCGATCGCCTCGGCATCGACGCCAGCCACCTGATCGAGGTGGGGGTGCAGTGCTCGCTGCGGCAGCTGCTGGAGCACGGTTTCTTCCACGCCGACCCCCACCCCGGCAACCTGCTGGCCATGGCCGACGGCCAGCTGGCCTACCTCGACTTCGGCATGATGAGTGAGGTCAAACCCTACCAGCGCTACGGCCTGATCGAGGCCGTGGTCCACATGGTCAACCGCGACTTTGAGGGGCTGGCCAACGACTACGTCAAGCTGGAGTTTCTTACCCCCGACACCGACCTGACGCCGATTATTCCGGCTCTGGCCAACGTGTTTAGCAACGCCCTGGGGGCCAGCGTGGCCGAGCTGAACTTCAAGAGCATCACCGACGAATTTTCGGCCCTGATGTACGAATACCCGTTTCGGGTGCCCGCCTACTACGCCCTGATCATCCGCTCCCTGGTAACCCTGGAGGGCATCGCCATCAACGTGGATCCGGATTTCAAGGTGCTGAGCAAGGCCTACCCCTACGTGGCCAAGCGGCTGCTCACCGACCCGTCGCCGGAGCTGCGCGCTTCCCTGCAAGACCTGCTGTTCAAAGACGGCAGCTTCCGGTGGAACCGGCTGGAGAACCTGTTGCGCAATGCCCGCAGCAGCGATGAGTACGATATGGACCGGCTGATCGATCAGACCCTGGAGTTTTTGTTCTCTGAGCGGGGGACGTTTCTGCGCGATCGCATCGTCAGCGAACTGGTCAACGGCCTCGATACCTTTGGCCAAACCACTGTCAAAAACCTCACCACCGCCGTACAGCGTCGCCTGGGCCTGAAGCAAGAGCCGGCGGTGGTGGCCCCGGCGGCCCCCAGCGACCTCGACCACCTGCGCCGCATTGTCGATATTCTCAAAGACACCCCCGGCTTCGATGCCGCCCAGGTGGCCACCCGCATCCCCACCCTGCTGCTGAAGCCTGAAACCCAGGCCATGGGGCAACAGGTGGTGACCGGATTGGCCCAGCGCGCCCTGGCCCGGATCATTCGCAACCTGCTGCTGGAGGGAGAACCCAGCGCCACTCCACCACGGCTTACCCCCTCTCGGGTTGGCAGCTAGGGCAGCGTGGGGTGATGAATATCTCAGGCATTCGTCACCTCCTTAGAGACCAGGGTCGATTTGCTCAGGTTACTGATCAGACAGATTGATCGGACAGGCCGTAGCGTATGGCTTTGCGCGGAAAATTCAGTGTGTTGAAATCTGAACCTTGGAGTAAGCTTACGGCAGGCTGAGGGCAATGGTGGCTGAAATCGCCCCACGGCGACAGATTCAGGTCGGTACCGAGAGCCCAGTACAGACGGCCAATATAGCAAGTTGGAAGGTTTGAGGAGTAACTCCATGAAAAGCGTAGGGCGTTGGATGGGGCATACGGCAGGGGCCGCCCTGCTGGCAGCAGCAGCTACGGTTGTAGGGGCGGCGATCGCGCCTGAAGCCGTCCAGGCCCAGGTGGCCTACGGCAGCTATGTCGGCGTGGGCGCTGGTATCGGCGTCACCAACGATGCCGCCACCGGCCAGGGCAGTGGCGTGCAGGGGGTAATCTCCGGTCGCTACCGGCTGCTGCAGTACCCGGTGTCGCTGCGAGCCCAGGCATTTTTATTTGGTGGTGAGTTCGCCTTTGTGCCCACGGTCTCCTACGATGTGCCCCTGAGCTGGAACACCGATGTCTACGTGGGTGCAGGGGCCTCCTTTGTGGGCGGCGGCAACAATACCTCCATCGTGGGCGACAAGACTTCTTTTGTGCTCCAGCCCGGTATCGACTATCTGTTCCCCAACAGCAACCTGGTGGCCTTTGGCAACGCTATTTTTGCCTTTGACGCCTACCGCCAGGGGGGCAACATGGCGATCTCCGTGCAGGGCGGCGTGGGCATTCAGTTCTAGAAACGGTGCCAGTTTTCAAATAAAGCTTGAAAGCGCTTGTGTGGCTAGGTGTCGCATAAGCGCTTTTTGGTGGGAGGGGAGAGCTTAGGTGTCGGGTGTCGGGTGTCGGGTGTCGGGTGTCGGGTGTCAGGCGGAATTGTGAACCGTATACCCGAGACCAGAAACCCAATACCCGATGCCCAGTTCCCTATGCCCAACCAGGACAAATGTATTAAAATTGGCGGAACGCTTACCGAGGACTGCCGCATGGGGATGAGTCAGCCGCTGGGGTCTGTGATCCAGGGATCCCTAAGTCAGGGGTTGGAGGTGCGCTTGCACCCGGATATCTCTGTGGAGGATATGCGGGTGGGCAAGTTTTTGGTGGTGCAGGGGCGGCGATCGCAGTTTTTCTGCATGCTCACCGATGTCACCCTGGGCACGGGCAGCCAGCGCATTCTGGCCCATCCACCGGAGCCGTCGAATCTGTTTTTGCAGGAGGTGCTGGCGGGTACGGGCACCTACGGCACGATCAACCTGACGCCGATGCTGATGTTTACCCAGCAGGAGAGTGAAGGAGTAGGGAGTGAGGGGGTAGGGGGTAGGGGGAAGGCGAAGAAAAAAGAGGGTGAGGGGTCCTACGGATCGTTGCAGGCGCAGAGTAGCGCCGATGTAGAACTGCTGCCGGTAAAAACCATTCCGGCCCACTTTAGCCAGGTGTACGACGCCAGCGATCGCGACTTCCGCATCATCTTTGGCTGGGAGGACGACCCCCACCGCCGCAACTTCGCGATCGGCCAGCCCATCGACATGGAGGTGCCGGTGTGCCTGGACCTGGACCGCTTTGTGGAGCGCAGCAACGGCATCTTTGGCAAGTCGGGTACGGGCAAGTCGTTTCTCACCCGGCTGCTGCTGGCGGGCACCATTCAGCGGGGGGCGGCGGTCAATCTGATCTTCGACATGCACTCGGAGTACGGCTGGGAGGCGGTCAGCGAGGGCAAGCAGTTCAGCACCGTCAAGGGGCTGCGCCAGCTATTTCCCGGCCAGGTGCAGATGTTTACCCTCGACCCGGAGGCCACCCAGCGACGCGGCGTGCGCGACGCCCAGGAACTCTACATCAGCTTTGATCAGATCGATGTGGAGGACCTGAACCTGGTGCGGGGGGAACTAAACCTGTCGGAGGCCAGCCTGGAGAACGCCATCATTCTGCGCAACGAGTTTGGCAAGAGCTGGATCAACCGCCTGCTGACCATGACCAACGAGGAGATCCAGGAGTTCTGCGAGACCAAGATGGGCAGCAAGTCGTCGATTATGGCCCTGCAACGCAAGCTCACCCGGTTGGCCGACATCAAATATATGAAGGCGGCCAGCGGCAACAACTACATTCAGCAAATTCTCGCCGCCATTGACGAAGGCAAGCATGTGGTGGTGGAGTTTGGTTCTCAATCCAATATGCTGGCCTACATGCTGGCCACCAACGTGATCGCCCGGCGCATCCACGCCAGCTACGTGAAAAAGGCCGATCGCTTCTTGCAGACCAAAAACGTGGTGGACCGGCCCCGCCAGCTGATGATCACCATCGAGGAGGCCCACCGCTTCCTCGACCCGGCCACGGCGCGGCAGACCATCTTCGGCACCATCGCCCGAGAAATGCGGAAGTATTTTGTTACGTTGCTGGTGGTCGATCAGCGGCCCTCGGGCATCGACAACGAGGTGATGTCGCAGATTGGCACCCGCATCACCGCCCTGCTCAACGACGAAAAAGATATCGACGCCATTTTTACCGGGGTGTCCGGGGGGCAGAGTCTGCGATCGGTGCTGGCCAAGCTCGACTCCAAGCAGCAGGCCCTGGTGCTGGGCCACGCCGTGCCCATGCCGGTGGTGGTGCGCACCCGCCCCTACGACAGCACCTTCTATGCCCAGGTGGGGGCCACCGCCTGGGAAGACCTGCCCGATGAGGTGGTGTTTCGAGCCTCGGAGGTGGCCCGAGCCGACCTGGGCTTTTAGGGCAAATTGCCCCCATGGGCTGAGGGTCATACCCTAGACTTGTCATCACCCTAACGGTCTAAACCAACGGGGGCCGAACGTGATACCCTGAGGGCTATCGTTGCTAATTGTGTAGCGGATACCCGCCTGGCCTTAAGATTTCTAAGGATTCTGGAGAATCTTGCTAGGTTGGTGGAGAAAACGCTGTGCTGTGGTCGGCTTTTCGCAAGGTTGTCCCGTTTTTGCGTTCCTGTGCATTGTTTAACCGCAGTTGGGCTGACAGCCCAATAGGCTAATTACTAAACTGGAAACCAGGCATCTTCCCCTCGATTGAGGCCAGGATAGACAACACCTATGGCAAATCCACCCAGGCAAACCCTAGACCGCACGGCCAACTCTGAAATTCGCCATTACTACCAGTCCCACCGCCTTTTTCGCGATCGCTACCGGGTACTGAAGAAACTGGGGCAGGGGGGGTTTGGGGTCACCTACCTGGCCCAGAATGCCACTTTGCCGGGAGAGCCCTACTGCGTCATCAAGCAGCTCTGCCCCAAGGCGGGCAGCGAGCTATCCCTGGAGCGGGCCAAGGTGCGGTTCCGTCGGGAGGCCAGGGCGCTGGCCAACCTGGGCAGTCATTCCCAGATTCCCCAGCTGCTCGACTACTTTACCACCGGGGGCGAATTCTACCTGGTGCAGGACTATATCCATGGCGAAACCCTGGCCCAGGAGGTGCGGCGGCAGGGGCGGCTGACCGAGGCCCAGGTGAAGTATTTTCTGCGCGAAATTATTCCGGTGGTGCGCTTCATCCACCGCAATCGGGTCATTCACCGCGATATCAAGCCGCCCAACATTATCCGCAGCGAGCGCGATCGCCGTCTGGTGCTGATCGACTTTGGGGCAGTGCGCGAGTTCCTCTCCGATGTGGAAGAGCAAGTCTCGATGCAGGCCCCGGCCACCCAGTTTGTGGGCACTCCCGGCTTCGCGCCGCCCGAGCAGCTGGCCCTGCGCCCCTGCTACGCCAGCGACATCTACGCCCTGGGCATCACCTGCCTGTACCTGCTGACGGCCCGCACCCCAATTGAGTTTGACCAGGACCCCAACACGGGCTATATTCGCTGGCAGCACACCGTCACCGTCAGCCCCCACCTCGCTGCGGTGATCGACAAAATGCTGATGCCCGATGCCCGCGATCGCTACACCACAATCGATGACCTGGAGCGAGCCCTGGAACTGGAGCCCCACCTGGAGGCTCTGGCCAGCTGCATGAATACCCGCGATCGCCCCCCCTATGACCCGGGCAGCGACTCAGTCGAGCTCGACCCCGATGCCTACCTCACCCCCATCCAGCGGGAGGCCCAGGCCATTCGCAAGTGGCGCACCAAGCGATCGTTCAATCGGGGGCCTCAGGGGCGTCCGACGGGGCCAGTGTCGCTGCCCTAGGTGGGTATACGGCGTATGGTTCAGGGTATACGGTTCGAGGCAAACCGTGAATCGTATACCGTACACCCCATTAACCCATCACCCCTAGCCTTGCAGCCTACTCAATGCTCTGGAGCCAGGCCAGTAGTCGCTGGTTAAAATCGGCGTCGGTTTCGTCGTAGAGGCAGTGGCCTACGCCGGGCAGTACCTCGGTCGTTAGCCAGGGGCTGAGGTTGTCCAGCCTCCGGGATTGGGCGATGGGCACCACGCGGTCCTGGTCGCCCCACAGCAGCAGCGTGGGCACCGTCAGTGCGGTGACCATGTCTTTCACCGAGGGGCTGAAGCCGGGAGCCGTGCGCGATCGCACCAGGTAGCACAGGGCGCGGGCTGCGCCGCGATCGCTCGTGGGCAGGGCAAACAGGCTAACCAGGTCCTCATCCACCCGCTCCGGGACCGTGTAGATGCCCGCCAGCGCCCGGCGCAGGAAACTGGGGCGACGCACCAGGGCAAACAGTGATCGCATCAGCAGCGGGTTGGCCACCAGGCTCTCGACCCGCAGCGCCAGGGCTGCCACCCAGCCCGCCACCAGATCTTCGCGGTTGCCCTCCAGGGGCAGCGTCAGTAGGGCCAGCTGCTTTACCCAGTCGGGGTGGCGGTGAGTCACCGTCAGCGCCACCAGCGCCCCCAGGGAATGGCCCACCAGCGCTACCGGCTGACCCACTACCCCCTGGATAAAATCGGCCACCTGCTCCGCCCACAGCTCCGCGCCGTAGAGGGTCGCTGCCTTCTCAGAATCGCCAAAGCCCAGCAGGTCGATGGCATAGACCGGAGCCACCTGGCTGAGGGCCGGCAGGTTGTGCCGCCACTGGTTCAGGTTGGCCCCAAACCCATGAATCAGCAGCAGCGGCGGCAGGTTGCCCGGCCCCGGCCCAGGGTGAAACCAGTAGCGCACCCGCCAGCCCCGCCAGTGCCACAGGCGCTGGTAGCCAGCCTGGCTGAGGGTAGAGGGCAGACTGCTCAGCAGCGTTGGAGGGATAGACATGATGGATATCGCCCAAGGGGGCCTGGATGCCCTCCAACCATATCACTCCCGCTGGCGGCGGAAAACCGTCTGTGCAGCCAACCCTTGCCGGGCGGGTTTACCGCTATCCTGGTTAGTACAAAGGTCTAGGCGTGCTATCTGTGACTACGGTTCAGCCCCCCACCCTGGTTAACGACCCCGATCGCCTGGAGGCGCGGCTCAAAGAGATCCCTAAAGAGCCAGGGGTCTACTTTATGAAGGACAGCCGCGACCAGATTCTCTACATCGGCAAGTCGAAGTGTCTGCGTACCCGGGTGCGATCGTACTTCCGCGACTTTCACGGCCACATGCCCCGCATTGCCGTGATGGTGATGCAGATTGTCGATATCGAGTTCATCGTTACCGATACCGAGGCCGAGGCGCTGGCACTGGAAGCCAATTTAATCAAGCAGAACCAGCCCCACTTCAATGTGCTGCTGAAGGACGACAAGAAGTACCCGTACCTCTGCGTCACCTGGTCGGAAGATTACCCCCGCATTTTCATTACCCGCAAGCGGCGCAAGAGCCTCAAGGATCGCTACTACGGCCCCTACGTGGATGTGGGCCTGCTGCGCAGCACCCTCAACCTGGTGAAGCGGATATTCCCGTTGCGGCAGCGACCCCAGCCGGTCCACCGCGATCGCCCCTGCCTCAACTACGACATTGGCCGCTGTCCCGGCGTCTGCCAGCAGCTAATCTCGCCGGAGGACTACCACAAGACCCTGCAGCGGGTGGTGATGGTGTTCCAGGGCCGCACCACGGAGCTGGTGGATATTCTCACCGCTCAGATGGAACGGGCGGCGGAAGATCTCAAGTTTGAGGTGGCGGCCCGGCTGCGGGACCAGATTCGCGGCCTGGAGCGGCTGTGTGCCGACCAGAAGGTGGCCCTGCCGGATGACACCGTGTCGCGGGATGCGATCGCCCTGGCCGCCGATGACAAGTACGCCTGCGTGCAGATCTTTCAGGTGCGGGCGGGGCGACTGGTGGGTCGCCTGGGCTTCACCGCCGATGCTGAGTCGGGCACCCCCGGCGAAATTTTGCAGCGGGTGCTGGAGGACCACTACCAGAGCGTGGAGGCGGTGGAAATTCCGGCAGTGATTCTCTCCCAGCACGAACTGCCGGAGAGCGAGATCTTGACCGACTACCTGAGCCAGCGCCGGAACCGCAAGGTGTCGGTGGAGGTGCCCCAGCGCCAGACCAAGGCCGACCTGATCGAGATGGTGGAGCGCAACGCCCAGTATGAGCTGGCCCGCACCCAGGCCGCCGCCGATCGCAACATTCAGGCCCTGCAGGACCTGGCGATCGCCCTCGACCTGCCCGACCTGCCCAAGCGCATCGAGGGCTACGACATCTCCCACATCCAGGGCTCCGATGCAGTGGCTTCCCAGGTGGTGTTTGTCGACGGCATGCCCGCCAAGCAGCACTACCGCCACTACAAGATCAAAAACCCCGAGGTGAAGCCGGGCCACTCCGACGACTTCGCCAGTATGGCCGAGGTGATTCGCCGTCGCTTTCGCCGCTACGCCACCGACCCCACCAAGCAACGCCTGGGCAACCCCGACTGGCCCGACCTGGTGATGATCGACGGCGGCAAGGGGCAGCTCTCGGCGGTGGTGGAGGTGCTAAAGGAACTCAACCTACTGCAGGAGATCCACGTGGTCAGCCTGGCTAAAAAGCGCGAGGAGATTTTCCTCCCCGGCGAGTCGATGCCCCTGGCTACCGAGGCCGACCAGCCGGGGGTGCAGCTGCTGCGCCGCCTGCGCGACGAGGCCCACCGCTTTGCCATCAGCTTCCACCGCAAGAAGCGGACGGACCGGATGCGGCGATCGCGCCTCTCCGAGATTCCCGGCCTCGGTCAGCACCGCCAGAAGGAGCTGCTGGCGGCCTTCCGATCGATCGACTACATCCGCGAGGCTAGCCCCCAGCAGTTGGCCACTGTCCCCGGCATTGGCCCGCAGCTGGCCCAGCAGATCTACGAGTACTTTCACCCCCAGCCAGAAGCATTCCAAGAGGAGGAAGTCCAGGCCGAGGAAGTGGAGGAGATGGCGGGATCTTAGGGGAATGGCATGCGCTGGTGCCCTAGCTCCGCCTGGGCACCCTGGTTTGCGGCTCTGCCGCTCATTGGAGGAGGCAAAGCCTCCGATGGGCATTCCCATGCAGAGCATGGGAACGAGGAGCGATCGCCCTACCCACCAGCCGCATTGACCAGCAGTACCCCCTGGCTGTCGCGCAGCTCAAAGGCGCGCAGGTCGTCGGGCTGCGCGCCCAGCTCCAGCCCCGGCGTGGTCAGGGCCACCCGCCAGGCCGCCATATCGAGCTGGAGCCAGTCGCCCAGGTTGACCGTCATCGGCGCGCCCCCCATGTGGGCTACCATGGCCACCTCCTGGGGCGGCTGGTGGTCGGCGGCGTGGGGCTGAATGCGGTAGCCATAGAAAATGGTGCGCTCGTCGTCACTGATGCGGTTGAAGCGATCGCGGCCAATCAGGTTCTCCCGCAGCCAGGGGCGCTGCCGCCGAAACTGGCGCAGCTCCATGCCAAAGTAGCCGCGATCGGGGTTGGCCTGCCCAAAGTAGTGGGCCACATTGCACATGTCGTGGCCGTCTTCCATAAAGGCCATGGCAAACTGCTTCAGCTTGGGCACATCGAGGGTGGCCAAAAATCGGGGCAGGCTGGGCTGGTTGAGTTCTTCCAGGGCGGGCACCTCACACACCATGCCATCGGCTCCCTCGCCCAGGCAGTGTTGGCAAATCTGGGCCACCTCTTCCAGGTTGTAGTCGGTTTCGACCATGGCCTGGCGCAGAGCGTTGGCAAAGTCCTTCAGCTGCTCCAGGCTCTCAAACCCGAGGGACTTGAGCTGGGGAAAGGCGTGGGGCTGTCGGTACAGCTCGGGCTCAATCTCCCAGTCCAAAAAGCCCACTTCCTCAGAGACCACTTTGACCCCGTAGCGATCGTCGGTGTTGCGAAAGAAGCCCCAGGGGGTTTCCAGGCTGGCGTTGAGAAAGTCCATCGGCAGGCCGGGGCTAAAGCCGTGCACCCACAGCAGGGTGGCCGAGTTGTTGTAGGCCCGGTTGAGGGCTTCGGGCAGGGTGTTGCCCAGGTTCCAGTTGATGTCGGCATCCAGCTCAATTTGGTTGCCCCGGCGTACGGTGTCGTGGTTGCCGCAGCCGGTGATCCAGTGGTCACCCTGGAAAATCACCTCGCACACCCGCCGCCACTTGCGGTCCCAGAAGCCCTTCAGGGTGGGGGTGTTGTGGGCAAAAATCAGCGGCCCCCACTGAAACGAGCCGGGCTTGGCCTCGATCAGCTCGCGGTAGGTCGATTTTTCTTCCCAGCCTGCCTCGGGCCAGGGGCGACCATCCTCAAAGATGGTGAACATGCGCCGCCGATAGCCCTGGATATCCTGCACCACGTCGCTCATGGCCAGCAGGTACACATCGTCCTGCTCAACCCGCCCGCTGAGGGGGTTGAAAAAGCGAAAATCCTGCCCGCCATCGACGCGAATGCCGTCGGCCCCGGTGTTGATTTTACGCCGCTGCATCTCCAGCAAAATGGCTCGCACCTGGGGCAGCTGGTGGTTGAGGTCCTGGCCGTACATATTGGGGCCTTTGAAGAACTGCTGGGTGAGCAGCTCGATGCCCTGGTTGTCAGCGTGGCCGTAGACCAGGTCGTAGATCAGCTGAATGGGGCCGGTGGAGAAGGTGTGCAGCGTGGCGATAAACTCCACGATTTCGTCGGGGCGCAGGCTGCCCAGCACGCTGGGGTTGGTGGCCGCCGAGCCCAGAATGGGCACATCGTAGCCCCAGTTTTGGGTGTTGGGCTGGCGCAGGGTGACGGTGAGGTGGGCGCTGGTTTCGTCTCTATGGGGTTCGTCTTGATTTAAGGAATCGGTGGCTAGAGCGGTTGTTTCGGCAATCGCAAAGAACTCGTGCTCGCTGTTGGTATCCTCGCGGCGATATTCAATTGTGGGTTCGACCGGCAGCAGCTGCACCGCGTCGTAGCCGGTGTAAGCGGCTTCAGCGGGGGTGAGGTTTTCCCCGGCGGCCAGCTTGTCAGAAATGCGCTGGTATATGCGGGTCAGCCCCTCCAGGCTGCCCTCGGCGGAGGCGGTCTTGACGTGGATTTGCAGAATGTTGGTGGGGGCGGGCACGCGCGGAATTTCGGGGTCGATGCCGCCCTTGGGGGCAGAACTGCGGGCCAGGTAGCCCAGGTCGGCCCGCCGCTGCTGGAGCCGCCGGAGGTCGTAGACTTCGGCGGGGGCAAACACGCCGTAGGGCAGCGAGTAGGCCAGCGGGTCGCGAATGTAGTTGAGTCGGCCCTCGGCGTCAATGTAGCGCAGCCAGTAAAAGCTGCCGGCGCGATCGCGGCTGCCCGGCTTTACCCCCGCCACTACCGCCCAGACAAACTCCCCCTGCTGCATTACCGGCAGGCGATCGCGCTGAAACCGGAGCGTCTGCTGAGGGGCGCGAAAGTCGATCGGCTGCAGCGGCGTGAGAATCTCCAGCTCCAGGGTGCGCTCCGACTGAATGATGTCGGCCACCAGCTCTGGCGTCCAGAAGCCAAACTCGGTCAGCCCGTCGCGGCGGTAGTGGGCCCCCAGCCGCCGGGCCAGCCGTTGGCCCCGCTGAAAGTAGGTGTCGTCGGAGTGGCCCACGGTGGCGGCCCATTCAAGTACCGTTCGGGTTTCATCTTCGACCAGGTAAACCAGGGGCTGGAGGGGCGGCTGAACTACGGGGGGCAGAGTGGAGGCTGAGTCTTTAACGGTCACGGTAGGTCTACACGCTGTGGAGGACGCTTGGCTGCCGTTAGTCTAGCAAGCGCCTTTCCTGGCCCGATCGCCTTCTGTCTGAGGTTTATCTAATTTATATCCAGGGATAGAGCCCAGTGGCTGTCCCTAGCTAACCACCCCAGATCGCCCGACCTATCGCGATACCGGATCGACCCTGACCTCTACCTCGGTCGGATTGCCCTGGGTAATCACCGCAAACCGGCTGGTATTGATAAACCGCAGCTCTCCATCGACGAGAATGCGGGCCTGCACCGCGTAGGAAAAGCGGGCGTCGATCTGGTCGGGGTTGTACACCAGCTCAAAGGGGATGGGCACCTGACGCTCGCCAAACACCATACTTTGAGAGGCCAGGGTAATGGCGGGGGCGTCGGCCCGGCTGACATCCAGCAGGCTAACCTCCAGCACGGCGTTGGAGGGCATGGCAATGCGGGGCAGGTAGGTGACGGTGCCGGTCACGCTGGCGGAGTTGGTTTGCACGGTGTCGTTGACCTCAAAGGTTTGGCTGCCATCGGGGGAAAGGCTGACCCGCACGGCGGGCTGCCCCTGGGCGGTGGAGCCAGAGGTCATAAAGACCATGCCCTCTACGGAACTGACCGCGATCGCCCGCACGCCATTCAGCTCCTGCCGTCCGCTGGTCCGGTTGAACAGATTGATGTAGGGCAGGCCATCGCGGGTAAACACCCGCACGGCATGGGTTGTGGTTTGCGAAAAGACCACGGTGCCGTCGGGCACCTCAGCCCGCTCGGGGCTGGGCAGCTGGGCCAGCTCGCTGAGGCTGCCGCCATCGACCACAAAGCTGCGGTTGATCACCTCGGTTTGGGTCAGCTGAGCCACGTTGATCCGCTGATTTTCAATGGCGGTGGGGCCGTTGAGCAGAATGCGATCGCCCAGGGCCACGGGCCGCAGCGCCTCGGCCTCGCCGTCGATATCCATTACCGCCGCCAGGTAGGTGACCAGGTTGGTGCCGCCCCCCTGGTTGACGCCAAAGATCACGGCGGCATCGTCCTTGCCGTCGCCATCGATATCGCCAAAGGCCAGCCAGTTAGGCTCGTTGGCCAGGCTCACCACCAGCTCGCCAGGGCGATTGTACTGGCCGTTTTCGAGGGTCACGGTTTCAAATGTAGGTTCGGGGCCAAAGCCCAGGGGCACGATGTAGGTGCCGTTTTGCAGCGTGCTCCAGCGGTTGCACCAGGCCTGTTTCTCGGGAGTAAACACTTCGCGGGTGAGGCAGTTGTGCCACTCGGGCTGGGTCTGCGCGATCGCCTGACTTCCTGCCCCGCTGCCCAGGGTTGCAGCCACCAGGCTAGCCCCCGCCAGCGCCAAAAATACTCGTTTGCTCATGGTTAATCTCACACCTAACGTTCGGTCGGGGAATCGCAGTCATAGCCAAGGCGTAGCTAACCCGATGACTGGATTTTCCCTAACCTCTAGAAATTTACCAATGAATGATAAGGAAGCGGTGTGAGTTACGGTTTTGGCAACGCATAGCGTCTTTCAACTGGCGATGCGCTGCTGAATCAGGATTTCTACGATGCCAGCCAGCCGGTCAATGTGGCGGGCCTGCATTTGGGTGGTTTCGTGCTGCTGCCTTACCAACCGCTCTAGGCTGTCGAAGTTGCGCTCAATGCGCTCAAAGCCAACTTGTACAATATTTTCTAGCCGAGTCAAACCCTCTGAGAGAGCGGCAATTTGTTGAGTGTTAGCCTCAAGCAGATCGGCAGTGCGATCGAGCTTTTGCCCGACGATTTCGAGCCTAGCTGAGACAGCTTCGAGCATTGAGAGCGTTGCATCTGGGGGCATAGTAATTGCTCCACTCCTTAGTTCTACAACTCCAGGCTAACCTTACTCTCAAATTAGTCTCTGTCTGTGCTCTACCTGCCGCATCACGATACCGACGGAGGCAAAAGGGGCGCGACTACGTGTTTGGAATTGTTAACCCACGTCCGTAAAGGTTTGTTGGATACTCAAAGAATAGTGCCAAATCGGCTCCCTGAACAGTTCTGGAGAACCCGTGATGCAGGTAACCCCTAGCGTTAAGCGGCTGTGGTTAATGATTTCAGCGACCGCCGTGCTGATTGCCCTGGTGGTTTATCTGGGGGTGGTGCCCGTGGTGAAGGGGCAGCCAGTGTTCTTGAAAACGGCAGAAACCCAGTGGCTGAGGGATGGGCTGCTGCCCCAGGGGGCGATCGCAGAACAGGCAGTCAGCGGCGGCATGAGTCGGGGCGGCTCGTTCAGTCAGCCAGCACCAGCCCCATCGGCTCCCCGCAGCCTGCCCCCCAGTGGCGGGGGCTATGGCGGTGGGTATGGCGGTTACGGCGGCTATGGCTACCGCTCGGCTCCCGGCCCGGTAATTGTGCCCTATCCCACCTACAATCCGGCTCCGGTCTATGTCGACTCGGGTGACGATGGCGGCGAGCTGTTCTTCATCATTGTGGTGCTGGGGTTCATTCTGCTGCCCATCGTCTTCAGCTATATCCAGAGCAGCCGCAGGGAAGGTCCGGCAGCGACGGGCAGCCAGAGCGAATTGCTCAACGATATTGTCACGGTAACGCGTCTGCAGGTGGCGCTCCTGGCCGGGGCGCGAGAACTTCAAGGCCAGCTCGATCGCATTGCCCTGGAGGCCGACCTCTCCACCTCGGCAGGGCTGGCTGCCCAGCTGCGCGCCACCGCGCTGGCCCTACTGCGCCATCCCGACTACTGGACCCACGTGGGGGCCGACTCGCAAACCGTCGCCGGGCGGGAGAAAGCAGCAGAATTGTTTGAGCGCCTCTCCATTCAAGAGCGCAGCAAGTTTGCGGTTGAAACCCTGGTCAACGTGGGTGGCGAGGTGCAGCGGCGGGCCATGCCCACTGCACCCAGCGATGAGGTGGCCTCGCACATTGTGGTGACGCTGCTGCTGGGCACGGCAGACGATCGCCCCCTGTTTAAGTCCGTCAACTCGGTGGCCGATCTCAATGCCGTTCTACAGCGCTTGGGCTCTATTTCGCCCGCCTACCTGCTGGTGTATGAGCTGCTGTGGACACCCCAGGACCCCAGCGACAGCCTCAGCGCCGATGAGCTGATCGCCAACTACCCCGACCTGGTAACGCTGTAGCGCGATTGGGGTTTAAATGACGATTGGGCAATCGGCCAGGGGAGCTATTTTGAGACCTCGCCTTGATTCTCATTTGGTAACCCTAAAGATTAATTGCTGTTCTCAGGATCTGAGGTTGGAATCGCTGAAGTAATGTTTATCTAAACAGTTGAGGTGGAGTGATGTTAAGCCCTCAACGGCATTGGCTCAAGCGATTCGAGGTCGGTATTTTTTTAGGGTTAATAGTTAGTGGCGCTACGTTATTTTGCACCCCAGCGGCAGGGCCTGCCCTAGCCCTCACAACTGAAGAAATTGCCGCTCAGGTTGAACGATTGCAACAATCGGAGGAACGCTGGTTACAGATAGATCTGTCGAGCCAGCGGTTGTTCGCATGGGCAGGCGGTACCCCAGTCTATGCGGTTATTGTTTCGACGGGGAAGCCATCGACACCAACAGTGACAGGAGTGTTTGCAATTCAGTCCATGCATCGGTTGGCTAGAATGCGTGGCGCAGACTATGATGTGCCCAATGTTCCATGGACCATGTATTTTTATCGGGGATACGCGATTCATGGGACTTACTGGCATCATAATTTTGGTACACCTGTGAGCCATGGGTGTGTCAATGTTGCAGTTGATCATGCTCAGTGGTTGTTCAATTGGGCAGATGTGGGAACACCCGTTGTAGTTCAGCCTTAAATTGTTGACCCAGGTGTTGACCTAGGGTGTTTAAGCGGCTAGTGAAGAGATGCTGCGCCAACGTACGAAGCTTTCTAACACCACAATCCGGCGGTCTCTGTCGTAATCGCCTGTTCAGGACCTGCCGTGGCGGACGCGATCGTCATCTCAGCGATCGCAGCCAGGGCCAGGGCGATCGCTCCATCAGCGCTCACACCGTTAAAGGATGATTACAACCAGGCAGCATCTCCGGCGGCAGCCCCTAAGCTGGAGGGGACTCGTTCAGTGTTCGCCATGACTCAGCCTGTCGCCGACATTTCCACCGCCGTTGCCCTGCTGCAAACCTACGCCGCCGGGCGGCGCGACTTCGCCAACCTGGTGCTCTCCGCCGTAGACCTGGCCGGGGTAGACCTCAAAGGGGCCGACCTCAGCTACGCCGATCTGAGCGGCAGCGACCTCACTGGGGTCAACCTGCGCGGGGTAGACCTGAGCTACGCCAACCTATCCGAGGCCGACCTGTCTGGGGCCGACCTGCGCGGAGCAATGCTGATTGGCACCAATCTGCGAACAGCAACGCTTACCGGGGCGGTGCTGACCGCTGCCGACTACGACCCTCACGACACTCACTTTCCCGAAGGGTTTGACCCGGTGCAGGCGGGGTTGAAAAGCGATCGCTAGGAGCTGGCGATGATTGCCTGTCTCATTCAACGACAATGAGCTAAGTCGCGTAGGGGCGATCGCCCTTAACCCCCCGTACCCGCCGTTACGGTTCACCCTCCAAGCCGGTACGGGAGGGAAGTTCGCCACCGCAGTAGGGTTCCTACGACTGGAGGAGTAGGCGACCCTAGCGCACCATAGTAACTGTAGAGAGCGAAAGCTCAAACGCTTAACCTGACTCACTTCAAAGGTTTGGAAAAGCAAGTACCAGGAGGTTAGAAACCGATGATTATTCGCCGCTACCTAGACCCCATCACCGAAATCAACGCCATTCGCCGTCAGATCAACGATGTGTTTGGCGACCTCACCAGTGAAGCGCTGACCAAGAGCGATTGGGCTCCTGCCATTCGCCTGGTTGACCACGGCAACGAGTTTGTGCTGACTGCTCACCTGGTGGGTGTCACCGCTGCCGACCTCGACGTGCAGGTGACCGCTGACAGCGTATCCGTCGCTGGCATTCGCAAAGCTCCCGCCGCCCCGGCCGAAGAGGGGGCCCAGGTGCTCTACGACGACACCCGCTACGGCAGCTTCCAGCGCCTGGTCAACCTGCCCGACGCCGTTCAAAACGACAAGGTTGAGGCCGACTTTGCCCACGGCGTGCTGACCCTGACCCTGCCCAAGGTGGTCGAGGCCCGCAACAAGGTGGTCAAAATTAGTCTCGGCGGTGCCGAAGCTCCCGCCATTGAATCAGGCGAGGCCTAACGGGTAAAGCCCAGGCGCAGAGCAAAGGTGTCTCTGCGTCCAGGGTTCACGCCCTGGGGTGATACCCAGAGCTGATGTCCAAGATTGATCCTTGAGAGCAAGTCATGATGACGCGGGGAGGCACTGCCTCCCCTTTTTTTGTGCTTGCTAGAGCGTGGGTACAGTAGGGAACTGTAGACCCTGCGGTGGCAGATTCGAGATCGCGGCCATACTGAACCGGTGCTCTAGGCTTATTTCGTGTTTGTCAAAATTGCTAATCCAAACTCCAAAATTGCTCAGGGCTGCGGCTTTTCGAGATCGGCGTCGCCCACGGTAAAGGTGACCGAAAGGGGGCTGTCTACCCGCCGCGAGGCCTCGCGCAGCTCTAGCCCAACCACTAAACCGTCATCGTCGTAATCGAGAATGAGGTTGGGCGAAATGCGGGCGGTTTCACCAACTTCGCGCTGGTTGAAGGCAATTTGCAGGATGTCGCGATCGGGGTCGTAGGTAATCTGCATAGGGTGAAGGTTCGGGGCGACAGGGGAAGAGGGTGTTATGACAGGTGATGTGATAGCCGCCATCATAAAGGGTTTCGGCCCCGATGGCTTACCCCCCGCCGCTACCCTTTGACCACTGGCAACGCCCTGGCTCGGTGGGGGTGAAACCGGCGGGGCCACAGCAGCACCCGCAGCAGCAGCCAGAGCGATCGCAGCTCGCCGGGGCTGTTCCAGCGCTTCCACTGGCCGGGACGGCAGAACAGGGTTGTGACCAGCGCCCGGTAGCTGGCCGGGGTGAGGGGCGCAAACTGCACCCGCAGGTGAGGACAATCGTCTCTGTCGTCGACGGCGGTGATGATGCCCTCCAGGGCGATCGCCTCCTCGACAATTTCTAGTTCTATGGCCATTCCCACCCCCAGGGGCCGGGCTGGGGACACCTGCTGGGTGAGGGTGACCTCCAGTCCAACCTCCGACAGGGCGGTGGTCACGCCCCACCAGGTTTGTGCCAGGGAGGCGGAGGCGTCAGGAGTGGGGGGCTGCGCCGAGGTCGGTCCCAGGCTGCGGGGGGAGAGTTTGATCACCCGGCGCAGGTCAAACCACAGGTGGGAATCGGGCCGGGGCACATCTAGCAAAATCAGCAGGGCAACGGCGATCATCGCCAGGTTGTACGCGCTCCAAATCCAGCCCAGGGCCAGTCCCCGGTAGGTGAGGCCGTAGGCGGCGTTGGTGCCCCAGCCGGCCATTAGGCAAAGGCCCAGGTTGCGCCACAGGCTGATGGCGGTGAGCCCAAACAGCAGCACCAGCGGCCAGCCCAGTTTCCAATTGAACTGGTACCGCTGGTTGGAGGTACCCTTGGGCGTGACCTTAAACCCCCGCGAGAAGGGGTTGACCATGGCCTGGACCACCGTGGCTGCCAGGGGAAACACCAGCACCAGGGAGTAGATATCGGACAGCAGGGCCGATCGCGATCGCTCGTTCAGCCAGGCAAACACCGTCAGCTGCACCAGGTAGTAGGGCACAAAGTAGTAGAGCAACTCCTGGGTTGTCGCCTGAATGGGAATCACGTCAAGAAACGAGTAGGCCAAGGGCATCAGCAAAAAGCCGATGCGGGGAATGCTGCTAAACCAGTGCAGCAGCCCCTCCAGGTGGCCCAGCCGCTGCATGGGGGTGAGCCCCGGAATCGTCAGCGGGTTGGAGTCAATAAAGAAGGCCTGTAGGGTGCCCCTGGCCCAGCGCAGCCGCTGGGTGGCGTGGGCGGCAATATCTTCGGCGGCCAGTCCGGCGCTGAGCTTTTCGTCCAGGTAGATCACCTCGTTGCCCTGGGCGGCCAGGCGCACCGAGGTAAAGTAGTCTTCGCTCAGCGACTCGGTGACAAAGCCGCCGCTGCTTTCAAGGGCGCTGCGCCGCACCACAAAGGAGGTGCCCGAACACACCACGCTGCCCACCCCGTCGCGCATGGGCTGAATCTGACGGTAAAACACCTCTTCTTCCGGGGTGAGCACCCCCTCCAGGCCCAGGTTACGGGCGATCGGGTCGGCGTTGTAGAAGCTCTGGGGGGTTTGCACCAGGCCCACGCTGGTCCGCTGAAAAAAGCCTACCGTGCGGCAGAGAAAATTTTGGGTGGGCACAAAGTCGGCGTCGAAGGAGGCAATTAGCTCGCCCTGGGTTTGGCCCATGGCGTGGTTAAGGTTGCCCGCCTTGGCGTGGTCGTTGCTGGGGCGGGTGATGTAGTGGCACCCCAACTCCTCGGCCAGGGCTTTGATCTCGGGGCGGCGGGTGTCATCGAGCAGGTAGATGGTTTTGCGCGGGTAGGTCATGGCCTGGCAGCCAATGACAGTGCGGCGCAGAATAAAGGCCGGTTCGTCGTAGGTGGGCACAAATACATCCACCCAGGGCTGATAGCGACCACCGATCACCGCCTGCTGGAGTTGGTCCGCCTGGGGCCTGCGATCGCGCACCCACAGCAGCAGCACCAGCTGAATAATGCTGGTGATCAGGCCAAACAGCTCCATCCCCAGCAGCCCCAGGCTAAGGGTGCCCTCCAGGGGCGAGGCCAGATTCAACGTCGAGAGACAGCGCCAGACCAGGTAGCGCAGGACCAGGGTGAGCAAGATGCCCACCACAATGCACCGCGACCAGGTCTGGGGCCGGGGCGAAATGCGGGTAATGGCGTAGGCCAGCAGCAGCAGCACCATGGTTGGGGCCAGCAGGTACTGGGCCGTCACCATGGGCACCTCCAGCCACATGGGCGGCTGGCTCTGCAACATCTGGAGCTGGGCAAAAATTCTGGTGACGCGCGCCTCCCCGGCGAACCAGGCCAGCACGATGGCTGCCGCCAACCCAACGGTCGCCACCATAATCAACGTCGCCCAGCGTACCGGGGGGCGCGGCTTAGGCGGACCAGCCGACTTAGAAACAGATTTGGATAGGAGTGCCATTGTGCTGCTAAACGGTTAGGGAGCAGGATGGAGCCGGTCAGCCCGTGGGGCATTAATTGCCTGGGGTGTTACCCATCGCAATTGGAGCTCCCTCGCGATTGTGGCGGTTTTCTCTGAGAACCGCCTGAGCGACCCTCAATATGGAGATGCCAAGCGACCCTCAATATGGAGATGCCAACGGATTAAAAGGGTCCCAGGGGTTACTACAGCACGACTCGCCTCATTCCTTATGTATGAGTCCTTACCCATGGGTCAACTCCTTAGATGGCGATAGATGGCGATCGCCCTCACTTAGGCTCGGTCGGGAGCAGCCCCTGGCGCAGCAGGTCGTGGCCAAAGCCGTAGCCGCCCCCTACGCGCCGCAGCAGCCCCGCCGCCACCATGGCATCGAGCCAGGGGCGGGCGGCCAGGGGCAAGCCTCGCCGCTCACTCAGCAACAGCCGCACCAGCCCCTGCTGCAGGGTAAACGATAGCCACAGCACCGCCGCCACCAGCCCTGCTATCACCAGCCGCGCCCGGCTAAGGGGCAATAGCGCCAGGGGCGGCTGGCCGCTCGCCACCGCTGGCAGCAGCAGGAAGAGAATGACCAGCAGCCCCAGCACCGCCACCAAAATCACCGTGTTGCGCAGGGCCAACCCCACGTCCTGGTTGGGCACCTGGCGACTCTGGATGGACCCGGCCTGCCCGCTGTGCAGCAGCCCCACCAGTCCCAGGCTCCAGCCCATCACCGCCCCCAGCGCCCCCGCCCAGCCAAACCCAGGCCCGCCCAGGCCAAAGGGCGTCAGCAGCAGCGCCGCGATCGCCCCCAGCCCCAGCCCCAGCCCCAGCCCCAGCAAGCCGCTGGTCAACGCCAGGGGCACCAGGCCGCCCAGGGGGGCGATCGCGAGCCCCAGGCGAAAATAGGTGAAATTCTCCAGGTCAATCTGCGAGAGCAGCAGCCCCACCGCCAGCCCCAGCAGCAGGTTGCCGCCCACCAGCCCGATCACCAGGGTAATGGCCAGCCCCACCAGCAGCCGGTACAGCAGCTGGCGGGGATCGGGCAGCCAGGTGCGCTGCAGGTCGTCGAGGTAAAACAGGCGCGGGCGAGTCTCCAGCTGCTGGGCCAGCCAGCCCAGGGTGGCCCGGTGCTGAGCCGGGTTGCCCTGGGTCTGGGCCAGGCCATGGTCGAGGTATCGCTGCACCAGGTCGGCGCGATCGCGAATGGGGGGCGCTGGCGGATGCTGCATCGCCACCAGCAGGGTCAGGTTGAGGGGCAGTCGGGCCAGCTGTTGCAGCACTTTGCTGCCCTTGATTGTGGGCCAGAGGTCGGGACAGTTCTGGGCCAGCACGTAGTCTTTGACCTGCTGCGCCGCCAGCGGAATGATGTGAATGCCGCCGTTGAACTGATCAAAGGTTAGCCCCAGCGACTCCATTACCTGGCGACGGCAGCAGAGCAGCGCGGTCTGGTTGGGGTTGGTGCGCAGGAGTGCCTCCAGGGCGACGGCAAACTTGCGCTGTTGCTGGGTGGGCAGGTGGTCAAAGCCATCGACCAGCAGGGTGAGGCGGGCATTGTCCACCCAGCTGGCGGCGGTGGACTTGGCCACACGATAGTCGCGCCACAGGATGGCAATCAGCCACTCGCGCATGGTTTCCCCCGCCCAGGCGGAGCCATCGATCAGCACGGGCACCGGCTCGCCGCGCTTGAGGAGCCGTTCGCCTACCGCCAGCAGGGTGTGGGTTTTGCCGACCCCCGCCTCCCCGACCACCAGCAGCCGCCCGTCGATGCCGTCGCGCTGAAACAGGTCGGCGATCGCCTCTACAGAGGTCAACACCTGGTTTTCTTGGCGGCCAAACTGTAGCCCCCAGACCCGATAGTTCATTGGGATATTGCGGCGGGAGGCGACCAGCGGCAGCCCCTGGCGATGGGCCGCAATCTGCTGGCCCACGGTCTTCGCCAGCACCCGCAGGTCAGCCGTTGGGGGTTGGCCAGGCATCAGCGATCGCAGGGAACTGGAAACCATAGCAACGCCCCTCGCAGCGGGCCTAGTAACGGGGCACCGATCGATCGACCCTCAGGGCATAGGCGTCGATGCCGCCGGTCACATTCTTGAGCTGGGTGAAGCCCTGCTGGGCCAGCCAACCGCACATCTGGGCCGATCGCATGCCGTGGTGACAGAGCACAATGGTCTCGCGATCGGCCTCAAACTGGTTGTGAATGGTTTCGGACCAGGTGGCAAACTGGCTCAGGGGCAGGTTGACAAACCTGTCCAGACTGGCGGTTTCGACCTCCTCCGGCTCGCGAACGTCAATCAGCTGCACCGTGGGGTCGGCCTCAGCCAGGCGCTGGGCCAGGGCCTCAACGCTAAAGGACTCGTAGGGGGTAGGGGCAGAGGAAAAGGTCATAGGTCAATTCTAGGGGCAGATCGGAGAGACAGCCGATTGACGCGGCCGGGGATGCCTAAACATACGCAACCATACCCCATCGCCCCGGAAAGGTGGTATATCCTGGGCAAGACCGAGCTGCAACCCACGGCACCCCCAGGAGGCACCCGTTGAAAACCATTGGCCTGATCGGCGGCATGAGTTGGGAGTCGACCCTGGAGTACTACCGCATTCTCAACCAGACCACCCGCGCCCGACTGGGGGGGCTGCACTCCGCCAAAATTATTCTGTTTTCGGTGGACTTTGCCGACATGGCCGCCCTCCAGCACGAGGGCCGCTGGGACGAGATCTCAGAAATTTTGGTCGAAGCGGCCCAGCAGTTGCAAATGGCCGGAGCCAGCATGGTGCTGGTGTGTGCCAACACCATGCACCTGCTGGCCGACAACATTGAGGCCAGCATCTCTGTTCCCCTGGTGCACATTGCCGATGTAACAGCGGGGGCCATCCAAGCCCAGGGGCTGGGCCGGGTAGGGCTACTGGGCACCAAGTTCACCATGGAGCAAGACTTCTACCGCGATCGCTTAATCGAGCGTCACGGGCTGGAGGTGGTGACTCCCAACGACAGCAGTCGGGCCGCAGTGCACCACATTATCTACGACGAGCTGTGCCAGGGCCAGTTCAAGCCCGACTCTCGCCAGGTGGTGCTGGAGATCTGCCAGGAGCTGGTCGAGGCTGGAGCCGAGGGGGTGATCCTGGGCTGCACGGAGCTGGAGCTGCTGGTGGGCGATGCCACCCTGGCGGTGCCCCTGTTTCCCACCACCCGCATCCACGCGGAGGCGGCGGTAAATTTGGCCCTGGGCCTTGAGAGCTAGCCTAGCGGTACCCTAGGGGTTGATGGCATTTTTGAACATTTTCACCCTCCCCGTTCTCCTACCCTGCGCCTATGACGGTGATGCCAACCCTGAATCGCAAACTGCGGCAGCGGCTGATTGTCCTGGCCGTAGCGATCGCCCTGGCGGCTGTCGTGGGGCTGCTGCTGTGGCAGGAGGGCCGGGGGAGCGGCGGTACCGTCCCCTGGGCGGTGCTGGAAAACATCGTCATTACTCTAATGGGGGAATACCCCGACAAACCCAAGAGCCCCGTGGGGCGAGTGCTGCAACTGCTGCTGCTGATTTCGGGCACATTTATCTTTGGGGCAATCAGCGGCAAAATTTCCTCTGTGTTTGTCACCCGGGCGCTGCGATCGGAGGCCTCTGTGAGCGTGTTTAAGGACCACATCATTATCTGCAACTGGAACGACAAGGCCGCAGGCATCATTGACCAGCTGGTGGAGGGCAACAAGGACAACCCTATCGATATTGTGGTGGTGGCGGCCTCGGTGGTCGCCGATCGCCGCGAGTTTCCCACCCGAGTACACTTTATCCAGGACGACCCCACCCACCACGACACCCTGGAGCGCCTCCAGGCCTCCCAGGCCAAGGCTGTGATTCTGCTGGCGGACGAGGAGAGCGAATCGCCGGACGACAAAAACGCCCTCATCGCCCTGGCGGTCAAACACCTGGAGCAAACCCCCGGTCGCCAAAAGGACATTCACGTGATCGCCGAACTGGTGAACCTGCGCCGCCGCCGCCACCTGCAAGAGGCCGGGGTAGACGAGGTGGTGTCGGCCCGCGACTACAGCGCTGGCATCATGGCCCAGAGCGCCATGTTCAAGAATATGTCGGTGGTGTACCAGCAGCTGCTCACCTACTCCGACGACTCCAACGAGTTTTACTTCATCGAGCCGGGCCGCTACCCCAGCCACCTGGAGGGCAAAACCTTTGCGGAGCTGAGCCACTGGATCCGCACCTACAGCGTTACCCACCAGGCCGACAACCCGCTGCTGCTGCTGGGGGTGCGGCGGGGCAGCGGTGAGATCTTGCTCAACCCCAAGCCCTAGTCCTTTGAACGACTGGCGGCTGACGATGCCCTGGTGGTAATGGCCTTTAGAACGGTTGATCGCATCGATTGATAGAATGGGAGCCTTAGTATTGAAAACGCGCCGACCCTGGGGGTTAGGTGGGACTAGGGATCCTGTTCTGAGCCCGTTTATGAGTCTAAACGCCTACTCATATTACGATCCGTTAAGGTTTGTAGGGGGTGGCGATGAGAGCTGAAATCTCTCGCTATAGACTGGTCAAAGATTAGGAAACCCTTACTGTATAGACCGTTTTGACCAACCTTTGAGGGCCATCCTTAAAGCTGTCAAACCCAGTCGTGACCCACATTGGAGTTTTATTCAATGTCCCATTCTGTCAAAATCTACGATACCTGCATTGGCTGCACCCAGTGTGTGCGCGCCTGCCCCACCGACGTGCTCGAAATGGTGCCCTGGGATGGCTGTAAAGCCGGGCAAATTGCCTCCTCCCCTCGCACCGAAGACTGTGTTGGCTGCAAGCGTTGCGAAACGGCTTGCCCCACTGACTTTTTGAGCATTCGCGTCTACCTGGGCGCAGAAACCACCCGCAGCATGGGCCTGGCCTACTAGGGCAAGGTCTACCAACCTCCAAGCTATCGCTATTGATCTAAAAGCCCCCCAGTGACTCCTCTGGGGGGCTTTTGGCGGTTAGATGGCCTAGGAGAGGGGCGTCAGCGGCTGGCCCTGGTTGCTACCAGCCTACTCTTCAAAACGCTAAAAAGACTAGCATTGCGGGTAAAGTTGGCCAGGCCTCCCAGGACCGGCAGGTGGTCGTACCAGCTGGGGGTGACGTCGCTGCGAGAACTGCGCTGGATGCCCAGAGCCGGTATGGCCAGCAGGCGGTTCATCTCAGGGTACTGCCACTTGATCACATTCAAGGCTCCGTCCGGAGGCATTGGGCCGCCATCGGGGTGTCCTACGGGGCGACTGAGCAGGAGTTCAAAAAAATCGATCATGGGCTGGAGCATTTTGCCGTTGATGGCGTGAAAATGGGTACCAATGACTTCGCCGTTAAAGGGCTTGAGAATCGGAGAGCTGATCTTGACCTCGGGATCCGCCCAATCGGCAAAATAGCCGAACTGAACGGTATCCCAGTCCTGGCCGCTCAGTTCCTGGAGTACAGCCTCTTCGTACTCACAGAAATCTGGCCTGAACTGCAAATCATCTTCCATAATCAGTAGATTCTTGGCCCCCGCATCGCGGGCTTGCTTAAACATTTCTAGATGGCTGAGATAGCATCCTCGAAAGCCTATCCTCTCGAAAGGGCCAGGGTCGCTTGGCTTAATGGCGTCAAAAATCTCCACTTTGCCAGGGGTCAAAGGCAAACCAACCCGATTGAGCTCTTTGACCATAGCCTCACGGCGATCGCGGCGCTCCGGTAGGTTAAGGACATAGGCGCGATCAAAATAATCAATAAATTTCATAGTTAGTTTCTGCTCAAGCGATACCAAAAAGGATGAAAAGATACACTAAATCAATCGAGCGGTTGGGTTTTGCCTTAAGGCGATCGCACTCATCCAGAGTGAGCTGAGGTTAAGAGCTGCTCCTTCAATCCGGCTGTGACCCTTGGATGCCGATGCCTTTAGGGTCTTAACCATTTGACAGTTCCCGTATAGCAAAACTTTGCTATCAACATTGCGGAGCACCTGTGAAAATTTGCTCTGGAAGTTCGCCCTAGGGGCGTGATGGCGACTTAGCCCTACTTCAAACTGTGCAAATGCATCACCTAACCAGTCGAAAATAATTCTGTTATGGGCCAGTCGATTAACCAATTACTCCATCAATACATTCCTTAACTAAGCTTCAAACAAATCTTATTCTAGGCACTTCCCTAGTGCTACTGCCACCCAGACTGATCTTAGAAACAGAAATTTCACTGTAACTTCGTAAAAACTTTCCGGGCTTTACTTGGGTCTTAAGAAATGTTCGACCAGGAGCATGAGCCCGCTTTACCTGGATTTTGTCTTTGCTCTCCGTAGATGTAGCGGTGGGGATGCTTTTGCTCGAATAGCTGCTTCCCCGCGTCTGGCCTACATCCCCGCTCTTCGTTTCCCAGCATGGTGGTAGCTAACCTTTAGTTGCGGGAGTGCCACCCACGTTACACAACCCATTTCTCTAACTCCCTTGTCCTGCTGGGCTAAGGGTTCACTCTAGAGGATAGACCAGGAGACGATGGAGCCAATCCTACCTATGATGGGAACTTTGGGTAAGCAAAAACGTCCCGTGCCTTTGTCGCTTGGGTAATTATCGAACAGCAGAGTCCTACTTTGCGGTGTGACAGTTGAAATAGCGGAAAGTCGATCCGCAACGACAGTAAAAGGCGAGATTAGATTATTCAAAGCAGCGGAAATTTATCACAGTTTGCATTTAAGCAAGGGATGATCAAAGCCGCTCATTTGCCCTCATAGGTGAAACAAAGCGTCCTCTAGCTATTTTCTGCGGCCTTTGTAGAACCATTTGTAGAACCAATGGTACTGGCAGTTCCCCCAAGCTGATTCAACCGAATCTAGGCCAGAAAATGCATGTCAACCACTTTCTTAGGGAAGAGATTCGCGATCGCAATCGTGAACCAAATCTACTAATCATGCATCCCTTTCTTTTCTCGTCTTTGGAGTTTTACCATGTCTAATGCGTCTCGTTTTAAGTCTGGAACCGCCCTGCTGCTGGCCCTGGGACTGAGCGTTGGAGCCGTTGCTCCGGTGATTACGGCGGCACCAGTCGTGGCCCAGACCCAAACTCAAGCCCAGTTTAACGATGTGCCTTCCAACCACTGGGCACGGGAATTTATCGTCAACCTGGCGGCCAGAGACATCATTGCCGGGTTCCCGGATGGCTCATTTCGACCCAACGAGCCCGTAACCCGGGCTCAGTTTGCCGCCATGGTGCGCCGCGCCTTTAACCAGTCGTCGGTGCGCAGCGCCACCACCTTTGTGGATGTACCGGCCAACTACTGGGCCGCCGCCGCCATTCGCGAGGCCGACATGATGGGATTTTTGTCGGGCTATCCCGGCGGCGTGTTTCGTCCGGAAGAAAACATTCCTCGGGCGCAGGTGCTGGTGTCGCTGACCAACGGGCTGAACTACACCGCCAGCAACCAAAATAGCGTTCAGGTCTTCCGTGACACCGCCCAAATTCCCAGCTGGGCGGTGTCCAGCCTGGCCGCCGCCACGGAACGGCGCATGGTGGTCAACTACCCCGATGTGCAGGTGTTGAGGCCCAACCAGACGGCCACGCGGGCCGATGTGGCGGCCTTCATCTACCAGGCCCTGGCCAGCCAAAACCAGGTGGCCACCGTCAACTCCCCCTACATTGTGGGGCAGCAGGTGGTGGCTCAGCCCAATGTCCCCGCCGGTACCGTGCTCAGCGTGGCCTACCAGAGTGACAAAGTGGTTGTGCTCCCCGGCGAAACCGCCGCCCTCACCCTCAACGTCAGCCAGTCTGTCACCGACAGCACCGGGCGCGTGGTGATTCCGGCGGGCAGCCAGGTGGTCGGTGAACTGCGGCCCAGCGGCAATGGCACTCAGTTTGTGGCTCAGGAACTGGTGTTGACCGGGGGCCAGCGGATGGCGATCAGCGCCACCTCCCAAACCGTTACCACCACCGAGACGATTCGCCAGGGGGCGACCTTTGGCGAGACTCTGGCAGGCGCGGTGCTGGGTTCGGGCGCGGCGGCGGCGATCGCCCGTACCACTGGCGACCAGAACGTCGGTGCCCTGGAGGTGCTGGCCGGAGCTGCCACCGGAGCCACCCTGGGCCGAATTTTTGGGCGCAACCAGGTTGAGGTGATCACCATCAACCCCGCCCGCGATTTGAGCCTGACCGTCAACGCTCCCCTGATGCTGTCTGCCCGCTAGGGGGTGGCCTGCCCTGGGTTAATTTAGGCAGGACAATTGCAGTGGTTAGAAAGAGCCTGATCCTGAAGGGGGTCAGGCTCTTTGCCTTTAGAAAATAGGGGCGACAAAACCCAGCAGAGAAGGAATCATAAGTCTCAATTATCAAAAAAATCAACAAGTGTGAGCCATTTTTTGGGGCTCACAGGCTGCTTGTCAGCCAGGCATTGCATAAACTTAAGATTATGGCTGCCGCATTAAGCATAGGTATGGATCTATGGCTGATGAAAGCAGCTCAAAGATACAACCCCTGGTCTAAAACTGCTACGTCCATCACCCAGATGGACTTTCAGCAGGTGTTCCGTGCAGTACAGGCAATCAGCCTGTGGGCAGTACATACAACTGGTATGGAGCGAAAACCATGAATAAGTTTGAATCGAGGCAGTCGCAGCCAAGGTTGGAGACGGGTGAGGGATGGGTTGTGCAGGTGTACGGCAGTAATCGCCGTTTACTCTGCGTTTTAGAACCGTCCCACGGTTGGATCTTCTTGGTCGGTTGCGGTGTAGGTTTGCTGCTTGCCGTCCTTTGGATTAATGTGGCTCGCTACAGTCCCCCCTCAGAACCGTTCGCACCCACAGAGATACCCACCCTGCCGGTGGATTGATCGGTCCTAATACTCCTAATCCATGGAACGACCTGTGCCCGAGTGCAGGTTGTGGGTTCCGGGTGTCAGAGATGATCGGCTAACTTGTGCCATCAAGGACAAAGGGCTGCGATCAGAACCCCAGAGTTGGGTGGCCGAGGTGGTGGCAGATCAGCTGGCGCTTGGGTCAGGGCTGTTGCATTGGGGAAATCCTGCGATCGCTATTTACATAACTAAAGACGGGAACGCGAGCTAAAAGCAAAACTTATGGATTGAATTTGACATTGCGTTGGAAATCGATGGTTAGCGATCGAAAAAATCTGTGTTTTTCAGGATAGACTCAAACACATAGAGATTTGATCTTTGATAGATCATGATCTATGTGAAGAGCTGCGGGACAGCAACCCTTGCAGCCTTGTTCAGGGATCGGCCAATCTCTGAACCCCCTGTTAGCAGGGTCTCGTACAACGCATGTGCTGTGGGGGTGAAGCGCTTCACCCTTACTTTCTTCAACCTTTCTAAAGCTCACCCATCACGACAATCACTCCTCGCTAGAGGAGGTGGAAGGAGGTAATTGTGGATTTTTTGCTCGATTTCATGACGAGATTCGGGGCTCAGCTTCAGTCGCCGACGCTTGGCTTTCTGATTGGCGGTATCGTCATTGCTGCCCTCGGTAGCCAGCTGGCCATCCCCGATGCCATCTATAAGTTCATCGTTTTCATGCTGCTGATCAAAGTCGGTCTGACCGGCGGTATGGCCATTCGCAATGCCAGTCTGGCGGAGATGCTGCTGCCCGCGCTGTTCGCTGTGATCACAGGCATCGTGATCGTGTTCATTGGGCGCTATACCTTTGCCAAGCTGCCGGGCATCAGAGTCGTGGATGCCGTTGCCACAGCGGGATTGTTCGGTGCCGTGAGTGGTTCTACCATGGTCGCTGGCATCACCATGCTGGAAGGGCAGGGCATGGAATTTGAAGCCTGGGCCGGTGCGCTCTATCCTTTCATGGATATCGCAGCGCTGGTGACGGCGATCGTAGTGGCCAGCATTTACACCAGCAAACAGAAGCGCGATAAGTATCTCAAAAATGAGGCGTACCTCAAAAACAATGAAGCCTATGTCAGCAAGCAGGAGTATCTGACTAAGGAGGAGTATGGCGGCCTACAGCCGGTTGCCGCAGGCGGGGCTCCCATCATCGACCAGCGCAGCGGTACTGCGGGCGGGTATGGGGGCGAGTCGGGCGGTACCTCCGGCGGGTATGTCAGCGAGTCGGGCGGTGCCCCAAGCCCCAGGGTCAAAATTTGGCCCATCGTGAAGGAAAGCCTCCAGGGCTCTGCCCTATCCGCCCTGCTGCTGGGGCTAGCTCTGGGCATTGTAACCCGGCCTGAAAGTGTCTACGAAAGCTTCTACGATCCCCTCTTCCGCGGTCTGCTTTCGATTCTGATGCTGATTATGGGTATGGAGGCCTGGGCCAGACTTAACGAGTTGCGCAAGGTAGCCCAGTGGTACGCTCTATACGCCTTTGCGGCCCCCTTTCTGCATGGATTTATCGCCTTTGGTCTCGGCATGATTGCCCACTATGTGTCGGGGTTTAGCGCTGGCGGGGTTGCGCTCCTGGCCGTCATCGCCGCCTCCAGCTCAGACATCTCAGGGCCGCCCACTCTGCGGGCGGGTATCCCCTCGGCCAATCCCTCCGCCTACATCGGCGCATCCACAGCCATCGGCACCCCGGTTGCGATCGCCCTGTGTATCCCCCTCTTCGTTGGTCTCGCCCAGGCATTGATGGGTGGCTAATCCCAGCTGGCTCCGGTCTGCCGGTGCTCCCCTGGCCCGGCGACCCAATGGTTCAATGAATACATGTGAAAGGAGGTAATTGATATGTCCAAGCCAGCCAAAAAGCTCGTAATCATCACCGAGAAATTGCTGCTCAAAAAAATCGCCGATATCATCGACGCCTGCGGGGCGAGCGGTTATACGGTGTTGGAAACGGGCGGTAAAGGAAGTCGGAATATGCGCTCGTCGGGACAACCCAGCGTTTCTGACACCACTTCGAATATCAAGTTCGAGGTGCTCACCGACACTCGGGAGATGGCCCTAGAAATTTCGGATAAAGTTGCCGTGCAGTTTTTCAACGACTATGCGGGCATCATCTACATCTGCGATGCGGAGGTCCTGTACGCGCACAGTTTCTGCGGTCCAGAGGGCTGTTGAATCGAGATAGCGCAGACCGCAACAGCCGGGGCAAAACCCCGGCTTTTTATTGCCGTATTTCCAAACGGTGTTTGCCCAACCCAACTGCCCAACCCAACTGTAGGTGGCCAGGACGGATTTAGTATCAAATCTCAAATTTGCCACCGCAGGGTCTACAGGTTCCTACCTATTCCTTGAGCGCGTTACTCGATCGGGGCCTCAATCGTTTTGGCGGTTTTGGGCAGCAGAAACGACAGGCCCAGGCAGAGCAGACATAGCGCCAGGATCACCAGCAGCGTGTTCTGCATCGCCTGCACGGCGGCCTGCTGCAAAATACCGCCAAGGGCGGGCTGCACGGCGTCGGGCAGTTGGCTAAACAGATCGCGGCGATCGCTGCGCCGCAGGGTTTGAATGGCTACCTGGAGCGATCGCGCCGCCGTTCGCCGCACGTCTGGCGGCACCGACTGGCCCAGCTCAGCCAAAATACCGTCCACAATGTTGAGCGAGGCCAGACTGATCAGCATCGTGCCCAAAATGCCCCGCCCCAGCGAGGCACCCAGGTGTTGAAAGGGACGGTAGACCCCGCGTGCTTCGGCTTTTTGAGCGCTGTCAGTATGGGCAAAGGTGAGGGAGGTAATGTAGGTGGCAAACAGACCTGTACCAGCCCCCATCACCACCAGGGCGGGCAGCAGCTTGAGGGCGGTTACCGGCGGGCTAATGGCAGCCCACAGCATGGCAATCCCCACGCTTTTGACCATCAGCCCCGACTGCAGCAGAGAGCGGGGCGGAAACTGGGGCCGCCGCCTGACCAGCAGCAGCAGCACAACCAGCTGGGCCAGGGTGGAGGGAATGACCGCGATGGCAGTCTGAATGGGGTTGAGCCCCATCACCGCTGGAATGAACTGAAACAGGTTGAACTGCACCCCCGCTGTGGTCATGGTGTGCAGGGTGCCGATGGCCAACCCCAGGGTGAAAATACGGCGGTTGAAGACCCCCAGGCGCAGCAGCGACGGCTGCCCCAGGCGCGATCGCCCCCGCTCCCAAAAGATTAGCAGGCCCAGACAAATTAACCCGGCCGCCATCAGCACCGGAGCTACGGAAATGCCAAACGGGGCCAGAATGCCCAGCGACCCCTGGGGATTGCCCCTGGGCTGCCACCAGCCCAGCTCTGAGGCCAGGCTGAGCCCGACCAGGGTAAGCCCAAACCCCGCCACCGAGAGCAGTCCCCCCAGCCAGTCGGCGGGCAGTGTCTGGGCGGGGGTGGGCACCGCAATGGAGCGCACCAGCCACCAGATGAGTGGGATCAACCCCAGCTCGAAGCCAAAGGCCCAGCGCCAGCTAAAGTCAAAGGCCATCACGCCGCCGGTCAGCGAGCCGATTAGGGCCCCAAGCACCCCGGCGATCGCCAGTGCCACCAGGCCATACCGCTGAATGCCCGCACCGGGGAGGGCATCCATCAGGGCCACGGGGGTACTCATCAGCACAGCCCCCGCCACGCCAATGCACCCCGCCAGCCCCAGGGTAAACAGCCCAATGCCGGGACTGAGAATAATCACCACCAGGCCCAGGGCAAAGCACCCCAGGGCGATCGCCAGGACCGTCCGCCGCCCCAGCCGTTGGCTCAGGTTCTCGGCGGTGGGAGTAAACGAAGCCGTCACCAGCGACATCAGCACCAGGGCCGACTGCACATAGCCCACGCTGGAGTTAAACTCCTGCACCAGGGGCGGCATAATTGGCTGCACCACTCCGACCGTGTAGGACAACATAAACAAAATCAGGCATAGCCCCAGGGGCTGGCCCCAGGTCTCGTAGCGAGGTAGTCGAAGGGTCGGTTGATGGACCATCTGAGTCTGGCGATGGGGCTAAAGGGATTAGGAACCGTTAGTATCTGAGCGAGGGTCATGGAACCCGGCCTCTGCCAGCGGCACCTGACCGTTGGGCCCCTGCACTACAAAGGCGGGGGCGCTGTAATCGGCGGGCAGATAGTCGGCGGGGATGGTGGATTGGTTGCCGTCCCGCAGGGCCGAGAAGGTGGGCGATAGGATTTCAATGCCCGCGGCGTTGCAGTGGTCCTGAATGTTCTGGTGCAGCCTGCTGTAGATGTCGGGCATTTTTGAGGGCGAGGCCGTGTAGGCATTCAGCTCATAGCTGACGTTAAAGTCGTTAAGGGCCGTTTGCAGCACAAAGGGAGCCGGAGCGATCGCAATATCGGCGGTGGCCTTGGCCGCCTCAATCAGCACCTCGTGCACTTTGCGCCAGGGCAGATCGTAGCCCAGGGTAATGGTGGTGTGAAGCAGCAGGTGGCCCCTCGACTCGCGGCAGATGGCGCTGTAGTTAATCACGTTGCTGTTGAGCACTGACGCATTGGGAATGGTCACCGTCTCCTGTTTGGGGGTAAGCACCCGAGTCACAAACAGCGACTTGTCTTCGACCTCACCAATGACGTTGTCAATGCGAATAAAATCTTTGAGCTGAAAGGCGCGGGTGTAGATCAAAATAATCCCCGACAGGGCGTTGGCCACGGCCGACGACGACCCCAGGGTGAGTAGCGCTCCCAAAAAGATAGAGATTCCCTGAAAGGCTGGGGAGCCAAACCCCGGCAGGTACGGCCCGGCAATGACAAGGGCGATCGCCACAATCAGTAGCGTCGTCAGCCGAATAGTCGGCTGTATCCATTCCGGGTAAAACCAGGGGTATACATTGGGGCGGCCCAGCTCGAGAATCACCTGCCGAGCAAACTCAATTACGTAGTAGGTGAGAAGGGCAATCACGCCCAGCATGGCCAGCTCCGGCAGGTAGGTGACAAACCCCTGGGCCAGCAGACTGAGCCGAAAGGCCATGTCCTGCAGCAGGCTGTCACCAAACTTAGCCGTGGCCGGAAACTGACTCAGCACAAAGGGCACATACAGGTACAGCACCAGCAAAATCAGCACCGGGCGCAGTAGCCGTACCAGTCCGCCAAGTAAATAGCTGGTAGCTCCAGACCCCAAAACCTGCACCGACCGCATCTGAACGGTCAGGGTATCGGCGTTGCGCCTCTGTCTGATGTAGGTCAGCAGCCTGGAGCTACCAAACAAGATGCCTCGCAGCATCAGAAACACTGCCAGAGTGCTCAGAATTGTCAGCCCCAGGCTGGTGACAATGCGCCGCAGGCTGCGCTGGTCGCGGTAGTTGGTCACCCCCTGCTGAATGCGCGCTACAGCCTCAGCAGCCAGTTCAGGATGGGATTGGCCGTAGGCCTGAACATCGTCCTGGCGCACGGTGAACAGCACATTGTCGCCCGCCAGCACCACGCTCTGGTCGGCTTCGGTTTCGGCGCGAATGCTGTCTGGGGCCAGGGCTGGGTTGGCGGCGATCGCCCTCACCCGCTGGGTAATAATTGCGGCCCGCTCCTCAGCCGAGGTCACCCCCGCAATCCCCTGCCTGACGTAGAACAACGGCACCCCGTCCAGCACCACCGGAAAGCCATCCACCACATTACCGCCCCCCGCCACAGCGGGATCTGGAGTCGCGGTCTCAGCCCTGGTTTCTGCCTCAGCCCCTTGTAAAGCCGGAGCGGCCAGTTCTCCAGTGGCTAAGGTGGGTGCCGCGATCGCCAGCAGCAGCACCGCCAGGCTAAGCAGTAGCCAGCGCCTCAGCCCTCGCCCCACCCAAACTCGCCAAGCAACCCAAAAGGCCATAGTGTTGATCGTTAAATAGGATTGGGAGACTGAGTTCTGACGTCCCTATCTCCCACAGCAGATTTGGCATAGAGGAAGAATAGCAAATGAGCCAGCTAGCAGCACCGAAGGCTGACGAAGAGACCCAGCAGGCGATTGAAAATTGGCACTACTGGGTGAATCAAGGCTATGGGTTCGGGTAGACAGTGCATCGCTTTTTCCCATTAGTTAGGGGTTGAGGGCGATCGCCCCCAACCCCTAACTCACTCTGACCTAAGCTCAGAGATAGAGATTTCCAGTCCTAGGGCTCTACAGCTTGCGAACGCTGGCCTGGCCGTCTTTGACCTCGCCCACCAGCACCTCGGTGGCTACACCCACAAACAGGCCGTTGTCGAGTACGCCAGGAATATTGTTGATCGTCTTTTCTAGCCCGGCGGGGTCATCGATCGCATCAAACTTGACGTCCAGAATCATGTTGCCCTGGTCGGTGATCACCGGGCCGTCTTTTTTGATCCCCATGCGCAGGTCGGGTTTGCCGCCGAGGGATTCCAACGCTTTGGTGACGGGGGTTATGGCCAGGGGCATGACTTCCACGGGCAGGGCAAAGGTGGTACCGAGCTTATCGACCAGCTTGGAGCTATCGACCACCACGATAAATTCTTTGGCAAGGGAGTCTACAATCTTTTCGCGGGTGTGGGCTGCACCGCCCCCCTTGACCAGGTTCATCTGGGGGTCCACTTCGTCAGCCCCATCAATGGCCAGGGCAATTTCGCCACATTCGTCGAGGGTGGTGAGGGGAATGCCGTACTGCTTGGCCAGCACCGATGCCTGAAAAGAGGTGGGTACGCCCTTAATGTTGCTGATTTCGCCCTTGGCCAGCCGCTCGCCAATGAACTGAATGGCAAAGGCTGTGGTGGACCCGGTGCCCAGCCCCACCACCGTGTTCGACTGCACCCGCGCCGCCGCCTGACGACCCACTTCCTGCTTCATCAGCTTAACGGGATCCACTTCAGCCATAGTTCTCTTTTCTCCATACACTGCATTTTCGGTCTCTAGCATGACCCAAAGCGGTACGGCTGCATAGGGCAACCCCGTGGTTGGCCCAAGGCTGAAAAGCGACATTGAGAACCCATCCGAAAACGCCCTGTAACCCTTGAACTACAGCTCTAGGAACGTGGTTTTCGGATAAGGTCTAATTCTGATGGGCCTATACCTGTCAACCGAGGTGAGCAATGGGAAATCAGTATTTGTGCGTAAGCCCTTAGCATAGATTAATACCGCTATGCTCTACTGGGCATCATCTACCTAAAGCAATGGCCATTGCGCTGAGGTCAGCAGTCCCTGGCTCGGGCGATGACGGGGATAGCCCATGGGCGTTTGGCTATCGCTTCAGGAAGATACGTTCTGTCCTGACGGGGTGGTCAATGGCTATAGAACTATAAAGTTTGGTTTTTTGGGCAACCGATTCCGGAAAACCGCTCGCCCTTCGTGTAATTAATATTACATCTATTCCTGATTGTCACTGATACGAGACACTACCTGTATGGACCCTGTAGAGTTTGAAGCACGCTACCGAGAGCAAATTAAAGATATTCTCAATCGGCTCCAGTCAGCCATGGTTTTGTCATCTCAGCTTGAGCACACCATTGCTGACATCGGCGAGTCGGTGCAGGTTCTGAGCCGAGATGTCGAGCAATTTTTGGCTGAGCAGCGACCCGGTGCGGGCGGGGGTGGTACGTAGTCCTTCCTACCGTTGTCCCTACCGCTGCGCCTACGCTCCAGGCGGCAATACCTGGTGAACTGCCTGAATAAGTTGGTGCAGGCGTACAGGTTTGATCAGGTATTGCTGCGCCCCCAGTTCCAGGGCCCGGTGCTGGTCTTCGGCAAAGGCATAGCCAGACACCACAATTACGGGCAGCTGCCGCCACATGGCAGAGGAACGCACCTGTTGTAGCAGCGCGTAGCCGTCTACTTCGGGCAGCCCCAGATCGAGCAGCAGCAGATCGGGCTGAAACTCCTTGAGCTGCTGCTCAAGGTCTAGCCCGTGGGGCAGGGCCAGCACCGTAAATCCGGAGAAGATCAGGTAGTCGGCAAAAAATAATCGGTTGGCAGTATCGTCTTCTACGACAACAATGCGACGCCGACCTTCAGCGGTGCTGAATGGAGATGTCACCATTACCCCTTAGATCCTGATTTTGAAGGCTGGAGGGATCAGAACAGGGGGTGTTCTGATGTTCCAAAGAGTTGCACCCTGGATACTAAATAATGGTGGAACCCGGCATTAACGGGCCATTGGGCAAGTTAACCGAATGCTTACACAACTGCACCCTGCTTAATTTGTTCTTTATCGGCCATGGATCAAGTCTATTGATTTTTAGCCATTTGAACCAGGTGGCCAGGGTATGCCCTCACCTCTGGACCAGTGCCCTACGCCCAACCCGACTTAATCAGGTGGATGTGTGATTGGGGTGGCAGGCTGAGTTCCGCCTGGCGGTACTGGGTCTCGGCAGCGGCCTGGGGCGGCCAGGGTTTGGTGTCGCTTCGGGGACATCAGGCTGAGAGAAACTGAGCCATCTTATCGATCGCGGCTTCCAGAACCGTCGGTGGATGCACCAGGGCAATGCGCACGTAGCCCTCCCCCGCTTTGCCAAAGCCAATGCCGGGGGCCAGCGCTACGCCGGTTTGCTCGACCAGGCCCAGGCAGAACCCCTGGGAATCGTGGGCAAAGCGATCGGGCAGTTTGGCCCATATGTACATGGTAGCCTCGGGCACCGGCACCGCCCACCCCACCCGACTCAGGGCCGCGATCGCCGCATCGCGCCGCTGGCGAAAGGTGTCGATTATGTGCTGGACGGTGTCCTGGGGACCGCAGAGAGCGGCGATCGCTCCCCGCTGAATGCCTGGATACTGATTAAAATCAACGCTGGCTTTGACCTGGCGCAGGGCGGTGATCAGCTCCCTATTGCCGATCGCGTAGCCCACTCGAAAGCCGCCCATGCTGTACGACTTCGACATGGTAAAGAACTCGATGGTGCAGGTTTTGTCGGGGTCGGCCTGGATTGCCGAAAGGGCTGGTTTACCGGTGAATGTCAGGTCAACGTAGGGAAAGTCGTGGGCCAGCACCAGGTTGTGACGCTGACAAAAGGCCACCGCTTCACGCCAAAAGTCGAGGGACGCCGTAGCCGTGGTGGGGTTGTGGGGGTAGCTCAGGACCATCAACCGCGACTGCTCCAGCACCGCCGCCGGGATCTGATCAAACTGGGGCAAAAAGCCGTTTTCTGCCAGTAAGGGCATGGGGTAAATCTGCCCGTTGGCCAGGTACACGCCCCCAGCGTGGGAGGGGTAGCCGGGGTCCATCAGCAGGGCAAAGTCGCCGGGGTTGAGGATGGCCAGGGGCAAGTGGGCGGTGCCCTCCTGGGAGCCGATCAGCAGCAGCACTTCGGTTTCGGGATCGACCGCCACCCCAAACTTGTCGGTGTACCAGCGCGCCGCCGCCTGGCGAAACGCTTCAGTGCCCGAAAACAGGCAGTAGCCGTGGGTGCTGGGGTCGGGCAGCGCCGCCGCGATCGCCTCCAGCACGTGGGGTGGGGTGGGCAGATCGGAGGACCCCAGCGACAGATCCACAATCGCCTTGCCAGCGGCCCGTGCGGCGGCCTTGGCCCGATCCATATCGGCAAACACATTGGCCCGCAGGGGCCTGATTCGTTGGGCAATTTGCATAGGCTGGGGTGGAGGGCGGCCTGCCCCTAGACAGAAGAAAACAACTCAGACGCAATCTGTAGGAGAACACTAATTATAAAAATAAAACCCAGGTCTGGTTCGCCCGGCTGCTCTCTCAACCAGTCCTGACCAGAATATTACAGATTATCTCGCTTCAGCCCGCCTCGGGTGATTGGCCCGCCTCCTGTGACCACTCTATAAGTGTGCCTTTACTGTGGGGCATTCCCTACTATGAACCCAGTGCAGCCCAAGTCCTTAGGAGATGCCTACCCGGCCCTGGGTAATTTTCTGCGGCTCACCTCGCTCACCCTGGCGGCTCCGCAGCTGGCGCTGACGGTGCAGGTGGGCCAGGACTGGCGCCACGGCGGCGTGATGAACTACGGCCATCTGGCTGCCGCTGTTCTGCGCGAGGTGTTGTCTAGCCAGCCCATTCAAGGCACTACGGTAGAGGTCCAGCCGCTCTCGCTGAGCACCTACAGCCGCTCGGAAACCGGTGGCGATGCCGTGCTGGTGGGGCACCTGCGAAGCACCAACGCCCGCTACCAGCTCACGGTTTATGTGCCCGGCTTGGCAGTAGCGGACCTCAGCGAGGTCCAGATCAAAACCCTCCAGTACCTCGCAGAACAGGTGCTGCTATGCCTGACCCTGGCTCAACCCGTCCATCCCAGCCCTGGACCGGAGCCTGAGCCAACATCCGGGGCGATCGCCGCCGCCAGCATCAATTTTTTGTCGCGGGTGGTGCCCCTCACCTCCCCCAGCCCGATGGCTCACCAGATACACCAGGGGCATCCGCGGCTGGTCGATCTGGTGGCTCAGCTCCAGGCCTGTTTGTCTTACCAGCAGCTGGGCCAGCTGTTGGCCACCTACTTACCCTACTTTTTCCCCCATCAGTCGGGTCGCCTGGTGCTGTTTTCCGGTTCTCCTGAGCCCTGCGCGGTGCTGACCCAGTGGGGCGATGCGAACCCCCTGACCGTGGTTGAGCAGCAGTGCTGCTACTCTCACGCTCAGCAGCTGGATGCGCCGTTGGGCATGGGTCAGGAATGTCACCAGTGCCAGGTCACCCACCGGCCCGCTTTGCTGACCAAGTGTATTGTGCTGGGCCTGGTCAACGACACGACCTGTGTGGTGCAGCTGGTACAGCTGGAGTCGGAACCCTTTAGCCCGGTTCAGACGGCGCTGCTGAAAAAGCTGTCGGAGCAAATTTTGTTCGTCATGCAGCGGCTGTTCCTGCTCGAAGACCTTCAGGATCAGGCGCTCAAAGATCCGCTGACTGGGCTGCTCAATCGTCGCCATGCCGAAACAGTGCTTAACAACCTGTGTCAGACCGCGAACCGGCGGCAAAACTTCAGCGTCATTTTGATCGACATTGACCACTTCAAGGCTATTAACGATACCTATGGTCACCAGTCAGGTGACATCGTGCTGCAGAATATTGCCATGATGTTGCGGGGCCACGTGCGCAGCCAGGACATCGTCTACCGCTACGGCGGCGAAGAGTTTTGCATGGTCTTGCTCGATACTAACCCCGAGGTAGCGCTCAAGCGAGCCGAAAAGATTCGGCGAGCCGTCAAGTACGTCAACCACTCCTGCCATGGTCATGTGTTGCCGTCCCTGACCATTTCGCTGGGGGTGTCCAGCTTTCCCCACCACGGTGAAACAGCGCAGACGCTGATAGAGCTGGCCGACAGAGCACTGTACTGGGCCAAAAGACATGGCCGCGATCGCGCCATCAGCGTAGACCAGATGCGGTCTACCGTTGAAGTAGGCTAACCCGATTTAGCCCCATGTCCGGATCAAAACGGGGACCCAGTCAAAACGGGCCGCCCATCCCGAAGGCATGCGCCAGCCCGCCATTTCTGACACCTGGAACCTGGAACCGGGAACCTGACACCCCAGCCAAGCTAGTCCACCTCTACCAGGCAAACCTAGTCAAACTTGTCAATCTGCGATCGCAGTTCTTCCAGCTCGGCATCCACCGCCGTCGCCTCGCTGGCCGGAATCGTCGACTCGCCGGGGGGCAACGCACTTTGATCTACCGTGCCGCCCGCCAGCTGGGCCTTCATCGACGCCAGTTCCGCATCGACATCACTGCCGGCATCCAACATGGCAAACTGGCTCTCCAGGTCGGCCCCGGCCAGCTCTGCCGCCGCCTGAGATTTGGCCTCCATTTGCAGCACCTTATCTTCCATGCGCTCGAAAGCGGCCATGGCGCTGCTGGTATTGAGGCTGCTGGTGGTGCTTTGCAGCTGCTCGTTGGCCCTGGCGGCACTGGCCCGCGCCTTGAGCATGTCTCGTTTAGTCTTGGCCTCGGATAGCTTGCTCTCCAACCCAATCAGGTCGCGCTTGAGCTTGTCAACGATTGCACTCTGAGAGTCGAGCTGAGTTTTCAGCGCCACCGCAGTTTCAGCCTGGCTTTTTTTACGCAGCAGCGCCTGCTTGGCCAGGTCTTCCTCGCCCTTTTGCAGGGCGAGCTGAGCCCGCTGCTGCCAGCTGCTGGCCTCGCTCTGGGCCTTGTCGTACTGCTGCTGCACTCGCTTCTGACTGGCGATCGCGCCCGCCACCGCCTGACGCATCTGAACCAGGTCTTCCTGCATGTCGATAATGGCCTGATCCAGGATTTTCTCCGGATTCTCGGCCGAACTCACCGCCGCATTCAGGTTAGAGCGAACCACTCGGCTAACGCGATCAAATAACCCCATGACGTGCTGCTTCCTCAGTTACGGTGTGCGATGGTCTTTCTTAGTTTACAGAAAGCCAGCGGCGATCGGGCAGGGTGGGGAGTGTGAGTAGATGAGTGGGTGAGTGGATGAGTGGGTGGGTGGGTGAGTGCTTATTTTTATCTACCCTCCTACCCTCCTACCCTCCTACCCTCCTACCCATCCACCCCTCTACCCCTCTACCCCAAATCCTCCGCCTGCCACTTTAGCACCGACGCATTCACCCCCTGCTCGCGCTTGAGCTTGGCGTCTTTCTCAAACCACTGGATCATCTGCACGGCTGTCAGGGCTTCGATGGGGGTGTCGGTATCGGCGGCGATCACCTTCAGCAGCTTGGCGGTGGAGATGGTCAGCCGGGCCAGAAACTTCTCGGGGGAGGTCAGCAGGGCTTTGTCAACTTCTGCCGACTCGTCGGGGGTAAGAAACTGAAGCGATTGGTCAAGCATGGTGGGGCACGATTCTCAAAGGGCAACTGTATCTATACTGATCCATACTGCACTCTCCTACCGAATCCGACCTTAACCTCGCCTCTCAACCGGGGCTGCGCCGGGGCAAGCGGTGGTTGACCAGCCCAATCCCGGGTATTCAGACGGATCTGGGATTTAGATCCAGCTGAGGTTGGCAACATCTCGCCCAACCAACTCGCCCAACCAACTCGCCCAACCAACTCGCCCAACAAAAAGGCGGCGGCCAGGGGTACCCGGTCGCCGCTGTTCACTGGAGAGAGTTGTTATAGATCTACGCTTCAGGCAGCGCTTTGGATGTTTTGGCTCGGAAGCTGCCCAGCCAGGCCCCCAGCAGGTAGCCTGCCGTACACAGCAGCAGCCCGTAGATATTCACTCCCAAATCCACCGCGTAACGGCCGGTGCCCAGGCTCATCCAGGCCGGGAAGATCGGAGCCCCGATGACGTTTTCGGCCACCCGCAGCACGCCAAACCCCAGCCCTGGCCAGAAGGCGAGGTGAAAGCTGAGCGCCCCGGCCCGACGCAAAAACGCCAGCAAAAAGATCGGGGCCAGCCCCATCACCATGGTGCCGCTGATCGTGGTGGCGAGGATGATGGCGGGGCCGACGCGATCGCCCATGTAAATGCTCAGCAGGGGGACATTGCCCAGTAGCGCGATCGCGATAATCCACCAGCGGCCAATGCGGGCCTGGCCCTCAGTCGGGGCACCCTTGCGGTGAAACCAGTCCCGCGCCCCCACCTTGGCGGTGCTGGAAAAGGTGGAATCCAGAGTTGAACCGGCGCTGGTCAGCATGATGGCGTTGAACACCAGCAGCATGGGCAGGCCAAACAGGGCAGGTACCGTCAGGCTGGGCGACCCCTCAGCCCCTACGGTGCGGGCATACAGGCCCACGCTGCTAAACAAAAAGATAAAGCCGCCGCTGATCAGCCCGGCCCAGAGAAAGGCCTTGACCATGGTGCGGGGCCCGGTGATAAAGGCGCGATCGGTCAACACCGGGTCGTGGAAGGGGTAGCTGAGCACCTGTACCAGGGCCAGGGCACAGAAGGTCAGCCCGGCCGCCTGGGTGTCGGGGTCTACCATCGGCAGGCCTGCCCGCGCCAGGCCAGGGCCAACGGTAGCCAGGATGGCCACCAGCAGTACCGCCGCCAGTACCATCTGGGCACCATCGGTAAGCAGGCTGCTGCGCAGGCCGCCCAGCAGGGTGTAGTACACGGTAAACAGGGTGACGACCAGGGCTGCGACCCAGTACCCGGCGCTGCCCTCAGGGCCAAAGTAGAGCGAAAAAACCTTGGTGTTGGACCACACTTCGTTTAGCAGGCGAATGGCGATCGCCAGCAAAAACAGCCGCGAGCAGACCTTGCCGTACTTGCTGACCAAAAACTCTGGAATCGAGCGAAAGCCGCCCCGCGTGCGGAGAAAGTAGAGCGCGATCGCGGCGGTGACAAAGCTCAGGTAGTAGATGGCGTAGCCAAGGCCCCCCAGTACCCCAAAGGACTGTCCCAGACTGGCGGCATTGTCGATAGATTTGGCAAAAATCCAGGAAATGGCCGCACTGGCCACCAGCAGCCACAGCCCCGGTGCCGCCCCGGTGCTCGACTGCCCCTCAAAAAACTCCGGCGGACTGACGCGATCGGGGGTGGTCTGCCGCACCAGGTAAAGCAAAAAGCCGCAGTACCCGGCCAGCAGTGTCCAAGTGATTGTAGTTTCAACCATAGATAGCTGTCCCTTTTTGGCCCTCAACCGGCCTTGATTAACGTGAATAAACTGACAAAACTCTGCCGTCAGGCGGCTCCAGCCGGGGGGATTCGGCGTTGCTGAATGCGGGTATGGTATGCTTCCCCAGCCCCCAATTCTGGAGGGAATCGCAATCCCAAAGTCCCCCAGAATTGGGGGACTTTGGAGGCGATGAAAGGATGGGAAGTTTACAGATTCATTACTCAATTCAGCAATGCCGGGGATTCAACCGCTGGTTTCCCCCCTTACCTGGCGAGGCCTCACCGCTCGCTCCGCCTCTGGCAGCACCTCAGCGCAGGTCGTCCACACCCCGCTCAGCAGCGAGTCCTGAAACTCCTGGGGCAACCCCGCCTCCGCCATAGCGGCCACCACAGGTTCCGGATTGTAAACCAGCGGCACAATCCGAGGCACGGGCGCAGCGCACCCGGCAGGAAACTCTAGCTCAGCGAAGTAGACGTGGGGCTGGCCCTCGTGGGCAGGGCGTCCCAGCACGCCCACATTGCACCAGAACCCGCCGGGCACCGCTCGTACCCAGGGAATGCCCGTGTGGGTGGCGCAGATGCCGTCTACCCCATAGCGCTCCAGACAGGCTGTAATCCAGGGGTCGGCGGTGGTCGATTCCCAGACAAACTCGTTGACCTGGTCGGGGCTGCCGTGGCACAGCAAAATGCTGCCGTCGCGCCAGTGCAGTCGAATCAGCGGCGGCAGGGTGTGCAGCCAGGCCCGGTGCCCAGGCGCGGTGTGGGCATAGGTGTAGTCGTAGCTAATTTGGGCGAACTGGCGATCGCGCGGGTCGCTGTAGCCGCAGCCGCAGTCGCGTTCCCCGGCCCCAACCGCGTAGTCGTAGTTGCCCTGCAGGCAAACCACGCCCGCCTGGCGCAGCAGGTCCAGGGTGCGGTTGGGCTGTGGGCCAAAGCCGCCGATGTCGCCCAAACAAAAGCGGTGCGGCAGGGAGGCCGTTTGGGCCAAAAAGGCCTCTACGGCCCCAAAGTTGCTGTAGGGGCCACCGCACAGGGCGATGCGATCGCACCCCGGCGAAATTTCAAAGTCAATGGGCTCTGCGGGCATAGCTCAATCCACGCTCAACAGGTAGTCAGTTGAGCGCTACCTTAGCAGGGCTGACTGAATTTTGCCTGAGCAAACAAAATTGTGGTCTGCGGCGATCGCCCTCCCTTCGCCTTACACCGTGCCCCAGTCCTTGACGACATCAGTCAGCCCATCATCCGGCCACCGGCCACCGGCCACCCCAGCCAGAGTAGTTCAACATCTACCAGGCAGCCCTAGCCCCGCCCCTGCACCAGATAGCCGCAGCGGTGTTCGCCCTTGACCAGCCAGTGGGTGCGCTGCACGGTGCAGTCAGCCAGGGCCACCTGAAACATCTCCAGCTCGTGGCCACAGACGCTCGGAAACGACTCAGCGATGTGGGAGATAGCGCAGTTGTACTCCGTGATGATGTAGCAGGGACCAGTCTTACAGATCTCCCCGTTGGGCTCGACCTCGTGCCACTCGGCCATATAGCCCTCGTCTTTGCGCAGCTGCACCAGCCGCGCCACCCGCTCCGCAATGGTGCCAGTGCCCACCCGGTTGCGATACTCCAGCGCCTTGCGCTCCCACTGCTTGCGCAGCACGGTGCCTACCTCCTCCTGGCCCAGGGTGTCGGCCAGGGTGTCGAGCAGGGAAATGGCAAACTCGTCGTACTTGGCGGGGAAGCGATCGCGCCCCTTGGGGCTGAGCTGGTACAGATGGTTGGGTCGCCCCATGCCCTCCTGCACGGCCCGGTGCTCAATCAGCGCCTCCGCCTCCAGGTCCTTGAGGTGGCGGCGAATCGCCTGGGTACTGACCTCCAGATGGTCGGCAATGGCGTGGGCCGTGGCCTCACCCTGCCTGAGCAGGTACGTCAAAATATCGTCTTTAGTGGAGGTAGAGGGTTGCTGCACGGAGGTCATGGCGTTGGCCCATCTGGACAATAGAGAACATGGCTGTCGGCTGCCTCACGGACAACCCCCCTGCGGGTTTAGCGTCAAACCATTCCAGCGGGAGATTATCCACTTTGACAACCTTTATGTTGTTAAACTAGTCTAAGATTTAGTTAGACAACTTAAATGTTGCTTTAATTGTATAAAATTATTGGGCTGTGTAGCGTACCGATCCTCTAATGACTGACACCAAAACCACCCAGGCCACCGATAAGAACCTAGAGCTGATGCGCAACTTTGCCCAGAGCTACGCCAAGCGCACGGGCACCTACTTCTGCGCCGACCCCGGTGTTACCGCCGTGGTGCTGGAGGGTTTGGCCAAGCACAAGGACGATCTTGGTTCGCCCCTGTGCCCCTGCCGCCACTACGAAGACAAAGAGGCCGAGGTCAAAACCATTTACTGGAACTGCCCCTGCGTGCCCATGCAGGAGCGCAAAGAGTGCCACTGTATGCTCTTCCTCACCCCCGACAACCCCTTCGCCGGCCAGGAACAAGACATTTCCTTCGAAACCATTCGGACTGAAACCAGTAAATACTAGGGCTTCAGCTCCTCCCGGTGGACACGCCGTCCCTCCCCCGCCTTCCGAACCCTTTGCCGCCCGTTAAGAGAGTCGCATCATGAGTGCTTCCGTCCAGTCCCTCGTCAGCCAGCCGTACAAGTACGGTTTCACCACCGACATTGAGGCCGACATTATTCCTCGCGGCCTCAGCGAAGACGTGGTGCGCATGATCTCGGCCAAAAAGAATGAGCCCGCGTTCATGCTGGAGTTTCGCCTGCGGGCCTACCGCAAGTGGTTGACCATGCCAGAACCGGCCTGGCCGAATGTCACCTACCCGCCCATCGACTACCAGAACATCGTCTACTACTCGGCCCCCAAGACCCAGGTCAAAAAGTTGGGCAGCCTGGACGAGGTCGATCCCACCCTGCTGGAGACCTTCGAGAAGCTGGGCATTCCCCTCTCGGAGCAAAAGCGGCTGGCCAACGTGGCGGTAGACGCCATTTTCGACAGCGTATCGGTGGCCACCACCTTCAAAGAGAAGCTGGCGGAGTCGGGGGTGATCTTTTGCTCCATCTCCGAGGCGCTGCAGGAGCACCCCGAGCTGGTGGAGAAGTACCTGGGCACGGTAGTGCCCATTGGCGACAACTACTTTGCGGCGCTGAACTCGGCGGTGTTTAGCGATGGGTCGTTTGTCTACATTCCCAAGGACACCCAGTGTCCGATGGATCTGTCCACCTACTTCCGCATCAACAACGGCGATTCCGGCCAGTTTGAGCGGACGCTGATTGTGGCGGAGGCGGGCAGCTCGGTGACGTACCTGGAGGGCTGCACCGCCCCCATGTACGACAGCAATCAGCTCCACGCGGCGATCGTTGAACTAGTCGCTATGGACAACGCCACCATCAATTACTCCACCGTGCAGAACTGGTTTGCGGGGGACGAAAACGGCCGTGGCGGCATCTACAACTTCGTCACCAAGCGCGGCCTCTGCGCCGGGAAGAATTCCAAAATTTCCTGGACTCAGGTGGAAACTGGCTCGGCTATTACCTGGAAGTACCCCAGCTGTGTGCTGGTGGGCGACAACTCCGTGGGCGAGTTTTACTCCGTGGCGCTGACGAACAACCACCAGCAGGCCGACACCGGCACCAAAATGGTGCACGTGGGCAAAAACACCAAGAGCACCATTGTCTCCAAGGGCATTTCGGCAGCCAAGTCCAAGAACAGCTACCGGGGCCTGGTCAAAATTGGTCCCAAGGCTGAGGGGGCGCGCAACTACTCCCAGTGTGACTCCATGCTGATCGGCGACACCTCCAGCGCCAACACCTTCCCCTACATTCAGGTGCAGAACAGCACCGCCCAGGTGGAGCACGAGGCCTCCACCTCCAAAATTGGTGAGGACCAGCTGTTCTACTTTGCCCAGCGGGGGATTTCCCAGGAGGATGCGGTGTCGATGATCATCAGCGGCTTCTGTCGCGATGTGTTCAACAAGCTGCCGATGGAGTTTGCCGCCGAGGCGGACAAGCTGCTGGCCCTGAAGCTGGAGAATAGCGTTGGGTAGATGGGTAGATGGGTGAACCAACCCGTAGGGTGGTGCATCGCTTCGCGGATGCACCACCCTACGAAGACCGCAAATTCAAAATTTCAACGCGCAGTTAGGAGCATGGTGGGCGGTGCCCACTCCACAGGAAACCCATGATTAACGAAAACAGCGACATTATTCTTTCGGTACGCGACCTGCGCGCCAATGTGGACGGCACCGAAATTCTCAAGGGTCTGAACCTGGAGGTGCGGGCGGGGGAAATCCACGCCATTATGGGCCTCAATGGCTCGGGCAAGAGCACCTTCTCAAAGGTACTGGCGGGCCACCCCGACTACGAGGTGACCGGCGGCGAGATCACCTTCAAAGGCCAGGAGCTGCTGGATCTGGAGCCCCACGATCGCGCCACCGCCGGTATTTTCCTTGCCTTCCAGTACCCGCTGGAAATTCCTGGGGTGAGCAACCGCGACTTTCTGCGGGTGGCCTTTAACGCTCATCGCAAGGCCAGGGGCGAGGACGAAATCGACGTGTTCGACTTCGATGACCTGATCGAAGAAAAGCTGGACGTGGTGAAAATGGACGCTTCTTTCCTCGATCGCAGCGTCAACGAGGGTTTTTCGGGCGGAGAGAAAAAACGCAACGAGATTCTGCAAATGGCCCTGCTGGAGCCGGTTCTGGCGATCCTCGACGAAACCGACTCAGGCCTGGACATTGACGCCCTCAAGACCGTGGCTGGCGGCGTCAATCAGCTCAGCACCCCCGACAATGCAGTGGTGCTGATTACCCACTACCAGCGGCTGCTCGACTACATCGTGCCCGACTTTGTCCATGTGATGGCCGATGGCCGAATTATCACCACAGGCGGCAAAGACCTGGCCCAGCAGCTGGAGTCGCGCGGCTATGAGTGGGTGCTGAAGGAATTCCAGGCGGGGGTGACGGCCTAATGACCAGTTCTATGTCTGACCTGCGCTCCACAGTGACGGCGGACCACCGCGATCGCTACCTGAAGGCATTGGTACAGCGGGCCCAGGCGGCGGTGCCTGAGCCGTTGGCCCTGGAAACCCTGCGATCGCGGGCCGCCGTGCTGCTCAACGAGCAGGCCTTCCCATCCACCCGGGATGAAGACTGGCGCTTCACCGATTTGGCGGCCATGCTCACCACCGACTTTGCTCCCGCCGCAGCCCTGACCCTAGACGAGGCCGAGGTCGCTAGCCGCCGTCTGCCCGAGACGACCGGGGCTCAAGCGGTGGTGGTCAACGGACGGGTGAGTACGGCACTGTCGCGCCTGGAGAGTCTGCCTGCGGGGGCCACCGTTGCTGCCCTCAGCGCCCATCCCGACCTCCAGGCTGAGCTGGCCGACCGCCTGGGCCAGGCCAGCGGTCACCACGAAGTCTTTACCGCCCTCAACACCGTCGGGTTTCAGGACGCGGTGGTGGTCTGGCTGGCCCGCAACACAGTTGTTGAAACTCCGATTCAAGTTATCTACCTGTCCCACGCTGGGGAAAAGGCTGTGATAGCTCAGCCCCGCTGTCTGGTGGTGGCTGAGTCGGGCAGCGCCCTCACCCTGATCGAAGATTTTGGCGGAGAGACTGGGGAAACCCATTTCACCAATGCCGTCACTGAGCTGTGGCTAGAGGGCAACGCCCAGCTCACCCACAGCCGGATTCAGCGCGAGGGCGAGGGCACCTTTCACATCGGCAAAACCGCTGTCACCCAGGCCCGCGACAGTCAGTACATCGGCACCGCCGTAGATTTTGGGGCCCGGCTGGCCCGCCACCACTGGGAGGTCTACCAGACCGGCGAGCAAACCACCACCCGTATCCATAGCCTGGGGGCGATCGCCCGGCACCAGCACGCCGACACCCACAGCCTGGTGGCCCTCAGCTACCCCCACGGCACCGTCGAGCAGCAGCACAAAGCCATTGTCGACGACCAGGCCCACAGTGTCTTTAACGGACGGATGGCGGTGGCGCAGCAGGCCCAGCTCACCAACGCTAGCCAGCTCAACCGCAACCTGCTGCTCTCCGACAAAGCGCGAGTCGATACCAAGCCCCAGCTGGAAATTGTGGCTGACAATGTCAAGTGCGCCCACGGGGCCACCGTCAGCCAGCTCCAGGCCGACGAGATTTTCTACCTGCAGAGTCGCGGCATCAGCGCCGCCCAGGCCCAGCGCCTGCTGATCTATGCTTTTGCTATGGAGATTATAGAAACCATTCCGGTGGAAACGCTGCGATCGCGCCTCGCCGAAACCATCTCCCAGTGGTCATAGCCCCCGCCCACCCATCCCCCCTCCTACCCGCCCACCCATCCACTCCCTACCCCCCACTCCCCATGACCGTCGTCCAGGAACTCTCCCTCGCCGCCAAGGTTCGCGCCGACTTCCCTATCCTCCATCAGGAGGTGAACGGTCACCCGCTGGTGTATCTCGACAACGCGGCCACCTCCCAGAAGCCCAGGGCGGTGCTGGAGGCGTTGCAAAACTACTACCAGCTCGACAACGCCAACGTGCACCGGGGGGTACATAACCTCAGCGCCCGCGCCACCGAATCCTACGAGCTGGCGCGGGACAAGGTGGCTGCCTTTGTAAAGGCGACCAGCCGCGATGAAATCATCTTCACCCGCAACGCCAGCGAGGCGATCAACCTGGTCGCCTACGCCTGGGGTATGACCAGTCTGCAACCGGGCGACGAAATCATTCTCTCGGTGATGGAGCACCACAGTAACCTGGTGCCCTGGCAGTTTGTGGCCCAGCGCACCGGGGCCGTGCTGAAGTTTGTGGGGCTAACGGCTGACCAGTCCTTCGACCTCGACCAGTACCGCAGCCTGGTCAACGACAGGACGCGTCTGGTGGCGGTCAACCACGTTTCCAACACCCTGGGCTGCATCAACCCTGTCGCCGAGATTGTAGACGTTGCTCACCGCCAGGGGGCCAAAGTGCTGATCGACGGCTGCCAGAGCGCCCCCCATATGGCCCTCGACTTGCCCAGCCTGGGCTGCGACTGGTTTGTTGCGTCGGGCCACAAGATGTGCGCCCCCACGGGCATTGGGTTTCTCTACGGCAAGCTGGAGCTGCTGGAGGCTATGCCCCCATTTATGGGCGGCGGCGAGATGATCGCCGATGTGTTTCTCGACCACTCCACCTACGCGGCCCTGCCCCACAAGTTTGAGGCGGGTACTCCTGCCATTGCCGAGGCGATCGCCCTGGGGGCTGCGGTGGACTACCTGACTGCGATCGGCATGGACAACATCACCGCCTACGAGCACGAGCTGACGGCCTACCTGTACCAGCAGATGCTGACCATCCCCGAACTTACCCTCTACGGCCCGCCCCCCCAGGCCGACGGCAGCGGACGGGCAGCCCTGGCCACCTTCACCGTCGAGGGTGTCCACGCCCAGGATCTCTCGACTCTGCTTGACCAGTCGGGGATTGCCATTCGCTCGGGGCACCACTGCACCCAGCCGTTGCACCGCATTTTGGCGGTAGATTCCACGGCACGGGCCAGCCTATATTTCTACAACACCAGAGCCGAGATCGACAGCTTTGTCGCCGCCCTCAAGGACACCATCGAGTTCTTCAAAGGCGTTTTTGAAGACGAAGATTGAGTCAAGCCCTGTTTGCTGATAGCTACAGAGCTAAGGGCAGCGCCTTTGTTGTGGCTGCGTTATCGGGAGGCACCAAGCCGAAACCCAGCAATGCGTTGGACTATGGGCCAAGCTCAGGCTAGCCCAACGCTACAACACATTCGCAGTTCCCGTAGGTTGGGTGAACGAAGTGGAACCCAACAGTGGTCAGCCCTGCTGGGTTCTGCGGTCGCGCCACCCAACCTACAAACTTGGTCTGCGCTATGGTTAGCGCTTTTTACGTTTGCTCCCATCCTTCAACCAATGTTGAAACTCCTCCTCGTGAAATTCAACGTCGAGATCAGAGACATGCATCTGCAATCGGGCTTGGACATCGGCTATTGCCTTGTTGTAAATGCTGGGGCCAATTTCTTCAAGAAAGAAGCCCAGTAGCCCGCCTGCCGCTATGTTGCCGATCTCCTCTTCGCGCTGCTCACGGAAGTAACGTATTAGAGAAGCTATAGCTTCCTTGTGCTTCTCTTTTGGTAGCTCAATGGCCAAAGTAGTCCTCCTTTTTGGATGTTGGTTTAAAGCTCTCCAAAAGCCTATTCACCAGCCATTTCACTACCCATTGAGGGCTGCATTTAGCCCGTGTTCCGCATTCCGGCTGCGATACCGTTGATGGTGAGCAGTGCGCCGCGCAGCAGTTCGCCCTGGCTGTAGCGGGAGCGGATTACGCCCGTGGCAGCCTGGTCCTTGTACTGGCGCAGGCGCTTCAGCAGGGCCACCTGCAAAAAGCCCAGGGGCACGATGGTGCCGTTGCGCAGGTAGACCGATCGCTGCAGGTCGGGGTCGCCATCCAGCAGGCGATCGTGGCCGGTGATGCGCAGCACCATGTCGCGGGTCAAGTAAAACTCGGCGGAAATGGACTCAAACAGCTTCAGGAAGCGCTCTTTGTCTTCGGGAGTCGTCAGTTCGCGCACGTAGTGCTCGGCGATTTGCAGATCGACCTTGGCCAGGGTCATCTCAACTTTGGAGATCACCATTTTGAAGAAGGGCCACTTGCTGTAGAAGTAGCGCAGCACCTTGAGGTGTTCTTCGGGGGCTTCGTCGAGAAATTCCTGCAGGGCGGTGCCGACGCCGTACCAGGAGGGCAACAAAAACCGCGCCTGGGTCCAGCTAAACACCCAGGGAATCGCCCGCAGGCTGCCAAGGTCTTTTTTACCGCCGCGCCGGGAGGGTCGGGAGCTGATCTGGAGCTGGCTGATCTCCTGAATGGGGGTGACCTGATGGAAGAAGTTGACCAGGTCGGGCTGCTCGTAGATCAGCTGGCGGTAGTGGCTACGGGAGCGGGTAGCCAGATCCTCCATTGTCTCATTCCAGGGCTGAATGTCGTCGACGCTGTTACTCAGCAGGCTGGCCTGCATGACCGCAGTGGTCACGGTCTCCAGGTTGTAGAGGGCCAGGTCGGAGAGGTTGTACTTCGAGGCCAGTACCTCCCCCTGCTCAGTGATTTTGATCCGGCCCTTGATGCTGCGCCCCGGCTGGGCCAAAATCGCCTCGTAGGCGGGACCGCCACCGCGCCCCACCGAGCCGCCCCGACCGTGGAAGATTCGCAGGGATACCCCGTAGCGATCGGCGGTGGTTTGCAGCGACTGCTGGGCCTTATGAATTTCCCAGTTGCTGCTGAGAAAGCCCGAGTCTTTGTTGCTGTCGGAGTAGCCCAGCATCACCTCCTGGAGGGGAACGGCGCGAGGGGTCGCCACGCCCCCCGGTCCCTGGTCTACGGGCAGGGACGCCTGGCCCTGGAGCATGGCCAGATAAAGGGGAGTTTCAAACAGGGCCTGCATCACCGCCGGAGCCCGCTGCAGGTCTTCGACGGTTTCAAACAGGGGCACAGGCTGGAGGCTGCTCAGCTCGGTGGTGGGGTCGTAGAGGCCCGCCTCCTTGGCCAGCAACAGCACCTCTAGCAGGTCGCTGACATCGTGGCTCATGCTGATGATGTAGCTACCGCAGATGTCGGGGCCAAACTCCAGGTGGAGCTGGCGCACCATGTGCATGGTGGCAATGGTTTCGCGGGTTTTATCGGAAAAGGGCAGATCGCGCGGGGTGAGGGGGCGGCGGGTTTGCAGCTCGCTGACCAGCCAGGCAATTTTGTCGGCTTCGGGCAGTTCGCTGTAGGGCCGGGGCAAAATGCGCAGGTACTGGGTGATGTCGTCGAGGGCATCGGAGTGGCGGGAGCTTTCCTGGCGCAGGTCGAGCTGAGCCAGATTGAAGCCAAAAATCTCCACCTGGCAGATCAGGGTGCTGAGGTCCTGACAGTTGAGGCCGGTAGCTTCCAGATTGCGCTGAATCAGCCGCAGTTCGGCTAAAAACTCGTGGCCGTAGCGGTAGATGGGGCCACCGATGGGGGCGTTGGAGTGGTCGGCGAAGGGATCGCTGTGGTAAAGGCGCTGGCTGCGATCGAGGGTGTTTTTGAGCCGCTGCTTGATGTAGGCCAGCTTGAGGCGGTAGGGCTCCTGGCGGTAGCGAATGGCCAGATCGTCGTAGATGTCGGGCATCTTAACCTGGTCTTGCTCCAGGGATTCCAGCAGTTCGGGCAACACCTCGCTCCAGTGCAGCGATAGGCTGAGCAGATCGACCAGGCGCTCAACGGAGGTGATGTACTTGCTGATCACCAGGTTGCGCTGGTAGCAGGCGGTTTTCCAGGTCACTTCCGGGGTGACCGAGGGGTTGCCGTCGCGGTCGGCCCCCACCCAGGAACCAAACCGACAGAAGCGGTGGCGAGGCGGGTCTAGCTCGGGAAAGGTGGTGGCGATCGCGCGGTCAAACCGCTGATACAGCTGAGGCAGCGCGTCAAACAGCACCACCTGGAAGTAGTGCAGAGTGTAGTCCACCTCGTCGAGCACCGAGGGCTTAAACTGATGCAGCTCGTCGGTGCGCCACCACAGGCGAATCTCCTCAGTCAGCTGCTCCTTCAACTCTTCCATTTCCCAGGAGGAGGCCAGCCCCAGGCCCTGGGCGCTCTCTTCGGCCTGGTCCATCTGGCGCAGAACGCTAGCGATGCGCCGCTGCTTGTCGCGGATGGTGTGGCGTACGATCTCGGTGGGGTGGGCGGTAAACACCAGCCGCACGTCGAGCTGATCGATCAGGTTTTGAATCACCTGGGGCGGTACGTTGAGCCGTTTGAGGGTAGGGAAAAGCCAGTGGAAGGTGCCCGCCTCCTTGCGCCCGCCGGGGGCATCGGCGACGCTGCGGCTGAGCAGATCGGCCTGAAACAGGGTGCTCCCCGCCTCTGAGTCGCCGCCGCTGGCACCAAAAAAGGGCTGGCCGCTGCGCTGGGCCAGCTCCGAGGTTTCGTAGGCGGCCCGGTACTGCTGCTGCTGCCCCCGCTGCTCGTAGTGCTGCTCGACAATATTGATGAGCTGAAAATATAGGGCAAAGGCCCGCGATGCCCGAATGGCGTCTTCGAGATCCAGCGCTTCGACCACGTCGACGACGGCCTTGACCCTGGCCTCGGCGGCGGTGGGGGCCTGGCCCTCGGGGGAACACATCTGCCGCAGCTGTTGCAGCAGTTTGAGCAGCTCGGGACCGCAGGCATGTTCTAGCACGTTTTCCCAGAGGTCTTCGACCACTCGCAGACGATGACGCAGCAGCAAATCTTGCCGGGAGGGCTGGTCATCCACCGAGGCCGGAGGGCCAGATAGGTCGGCTTCAGCGGCGGGCCGGGTGTCCCCGGAGGAGTGGAGCGTTGAACTCATGGGTATAACATGCAGAGAGAACGGGGATATCGCAAAGATTCTATAGGATTACCCTAATCCGAAGAAGTTTATCCAGATGAACAAATTGAAAACGTTACAGCGGTACCGGGGCTAAAATCAGGGCGGCAAACCAACCGTTGATACCCCTTATTTAATCGCCATGTCAAACCGAGAGGTCAGGGGGATGGGGGTGGCCGCTCAATTTGTTCCCGCCGCTTCAGGGTGAGTGGCGGGGGCCTGGGGCACCTTCAGGTTGGGGAGGCGCTCGCCCGCAAAGAGCTGCTCACTGGCCAGTCCAGCCTGGGTGAGACCATCGGCTAGGGCGTGGGCCACTGCAATGCCAAGCAGAACCGGGGGCACCAGCAGCCCCACCAGAACTTCGGCACCAGGGGACGGAGCGGTGGCAACGGTGGGGCGGGGCGAAGTCATAGGCAGGCTAGGGGAAGGAACCACAGCTGAGGGCAAATTGGGGCAGCCTGCCCAGCAATGGCCTCAGGGGCCATTGTCCTGGAGCTACCATCGGCACATTTGATCTTTAATATAGTAAACAAGTGCCTCAGCCCGACCAACTAACGTTGAGTTTTTGGTGGAGGTGTATTGGCTACCGCCTGGGCGGTTTAGCAAAGTTTTGGAAATTGCCTCCAAAGAAAACGGCTGATTGGCGCTGGAGTTGGTATAAATTAAACCGACTGCGCCATCCGGTGCAATTACTCTTTGGGAGCATGGCTTGAGTTTCGCTGTTACCCTGATCTCACAATGCCTGTGTCCTTATCAAACCCCACCCTTAGCCCCAATTCGCCCGCGGCCAATGTGCTCAGCTGGCTGAAGGACGCTATGGGGTTGCCGGAGGCCGAGCTGCACATCAAGCTGCGGGGCAACATTCTGCACGTGCTGTGCGAAACCCCGGCGGCGCTGGATCAGTCGGCGGTGCTGCTCAAGCTGGTGCGATCGCTGCTGGACGGTGGCGACGACCTGGTGCGCCAGCACTATCCCCAGGTCTATCAGCTCTACGTCTACAGTCGGCTCACCGGCAATCCCACGCCGGACTGGACAGCACCTATCTATCTCAATCGGCTGGAGCGCCACCTGGCACAGCTGGTGCTGGAAAATCAGGACGAGGCCGATATCAAAGCCACCCAGTCATTGCTGGAGCAGTACACCAAGGGCCAGCCGGAGCTGTCGCTGGGGGGCGAGGGCAGCGGCACCCTGGTGCTCTCGAACCTGAGCCTGGCCCGCAAGGGCGACCCGGAGGCGATCGCCTGGTACCTGAGCGAAACCCTCAGCAGCCTGGATGTGGGGGTGTGGGTCAGCATCAAGGCGATTCCGGGTACAGCCCACCTGCACCGCATGGCGATTCCCTCCGGAATCGATGGGCGGATTGCCACCGACGGCACCGATGGGGCCGCAGAGGATGGCGCAGACACCACCATTTCGCGCCTGTGGATTCTCTGCGAGGCCACCTACAGCCCCGACCCCTCCCTGATTGCTCGTCCCACCGCCGAGCGGCTGCGCCAGCTCCAGCTCACCCAGTTTAAGGATGCCGTGCTGCTGCTCCAGGTGCGGGGCGAGACCAAGCCCGACTGGAGCCTACGCATCGACCTCACGCCGCCGGAGGAAATGCTGCGGGAGTGGGGGCGCTGGGGCGACACCGATGCGATCGCGCGTCTGCTTTCGGCGGCGGTGGCTAGCTGGCACCTGGGGGTGACCGCCGAACTCACCAATGGCACCCTCCACCTGATCTGCTCGCCCCAGAGCGGCGACCACGACACCCAGCAGGCCGAGGGGCTGTCGGACCAGGAGGCCGTGCTGATTGCCCTGACTACCCCCCTGGAGGAAATTGCCCCCCAGGGCATTCACCGGGCGGTGATCTACGGTCAGGCGGGGGTCGATGCTACCCCCGCCTGGGTGCACTACCTCGACTTGCCCGCCGCTGAGCACAGTGCCCTGGCCGACACTCCGGAGTACCTGGGCCAAACCGGCGACCTGCCCGCGATCGCCTTTCTGCTCACCCGCCTGCTCAACCCCAGCCTCGACGATCGCCTGGCGACCGGCGGCTATCGGGTGCAGCTCCTGCAGCGCGAGGGTCTGCTGCACGTGATGGTGGATGGCCCGGTGGCCCCCCGCCGCCGCCTGGTGGCCCCTCCCCTCACCGATTACCTGCGCACCCTCAGCCCCATGGGCATGGAGGGGGTACGGCTCTACGGTCGGCGATCGGGCCAGGCGCAGCCCGCCTGGAGCTACGGTCAGGACTTTTTGGCCCGCCGCCGCCTGGTGCCCGAGGCCACCCCGGAGTTCACCGCCTCCGATACCTACGTCAACGAGCTGCTGGTGCGTCCGGACGGCCCCGTCAGCCCGGCGGAGGTGGACCATGGGCCGGAGGAGGAGATGGCCCTGGGCCAGTGGGTGCAGGACCTGCTGAGCCAGGGCCGCCGCCTGCTGCTGCGATCGCAGCTGCTGACCAGTGTCGCCCCCGAAACCAGCGATGACCATGCCGACAGCCTGACCGAACTGGGCCGCGCCGACGGGCTGAAAATAGCCGTGGTGTGGGCGGCGGTCGGGGTGCTGGTGGCGCTCCAGATCGACTGGCTGCTGGGCCAGGTGATCAGCCCCCCCGCCCAACAGGCCAGGGCCGAAGTCGCCGCCCCAGAAACCGCCCCAGGAGCCACCCCCGAACCCGCCGATCCCTTTGCCGACGACCTGGCCCAGCTCGACTGGCCCACGACCCGCAGCGACAGCACCTGGGCCGGGGGCGGTTTTATCAGCGCCGATGACGAGCAAGGGCTGACCACCAGCCCCAGCCAGCCGATCGTGGCGATCGACGACCTGGTGGACCGGGCTGAGTTTCCCAGCTTCAACAGCCAGCAGATGAACGAAAAGCTGGCTCTCTACCACCAGCGCCTGGAGCAGTCTGGCCCGCCCGACGTGATCATCGTGGGCAGTTCCCGGGCCCTGCGGGGGGTAGACCCGGTGGCGCTGCGGCGAGAGCTGGCCACCCTGGGCTACGACAACATCAGCGTATTTAACTTCGGCATCAACGGGGCCACCGCCCAGGTGGTCGATCTGGTCATTCGCCAGGTGCTGGAGCCCGACCAGCTGCCCCGGCTGATTATCTGGGCCGACGGGGCACGGGCCTTCAACAGCGGCCGAGTCGATGCCACCTACAACGCCATCGCCGCCTCCCCTGGCTATCGGGAGGTGGTCAACCGGCGATCGCAGGAGGCCAGCGTTGTTGCCGATGCTGCCCCCGACGCCGTCCCCGCCGCTGGCGAGGGTGTGGCCCCCACCGGGTCGTTGCCCAACAGCTACGCCGCCATGGACGAGTGGCTCAGCGGTCAACTGGCCAGTCTGTCGGCGGTTTACCCCGATCGCGATCGGCTCAAGGGCTGGTTTCAACAGCGGCTGGTGGCGGCTACCCCCAGCCCCGCCAGTTCCAGCACAGAAACCCTCGATGCCGCTATGCCCGAGGGCAGCACGATCGACTTCGACGGCTTTTTGGCTCTCTCGGTGCGGTTTAACCCCGCCACCTACTATCAGAACTTTGCCCGGGTCTCGGGCCGCTACGACGGCGACTACGACAGCTTTCGCCTGGAGGGGCAGCAGTCTGAGGCCTTTGCCAGCCTGCTCAGCTTTACCCAGGCCCAGGGCATTCCGATGGTGTTCATCAACACCCCCCTCACCGATGAATACCTCGACGACTATCGCCGCGAGGCCGAAGCCGAATTTTTGCGCCACATGCTCACCCTCTCCACCACCGAAACCGGCTTTCTGTTCCGCGACTTTGGCCAGCTGTGGCCCGATCGCTACGACTATTTTTCCGACCCCAGCCACCTGAACCGCTACGGCGCCTACCAGGTGTCTAGCCAGCTGGGGCAAGACCCGCTGATCTCCTGGCCCCGCCCTGCTGCGCCCTCACCGCCCCCCGCCACCACCCCATGACCCTGCCCTCCCTGGTCTACGCCCTCTTTTTGCTCAGCGTTGTCGGTGTCTTTTGGGCGCTGGAGTCCCTCCAGGCGCGGCTGTGGCTGCTGGTGGTGGCCAGCCTGATCTTCTACGCCTCGCTCCAGGTGCAGTACCTGCTGCTGATGGTGGTGCTGCTGATCGTGACATTTTTGATCGGCAGTGCGATCGCAACTCCCCTTGACTGGCGCATTCCCAACCCTCGCTGGCAGTTGGCCGAACGGGGCTGGAATCAGCGCCGCACCCGGCTGCTGTGGCTGGGCATTGGCCTCAATGTGCTGTTGCTGGTGGGCTTTAAGTACGCCGAGGGCCTGTTCCGCTGGCTGGGCCTGGAGGTGGGCACCGCCCCCGGCGACACTCTGACCCGCATCATCATGCCCCTGGGGCTGAGCTTTTTTGTCTTTGAGTGCATTGCTTACCTGGTGGATGTCTATCGAGGGTCACCAGCGGCGCTCAACTTTTCTGACTTTGCCGCCTACAAGCTCTACTTCCCCAAGCTGATCTCTGGCCCCATCACCCGCTTTCACCCCTTTATCGACCAGGTGGAGCAGCAAAAGCCCCCTGCCCTCAGCACCACCGTCGAAGGGCTGTGGCTGATTGCCTACGGGGCGATGAAAAAGCTGCTGATCGCCGACCACATCGCCATTCTGGTCAACCTCAGCTTTGACAACCTGGAGCGGGCGGGCAGCGTCGACATCTGGCTGGCCACCTTTGCCTACGGGCTACAGCTCTACCTCGACTTCAGCGCCTACGTCAACATTGCCCGCGGTAGTGCCCTGCTGATGGGCATCACCCTGCCCCACAACTTTGACGCCCCCTACTTCACCACCAGCCTGGCCGACTTCTGGCGACGCTGGCACATGACCCTGGGCGACTGGCTCCGCAACTACCTCTACTTCCCCCTGGGGGGGTCGCGCCAGGGGCTGGCCCGTACCTGCCTCAACCTGATGCTGGTGATGGTGATTGCGGGTATCTGGCACGGCAACAACTGGGGCTTTTTGATCTGGGGTGCCATTCACGGGGCGGGGCTGGTGGTGCACCGGCTTGCCCAGGCCTGGGGCAAAGCGGTGCCCGTGCTCAAGGCCTTTTGGGCCACGCTGCCGGGTACGGTGCTGGGCTGGCTGCTTACCCAGGCGCTGGTGTTTGCCAGCTGGCTGTTCTTTCGGCTGCCCGAGCCCGATCGCTACACCCTAGCCCTACAGCGGGCCTGGGGTACCCCATCGGATGCCCAGTTTAGCCAGCTAGTCTACTTAGAATCCCTGGGCTTTACCTTTAGCCAGCTGCTGTTGCTGCTGTGGGGCGTGGTGGGGCTGATGGGCCTGTCGTACTTGATGCGGCGAGGGCTGAAGCTAGAGCTGAGTTGGCCGGTGAAGCTGCTGCTGGTGCCCCTGTTGAGCCTGATGGCCTGGCTGCTGGCCCCGGCGGAGACGCTGCCGTATATTTATTTCGACTTCTAAAACGGTGGCTGCTGGAGCCATAGGCGAGTGATGGTGGAATTTCTGCTGCCGAAGCAGCAGCCGACGCTGAGGACTGAGCGACTGGTACTGCGGCCGTTTACGCTGACGGATGTTGCAGATGTGGTGGCGCTGGCGGGCGATCGCGCCGTGGCCGAAAATACCCTCTCCCTTCCCCACCCCTACACCACAGCCGATGCCGAGGCCTGGGTTCAGCAGCAGCAGGCTGACTGGGCCGCCAACCAAGCCTTGAACTTCACCATTGCCCAGGCCGATGGTACCCTCTGCGGCTCCGTAGGGCTGAGACTGTACCCCGCCTACAACATGGCAGAACTGGGCTACTGGGTGGGGCGACCCTTCTGGGGTCGGGGCTATGCCACCGAGGCGGCCGCTGTCGTGGTCGATTTTGGCTTTGAAACCCTGGGACTGAACCGCGTTAACGCCACCCACTTTGGCGACAATCCAGCCTCGGGACGGGTGATGGAAAAGCTGGGCCTGGTCAAGGAAGGCTATCGGCGGCGGCAAACGCTCAAGTGGGGGGTGTATCGCGATGTGGCCCTCTACGGTCTGCTGCGCGAGGACTGGCGGCGGGGCAAAGGGACCTGAACCCGATTTGACAGGGGTCATTCTGGCGGCCCCCCTTTGGTACAGGCCACCTGGCGGATTGCGGTATAAAAACTTGCACCATGAACGGTATTTAGTGGCAACCTATGGGCTTATGAAGAGAGTCCATTTGATCCCTATGGTCGTTATGTCGCAGCAACCGTTGAGTGCTTTCAGCCAGCCCCTGCCGTCTTGGCCCAAACCGGGTGGCCGCTGGCGATACGTATTGTGGGGTGCCCTGGGCAGCCTGATCATTGCCTGTCCCGCCGCCTTTGCCCAGGGGACCGGCGTGGCCGACCTGCAGGTGGCGCTAGACACCCTGTGGGTACTGGTGGCTGGTTTCTTAGTGTTCTTTATGAACGCGGGCTTCTGCATGCTCGAAACCGGGTTCTGCCGCAGCAAAAATGCTGTCAACCTGCTGGCCAAGAACTTGATCGTGTTTGGCCTTTCGACCCTGGCCTTTTGGGTGGTGGGCTTCGGTCTCATGTTTGGCGATGGCAACCCCCTCTTCGGGTTCTCGGGGTTTTTGCTCCAGGGGGCCGACAACAGCCCGGCGATCGGAGCAGATTACCGGGGCACCTTCAGCGCCCTGAGCTGGGCTGGGGTACCGCTATCCGCTAAGTTCTTCTTTCAGCTGGCCTTTGCGGGCACGGCGGCCACTATTGTGTCGGGGGCAGTGGCCGAGCGAATTAAGTTCCTGGCCTTCTTTATCTTTAGCCTGCTGCTGGTGGGGCTGTCGTACCCGATTACGGGCCACTGGGTGTGGGGCGACGGCATGTTGGCCAATCTGGGGTTCTACGACTTTGCCGGTTCGACGGTGGTGCACTCTGTCGGCGGTTGGGCAGCGCTGATTGGGGCTATGCTGCTGGGGCCAAGGCGGGGGCGCTTTCAAGCCCGTCCGGTGGCCATGCCGGGGCACAACCTGAGTATTTCGGCCCTGGGCTGCCTGATTCTATGGCTGGGCTGGTTTGGCTTCAACCCTGGTTCTACGATGGCGGCCGATCCCTTTGCCATCAGTCACATCGTGGTCACAACCAATATTGCGGCTGCCCTGGGGGGTCTGGCCGCCACGGTCACCTCCTGGATCTATCTCAGCAAGCCCGACCTGTCGATGATTATCAACGGGGTGCTGGCGGGGCTGGTGGCCATTACCGCCTCCTGTGCCTACGTCACCCTGGGAAGTGCCGCCATCATCGGCCTGGTGGCCGGGGTGGTGGTCGTTTTCTCGGTCACGCTGTTGGATGGGTTCAAAGTTGACGACCCCGTGGGGGCTGTTTCGGTTCACCTGGTGTGTGGCGTGTGGGGGACCCTGGCCCTGGGTTTGTTTAGCGTCAGCCCTGGGCTGTACCCCTGGTACGACAGCGCCTCTGGTCCCCTGGCCGGGCTGCTGATGGGGGGCGGTATTCAGCAGCTGCTGGTGCAGCTGGTGGGAATTGTGGCGGTGGGTGCCTTTACGGTGACCTTTAGCCTGGTGTGCTGGCTGGTGCTGCGCGCCACCGTCGGGATTCGAGTCTCCGAAGCCGAAGAGGTTCAGGGTTTAGATCTGGGGGAACACGCCATGGAGGCCTACCCCGAGTTTCAGGTCGGGCCGTGAGGAGCTTGAATTGCGATCATCCCTAGACAAAGTGGTAGGGGGGTAGCGCTTCGCTCAGGCTCAGGGTCCAGTGGGGAGCCTGCGATCGCCACTCCTCTACCCGCTGTCCCAGGGTTTCGTCTCCCCGGTCCACCAGGATGTAGACGCGGGCTTCTCCAGCGGGGCTGTCGGCCTCAAGGCAGTCGCTGTAGGTGCTGTAGATGTGGTCGAGTACCTGGGCCAGTTCGGCCTGCTGCTGCTCCTGGGCGGTGGTCTGGTCCTGGAGGCGCTGCTTTTTGGCCAAAAAGTAGTCGCGCCCGGTCAGATCGGTGGACACCGGGGGCAGCTCAATGGCTTGGGCCGTCAGCTTGAGCTGGTACTCAGCTTTGGCCGCCAGCGCCGCCAGTTTGGTGGCGTAGTCGGCCCCCTGACTCGCCAGGTGGGCCTTGAGGTGGTCAAGGGAGGCTACCAGGGTACCAAACCGCAGAGGCAGCACCGGCGTGGTTTGAAACAGCTCGCAGATGACGCGATCGTGGCTGAGCACCGCATTCAGCAGGCGCGGTTCGTCGGTTTGCAGGGTTTCCAGGTCCACACCGGCTTCGACTACCGCGGCAATATTGTCGACGGCAATCAGCTGAGTTGGTTCGGCCAGCCCCAGGGGTAATGTCAGGGGCTGCTGGGGACGGGGGCAAATGCTGTAGAGGTAGATAGGCCCTGAAGTTAGCTCTGGAGACACGGTATCAAAAGCCTTTGGGGTGCGCCACGTTCGATCTCACTCTAGGCGATCTGGCTGTGGTCGCGGATCGGTAGTTTGTAAAAATGCCATAAAACTTACGGCCTTGAAACCCCTCCCACCCGCAGCGGTGGGTTGAGGCCGGAGTCCAACGGTTCTGTGGGCCTGAGCAGACCAAGCCACCAAGCACTGGTAGTCTGCCAAGGCAATTCTGACAGGTTGGTGGGGCTCACGGTGCACGGTGTACGGTTCACGGCAGCCCTTAAACCGTAACCGTGTACCCTGCACCGTTAGACCGTTGGAGCCTGTCACAATCAGGTTGGTCAAGTACTAGGCCACTAAGCTCTACAGAGTAGTCTGCAGGGTAAAACACCAGTCCAGGGTGAGCTGGGCAGGCTGACAGCCCGCTTCGGCGTCGAGCCGGTGCAGGTGAATGGCGGTGCCCTGGCGCAGGGCGGCAATGGCCGGCGTCTGGATGCCCAGGTCGTAGTCGATTAGGGCAGTTAAATCAGCCACGGTGAGAGGGGTGTGCCAGGGGGCAGCGGCGATATCGACAGCGGCGGCGGCGGGTAGGGCAACGGGGCTGGTGGGCAGCAACCGCCCCCGGCTCAGGTCAACGATCCAGCTGCGCTGAGCGGTCGTGAGCTGCATCAGCGGGCGCAGGTAGAGGCTGCCCTGTTGCCAGCTCAGGCCGGGGGGGAGCACCTGGGCTGAGACTCCACCCATCAGCTGCATCACCCGCTCTGAGCTTTGGGCCAGGTACCAGCGCAGCCGGGGCCAGACGTCGGCGACCAAAATCGGCTCGTGGACAAAGGTGTGCTTGAACAGGCCGTTTGCCCCCTGGACCAGGTCGCTGGCTATGTAGGTGACGCGGTTGCAGAGGGATTCGCCCGAACCGGACGGCTCAGCCATATCCCTGGGCTCAATCCTGGAGCAAATTCGGGCTAAATTTTGGCCGATGACGCGCTGGGCACAGGTGGTTAAAAAGGTCTGAATCCACGTTTCGTCGGTAAAGGTCAGCCAGTTGCCCAAGACTCCAGCGGTGGCATCAGCGGGGTCTTCGAGCAGCGTGCTGGCAAAATCGTCGAGGGTAAAGTCCGTCGGTTCGACCCTCGATCGCGGCTTTTCGTCGGGCGGCAGGTAGCGCGCACTGGGGGTGGCCTGGCCGGGGTTTTGGGAGGGAGAGGCCAGGGCCTGGGTCCCCATCTGAGCCAGGTGCAGATGCAGCCTGAGGGTGGCGGGCTGCCAGGGCTGAAAAGGCCGCAGGGCTTCCACAGAGCAGCCTTCGCCCAGCAGAGGGCTGAGCCCCGGCTGAGTGTAGCTCAAAATTTGGGCTACCTGGTCCAGCAGATCTCCACAGCGCCAGGAGCGGCTGTCCAGGTCGTTTTCCAGCAGACGCAGGTCGGCTGTCTCCGCCAGGTGAAGGGAGGGCACCGGGTCGGTTTGGGTGACCAGATCGAGAGTGTAGCAGGCGGTGTCGATCGTGAGCACCAGCACCGGCACCAGACGCACGACCAGGGCCATCTCCGGTTGATCGGGGGCAGCAACGCGGGCCCGCACCCCTTCGATTAGTCGCATTACTTCGTAGCTGCCGCTGGCCAGCATCCACAGCAGTTGGGGCACCAGGGCGCTAATCGGGATGAGGCTGGGGGCCTGGGGCGGGGACGGTGGGCGGGTCGCCGCCAGGGCGTCCAGGAATTCCCCGGTTTCTTCGCTGAGGTAGGCACCGAGGTGCTCTGGGGTTTGAGGCAGGTCGGCGGGCCAGCCCCCAGTGGGCGATCGCAGCGCCATGCTCTGCTTCACCAGCTGTTCCAGGGCCACCGCCACCGCCGGTTCTGGAGCCAGGGCAGACCGCTCAATCGCCAGGGGAGCCATCCGACATACCATATTGCTCAGGGTGGAGGCCGTCGCTCCCGGCAGGGCCGCCAGGTCGGACGGTAGCCAGGAAGCAAGCGATCGCACAGCGGATAAAACCATAGCAGCAGCCCGCGCGGGGGGGAGAGATCTGTTTCAAGAGTGCCTATTCTGGCGAGAAGATCGACAGCCCGTTGCAAATCTGTGGATGTCAGGAGGGGATGTCAGGAGGCCAGGGCAGCCCCATCCCGGTTTTGACGATAGAGAGACGATAGAGAAGAGATCGGTGGGCTACCAGGCCACGTAGGGCAGTTGGGCCGCTGTGGCGCGAATCGCCTCGGCGTTGGCCACCAGCTGACCACAGGCATCCCAGGTGCCCGCCAAAAAGGCCTGGCGCACCCCCTCGGGCATGGTAATGGCCCCGGTCTCAGCGCCAAACTGCACGGTTTGGGAGCCCAGGTCAAGGCGGATGGGGGCGGTGGGGTTGGTCTCCAGGGCGGCCTGCACCCGCTCGACCACCTCAGCGGTGCCGGTCAAACAGGGAATACCGATCGCGACACAGTTGCCAAAGAAAATTTCGGCAAAGCTTTCCCCCAGCACCGCCGTGATTCCCCAGCGGGCGATCGCCTGGGGGGCATGCTCCCGCGAGGAACCGCAGCCAAAGTTGCGGTTGACCACCAAAATTGTTGCGCCCTGGTACTGGGGCTGGTCAAAGGGGTGGCGGCCCTCCAGGGCGGCCCGGTCGTCGGCGAACACCTGCTCGCCCAGCCCATCAAAGGTGACACACTTCAGAAACCGGGCTGGAATGATGCGATCGGTGTCGATGTCGTTGCCCCGTAGCGGAATGCCGGTGCCTGTGATCTGCTCTATCTGTGCCACTGCGATCGCTCCTTTCCCTTGGGCCTTGCCTGAACCAGCGGACCACCTCCACCGAGGTTGCCGCCTATCAATAGTAGCGTCTGAACGCACCCCCAGCATGGGGTTCACGGTCCTGGGCAGGGGCATTCTGGCGGCTCCAGGCAGGGTTAAAATCTTGAGTTTTCCAACCCTGTGAGAGCAACCGTTAACCCAACCATAAACTTTGGTATCATCCCTGGCCATGCCCGTATCAGAGGAGTATCTTAATAGATAAGGAAGTAAATCACCTGACATCAAAACCTGATTTCTTCCCCTGACAGATCAAATAGTTCAGTCCTGTTAAATAGGAGGTACGTTATCGATTTAACGTCTGAATCTATTTCGTCAAATACCAGCAGCACTTTACTCGGTTGTTGATATTTCTCGCTTTAACTGGTAGAGAGCTCTGTAAGAAATGCCCAGAGACGCTATAAACCCCACGCGATGGTTTCTTTACGACGGCATTTAAACATCTCTATTTCATCGGAACTTACTTGAGGAAAACTCTCAAGTTAACCAGTCAAAGTGCTGCTGTCTCCGAGTTGTTTTCAATGTAACTTGTCTAAGGATTTCTTCTCTACGGCAAGACTGTTAGTTACAGGCTAAAGGTTAAATTTTAGAGGCTCCCAGCGGTTTTTCTGTTGGGAGCCTCTTGCATGTCAGTTAAAAGATTTGATATCCTTATGATTTTTAATGCACAAGTTATATTTACTTTGCTTTGCCTCATTTGCAAGGCAGTAGTATAGCTTGCAGGCATGGCATGGTAAGTAAGCATCTAAAGTCTGACAGATGTGCAACTCAACAACTGGTTTTTTGCAAATAACCTGGCAACAAGTGCAAGCTCAGATAAATGGTCTTGCACTTATAGATTTCTTTCAGATGGCAGAAAGTCTAGCTGTTATGGCAGGCCTTATTATTGCAGTCAGGACATACCTTTATCAGGCAAAGCAGGCAAGAATAGGTAATTCATTCTCACTGATAGATAGTTTCACAAGAAATATAAAAAGATCAGATATTGAAGTGCTTGAAGAAATAGCACGTAGTACCTACGACGGGATATATGGTTTAGAACCAGGATGTTTTTTAGCCTACAGCCATCAGAAAAGAAAAGCAGTTAACTATCCCTTAAGGGATTTATTCGTACCAGAGGGAAGAGGGTGTTACCTTGATGCTTGTTTCAACGATGACGACTTAAGTCAAGAAGCATTTGCTGTTGAAGTAGGTATTTCACCAGTAAGGGATATAGCAGAAGAACTAAATATCATTGCTTACGAGGTTTTAAAAGGAGGGATTGACATCAGGATAGTAAATTATGAATTAGGTCATCTCATCACAACTATGTGCAATCTTTTGGACTCTGTTATTTATTACAATCCAGAGGACTTGCTGGGAATCAGAAGTATTAAGGATCGATTTGGATATTTGCTTGAGTTAAGAGATTTGCTGGATAAGAAGAGATTGCCTCAAAAATCATTTGCCAATATGAGTTAGCCTTTTCAAGGAGAAAGGCTAACTCATCCAAGTTGAAGCGTAAAGAACAGTGCTCTAGTTTACAAAGGCGAGTTACCCTGCAACGCGATCGCTGCTGGGGCCGTGAATCAGCTCCGATAGCTCGGGCAGCACCAGGTCACTCTGGGCGACGGGGGCAAGCCCAGCCGCCGAAATCGGTTCCTCGATTGGCGCGGGGGCCATCATGTCGCTGGGCAAAAAGATGCGGGCACTCACCGCCAGCATCGCCACCGCAAAAATCAGCACAATCAGCAGGGGGGCAATGTAGGACCGAAAAAACGACATAGGGCGATCGCGTGTGAAGGGATGTAACCGTTATTTTCATCTTACATGCAACCGCGAGCGAGATAGGTGACTCGGGCGATCGAGCGATCTAGACGTTCACGGCTCACCCCCCCCTACCCATCCATCCACTCACCCACCCATCCACTCACCCACCCATCCACTCACCCACTTACTCATCCACCCCCGCCCTAGGCACAGGCATCGCGGTCTTACCCAGGCGTCGCAGACCAACCCAGCCCGCGACCGCCACCAGCAGCCAAAACCAGCCGGTGAGGGGTTGGTAGAGCAAAAAACCGCCCACCCCCAGCATGGCCCCCAGCAGCAGCAGCAGGGCGGCACCAGCCCTGAGCAAATCGAGCCCCAGGGCCTGGGCCGGCCAGAGCCCCGTGCGCTGGCGCTGGCGCTGCCAGCCCGGGCCGCCGGGGCGGACTTTGCTGTAGAAGGTGTCCAGGGTGGCATCGCTCTCCGGGGCGGTGAGCAGCATGGTGAGCACCCAAATCACCGTGGTGATGGCGGTGGTGACCAGCAGCCGCAGGCCAAAGTCGGGAATCGTCAGAAGGGGCACGACGCTGGTAACCAGGCCCACCAGAAAACCAGCCAGCATGGAGGCCAGTTCGGCGGCGGCGTTAATGCGCCACCAGAACCAGCGCAAGATCAGCACCAGCCCCGGCCCAGTGCCGATCGCAATCACCAGACGAAACACCGTGGCCACATCCTGGGAATAAAAGGCGGCGATCGCCCCCAGCCCTGTCACCACCACCGAGGCAATCCGCCCAGCCAGCACCAACTCAGTCTCGGTGGCCGTGGGGCGCACAAACCGCCCGTACAGGTCGTTGGTCAGGTACGAGGCACCCCAGTTGATCAGAGTAGACACCGTGCTCATAAAGGCGGCAATCAGCGAGGCCACCACCAGCCCCAGCAGTACCGGTGGTAAGAAGTCCAGCATCAGCATCGGGTAGCCTAGCTCCCGGTCCTCCAAATTGGGGTAGATCACCACCGCCGCCAGGGCCACTACCACCCAGGGCCAGGTGCGAACGACGTAGTGCAGAATGTTGAAAAACCAGGCCGCTTTTTCGGCCTCGGCCTCATCCTTCGAGGCGGCCAGGCGCTGAATAAACTCGCCGCCCCCGTCACTGCGGCGAAAGGCCCACCACTGCAAGGTGACATAGGCCAAAAAGGTGCTGATAGAAATACCGGCGGTCTCGCTCCACTGGTACCAGCCGCCCGCCCCCCGCTCCAGGGGCACAAAGGCCAGCAGGTCGGTGCCGCCGGTGGCCCTCACCTGGTCGATCAGGTTGCCCATGCCGCCCAGGTTGATTACTGCCGCCGCCGCCACAATTACAGCGCCCAGCAGCGCCAGAAAAAACTGGAAAAAGTCGGTCGCCACTACCCCCCAAAGCCCAGAAAACCCGGCGTAGATCAGCACCAGCACGCTGACCCCAACCACGCTCAAGAGCTTCAGGCTCTCGCCGGGTTCCACCCCAAACGCCTGCCAGATCTGCAGGGCGTCGATCACCTTGACCATGGCCAGCATGGCATAGCCAATGCCGATGCAGTTGATCGGCACCGCAAACAAAAACGCCTTGATGCCCCGCAGCCAGGCGGCGGTGGCCCCGCCGTAGCGCAGCTCCGTCAGCTCGGCATCGGTAATGATTTCCGACCGTCGCCACAGGCGAGCAAAGACGTAGATCATCACCACGTGGGCAATGCCAAAGCTCCACCACTCCCAGTTACCGGCAATGCCCCGGGTGCCCACCACCCCAGCAATGTACAGGGGCGTGTCGATGGAGAAGGTGGTAGCCGCCATGCTGGTGCCCGCCAGCCACCAAGGCAGCGATCGCCCCGACACAAAAAAATCCACCAGCCCGCCCGCTGCCCGGCGGGAGAGGTACAGGCCCAGAGCCAGACTGAAGGCCAGATAGGCCGCCACAATCACCCAGTCAATCCAAATCACAGCGGGGTCCCCGTCAAAGTCCGATTGCTATCTTGCCACACTCCCTACAGCCGCTCCAGCGCCCCCAGCAGGGCGTCGGGCCAGGCCACTGGGTGCAGCAACGAGAACAGGTGGCAGTAGCGCAGTCGCCCCTGGGCATCGAGCAGGAACTGGGCCGGCAGCGGCCCGCCCAACCCCTGGCCGGTGTGGTAAGCCCGAAAAACCGCGCCGTCCGGGTCGCTGAGCAGTGGCAGACCCAGATCCAGATCGTCGATCACCGCCTGGGTCTGGCGCTGGGGCTGGGGACTGATTGCCAATACCTCTGCACCGATGTCGCGGAACCGGGTATAGGCGCTGTTGATGGCGACTAGATGGGACTGGCTGTCGGCGCTGTAGGCGATCGCCGCTGGAATTCGGCAGAACAGCAGCACCACGGGCTGTTTACCCCGCCAGTTAGCCAGCCGCACCGTTCGCTGAAAGGTCACATCCCAGAGGGCAAAGTCGGGAGGAATCTGGCCCAGGGGCAAGGCCAATCGCGGCGGTACAGGCACCCAATACCGTCCCCACACGCCCCTGCCCCCGCTCAATGATGGTGTCGCCTGCATCGTAGCCTTTTCAACCTGTGCCCCAGCCCATTAAACCCGATTGGCGGCGATGGCCCTTAGCGGGACGCTAAAGCTAAACCTCAGCGAAAAATTCCCGCGCCTTCACGGGATCGGGGGTCATGGTTTTAGCCCCCGGCTGCCAATCCACCGGGCAAACCTCATCGGGATTGGTCTGTACGTGCTGAATGGCCTGGAGCACCCGCAGGGTTTCGTCAACCTTGCGGCCAAAGGCCAGGTTGTTGATGGTGGCGTGCTGCAACACTCCGTCGCGGTCAACGATGAACAGCCCCCGCAGGGCCACCCCGCTGTCGGAGTCCAGCACGTTGTAGGCCGCGCTAATATCCTTTTTGATGTCAGATACCAGGGGGTAGTTGAGGTCGCCAACACCGCCAAGCTTGCGCTCGGTTTGAATCCAGGCCAGATGAGCAAACTCGCTGTCTACGGAAATCCCCAAAATTTCAGCATTGAGAGCCTCAAACTCGCTGTAGCGATCGCTGAACGCAGCAATTTCGGTAGGACAGACAAAGGTAAAGTCGAGGGGGTAGAAAAACAGCACGACATACCTACCCCGGTAGTCGGACAGCTTGACCGTTTTGAAGTTCTGATCGACTACGGCCGTAGCGCTAAAGTCGGGGGCCATCTGGCCAACCCGCAAGCAGCCGTCTCTCGAATCAGTCATGGGTCTCCCCCCTCAAGGAGTGGATAAAATGGCTCAGGCGTGATTTGAACACGCGACCAAGGGCTTATGAGTCCCCTGCTCTACCACTGAGCTACTGAGCCGTAGCATGGGTATAGACCAACTCAAGCAGTGGTCTATAGGTCAACCAACAGTTAATGAATCTATCACAGAATAGCCAAGATACCAAGCAACTCCAGGCAATTTTGATCCCAGCGGCAATCTCTACAAAAGCAACAAATCAAACAGGCGAACCAGTAGGGTACTGGCTCGCCTGCAAACAGTCGGCTACACCAGGGTTAGCGACTTGGCAAAAGGGCCATTGGGTTGACCGTTCCGGTGTTGGGCAGGTGAACCTCAAAGTGGAGGTGAGGGCCAGTACTAAAACCTGTGCTTCCCATCGCAGCAATCTGCTGTCCCTGGCGCACCTGCTCCCCTTCCCGCACCATCAGGCGACTATTGTGGGCATAGCGGGTCATGCTGCCGTCAGGGTGGCGAATATCCACCAGGTTGCCGTAGCCACCGGAGTTCCAGCCAGAGCGCACAACCACTCCCGAAGCCGCTGCCACGATCGGGGTACCCACTGGACCAGCGATATCAATACCCCGGTGCATCCGGCCCCAGCGCCAGCCGTAGCCTGAGGTAAACACGCCCTGGGTGGGCCAAATAAAGCCAGCGGATAGCTGGGGAGCCTCAGGCAAAAACTCGTCAGCCCCTGGCATCATCGGCATTGAGGGTGACACCGTCTGCCCTACCGGCAGGGTCGGCGCTACCCGATAGGCATCGGCACCCAGCGGGGCGGCCGCCAGCAGCTGGCTCGGGATACTGCCCCGCTCCGCCTGAACAGCGTCAACCTCAGTCGGCTGAGTAGACAGATCTGCGGCAGGCTCAATCGAAGGTCTGAGGACCGCTACAGCCTGGGGTTCGTCCTTGGCAACATCTGCTGCCACGTCGGTGACGGACCATTGAGTTTCGGAGGTTTGGGCACTCTCCCTGGCCGACAGAGCCGTAGCAGCGGAGGTCTGCGATGCATCCGGCCCGCCTAGCCCTGAAGCCGCCAAAGCCACGGGCTGAGAGGTATGGTACTCCAGGTTGGCCGTTGAGCTAGCAGCATCCGTGCGGCTCCGCTCCAGTTCCGCCCTCGCTTCACGAATGCGAGCGTTTAGCTCGTTGCGATCGATCAGAGCACTGTTGGACTCACGAATGCGGGCCAGGTGGTCGCGAATGACCTGGTCACGGCTGCGGGGAGCTGCGGCCAAATTGCTGGTCGCCACCTGGACAGCGGTCTCAACCTCTAATACTTCCGCCTCTAACACTTCAGCGGTAGTGGCCGATGCGACTGGAATGCTAAGGCTGTCACCAACGACTAAAGACTCAGGCCGCTCGACCGAACGGTTGTGGCTGAGCAACTCGTCTAGGGTGACCCCGTTGCGCGAGGCAATGGACCAGAGGGTGTCGCCTGGCTTGACCTGGTAGGAGCGCAGAGTGCCAAGATCGGCGGCTGTTTCTGCACCAGTGGCTCGAAGGGGCAGGGCGGCGAGCGCTAGATCTTTTTTGCTGTCGGCAGTCTGCGCCGTTACTGGGGCGATCGCAACCGTTTCACGGGTGGCAACAGGCACGTCCTCGGCAGCGAGGGGGAGACTGGCTCCCAGCGAATCGGCTGCTACCGATGCAGTCGCGTTTGCCTCAGCCACGGGCACCTGGGCCTGCGGCTGACTGCTGGCCTGTACAGCCTGGGCCTCGGCCACCAGCCAAGTCTGGTCAGCGTCAGCCGAAACTGGTTTGGCGGCATCGCTTGCGGTCTCGGGCCGCTCAGCAACAGCTTCGTCAGCCTTGGGGGCTAAGGCAGTTACATCCTCTTCAGCTGACGGATGCTCAGCGGTTTCGTAATTACTCTCCAGCGCCAGGAGGTCTGCTGAGAGAGCCTCACCTTCTTCCAGGGACAGGCTCTCATCAATGGACCAGGCCTGCTCTAATTCGTCGACGGAGGGAATATCGCCTGTGGTCAACAATCCGTTGGCCGCGAGTAAATCTCCACCGACTCCTCCCACAGCGGGAGTTTTGAGGGTCAGGCGAGAGGTGTCGGCGGCGACGGACAGATTATCCATACCTACGGCAGGTACCCGGATAACCTGACCAACCCGTATCATGTCATCGGCAACAATGCCGTTGGCTACTTTGATGGACTGGACGTCGGCTTCGTGCTTAGCCGCAATTTTCCAGAGACTCTCACCGGGTTCAACCGTGTGATAGGCCGATGGGGTAATGGCTGAGGCTGGCACCAGCTTGGGCGTTGGGCCTTGCTCGCGCTTGGCAGCGGGCAATACGGTCAAGTGAGAGCCGTCGGCAGCTAGGGCAAGCTCGGGTTCTGTGAGAAATGGAGCAGTGGCTCCAAAGGACAGGGCCAGGCCCAGCATGGCTGCTGAGGTTTGCACTCGACGATAACCTCCTGAAGTCTCAGATTGAGCGCCACTCAAACTAGGGGGTAGACAGTCAACTTCAGACTCTTTGGGAACTACGCGTTTCAAGGAACGACCTCCTGTAAACCAGCGCTTAACAGCCTGTAAAGAGCCTTACTAAGCAGCGATAGAAAGGGTAAGCAAGGGCTAAAAACCTTTTCGCTCAAGCGGTGTAAGGCAGACTGTTAGCAGAAGAACAACAACGGATCGACAGATTTACGCCTTGGCTTGGTAACAATAACCCGCTTTGGCAACCTAGGCAAGTTTACATGACTTAACACGAAAAGCAATACCCATTAGTTTCTGTCATTTCCCTGAACTCCAAGCTCGTGACCGGGAACTTCACGTGCACAACATAAACGTTTAACCCCAAAAAAAAGTATTTGGCAAGCGTATCGCTATCAGTCCGGGTAAGTCGATCCGGTGGTCAACTCAGCTATCTCTGGGCGAAGTGAAAATAGCTATGCCCGAGTCTGAAAAGCTTGGAAAGCCTTGAATTGAGAGCCTGATCGGGGTTTTGGCAACAGCCTTGATCAGGGGCTTTAAACCCTGGGCTAACCCCAAAAGAGGGGCGATTGTGACAGGTGATATAAATTTCTTATCTAGAGCCATCCTTTTTTGTATCCTCGACAACCGCTTATTTTTAGCGGCTTTTTTTTGAGTATGGATGGTCTTTAAGTCAAGCCGGAAGTTGGGGGTCAAATCCTAAAAAACAGCGAAAACTCAGGAGTTCAGACCTTTCTATGCCGGTTTAACCCAAAGCTCTGCGAGCCGGTGTATCGATTACTCAATGGCTATTGATAGAACTGCGGCCAGGGTGGTAAAGGCCGACGTCCCTTCCCCTGCCAGGGGAGGGGTTTGGGGCTGCCGGCAGGGGACGCGATCGCTAACCAACCGGCATTTCCGGTTGAATTCAAGCCCCGTTTACCCCTGGACTGTTCCGGGTGTAGAAGGGGACCACTGGAGCTGCCGCAGAGCCTCAAACAGACCCACGGCCGCACTTACCGAGAGGTTTAGGCTGCGGACAACGCTGCGATCCATGGGGATAAAGGCAGTCTGATCGCAGCTGGTCAGTACCGATTGGGGCAGACCCTCGGTCTCGCTGCCGAACAACAGCCAGTCGTCGGGCCGATAGACCAAATCTGTATAGCTACATCGCCCAGAGGTACTAAAGCCAATGGTTCGGCCGGGCCGCTGCTGCTTTTGGGCCTGAAAAGCGTCCCAGTCGGTGTGCAGCGTTAGGTCAACCTGGGGCCAGTAATCCAGGCCAGCTCGCTTGAGGGCGCGATCGCTCAAATCAAAGGCAATAGGCCCAACTAGGTGCAACGGCGTGGCCGTAGCGGCGCAGGTACGGGCGATATTGCCCGTATTGGGTGGGATTTGGGGATTGACCAGAACGATAAACGGCATAGGAGGCAGAACCAAACCACGACTAGAGCAGCATTAAACTGACAACTTCCCCTTGGGAACTGAGCTACATCCATAGCAGGGGAGAAAATGTCCAGGGGATATAGATTTTATTAATACTTCTTTCGGTAGTTTCACTGTGGTCAGGCCCTGGCGCAGAATTGACCCACAGCCTGTAAATCCAGCGCTTACCGAAAAGCTTTCCTTATTACACCTATAAGTAACTATGTGCCTTGGCCGACCTGAAGTTCCTTAGGCGGCACAGGGCTCGCAGAGGTCTCGGGCCAGGCTGGCTTCGTGAGCAGCGACCTCGGCGATCGCCCGCTGCAAAACCTCCGGCACTGACTGACTAGCTTCGTACCGGCGCAGCCAACGCTGGGCCTCATTGCCTTCCCGCAAAATTTTCTTAACCGGGCTGAGAAAACAGCTGATGCCGTTGGCCTTGGCAATGGGCCATGCCTCGTCGTAAAGCTGCTGCACCCACTGGCGGGCCAGGATCGGGCGACCGTCCTGCCAGTGGTGCAGTTCGGCGTCAAGGCTGTGCTGGGCGGCGGCGGCTTCGTTGGCATCGCTCAGGGCGACCAGGTCCTGGTTGCGGCTGGCGGCAGGAAAATTACTGAGCTTGAGGGGATCCAGCTCAGGATTCTGGATCAGCTGAATCAGCCGGGCCTCCAGGAGGGCGGTGACCGCCAGCAGCGCTACCGGATCGCTGATCAAGTCGCAAATCCGCAGCTCCAGGCGATTGAGGTTGTAGGGACGGCGATCGCCGTTGGGCCGCACCGCCGACCACAGATGGCGCACATTTTGCATGGTGCCCGCCGCCAGCTGGGCCTCCATCCATTGAATGTGGTGGCTGTGACTGGTAAACAGGGGCACGACGGGCGGCGTTTTGGGAAAGACCTGCCAGCGGCTGGAGTGGGACCCCGTGGGCTGGCCGCGCAAGAACGGCGACGACGCGGTCAAGGCCAGGTATAGAGGAGCTTCGACTCTGACCAGACGGCAGGCGCGCATCAGTACCTCGGGATCCGAGATGCCGATGTTGATATGGACGCTAGCGGTGACGACGGTGGTGCCGTAGGTCTGCTCGATATAGCTGTGGTAGGGGTTGCTGGGGTCGGAGCGATAAAAGCGATCGGAGGGTTCCAACGCCAGGGTGCTGCCGGGAACCAGGGTGTAATCGCCCAGCCCCTGGAGGTAGCGGCGCAACTCATGGCGGGGGCGCACCAGCTCGCACAGCAGTTTTTCGTACTGACAGAGGGGTGGCGTGGTGTACTCCACATTGCGGCTGTCGGGCTCGCGCACAAAGCCGTTGAGGTCAGCCACGATGCGATCGGAGAGACCGACAATTTCCCCGGCGGGAGTGCCGGTATACATCTCAATTTCAAACCCTTTGGACAGCAGCACGGCATTCCTCGCTGGAGACAGCACACTATATATATTCAGAGTATTTAGGATCGATCGGGTTCGGCCGCATCTGTTCAGGCGTCCTCTGTTCAGACTCAGCCGTTGCCTTCTGTCTTCATCCTATCGACATCCTGCCCCTCAACAACCAGGGCAGCGTAAAGCCAGGGCGCTTGGGTTTAGCGGAGGTGCTTGGGGCTGTCGTCAACCAGCTCTGATGGTCTGGAATCAACCGGCACAGTCCCCATCTGGTTGTGTTGGTCGGGCCTGGCAAAGCTGATACCGAGGGGTGGCAAGCTCCCACACGCCTTAGGGCAGCGGGGCCGTGGTCAGCGCGATCGCTCGCTTGGCCGCAAAGGCGCGGGCAATGGTGTCGCAGCGCTCGTTGCCAGCGTCGCCCGAATGGCCCCGTACATAGATCCACTGCAGGGGGCGATCGAGGGTCCGGTTGACTTCGGTGGTCAACTCATCCAGGGCTTCCCACAGGTCGCGGTTGAGCACGGGCTTTTTGGCTGAGTTCACCCAGCCCCGCCGCTTCCAGCCTGCGATCCATTGGGTGATGCCCTTGAGCACGTACTCACTGTCGGTGTGAATGGTGACGGGCTTAGTCTGGCCGCTGTCGCGCAGGAGGGTGAGCCCTGCGATCGCGGCCTGCATCTCCATCCGGTTATTGGTGGTTTGGGCCGCCCCGCCGCCCAGCTCGTGCACTCCCCCATCGGCCAGGTACAGGACTGTGCCCCAGCCGCCAGGGCCAGGGTTACCAGAGCAAGCGCCATCGGTGTAAATTCGCTCAATAATCGTCATTCGTCTTCTTAAATCCTTACAAGTTGCAGATTCATCCCTGTAGAGTCTGGGATTGGAGGGGGCACCCTTAACCATAGGACAACGGTGGGCTCAAATTCTCTTCCCCCGGTGCCACATATCCAACCCAGGACAAACTCCTGGGCAAGGTCATGGCCATGCTGCATCTACCTCTGCCATAGCTAACCCCCTTTAAAGGTCAGTTATCCCCATGATGCTACGCGAATTGGAGGCGTTTGAAGCCTGCTGGCTGGATCTTAAGGATATCTACCCCACCAGCGGTCCAGACAACATGCTGATTGCCCACGCCATGGGGCAGTTGGTCGATGCTTTGGAAAAGCCAGCCCAGGTGGAAAGCGCCCTGCCCAACCACCTGAAGAGTCTCTTTCGGCGGCTGGCCCTGGCCTATTTCCAGGGCTATACCCGCGATCGGGGAGAAACTGAGATTGCCCTGGCCGCCCGTCTGCCCATTCCGCCGCCGGACCCCCATGGCCACGACCAGCGACGGCAGGACATTTCTGCCGCGGTCGAGCAGGTAAAAGCCCTGGCCCGGCAGACCCAGGCGCGCATGGGTAAGTCGCGTGGACGGGGGAGTCCCTGCGCCAGTTCAGAACTGGACACACTGGTCATTGATTTTCCAGAACACTGGCAGTCGGTGCCTTCACCCTGAGTCGAGCCAGGGCAATACTAAACACCCAGAGAAGGGGGCCAGCGCGGTATCTTAGTGCTATGGCCTACGAACCGCTGCACCACAAGTATCGCCCCCAGACCTTTAGCGCTCTGGTGGGGCAGAATGCGATCGCCACCACCCTGGCCAATGCCCTAAGCCAGCGACGGATTGCTCCCGCTTACCTGTTCTGTGGCCCCAGGGGCACGGGCAAAACCTCCAGCGCCCGCATTCTGGCCAAATCGCTCAACTGTATTGCCCAGGACCACCCTACCCCAGAGCCCTGTGGCACCTGCGAAACCTGCCGCTCGATCACCAACGGCTCCGCCCTCGACTTTATTGAGATCGACGCCGCCAGCAACACAGGCGTGGACAACATCCGCGAACTGATCGAGCGGGCCCAGTTTGCCCCGGTGCAGTGCCGCTACAAGGTCTATGTCATTGACGAGTGTCATATGCTCAGCACAGCGGCGTTTAATGCGCTGCTGAAAACGCTGGAGGAGCCGCCCAGCAACGTGGTGTTTATCCTGGCCACCACCGACCCTCAGCGGGTGCTGCCGACGATTATTTCGCGGTGTCAGCGGTTCGACTATCGGCGCATTCCCCTGGAGCCGATGATTGGGCATCTGCGAAAAATTGCCGATCTAGAACACATTGCGATCGACGACGAAGCCCTGCGGCTGGTGGCCCAGGTGTCCCAGGGGGGGCTGCGCGATGCCCAGAGTTTACTCGACCAGCTGAGCCTGCTGGAGCCGCCGATTGGGGCTGATGCCGTGTGGGATCTGGTGGGGGCGGTGCCGGAGCGGGACCTGCTGACCCTGGTGCGGGCCATTCTCAGCGATGACGGGACCGCTGTGCTCGACGGAGCCCGCAAGCTGATGGATCGGGGTCGAGAGCCGCTGATTGTGCTACAAAACCTGGCCGGGTTCTACCGCGACTTGCTGATCGCCAAAACGGCGGGCGATCGCCAGGATCTGGTCGCCATCACCCCTCCCACCTGGGCCGACATGCAGACCCTGGTGGAAAATCTGGACACAACGGTGCTATTGCTGGGCCAACAGCACCTGCGTAGCGCCGAGGTACAGGTCAAAAACACCACCCAGCCCCGATTGTGGCTGGAGGTCACGCTGCTGGGACTGCTGCCGTCGGCCCTGGCCGATCTGGCTCCACGGCAGAGCGGTGGATTGAGAAGCGCTCCGGTCCAGTCTCCGGTTTCCCCGGCTCCGACCGCTCCAGTTCCGCTTCCCCAGGCTTCGACCCCGGTCGCCGCCGCCCCCGCCCAGGTTCCTCCCGCTGCTCCGATCGCCGCTCTCGACAACGGGGCCGTCCCGCCACCGCCGGCCCCAGAAGCCGCCACCGCCGGGCCGCCGCCACCGCCCGCCGCCACCCCAGCGATCGCCACGGATGCCAACCTGCCCGAGCTATGGTTGCGGGTGATTGCCACCCTGGAGCCCCTGGGCACCCGCGCCCTGATGCAGCAGCAGGGCAGCCTGCTGCTTTACGACGGCGTTGTAGCTCGAGTCGGCATCAGCTCCAAGCCCTTGTTTAAGATGGCCCAGGGGCGAATTGCCAATATTGAAGCTGCGTTTCAGAAGGTGACCGGGCAATCCGTACAGGTGTCTCTGGAGGTGCTGCCCGACCCAAAGCCTGAGGCCCCAGCGCCTGGGCTACCTGCTCAGCGCAACGACGGTCCACCGTCCGCCCCCAGCCCGGTTCCGTCACCCCAGCCCGCAGTGTCCCCGTCTACTGCAGCACCTGTGGCGATCGATGCCCCAGCTTTGGCCCCAAATCCGCAACCAGAGCCCCAGCCAGAGCCTGTGACCGAGATGCCGCCCCAGCCTGCGATCGCCAGCGAACTGGAGCGAGCGGTAAAGAACTTTGCCCAGTTCTTCAACGGTCATGTCGTTGATGGAGGCGATGACCTCGGCTCAAACCTGGGCAACATGCCCCTCAAACCTTCCGATGCCGCCGCTAAACAACCCTCTCACCCCGATCGAGATGTTCCCTTTTGATGTTCCCTTTTAGGGACGATGCCACAAACTGACACCACCGGGTTTAGCCGAGTTATAGCCATCGCCAGCACCGTTAGGGCATGACCAATGCCCCTGAAGCGATGGCTATAGCTATAACTAACTAATTGATGACCACAACGCGAACGCCATCGCGGGTTTGATTTTGGCTAATCCGTCTCAGGGCGCCGCTGCTATCGTAGTCCAGCGAGACATCGGCAATCCGCTGAAGCCGCCCCTGACGGGAGTAGTTAAGCAATGTATGGCCCACAGCTCTCAAGCGCCCGCTGCTGAAGTAGTTAAAGTTGATGCCGTGAACACTGCGAATACGGCCGCTAGTGGCATAGACAAACAGGGCATTCCCCAGGGTGCGAATGCGGCCATCGTTGAAATAGGTGACTTCGGTCGTGAAGTCTCGCCGCTCCACCTCAATCTGACCGCTAGCATCAACCCTGAGCCGCGCCCCTGGAATCATTACAAAAGTACCGAGCAGATTGCCTGCGGTGTCAACATAGACAGCCTCTAATCCCTCGCGCTCTGGATCCAGGGACTCGGGCTGAAATTCAAAGTCTGCCTGAGCGACAGCACTGGCAACCGCATCGGGCACCAACGGGGAGAGGGTGCTCAGGCCGACCAGGGCAGGTATCGAAGCGGTAGCCAGAATCAGATTGAGGGTGGCAGGGTTTCCCATGGTGAGTAAGCCGTCTTGCTACCAGCCAAGTGTGCAAAAAACCGTGAGCGCAGTCATCTCTCCCAAGCACGATTAAATCAGCCCTGTCTGGGACTTTCCCTAGCCAAAGGTGCCGCCGTTCCAGCCCCACATCGCGCCCTGGGCATCGGCAAATTCAATGTAGATGCGGTTTTTGGGCACCCCAAGGGCGCTCTCCAGCTGAGCACAGAATTCCTGACTCATGGTGCTGGTCTTGGCGCTGCCCATGGTGCCCACACTTTTGATCTCGACGTAGCACACCGGCTCGGTGGTGCCCGCAAAGGTCATCGGCACCCCGGCCTCAAAAGCCGTCATCACGTAGGATTCGGGCTTGCCCAGGTGAGTGGCCAAGCTGGCGGAAAGGTCTTTGAGTAAGCTCTCCACCTGCGTCTGGTCGGGAGAGTCGATGGAGGTCTGCACTTTGATCAGCGGCATGGTGCTGGCATGGGTAAGGGATGTAGAAATGGCGGCCGTTGCTGAATTGAGGCGTGGATTTGGTTAAGGGCAAACGACCGTTTGCCCCTGCGAGAGGCGTCGAAGTTTTGATTGATGCCAATAATTCAGCCACAGCTTGCCGAGCAGTGGTGCTGGAGCCGTGGGCGAGGGTGGTACTGGCAGAGGCGTAGCAAACTCCAAGTTCACGGTATTTCACTCACCCATTCACCCATCTACCCATCCACCCCTTTAGCCCCCGTAGTTCCAGCCGGTGCTCTCCAGCAGCAGGGGTTCGCCGTCGCGGTGAAGGGCGGCACCGACTACTTCGCCGACAAACACGGTGTGGTCGCCATGCTCTACGCTGCCCACCACCCGGCACTCCACATAGCCCAGGGTGTCTTTGATGATGGGGCAACCGGTTTCGGGACCGGGGTAAAACTCAATGTCCTCGAACTTGTTGCCCACCCGGCGCAGCGGCTTGAAAAAGTTTTGGGCCAGCTCTTTTTGCCCCGCCTCCAAAAAGCTGAGGGCAAACACCCCGCTGGATTTGACCATGGCGTGGGAGGTGGAGTCGTTTTTAACGCAGTTGACGACCAAAGGCGGCTGAAAGGAGGCCTGCATCACCCAGCTAGCGGTAAATCCGTTCACCTCTTCCCCATCTTTAACGCCACAGATGTAGAGGCCGTGGGGAATTTTGCGCAAAAGCGTCTTTTTAGCCTGTTCGTCTAGCACGATGTACCTGCGGAATGCGTCTCTAGAGCGAGTTTAATACAGCGATCGCCGTCTTTATCTACTCAATTTGGCATAAAAAAGGCGCACTACAGTGCGCCCCGGCTGTAATTGATACCCTGAGCTTACTTGTTGGGCTGGGGGGTCATGCGCAGGTAGGGCTTGATCTCTGTGACGCCCTTGGGAAAGCGTTGCTTGGCTTCTTCGGTGGGAATCGTAGGAGCGACTACCACGTCGTCACCATCCTTCCAGTCAACGGGGGTGGCCACGCTGTAGTTGTCGGTCAGCTGTAGGGAGTCGATAACCCGCAGAATTTCTGCGAAGTTGCGACCGGTGCTGGGCGGATAGGTGATGGTCAGCCGCAGTTTTTTGTTGGGGTCAATCACAAATACACTGCGCACAGTGACCTTGGCGTTGGCGTTGGGGTGAATCATGCCGTAGAGGTCAGAAACCTTTTTGTCGTCATCGGCCAGGATGGGGTAGTTGACCGTTACGCCCTGGGTTTCGTTGATGTCGCCAATCCAGCCCTGGTGGGAGTCGGCGCTGTCAACGCTGAGCGCGATCACCTTAGCGTTGCGCTTTTCAAATTCGGGCTTGAGCCGAGCTACGCTGCCCAGCTCGGTGGTGCAGACCGGGGTGTAGTCAGCGGGGTGGGAGAACAGCACCACCCAGCTATCGCCGGCCCAGCTGTAAAAATCGATTTCACCTTCGCTGCTCTGCTGGGTGAAGTTGGGTACCTGATCGCCAAGTTGAAGCGCCATCTAAAATCTCCGTTAATCTCGACAAGGGTGCAAAAACGTTGCCTAGCGTTCACTTTCGCTATTCTGCCATAAACCCCGGTATTCCGGTCGGAGTTTAGAGGTTTGTTTTAAGGATTGGTGCGCCAGGCCTTGGGGGCGGGGGTGTGGCACCGGGTGTTGCCTGGGGGAGTTACCTTTGCGGGGTGTCAGGTGTCAGGTTCCAGGCATGGAGAGGGGTGGGCTGACTGATGCTATTAAGGGCTGGGGGTTCTCGGCTCTAGCCTCGGATTCTGCCCCCTAGCGCTCCCATTGTCTCAACAAGAAGGCACCCAGAAAACCCAGGTGCCTGTATTTCGATGCTTGCCACGGCTAATGTTCTGCGGTCTACTCGCGACCAACCAGTGCGGGGGGCACGGGCCTACACCTGGCGATCGAAGACCTTCGGGGCGTAGGCGCTACACCCATCGCAGGGACCCATGGGGTTGATGGCGCAGCGCAGGTAGGGCGATCGCGCATTCAGGTCGCAGGTAATGTCGCCAATCATGTAGCCCATGCCATCGACGTAGTGGAGGTCAGGCCCGCTGTCGAGCAGCTTGAACAGGCCCTGCCCCGAGGTGGTGGATGCAGCCGCAATCGTGCTGTTCTTGTCGTCGCGGTCGGCACGAACGCTCATCCAGGCCGACACGATGGCCGGGGTGAGACCGATTACGAAAATCAAAAGAATAACGAGCATGAACCTGACGTATGAAACCAGCAGGATCATCCTAACGTGACGCCTTGGCCGGTCATCCGTCAGCCGTGGGGGATTGGTACGTACCGTTGCGTTACTTAGTCTTTCGCAATACTTAGTCTTTCGCAATGTTGTGCGGCCTGACGGGGCGAACCTGGGTAGGCTGAATTTATAGCCAGCGATCGCCTCTTCCCGACACCAGTGCAAATTCGGCGCAGTAAAGACGCAGCCACGCCGAAAAAGTTCCCGGCTGCGGCGGTTTCGGGATAAATTGAGGGTTGTGATGGGTGAAGGAACGATTTTTGACCCAGTTCTCGCCCAAAACAAGGCCGTTTCTCCACCACCTGAACAAGGTCCTGAACTTTCCAGAACTTTCATGTATTGGCGGATTCTGGACTATGACCGATTATCTAAACATCCTGTAGACTCGCGTGTGCTCCAAAGCTAAGACCGGGTAGGGCCACAGGACATTGTGGAGGTTCGCTCCTCAGTGATAGCGCCTTACCCGGCTTTTTATTTTTAAAATTTCCTCCATCCCGTGTTGTCTCTGGCCATTGCTCCGTTCCTGCGTCGGCCGTGACCTTAGCCGACTATTCGAACTCTATTCACAGGCCTTCGGCGCAATCCGGACGGTTTGCGAAAAAAATGCGCTCCGGCCGAGGTGCCCCACCAGAGACGCTTCAGAACTGGCTGATTGGGCGATCGCCCCTGAAATTATCGCCCCTGAAATCATCGTCCAGGCCATAGACCTGGAGCCATTCGTCTACCACGTAGGGTGCGACCACCAATCGAGCTACTGTTTTAGACGCCAGGGGCACTACCAGGGTCAGGGGGCCAGGCCGCTGAATGTGGCTAAAAATGGCCTCCACGTCGTACTGGGCCACATTTTCTGGCAGGGTTTGGGTCTGGGCATCCAAGCAGGGCGGCGCGGCCCACTGCGTCGTTGTGCCGCCCTGCACCGACAACTCGCCCTGGCGATCGACAATGCCTCGCCCCGGAAACCCCACCAGCCGCAGGTAGACGCCCTCCGATTGGCCCTCGGTGTAGCGCTTAAAAACCGTTGCCTGCCAGGCAATATCGTTCTGGTCGCGCAGACTCTGGCGCGATCGGTAGGTGGTCTGGCCGGGTCGCTCGTGGTAGGTGTGCACCGAGGCCACCGCCGGCTCTGCCAGGGCCAGCAGCAGTAGACAGCCCAGGACCAGGGCCAGAATTGTGAGCCGCAGGGCGCGCCAGAGGTAAGCCATGGGAGATGGAGACGAAAAGACGGTGGGGCGATATGAACCAGGGGAGCGCAGCGATCGCGACGCTCCCCTGGCCCTGTCGGGTCATATTCCTACTGTACCCCGCCTCAATCTCCAACCCTGAGGGCATGCACCCTAGGTTGGTTGCGCTGGACCGCTACAGCTGGCTCATCTGGTTCAGCGTCCGCCGATACCCAGCGGCTTCGCCCTGCTGCAGGAAGAGTTGAGCGGCCTGCTCAAAATCGCGGCGGGCACCGGCGTCGTCGCCCAGGCGGGCCCGCACCAGGCCGCGGTTGTAGAACAGTCTGGCATCGGCCCGGTTGGGGGCATTGATAATGGCCTGGGTGAGATCCTGGTAGGCATTCTGGGATTGGTTCACCTGCAGGTAGGCTGACCCCCGCGCCGAGAACGCTTCCGGGAAGTTGGGCTGCACCTCCAGGGCCTGACTGTAGTCGTCGATCGCGCCAAACACATCCCCCGTCGCCTTGCGGGCGTCGCCCCGGGCTTTGAGCGCTGCGGCGAAGGTGGGGTCGAGGAATAGGGCCTCGGTGTAGTCTGCGATCGCAGCGGTGGCATCCCCCGCCTGCAGCAGCGCGTCGCCCCTGAGTTTGTAGGCCATAGCCGAGTCAGGGTTGAGCTGGAGCACGCGGGCGAAGTCCTGCTGGGCGCCGGTCAGGTTATTTTGAGCAGCGCGAATGGTACCCCGACTCATGTAGGCTTCAGTCAGGCTGGGATTGAGCTGCAGGGCGCGATCGAGGTCTTGCAGGGCGCGGTTGGGCCGTCCCTGACGGAAGAAGACGTGGCTGCGGTTGAGGTAGGCCCGGGCCAGGTCGGGGTCGAGCCGGATGGCCTGGTTGAGATCCTCCAGGGCGGCGTCGTAGAGCCCCAGGTGGTAGTAGGCGACCCCCCGCCCCATGTAGGCCCTCGGCAGATCACCCCGCAGCTCGATGGCGCGGCTAAAGTCGGTGACGGCGTCGCTGTAGTTGTTCACCCGCTCCAGGGCAAAGCCCCGCAGCAGGAAGGCGGTGGGGTTGGTGGGGTCAAGCTCAATGGCGGTGGAGAAGTCCTCCAGGGCCAGGTCGTTACGCCCCTGCTGAGTATCGACCAGGCCCCGGTAGAGGTAGACATTGACCGCGTCGGGATTGGCTTCCAGGGCTGCGTTAAAGTCGGCCTGGGCGGCGGTGGGGTTGTTCTGGCGGAAGTAGACACTGCCTCGGGCAAACAGGGCGTTGGCGTTGCCGGGACTGAGGCTGAGGGCCTGGTTGATATCGGCCAGGGCGCGATCGTAATTGCCCTGACGGGCCAAGATCAGGCCCCGGTACAGGTAGGCATCGGCCAGGGACGGATCGCGTTCGATGGCTAGATTAAAGGCTTCGAGGGCGGCTTCGTAGTTGCCTTGGTTGTAGCGCTCAACGCCCAGGTTGTAGGCACCAACCGCCGTGAGTCCAGGTTCAGCCGGCTCGGCTTCAGCCTCTGCCTCGGGCGTCTCAGGCAGAATCTCTACCTCTGGTACGACCAGGTCGGGTTCGGCTGTCGGGGTTTGGGCGTAGACCCCCAGGGGCGTTACCCCCGCCACCAGTCCCAGGCCGAGCAGCACGGCAAAATAACGCAATTTCATGGCTTCCCCTTCACCAGCGGTGTGTGCAGATTGAGTAGATGGGTGCGGCCCCTGAAGCGGAGCTGTTGTCAGAATACCCACTTACGCATTTGGCGATCGTCCCTGGCGCTAATGATATGTCAGCTTATTTAGGATGAGAGCATAGGTTTTAAGAGTTTTTGGGGAATTGCAGAGCAGTTTTCTCTGCATCGGGCAGAGCATTGGGGCACTGCGATCGCGATCCGTCAGCCAATTTATACGCGTTAGGAGGTAGCTATGCAGGATAGCGACAGCAGGCAGAGGGCCCGTAGGGCGATCGCGCGGTGGACCCTGGCCCTGGTGCTGGGCCTTTGGATCTGGTTGGGGCTGGGACAATACGCCCAGGCCCAGAGCGAGGTCCGGATAGAATCGCGGCTCAACCGCCTGGAATCTGAGCTGGGTCGTCTGCGATCGCAGTTCAGGCAGATCGAATCCCGGCTGGCGGGTTCTCCCCGACCGGCTCCCAACTTGCCCGCCCCCGCCGCCCGGCCTAACCCAGAGCCATCGCTGGAGCAGCAGTTCGACAACCTGGCCACCCTGGCGATCGAACTCCGGCAGCAGGTCCGGCAGCTGGAAACCCGGGTCGCTCAGCTGGAGCGATCGGCCTCCTTCTAGCTGGGGACGGCGGCTGCCCCCAGGCTCTGCTGCACGGCAATGCGGGGCAGCCGGTGCTTGAAACCGCAGAGAATTTCCCAGCTGATGGTGTTGGCCATGGCGGCCCAGTCGTCAGGCCCGATGGCGTGGGGCCCGTCGCGGCCCAGCAGCGTGACCACGTCCCCCTCCTGCAGGTTGGGGATGCGGCTGACATCCAGCATCAGCTGATCCATCGTGATCGCCCCAACCTGCCGGGCCAGCTGGCCCTTGACCATGACCTGCAGCCGATTGGAGAGGACGCGGGGTACCCCGTCGGCATAGCCAACGCCCACCACCGCCAGCCGCATGGGGCGATCGCACACGTATTGATGGCCGTAGCTGACCCCGGTTCCGGCGGGCACATCTTTGAGGTGGGTGATGCGGGCCTTGACCTGCATCACCGGCCGCAGATCGACCCGGCCCTGGAGGTGGGGGGCCGGATAGAGACCGTAGAGGCCCAGCCCCACCCGTACCAGGTCGTAGTGCAGGGCGGGGTCGGCCAGGGTGGCTGCCGTGTTGGCCAGGTGCAGCCGGGGGGGGAGCAACTGCTGCTGCTGGAGCTGCCCCAGCGCTGCCCGAAACCGCTGGTGCTGCTGCGCCATGATGGCTGGGTCGGGGCTGTCGGCGGTGGCCAGGTGAGAGTAGAGACTGTCGATTTTGAGGTGGGGCAGCTGGCGCACAAACCTGACGAAATCGACGGCCTCGGCCCAGGGGAACCCCAGCCGGGTCATGCCGGTGTCAATTTTGAGGTGCACAACCAGGGGTCGGGCCGCCGCCAGCCCCGAGAGCGTGTCAGAAAAGACCAGGGCCTGCTTGGGGTTGACCAGGGTGGGCTGAAGCCGCCAGTGGGCGATCGCCTGCATTTCTTCGGGGCTGTTGACGGCCCCCATCACCAAAATGGGTGCTTGAATACCCGCTGCGCGCAGCTCAATGCCCTCGGGAACGGTGGCGACCCCCAGCCAGGCGGCTCCGGCCTGGAGGGCGGTCTGGGCCACCGTCACAGCCCCGTGCCCGTAGGCGTCGGCTTTGACGACAGCCATCAGCTGGGCGGCGGCGGGCAGCAGACCCTTCAGCTGGCGCACGTTGTGCCGCAGGGCCCCCAGGTCAATTTCAACCCAGGCTCGGCAGCAGCGCATGGGCTCCAGGCTGGGGGCCAGGCTAGGGGTTTGATCCCAACTCAACATCGTTCCTCCTCCTTCACCACAAGCTGTCCGAGGGTTTTGGGGCTAGCGACTGAATCATAGCGCCAGATGCCCTGCTAAAACCGAGCCACCGCAAACCGGGCTTCGAGGCAGTGTACCAGCAGCCAAACCCCGCCATTTAGCTTCTGTGCTACCATCGGGCTTATATTCTTTAGCCAATTACCACGCAAAAGAATGAGTAAGGTTCTGGTGCTCAATGCCTCCTATGAACCGCTCAATATTACGAGCTGGCGCCGGGCTGTTGTTCTTGTGATCAAGGGTAAGGCTGAGCGGGTTGAACATAATGGCAAGTTGGTCTATGCCGACTTTCCACTGCCGACGGTCATTCGTCTGCGCCACTATGTGCGGGTACCCTACAAAGATATTCCTCTCACCCGGCGCAACCTGCTTCAGCGGGACAACCACACCTGCCAGTATTGCAGCTACAGCGGTGACGGCTTGACCCTCGACCACGTGGTGCCGCGATCGCGCGGCGGCGGCGACACCTGGGAAAACATGGTAACGGCCTGCGTGCGCTGCAACGTTAAAAAGGGCAACCGCACCCCCCGGGAAGCCAACATGCCGCTGTTTAGCCAGCCCCGCAAGCCTCACAGCAGTCTCTACTTCGAGGTCACCCGACAAATTCACAGCGGGGTACACCAGGAGTGGAAGAAATACGTCATCGGTATTTCGTAAGCCTCGGGCCTATGTCGCAGGGGTGAAGTTGCAGCCTGAACGGGCGCAACGCTGGCGATTCTACCGCAATTTGTAATAATGATCATAGAGCTTTGGCACCGCTGACGCCTCTGGCTTTACACGGCCTACCGACTGCGACTGCAATGGGGAGGCTGGAGGGCTGTCCGGGCCCTGGGGAGAGGAACTGAAATTTTAGTGTGGAATATCAGGTGCGCTGGCACAGAAGGAACTGTCCATGATGACGTTTGACTCCGACTCGGATGCTCCAGAGGTGACGTTGCCCAACGGCAAAAGCGCCATTTCTCTCATGCCACACCCTGAACTCGACGGCGATGCCGAAGATCCGGTACAGGCGGTGCGTCGCCTGCTGGAGGCCCACCGCGAGGATCGCCACCTGGTGCTGCTGCAGGATTTTCCCGACCCCGATGCCCTCTCGTCGGCCTGGGCCTACAAGCTGATTGCGGCCAACTACAAAATTGAGTGCGACATTGTCTACGCTGGCACCCTCAGCCATCAGGAAAACATTGCCCTGGTGCGTCTGACCGGCCTGCCTGCCCGCCGCTGGCTCACCGCCGCCGATGGCCCCCACCTGAGCGACTACCAGGGGTTGGTGCTGGTGGACAACCAGGGCACCACCAGCCAACTCTACGAACACCTGCGAGAGGCTGGCCTACCCCTGGTACTGGTGATTGACCACCACTCCCCCCAGTCCAAGCTCGACGCCGAGTACGTGGACCTGCGGCCCCATATTCGAGCCACCGCAACGATCCTGACCCAGTACCTCCAGCAGGGGCTGCTCAACCTCGATCGCAACAACAGCAAGCACACCAAGTGCGCCACCGCCCTCATGCACGGGCTGCGGGCCGACACCAACCAGCTCATGCACGCCGGGGCCAGCGATTTTATGGCGGCGGCCTACCTGAGCCAGTTTTACGACGGCCAGTTGCTCAGCGCGGTGCTCCAGGCCTCCCGGTCAAAGCGGGTGATGGATGTGATCGAGCGATCGCTGCGCAACCGCAAGGTGCAGAACAACGTGTCGATCGCCGGGGTGGGCTACCTGCGCTACGACGACCGCGACGCCATTCCCCAGGCTGCCGACTTCCTGGTCACCGAAGAAAACGTCCACACCGCCGTGGTCTACGGCATCGTCCACGACGAAGATGAGGAGCGCGAGGTGGTGATTGGCTCCCTGCGCACCAGCAAGATCACCCTCGACCCCGACGAGTTCATCAAAGAAGCCTTTGGCCAGGACAGCGAGGGGCGGTTTTTTGGCGGCGGCCGCTCCATGGCCGGGGGCTTCGAAATTCCGGTGGGGTTCCTGTCGGGCTTTTACGAAAATTCGGAGTACAACCGCCTCAAGTGGGAGGTGTTTGACATCCAGATCAAGCAAAAACTGTGGCGGCTGGTGGACCCTGAAGAGGGCATTATCAACACCGACTAATCCTAGTTCCAACTTATTTTGTGTCAGCTTTCTTGGGCAACGGCCTTCTGCCATTCAACGATGAGGCAATCAGCAGATTGCGCACCCAGTTATTGTGATAGCGGAAACCGTTGAGTTGTTCAAAGGGGCATAAGCAGCCATCCATCGCTGTCCGAGTTTTGCGACAAAATGGATGAAAGTTCCAGAGTAATGCCATGGCTCGACTGGATTGCTCGGCGGAGCCCCATTTCCCGTGGAAATTTTGCATGGCATATAAGGTGCCATGTAGACCAGGATGGGGCGGTAGACGGCTACGTCTACCGGGGCGCAACAGCCGATGGCATGTGGGGGCAATACTTTGCAGCCACCGCCTCCCCTGAGAAGCCCGTTCGACCCCAGCAGCGGCAGGATTATTTCTATCCCAGCCGAACCGGACAGCCTCTGGTAAAGGTGACGCGGGTAGATCGGGGCAACGGCGCGAAGTTTTTTGTGCAGTACCACTGGAACGGGCAGCAGTGGATCAAGGGGTTAACCCCTGAGATTAGAGCCCAGGTGCCGATTTACCGCTACCGGGATGTCCAGAATGCGATCGAGTTCCAACTTATTTTGTGTCAGCTTTCTTGGGCAACGGCCTTCTGCCATTCAACGATGAGGCAATCAGCAGATTGCGCACCCAGTTATTGTGATAGCGGAAACCGTTGAGTTGTTCAAAGGGGCATAAGCAGCCATCCATCGCTGTCCGAGTTTTGCGACAAAATGGATGAAAGTTCCAGAGTAATGCCATGGCTCGACTGGATTGCTCGGCGGAGCCCCATTTCCCGTGGAAATTTTGCATGGCATATAAGGTGCGGTCGAGATAGTTCATGGGCCGGTCCACTTGATTACTGGTGCGATAAGCGTCAGGGAAGTCAAAGGCTCGTTGGAAGAACCGAGACTTGCCTTTCAGCCGTCGCAAGCGCCCGTCAATAGCCTTGGGCAAGGTGCTCATCTTTACCCACTCCAGCAACCGTCGCAATCGTTGAGCAAAGTGTCGCTTGCTGGTGGCCTGATAGACATGCCAGAGTTTGTCGAGGAGGTGTTGCCGGAGCGCGGGTTTCGAGCGGCACCAATCCCGGATTTTAATCACTTCATGGAGAAAGCACAGAATCCAGACGATGCCAGGAAATAAGGCCTCCCAGGCGGCTCGGGTAGCGTCCCACCCATCGGTGGTGACCGTCTTGGGAGCATAGTCAGGGGCATGATGAGCCGCTTCCTGCTGGAACACGCCATAGGCTTCAGTGAGTCCGGCCTGCCCCGCACTGGCATTTAGACTGGCCCCTAAGATGCACCCTTGGGCGGCGGTGACGGCCAGATAGACACGGTTCCCTTTCCAATTACAGTGCTTCTCGTCGGCAACTAGATGGGGGGGAGCGCCGCTTCCGTTTTAAGGGTAGTCCCGACAATGGAGGCTCGGCCCAACGACTGACAGAGCCGATACCAGTGCATCTCGGAGCGTCCCAGTACATAGGCAATGCCCTCAAACGCCAGACCATGCTTCCTCAGGTAGAGGGCTTTATCCGCCATTTCTGCGGTTTCGCTCATGTACGGCATCACAAAATCCGGACGCAGTTGATAGGCCTCCTTCGTCCTCGGCAGCAAAATCCGTCGGGTCTTAATCTGCTGGCGGGAGGACTCGACCCATCCGTGAAAGCGATAACCGGCCTCAATGCCTTCGGGGAACAGTTCAGGGTGAGCCGCAATCTGCTCGTCGAGATACTGACGAAAGGCCTCCCGATCTTCCACCAAAGTGGCGTAGTCGAGGTCGTCTGCAATGGGGAGACAAATCGTTTTATCGCCTGCGGTTCCACGCTTCCGTCGTTGCTTGGCCATCGGGTTGGCCTCCTGAGCGCTTTCCCTCTATTTTACTCGACACAAACTCGGGGGGAACTAGATTTAATCCAGTAATCAAGCGCCCCTCTATTACCGTGAGAAATTGTGGAGGGCGTCCTATGGATCAGGGATTGATTGGATTACCTAGCTTTTGCCGGGCCCAGCAGGTCAGTTTTTGGGGTGGCGAGGGTTCTGTGAAAAACTTTATATATGAGGCTGAAACCTGGTTCTACACCATTGAGATGACATCGGGGCCAGAGCCGGACTTTGGCAGAGTTGGTGGAGAAACTACGGTACTGCTGAGCGAGGCCGATTTATATGCGGCATGACCCAAACCCAGATCCTTTGGCGGGGGTTTTAATTGCCTCGGGGATGGTGTTGGTCTGGATGTTAAGTCTGGGGTTGCTCCTGGCGGTTGACCTGGGGCAGCGTCAATGGCTGTGGGTTCTGCCGGCGGTTTTAGGGCGCACCTACAGTCAAACCGGCCTGTTTATTCTGGCCCACGATGCCATTCACGGGGTGATTGCACCGGGCGATCGCCGCCTGAACCTTTATCGCCTGCGGTTCCACGCTTCCGTCGTTGCTTGGCCATCGGGTTGGCCTCCTGAGCGCTTTCCCTCTATTTTACTCGACACAAACTCGGGGGGAACTAGGACTAATCATCAAAACCGACTAATACCGCATCCGTTCACAGAACTCCGACGTAAAACCAGGCGTTGCTTGATGGGAGCATGAATTTGAGTAAGGGCAAACGGCCGTTTACCCTACAAGAGGCGTCGAATTTTTGACTCATTCCTGCGATTAGCCACGCATAAAACCGATACCTGATAGGGGCGTTGCACTGCAACGCCCCTACGAACTGGGGGTATATAGACAGGGCCTGGCATCGCCATCGCCAGAAAAAGTGGTGCGCTAGGGTTGCACCACCTCTGGGGCATCGACGGACTCGGTTTGGTCGCTGGTGGCGATCGCCCGTCCTGGCCGACCGCCGCCCAGGCCACCGTGCAGCAGGGTGTAGAAGCAGGGAATGATAAACAGCGTCAGCACCGTGGCCAGGGACAGGCCCGAAAATACCACCACCCCCAGGGGTTGCAGAAACTCAGCCCCCTCGCCAATGCCCAGGGCCAGAGGGAACAGGCCCAGCACCGTCGTAAAGGTGGTCATCAAAATCGGGCGCAGGCGGCGGGGGGCCGCACGTAGCATGGCCTCCTGGCGGGTGCAGCCGCTGGCCTCGTAGATCTGGTTGGCCAACTCCACCATGATGATGGCGTTGTTCACCACAATACCCACCAGCAGCACGGCCCCTACCACCACCGTGGCCCCGATCGCCGTCTGAGTGACAAACAGGCCCAAAATACCCCCCGCCAGGGCCAGGGGCACCGTTAGCATAATCACCAGCGGATCGATCAGCGAGTTGTACTGCACCGCCATCACGACAAACACCAGGAAGGCCGCCAGCGAACCCAGCACGGTCAACGACTGCTGTAGCTCCTGGTTGGTTTCAGCGGCGGAACTGGGCAGTACCGTAATACCCTGGGGTAGATCGATGCCAGCAATGATGTTCTCGGCTTCGGCCAGAGCATCGCCTAGGCTGGCCCCCTCGGCCAAATCACCGCCAATTAAAAATACCTGCCGCCGATTGATGCGCTGGATTTCGCCGGGGGCCGGACCCCGCTGCACCTGGGCAATGTCCCCCAGTTGCACCAGGTCGCCGCCATTGGTAAACAGCGGAATGTCCAGCAGCTGTGCCGACCGCTGAACGCTGCCGGGGGTAATCTGCACCCGCACATCCACCAGCCGGTTGCCGCGCTGGAGCTGGGTGGGCACCGAGCCGTTGAGAGCGGTTTGAATGGTGTCTCCAATGGTGGTGGAGGTCAAGCCCAGGCCATTGGCCCTGGCCCAGTCGGGCACAATCTGCACCTCGTCCTGGGGGTCTTCGCCGTCGGGCCGAAAGCGGGCCAGGGTGGCCTCCTGTCCCAGCGCTCTCACCACCTGTTGCCCTGCCTGGAACAGCGCCGCGCTGTCCTCCCCCTGGAGGCCCAGGTCAAGGTCGGCCCGCACGGGCGCGTTGGTCAGGTTGAGGCCGCGCACCGACTCGGGGCTGACGTTGATGCGGGTGCCCACCAGCGGCAGCCGGTTCAGCTCACCGTTGACCCGATCGACGTAGGCGGTGGTGTTGGTGCCGGGCTGAAGGGTAATGGTGACGCTGCCGCGCAGGGTGTTTTCAGACACATTGCTGCCAAACAGTCCGCCCCCGGCCGTACTAAAGACATAGGCCGTCTCGGGCTGGGCCATCAGCACCTCGTCGATCGCCTGCATCACTCGCTGGTTGGCCTCAATGGTCGTACCTGGGGGAAAGCTCACCCTCACCTGGGCCTGCCCCGTGCTGATGCGGGGCAAAATCTCCTGGGGAATCTGACCCACCATCCACCAGCTGCCGCCGCCAAACAGCAGCAGCGCCGCCGCGATGATCAGCAGCCGACGGCGCAGCACCTGGCGCAGCAGCCGACCGTAGCCCAGGGTGACTCCCTCCAGGCGGGCATTGAACCAGCGAAATGGGCCCCAGCTTTGCAGGGAGCGGGTGGGCCGCCCCATAATCAGCCGCGAAGCCAGGGTGGGTACTACCGTCAGCGCCACCACCAGCGAGGCCGCCACCGAAAAGCTGATGGTGAGAATCAGCTCGTTGAACACCAGGGAGATAATGCCGCCAATCAGCAAAAAGGGCAGCACCGCCACCAGGTTGGTGGTCGTCGAGGCCAGCAGGGCACTCTCCAGCTCCTGACTGCTGGCCTCCGCCTGGAAGATGGCCTCCCGCAGGCTGAAGGTTTCGCTCTGGCGGGAGGCTTCCATTTCTTCGGCCCGCTTGGCCATGTTTTCGAGCATCACAATGGAGTTGTCCACCACAATGCCAACCCCCAGGGCCAGCCCACCCAGGCTAAACACGTTGAGCGAGAGACCGAACAGCCCCATTAACACCAGCGCCACCAGGGTGGCCAGGGGAATGGCGGTGACGATGATGAAGGTCTGTCGCAGGGAGCCAAGGAACAGCAGCACCACGATGCCCGCCAGGGTAGCCCCGGTCAGGCCCGCGATCGCCACGTTTTGAATCGAGTTGCGAATGAAGCGCGACTCATCGAGGGTGGCGGTCATGTCCATGCCCTCGGGCATCAGCCCAATCCGGCGCATTTCGTCGAGTTTGGCTTTGACCCCATCCACCACCTCGATAGTGTTGGCGTCGGGCTGCTTTTGGACGCTGACCTTGACGGCGGGCTGGCCGTTGAGGCGCACGGCGATGCGCTGCTCCTCGGTGCCGTCGATCACGGTGGCCACGTCACGCAGGGTCACCTGCTGGGGCGGCGTGGTGCCCGGCACGGCGATCTGCAAATTCTCGATCTCGTCTGCCGACTGGAAGCGGCCCACCAGGCGAGTGAGGGTTTCTTCGCTGCCGCCGCGCAGACGACCGCCGGAGATATCCTGGTTGCGATCGCGCAGGGCATTGATCACATCGGGCACACCAATGCCCACCGCCTGCAGACGGCGCAGGTCCAGATTTACCTGCACCTCTTCGTTGACACCGCCAGACACATCGGCACTGGCCACCCCGGGCACCTGCTGAAGTTCGCGCTCCAGCTCCTCTTCAGCAAAAATTCGCAGCGCCTGGGGGCTGAGGGAATCTGAGGTGAGCGCCATTTCGTAGACCGGCAGCTGGGAGGGGTCAAACTTGAACAGGCGCGGCGTTTCGATGCTGTCGGGCAGAGTGCCCCGGGCCCGGTTGAGGGCGGCGGTGGCGTCGTTGAGGGCCTGGTCCACATCGCCCCCCGGTTCAAAGAACAGGTCGATGCTAAACCGCCCTTCTCGCGTTTGGGAATAGACCTGAATCACTCCCTCTGTAGCCGACATCGCCTCCTCCAGGGGGCGCGTGATTTCGTCCACGGCCACCTCCGGCGACAGGCCGGGGGCATCGCCCCGCAGCCCGATGCGGGGGTAGGTGATAGAGGGCAGCAGATCCACGGGCAGCTGGGTGGTGATGAAAAAGCCCATCACTAGTACCGTTAGGCCCAGCATCAGAGTGCCGATGTGCCGCCGAATGGCCAGGCCGCTAATGCTGAAACGCTGGTTGGGGAAGGAGGAGGGGGTCATGGGGAGCGGGTGGGTGGGTGGGCGGGTGGGCAGGTGGGCGGGTGGGCAGGTGAGTTATTCACCTAGCCACCGACTCACCTACCCCTCAGATGTAAGGCTCAGCTCTACGGTTTGCCCCGACTCCAGGGGCTGACTGCTGCGGACGACATACTGCTCGCCTGGGGTGAGGCCAGAGAGCAGGGTGACCTGACCGTCGGCGCGATCGCCCACCTGTACCGATCTGGCTTCGACCACGCTGAGGCCATCGGCTTCGGTGACGACAAAAATTTGGCTATCACTATCTTCGGCCACCTCAAGGGCGCTCTCGGGTACCGAAACCGCGTTGGACTGACCGCTGGTGCCGGTGACGCGGGCCAGCAGACCGCTGCCAATGCGGCCGCCGGGGTTGGCGACGGTAATTTCTACGGGCAGCAGCCGGGAGGTGCTGTCGGCGACGGGCGAAATGCGGGTCACCTGGCCCGTGAAGCTTTCGCCGGGGAAGGCATCGATCGCGAGATCCACCGACTGCCCGAGATTAAATTCGCTGAGGTTGCTGTCGGCCACTTCAATCACGACCAGCACCTGGGACAGGTCGCCCAGGGTGAGCACGGCCTCGCCGGGGAGCACCAGGTCGCCGGGTTCGGCGGCCCGCTCCAGCACCACCCCAGACAGGGAGGCGGTGAGGTTGGCAAAGGAGAGGCGCTGCTGGGTTTCGCGCAAAATTGACCGCTGGGCCTCGACCCGCTGCTGGGCCGCTGCCACCGCCTGCTGCCGGGTCCGCACCTGCTCCTGAGCCGATTGCAGGGCCTGTTGGGCGGTCACCAGGGTGGTCTGGGCCTGCTCCGCCTCCTGGGCAGACACAGCCCCCTGACTGGCCAGGGTCTGGAGGCGCTGGGCATCGTTGCTGGCCTGCTGAAACCGAACCCGCGACTCTTCGATGGAGGTGCGAATGTCGGCCAGCTGGGCCTCGGCCTGGGTGACCTCAAACTGGCGGGCGGCGAGTTCGGCCTGGGCTTCACCCACGGCGGTTTGCAGCAGCACATTGTCAAGGTTGCCCACCACCTGGCCCTGCTGCACCCGATCGCCCACGTCGGCACTCAGGCCCAGCAACCGTCCTTCGGCCTGCGATCGCAGCGATACCTGCCGGGCCGGGCGCGTCGTGCCGGTGTAGGTGCGGGCAGTGGCTGCGTCGGCGGCAACGGCCACATCGACCACCACCGGTCTACCTTCCTGCTCGGCCTGGGCCTGGGCCGCTGGCTCTATCGGTTGGCCACAGGCGACGGTTACGATCCCAATGCCTCCGATCAGCAAAAACCCTGCCGTCCCCATCGGTGCACGCCCTGCCCATCGAAACTGTTTGACAACCATGGCTATTCCCCCTAACCGTTGCGTTTAATTTACTTTACAAATTTTGATTTGGGCTTCTACCTTTCAGGGGATGCTCAGTTGTGTGAGTTGAGCATGGCGGTGACCGGGTGTTGGCAGTAGCTACAAACCCAGCCGAGGGCTTGGTACTAGGGCTGGTCCGCTGGGCTACGGCTACCCCGAATCATCCCAGTCGGGGCAGCGCAGCGGTACTTGATTAAATTATTTGGTTGAGCAATATTAAATGAATTAAGGATGCCACAGGAAACGGTGATTCTGCTATCGATGCCCTAGGGCGTGTCATCAATTGTGGCTAAAAGCTCGGTATATCAAGCTTTGCCACGCCCGACCCAAACGACAGGCTAAGGGCTGTAACCCTTAGTTTTTGGGGATTTAGCAGCTAATTGATGACAGCCCCTAGGGCTTTAGTTGCTTTGAGCCCCGCCTCGACGTCCCGAGGGCAATAGCCCAAGGCAAAGGCGCGATCGCTGCGGGAGGACACATCCGGGGGGCGAGGGGCGGGCATGACGACATCGGCCTGCTTCCCCGGCACAATCAGGGCAGTCTCCAGGCCAAACACCGCCGCCATCCGCAGGCCAAAATCGTAGCGGCTAAGGCGCTCAGGGCCACCCAGATGCAGCAGGCCAGTCGCTTTTTCAAGGGCCAGCAGCAGGCCAGCGGCGACATCTTCAACGTAGGCGGGGGTCCGAAACTCGTCGGTAAACAGGTGCAGGGGCTGCCCCGCCCTCAAAGTGCGCACAAACCCCTGCAGGAAGCACTCCGCCGTCGGGCTGGGGGGACCGTAGAGCAGCGGCAGGCGACACACCGCAGCGAAGGGATGCAGGGCCTGAACCAGGGCCTCGGCCTCGACCTTGTGGCGACCGTACAGGCTGATGGGGCTGGGGGGAGAGTCCTCGCTGTAGGGGGCAGCCTGGCCGTCAAACACCTGGTCGGTGGAGGTAAAGGCGAGGGGAATGTTGGAGTTGCCGCAGAACTGGGCCAGCACCCGTGTCGCCTCTACATTCAGCCGGTGGGAGAGGTCCGGCTCCTGCTCGCAGCGGTTGGGCTGGGACAGAGCAGCGGTATGGATGACTGCATCGGGGGCAAGGGACTCTAGCCAGGGGGGGAGGGCCGCGAGGGCGGTGAGGTCAAGCTCGTATAGTTCCACTCCCGGCAGGGGTGGACGGTGGCGGTGGTAAGTGCCCACAACTTGCCAGGTGGCCTGGGCGGCGCGGCACAGGTGCCAGCCCAAAAAGCCGCTAGCGCCCGTAACCAAGAGCCGCCGGGGAGAGCTGGCGCTGCTGCCGGCAGGGAGCGCATCGTGCGGCGCTTTGGGGGATTGGTTTTCCATGGGGCCAGATATGGGATTGAATGGAAGCGGTCTAGCTGGCGGGTGGGTATGGCGCGGTATCGATGGGGGTTGCAGGGTAGACGGCCCTGGTCAGGAGTGCTCCGGGGCAGAATCGACCCCAAACGGGCCTCTCGTCCCGAGCGGCTGGTTTGGCGGTTAGCGCTGGGGCTAGCTTTGGGGCTAGCGCTGGGGCCTATGGGCGGGCTGCCCAGCTACTCTAGCGGTGCAGCTATTGCCCAGACACCCGCTGTCGAGGAGGCATTTTTTGCCGATGTGCTGGTGCGAGGGCAGCCGGTGTTTCAGGTGGGGGGCCTGCCCGATGTTAACGCGGCCGACCGGGCCGGGCAAATCAACCGCCGCATTGCCGCTATGCTCAACCAGGAGACCGATACAGCGCCCGTGACCGTCAGCGTGGACAACGAGCGCAACCTGGCCACGCTCCAGGTCAACGAGCGGCTGATCATGACCGTCACCGCCCAGGATGCCCTCGACTTCAATACCGACCTGGCCACCCTGGCTCAGCGCTGGGCCGACCTGCTCAACCAGGCCATGGCTCGCACCAACCTGGCGGCGGCGGCGGCCTACCGCATTCAAGGCACCGCCCTGCAGTTAGCCCGCAACACCCTGGACGGACTACCGGCCCTGCTGGGGGCTCTGGTGATGCTCGTGTTCACCTGGTTGGGGGCGGCGGCGGTGCGCCATGCCGTGCTGGTGTGGGCTCAAAAAACCGAGGGCGATCGCACCACCGAAGAGCTGATCAGCCGCCTGTGCTACGGGGCCGTGTGGACCCTTGGCAGCGTGGTGGCCCTGGGGGTGCTGGGGGTCAACTTCGCCGCCCTGCTGGGTACCCTCGGCCTCACCAGTGTGGCCATTGGCTTTAGCCTGCGGGATGTGCTGAGCAACTATATCTCGGGGGTAATTTTGCTGGCCACCCGGCCCTTTCGGATTGGCGACCAGGTGGTGATTGACAGCTACGAGGGCACCGTCACCCAAATTCAGCTGCGGGCCACCACGGTGCAGACCTACGACGGTCGCCTGGTGTTTATTCCCAACCAGGAGGTTTTCCAGCGCAGTATCACCAATAACACCGCCGCCCCGGTGCGGTTGAGTAGCATTACTATCGGCCTCGACTACACCACCGACCTGCCCAGCATTCTGCACCGCATCCAGCGGCAGATCATGGCCGTGGAGGGGGTGGAGCCCGACCCGGAGTCGGTGGTGCTGGTGCGGGAGTTGACCCCAAACACGGTCAATCTGGAGGCCCAGTTTTGGGTCAACTCCCGCAAGCAGTCCTTCCTACAGGTCACCTCCAGGGTGCTGGCGGCGATCAAGCTGACCCTGCCCCAGGCCCGCTCCGACGCGGCGATTGCCCCCGAGGACATGACCACGGAGCCGATTCCCGACGGCGGTGAGAGTCCTCCGGCGGGTGACCCGGCGGCAGCGGAACCCTAGAGCATGTCATCGATTGTGGTCAAAAGCTGGGTATATCATGCTTTGCCACGCCCGACCCAAACGACAGGCTGGGGGCTGTAACCCTTAATTTTTGGCCGTTTGGCAGCTAATTGATGACAGCCCCTAGGGGGGCGCTATGCTTAGGGGCACTGCTCCAATCCATCCTTATCCCCAGCAGCGGCTGCTATGGAACGCAACCAGTTTCGCGTCGGCACCTTCAACCTCAACAACCTGATGCTGCCCGATCGCGAGTTCTACCCCGGCGAAGCCCACTCCCAGGCCGATTACCTCAAAAAACTGGCCTGGATTGGCGGCCAGCTCGATCGCATGCGGGTCGATATTTGCGGCTTTCAGGAGGTGTTTCATCGGGGGGCGCTCAAAGAAGCCCTCCACCGCAGCGAGTACCACCAGCAGCACGAGATCGTTATGGCGGAAGGGTTTGGCCGGGGGCCGGGGGTGGCGCTGGCGACGGGGTTTCCGGTGTTGGGGCAGCGGGTGTACGACGAGTTTCCAGCCGAGAGCCTTTTAGATTTAGAAGGGGCTGAGATTCCGGTGCGGCGATTTTCCCATCCGGTGCTGGCGGTGGATCTGGCCCTGAGCGAGGCGATTCAGTGCACGGTATTTGTGGTGCACCTGAAGTCGAAACGGCCGATGATGGCCAACGGGGTAGACCGCAGCGACCCGATTGAAATTGCCAAGGGCCACGCCCGAGCGCTGATTCGCCGCACCGCCGAGGCCACCGCCCTCAGGTTTCTGCTGATGGAGGGACTGCGCGATCGCAACTACCCCGTCATCGTCGTCGGCGACGTCAACGACAACCACACCGCGGTCACCACCCAAATTGTGGCGGGCACCCCGCCCTGGGAATGCTGGCCCTACCGCAAAAAAGCGCCGGTGTGGGACGTGCTGCTGTACCAGGTCAAAGACATTCAGGCCCGCCTGGGCTACGGCGACCACTACTACACCCACATCCACAACGGCCACTACGACAGCCTCGACCACATCATGGTGAGCGAAGAATTTTCGGCCCAAAACCGCGATCGCATTGGCCGGGTCACCTACGTATCGGTATTCAACGACCACCTGTTCGATCAGACCCTGCTGGAGGACAATATCGAACCCTGGCAGTCCGACCACGGCCAGGTGGTGGCCACCATTGAACTCAACCCGCCCCTGTCGAGCCGGCCCCAGCTGGTGGAGCGCCTTAGCTCAGAGCGTCATGGGCCAGAGCGTCCTGGGCCAGAGCGCCCTGGACCATGACCACCCCGGTTGATCCCCTGACCCTGGTTCAGGGCCTGGTGCTGGCGATCAGCTACCTGAGTTTGGCTCTGGGCTACGTGCCGGGATTGCGTATGAACCGCGCCACCATCGCCCTGGTCAGCGCGGCGGTGCTGGTGACCCTGGGCACGCTGCCCCTGGACGCCGCCTGGGCCGCGATCGACGCCAACACCATCGTGTTTTTGCTCAGCATGATGGTGGTCAATGCCTACCTCTCCTACGCCGGTTTCTTTCAATTGGCCCTGGTGCAGCTGCTGCGCCTGACCAGCAGTCCCCTGGGTCTGCTGGTGCTGCTCACCGTGGGAACCGGGGCGCTGTCGGCGGTCTTCCTCAACGACACTCTGGCCCTGGTGAGCACGCCGCTGACCCTGCAACTGACCCGGGCCCTAAAGCTCAACCCGGTGCCCTACCTGCTGGCGATCGCAGGGGCGACCAATCTCGGCTCCCTCGCCACCCTCAGCGGCAATCCGCAAAACATTCTGGTGGGGTCGTTTTCGGGGATTGGCTACCTGGCCTTTGCGGGTGCGCTGCTGCCGGTGGCGCTGGTGGGGCTGGGGCTGCAGGTGGGGCTGCTGTGGTGCCTTTACCCGGAGCTGCGATCGCGGGTTCCCTGCCCACCGCCCCAGCTGCCCCGCCTGCGCCTGCACCGCCCCCTGCTGGTTAAAACCCTGGGGGTGTCTACCCTATTGCTGACCGCCTTTGTGGTGGGGCTGCCCCTGGCGGAGTCGGCGTTTCTAGCGGCGGCGGTCCTGCTGGTGACTCGCCGCATCAAGCCCCGGCGAGTGCTGGCGGCGGTGGACTGGTCGCTGCTGGTGCTGTTTTCAGGGCTGTTTGTGCTGACTGAGGCGGTGCAGTCGCTGCAGGTGCTGGACCGGGTGGCCCCCTGGGTGGCCCATCCAGCGGGGCTGCTGGCGGTCACGGCCGTGCTCTCCAACCTGATTTCCAACGTGCCGGCGGTCCTGCTAATTCAGGGGATGATTGACCCTGGCGATACCCAGAGCTGGCTGCTGCTGGCGGTGGGGTCGACCCTGGCGGGCAACCTTACCCTGTTTGGCGCGGTGGCCAACCTGATCATGGTCGAAGCGATCGCCGCCGAAGGCTACACCCTTACCTTCTGGCAGCACCTGCGCTTTGGCCTGCCCCTCACCCTGCTCACCCTGGCGATCGCCTACGGCTGGATTGTCCTGGTCTAACGACATAGACTGGCTATAGCGATAACTGATCCGAGCCGCTACAGACAGTATTCTGAGACAAAGACCTGTTGGGGGCAGTCCAGCGGTGCGCGTATTTTTTGACTTTGTCGTGGGCGGTATTGCGGCGCTGTTTCCGGTGGTAGACCCGATCGGCAGCGTGCCGATTTTTCTGGTGCTGACGACGGGGATACCCGCAGACCTGCGCCGCCGCTACGCCCTGCGCATTGCCCGCAACGTGGTGGTGCTGCTGGTGGGCACCCTGCTGGTGGGGGGCAGCGTGCTGCGGTTCTTTGGCGTTTCGCTGGCGGTGGTGCGCATCGCCGGGGGCATTGTGGTGTTCCACGCCGCCTGGCGAGCGATGAACTCCGACCCCAAGCTCACCAATGTCGATAGCCAGGAGGCCGTGCAACGGGTCGATGAGCACAAAGATATTGCCTTTATGCCGATGACCATTCCGCTGCTGGGGGGACCGGGGGCGATCGCCGTCACCCTGGGTCTCGCCGCCCAGGCGGGAGGCGATTTTTCGGTAGCCACAGCCTTGAACCTGCTGGCGATCGCCGCCGCCATCGGCCTGATCGGCCTGGCCATTTTTCTGTCGCTGCGATCGTCCACGCTGCTGCTCAAGGTGCTGGGAGCCAGCGGCATTCAGGCCATGAGCCGCCTGCTGGGGCTGTTCGTGATGGCGATCGGGGTGCAGCTCATTCTCAATGGCCTGGCCGACTGGATGGTGTCTTTGGGGTGGGTTACCCCTTAGTGGCCCGTGAACCTGCCGCCGCTGGGGCGAGGGGAGAGTTCTGCCTGGCGGCGCGTCGTCGTCGTGGTTTTGACTTAAACTTGGGGTGTTCCCTGAAAATGGCACTGGCGCGATCGCCTGGACAAGGGCTTAAGCAGCCCATCCAGCGCAGACTGACGACGATACGCCCTAAGGTTGGGTGCGGGTTAGAGACAGCAACCCGCTGGGGTTGAGCGAAGCCAGTAGATGGGCCGCTAACCATAGCATTTTCCCCATCATTACCCTGGGTAATTTGCAATGCTCCCTCGTTGCTGTGTCCTGTTTGCCGCAAGCCTTCTCAGGGAACCATTGACCCATGAGCTACCCGAGCTTTCACAGTTTTATTAAATTGCTGCGCAGTCTGCTCAAGCGCAGGCAGCCCTGGCTGTTTGAAGAATCTATCTTCTTAGCCGACCTGTGTCTGGCCTACGGCACCATTGCCGGGCTGAGCGATCGCGATAAAAAAACGCTGTTTCTCGCCGCCCACTTCAAAAACCTGGGGGCCATCTACCTCGAAGATCGCCTGCTCAAGCAGGAGTATACCGACCACCAGGATGCCGTGCTCCAGATGGAGGTCCTGTTTAGGGAAAGCGCCCAGCTGGCCCGCGATGCAGGGCTAGACGAAGTCGCCGACGTGCTGGAGCAGTACCACCTGCGGGCGATTCCACAAAACTCCCTGGCCCGCATTTTTCAGGTGCTCAACGCCTGGGTGTCGTGCCGTCAGCGCAAGGGGTGGCGCAGCTCCATGAGCGACAAAGAGGCGCTGATCATTCTCAAGCAGCGGGCCGAGATGAAGTGGTCTGACCCCAAGGTGGTGTTTCACTTTATTGAGCACCTCTGCCGCTACTCGTCACGGGCGGAGCGCCGCCAGGCCTGCACCATCACCGGCTTTGAGGTGCCGCCCGAAGTGCCGGAAATTCGCGATTACAGCTTTGATACCCTCGAAGACCAGTTTCAAGAGCAGATCGAAGCCGCAGGCTAACCCGGCCAAGACGGGGATGGTCAGCGGCAGTCCGAGGGGATACAGTTGGAGCAGGCATCGCCATCCCCCCCACAGGAGGTTGTTTCTGGGCCGGTTGGTCCTAGAATTTTGACATTACTGGGCCATACTGCGGTTTGCAGGCTGGCCCTCTGAATCAGTTCGTTTGGCAATAGCTACCAAAGGTTTGTCATGGCTAATGACGTGATCGATATGGAACTGTCCTACGTCAATTCGTTGACTGAGCAAGACATCGATGCAGTGCCTTGTGTGGAGACCGTGGAGGCGGTCATTGCCAGTCTTGACCAGGGCGATGGAGCGATGGTGAGCCAGACGACGGAGGGACACCTGTGGCGGTTTAAGTACGGCAGCGTCGATGTTTACGTGCAGCTCACGGGCGAAACCGAGACCGATACGCTAACCGCCTGGTCCCCTGTGCTGCGCCTGCCCGCCAAAGACGAACCCAGGCTCATGAAGCTGCTGCTGGAGAAAAACTGCAACGAAACCCTGGAGGCCCGCTTCGGCATCTCAGGAGATCAGGTGCTGGTGATCTCCAGCCGCATTCTCAAAGATATTTCCGCCGCCGAAATTTCTCGCCTACTCACCATTGTGGCCACCATCGCGGACGACTCGGACGAGGCACTGGTGGCTGAATTTGGCATGGCCTAGGGGTGAGGGGTGTTGGGTGATACCTATCCCCCAATCCCCTACGCCCTTGCCTCTTCAATCACGGCCTTGGCAATCGAAGGCAGCTGCAACCCCGGCGGGTACTGTCCCTCGTCTTTGATTCGCTGAATCATGGCGGGGGAGACGCGCAGACCCAGGTGGTCGGCGATCGCGCGTACCACATCCCCCCGGTCCAGGGTACCGGCGACGGCATCGGCGGGGGTAAGCACCGTGAGGCGAGGAATCTGAAGCGCTTCCAGCTGGTCGATGGCCTCGGTAAGGGGCGTCCCCTCCCGCACCGAGGGAATGTCTAGCAGCGGTTTGGCGATGTGGCTGAGGGGCAGCGTTTCCCACTGGCTGCGCTCGATCGCGCGCATGTCGTCAATGCTGACCAGGCCCCGGTAGCGCCCGTCGGAGGCGGCGAAGTAGGCGGGGGCGCGGTTCTCTTCGAGCAGGTAGGTGTCGGCGAACTGCCGCAGCGACAGGGTGGCATCGACCACCTTAAAGTCTCGGGCCATGGCATCGGCAGCGGTGAGGGCCAGCATGGCCTCTTGCAGGTTGGTGACCTGGTTATAGGCGGCGGCGTTGCGCAGGGCAAACCAGCCAATGGCGGCAATCCAGAAGCCCGAAAATGCCTGGTAGGCCAGGGCCATGACCAGGCCAAAGGTAATCGCCAACCAGCCCAGTAGCTGACCGGAGCGCGCCGCCCAGCGAATGCCCTTGATGCGGCTGCCCGTCCCTTTCCACACCAGGGCTTTGAGCACCTGACCGCCATCTAAGGGCAGACCAGGGATCATGTTGAACAGCGTCAGCACCAGATTGATCTGAGCGACGCTGCCGGTAATCACCGATACAGGGGTCGGCAGGGTCGGAATGTACGAGACGGCGGTGAGCAGCAAGAACAGGCCAAAGCTGACCAGCGGACCTGCCACGGCTACCTTGAGCGCATCTCCAGGGGTCTTGGACTCTTTGTCGATGGAGGCAATGCCGCCAAACAAGAACAGCGTGATCGAGTTGACGGCGATGCCCTGGGTTTTGGCGGCCAGGCTGTGGCCCAGTTCGTGCAGCAGCACTGAGGCAAACAGCAGCAGCGCCAGGGCAAAGCCCATCGCCCAGGCCAGGTTGCCCCAGGCCGAGTGCCAGCTCGGCTCCAGCCCGTAGGACACCGTCACCAGCAGCAGAATAATGAACCAGGAGCTATCGATAAACAGGGGAATACCCAAAATAGCCCCAATACGCCAGCTAGATTGCATTGCCTAACCCCTACTTAACAGCCGCAAAACAGTCTCAAATGCTAAACCAGACCCGGTACCCCATCGCAGAAATGGGCACTCGGGTCTGGGATATGACTCTATTGTATCAACTGGCCCATCACCCCGCTGGGCGGTGCAAGGGGGGATACTACAACAATCCGGCGTTGCCCAGACCGAGGATCATGCCGGCACCGAGAATGTGGCCAAAGCTGGCGATCGCCAGCAGCTCGGGCAGGCCAAAGCCTTCAAACAGCATCGGCAGGCCCACGGGCAGGGCTGGACCCGCCCCAGGCTTGCGGATGGCGTACTTGCCGATGGCCAGCACAAACAGGTTGCAGGTAATCATGATCAGCGCCACTTTGGGCGACCACTCAGGGGTAGTGGGCACGGTGTAGGCGGCAAGCAGGTTGGAAAACAGCAATGTTATTTCTCCGCTAGAGGTCTAAAATTGGGTCTTGAGAAACAAAATTTAACGGCGATCGCTTAACGCTTATGCTTGAGTGCGACGGCTTTAAGTGCGGCCTTAGCATGGGCATTTAAGCCTAGCTGGATTATAAAAATCCGGCGACACCTCCTCAGCGAAATGTTCAACAGAGTTAACATGCGGGTCAAGATTTGTGGCATTACTCAGGCAGAGCAGGCGATCGCGATCGCCCGGCATGGGGCCACCCACCTAGGGTTTATCTGCGTGCCCCAGTCGCCCCGCTACCTGACTCCCGCCGCGATCGCTGAAATTACTCGTGTTCTCGATGCCGCTGGAGTCGTGACTAAAACCGTGGGTGTGTTTGCCGATGCCCCTCTGGCGGAGATGTCTGACATCGCCCGGCAGGCCAACCTCAGCCACCTCCAGCTCCACGGCCAGGAAACCCCTGAGCAGTGCCAGCAGCTGCTGACCGAGCTACCCGGTATCTTTCTAATCAAGGCGATTCGGGTGCGCACCGCCGCCGACCTGGTGCGGGCCGAAACCTACGCTCCCTACGTCGATGCCCTGCTGCTCGATGCCTACCACCCCCAGCAGCTCGGCGGCACAGGGCTAACGCTGGATTGGGAGGCCCTGGTGTCATTTCGCCCCGCCTGCCCCTGGATGCTGGCGGGCGGGCTCACGCCAGAGAACGTCGCCACAGCGCTCTCGACCCTCCAGCCCGACGGTATTGACCTCTCCAGCGGCGTTGAACACCAGCCCGGTGTGAAGGATTTGGCGTTGGTTCAACACCTATTTGAGCAATTGCAGCCCTGGTTGCACCCCGCCGCTGAGGAATTATTGAACGCTAGTCAGTAACCGCTAATAGCATGGCTCTACCGTTAATTCTGGTCAGCTTTGGGGTTCAACAGTGAGGTTTCTGAAGAGGACGGGCTGATGGCGGCGATCGCCAGATCCTTGTCCTCTGCTCTCGCGTGGGTCGTGTCTTTCGCCAGCACCTCGATCGCATCGGGTTGATAGGCGGCGACATCGAACCAGAAGGTGGTGCCGATGCCCACCTCGCTGACCAGGTGGACCTGGCTGCTGTGCTTTTCGATGATATTTTTGACGATGGAGAGGCCCAGGCCCGTGCCCTCCAGGGTGTGGACGCGGTTTTCGACCCGAAAGAAGCGATCGAAGATGGCCTGCTGGTCTTCGGGAGCGATACCAATGCCGGTGTCAGAGATCTCAATGCGGATGTAGCCGCCCTCGTCGAGGCCTTCCCCTGGGGGCACGATCTGGTGCGCCCGCAGCATCACCTGGCCACCGGGTTCGGTGAACTTGAGCGCGTTGCCCACCAGGTTGCTAAACACCTGGAGCAGCAGGTCGTAGTTGCCGATTACTGGCGGCAGGTTGGGTTCGACATCCTGTAGCAGCTCGATCTGCTTGTCGCGGGCATTGAGGCGGTGGGTGCGCAGGGTCTGCTCAATGGGCTGAATGATATCCACCGCTTCGAGCTGGTACTGGCGGCTCGACTCCAGGCGTGACAGGTCGAGCACGTCGTTGACCAGGCGGGTGAGGCGATCGGTTTCGTGGTTGGCGGTTTCGAGAAATTCTTTGCGCTCGCCGTCGCTGAGGTCCTCGCCATACTCGTGCAGGGTCTCGATGAAGGATTTGATGTTGAACAGCGGCGTGCGCAGCTCGTGGGAGACATTGCTGATGAACTGGGCCTTGGCTTCGTTGAGGGCCACCTCGCGGGTGATGTCCTGCACGGTAATGGCCAGCCCCTTGACGTTTTCTCGGGCCTGGTCGAGCACGGTGTTGAGCAAAATGCGCAGGGTGCGGTGGCTGGGCTCGGTAATCGGCACCCGAAATTCCATCGCCTCTGAGTCGCCCTTGACTGCCTGAAACAGAGGCCGGGTGAGCTGCACCCGCACCGGAGCGGGGAAGTGTTCCAGAATGTTCTCGCCGTCAAGGTACTGGTGCTCCCAGCCGAAGATGCGGCGGGCAGTGGGGTTGACCAGCACCGCGTGCATATCGCTGTCGAGCAAAATTGCGCCGTCGGCAATGGTGGAAACCAGGGTTTCAAGCTTGGCTTTTTCGGCAGTAAGCTCTTCAATATTTTGCTCTTCGTAGCGCTCCAGGCGCTCGGCCATATCGTTGAAGCTGTAGATCAACTCGCCCAGTTCGCCCCCCAGGGGCAGGTCGATGCGCTGGTTAAAGTTGCCAGCGGCAATGTTTTTGACCCCCACTACCAGCTCTTTGATCGGTTGGGTAATGGTGAGGGCGTTGAACACGGCCCCCAGAATCACCATCACCCAGATCGAGACAAACACCGCAATGGTGACGTCGCGGGTCAGGTGCGACGAGGCGACCACGGTGGGGTTAGGGTTAATACCCAATGCCAGTACCCCCAGGTGCTGGCCGTTGTAGTTGAGCGGCACAAACACGTCGGTGACTTCGCCCACGGGGGTGAGGTGCTGGCGCACCAGGGGGCGATCGGTGTTTTGGGCGTAGCCCTCGGGCAGCTGCATCCGCCGCCTCAGGGTGAGAGAGCTTTGCACCGATGCCTCTGAGAAGGGAATGCCAAAGAAAATATCGCCGTTCTCATCGGCGTACAGCATGTAGCGGACGCTGGAGGTGCTCTGGTAGAAGCTGTAGGAGAACCGGGCCAGCTCGGTGCGATCGGCCTCGTTGACCAGGGGGGCGACATTGGCAGCCAGCAGCAGGCCCAGGTCGCGGGCAAAGCGGGTGTCGTTGAGGCGGGCATCCATCTGGATGGTGTTGACCGCCCAGAATGTGAGAGCGCTGGTAATCAGCGACACCACCAGGGTTGCCCCCGCCATTAGACGGGTTTGCAAAGTGAAGTCGCCCCACCAGCGCAGGAAGATATCGCGAATTTTTGCCAGAAGCCTGATCAACGGAACCTATCTGATGCTGGATGGTAAATTCAGCCTTTATTCTGGCATGTTCTTCGCATCTTGGCCCTGCTCCTAGCCGTCAAACAGGGTTTCAAACTCCTGGCGCAGGCTGTCGTAGTTGACCACGCGGGCCACAATCAGGTTTTGCTCCCCTGGATTTGGGGTGTTCTGGGCAGCGGCCAACTGCTGCTTCCAGTGCAGGACGTCGTTTTCCTGGCTGAGCCAGAAGTTGACGATGGTGCTGACGATCGCATCCCAGTCCCAGTTGGGCCGATAGTGGACGGCCTCGGTGGCGCTGATGAAGGCGTCGAGGGTGCAGCAGTAGCTGCCGAGGTAGGCCTGGGCGCGATCGCGCTTTGTCTCCACCTGTTGCTGGTGGTTGAAAAATTGCAGCACCGGGGTAATACCAATGATGTCGAAGCTATAGCTCATGGTTAAACAGGGAATTGAAAACGAAATTCATGGGTAACTCGCTCCACCGCTGGCGGCATCCCAAATAAACCAAACGCCCTGGACAGGCCAGAGCGATAGGAGGCAGGGGATATCGGCCCCATTTGACAGGTATAAATTGGGGAAACGCTGAGAAGATTGAGCTGAAATCGGTAACGAATCACGCTCAGAATCGGGCTCGGTAGCACAAGTTGGTGAATAGTTTAGACAGTTCACTCAGTGAAGTTGTTCGCCTGCAACGGTTTTTAGCGATTTTCACAAGATAGACGAATCGCTACCATAGAAAGCACTCCCCTCAGCTAGATATTGCCCCTCCCCTCGGAGCTGCCTGTGACCACCCTGGACTTACCCCTCGAAATTAATCTTGAGGCTGTTCATTTGACTGATGAGCAGTTTTATCAGCTCTGCATCCACAACCCAGAGATGGCGATCGAGCAAAATGCCCAAGGAGTATTAATCGTTATGCCTCCTGTCGGTGGTGAGAGCGGCAATCAAGAGATGGAGTTGGGAACTGATTTGGCTTTGTGGAATCGACAAAGCCAGCTGGGTGTGGTGTTTAGCTCTTCTACCGTTTTCCAACTGCCGATTGGCAGCAAGCGATCGCCCGACGCCGCCTGGATAGAACGATCCCGATGGGAAGCGCTAACTCCCGAGCAACGGCGCAAGTTTCCTCCCATTGCTCCAGATTTTGTAATGGAAGTGCGGTCGTCTACCGACAGTCTGGAGCTGTTGCAAGCCAAAATGCAGGAGTACATGGCTAGCGGCGTTCGTCTGGGCTGGCTGTTTGACCCCAAGGGTCAGCAGGTAGAAATCTATCGACCGGGGGCAGAGGCAGAGGTGCGATCGCTCCCCACCCAGCTTTCTGGTGAAACGGTGCTGCCGGGCTTTAGCTTAAACGTCGCCCTGTTTACTTAGCAGTGAGGGTACCACTCACTGCACAACCACTTTCTAGCTCGTTGGGTTGCACTGACTTGTAAGTGACAGGGGTCACAGTTTGCAAAACTCTCGAGAACCGCTAAGTCTGGGCCAACCTGCCGTAAAGATGGCAATTCGAGCATGACGCAGCCCTGGACTTAGGGCATTCTAAGTACAGATACGACAGACGCACGCAATTTATAGCTAACTCCTTATACTAAGCAGCCCCCGAAGCCTTGGCCTCGGGGGTTATTTAATGGCATAGGCCCCAGGGTTTTTCTAAAAACCCTGGGGCCTGCGGTTAGAACTCGGCGGGCGGAGCGACGATCGCCTAGGTGCCCACGGTCCAGGAGTTGATGTAGATCTCCTGTTCGGCGGTCAGGCTGTCGACTTCGATGCCCATGGCCACCAGCTTCAGGCGGGCGATCTCCTTATCGACCGCTTCAGGGATGGAGTGCAGACCGGGCTCCAGGGAACCCTTATTCTTCACCAGGTACTCGCAGGCCAGGGCCTGGTTGGCAAAGCTCATGTCCATCACAGCGCTGGGGTGACCTTCGGCGGCGGCCAGGTTGACCAGGCGGCCTTCGCCCAGCACAATCACCGACTTGCCGCTGCCCAGCATGTACTGCTGGGTAAAGTTGCGCACTTGCTTAACTTCGCTGGCCATTTCGCCCAGGGACTTGAGGTCGATTTCGATGTCGAAGTGTCCCGAGTTGCACACCATTGCGCCGTCTTTCATGGCCTCAAAGTGCTCGCGGCGAATGACGTGCTTGTTGCCAGTCACGGTAACAAACAGATCGCCCTGGGGCGCGGCCTCGGCCATGGGCATGACGCGGAAGCCATCCATGACGGCCTCGATCGCCCGAATTGGGTCGATCTCGGTGACGATCACATTGGCTCCCATGCCCCGGGCCCGCATGGCTGTGCCCTTGCCGCACCAGCCGTAGCCTGCTACCACAATGGTTTTGCCCGCCAGCAGCACGTTGGTGGCGCGAATGATGCCGTCTAGGGTCGACTGGCCGGTGCCGTAGCGGTTGTCGAAGAAGTGCTTGGTGTCGGCGTCGTTGACGTTCATGGCCGGGAAGCTGAGCACGCCGTCCTTAAACATGGCCCGCAGGCGGACGATACCGGTGGTGGTCTCTTCGGTGGTGCCGATGATGTCGCTGAGCTGATCTTTACGGGTCTGCACCAGGGTGGCGACCACGTCGCTGCCGTCGTCGATGATGATGTTGGGACGGTGGTCGAGGGCCGTCTCTACGTGGCGGTGGTAGGTGGCGTTGTCTTCACCCTTGAGGGCAAACACGGGAATGCCGTAGTCGGCCACCAGGCTGGCGGCGACGTCGTCCTGGGTGGAGAGGGGGTTGCTGGCAATGAGAACGGCATCGGCACCGCCATTCTTGAGGGCGATCGCCAGGTGAGCGGTCTCGGTGGTGACGTGGCAGCAGGCCGAAATCCGAATGCCCGCCAGGGGCTTCTCGGTGGCAAAGCGGTCTTGAATCTGGCGCAGCACGGGCATTTCTCGCCCGGCCCACTCGATCCGCTGTTTGCCCTGGGTGGCCAGGGAAATGTCCTTAACGTCGTACTTAAATTGGAGAGTTGTGCTCATAGCGAGGGTATCAACCGTAATAAACCGTTTCTGTTCTAGTAGCCAGCCTCCCTAGCTTAACGGAATTTTATGCCGGGGACTGCCCCTGTTGTCTATGCCGGGAAATTCCCCGATCGCACCTCCGTACAGAACTCGGCTGCCGCTGCGATCGCCTGCTGCCTGAGGTTGGCGTAGACCTTGGCAAAGGGCGGCTGCCAGGCCGACAGCCCCAGCACATCGGCGGTGACCAGTACCTGGCCGTCGCAGTGGGCCCCTGCTCCAATGCCAATGGTGGGAATGCTCAGGGCCTTAGTGATGTCCCGGGCCAGCGCCGCCGGAATGTGCTCCAGCACAGTGGAGAAGGCTCCGGCCTGCTCCAGGGCTTTGGCCTCAGTGAGAATGCGATCGCCCTCCGCCTCGGTTTTGCCCTGCTGGCGAAAGCCCCCCAACTGATTCACCGACTGCGGGGTGAGCCCCACGTGACCCATGACGGGAATGCCCCACTGCACCAGCCGCTCCACGGTGGCCACCGCCGCCGGGTGGCCCCCCTCCAGCTTCACCGCCTGGGCCCCCGCCTTCAGCATTTGCCCCGCCGCCCGCACCGCCTCTTCAACGCTGCTCTGATAGCTGAGAAAGGGCAAATCCACCACCACCAGGGCATTCTTTACCCCCCGCCGCACCGCCCGGGCCGCGATCAGCATGTCTTCCATCGTCAGGGGCAGAGTAGTGTCGTAGCCCAGGGCCACCATGGCCAGGGAGTCGCCCACCAGCACGATGTCGGCTCCCGCCCCATCGACAATCTGCGCTGACATCACATCCCAGGCCGTCAGCACCGCGATCGGCTGGGCCGGGCGGCCCGTCTGCTTCCACCGCAAAATTCGATCTACGCTGACGGCCATGGGCTGCGCCTACAGAGATTTCAAAAGGGCTCTGGTTGCCAGAATAGCAAACCCTGATTCGGCTATCCCTCCAATCTGCGGCTCCACAAGTCGCTAGAATTAGTGACAGCAGTGCAAGTGGCTTATCCTCATGATTCCAACCGTTATTGAGCAATCCGGGCGTGGCGAGCGCGCGTTTGACATTTATTCCCGGCTTTTGCGGGAGCGCATTATCTTTCTCGGCCAGGAAGTCACTGCCGATTCGGCCAACCTGATTGTGGCCCAAATGCTGTTCCTCGAAGCTGAGGATCCCGACAAAGACATCTATCTCTACATCAACTCCCCCGGCGGCTCGGTGAGCGCGGGACTGGGCATCTACGACACCATGAACCACATTCGGCCCCAGGTGTGCACCATTTGCGTGGGGCTGGCGGCCAGCATGGGGGCCTTTTTGCTGACGGCGGGTGAAAAAGGCAAGCGCATGAGCCTGCCCAACTCCCGCATCATGATTCACCAGCCCCTCGGCGGTGCCCAGGGTCAGGCTACCGATATTGAAATTCAGGCCAAGGAGATTCTCTACCTGAAGCAGCGGCTGAACGAGGCGATCGCCAACAACACGGGTCAGCCCCTGGCCAAAATTGCCGAAGACACCGAGCGCGACTTCTTTATGAGCCCCCACGAGGCGGTGGAATACGGCCTGATCGACCAAGTAATCGATCGCACCTCGGTGGGCTCTCGCCCCATGGTGGTGAAGTAGGCATCGCTAAGGCTGAGGCCGTTTAGACCGTTCTAACCCCCCCCACGCTCTGGCTGGGGGGGTTAGCTGCTTTTAGCTATGGGGTGGCAGGGTCTTGGCCAGACTTGACGGCACGTCCTAGGGACTACCAGGGGTGGGCTGGGTTTCGAGGTAGAGCAAAAATTCCAGCAGTTCGTCGTCGGTGAGGTCGTGGCGCGATCGCTTGCCGTAGGTCTTCTCCAAAAACTCGCGGCCCTGGTTCACGTCCCAGCCCAGCCGCTGGAGCTCCACATCGGTCTGGGCAATGATGTCCGAGAGATCCACGGCAAGGGCGGAGCCGGGGTCCAGGTCCATGAACTCGTTGGGCTCATCGTCCTCGGGATCTGGGGCCGGTGTCGGCGCGGCGGGCTCGGGGGCGGCCTCTGGCTGGGGTTGGGGCGGAATGGCCAGGGCGATGGGCGGCGGTGTGGCGGCCTTCATCGCGGGGGCAGGGACCACGGTCAACGTCCGGCCCCTGGGGTCGATCGCGTCAGGGGCCGGGCCGAGGAGGGTGGACTGAGGGGGGGGCACAGCCGCCTCGACGACGGGTAGGGAGGGGGGGCTGGGGGGCTGAAGGAGGCTGGTTTCGGGGCGATCGGGTGCAGCCGCTGGTAGGCAGAGCCGTTCCAGGGCGCGCGTGGTGGCGGTATCTTCGGCGGCTTCAAGCTTGGTATTGGCTCCCAATCCGCTAGCCAGAACGGTGCCCTCAACTCCGGCGCAGACTCGCACCACGTACAGGCCGTCATGGATAGTCAGCAGGTCTGCGGTCAGGCTGCCCTGGGGATACCGTTGTCGAAATTGGCTCAGCAGCGAACTTAGCACTCCGGGCGACTCCCCTGCGGGTGGATGGTAACCGTACTATTCTAAGGAAGTGGGGCACGTTAGACTAAAGCCATTGCGCCGCTGGTCAACCGCAGGCGGGGACTGTTCCCTGGATTGTCTGCGTCCTGCGGCCCGCTGAGCCCTGGGCTCACCCAAGACCTTTATTGATGCTGCCCTCGGTAGCTGACCTGAGCTAATGCTAGACCGCCTGCTGGATATTTCTACCAATTTTGGGGTCGACACCCTGCTGCTGTTGCCGGTGCTGATCGCCCTGGAGGCGGTGCTGTCGGCGGACAATGCGATCGCTCTGGCCGCGATCGCCCAGGGTCTGCAGGGCGAAACCCTCCAGCGCCGGGCCTTGAATTTGGGGCTGGTGGTGGCCTTTGTGCTGCGGATGGGGCTGATTTTGACCGCTGGCTGGGTGCTGCAATTCTGGCAGTTTGAGGTGATGGGGGCGGCCTACCTGCTGTGGCTGGTGTTCAAGCACTTTACCGCCAAGGGCGATGCCGACGAGCAGTCCTCCCACGAGCCTCGCTTTGCCAACCTGTGGCAGGCCATTCCGGTGATTGCCTTTACCGACCTGGCCTTTTCCCTCGACAGCGTTACCACCGCCCTGGCCCTCTCTAAAGATGTGGCGGTGATCTTGCTGGGCGGCACCATCGGCATCGTTACCCTGCGGTTTATGGCGGGGCTGTTTATTCGCTGGCTGGAAGAATTTGAGCATCTAGAAGATGCTGGGTTTATCACCGTGGCCTTTGTCGGTATTCGCCTGCTGGTGCGGGTGATTGACCCCACCCTGGTGCCGCCCGAGTGGGCCATGGTGCTGGTGATTGCCCTCGTCTTTGCCTGGGGGTTCTCCCAGCGCACCGTCGAGACAGACGCTGCGGCCCCGTCTCACCTGGACTCGGGCCAGGTGCCCACCGTGGCCGACCTGGAGGCCCAGGGCAACACCCCCGTAGAGGCTTCCTCCGGCAAAAAAGAGACTCCCCCCGTTCTGCCGCTGCCGAAAGATTAGGGCGCTGTCGGCTCTAGTACTTGACCAACCTGATTGTGACAGGCTCTAACGGTCTAAAGGTGCAGGGTACAAGGTGTACGGTTTAAGGCCTGCCGTGAACCGTATACCTTACACCGTGAGCCCCACTACAGGTAGGAGCACCAGTCGCTCCAGCCGCCGAGGTAGAGTTTGGCCATAGGGCGATCGGCCAGGGTTTGGGCCAGCAGGTTGACGCAGGCGGTGACGCCCGAGCCGCAGTAGACCATCACCTCGTCAGATCCGTTGAGGCTGGCCCAGTGCTGGGCCAGGGCGGCGGGGGGCTTCATCTGGCCGCTGGGCTCAGACACCTCCTGCCAGAAGTAGTTCACTGCCCCAGGAATGCTGCCTGCGACCGGGTCGATGGGTTCGACGTCGCCCCGGTAGCGTTCGGGCGATCGCGAGTCCACCAGCACCGTACCCTCGCTTCGAAGGCGCACGGCGTCGATGTCCACCAGCCAGTCCGGCCGAGGGGCTGGGGTAAAGTGGCCGGCGCGGGGGGGTGGGAGGTCTGGGGCGGTGGGGTACCCCTGCTGCACCCAGCCCGACCAGCCGCCATCCAGTACCGCCGCGCTGTCGTGGCCCAGGTAGCGCAGCAGCCACCAGAGGCGGGCGGCAAAGGCGAAGCGGGAATCGTCGTAGGCCACCACCAGGGTGGGCGGGGTAGACCTCACTCCGAGGGTGGACAGGGTCTGGCTAAAGGTCTCTAGATCGGGCAGCGGGTGACGCCCGCCGTGGGCCTCCACCGGGCTGGACAGGTCGCGGTTGAGGTCCAGGTAGTGGGCACCGGGAATGTGGCCAGCGGCGTACTGCTGCTGGCCCTGGTGGGGGTCGGCCAGGGCAAAGCGGCAGTCGACCACCACCACATCGGGGTCGTGGAGGTGCTGGGCCAGCCAGTCGGCGGTGACGAGGTTGCGGGGGTGGGCCATCGGGGAAAACGGGGGCAAAAGCGGGGGGCAGTCTATCTCCGGCAGAGGATAGCTTTGTATCACAAAAGTAGGGTATAAGGTTGCTGAATCGGTGGAATCGCTTCAGAGCAGGGTAGCTGTGCTCAAGCCAATTTAATCTACAGACCATACGCATCGAGGTGCTGTCGTGACTATGGACCCTCAATCGGCGGGTGAGCGGAGAGCGGCGACGGGCTGGATGATGGCCCTCAGCATTGGCTTGCTTGTCCTGGGGGTCTTGGCTATTTTAATGCCCACCCTGGCTTCGGCTCTGTTCACCTCGGCAATTGGGTGGATTGTCCTGGTGGGCGGCCTGGTGCAGGTGGGGCAGGCCTATCGGTCGCCGCTGGCGCGGACCCGCTGGCTCAACCTGGGGGTGGGGCTGCTCTACGCGATCGCGGGCCTGTATATTCTCTTTAACCTGGCCAGGGCCATGGCGGTGCTCACCCTGGCCTTTGGGCTGCTGTTTATGGCCGAGGGCATTTTCACAATTGCTATGGCCTTTGCCTACCGGGCTGGCCGCAGTATGTCCTGGTTTGTGGCGATCAACGGCATCCTTACGCTAATTTTAGGCATCCTGGTATTCAACCGCTGGCCGTTCAGCGCCCTCTGGCTGATCGGTCTCTACGTCGGCATTAGCCTGCTGCTGAGTGGGTCTTCGCTGCTGGGGGTGGCCCTGGCCCTCCGCCAGGCTGGGGCTGAGGAGCCCGAGGCCGGGGGCGAGGGCCTGGAGGAATAAGCTCGAAAGAATTCAATGGCTCAACCTTACATTCTCTTTGCTCAGCACGGCTGGGCCGACAGCAACCAGGCGATGCAGGCGCTGGCCCAGGCGCTGGCGGCAGAGGAGGCGCAGATTGTGGCGCCCTGCCTCAACTACGCCATGACCTGGCTACGCATTGCCCCTCTGATCGACGCGGTGGATGCTGTGGCCACGGCGACCCTGGCCGAGCAGCCCCGGCTGCCGGTGCGGATTGTGGGTCACTCCATGGGGGGGCTGATCTGGCTGGAGGTGCTCAACCGCCATCCGGAGTGGTGGCCACGGGTTGAGTCCTTGGTGCTGGTGGGTTCTCCGGTGGGCGGGGCCGACCTGGGCCGCATTCTGGACCCGCTGCAGGTGGGGCTGGGCATTGCCGCTGACCTGGGCCGCGATCGCCGCCCCATGGCCAGCCGCATTGCCGCTGCGATCGCCACTCTGTCCATCGCCGGGGATATAGACGGCGGCAGCGATGGCACCGTCCCGGTCGAGAGTACGCGGGTGCCCAACGGCCAGTTTGTCTGCCTGGGCGGCATTGCCCATGCGGCCCTGCGCTGCCATCCCCGCGTGGTTGAGCAAATTCAGCAGTTCTGGGGTGGCAGCAGCCTGAGTGGGCCACTGCTGCTCCATCCCCTGGTCGATCGGCTGCGCCAGATTCCGGGCATGACCGATGCTCACCAGCGGGATTTTGCCCGCGCCACGCCCTGGCACACCTTTGCCGATGGCACCAGCATTCGCCTGTGGCGCAACCCTATGGGCATTTACCACGTGTTTTTGGCCTCGGCCCAGGAGGTCTGCCTCTACTCGGGCTACGTGGGGTGGCTGCACACGGGGGACATGTGGCGGGGCCTGGGAAACTTGCGCACTGAGGGCGAGGCTGTTCCTGACTAGCCACTGACGGCCCAGGGAGCTAGACCCCCTAACCCCCGGTGGGTGAATCGGTGGCCAGCGGCGGCACTGGGCGGCGACGGGAGGTCAGCGGGCTGGAGATCGAAAGCCCATCGCCACTGAGGAGGCCAGCGGTGACATCAAGGTTTGCTCCGTGGGTGCTGCGGTATTGCTCGACGGCGGTGTTGACCTGGGCCGCGATCGCCCAGGCGGCCTTGGAGGGGGGTGGCGACTGGCGCAAAACGTTGAGCTGAAAACTGACCTGTTCAATCAACAGCTGGTCGTCGGCGACGGTGAGCTGGGTGTTCAGGTCAAAATCTACCTGGTTTTTGAGGACGGCGCTGAGGGCGGTGGCGATCAGGTCGGCCCCAATGGTGGTGAGGGCAGGGGCGTAGCGCTCCACATAGGCGGTGACGGTTTCGCCGACGGCTTCGGCCATGGGGCGTTGACTCAGGGCGGTGGCGAGGGTTTGGGCCAGCGCCCAGGAGGAGGCGTTGAGCACAGCGGCGAGTTCCTTGGGGATGGCCCCACGCCGCACCTGATCTAGGTCAAACGTTTGCACCACCAGGCTCACCAGGCCCAAGACCTCCGATCGCGTCATCGCGCCTTCGCCCAGCAGCGGAATCACCGTTTTGACCACCCCGGTCAGCGTATCTGAGGTCAGGGTTGGGGCGTAGCGCTGCACATAGGCGGTCAAAACGCCCTGGACCTGGTCGCTGAGGTGCCGCTGCCAGCGGTTAGCCTCCTTCGCCAGGGCGCTGCTGGTGCGATCGACAATGGCATTGGTCAGGGCGGCGGGAGTGAGGCCGTCGAGCACCTGCTGGGCCACGGCATCGACGAGGGAAGCGGGCTGTTCGGGGCGGTACAGCCGCAGCAGCGTACCCAGCAGTCCCTGCATCTGTTCAGGGGAGTGGGGCAGCCCATAGAGTCGGCCGTAGGCGCTGAGCCCCCCAATCAGAGTGTTGACTACATCGGGGGTGGGATCGGCAAGATTTGTGGCCTCTGACGACATCGGCGGTGACCTCCCTGGGCAGCAGTGGGGGAATCGTCAACAAACCTGGAGGGGTGGGCCGGATTGACCGCTATTCTCTATCCCAGGGTAGTTGACAATGGTTTGAATGGCACGACTTTTTGGCAGTGGCGTTTTGGCCTGGCCCTAACCGCCGAATTGACCGTTGTAGCCGCGGGGGGTGATCAGCCAGGGGCCGTGGCGCTGGGTGCTCTGGTTGCCGACGAGCACTACCGTCAGCATGTCGATGGGGGCTTCTAGCATGGCGGACAGGGTGGTGCGGTGAATGGTTTCGTCCGGACGATACACCGACTTGACCACCGCTACGGGGGTATTGGGGGAACGGTGGGCCATGAAAATCTGGTGGGCGATCGCAATCTGTTCGGTGCGCGTTTTCGACTTGGGATTGTACAGGGCCACCACAAAGTCGGCCTGGGCGGCGGCTTCCAGCCGTTGCACGATCACCTTCCAGGGGGTGAGCAGGTCGCTGAGGCTGATGGCACAGAAGTCGTGCATCAGCGGGGCTCCCACCCGCGCCGCCGCCGCCTGCAGGGCCGAAATGCCGGGCAGAACCTCTACCGTAGGGGTTTCACCGTCCCAGCCGCTGGCCTGGAGCTGCTCCAGCACCAGCCCCGCCATGCCGTAAATGCCGCAGTCGCCCGATGACACCACCGCCACATCTAGCCCCCAGCGGGCCAGGTCAATGGCGCGATCGGCCCGCTGGCGCTCCTGGGTGATGGGCCAGGGCTCGACGATCTGGCCGGGGCGGCAGAGGGGGCGAATCTGGTCGATGTAGAGGCCGTAGCCAATCACCGCGTCGGCCTGGGCGATCGCCCCTTTGGCCGCCGGGGTGATCTGGTTCAGGTCGCCAGGGCCGGTGCCCACCAGGGCCAGGTGGCCGGGGTGGGGAATGTACTCACGCTCCGCCTGGGCGATCGCCACCGTCACTGCCCCCGGCTGGCCCTCCACACGCACCACCTGCTTGGTCACCCGCAGCTTTCCCCCCGAGGTCTCTGTCGCCGCTAGAATCGCCGCCGCCTCGGCCACGCTGGGGGTCTGCACCGCCGCTTCCACAACCGTGGATGGGTTGGGCACCGCGATCGCCTTCAGCTCCTCGGCGCTAAAGCAGCGCAGGGGCCACTGACGTTCGGCACAGAGGGCAACTAACCCCACCTCGTCGGCCTTGAGGTCGAGGCTGGCAATGCCCGCGATCGCCCCCAGGGAAAAATGCCCCGCCCGAAAAATTCGCTCAATTGCCGCCGCGATCACCGCCTGGGGGGTGCCCCGTTCGCAACCGATGCCCACCCACAGCACCCGCGGGTGCCACTGGGCCTTGGGAAAGCCACTGTCGGGGTCAAAGCGCCGCTGAATCGGGCTAATCCACAGGCGTGCGACAGGGTTGCGAACCGAGTCAAACACAAATGAGTGGGTGGTTGGCAGGTGGTCCTGCCAGAGGGATGTGCCGCAGTCTTGAAGCACTTCGACGGGTTTGCCGTGGGCAAGGGCCGCGCTCACCCCGGTCCAGTCGCCGCTGCCCTTGCTCCAGCCAAAGGGCTTCCCCAGTACGTCTACCCCCGGTAGTCCGTGGGCTTGAGAGGATCCAGTAATGATGGGTTCGGCATTGAGCAGATGGGCCACCTGACGGGTCAGGTGATCGCCGCCGCCCTGGTGTCCGCCGCAGAGGCTAATCGCCTGCGCCCCCGTCTCGCTGACGACAACTACGGCCGGGTCGCTGGCCTTATCGCTTAGCAAGGGCGCAATCAGCCGCACCACCGCCCCGGTGGCCAGGGCCAAGATCAGTCCATCGTGGGCGATCCAGAGGTCAGCCAGGGTGTCTTTGAGGGAGCGATCGTAGACTCGAACCTCGGCATTCCACGCCTCTGCATCGACCACCAGGCTGGGGGGAACCCACAGCTCAGCGGGAAGACCGGTGGCCAGGGGCAGCAGGGTTTTGAGCCCGGCGGGGGTAAGGGCGATCGCAGCAAAGGACGACAACAGGAGACCTCAACAGCTCAGAGTCTCCCATCTTAGAAGACCTGGTTGCCCAAAGCACCGATTGTTTTTTCCGCTAGTTTTGGCCCCAACCTGAGTTCACTCAGTTGCTCGACTGCTGGCGTTGGGCAATCTGCATTAACAGCCGCAGCGCTGCATTGACAGATGCAGCGGTCGGAAACGCCTGGGCAACATCAGGATCCAGAAGCACAAGGTTCGTACCAGCGCGATAGAGCTCGGCATACTTGCCCCTCATTCCTCCTGCCATACTCGAAAAGTCGTACTCTGATCGCAGGTCATCATCCATCAGTAATAGTTGCCCACCTTGCGGTGGTGGACGGCGGTTTGGCCGTCGGGGTCCGACACCTTGCCGTCCTGCACGGTGCAGTACACGATCCAGTGATCGCTCACCTCCATGCGGCTGGTGACCTCGCATTCCAGGTAGGCCAGGGCGTCGGCCAGCAGGGGCGAGCCGTTGGTGGCGGGGCGGGTGCGCACTCCGGCAAAGCGATCGGCACCGGGGGCAAACCGCTTGAGGAAGTGCTTCATCAGGCCCAGGTGCTTGCCCTCTTCGAGGATATTGAGCACAAAGGTGTCGCCCACCTGCATCAGCGACTCAATGGCGCGGTCTTTCGCGACCGCCACCGTGAAGCCCAGGGGCTGGAAGCTGGCCTGGGAGACCCAGGAGGCCAGCATGGCGCTGGAGACTTCCCCTTTTTGGGCGGTGATGATGTACAGCCCGCTGCTGATCCGGCCCAGGGCCTTCTCCAGGTCGGCGTCGAGGGCCTTGAGCTTTTTCAGCTTGCCCGCCTGGGCCAGACCCTGGCCCAGGTCGGTGCCCGCCTCTTCGCAGGACTGGTAGAGGCCCTCGCCGGGGGTGTCCTTGATGCGGATCGGGGTAAAGGCGGCAATCAGATCGAGATCCTGAAACTTGGTGGCCAGGGTGTCGATGGGTTCGTCGTCGCCGCCGTAGGACTCAAACAGGCCCACCGTCTGCTTGCCGTGGACCGCAGCCAGCACCGTGCCCAGGGTGGCCTGGGTTTCGCTGGCCCCGGTGCCGGATGCGGGGGGCATGCCGATCACCAGCCCCTTGGCGCGGCCCACTAGCTCCGTCACCTCCTGGGGGTCGGCGGATCGCATGTCCATCATCTCGACGGCGACGCCGGTTTTGGTAATGCCGCGGGCAATGGATTGGGAGAGGCGATCGCTATAGCCGTAGTCCGACACGTAGAACACCGCCACCAGATCCTCGGCCTTGGCCTTCTCCTGGCTCCAGCGCTGGTAGCGCCCGGTCAGTTCGGCCACGTTGTAGCGCAGCAGGGGGCCGTGGCCGGTGGCCACCATCGCCACGGGGGGCAAGGCGTCCATCCGCTTCATGGCCCCCAGCACTGACCTGGCGTTGGGGGCCATCAGGCACTCGTAGTAAAAGCGAAAATCTGGGGAAATCAACTCCAGGTCTTCGTCGTAGGTGGCGTCGCTGCAGAAGTGCAGGCCAAAGGCATCGCAGGTGAACAGCAGGCCGGTTTTGTGGTCGTAGGTAAAGATGGTGTCGGGCCAGTGCAGGTTGGGGGCGCTGACAAACTCCAGGGTGTGGCCGTTGCCCAGATCCAGGGTGTCGCCGTTTTTGACGATCAGGCGCTCAAAGGGGCGGTGCACCAGGTCTTCGAGGAAAGCGATCGCCACCTTTGCCCCCACCACCACCGCCTGGGGGGCCAGCTCCAGCACGTCGCGCACCAGCCCGCTGTGGTCCGGCTCGGTGTGGCTAATCACCAGGTAGTCGATGGTTTTGGGGTCAATTTCGCCGGTCAGCGTCTTCAGGTACAGCTCGCGAAACTTGGCGTGGGAGGTGTCCACCAGGGCCACTTTTTCGCCGCGAATGATGAACGAGTTGTAGGTAGTGCCGTTTTGCAGGCCAAACTCGATGTCAAAGCGATCGCGGTCCCAGTCGAGGGAGCGAATGGTGGTGGTGTCTTCGGCCACCGCCTCAACCTGGATGGTAAGGCGCTTTTGTGCCGGTGCCGCTGCGACCATGAGAACCTCCTGCAAAATTTGGGTGCCAACCGAAGGCAAACGGTTAAGCCCTGGGTTTAACAACAAAAACGTTTCTTAATATCTCTATTCTCGCTTAAAACCCCAGTGCCAGGGGTTAAAATCCCTTATCGCTGCGATTGCGATTGGTAACCATTGACAATGGTTAATGTCGTTAGCCCAGTGTGTGGGGCGTCACTCCCCCATTCTAAGACACAGATCTAAGGCACAGACAGACGGGAATCGGTTTGCGCCTTCTGGGGCATTCCAGCCGTTCTCAAAGTGCCTGTACTCCTGTTCCTGATGCCACGCCCGCCTATGTCAACGCCCACTGGAAACCTGGTGCTCGAACCCACTGCCGATGGCTCGATGACGCTATTTTCAGAGGATTTTGGCGAGTGGTTTCACAGCCGCCAGGGGGCCTATACCGAAGCCTACGCCACCTACGTCGAGGCCACCGACCTGGCCAGCCTGGCCCAGGCCCCTGCCCTTACCCTGCTGGATGTGTGCTACGGGCTGGGCTACAACACGGCGGCGGCCCTGGATACGGTGCTGCGGGTCAACCCGGCCTGTCGGGTGCGGCTGGTGGGTCTGGAACTCGACCCCCGGGTACCGCGCCAGGCGGTAGATCAGGGCCTGATCGGTGGCTGGTCGGCGTCAGTGCAGGCCTGCCTGCAGGATTTGGCGATGGCTGGTGAGGCCCAGCGGCCCTGGCTGGAGGCTAACCTGCTGTGGGGCGATGCTCGGCAGCGGATTGGAGAGCTAGACCCGGCAGGCTTTCAAGCCGATGTGATTTTCTTTGACCCCTTTTCGCCACCCCACTGCCCCGAGCTGTGGACGGTGGAGTTTATTGAGCGGGTGGCGGCCTGTCTGCACCCTGAGGGCAAACTGGTCACCTACTCCTGCGCGGCGGCGGTACGAACGGCAATGCAGGCGGCGGGGCTATCAATTGGACCGATCAGTGCGGCGGGGCGGCGCTGGCCGGGTACTCTGGCTCAGGTAAACCCCACGGGGCTGGCCCCACTGTCAGACCAGGAGCGAGAGCACCTGCTGACTCGGGCGGCAGTGCCCTACCGGGATCCAACCCTGGGGGACAGTGCCGACGCCATTCGCCAGCGTCGCCAGCGGGAACAGGCCGTCTCAAATCTAGTACCAACGTCGCGCTGGCGCAAGCGGTGGCTGCCCCCACACCAAAAAGTTCCCCCCGCTCGATAGGCTAAAGATTTCGTAGTTCTACCATCGGTCATTGCCTTTTTCAGGTTGTTGCTGTGCTCTACCAAAACCCCTCACCACCCCGTGTCCTTGTCGTCGATGACCACACCCCCAGCCGCATGGCCGCCGTAGCGCTGCTGTCGGTCGACGGCTACCAGGTGGAGCAGGCCCACTGTGGGCAAAGCGCCCTCAGCCGAGTGTTTCAGCACCAGCCCGACTTGGTTTTGCTGGATGTGATGATGCCCGGCCTCGACGGGTTTGAAGTCTGCCGTCAGCTCAAGCAGAACGAAAACACCCGGCTGATTCCGGTGGTGTTTGTGACCGCCCTGGGCGATCGCGAGGCCAGGCTGCGCGGCATTGAGGCGGGGGGCGACGACTTTCTCACCAAGCCCTTCGACCAGCTGGAGCTTTCGGCCAGAGTCAAGTCGCTAATTCACCAAAAGCGGCTCAACGAAGACCTCGACCACGCCGAACAGGTGCTGTTCTCCATCGCCCGCACGATCGAGAGCCGCGATCCCAATACCGGCGACCACTGCGATCGCCTGGTGATTCTGGCCCGCAGCTTTGGCGAATACCTGGGCCTGGCTCCGGCCCACATTCGCGACCTGGCCTGGGCGGGCTACCTGCACGACATCGGCAAGGTGGGCATTCCCGATGCGGTCCTGCTCAAGACCGCTGCCCTCAACGAGGCCGAGCGGGAGGTGATGGAACAGCACGTCGCCATTGGCGAACGCATCTGCCGCCCCCTGCGTACGATGCAGGGGGTGGTGCCGATCATCCGCCACCACCACGAGCGCTGGGACGGCAGCGGCTACCCCGACGGCCTAACCGGCGATGCTATTCCCCGGCTGGCGCAGATCTTTCAGCTGATCGATATTTTTGATGCCCTCACCCACCATCGCCCCTATAAACCCGCCTTTTCCGTGGAGGAGTCGCTCGCCATCATGCGCCAGGAGGTGGAGCGCGGCTGGCGCGACCCAGTCCTGATGGCGCAGTTTGAGGCCTTTATTCAGAGCTACCAGGCTCAGAAGACCGCCACAGAAGTCACCGGTGCCCTCGATCCGCAACAGCCCATCAGGCCACGGTACGGGTTGGCTTGACCTCCGCCTGGTCAATGGCGGCGGCGGGCCAGGCCGAGTTGGCCCTGAAACTCCAGGTAGTTGGGGGTCTGGGCGGTGGTGGCGCTGAGGCTACGAACGCTGCCCAGATAGGGCTTGGCAGCATCAAAGCCGGGGGTGCTGTGGAGGTCAAACACCTGGTAGGCGAGGGCCAGGGTCGCCCCCACGTTGAGGTAGAAGTAGCCGTTGTTGGGGTTGGGAAAGGCCGCCGTGGCCTGGTCAAACAAAAAGAAATCGGCCAGGGGATCGTGGGGCGAGGGGGCCAGAACCCTGGCCATGGGTACCGTCCCCGAGGTGATGGCAAGGGTATCGGCGCTGACCCAGCCGTGGCTAGCGAAGCTGCGCTCGGGGACGTAGTCCTGGCGGGGCTGGTTGAGGTCTAGCTCCCAGCTGGTGGCGGGCTGCTGGTTGATGGAGCGGGGCTGGGCAGAGAGGCCAAAGCTCGACACCAGGTCGTCTAGGGCCGCGAGGGTGCGCTCGGCGGTGGGGCGATCGCTGGTCTGTAGCAGCAGCCCCAGCCCCACGTACCGCAGGGGGCCGCCCTGGGTGGGAAATGCCGCGATCGCTACTTCCCCGTCCATCCAGCCAAACACATCCTGGTCGAGCTCCAGCCCGGTGGCCAGGCCAAAGAACGACCGAGCCGTAGCCAGTCCCTCGCGGGTGAAGTCGCTGGCATTCTCCAACACATTGCGCAGCCCACGCCAGAACCCGGCCAGATCTCGACCGCTCATCAACAGCAGGGTGGAGGCGGGCAGCCGCGTCAGGGGGCTGTCGGCGTTGGCCGCAGTGGGGGTGAGGCCAAAGTTGAAGGGCATGGTGTCGTAGTAGTAGCGGCCTCGAAACTGCATTCCTGTCGCCAGGGGATAGACCAGCGCCTCCAGGGTGCCGCCAAAGTTGAGCGATCGCAGGGTTTGTAGGGTATCGGCATCGAGTTGGGGGGCGGGGGGCAAGGGCAAGGGTAGCGGCAACTGGGGCAAACCTGCCGGAGACAGCTCGTAGTTCAGCAGCTCCAGGGCGTTGCCGTAGACCGCCACCAGCGCCTGACTGCGCTCACGGTTGACCAGCGTGCGCTGAAACTCTCGACTGGTGGCCAGCGTTGCCGCCTCCCCCGCCTGGCGCAGGCGCAGGTACTGCTCGATGGCGGCGGGGCTTTCGGCGGTGACCAGTACATCGGGCAAAAAGGCGACGGCCAGACCGCCGGGGCCAAAGCTGGGCATGGGCACAGGGATTTCTACCTCCAGCTCCTCGTCCCCATCGTGAAACGAACGGGCGGTGAGCGGCAGTCCCACCCCGCTGGCCCCCAACCGCCAGATCTTTGGGGCAGCGGCCCGCGTCTCAGACGGAAAGGCTTGGGTTCCCTCAAGGCAGAGGTCTGCCTCTACCTCAGCGGGGTCACAGGGGGCAGGCTCGGTGTCGGGCCAGTCCTCTTGGGGCCAGTCATCGGACCAATCATCGGACCATTCGGGCCAGTCTTCCAGTTCAGGGGCTGGCCAGTAGTAAATTTCGGTGCCATCGGCGGAGGTGACTTCGGGGTCTACCTCCTGCAGCTCAAAAAAGGTGGCCTGAAAGCCCTCGAAGGCTTCGGCATTGGCCACCGGAGCCACCATTACGGTGTAGTCGGTGAACGGAACGGCGGTATCGGAGCGGGCGGGGAGAAGCGCCACCAGGGCCGTATCGCCCACCCAGGGGGCGACGTCGAGGCCAAAGTCAATGCCGTAGGGCAGGTAGGGCAGGCCGGGCAGGGCAGGGGTGAGTCCCTGTTCGGTGGCCAACAAATTAAAAAGCTGAAACTGGCTGAGCTGCTCCCAGGTGTCGGCGGTGGTGTCGAGCAGCATCACCAGGGCGGTGTCGGCGGGCAGGTGATGCCAGGGGGTTGCTTCGTCGGCGTGGGTGGTGGTGGCGTACAGGATTAGCCCTGCTCCTACCAGACTTCCTGGAAGAAGGCGTTTCCATGCTTGCCTGTGCCTGCCCATAGTCGCCTGTGCTCCACAACGCTTTTCTATCAATACCCGAGCATTGGGGCGAAGTTCGTAAAGATGCAGGTTTTTGTTTACGTTCGTGGGCTAGCGGTGGCGGAGGTGGGGGTGGGAAGCCAGGTCTGCTGCTGGGGCCATTTCGCTGGCCCCAGACCCCCTGCTCCGCGCGTCCTGCTTCGCACGGGCTTCGCCCTACGGCCTACGAGAAGGGCGTTCCGCCGCCCTTCACCCCACGGAAAGGACAGATCGATCATCGGTTTCCCCTGTTCTGCAAATGGGCCTTTTGGCGGCGGCGATCGGCCTCAAGCCACCTCCCCCACCCTCCTCATCACCGCCCCATCACCTCCTTACCTCACCTTCCTCATCACCCCATCACTCCACCTCCCCCATCGCTGCCCCCGCTGCGTAGGCTCGCAGGGCGTTAATGATGTGGATATTCGCCTTGGGGAAGGGGTATTCTTCGATCGCATCCAGACCCACCCAGCGCACTTCGTCGCACTCGATGGGCTGGGGGTCGCCGCTGAGGTGGGTGCAGTGGTGGACGTTGAGGGTGACTTTGAAGTGAGAATAGGCGTGGGTGACGGTGCAGAGGCGATCGCCCACGGCGATCTCGATGCCCAGTTCTTCTAAAATTTCGCGGGCGATGCAGGCTTCGATCGTTTCGCCCGGCTCAATCTTGCCGCCGGGGAACTCCCACAGACCGCCCAGCAGCCCCTCCTGCTTGCGGCGATCGATTAAAATCTGGCGCTGGTCGTTCCAGATTACGGCGATGCCGATTTGCTTGTGGGGTAGGGGGCCTTTGGGTTCTGACATGGGCAGCTCCGACTGAATACTGCGATTATAGGCCTGACAGTGGCCCTGCCAGGGGCAGCGATCGCAGTCAGGCTTGCGCCGTGTACACAGCGTTGCCCCCAGATCCATCAGCGCCTGGTTGAAGTCGCGGGGGCGATCGGGGTCGAGCAGGTGCTCAGACAGCCGCCACAGGTCGTTAAGGGCGCGGGTCGGGGGCACGGGCAGCGCCACTAGCCGGGCCAGCACCCGCTTCACGTTGCCGTCGAGAATGGCGTGGGGCAGGTTGAAGGCCGAGCTGAGAATGCCCCCGGCAGTGGTTTTGCCAATGCCGGGCAGGGCGGTGATGGCGTCAAAATCCTGGGGAATCTGGCTGTTGTGGTCAGCCACAATTTGCTGAGCCGCCCGGTGCAGGTTGCGGGCGCGGGCGTAGTAGCCCAGCCCCTCCCAGGCTTTGAGCACTGTTTGCAGGTCGGCGGCGGCCAGGGCCTCCACTGTCGGGAACTGCTCCAGCCAGCGCTGGTAGTAGGGCAGCACGGTTTTCACCTGGGTCTGCTGTAGCATCATTTCTGATACCCAGATGGCGTAGGGGCTGGCGATGTTGCGCCAGGGCAGGGTGCGGCCACAGTCGCCGTACCAGCTCAGCAGGGCCTGGCGCAGCCCCTCAACAGGAAAATCCGGCCAGGGCTGGTGCGCCTGGGCCGGATTGGGGGAAAGGGGGTGCTGATTTAGAACCCTCGTTGTGTAACTCGCCTCGGTATCGCGTGCGGTATCACGGCGATCGAGGTTAGGGGAGGAATAGGGGCCAGCTGGGGCTCCCTGGTTTAGTCTTGGGCGATCGCTCACTCAGCTTCAAAGGACGACTCTGCTGACATCAGCGAATTCTCAAAGGCCATTCGCTGCTCAGCACCGCGCAGAAAATACCCGCTCATCATAGCAGAGGCCAGCAGGCGGCCCAGGCTTTCGCGGTTGGTAGTAATTTCTACGTCAAAGTGCTGGGAGGGCAGCCCGCCGAGCAGGCCGATGATATTGTGCTCCATCATCTGCTGAACTTCGGTGGAAGTCGGGTTGGAGAGCTGAGAGATGGTTTCGGGGCTCATGCTGTGGACGTACTGCATGAGGGAGTTGGGATGCTCAGAGTGCTTGAAGCCGTTGAAAAGGTCTTGGGCTTTACCGGAAGAATTGCTCACAGTGGATACCTCGCTTGGCTGGCAGTAAGTGCGGCCTGGGTCAATCGGATTGAGCTGGATGTGGTTAGTATTCCCTGCTGAAATGTAGAAGACACTATTCTTTGTTGTCTACATCACAATTTACGTCTACAAGTTACTTCTACAGGGGAGAAAGGCGTCATTCCTGAAACCCATGGGCCTGAAACCCATGTGACTAAGTTAACAGGCCAGGTTTGAACGCTGGGTAGGTAGAACCGTACTCGGGGTGGAGGGGTTTTGCCCCCGCCAAACGAATTTAAATGCCGCCCTGTGGGTAGATGTTTGCGCTGCGCTGGGGGGTCAAGCTGAAGCGAGACTTTCTGAAAGGATTTCACCTGATTTCGACTATCCGTGGCTAAAATCCAGATTCCTGGCGATTGAACTGAGCTCATCGTAAGGAATTTGGTCAAACGCGAAAGGCTTGATTAGCTGGAGTCTGCTCAGCAAGGTTTAGGCAATTTAAGGCAATCATCATCTTTAGATGGGCCCAATCTGCCACAATGGCCAAAAAGTCCCCAAAAGCTCTGATAATGACGCTTTCTCCCCCAATTTCTCCTTCCCTAGAGGCTGATTTAGCCAACCATCGGCCGACCGCCCAGTACCGGGCTGTACGTAGCCTCAGCGAAACCCTCTGTCAGCCCCTCGAAATTGAGGACTACGGCCTGCAGGCCATGGCCGATGTCAGCCCGCCCAAGTGGCATCTGGCCCACACCACCTGGTTCTTTGAAACCTTTCTGCTGCGCCCCTACCTGCCGGACTACCTGGAGTTTCATCCGGGGTTTGGGTATCTGTTCAACTCCTACTACGAGGCGGTGGGCGATCGCCATCCCCGACCCCAGCGCGGCCTGCTGTCGCGGCCAACGGTGAAAGAGGTCTACCAGTACCGCGCCCATGTCGATGGGGCTATGACCACCCTCCTGCAAAGCCAGGGCGATCATCCCGCTGTCAGAGAACTGACGGCCCTGGGCCTGCACCACGAGCAGCAGCACCAGGAGCTGCTGCTGACCGACCTCAAGTACAACCTGGCGATCAATCCCCTGCGCCCCGCCTACCGCCAGGATGTGGCCGTGGTGGAATGCGCCTGCCCCACACCCCTGGAGTTTGTGGAGTTTGCCGGCGGACTGCACACCCTTGGGCACCAGGAGTCAGGCTTTGCCTTTGATAACGAAGGCCCAGCCCACCGGGTTTACCTGCAGGACTTTGCCCTGGCCAATCGCCCAGTGACGAACGGCGAATACCTGGAATTTATGGCCGACAAGGGCTACCAGACCGCCGCCCACTGGCTGGCTGAGGGTTGGGCCATGGTGCAGAGCGAAGGCTGGCAGGCCCCCCTCTACTGGGAGCAGCGCGACGGCCAGTGGTGGATCTTTACCCTGGGCGGCCTACAGCCCGTCAACCTGCTCGAACCCGTGTGCCACCTCAGCTACTTTGAGGCCGATGCCTTCGCCACCTGGCGTGGCTGCCGCCTGCCCACCGAAGCCGAGTGGGAAGTGGCCGCAGCCCAGTTCCCCAGGCAGGGCAACCTGCTGGAGGCAGACCACCTGCACCCCCAGCCTGCCTCTGGAGCCCAAACCCTGCAACAGCTCTACGGCGATGTCTGGGAATGGACCCAGAGCGCCTACCTGCCCTACCCCGGCTTTCGACCCGCCCCCGGTGCCGTCGGCGAGTACAACGGCAAGTTTATGTGCAACCAAATGGTCCTCCGGGGCGGATCCTGCGTCACCCCACCCGGCCACATCCGCCCCAGCTACCGCAATTTCTTCCCGCCCACCGCGCGGTGGCAGTTTAGCGGCCTGCGGCTGGCGAAGGGGTAGATGGGTGGATGGGTAGGTGGGTAGGTGAATATTGCTTCAACGCTTCACCTTTTCACCCTCACCCACCCGCCCACTCACTTACCCACTCACTCACCCACCCTCCCACTCACCCACTCATCCACCCACCCACTCCCCATGCCCCCCACCTCCCCCACCAAGCCCTCTCCCGTCAAGCTCTACGACTTCCACCCGCCGGTGGAGGATTTTCGCAGCGCGGTACTGCGGGGGCTGAGCCTGCCCCAGAAGAGGCTGTCACCCCAGTTTCTCTACGACAAGCGGGGGTCGGAGCTGTTCGATGCCATCTGCCAACTGCCGGAGTATTATCTGACCCGAACGGAGATGGGGATTTTGCGGGCCCATGCGAAGGATATTGCGATCGCCCTGGACCACCGTGCCCTGGTGGAACTGGGCAGCGGCAGCAGCCAGAAAATTCGCATTTTGCTCAAGGCGGCCCCTCAGGTCAAAACCTACGTGGGGGTAGATATTTCGCGGCAGCATTTGCAAGAGGCCTGTGGGGCGCTGATGGCGGATTTTGAAGGTCTGGAGGCGATCGCGGTCTGTGCCGACTACACCAAACCCCTGCCCCTGGGGACGATTCCGGAACTGCGCGATCGCCCCACCATCGGCTTTTTCCCCGGATCTTCTATTGGCAACCTGGAACCGGCGGAGGTGATCACCTTCCTCAAAACTGTCGCGGTGCTGGGCGATCTAATCGTAGGCGTAGATCTAAAGAAATCTGCCGCCATTCTGGAACCGGCCTACGACGATGCCCAGGGGGTATCTGCCGCCTTTGCCCTGAATGTGCTGACGCGCATTAACCGAGAGTTGGAGGCCGATTTTGACCTCAGCCAGTTTGAGTATCGGGCCCACTACAACGAGAAAGTGGGGCGGATCGAGATGGCGATCGCCAGTCTGTGCGATCAAACCGTCCACCTGGGTGAGGCCAAGATCCCCTTCACGGCGGGGGAGACCCTGCGGACGGAGCACTCCTATAAGTACACCGTCGATGAGTTTCAACTGTTGGCCATGGAGGCCGGGTTCCAACCTGTGCAGGTGTGGACGGACGGGCAGCAGCTGTTTAGCCTCCACCACCTGAAGCAGATGTAGGAGGCCATTACCTAAAGTCGCTAATCCAAAATCCGCAGTTGGTGTGAGAGGCTAGAACCCAGTGTTAACTGGACTCGCCCCCTATGCAGGTTGCTTGGCAAGACGTAAAGCCCTACGAAGACATCATTTACCAGAAGGCCGATGGCATCGCCAAGATCACCATCAACCGGCCCCACAAGCGCAACGCCTTTCGCCCCAAAACCATTGTCGAGCTGTACGAAGCGTTCGCCAATGCCCGGGAAGATAGCCGCATTGGCGTGGTGCTGCTGACCGGGGCGGGCCCCCACAGTGACGGTAAGTATGCCTTTTGCTCCGGCGGCGACCAGAGCGTGCGCGGCCACGGCGGCTACGTGGACGAGGGTGGCGTGCCCCGGCTGAACGTGCTGGATTTGCAGCGGCTGATCCGCTCCATGCCCAAGGTGGTGATTGCCCTGGTGGCGGGCTATGCGATCGGCGGCGGCCATGTGCTGCACGTAGTTTGTGACCTGACTATTGCCGCTGATAATGCCGTGTTTGGCCAAACCGGGCCTAAAGTGGGCAGTTTTGACGGCGGCTTTGGCGCTAGCTACCTGGCCCGTATGGTGGGCCAGAAGAAGGCCCGCGAGATCTGGTACCTGTGCCGCCAGTACAGCGCCCAGGAGGCCCTGGATATGGGCATGGTGAACTGCGTGGTGCCGGTGGATCAGCTCGAAGCCGAGGGGGTGCAGTGGGCCCAGGAAATTCTAGAGAAAAGCCCGATCGCCATTCGCTGCCTGAAGGCGGCCTTTAACGCCGACTGCGATGGCCAGGCGGGGCTGCAAGAGCTGGCGGGCAACGCCACCCTGCTCTACTACATGACCGAGGAAGGGGCTGAGGGCAAGCAGGCGTTTCTGGAGAAGCGTAAGCCGGATTTTCGGCAATATCCCTGGCTGCCGTAGGGAAGTGGATGGGTGGATGGGTGGATGGGGAGGCGTAGGGTGGGCATTGCCCATCATTCCCAACTGGGGCGATCGCGCTAAACTCGTACAAACAACAGGACGATCGCCCAGTATCGCCAGGGCCAAACCGTCGATCATGCTCAGAGCAACTGATCAAAATCTTTGGGTGGCTGAGCAGCCCTTCCGCTACTTTGGCCTGGGCATTGGCACCCGGATGACGGTGGTGCGGCTGGGCAGTGACGAGCTGGTGGTGATTTCGCCAATTCAGGTGAGTGAGGCGCTGGCGGGGGAGCTAGATGCCCTGGGGACCGTCGCCCATATTATTGCGCCGAACCTGTATCACTACCGGTTTGCTGCTGAGTGCAAGGCGGCATACCCAGGGGCGACATTTTGGGCGACGGCGGGGCTGCGGGTGAAAAGACCAGAGCTGGCGATCGATCGCGCGATTTGCCACAGGCAAGGCTTCGCCAACGCCGCCGATGCGGTCAGCCCCTGGCCGGGCCTGGAGTACCTGTTTTTTGACGGGTTCAAAACCCTGGCCCCCAGCGGCCCTGACCCGCTGGAGGAGTGGGTGTTTTTCCACAGTGCCAGCCGCACGCTGATTTTGACCGATACCGCCTTTTGCTTTGACGAAAGCTTTCCCTGGCTGACGCAGCTGGTGACGAAGGTAGGCGGCGGCTACAAATACTTGAGCCCGTCCCTGCTGGAGCGGGTAGCAACAACCGAGAAAGCCAAGGTCAAAGCCGCCGTGGAGCAGGTGTTGGGCTGGGATTTTGAGCGGGTGATTGTGGGCCACGGTCGCGTTGTCGATCGCGACGGCAAAGCGCAGTTCAAACGCGGGTATGAGAATTTTTTGGGGTGCTCCCTTAGGTGATGAGTTGGGCCGGTCTATAGGGGCAAGGTACAGGCGACATAGTCTGTTTTGGAACACATGCCTTGCCCCAGAGAGCAGGACGAGTTTAGACCGAGCGAGCCTGGGCAGCGTGTTTGCCTTCGCAAAATTCTTTGCCTATCTTGCTGTTGAAGGCGGGCAAATCCTTGGAGTTGCGGTTGGTGACTAGCCCCTGATCGACAACGGGTTTGCTAGCGGCAAAGGATTCTCTGAAAAGTTGAACGGATTGACTGTTGGCGCGGAGCTGATCGGGGTTGAAGTGCCCCTTGGTCGCACCAGGGCGTCGTAGTTGCTGACGCTGACTTCCCACAAGCCCCTTTGGAGTATTTACACTAAAGCTAGTCCAGCGTGAGTGCAGACCATGGCTTTTCTGGCAAAGCAGAAGTTAGCTATGCCTTTTGGCCGATAGAGCTAGCTACAGTGCTCCTAAGTCGGCTGAAATAGTCTGTCAATCTGTCAGATAAAGCGATCGCACCCTGTGCTGAAAACAGCGTCAAACAGCGGTATTCTCCCCAGCGATCTTTAGAGACTATTTGTGATGGAGTGCATTCCATGAAAAGTACCGCTAGTGAGACTAAGCCCCACCAGGTTGTAATTGTGGGGGGCGGGTTTGGTGGGCTCTATGCCGCTAAGGCCTTAGGTAAAACTCAGCATGTTGAAGTTACCCTCATCGACAAACGCAATTTTCATTTGTTTCAACCGCTGCTCTATCAAGTCGCCACTGGCAAGCTATCGCCTGGGGATATTTCATCCCCCTTGCGAGCGATTTTAAGCCGCTATCGCCGCGTCAGGGTCTTGATGGACACCGTAATTGATATCGACCCCGAGCAGCAGCAGGTAACGCTAAACCACACAACCCTGCCCTACGACACCCTGATTGTGGCTACGGGGGTCAGCCACCACTACTTCGGCCATGACCAGTGGGCCGAGGCTGCACCGGGGCTCAAGACCCTGGAAGATGCCCTGGAAATGCGGAAACGAATTTTTGGGGCTTTTGAAGCGGCGGAAAAAGAGTCGGACCCAGAGCGGCGGCGGGCCTGGCTGACCTTTGTGGTGGTGGGCGGCGGGCCAACGGGGGTGGAGCTGTCCGGGGCCTTAGCCGAGCTGGCCTCTCATACGCTCAAGGACGAATTTCACCACATTGATACCACCGAAACCCGCATTCTGCTGCTAGAAGGGCTCGATCGCGTGCTGCCGCCCTACCCCGCCAAACTGTCGGCCAAAGCCGCCGTGGCCCTAAAAGACCTGGGCGTAACGGTGCAGACCCAATCGCTGGTAACCGACATCGACGACGATGTGGTGACGGTGCGCCAGGGCGATCGCACCGAGCAGATTCGGGCCAAAACCATTCTTTGGGCCGCCGGGGTACGGGCCTCGGCCATGGGCAAAGTGCTGGCCGCCCGAGCCGGTGCCCAGCTCGACCGCGTGGGTCGGGTGATGGTGAACCCAGACCTGAGCCTGCCAGGGCAGCCCAACATCTTTGTGGTGGGCGATCTGGCCCACTTTGCCCACCAGGTCGATGGCGCAGCCTCCCCGGAGGAGAAACAGCCCCTGCCGGGGGTCGCGCCCGTGGCGATGCAGCAGGGGGCCTACGTCGCCAAGCTGATTCAGCAGCGGCTTCAGGGCAACGATTTGCCCGCCTTTCACTACAACAATGCGGGCAGTCTGGCGGTGATTGGCCACCACGAGGCGGTGGTGAATATGGGACGGCTCAAGCTGTCGGGCCTGCCGGCCTGGCTGATCTGGATTTTCGTCCACATTTATTTTCTCATTGAGTTCGACAACAAGCTGCTGGTGATGATTCAGTGGCTGTGGAGCTATTTCACCCGCAAGGGCGGCACTCGGTTGATCACCTGGGAGGAAAGTCGCCTGGATGAGCCGGTGGTGGTGGAGCAGCCCCCTCAGGGCGTCATAGCTGCCGAATCGCCCCATAGCCCAGGGAAGCTAAAGGCACCACTGGTTGCAGAATCGTAGATTGGGGGAGGCTGAATTGGCAGATGTAGTCATTGGTTTGGACCTGGGAACTGGTGGAGTGCGGGCGATCGCAGTGGATCTACAGGGCCAGGTAGTGGCCCAAACTACCCAGAGTTACCCGCTGCTCACCCCCCGCCCCGGCTGGACGGAGCAGCACCCTGCCGACTGGGTAGAGGCTAGCTTGAAGGCTCTGGGTGAGGTAGCCGAGCAGACTGAGGGGCAGCAGGCCATTGCCCTGGGGCTGTCGGGCCAAATGCACGGCATGGTGCCGCTGGATGGGGATGGTCAGGTGATTCGCCCGGCGATTCTGTGGAACGACCAGCGCACAGGGGCCGCCGTGGCAGAAATTGAGACGGCGGTACCCCGAGCAGAACTGATTCAGCGGACGGGCAACCCGGCGATTACGGGGTTTCAGCTGCCGAAGCTGGTGTGGCTGCGCAATCAGGAACCCCAGGCCTACGCACAGGTGCGGCAGATTTTGCTGCCCAAGGACTACCTCGGCTACGTGCTGACTGGGGCAGCGGTGAGCGAGCCCTCCGATGCCTCGGGCATTGGCTGTTTGAACCTGGCCAGCCGCCAGTGGGATAGGGAGATCCTAAACGTCCTAAACATTAGCCCTGACCTGTTTCCTGAGGTGGTCAAGTCAACCGCCGTTGCTGGAAGGTTGAAATCTGAGCTAGCTGAGCGCACTGGATTGCCCGCCGGGCTCCCCGTGGTGGTGGGGGGCGGTGACAACGCCGCTGCAGCCATTGGTTTGGGGATTTCTGAGCGCAACCTGGGCCGGGGCAGCCTCAGCATTGGCACCTCGGGGGTGATTTTTGCCCCCTGCGATCGCCCCACCCCCGACCCCGAGGGGCGGGTGCACCTGTTTTGCCACGCCGATGGCGGCTACCACCTGCTGGGGGTGACCCTGGCGGCGGGGGGTGCCCTGCGCTGGTACCGCGACACCTTTGCCCCCAATATGGCCTTTGCCGACCTGATGGCGCTGGCAGAACAGTCTGAACCGGGGGCGCGGGGCGTGCTGTTTTTGCCCCACCTGGCGGGGGAGCGCAGCCCCTACCTCGACCCCGACACGCGGGGGGCCTGGGTGAATCTGTCGCTGGCCCACACCCAGGGCGACCTGATTCGGGCGGTGCTGGAGGGGGTGGCCTTTAGCCTGCGGGCGGCCCTGGAGGTGATTCAGGACATTGCTCCAGTGAAGCAGCTGTTGGCGACGGGGGGCGGGGTGCGATCGCCCCTCTGGTTCCACCTGCTGGCGGATGTGCTGGGCACCGAACTGGTGGCCCCCAAGGCGGAGGAAGGGGCGGCCTACGGGGCGGCGATTCTGGCGATGGTGGGGGTGGGGGCCTACCCTTCGTTGGAGGCGGCGTTTGAGATTTTGCCGGAGGCGATCGAGGCGGTGCAGCCCCGAACGCACACGGCCTATGAGGCGGCATTCGATCGCTACACCCCGCTCTATGAGTCGCTGAAGGCTGTCAGATAGAGAGTTCCCTTGCCCCTCGTTCCCATGCTCTGCATGGGAATGCCCGTCGGAGGCTCTGCCTCCAAAATCAGCGGCGGAGCCGCAAGACCAGGGTGCCCAGGCAGAGCTAGGGCACCAGGGATGGGGCTGTCATTTGGTCTAGTTTATGCCCCCCAGGCGCGGTATCCCCCGTTGCTGGATGACAACGCTGTAATGCAAGCTTGGGGTAAGGCGTCATTTTGGTTTGGCCCCATAGAAGCTGTTGAAGTAGCAACGTCCCTGATCCAATGTCTAGACAATACCTATCCAGCATGAACGGCCCTAGATTCAAGCGTCGAGATGCCCTGGGCTTCATCGGCGGCAGCCTGATGGTTTCGCTGCTGAGCTGTGCTCGCAGGCCATCGGCCTCGGCTGACCTCAGCGACACCTTATCTCAAAACTCGGCCCCAACAGCGGGCCAGCCCGCCTGCACCGTGCGCCCTCAGCAGACCGAAGGCCCCTTTTTTGTCGATGCAGAGCTGAATCGCTCTGATATTCGCTCTGATCCGGCGACGGGCTCGGTGACACCGGGCGTTCCCCTAACGCTGCAATTTCGGGTTTCCCAGGTGGGGGCCAATGCCTGTGTGCCTTTGGCCGGGGCCATTGTCGACGTCTGGCACTGCGATGCCGCTGGGGCCTACTCAGATGTGCGCGATCGCCAGGCCAACACCCTGGGCCAAAAATTCCTGCGCGGTGCCCAGACCACCGCTGCTGACGGCACCGCCGAGTTCACCACCATTTACCCAGGCTGGTATCCGGGCCGAGCGGTGCACATCCACTTCAAGATTCGCGGCAATACTGCGGCAAATCAGGGCTACGAGTTCACCTCGCAGCTCTATTTTGACGATGCTTTGAGCGATCGCATCTACGCCCAACCTCCCTACAGCGCTCGCGGCGATTTCGGCACGGATACTCGTTCCGAATCGGTTCCCGAACGCTTCGCGAATCGCCCCACCCGCAACGCCGATGACGGCATCTTTCGCAGCGGCGGCGAGCAGCTCGTGCTGCCGGTGAGTCAGGATGGGGAGGGCTACAGGGGCCGTTTTGAGATTGGGCTGGAGCTGGTTTGATTGGCGATCGCGCTAAATTTTCGTGATTGGCCCTGGTTTGATTAGGGCAAACAGCGTTTGCCCCTACGGGTTGTCTTTGGCATGCGTCCTGGGGGATCAGGCAGCCGCCTGGTGGTGCAAAAAGGCATCGACCTCTTGAGGGGTGGGCTGGGCGGCGATCGCCCCCGGTTTCAGCGTCGTCAACGCCCCCACCGCGCTGGCGTAGCGCAGCATCTCCTCAAGGGTGCCAGTTGATTGCAGGCTCTCCCATCCTCGCTGGCAGAGCTGGTGCAAAATTCCGGCGAGAAACGCATCTCCAGCTCCCGTGGTATCAATGCTGTTCACACCAAAGGCGGGTAGCGAAACGCTGTGCTGTTTCGTAGCGCAGGTGCTGCCGTGGCCGCCGTCGGTGAGCAGCACGGCCTCAAAATTGGGCATTTGCTGGCAAATTTTGGCGGCAGAATCTGTATCTAACAGCCACAGGGCTTCTTCTTTAGAGAGCTTGAGCAGGTCAGCGTTTTCCAAGAAGTCGCGGATTTTTTGAGGGGCGATCGCCTCGTCAGGCCAAAACACGGGCCGCCAGTTTAGATCGATCACAATCTTGGCCCCGGCCTGCTGAGCCTTGTTCCGCGCTCGCTCCATAGCGCTGGCGGTGGTGGGGTAGGCCAGCCCCAGGGTGCCCATCACCAGATACTTCACCCTGGCAAAATCGACGGCATCGATCCACTCAGGGGCAAGGTGGGCATCGGCAAAGGCGGCGGGGTCGGGGGCGCTAAAGCCGATGAAGGTGCGATCGCCCGTTTCATCCCGCTGCACCAGCACCGTGCGGGTGGGCCAGTCGGCTACCCGCTGAATTTGGCAGGCCACTCCCTGCTCCTGCAACACCTGGATCAGCCAGTCGCCCAGGTCGTCTTGGCCCAGGGCGCTAATTAGCTGGGTGGGGGTGCCGAGTTTTGCGATCGCAGCGGCCACATTGGCGGGGGCACCACCGGGGTAATCGGTGCCCTGGGTGGAGCCAGCTTCCGGCGTTTCACCGACCTCAAACAGGCGATCGACTAGGCATTCTCCTAAACAAATCACGGGCTCGGTCATGGTTTTCTCCTCAATTGCTCTCAACCCATCCATCCGAGCCAGCCGCGCTCGGGCAGATAGCCGTCATACCTTCTTCAAAATCGCCGTGGCCGCCGCTTCGTCGGTAATCAAGCCGCTGACCAGCTGGCCGTGCAGGGCGGCGAGAATGGCTTCGGTTTTGCGAATGCCTCCGGCGACGCCGATGATCAGGCGCTGGGCCGGTTGCTCTAGGGGCACGCCAGCCACGCGGCTGTTGGTGCCCGCTTGCAGCAGCTTTCCTTGGGCATTAAACGCCCAGCCCGCAATCTCGCCGACGGCCCCCAGCTCAATCAGCTCGGTCAGCTCGGCGTCGTTGATAAAGCCATCCTCATGCAGGGGCGCATTCCAGGCGATGTGGCTAATGCCGACGAAGGTGACCTTGGCCTGCTCCGCCAGGGCCTTAACCGTCAGAAACGATCGCTGGGTTTGCAGCAGATCGCGCTCTTCTACGCTGGTGGCCACCGCTGGGGTGGGCACCGGGTAGGTCTGCGACCCCACCCGGTCAGACAGGTGCATGACCACCTCGTGGCGACCGGCCAGCCCGTAGTGCGACATGTTGCCCACGATCGAGACGATCTTGTGCTGGGGCTGATTCATCGACGGAATTTGATCGACCATGGCCCGCAGGGTGCGCCCCGAGCTAAAGGCCAGAATGGAGGGGGTTTTGGCCACCAGGTAGGTCTCCAGGTAGGCGGCGGCGCAGACGCCCAGGCCGCTGTACAGGTCGCCGCCGACGGCGGGGTCGGGCACGACTTCACACATCGATAGCTCAAACTCGTCCCGCAGGGCCTCGGCCAGGGCAATGCAGTGGCTGAGGGGATGGTCGAGGCGAAATTTGATCAACTTTTCGCTGACGGCCAGGGCCACCAACCGCTGGGCCGCCTGCCGCGATACGTTGAGCTTGCAGGCGATTTCTTCCTGGGTGTTGCCCGCAATGTAGTAGAGCCAGGCGGCGTGGGCCGCCAGGTCAAGTTTGCGATGGCCCTGCTGGGCCGGTCTCCGACCATCGCGCTTCTCTGCATATAGATCTCCCATCACTCACCTCATCCGCCGCTACTGTCTCAAGCGGTATTTTATTAAATTCAAAGATCTTCCCCAGGGTGTATTGAGCATATATCTATAGCTTGACTTTTTGCTCAACTCGCCCTAAAGATCTGTCAAGTCTGAACTTGTAGGTTGGGTGGCGCAATAACAGAACCCAACAAGACTTAATGCGATTGGGTTTCTCCGCTGGAACGCTGCGCGAACGCTCTGCTGCACCCAACCTATGAGACCTGCCGCCTCGGTCACGCTACTGCCCCCCGGTGATATCTAGATTAAACCCGGTGATGTAGCTGGCTTCATCGCTCATCAAGAAAGCCACCCCGTTGGCGACTTCTTCTAAACGGCCCAAGCGGCGCAGCGGCACTGAGTTTATCATCTGTTGCTCTACGACCTTGGGGTCGGCATCAAAATACTGCGAACCGGTCCCCGCCTGGAGTTGGGTCTGGCGGGTCCACATCATGCCGGGGCCAATCAGCGACGGCGACAGGGCATTGACGCGAATGCCGTGGGGGGCCAGGTCTTTGGCGGCCGTCTGGGTCATGCCAATCACCGCAAACTTGGAGGCGGCATAGGCCAGCATGTTGGGCGGCCCATCGACCCCGGCGTGGCTGGCCATATTCACAATCGCCCCGCCAGCCTGCCGCAGGTGCCGGGCAGCGGTCTTGAGAATGTGAAACACGCCCACCACGTTGATGTCGATCACCTTTTGAAAATCTTGCTCAGGATACTCGTCGGTTGTGGCAAACGCGCCCTGGTAACCCGCATTGTTAAACACATAGTCGAGCTGGCCCACCTGGTCAACGGCGATCGCAAACGCCTTAGCCACCGCCTCAGCCTGGGTAACATCACAGCCCAAGGTGTAGACGGGGTTGCCATAGTCCTTGAGCGCCTGAGCGACTTCTGCCATCTTCATTTCGTTAATATCCAGCAACACAACGGCAGCCCCGTTGGCGGCGAAGCGGTGGGCGGTGGATTTGCCAATTTCCCCCGCGCCGCCGGTAATCAGAATGGTTTTGCCCTGGAAGGCATAGGTTGCCGTCGCGCTCATACAGCTGACCTCAAGATTAGAACTGCAATCAAGAATTGTTGCGAATATTGCCGAACGCCTCACCCCTGGGAAGCGAGATCAGTATGATTCCATTATTGGGCTTTTGCCCATAGAAAGAGCATAAATTCAACTTAGTTTATTTTTTTAGCAATCCGAGGAGCCGTGCGATGCGCCTATTTCGCCGCGCCTGAATGCGCGCCAGAGGGCTGGCGGCATTTTTCATTGGCCTACTGGTGGTGCAGCTGGTCAATGCCTGTACCCCAGGTCCCCAGGCCGAGGGCCAAACTCGCCTCACCATTGCCACCGTCAACAACGGCGACATGGTGGTGATGCAAGACCTGTCGCGCCAGTTTGAGGCCGACAACCCCGACATTCAGCTGCGCTGGGTCATGCTGGAAGAAAACATTCTGCGCCAGCGCACCACCACCGATGTGGCCAGCCAGGGCGGTCAGTTTGATGTACTGACCATTGGGTCTTACGAAACGCCAATTTGGGCCAGGCGGGGCTGGCTGCGATCGCTCGACGGGCTGCCCGCTGAGTACGACGTTGACGACCTGATCGACCCGATTCGCACCGGGCTTTCCTACGAAGACACCCTCTACGCGGTGCCCTTCTACGGCGAAAGCTCAATGCTCTACTACCGCACCGACCTGTTCGACGCGGCGGGCATTACGGTGCCCCCCAACCCCACCTATGCCCAGGTGGGCGAATGGGCCAGCCAGGTGCATGACCCAGCCAACGGTGTCTACGGCATTTGCCTGCGGGGCAAACCGGGCTGGGGTGAGAACATGGGCTTTCTTTCGACCCTGGTCAATACCTATGGTGGACGCTGGTTCGATATGGACTGGAACCCCACTATTGATACTCCCGAGTGGCAGAACGCGATCAGTTTTTACGTGGACATCATGCAACAGTACGGGCCGCCCGGAGCCAGCTCCAACGGCTTTAACGAAAACCTGGCCCTGTTCTCCACCGGCAGCTGCGGCATGTGGGTTGACGCTACCGTCGCCGCCGGGCTGCTCTCTAACCCCGACCAGTCGCAGGTGGCCGATCGCATCGGCTTTGCCCGCGCTCCGGTGGCCTCTTACCCCAATGGCTCTAATTGGCTGTGGTCCTGGGCGTTAGCGATTCCCGCAACCTCCCAGTCGCCGGAAGCCGCTGAGCGGTTTATCGCCTGGGCCACGTCCAAGGAGTACATCCAGCTCGTAGCGGAAGAAAATGGCTGGGTTGCCGTGCCGCCGGGCACCCGCCAGTCCACCTACGAAAACCCGAACTACCGGGAGGCGGCCCCCTTCGCCGACATCGTGCTGAACTCCATTCAGTCGGCCGATATCACCAACCCCTCCCCCGAACCGACTCCCTACCAGGGCGTGCAGTACGTGGATATTCCTGAATTTCAGGCGATCGGTACCCAGGTCGGCCAGCGCATGGCCTCTGCCCTGGCCAATCAGGTCAGCGTCGATCGGGCGATCGCCCAGTCGCAGACCGTCGCTGAGCGGTTTATGCGGCACACGGGGTATATCGAGTAGGTGGGTAGGCGGGTAGGTGGGTGGATGGGTAGGCGGGTGGATGGGTAGATGGGTAGACGGGTGGATGGGTAGATGGGTTGGCGAGTAGTTGCTCTTTCTCAATCCCTAATCCCCAACACCCAACCCTCCCACTCTCCCACTCTCCCACCCTCCCACTCATCCACCCTCCCACTCTCCCACTCATCCACCCTCCCACTCTCCCACTCATCCACCCCTTTTCCCGTCATGACCTCATCTATCGCAACCCCTACCCACTCGCCGCCGCCTGCGCGGGCGCGATCGCACCGCTCGATCCCTGCCCGGCTGCTGGTAGCCCCTTCGGTGATTCTGCTGGTGCTCTGGATGGTAGTGCCGCTGGCGATGGCGATCTGGTTTGCCTTCCAGCGTTACAACCTGCTGATTCCCGAAAATCGTGAGTTTGTCGGCTTTGCCAACTTCACCTACATTCTCACCGACCCCACCCTGTGGATTTCCATCGGCATCACCCTGGTGCTGGTGGTGTCGGTGCTGGCCATTACCATCGGCCTGGGCACCGTGCTGGCGGTGCTGTTTAACCAGGAGTTTCCCGGTCGGGGCGTGGCGCGGGTGCTGGCAATTTCGCCCTTTTTTGTCATGCCCACGGTCAGCGCCCTGATCTGGAAAAATATGCTGATGCACCCGGTCAACGGGCTATTTGCCCAGGTCACCCGAGGGCTGGGCCTGGGGGCGATTGACTGGTTTGCCAACTTCCCGCTGCTGGCGATCATCATCATCGTGGCCTGGCAGTGGCTGCCCTTTGCCCTGCTAATTTTGCTGACGGCGATTCAGTCCCTCGATACCGACCAGATGGAAGCGGCCCGCATGGATGGTGCGAGCGCGATCCAGCTGTTTCGCTTTGTGGTGCTGCCTCACCTCAACCGGGCGATCGCCGTGGTCGCCATGATCGAAACGATTTTCTTCCTCACCATCTTTGCCGAAATTTTCGTCACCACCGGGGGCGGGCCTGGCCTGGCCACCACTAACCTGGCCTACTACATCTACCTCAAAGCGCTGCTGGAGTTCGACGTCGGTGGAGCTTCGGCGGGCGGCTTGATTGCCGTCGTGCTGGCCAACATCGTGGCGATTTTCTTAATGCGCAGTGTTGCTCGTAATTTGGACACCTGATATGGCAACTAACCGATCCCACCGCTGGTGGATTCCGCTGCTGGGCTGGCTGGTGGCCTGCCTGCTGTTCTTCCCGATTTTTTGGATGTTTCTCACCAGCTTTAAGACCGAGGTGGCGGCGGTGGCCACCCCGCCCCAGCTGTTCTTTCGGCCCACCCTAGAGAACTACGTGGAGGTACAGACCCGAGCCTCGTACTTCAACTTTGCCCTAAATAGCGTGGTGATTTCCCTGGGGGCAACGATTGTGTCGCTGTTGCTGGCGATTCCGGCGGCCTACGCCATGTCGTTTTTCCCCACCAAGCGCACCAAGGGCACGCTGGTGTGGATGCTCTCAACCAAGATGCTGCCCGCCGTGGGCGTGCTGGTGCCGATTTACATCCTGGCGCGGGAGACGGGGCTGCTCGACACTCGCATTGGGTTGATCATTATTTACACCCTGATCAACCTGCCGATTGTGGTGTGGATGATCTACAGCTTCTTCAAAGAAGTGCCGAAGGAAATTCTCGAAGCCGATCGCATGGATGGCGCGTCCACCTATCAAGAACTGGTGCATGTGCTGATGCCTCTGGCCCTGCCGGGAATCTTTTCCACCGCCCTGCTCTCGATCATTTTGTCGTGGAATGAAGCCTTCTGGAGCCTCAATTTGACCACCTTTGATGCGGCTCCATTGACGGCGTTTATTGCGTCATTCTCTAGCCCCCAGGGTTTGTTTTGGGCCAAGCTGTCGGCGGCCTCTAGTATGGCGATCGCCCCCATTCTCATCTTCGGCTGGTTCAGCCAGCGGCAGCTGGTGCGAGGTCTCACCTTTGGGGCCGTCAAGTAAACGTCCACAAGAGCCGTGGGGTGGGCACTACCCACCAGCCTTAATTAAACGACATTCCACCCTAAAGAAATTATCTTTTCTCCCATCAATAAGGTGAGCCACCCATGTCAACCGTCACGTTACGAGATATCCATAAAACCTACGTCGATAACGAAGTGATCAAAGGCGTCGATCTCGACATTCACGACAAAGAATTTGTCGTCTTTGTCGGCCCCTCTGGCTGCGGCAAATCGACCCTGCTGCGCATGATCGCCGGGCTCGAAGACATCACCTCTGGCGACCTGCTGGTCGATGGCGATCGCATGAACGATGTGCCCCCCGACAAGCGCGGGCTGGCCATGGTGTTTCAGACCTACGCCCTCTACCCCCACATGACCGTGGCCGAAAATATGGCCTTCAGCCTGCGCCTGGCCGGGGTGTCTAAAGAGCGGCGCATGGAGCGGGCGCGGGACGTGGCGCGGGTTTTGCAGCTAGAGCCCCTGCTCGATCGCAAGCCCAAGGCCCTCTCCGGCGGCCAGCGGCAGCGGGTCGCCATCGGTCGTGCATTAGTTCGTAACCCGAAGGTATTCCTGTTTGACGAGCCCCTGTCGAACCTGGATGCGTCTTTGCGGGTGCAGATGCGTATCGAGCTGGCGGGGCTGCACGAAAGCCTGCAATCGACCATGATCTACGTCACCCACGACCAGGTGGAGGCCATGACCCTGGCCGACAAGATTGTGGTGCTCCAGGGCGGCGTGGTCGAGCAGGTGGGCTCGCCCCTGGAGCTGTACCACCATCCCCGCAACCTGTTTGTGGCCGGGTTCATTGGCTCGCCCAAGATGAACTTCATGGCGGTGCAGACCGTGGGCGTGCAAGATTCTGGCACCACCGTGCGCTTGCCCGGTGATGCCACCGTCACTATTCCGGTGCAGCCCAGATCTCTGTCGGCGGGCGATCGCGCCACCCTGGGCATTCGCCCCGAGCACCTGCGGATCGATGCCAGCAACCCTACGCTGATGGGTGAGGTCTTGGTGGTGGAGCGCCTGGGCGGCGAAACCTACCTCTACGTCAAGATCGCGGGCGGCGACACCTTTATCGTGCAGACCGACGGCGACAGTCGGGCCAAGGTGCGCGATCGCGTCCCTGTCGCCATCGACGGCCACCTCTGCCATCTGTTCGACGGCGCAGGCCAGGCGATTCCCAAAGCCGAGCGCCATCACCTCACCCTCACCCACCATCCCGAAGTACCCCTACAAACCGAAGCCCCCCTAGAGCAGACCTATGAACAGCCCATCCAACCCCACCAAATCCCTCGTCAAGCTGAATGAGCGATCGCTCGGCCAGCTCAGCGATCGCGTGCGCGTACCCCGCTATGATCGCAGCGCCGTCACCCCCGGCATTGTCCATATTGGGGTCGGCGGTTTCCATCGCGCCCACCAGGCGCTCTATATGGATAATTACCTGGAGCAAAACCCCGGCAGCGACTGGGCCATCTGCGGCGTCGGCCTGCTGGAGTTTGACCAGAAAATGCGCGATGCCCTGGAGTCCCAGGATTGTCTGTACACCCTGGTGGAGCGATCGCCCCAGGGCGACAATGCCCGCGTGATCGGCCCGATCACCCAATTTCTGTTTGCGCCGGATGACCGGGAAGCGGTGATCGAAACCCTGGCCGACCCCCAGTGCCGCATCGTCACCCTGACCATCACCGAAGGCGGTTACTACGTGGTCGAGGGTACGGGCGAGTTCGACGTGAATCACCCCACCATTCAGCACGACCTGCAAAACCCTGAGCAGCCCTACGGCGTCTACGGCTTTATCACCGCAGCCCTGAAGCGGCGCAGGGATAGAGGAATCAAACCCTTTACCGTGCTCTCCTGCGACAACATTCAGGGCAACGGCGACATGGTGGGCCGCATGCTGACCACTTTCGCCAACCTGCAAAACCCCGAGCTTAGCCGCTGGATTCAAGAAAACGTCGCTTTTCCCAACTGCATGGTGGATCGGATCACCCCCGCGACCACCCCCGGCGACCTGGAAATGGTGGCCAACCAGTTTGACCTCGACGATGCCTGGCCCGTGGTGGCCGAACCCTTCTTGCAGTGGGTGGTCGAAGATCGGTTCTGCAACGATCGCCCCGATTGGGAAAGCGTCGGCGTGCAGATGACCGACGACGTCTACCCCTACGAGATGATGAAGATTCGGCTGCTCAACACCAGCCACCTGCTGTTGGGCTACCTGGGGTCGCTGAAGGGCTACACCTACGCCCACGAGGCCATGGCCGACGCTCAGATTCGCCAGGCGATCGAGCGGCTGATGGATGAGGTCACCCCCACCCTGCACCCCGTCCCCGGTATCGACGTCACCCAGTACAAGCAAACCTTGGTCGAGCGCTTCTCGAACCCGAAGATTCGCGATCAGCTAGCCCGGCTCTGCCTCAACAGCTCGGCCAAGCTGCCCAAGTGGGCGCTAGGTTCTATCCGAGACAAGCTGGAGCAAAACGGCTCCATCGACTACCTCAGTCTCACCATCGCCGCCTGGTTCCGCTACCTCAGCGGCAACGACGATCAGGGGCAAGCCATGCCCATCGACGACCCCATGGCCGATACGCTCACAGAACGGGCCAGAGCTGGCGGCAAAGACCCCATGCCGCTGCTGAATCTGACGGATGTCTTCGGCGATCTCTCCCAGTCGGTGCGATTTGTCGAGGCGGTCACCCAGCACCTGCACCACCTCCATGAGTCGGGCACCGAAGCCACCCTGGCCAAGCTGCTATAGCGACCCTGGTTAGGATTCGGTATAAGTGGTTGAAGGCTGAGATCTAGGCAACATCTCGACTAAACTGGCGGCGGCACTTTCTGGTGGCGGGCAAGCCCACTGGGGCAGATGACGATCGCATGCCTCAGTGATAAGCTGCGGAAAGTTTGTCTCGATAGATTAATCACTTAGATCCATGAATCCCCTGATTGAGCGCATCCAGACCAGCCTGCTTGATTTGGTTGGGCAGTTCATTCAGCTCTTGCCGGGGATCCTGATTGGGCTGGTGGTGGTGCTAATGACCGGGTATGCCGCCAAGGTGACCCAGCGGCTGGTGCGAAAGATGACCCAGCGACTGGTGCCCAGCCGATCGCTACAGCTGCTGGCCGTGCAGGTGACGCGCATTGGCACCTGGGTCGCGGGCATTATCATTGCGGCGGTGGTGGCGTTTCCTGACCTGCGGTTGGGCGATGTGATTGGGCTATTGGGGCTGGGTTCGGTGGCGATCGGCTTTGCCTTTCAGGACATTTTTAAGAACTTTTTGGCGGGCATTTTGCTGCTGGTGGAAGAGCCCTTTCGCCTGGGCGATCAGGTGATGATGTGCGACTTTGAGGGCACGGTAGAAGCGATTAAAATTCGCTCGACCCAGCTGCGCACCTATACCGGGGAGTTGGTCGAAATTCCCAACGCGATCGTGTTTACCAACCCGGTTCGGGTGCTGACTGCCTACGGCAGCCGTCGTACCGACCTGGCGATCGGGGTGGACTACACCACGCCTCTGCCCCTGGCCAAGCGGACCTTTCTGGCGGTGCTCGATCGCGCCGAGGGGGTGCTGAATGACCCGGCCCCGGAGGTGGATGTGGTGGGCTTTGGTGACAGCTCCATCGACTTTAAGGTGCGATACTGGACCACGCCCCAGATGGCGGTGGTGCGCCGCATTCAAACCCAGGTGGCGATGGCGCTCAAAGCCGCCTGCGACGAGGCCGGGATTTCGATTCCCTACCCCATTCGCACGGTACATCTGTTTGATCAGACCCAGTTTGAGGAGAGCAAGCGCCTGGGCAACGGTGCTGGAGATCTGTCTAGATAGTAGGGGCGCAGCATGCTACGCCCCTACGAGGTTCCTGAGTATGAATTGAGGTCTCCTGAAGCGGCTTTTGGTTGGCCTGATTGATTCACGCTCGGAGCAGACGGGCCGGAGGCCCATCCCATAAGAGGCTGGCCTTTTGGGCCTCAAGGGCTTGGGAAAAAATCTTGTGAGATAGCTGTCTCGGCTGTCCACCTACGCGGGCGCTGCGCTGCGAATGCAGCGGCCAATGTGGGTGTCGATTTTGAGAATGTGGCTGGTCAACCAGTCCACCAGTTTTTCGTAAATCTCCAGGGCAACGGCATCGCTGGCGTCGCTGGCTTTGTACTGATCGTGCAGGTGGCCAAAGGTTTCGATGAAAGTGGCGTGGGCCTGCTGGTTGACCTCGGCAATCGGGCATTTGTGCCTGGCGGCGCAGGCTTCTTCGTGCTCGAAGTGCCACTCGGCGTAGAACTTGAGAAAGGCAAACAGCTTTTTGATCGCGGTAGCGCCTTTGCGGTGGGCGATCGCCTGTCCCAGATCGTTGACGGCGGCGATCAACTCCTTGTGGTGGGCGTCGATCATGGGGACGCCCGTGCTGAGGGAGTCGTCCCAGGTGAAGGTTTGGATTGTGGTTGTAGGGTTCATGGGGAGAGGGGGGTTAGGGAGCGATGGGGATGAGGAGATAGAGGGGTGGAGAAGTTTTGAGTGCTTAATTTTGAAGTAGGGCGTAAACCCTGAAATTCAACGCTCACAACCTATCTTTCACGGCTTCATGATTCGCCATCAGTAGCGGTACGAGGGTAGTCAGCCAGAGGGCCAGGGCACTGTCGTAGGGCAGGGTGAGGTTGAGCCAGATCCACAGCATGATCCCCAGACCGGGCAGGCTGGTGATCCAGTCGGCCAGTTTGAGCAGGCCCAGAAAACCTTGCAATAGTCGCAACGTGCCGTGGGACATGGCTACACCTTACCTTTGAGAAAACCAACCAGGTTTTGCAGAAACGACTGACTCACCGGGGGGGCCGCACCAGCGGCGATCGGGTCGGGGCCGGAGGCGAGAGGGGGTTCGGGGTCTGCCTCTAGCAGGTCAAGGGCCGATGCGGGGGGAGCAGCCATCAGCGGCATTTCTTCGGCCAGGCCAGTGACAATCAGCCGAAAAGCAATCTGCTGAGCCTTGGCCACGGGCAGGTTGAGCTGTTGAGCAATGTCGGCCAGGGCCATCGTGCCGTTGGTAAATTCCCACACCTGCCACTCGTTGGGGTTGAGGCGCAGGTTGGGTTTGCTCTCGACCACGCTGACTAGGGCTGAGGAGGGAGCGGGCAGTTTTTCCTCAAGGGCATGCCAGTCTTTCAGCGCCCGCAGCCCGGCCAGGGTGACATCGGTAGCCGTGGCAATCAGCCCGGTCATTTCCGTCCTGGCAATGGGCGCTTTGGGGTCAAATTGAAACCAGCCGTCAGAGAGGGCAAACAGGGCGCACACCTGGCGCATCACCTGAGTGTAGAACAGCAGCTTGAGCTGTTCGGCGGTCAGCACGCCCTGATTTTTGAGGCACAGCCCCAGGGGAGTGTTGATCTGGCAGGTCTGGGCCAGCCGGGAGACGGCGTTGTCGCCCATCCAGCCCCGCTGGGCAATCAGGCGCATGAGGCCGCGCTGGTCAAGGGCATTGCCAGCGGCCACAATTTGTCCCTGGTTGAACCAGATGTGGTGGTTGTGGCGTTCGGTAGTCTGGGTGTCGGCCAGGGTGCAGATGGTGAGCAACCCGGTTTTGTTGCCCTGTTCCAGTAGCTGAAACAGTTCTGGCAGGGAGAAATCGGCGAGGTATCCAGTGACAGTCATGGGAGGTATCCCTTTGGCTGGGAGAGAGAAGGGGTGCTGGGGTGCTGGGTGCTGTACTGGGATGTCTTCAACGTGGCATCCGTAAATCCCGCAGGGTGACGGGTGATGTTGCAGGATTGCAAGGGGGCTCTGAGGGGTTATGGGGTGGGGGCCAGAACGGTGGCCCAGGTGTGCTGCACCAGGGCAATCACGGCCTGGGCCACCGAGGCGGTTTCGTTAGCGTTGACCGTCACCAGGGGCGGGCGGCGGCTGGGGTTGGGGTAGCCCAGGGCAAGGGCGATGTTGGCCGCATCCCAGGCTCCGGGACAGTCGGTGTGGGTGAGGCCGATGATCATGGGCACCGGCGATCGCTGTTTCATGAACATCATGATTCGACGGGCCTCGCGGAACTCGTGGGGCCGATGGGCCGCCACCAGCAAAATGTAGGCGTGGGCCTTTTGAATCAGGATGTCCCACATGAAGTCGAAGCGCGACTGGCCGGGGGTGCCGTAGAGGTGCAGGGCCATGTCGGGGCCAAACTGCAGACGGCCAAAGTCAAAGGCTACGGTGGTGCGCTTTTTGATCAGAAGAGCTTCGTCGGTGGCGCGGCGGTCCGTATCTACCACCTCAATCTCGCTCACCGATCGAATGAAGGTCGATTTACCGGCTCCCACGGGGCCAGTGACCACTAAACGCATGATTTCCATGGCTGGAGGCGGCAATGAAGGAATTGGTGAGGGCGGAGCAAACTGCTAAACCGGGGGGGGCAACCCACTCCGCCAGGGGCAAAGGGCTACATCAAAACGGCTTTCAGATCGCCTAGGGTGCGCTTAATTTCAAGCATCAGCAGGCCCTGCTTAGCCGCTTTGTCGGCCAGCACCAGAAACACCGCATCTTCACCGCAGCTGGTGAGAATGCCGTAGCCTTTATCGCCTTCTACAAAAATACGGTCAATGCCGCCGCGAGCCAGTTCGCTACCAATGCGATCGCCCAGGGAAAGCATAGCCGCCGACATGGCTGAAACCCGCTCTTCATCCATACCGCCGGGCAGGCTAGCGGCCAGGGGCAGACCGTCGGGGGTGACTACCGCCGCCCCTTGAATATCGGTAGTAGAGGTGACAAAGCTCTGCAGAATGTGGGTTAGTTTTTCGGTGCTAATAGCCATGGTAAGTCTCTTGAATTAAGGATGAATTTGAGAAAAAAGGGAGGAAATTGAATTAGCTGAAACTTAAATCAGCGCCTGCTACATGGCCGCTGCGCCAGTCGCTACCAGCCGTCGAAAAAGACCCTCAGACCAGCCTGTTTCTTTCAGCACCGCCGCTGACGATACTTCGATATAGGCCTGCTCAATAAAGGCCAGATCGACCATGCAAATCTTGCTCAGAGCGTCACAGAGCTGCTGATCCTTGCCATCAACCTTGGCTCGCTTGCCCGCTTCATGGACGACCACGGCCATAGCGGGCACGACATGCTGAGGGCCAATGCCAATGCGAACGTGAATCAGGCCAATACGCCAGCGCCTGTCGGCGTAGTCGCCGCCCCAGTTATCCATGCCGGTAAACATTTCGTGAAACCAGGCGACAAAGGTTTCGCGCAGGCGATGAATGCGGCCCTCGGACTCATTTAGAATGGCACTCATTTCGGCATCGCGGCCCATATAGTCATAGAAATAGTTGGCCATTTCAGGCGCAATTTCTAAGCCCCAAGCAGCGGCGTCCTGAAGTATTTTCTTGTCGTCGGCACTGAAGCCAGTACGCGACACCATTTTGGTCATAAACTCGTTCGGCTCAAGGCTCATTTAGCTAATCCTTCAAAGATGACTTCGAATCAACATCCTTGTTTTAGCTGTTGAGCCCCATGGGTCAACATCGAAGTAACACCTAAAGTTTCGCCCATGGCAGATCTTGTTGCTGTTCCCGAGAAGGAACGGTGATCTTTATAGTTTGATAACGGTTTTGGCGGTTATGTATTAAAACGGGGAGTGCTTTATTTCTTAAGCAATGGCCTAAAGCACACTCGTTGAGATGAAGGATTGTAAACCAATTAAACAATCTTGAGCGTGTTAATGTCGGTGCGAAGAATGCCAAAGTCACGTTAGAGCGATCGCACTTTGACAACTCCCAGCTTGTTTATTTCGGGATCGCGGTGCAGCAAAAATATGTTTATGAATAAGCATGGCTTTTTCTCAGACTCAAGGGTTCTAAATTAAGGCTCAGTGGATTGTATCGAGTCGCTAAAATGGCGTTAATAATTGGCTTCTTTAGCGATATGTAAATCAGTTGGCTGAACGGTCTGGTCAAAAGCTTCGTAGATCTACGGAATTGTTCAATACATTTCTTCACATTGACAGAACGATCGCAACATCAGCTCAGTAGCTTCCGGTACGCTAACCGTGAAATACCTCAGCGAGTTGCCCCAGAGGAAGTGTCATTAGTGAGCTAAACATCTGTCGTTCTGGTGCGTGGGCGGTAAGTCTGCTCCGCAGTGCGCCACAAACTTCCCCCCCTATCGCTCAAAAGAGCCCAATTCTGGCACCATAATCTTGGCACTTAGAGGCAGTAAGACATGGCCCGACGACCAACCGCCGATGAAGGGATAGATCTGGCTCCCTTAATCGACCACTCGCTGCTCAGCCCCGTCGCAACCGCTGAGCAGGTGGCCCAGTGGTGTGCCGAGGGCGATCGCTATGGTTTTGCCTCAGTTTGTATTGCCCCCTGCCACGTGCCCCAGGCGGTCGATCTGTTGCACAACAGCAGGGTCAAGGTCTGCACGGTGATTGGCTTCCCTACCGGGGCGACCACCTCGGCCACCAAGCTCTTTGAGGCCCAGGAGGCCGCCGATCGCGGTGCCGACGAACTGGATGTGGTGATCAACCTGAGCTGGCTGAAGGCGGGCCAGACCGATGCAGTCCACCGCGAGATCGCCACCATCTGCGAAGAGACCGGGCTGCTGGTCAAAGCCATTCTCGAAACCGCCGTGCTGAGCCCCGCCGAAATTGCCCTGGCTGCCGACATCTGCATGGATGCGGGGGCGACCTTTCTGAAGACCAGCACCGGCTGGCAGGGCGGGGCCACCGTGGAGGTAGTGCGCCAGCTGGGAAATATTGCCCAGGGGCGGGTGGGCATCAAGGCCTCCGGCGGCATTGGTACCGCGGCCCAGGCGGTGGCGCTGGTGCAGGCAGGCGCTACTCGCCTGGGCACCTCGCGGGGAGTCGAGCTGGTGCGGCAGCAGCAGGAAACGGCCGCATCGCAGTAGGGGGTGCTATCGATGCCGACTGAATGGCCCAATCAAAATGGCCCAATCAAAATGGCTCAATCAAAATGGCCCAATCAAAACCGACCGATTAGGTTTTGGGTGAGGGCCAAAAGACCTATCAGGGTCAGCAGCCCCAGCGATCGCCGGAAGTAGTTGACTCCAGCAAACAGCTCCTGCCAGGCCCAGGTATACCAGGTGCCAAAGGCAATCAGCGTCACGACGGATTGCAGGGCGCTGCTGGGCAGAATCGCCTGTAGCAGGGTGGCAACAACGGCCACGATCGCGGGCAGGTTGGGCTTTTGGCCGATCACGATATTGCCCTCGCGATCGCGGAAGATGCGATCCAAAGCGGAGTTGGGGGCTGATGACTTTAACTCGGTATTTTGTGGAGATGACATAGCTCTGATCGTAGGAGTTCGGACTGGACAGGGCAGGCGCACAGTTAGGCTGCAATGTCTGCCAAAAACGGTTGGTAGCGGGAAGGGTGTGCGTTGCGACCGCGCGCTAAACGGGACGTTTTAATCTCTATTGGCCAATGGAGCGGTACCGGGCCTGCACCATAAAAAAGATGCCGTAGGCCAAGAGCCCAATGGCCACGGTTCCCAGCACCCAGGCTCCGTAGGGCTGCTGCCGCAGGGAGGCAAGGGCACCCCCCAACCCCATCGCCTGATCGGGATTGGACTGCCGGGCCGCCTGAATGAAGAAAAACCCAATGATGGCAAAGACAACACCCCGAGCCGCAAACCCAAACCGACCGATGCGAATGATCCAGGTCTCTTCGGTCCGGCTCATGTCGCCGAGTTTGAGCTGGCGCTTAAATGACGCCTTGTAGGCCCGGTAAAACTGGTAAACCCCAAGCCCAATCATGAGGGCACCACCTGCGCCCACCAGCCACTGGCCAAAGGGCTGAGCCAGCAATCGGGCCGTCCAGTCGCGGGAGGCGGCATCGCTGTCGCTGGCGCTGGCGCCCGCCCAGGCGATCTGCACCGCCGTCAGCGCTAAACCGAGGTAGATCAGGCCATTCCCAATGTAGCTACTGCGCTGGAGCAGCCCTTTCATGTCGTGGCCTTTGTGCTCAAAGTCCGCGATCGCCTCCACCATGCGCCACAGGCCGTATCCCAGCAGGCCAACGGCGACCAGGGTCAACAAAACCTGGCCAAAGGGCTGCTCGACAATGGTGGGCAAGACGCCCTGGGCGTCGGTTGTACGGCCTCCGGTGCCTATGGCCACCTGGGCCGCCAGCAGCCCCACTAGCGAGTACACAATCCCTTTGGCGGCAAACCCCGCTCGCGCCAGACCCTCCACCCAGGGATTGTCTGCGGCCTCCCTGGCGGTTTGCTTTGCCTGGCCTCCGACGTCGCCAGTCGAAAATTTTCGCCCTCTCATGGGTGTTTCCCTTTGGATAAAGATTTTGCAGACTGCTGTAGTGACTGCAATCTATCCTCGGTAGAGTAGCCAACTGGCAAGGGCGTTAACGTCTGCCCCAGGTATGGAGTCAAAGGTATAGAAATAAGACTTAATTCAACGCCATAGGGAGGCTTTAAGATTGGCCATTTATTTCGCCCCTTTTAGACCCGACCTAAGCGCCAAACGGGAAAGGCGGCAGGCCTGGCACGGGGGCCGCGATCGCAAACACATCCCCCGAGTAAAAGCCCTGCTGAATCTCCTTCTGGCTCAGCCCCACTGAGGCGGTGGTAACGTAGAGCGTCTCCAGATTGGGCCCCCCAAAGGTGGGGCAGGTGGGGCGCGGCACCGGCAGGTTTACCCGGCCCAGGGCCTCGCCGCTGGGGCTAAAGCAGACCAGGCAGCCCCCATCCCACAGTGCGGTCCAGAGGTTGCCCTCGCTGTCGATGGTGAGGCCGTCGGGTTCTACGGCGTCGTCCTCATCGTTGAGGTCGATGGCAACGCGGCGATCGCTGATCTCCCCCGTTTCGCCATTGAACTGGTAGGCAAAAATCTTGCGCTGGGGTGAGTCCGTCAAGTAAAAGGTGCCGCCGTCGGGGCTCCAGCCCAGCCCGTTGGAAATCGTCAGGTCGGTTTCCATTTTGCGCATGGAGCCGTCGGGGTCGTAGCGGTAGAGGGCGGCGTGGCCGGGCTGCTCCGGGCTCATGGAGCCAATCCAGAAGCGGCCCTGGGGATCGCACTTGCCGTCGTTAAAGCGGGTGCCAGGAGCGTCAAACTCAACGGTGTGCAGGGTTTCGACCTCGCCCGAGGTGAGGTCAAGGCGGGCGATGCGGTTGCCCATAGCTACCAGCAGTTGGTTGCTCCGCATCAGGGCTATGGCGCTGCCCACATCGCCCACATCCCAGTGGCAGTCGTCGCCGCTGCTGGGCTCAAACACGTGCACCCGGTGGTTGAGAATGTCAACCCAGTAGAGCGCCTGCTGGTCGCTATCCCACAGCGGCCCTTCCCCCAGGCGGGCGCGGGCATGGAGCACGTTTTGGGCGGAGAGATCGGGCAGGGTGGTCAGAGACATAGGCGAAAAACCGGGACTGTTTACTGCAGGGTCTCACAGCGGCCCTGGCGACATGCCTATCTAAAGGCAGAGGCCGAGCTTTTGGAGTCATACCATGGCTGGATTAAGTGGAGGTCAAGGGCGGTAGGGGTGAGGAGATGAGGGGCTGAGGGGGTGAGGCGTGGGATGGAGGTGAGTCATTCCCCGGTAGGGATAAATAGCCTGCTGGGGCAAGTTTTTTTCTAAGCACAAGCTCTCCTAGCTTTTGGGTCTCAGCCCTCTAGAGCCCCCCTGCCGCCTGCCGAATCGCCTCGGTGGCCGCAATTTGATCTGGGCTGAACCCTGCCTGGGCCAGGTGATCGAGGTAGGTGCGGCTGGCGTAGCGGCTGTCGAGGGCCAGCGCCTGGCGGTAGTTGGCGATCGCCTGGGGGCTGTCCTGGGCCGACCAGTAGGCCAGGGCCAGCGCTACCCAGGGGTGGGGGTTGCCGGGCTCTAGCTTGGTGGCAAGCTGGGCGGCGGCGATCGCCTGCTCCGGCTGCCCCAGCCGCTGGTAGGCCAGGCTGAGGTTGTAGTGGGCAATTTCGTTATCCGGCTGGAGAGATGCGGCCAGGGTGTGGGTATCGACCGCCGCCTCCAGCTGCCCGTCCACCAGGTAGACAATGCCCAGGGCGTTGAGGGCAGGCACGTGGTCGGGGTTGTGCCGCAGTGCCGCTTCGAGCGCATCGACGGCGGGGGCAGGGTAGCCCGCCAGATGCTGAGTCCAGCCCAGCAGCACCTGGCCCTCGGCGTTCTGTGGGGCCAGGGCAGCGGCAATTTTCAAAGTCGCGATCGCCCGCTCAAAGTCTCCCTGCTGCCGAAACGCCAGCCCCTGCTCGCGATAGCGCGCCGCCCGCTGGGTATCGATCAGAAAGGGTGGGTAGGCGAGGTTGTCCAGCGCTTCTAGCGACAGCGTGGTCTGCTGCCACGGCACCGCCGCCTCACGCTGGCAACCGACCAGGGCCAGGGTTGCAAGCAGCATCCAGGAGCAGGCTTTTCCCATTGTGGTGTCGAGGGGTAGGGGGCGATCGCTTCGGCGATCGCTTTAAACTGTAGCGGGTCTCGACCCCCCACGGCCTGCGCCTGGCCAGCGCCACCTCAGCCACTGCGGGCCTGGGCGCAGGTCCGTCGGCCCAAAAACCTCTCTCCAGAGAGTTCTCCATGGACTTTCTGGAGTCATCATTTCATGGCATACCAGTGGCCACCTGGCAAATGGAAAATAAAGGCAAAGAGTATCCATCGCTTTAGCTATCCCCAACCGGTAGATGCAGCCTAGAACGCCGTTAGCGAAGACCTTTTGCCTTAAAATTTGGTCAACGGCGGTTACCCTCCCGACAGCTCGGCTCTCAGTTCACTTCCTTTAACGGCAACCTATGGCTACCGGATATCTCGCGCTCGTGCTCCATGCCCATTTGCCCTACGTGCGTCACCCCGAGAGTGACTACGTCTTAGAAGAGGAGTGGCTCTACGAGGCGATCATCGAAACCTACGTGCCGCTGCTCACCATGTTTGAGGGGCTGAAGCGCGACGGGGTCGATTTCAAGCTCACCATGAGCATGACTCCGCCCCTGGTCTCCATGCTGCAAGACCCGCTGCTGCAAGAGCGCTTCGACGCCCACCTGGCCATGCTCGAAGAACTCACCGAGCTAGAGGTCGAGCGCCACGTCCACAACGGCCACATGCAGTACCTGGCTGAAACCTACGCCAAAGAGTTCAACCACGTGCGCGACGTGTGGGAGAGCTACAGCGGCAATCTGGTCAACGCCTTCAAGCAGTACCAAGACACCAACAATCTCGAAATCATCACCTGCGGGGCCACCCACGGCTACCTGCCGCTGATGAAAATGTACCCCGAAGCGGTGTGGGCCCAAATTCAAGTCGCCGTCGAGCACTATGCCGATACCTTTGGCCGTGCCCCCTCCGGCATTTGGCTACCCGAATGCGCCTACTACGAAGGGCTAGAGCGCATGGTGGCCGACGCGGGGCTGCGCTACTTTCTCACCGATGGCCACGGCATTCTCTACGCCCGCCCCCGGCCACGCTTTGGCGGCTACGCCCCTATCTTCACCGAAAGCGGGGTGGCCGCCTTTGGCCGCGACCACGAGTCATCGCAGCAGGTGTGGTCATCCCAGGTGGGCTACCCCGGTGCCCCCGAGTACCGCGAGTTTTACCGTGACCTGGGCTGGGATGCCGAGTACGAGTACATCAAGCCGTACATTATGCCCAACGGCCAGCGCAAGAATGTGGGCATCAAATACCACAAAATTACCGGCAAGGGCCTGGGTCTCTCCGATAAGCAGCTTTACGACCCCTACTGGGCGCGCGAAAAAGCCGCCGAGCACGCCGCCAACTTTATGTACAACCGCGAGCAGCAGATTAGCCACCTCCACGGCCTGATGCAGCGCCCGCCGATCATCGTCTCGCCCTACGACGCCGAGCTGTTTGGCCACTGGTGGTACGAAGGCCCCTGGTTCCTCGACTACCTGTTCCGCAAGAGCTGGTTCGACCAAAACACCTACGAAATGACCCACCTGGCCGACTACCTCAAGGGCCACCCCACCCAGCAGGTCTGCCGCCCCTCCCAGTCGAGCTGGGGCTACAAGGGCTTCCACGAATACTGGCTGAACGAAACTAACTCCTGGATCTACCCCCACCTGCACAAGGCCGCCGAGCGCATGATCGACCTGGCCCGCCGCGAACCCGCCGATGAGCTAGAGTGGCGCGCCCTCAACCAGGCGGCCCGCGAACTGCTGCTGGCACAATCGTCCGACTGGGCCTTCATTATGCGAACGGGGACGATGGTGCCCTACGCGGTCAGGCGGACGCGATCGCACCTGATGCGCTTCCAAAAACTCTGGGATGACATTCTGCGCGGCAAAATCGACTCCGGCTGGTTAGAGAAAATCGAAGTAGTCGACAACATCTTCCCCAACATCAACTACAGAGTGTATCGCCCGCTGTAGAAGGTTCCCAAGAGCCCTGAGTTTTCTGGGAAGCTCAGGGCTCTGTTAGTGCTGCCGAAATTTGTCATGCTAGTTTACGGCTATACTTAGGTGCATTTCCTAATTTAATTAAACCTCATATGACTTACACAATAAAAGAGCGAAATGAATGTGAACCTACAAAGTTGGGACAAACAGTTTTTCATATGACATATACATGGGATGGGTCGAGTGATGAAGTGAATGTTCTTGAGGAAGAGGAGAACGTGGGTTTTGCGTGGCCTGTTCCTCGGTGGGAACCATCACGCCGTAGTAAAGAGCGGTTTTCTGATCTTCCAGAACATATTCAGCAAGCGTTCTTAGAACAATTATCTTAGACTGCTGGTAATTAGAGAGCAGGCTATAAAACATAGCTTATTCAAAGTGAAGCGAATCTCAGCCAATTGAACTCGCCTGACTATATGAAATCTTGGAAGATCAAGTCCTTGAAACTTGCTTAAACCGTTGCGGAAACCCGCTCCTAACTGAAAGTACAGATTGAAATTAATATTACATAAGTTTGGGTCAAGAAATATAACATGAAAAAACTTAACTATTATGAAATATTGGGAGTGGAGAAAAATGCATCTATTGACGAGATTAAACAGGCATATAGGAAAAAAGCCTTCGAGTGTCACCCAGACCATGGGGGAACGGTTACTGAAATGCAGATCGTAAATGAAGCATGGGAAATTCTCTCCGATCCTCACGCCAGAGTTGTATATGACCGAGAGCAGACTAATCCTAATGATCAGGAAGCTCAACGAGAAAATCGCCAGAACAGAGCAAGGGCTCAGCAAAAGGCTGCTGAGTATCCTAAGTCATGGGAAGCTTTTGAAAAGTATCTGAACAACTTGCTGAACGATATTAGAAATGCAGAATATCAAACAGAGTATGTCACATTAAAAGGAATTAGAATAGGGCTTCCCACATCAAGCAACAGTTATTCTGCACAACTATTCATGGGCGTTGGGGGAGTATTAGGGCTAATATTTATGCTCTTTCTATTTGGTTTCTTTGCTCCCGGATCACTATTTATAACTGTGGCGTCAGGATTTGCCATTGCCGGTGCGTGGGTAGGATATTTTTTGCATAAAATACTCAAAAACGAACTATAAAATATAAAGAATATGTAGATTGGGTGAAACAGAGTGTAACCCAACACCAGACTCAGCTTCGTTAGACTCCATTGGCGCTCTGTCTAACTTACAGCGCTACAATAGCTATTATGACTACAGGTATTGAAGGCATATGTCAGAAGTTTGCTAAAGATCAATTTGAGTTTTCTAAGCATGCTGTTTATCAATCTATTGTGCGTCAGATTTTGGTGAGGGAGGTTCGAGAGGCGATTAGGGGTCGATAAACCGGGGATGCTACAGTGAACCAATCGTATACCCTGAATCCTTCAAGGGTCTGTTACCATCAAATTAGCGCTCTTGGTGGTTACTCATGACGTTAGCGATCGCGACTGAGCCCACGCCTCTCAAATCAAATGAGGATGGCGTCGTTCTTGTCGGCAACACTCGCGTCACCTTAGATACTGTGGTTACCGCCTTTCTGGAGGGTGCTACCGCAGAAGAGATTGCTGAGCAGTACCCAGTTCTTCAACTAGCTGACGTATATTCAGTGATTGCGTACTACTTGCGGCGAAAAGCCGAAGTTGATGATTATTTGAAAATCAGACAAGAGCGTGCCGCACAAGTTCGTCAAGAAAACGAGCGACGTTTCAGCCCAATTGGAATACGCGATCGCTTAATGGCGAGACTTGACCATCAAAACCAGAGCTGAGATGCTACGCCTCTTAGCGGACGAGAACTTCAACAACCAAATTGTTCGGGGTATTCTTCGGCGCAAACCTGAAATTGATATCGTCAGAGTTCAAGATGTAAATCTGTCCGAAACTGATGATCGAGTCATTCTGGAATGGGCGGCACAGCAGGGCCGAGTTCTGCTCACCCACGATGTAGAAACAATGACCCGCTATGCCTATGAGCGTGTACAAGCAGGGTTGGCAATGCCAGGAGTCTTTGAGATTAGCCGCAATGCCCCAGTTGGGCTAGCAATCGAAGAAATTTTGCTAATTACTGAAGGTAGCCTTGAGGGCGAATGGGAACGTGGTGTTTGGCGAAGACCCGCCGCCCGATCTGGTGGTTGAGGTCGATATTACCCACACCGATATTGCCAAAAATCAGTTTTACGCCAGTCTGGGGGTGCCCGAGTTTTGGCGCTTTAACGGCAGGGTTTGGCGGGTGTATGGGCTGCAAGAGGGGGTTTACGGCGAAGTGGAACTCAGCCCGACCTTTCCCCAGGTGCCTAAAGACCGGCTCTATGAATTTCTCGCTACCGCCAAGGATGACGAAATTGCTGCGGTGCAGGACCTGCGGGCCTGGTGGCAATCGAACAATTAACTCAGCGGCGGGCGATCGCACCTCAGCCTGCGATCGCATCTGGGCACTCTAAGCCCTGTAGCATTCTGTCGCACTGCATGGTCTTTAACCTTCGACAACCGCTGCGCTTTGGCATTGGGGCCATTGTGCTGGCCGGAGTTGGGAGCGCGATCGCAGCTCCAGCCCAGGCCCAAACAGGGCCTACCGTGGCCATTCCCCCCGCCTATTGGCAGGCTGTTGAAGATGCCAGAACGCCCGAACCCCACGAAGTCTTTCGAGACCTGACCGCCATCACCCGCCACAACAGCGCCCTCCGTTGGGATGAGCAGGGCCGCGTCTTGATGGCGACCTGGGCCGACTGGGTGGGCTATAGCCAAAACGTGGGCAGTCAGCTGATTGCGACCCGCGATGTGTGGGTGACAGCTGTGCCCGACCTGCAACGCTTCTGCCAAGCCTACACCCCAACCCCAGAGGTTCCCCTGGCGGCGCGCCTGGGTCAGGTACTTGGCCTGCCGCCAGAATCCGCCGATCGCTCGGCCCAGCGCCAGGTGGTGGAGATCTGGGTGGATCCGCAGTTTTTGTTTCGCCCCAGCCCCGACCCCGAAATCACCGACCATGAGGCCGAGCTGACCTTTCGTGCCGCCAGCGAATTTGTCACAGTGCCGATCGCCTATCAGCACTGGTTTTACGCCCAGTACGACCAGCGCTACCAGTACCAGGGCCAGCCGATCGCCCTTGACGACGCAGACCCCCCCAGCGCCCTGCCCTACCCCTGGACTCAGCTGGGCTACACCTACGACTGGGGGAACAGCGCCGACTGGGCCACCCTCGACCGCGATCGCCCCGAGCATGTGGGCCTGAGCGAGTTTGTGGTGCGCCAGTGGTCACCGATCGCTATCCAGGCCGTGCAGCCCACCGATGTTTACTGCCGCGAGTCGGGCTCGCCCCAGCGCTAATTCGTCCGTCTGATAGAGTCCCTTAGCCAAACCCCTGGATGACAGTGGGTGTGACGTCTATCTCTGGCTCAACCTATGACCGCCTATACCCTAGAGGCAGCGGCGACCAAAGCCGCGATCGCCTCGCTCAACCTCTACCGCACCCACCTTTCACCCCACAAAGGCTTTGCCTGTCCCCACGGTGTGCTCTACGGCGAATCCTGCTCAGACTACGTGAAACGCATTTTGAGCGATCAAAATTTCAGCGCGGCCATTCGGCAAGCTCCCCAACAGTTTAGAAACTGCCGACTGGCGGCCCAAACGCTACAATCTCGCCGGGCTCAGGGCGGCTGTTTCATCATCCCCTGCTGCATTCCAATTCCGCTCTAGCTCTACCTGATGGAGCCAATCCACCCGTGCCGTTCACAGTCTGGTGGATAGCCGCTGAGTGGTTCTTTGGGCGATGATGGAGGAATGGCAGAGTAAGCCCCGGCTTTGGGCCCCTGGTGGAGGGACCTGGCTGTAGGTCTGGCCAGCTAGCGGCGGGCCAAATATGCGGTAGTCTGAGGGTTTGACAAACCCAACGCAGTTGGCTTGTGGTCGGGAGGTGAACCGCTTGAGGCAGGGGCTAGCCGCCTACTCACCAGCCCCGCTCCGCCTGGGTTTAGCTCCGCGATTACATCAGCTCGTGTGATGACATTTCATGATCAATCGCTTCAAAATTGGCACCAGAATCGGGGCCGGGTTTGCCCTGGGACTAACCATCCTCACCCTACTCGGGGCCGTTGCCTATAGAACCACCACTAACCTGATTCGCAATGCCCAGCGCGAGCGGGCCTCTCACCAAGTTTTGGGGTACCTGGCCGATCTGGAGGCGGAGTTAGCCAATGCCGAAACCGGGCAACGTGGCTATCTGATCACGGGGCAGCCCCTATACCTGGAACCCTACAACCAGGCCCTAACCCAGATTGACGAACTCGAACGGATGCTGCGTCAGCTCGACTTGGGTGACTCGGCTACCTACGGTCGCTTAGATGAGCTGAGCCCGCTGATTGATGCCCGTCTAGCGAGACTGAGGGAGGGGATTAATCGGCGTGAGACCGGCGGGTTTGCAGCGGCCCAGGCCTTCATTTTGACGGATCAGGGGCGGCAGCTCATGGTACAGGTGCGCAATCTAATTGATGAGCTGCGCCTGGAAGAAGAGGCTCTGCTGGAGGCTCGGGCCGAGCAAGCCCAGTTGGCGGCCCAGCAAACCCTCTACACCATTGCCTTTGGTATCCCGGCCTCGTTTGTTTTGCTGTCGCTGGTGGGCTGGGCGCTGGCCCGCAACATCTCCCGGCCCCTGCGAAATCTCTCCGATACCGCCGAGCAACTGGCCAAGGGTGATCTGACGATCGACCTGCCCCAGAGCACCTCCCAGGACGAAACCGGCATTCTGACCCGCACCTTTAACCTGATGGTGGTCAACCTGCGGGAAACCATTCGCGCCAATGAGGATCAGCGCTGGCTGAAGTCTAACCTGGCCGATCTGTCCCAGCAGCTCCAGGGCCAGCGCAGTCTGGAAGCCCTGGCCAACCTGGTGCTGACCTATGTGGCGCCGCTGGTAGGGGCCCAGCAGGGTCTGCTGTACCTGCTGGACACCGACAGCCAGCCGTCGCGGCTGAAGCTGCTCAGCAGCTATGCCTACCAGGAGCGCAAGCAGCTGGCCAACGAGTTTGCCCTGGGGGAGGGTCTGGTGGGTCAGTGTGCCCTGGAGCAGCAGCGGATTTTGCTGACCGAGGTGCCAGGCGACTACATTCGCATTCGTTCGGGGCTGGGGACGGCCCCGCCGCTCAATATCGTGGTGCTGCCGATTCTGTTTGAGCACCAGGTGCAGGGGGTGATCGAACTGGCGTCGTTTCAGCGGTTTGACGATCTCCAGCTCTCCTTTTTAGAGGAGGCCAGCGCCGTGGCGGGGGTGATGATCAATGCGATCGCCGCCTACCTGCAAACCCAGCAGTTGCTGGAGCAGTCCCAAATTTTGACCGAAGAGCTGCGCCAGCAGCAGGAAGAACTGCTCCAGAGCAACCAGCTGCTAGAGGAGCGCACCCAGTCCCTGCAGGAGTCGGAGTACACCCTGCAGCAGCAGCAGGAGGAGCTACAGCAGTCCAACGAAGAACTCCAGCAGCTCAACGAGGAGCTGGAGGAAAAAGCCGAGCTGCTGGAAACCCAAAAACAACAGGTGGAGCGCAAAAACCAGGAGATCGAGCTGGCCCGGCAGGCCCTGGAGGATCAGGCCGCCCAGCTGGCCCAGTCGTCGCGCTACAAGTCAGAATTTCTGGCCAATATGTCCCACGAGCTGCGTACGCCGCTCAACAGCCTGCTGATTTTGGCCCAGATGCTCAGTACCAACAGCGACGGCAACCTGACCGAAAAGCAGGTGGAGTACAGCCGCACGATTCACTCCGCCGGGGCCGATCTGCTCGATCTGATCAACGATATTCTCGATATGGCCAAAATCGAGTCGGGCACCATGCAGGTGACCGTCGAGACCCTGCCCTTTACGGCCATTCAGCTAGAGCTGACCCGCACCTTTGAGCCCCTGGCCGCCAGCAAGGGGCTCCAGTTCGACATTGTGCTCGACGAGACCCTGCCCCCCAGCCTCTCCACCGACCCCAGACGGCTCCAGCAAATTCTCAAAAACCTGCTCTCCAACGCCATCAAATTTACCGATCGCGGTAGCGTCACCGTACAGGTTTCGCCCCTGGCGGGCGATCGGGTGGCCTTTGCGGTCAGCGACACCGGCATTGGCATCGCGCCGGATAAGCAGCAGACCATCTTTGGCGCGTTTCAGCAGGCCGACGGCACCACCAGCCGCAAGTACGGCGGCACCGGCCTGGGGCTGTCGATCAGCCAGCAGCTCAGTCAGCTGCTGGGCGGCAGCCTGGATCTGGTCAGCCAGCCCGATCGCGGCAGTACCTTCACCCTCTCGCTGCCGCTGCACTACAGCGCCCCCAGCAATGGCGCTCCCAGCAGTGGGGCCGAGCCGGAGGCACCGGTGGTTCGCAGCCGCCCCGCCGCTCCTGAGACAGCGGCTCCGGTAGAGGTGCCCAATCGCCTGGCCCAGCCTCTGCCGCCGCTACCCCACTCCCTGGAGGACGATCGCGACCGGGTGCAGCCAGCGGGGCAAGACGGCGCTGACCAGGTGCTGCTGGTGATTGAAGACGACCCCAACTTTGCTCGCATTTTGCTGGAGATGGCGCGGGGGCAGGGGTTCAAGGTGCTGGTAGCCCTGGAGGGGCAGGCCGGGCTGGCCATGGCCCAGCGGTTTGTGCCCAGCGCCATCACCCTCGACCTGCACCTGCCCGACATGGAGGGGCTGACGGTGCTGGAGCAGCTCAAGCAGGACCCCGCCACGCGCCACATTCCGGTGCATGTGATGACGGTGAACGACCAGCAGCAGCAGGAATTTCAGATGGGGGCGATCGCCCACATTCAAAAACCCGTGGCCCCCGAGGTTCTAACCCAAACCCTGATTGACATCAAACAGTTTGTGGAGCGGCGGGTGCGCTACCTGCTGGTGATCGAAGACGACCCGGTGCAGGCCCAGAGCATCATTGAGCTGATTGGTGGGCCTGAGGTGACCAGCACCGCCGTCCACACCGGAGCGGCGGCCCTGGCGGCTCTGCGATCGCAGCCCTGCGACTGTATCGTGCTCGACCTGGGCCTGCCGGACATGAACGGCTTTGACCTGATCGAGCAGATCAAGCAGAATCCGGCCCTGGTGCGGCTGCCAATCATTGTCTACACCGGCAAGGACTTGACGGAGGCTCAGGAAACTCAGCTGCGCCGCCTGGCCGAAACCATCATCATCAAGGACGTGCGATCGCCCGAGCGACTGCTGGACGAAACGGCGCTGTTTTTGCACCGGGTGCAGGCCGATCTGCCGCCGGGGCAGCAGCAAATGCTGGAGCGCCTGCACCACAGCGACCCGGCCCTGGCCGGCAAAAAGGTGCTGATTGTCGACGACGATGTTCGCAACGTGTTTGCCCTCACCAGCCTGCTGGAGCAGTACGACATGGAGGTGGTGTTTGCCGAAAATGGCCGCGACGGCATTGCCACCCTCCAGGCCAACCCCGATGTGGGTCTGGTGCTGATGGATGTGATGATGCCGGAGCTAGACGGCTACGAAACCACCCGCCTGATACGCCAGCAGGAGTCGTTTCGATCGCTGCCGATTATTGCCCTGACCGCCAAGGCCATGCAGGGCGATCGCGAAAAGTGCATTGAGGCCGGGGCCTCCGACTACATCACCAAACCAATCGATACCGAGCAGCTGCTCACCCTGCTGCGGCTGTGGTTATACCCGTGATTCTGGCCCAAAATCCTCTCTTGGGAGTACAGTTTAGCCAGGCAACTACGTGAGAATAGATGTCAAGGTCGATGCGCTGGTCATCGGCTCTGGTAGCGGGAACAAACGCCTCGCGGGGCTGGTTCCGGGGGTGGATCGACCGGGGTTGATGACGCTGTTTTCGAGTGGATTGACCCGTTAATTGACGTCATTGTGCAGGACCAGTGAGTATCTTAAAGGCAGACGAAGTAGATATTCACCTGCTGGTTGAGGGGCTATACCATCGGTATGGCTACGATTTTCGCAACTATGCCAAGGCCTCGCTCAAGCGCCGCATCCACAGCTTTTTAAAGGCCGAATCAATCGCCAGTGTGGCTGACCTGCAGGTTCAGATGCTGCGCGATCGCGCCTGTGCCGATCGCCTGCTGCTGGGGCTCACCGTCAACACCACCGCCATGTTTCGTGACCCCGGCTTCTACATCGCCTTTCGGCAGCAGGTGGTGCCCCTGCTGCGCACCTACCCCTTTTTTCGCATCTGGCATGCGGGCTGTTCCACCGGCCAAGAAGTGTACTCCATGGCCATTTTGCTGCAGGAAGAGGGGCTCTACCACCGCTGCCGCATCTACGCCACCGACGCCAACGAAAGGGTGCTGCAAACGGCGCGCCAGGGCATCTATCCCTACAAACAAATGCAGGAATACACCCAGCTTTACCTGAAGGCGGGCGGGCAACGCACCTTTTCGGAGTACTACACCGCCAACTACGACAACGTGATTTTGCGCCCTTTTTTGCGGGAGAGAATTGTCTTTGGTGAGCACAATTTAGTCACCGATGGATCGTTCAATGAATTTAACGTCATTATCTGTCGCAACGTGCTGATTTATTTCAACCAAGCGCTGCAAAACCAGGTGCACGAACTGTTCTACAACAGCCTCTGTAAATTCGGTATCCTGGGCTTAGGTAAACAGGAAACCATTCGGTTTACCAAGTATGAAACGGCCTATGAGGACCTGGCTAAAGCCGAAAAGCTGTACAGGAGACGGAGCTAGTGGCCTATGAACTCCTGACCATAGGCACCTCCTTAGGAGGGTTGACGGCTCTCAAGACTTTGCTAGGATCGCTGCCTGAGTCGTTCCCCGCCGCCCTGGCGATTGTTCAGCACCGCCATCGGGAGTCCGATCAGGGTCTGAGCACGTTTTTGCAGCAGTTTACGGTTCTGCCTGTGCACGAAGTAGAAGACAAAGAATTCATCCGGCCTGGGCACGTTTACTTCGCTCCCGCCGACTATCATTTGCTGGTAGAATATGGGTATTTCTCTCTTTCGATCGATGACCCAGTTTGCTATGCTCGTCCGTCAATTGATGTGCTGTTTGAGTCAGCGGCCGATGTCTACAATGATCGCGTTATCGGCATTATTTTGACCGGAGCTAACCACGATGGGGTACAGGGCTTATCGACGATTAAGTCGCGGGGAGGGCTAACGATTGTGCAGGCTCCAGGCACCGCCGAAAGTCCAATTTTGCCTGAGGCGGCGATCGCAGCGGTTCCCGTCGACATGGTTTTGCCTATCTCCCACATCGGGCCTCATCTGATCAAACTTTGCGCGGCAGCGGGAGCCTAGGGATGCAGACCCCATCGCCAGTCAACATCTTGCTTGTGGACGATCAGCCCGAAAACCTGGTGGCGCTGGAGGCCATTTTGGGCGAACTGGAGGCCAACCTGGTCAAGTCCACCTCTGGAGAGGAGGCACTGCGCTGCCTGCTGCAGGAGGACTTTGCCGTGATTCTGCTGGATGTGCAGATGCCGCAGATGGATGGCTTCGAGGTGGCCACGCTGATTCGGCGGCGGCCGCGATCCCAGGACACCCCGATTATCTTTTTGACCGCCTTTAGCAGCAGCGAACAGTTTATGTTCAAGGGCTACGCCCTCGGTGCTGTGGATTACCTGATCAAACCGATCGCGCCCAACATTCTGCTGTCCAAGGTCGCCATTTTCATCGAGCTGTTCAAAAAGACTGAGGCCCTGCGCCAGAAGACCGCCACCCTGGAGCAGCAGACCACCCAGCTAGAGGCCATCAACACCGAACTTCAGGTCAGCGAAGAGCGGTTTCGCCTGCTCAGCACCTGTTCGCCGCTGGGGGTGTTTGTCACCGACCCGGAGGGCCACTGCATCTACACCAATCCACGGTTTCAGGCCATCTGTCGGGGGGTGCCCACCGCCGCCGGGCCCAGCTGGCTCGATTCGGTCCACCCCTGCGACCTCGACGGGGCGCGCTCCAGCTGGGCCGCCTACCTCCAGGAGGGGCAGGAATACGCCCAGGAGTTTCGGCTGCGGTCCGAGGGCGAGCCTGCCCGCTGGGCCTCAATCCGTGCGGCCCGCATGGTCTCGGAGCAAAAGACCTTTCTGGGCTACGTCGGCACCGTTGAAGATATCACCGAGCGCAAGCAGGCCGAGGCCGCCAATGCTCAGATCATGCGTGAGCAGGTGGCCCGTCAGGAGGCCGAAACCGCCAATCGCATGAAAGATGACTTTATTGCGGTGCTGTCCCACGAGCTGCGAACGCCGCTCAACTCCATTTTGGGCTGGGCTAACCTGCTGCAGGCGGGCAAGCTGGATCCGCAAAAAGTTGAGTTCGCCATCGACACCATCGAGCGCAATGCCCTGGTGCAGAAACAGCTAATCGAAGACATTCTCGACGTATCGCAAATTGTCCGCGGCAAGCTGCAGCTGCACCGCCAGCCCCTCGATCTGGTCACCGTGGCCGAAACCGCCCTGGAGACGGTGCGGCCAGCGGCCACGGCCAAGGCGATCGCCCTGACCACCAATTTCCACGACTACAATCGCCTGGAGGTGGTGGGCGACGCCCTGCGCCTCCAGCAAGTGATCTGGAACCTGCTGACCAACGCCGTCAAGTTTACCCCCGAGCAGGGGCGGGTCGATGTGCACCTGTCCGTGGTAGCAGAGCTGCCCCAGGGCCAGCTACCCACCGGGTCTTGCGCCCTCTCGGGCGCTCCGGCCCCTGCCTACGCACAGTTGCGGGTCACCGATACCGGGCTGGGCATTGACGCCAATTTTTTGCCCCACATCTTCGATCGCTTTCGCCAGGCCGACAGCAGCATCACCCGCTCCCAGGGGGGGCTGGGGCTGGGGCTGGCGATCGTCCACCACCTGGTGGAGCAGCACCAGGGCTGCGTCTGGGCCGAGAGCGATGGCCTCAACCAGGGGGCGGCCTTTACCGTGGCCCTGCCGCTGACCGAGTCGCTCTCCCCTACAGCGCCCCCGCCGGCCCCGGCGCCCGCCGGGGAGGTTCCCCCCCAGCAGGCCCTGAGCGGCATGCCCATCCTGATCGTGGAGGACGATGGCGACACCCGCGATTTTTTGGCCTTCCTGCTGGAGTCCCAGGGGGCTGAGGTGACCGCCACCGCCTCCGGGGAGGAGGCCCTGCGCCTGATCGGCACCCTCCAGCCCGCCGTGCTGCTGTGCGACATCAGCATGCCCGACATGGATGGCTACACCCTGGTTGAAAAGGTGCGATCGCAGCTGCCCGAACCCCAGGCCCATACCCCTGCGATCGCCATTACCGCCCACGCCCGGCTGTCCGACCAGGCCAGGGCACTATCCACCGGGTTTCAGCACCACCTGCCCAAGCCCATCGAGGCCGAAGCGCTCATTCACGCCATTTTGCAGGTTGCCGGTGCCGGTTCTGAGCCCTCCGGGGCAGGGTAGGCCTGAACCTGTGGACCTGAACCTGAAGTCGATGTCCGGCGTCGTCTTCAGGCATCGGTACAGGCCCGCGGGCCAAAGCCGCAGGTAAAGAATTCTCTCAGTGCCCCCCAACCCAACCCTATCTTGGCGACAATCAAAACCGTTGGAAAAACTGTTGGGTCCACCGGCCTGCGCGGCTCAGGGTGTTTCGGCAAACTCACGCTGACCACCGCCACTAAGGAGACTCACCCGATGAAACTGGCCTACTGGATGTATGCCGGCCCGGCGCACATTGGCACCCTGCGGATTGCCAGCTCGTTTAAGAACGTGCACGCGATCATGCACGCGCCACTGGGGGACGACTATTTCAATGTGATGCGATCGATGCTGGAGCGGGAGCGCAACTTTACCCCCGTCACCGCCAGCATTGTCGATCGCAACGTGCTGGCGCGCGGTTCCCAAGAAAAAGTGGTGGATAACATCGTCCGCAAAGACCAGGAAGAGCGCCCCGACCTGATTGTGCTCACCCCCACCTGCACCTCCAGCATTCTGCAAGAGGACCTGGCCAACTTTGTGCAGCGGGCCAGCCTGGATGCCAAAAGCGACGTGCTGCTGGCCGATGTCAACCACTACCGCGTCAACGAGCTTCAGGCCGCCGATCGCACCCTCCAGCAGATTGTGCAGTTTTATCTGGCCAAGGCCCGCAAACAGGGCACCCTGGCCACCGAAAAAACTGAGAAACCCTCGGTCAATATCCTCGGCCTCACCACCCTGGGCTTCCACAACAACCACGACTGCCGCGAGCTACGTACCCTGATGGCTCAGCTGGGCATTGAGGTCAACCTGGTCATGCCCGACGGGGCCAGCGTCCACGACCTGGCCACCCTGGGCCGGGCCTGGTTTAACCTGGTGCCCTACCGCGAGGTCGGCCCGCTGACGGCGGAGTACCTCAAAGAGGAACTGGGCATGCCCTACGTCGATATCACCCCCATGGGCATTGTCGAAACCGCCCGCTGCGTCCGCGCCATCCAGCAGGTGCTAAATGAGCTGGGGGCCGAGGTCAACTACGACGCCTTCATCGACGAGCAGACCCGGTTTGTCAGCCAGGCGGCCTGGTTCTCGCGCTCCATCGACTGCCAGAACCTGACCGGCAAAAAGGCGGTGGTGTTTGGCGACAGCACCCACGCCGCCGCCATGACCAAGATCCTGGCCCGGGAGATGGGCATTCACGTGGTGCTGGCGGGCACCTACTGCAAGTACGACGCCGACTGGTTCACCGCCGAGGTGGGCGAGTACTGCGACGAGATTTTGGTGAGTGAAGATAACGGGGAGATCGGCGATCGCATCGCCCAGATCGAACCCGCCGCCATCTTTGGCACCCAGATGGAGCGCCACGTGGGCAAGCGCCTCGACATCCCCTGCGGCGTGATCGCCGCCCCCATTCACATCCAGAACTTCCCGGTGGGCTACCGCCCCTTCATGGGCTACGAGGGAGCCAACCAGATCGTGGACCTGGTGTACAACTCCTTCACCCTGGGCATGGAAGACCACCTGCTGGAGTTCTTTGGCGGCCACGATACCAAGGAAGTGCTGACCAAGACCATGAGCGCCGACGCCGCTGGCCTCGACTGGAGCGCCGACGGCCTGGCGGAACTGCAAAAGATCCCCGGCTTTGTGCGGGGCAAGGTGCGGCGCAACACCGAGAAGTTTGCCCAGTCCCAGGGCATTCACCAGATCACCGCCGAGGTTCTGTACGCAGCGAAGGAGGCGGTGGGGGCATAGAAAATCGGGTGTTGCTGAACTGAGGCATGAATCTGGGTAGGGGCAAACAGCCGTTTGCCCCTACGGGAGGCGTTGAATTTTTGATTTATGCCTGTGTTCAGCAACGCCCTAATAGAGGTGTAGGCTGGGCACGTTCTGCTTTGCCCAGCTGCCCCAAACTTCGTAAGGATGGGCATAGACTTGTTTTCTATGCTTACTTTACGTTCATCTAGGGCAGCAGCTATTCACCATGTCTACAAAAGCCACCATCGCCTATGGGCAGACGTTTCACTTCTATCATGAAGCGCTGGACGACGACTACGTGTACCTGGAACTAGAGCAGGTGCAGTTTGAAGCCTCCTATAATCGGGTTATGGTGCCAATTCCGGTTCACATTTGGGAGGTGATTCGGCAGTATCCCGGTATTGATCTATCCTGGGCTGACAAGACCGATACAGAGATTTCAGACTACGTGAGCCAGAACGTAGACGATCGCATTCGCGACTACGAAGCGGCTGATCCCGATAAGAAGGGCTGGGTTTCGCTCTGTGGTGGCTTGGTGTTTGGCAAAGCCGATGAACCTCGGGACGCTCAGATTGAGCAGGGGGTAGCCCACTACCAACGGCTGCGGCAGCACCAGCAGCAGGTCAAGGCTGCGATTGCAGAGCTACAGCAGGCCCAGCGCAACCCGGCCTAGTTTTACGGTGCCCCATGCTTGAGCTGAGCAAAGTGCAACATCTAGCAGAGACCTACGCGCCCCAAGAGCTGTTTGCGGCCCTGGTGTGGCAGCGGCAGTTTAACCTGTTCGACGGGCCGCAGGTGATTACTGATTTGGCGAACCATACTGACCTATGGGAGAGCTTTGTGTTCACCAAGCCCGTTTTTGCACCCGACAAGCGCGGGCTGAGCTTCAGCGGTGTGGTGGATACGCTGCTGGCGATGGCCAACTACCGCCCCATGCCAGACACCAGCATCATCCACTTTGTGCAGTACCCGGCGGATACGCTCTACATTTTGGCGGAGAACCAGGATGCGACTGTGGCGCAGCTGATGGAGTTGGGCAAAAAGTGGAAGGCTGATGAGGTCTCTGCGTTTGATGGCGCTCTCGCAGAGGAGGAGGACTGGAAGTTTAGAAACTATCTGTCGCTGCGGCTGAAGGAGGGTCTGTGGGGCAAGCAGTCTGATCAGGATCGAGATGCGATCGTCGTCTCCTACTGGTGGGATTAAGGCAGACAAGACCCCTATGCCACAATAGGATCAGGCGTCACTTCCATTCATCTCTATGACTGCTGCCACAGACCTGCGATCGCTGAGCGTACAAGCTATGGTTCGTAGATACGTCCCGGAAGGTAAGTCTTTGGTAGATGAGCTGATTAGCGATCGCCGGGCTGAGGCTGAACTATTTGGCGCTACAGCCTCTTGTGCCACAATAAGGTTAAGATTCGGGCTTTCTGATGGTGACCTATAAGTAGAACTTAAACTATGAAAATCACCCTAGATATTCCTGATAGCCTGGCCGCAAGCCACACCTTCTCTCAGGTTGACTGGTTACAAGAGATTGCCGTAGCGCTCTTTCAGCAAGAGCTAGTTACCCTTGGCACGGCTAGCCAACTCGCTGGGATGAATCAAGTGGCCTTTCAAGAGCTGCTGTACGATCGCGGCATTGGCCTGCATTACGATCTGGCCGATTACCAGGCCGACATTGCTAGCCTGCGCGACAACAACTGGCGGTGATTATTGTCAGCGATACGTCGCCCATCAGTAACTTGCTGAGAATTGGGCAATTGCCCCTGCTGCAAGTGCTTTATGGCCGCGTAGTGATTCCTGAAAGCGTCTATGAAGAAATTAGGGAATTAGAATCCTTTGGCATAGATACGTCCTGGTTGAGCAACACCGAGTGGATTACCATTCAGCCTGTGGGCAATAGAGCCTTTGCTGAAAGCCTAAAAAATGAGCTTGACCCCGGCGAAGCCGAAGCCATTGCCCTAGCGATTGAACTTAAGGCCGATCGTCTTTTAATGGATGAGCGTTTGGGGCGGCAGGTGGCCCAACGGTTTAGCCTGAAAGTAACTGGGTTGTTAGGAGTGCTGGTGGCGGCAAAGCAAGACAGGCTAATTGCTGAGCTGAAGCCCATTTTAGACGACCTGATAACCCAGGCTAAGTTTAGAGTTCACTCAGACCTGTATCGTCAGATATTGCAGGACGTTGATGAGTGGGGTTAGGTGAGCCAAAACCCCTGTGCCACAATGAGAGCAAGCAACACCCACCACGTATCTCTATGACGGCTGCTACAGACCTGCGATCGCTGAGCGTGCAAGACTACCACCGCATGGTAGAAGCGGGAATTTTGGCGGCGGATGAGCGGGTGGAACTGATCGAAGGACAGCTCTATACGATTGCAGCTAAGGGAACGGCCCACAGCGCCGCAGTGACGCGCATCGATCGGGTGTTGTCGCGGCTGTTGGCGGGGCGGGCGCTGTTGCGGTTTCAAGACCCGGTGCAGTTGAGCGACCTTTCTGAGCCGGAACCCGATGTGGCAGTTGTTCACATCAATCCACTGGACTACGAAGACCACCACCCAACGCCGGGGGAAATCTTTTGGCTGATTGAGGTGGCCGATGGCACGCTGCGGCGCGATCGTGACCTGAAGGTGCCGGTGTATGGGCGATCGGGCATTGCTGAATACTGGATTTTAGATGTGCAGGAGCGGTGCCTGTATGTGTTTCGGCAGCCAGAGGCGGAGAGGTATGGGATGGAGCAGAAGCTCTATGAGGGAGAGACTATTGCACCCCTGGCGTTTCCCGATTGCGAGATTGCAGTGCGGGAGTTGGTGCGATCGGGCGAGCGGAGATAATGAGCGGTAGTGGCGGTTCTGGCGGATATGAATACCAAGACAATGCTGTTGGATACGTAGCGGCTCATATTTTGGCTGCTAGAGCACTTGATTGGGAGCTTGAGACTGGAGCATTAGATATCCCAACTGCTGTAGCGGTAGAGACAAATGGGCCAGGGGATGATCTCTGTATTACTTTGCAGAACAATGTCATTACCGAACTGCAAGCCAAACACGGATTAACAAAGGACAAGCTTTTTAATCCACTCCTGAAGTTAGCTAAAGGTTTACATGAAAACCCAGCTATGTACGGAGTCTTACTTACAGACTCATCAGCAAGTCTGACTATTCGAAGGGATCTGCGGCAGGATCTCGTGAAGCTTGGGCAAGAACGTTATGACAGATTAAAATCCATAACCTTGGAATTTCAAGATCAGCTTTCTTCGGCCAATTTACCTAGACAAGATCCAAATATATTCCGTAGGCTCCGTATTATTGTTTTAGATCTAGATGATGACTTGCAAGGGGCAAAAATAGCTCAGAATCTCTTGTCAAATTTAATTTCAGACCAAAATCAGGCTAGCCTGGTCTGGAAGATTCTGTGTGATGAAGGTCGAAAGCTTGCCAGCAATCCAGGAAGAAGGGATATTTACGCTTGGCGATTGCTTCTACAGAAGCATTCTATCTTTATTTCAGGGCAGGGAAATAGCGAAGGGTTCAGTCAGCAAACAAGCTGGCCAGAACTATGCCGAAAAATGCTGCCAACGGAGCTAGATTCAAATCCCCTCATCTCTGGGGATGGTGTAACGCTTGGCATTGAAGATATTTTGCCTTTAGATCTCGCAGAACGAAAAGAAAGACCTAGGCCAACGCGCGATCCTTCTCCTGAGAACTCTCAACAGGCTTTGGAAGAGCAAGAAGTACCTCTGCCCTACGATCAATTGTTCGTACGTGTTTTATCTGAATGTAGAAGCCTTAATCAACAAGGAAAAGGAATAGCTATTATAGGGGAACCCGGAGCGGGAAAGACAACGCTGTTGTGTGCGATCGCAAACTGGATTCTAAAACAGGATGAACTTCCCATCTTTGTTTCGCTTCGAGATTTGGACAGCAAATTAGAAGACTATGTTCTGCAGACTTGGCTTAGGCAAGCCAGTAATGCACTAAAAGCATCAGAGCAGCTTCAGGATGCTTTAGTGAAGCGATGTAACGCTCGTCAAGTATGGCTATTGCTTGATGGCATAGATGAGATGAGTCAGGCAGATCGAACCTTATATAACCTTGCCCAAGAATTGGGAAAAGGATGGCTCAGCAATGCTCGTGTCGTATTAACCTGCCGAATCAATATTTGGGATGCTAACAGAAATGACTTAGGTTCAAATTTTCAAAGCTTTAGAAGTAGAGGATTAAAGCACGGAGATCAAACTGTCTTTATAAGAAACTTTTTTGCACAAGCACAACAACCGGAAACTGGTGAGAAGCTTATCAAGGAGATAAAGAATGCTCCATTTAGGCTGAAAGACTTAATTAAAAGTCCTCTATGGCTCACCCTGCTGTGTCGTACTTGGAAGCGGCGATCAGGAAAGTTGCCGAAAACCAAAACAGAACTTTATAGAGGCTTTGTTAATACACTTTATGAATGGAAAAATAAGCCGTGCATTCCTGTGGGAAGGCGGCATCTTCTAGAACGAGCATTAGGAGAGATATCCAAAAGGCTAATTGATCGGGAAGTCTCCCGGTTTAGTTTTTCGGAGTCTTTCATTTGCGAAGAACTAAATAGATTTGATCCTTCTTTTTTTGGCATTGCCTGTGAACTAGGCTGGATCAATAAGTTAGGTATAGCGGCAGGAAATTCGGAAGAGCCTATTTATACTTTCTTGCATCCTACGTTCCAAGAATATTTTGCAGCAAAAGCAGTTCACGATGACCATTTCTTTTTGCATCATATCCCTGATGATCCAAGCAAAGGGAGATATCGAGTTCTTGAACCACAATGGAAAGAATGTTTTCTTTTTTGGCTAGGTAGAGAAGATGTTTCTGAGGAATGCAAGAACCATCTGATCGAAGCGTTAGCCAATCTTGCTGATGAGTGTGATGGCTCTACCAGTATAAGGCAAAGTGCTTGGCAGTATCAGGAATTTCAGAGTTTGTCGAATGCAATCTTAAAAAAATCTTGATTGAAGAAGTGATTTCTTGGCACCTAGGATTCTTTAGAACCGTTATTGATGATAGTAATTGGACGATTTTCCTCAATCCTAATGAGCTGGTTGATATAGCAGGATCAGCACTTCGAGAAACTGACAGAATATCTTTGATAGATTCGACAATTTCCTTAGCCAGAAAGAATCACAAAAACTCTATTGGCTGTGAGGCAGTTAAATTTTTAGGTCTATGTGGATACCACAGCTTAAAGGCTGTCGAAGGATTATTGGGAATATTGAATTTAGGCTTAGACAAGCAAATGCGAAATCAATCTATAGACAGCCTAGCCAAAATAGTAGAACAAGACGTTGATTTGATAGAACTCGTAAGATGTCATCTTATTGATATCCAGAACACTTCCGACAGAAATCGAATTTCAAAAGCTTTAAGTAACCTTCGACTTTGCAGTCTCAAGAACAATCCGTGTCTTAAAAAGGATAAAGACTTCTGCAAATTAAGGAATGCCTTATATGCTAGCAGGAATGATAAGGAAAAATTAGTAAGTGCTTTAAGATTTCTTCAGCTAGTACCCCAAGACAACGAAGCTATTTCTGCCTTAATAGAAATCTTAAATGTGACAAAGAGCAAAGAAATAAAAAAACAGATTATTGTCAGTCTGGGCACTCAGGCTCAAAGCAATACGTATGTTATAGATGCCTTTAGCAAAATTCTATGCCTAGAGAAGGACGAGGAAATACTTGTCATAACTTCCGAAATGATTAGGGACGTAGGTTATAGAAATAAGAATGCAGTTTCAGCGCTATACACGCTTATCAAGTCTAGTTATGAAACAAAACTTAAGTATCATTATGCGGAATGTCTTGGGGATGTAGATCCAGGCAACCTGCTGGCAGCCAATACTCTTTTGGAAGCTCTCTCCGAAGAAGATAGTAACGATGATGTAAAAGTATACGCCATCGATAGATTATACAGAATAGGGCTTGGAGACTTAACAACAAAAGCCCTTATTGAGGAAGAATTCGTAAAACTTCTGGCTGGTAGTGAAAGTCAACGAGTTCAGATAGAAGTCACTTGGCATCTATGGCTTTACTCAGCCATAAATGTCTACACTGTTTATAAGTTGCTAGCAAAGCAGGCTTTTGAGGAAGAACATGAGGAAAGGAGTGCTTCTGCTGTATGGCGGCTGAAACAAATTTTTCGTAACAAAGTGATCCACACCGATATCGCTTATAATGCAGTATCTACACTTTCAAGAGCTTTATCTAAAACAGCCTGTCAAGATAAGATTCAGCTTTATAGCATTTATTTTAATCTTGCGGTTTTCTTCGCACAGAGAATGAGTTATTCAGAGTTTTATAAGGCTTGGAATAATTGATGAGGTGAGTGACAAGTAAACAACGCTCACCCCAAGATTACTAACAAAACTAACGCGGCATGACATCATCCAACCGTAGCGCTAGCTGGGGCAACAGTGGTGAATTGATCGTCTCACCCAGTCGATACTGCTGCTGTTGATAGTCTTCGCCCACCAATCGACATACCGTAAACGTAGGCTGCTTGGGGCTGCCAATAAACACCCGCCCACCCAAACCTCGGTAGTCCACAATCCAATATTCTGGAATGCCAAACAAGGCGTACTCTTCTACCTTGCGGGCATAGTCCGTTTCCCAGTTAGTGCTCACCACCTCCACTACCAGCTTTACCGAACTGCCTAGGGTAATCACAGGTTCTCGTTCCCACAGCGGCTCATGTACCAGGGCTGGTTCGTCAAGCACCACCACATCCGGGCGGCGGGCCGTGGCAACATCGGCAAACGGGCGCAGCAAACAGGTGCGAGGAATAATCCACGGATGGCCCTGGCGATCGATTTCAATGCTGAGCTGGCTGGCAACTTTTCCGGCAGTGGTTTCGTGGAGGCCGGTGGGTGACCTGTCTACAAGTTCTCCGTCGGCCAGTTCGTAGCGCGGGTTATCGCCATAGCGGGTCAAAAATTCGTCAACGCCAAGTACCAGCGACGATGAGGTCTGAGTCATAAAAAAGACTCCCAGAGCTAAACGGGCATAGAACAATGGTAGAAAATTCGGGAAAACCTGACAGACCTTTCGCCAGGTAGCAATTTTGACTTGATCTGGGCGTCTGGATAGGGTACTTTACTGAGCTATGGCTGTCTGCGAGCAGTCTGAACTTCCCAAAAATTTGGTCTAACGCCACTGGAAGGTGCTACCAACACCAACCAGCGGCTAACCCCGTCGACTGAGCGACCAGTCTCGGAGGCTAAGGTTGATCATACCTGGCCGCCCTGAACTGCACATGTCTGGGGCGGCCAAGTTTTTGGGATTCCTTACCCACCGTTAGCAAAGGAATCCCTGAACTATGTTGTGTTTTACCCGTCAAGATCCCTGGGTTCTGCCAGAACCCAGGGATCTCAATCCCCTGCCACTGACCACTCCTTACCCCCCGCCGGGGCGCGAGCGACTGCGCCATCTGGTGATCGGCTCACCCGACGGAGTGCGCTCCACCATCCACACCCTGCATGTGCTAAACTACGCCGACCAGATGACCTGGAGCCAGCTGATTGCGATCCCAGAGTCGGGGATTTTGATTACCCCAGAGCAGGGGGAGGCGTTTAGCTACCTGATTCGGCATCGACAGGTAAGCTAGCCGCCAATGACAAAGGAGCCAGGAGTGCCGCCACGACCGGCTTCTGGCTCCTGGCTCCTGGCTCCTGGCTCCATTCTGTGACAGAACAGTGTCTCGCCTTACAGGGCTACCCCTAGCTGCCCTGGCAGCCAATCCATGTCCCCTGGTCCTCATAGACGAAGGGGGTGCCCTGGTCGCAGACCACCGAAATGGCGCTTTGGGGGCCGGGGATGGTGATCATCGAGACGGTGCCACCCACGGGGCTGGGCACGTCGGACAGTTCAGGCTCGCTCAGCGCCGACTCGGGCCCCACGGCATCGCCGGGGTTGGGCACCTGACAGCCGACCCAGTCCATGCCCATGTCGCTGTAGCTAAAGGGCTCAAAGCCCTCCTGGTCGCAGGTCACCATGGCCGCGGCGGCGGGGCCGGGCAGGCGCAGCTCTTTCACGGTGCCGCCATCGGGGCTCTCCACATCGCCAAAGAAGACATCGATCGTGGCGACGGGTTCTTCGGTGCCGGAGGCCCCGGCATCAGGGGCGTTGGGATCTAAAACTTCGACGGGTCTGGTGCAGCCCACGGCACCGATCAGGCAGAGCGCGGCCGCTGCCCCCAGGCGGCCCCAGGCAGAGGTCGATCGTTGGGAGCTGAACAAATGGGAAAAAAACATACAAAACCTACCTATTGAAGGGTTTTTTAGCAGTGCGTATTTTAGTAGTGCGTATTATAAACACTCCTGAGAACGGTTGACTAAGTTGCTAATCTTGCTGGTTTAGCCGTCGTGTAGCCGACAAATAAATAGGGGTACCCCGACGAGGCCTGGGAAAGCCCACTCTTCCTGGACACCCTTGGGAACACCGTTGTCAGTTAGGTGCACTTAGAGCACCGGTTCAGTATGGCTGAGATCTCCCATCTGCCACCGCAGGGTCTACAGAGGCCTACCGATTCCTTGGCAGCACAAAGGTTTAGACCGATGATCGATCGCTCCTTTCCGTCGGGTCCAGGGCGGCCAATGTTCGCGTTAGCGCCCCAGCAGGGGCGACGCCCCTAGTCGTAGGCCAAAGGCCGTGCGAAGCGGGCTGGGGCCAGCGAAATGGCCCTAGTAGCACCTTGGGCTTACCGCCGCAGTTGTGGCTCGCATGCCCCTAGCCTCGCTGCAAACTAAATACTGTACTGACGCTCTAGGGGTTGGGCAGCGGATCAACGGCCGCGATCGCAAAGATTCATCCCCAACCGGGGCAGGGCAGGCTCGTGAGCCCTATGATGGCACTACGGCTATTCCTTTGCTGTTGGCTATGACCAACCCAGATCTTCCTCCTGGCCCGCCCCCCAGCGGCGGCGGTACCGTCAAGTGGTTGCTGGCGGGCTGTGGTGGCTGCCTGGGACTCACTGTATTAGCCGGGCTGGCCCTGGCCTTTTTCCTCGATCGCACGCTGCGCTTTGCCGTCGGCCCCGACCAGGGCTCCGCCCCGACCGAAGCGCTGTTCACCTACGCCATCCCCGGCGAGAGCCAGACTATTTTCAGCATGGGGCTGTTGGGCCTCCAGGTCAGTCAGGTAGCCAGCACCGACTCGCCGCCCTCTGTCCTGCTGACAATGGGGCAGCTCCCCAGCTACCTGCGGGACCAGGAGGCGCAGCAAGCCTTTGTTGATCAGTTTCAGACCAGCACGGAGTTGGAGGGGAACTACCAGCTGAGCGAGCAGCGAATTGAGTCGCGCACCCTTTGCGACCAGCCGGTATCGGTGGTGATGCAGTCGGGGCGCTTTGGGGACGGCGATACCAGCTACGAGGCCGCAAGCCTGCTGACCTTTGTCGAGTACAACAACGACGCCCGCTTTGTCTGGGTTTTGGCCCATGGCGATACGCCCCAGGCCACCGCCGAGCAGGTGTTTACCAGCCTCGACTGCCGCTAAACCAAACCAAGATCAGGCCAGTCCCGACACCCAGCACCCGACACCCAACACCCGACACCCGACACCCGACACCCGACACCCCTCACTTCACCTGAGTTACCCGCCAGCTCAGCTTTAGATTGAGCCAGAAATTCCAGAAGGTGACCACCGCGATCGCCACCAGGTTAGCCAGGTAGGCCCAGCGCTGGCCAAAGATCAAGTTGTAGACCAGGTTCAGCACCAGCACATTCAGCACCAGCCCCGCCAGACAGACCAGGTTGAACTTGAGAAAGCGCTTCAGCCGCGCCGACCAGCCCTGCTGCTGCAAACTGATATCGGCAAAGGTCCAGGCATCGTTCCAGATAAAGTTGTTGATAATAGCGACTTCCGCCGCCACAATTTTGCTACGGGTCAGGGGTAGCCCCAGGGTGCTGTGCAGCAGGTAGAGAACAGCCATGTCCACCACCACGCCGCTCAGCCCCACCAGGCCAAAGCGCACAAATCGCTGCATCGGGAACCGCTGGTGCAGCCGCGACAGCCGCCCCCCCAGCCGCAGCCGCAGCAGGTGGTGAATGTAGTCGATGTACTGCCGCCAGGTCACCTTGCTGGCCCCCTCCTGCCGTTCCTGAAACACGTAGCCCACCTCAGCGATGGTGTTGATGGTGCCGCGACCCAGCACCTCCAGCAAGATTTTGTAGCCCTTGGGGTTGAGCAGCGGGCCTGCGATCGCCTCTCGCCGCACCATAAAGTAACCGCTCATCGGATCGCTCACCCGGCCCACCACCTGGGGCAGCAGCAGCAAGCCCACCGTCTGCGCCCCCCGTGACAGCACCCGTCGCATCAAGCTCCACTCGCTTACGCCGCCCCCCTCCACGTGGCGACTGCCCACGGCTAGATCAGCGCCCTGCTGAATTGCCTCCAGCAGCCCGACCAGCACCTCCGGCGGGTGCTGCAGGTCGGCGTCAATCACCCCCAGAATGCGGCCTCGTGCCACTTGCCAGCCGCGAATCACCGCCGAAGATAGGCCGCGCTCTTCCTGCCGCCGCAGCACCCGCAGCTGCGGATAGATCGACTGCAGCTCCAGCGCCGTATTCCAGGTTAGATCTGGGCTGTTGTCATCGACCACAATCAGTTCGTAGTCCTGGGGCAGGGCGCTATCGAGCAGCTGGGTCAGCCGCTCGACCAGAGGGCCGATGTTCTGACCTTCGTTGTAAGTCGGGATCGCCAGAGACAGAGATAACGTTGGCGGTGCTGGGCTGCTGCTGGTGGAGCTGGTAGCGGGTTCAGGTGCCGTTGCGGCCACGGGCAGAACCTGCAATGGTCCCCTGGGACAAGTCTCGAGTTTTTGTAACTGGGAGGGAGGAATTAGGGCCACGGCACGACATACCAACGATTGCGGTAGCCCAAAGCCCAAACCGCTACACGAATCTAGCGCCGATGCCCAAAGCTAACCGAAATTTTACATGAGCAATCATCCTACAGCAGTCGATCCCCCATCGTAAACGGTGAAGGGGCCAGGTAAAAAGCGATCCAAACAGCGTTCACGATTTCAAATTCTGTGCTAGGCAACGTCTGACCCCTGCTAAACCCGATCTGAAACGTTCTATTTTCTGGCCCAAACTCAGCCCATCGAATGTGTCTGGGGGAAGAGAGAGGCCGTGATTTGGCTACGTACTATACAGTGATCCACTGAGGAACCGATATGCAATGCCTAGTTTCCCGCTCTAGAGAATGGTTTAGCGACCGGCTGCGCGCGATCGCCCTGGTCGGCTTAGTTGGCCTTTTGGGCTGGCTCATGCTGGCCAGTTCACCGGCCTACGCCGCTGAAGCCAGGTCTGCTTCTACCCCCGTAGACAAGGCTCTGACCGCAGAACCCCGTGACCAGGCCTACGACGAGGCTGTGAAAGTCATTGACGATCCCAAAGGGGTGCAAAAAACCTACGAGGAAAACCTCAAACAATTCCGCCAGGAAAATCCCGACCAGGGGAGCGTAGTAGAGGGGGCTAAAGAGCTGGTCGGAAAAATTAAGCCCGGTCGTCAGTAGGGGCAGGGGTGATAGTTGGTGGGGGAGATGGCTGGTCTGTACTGACTGAACAGTCGGGACAGCTATCCCACAAGACACCCCAGGAGCAGGGCTGATTCGTTCAGGAACTATCTGGCAAGCCGATCAGGCTCACAACCGGGCCGTCCCCTACGCTCGATGGCTCAGCCCCACCGCGTTGGCGATGTGGGGCAGCTGGTACTCTTCCAGCTTGGCCAGCAGCCCGGCCAACACGCGCCGCACCATCCAGGGGCCTTCATAGATCCAGCCAGTGTAGACCTGGAGCAGGGTAGCGCCAGCCACAATTTTTTCCCAGGCATCGGCAGCTGTAAAAATGCCTCCCACTCCTACAATCGGCAGGGTGCCTTCAGTGCGCTGGTAGATATAGCGAATCACCTCCGTCGATCGCTGGCGCAAGGGCACGCCGCTAATGCCGCCCACCTCGTCGATGACCCGGTTGCCGGTCTGAAGCAGGCTCTGGGTTTTGAGTCCGGCGCGGGCAATGGTGGTATTGGTGGCAATGATGCCCGCCAGCCCGTGGGCCAGGGCCAGATCGACCACGGCGTCGATGTCGGGCCAGTCCAGGTCGGGGGCAATTTTGACCAAAATTGGCTTGCCGTCACCATTGGTCTCCTGCAGCGCGGTCAGAATGGGGGCCAGCTGATCGGCAGCCTGAAGCGACCTCAGCCCAGGGGTGTTGGGGGACGACACGTTGACCACAAAGTAGTCGCCGTAGGGGTAGAGCTGCTGAAAGCTAAACCGATAGTCCTCAGCGGCATCGGCCAACTCGGTAATCTTCGATTTGCCCAGGTTGATGCCAATCGGAATGCCAGGGCGTTCGTTGGACCAGTAAGCGCCGAGACGATCGGCCAACGCGGCTGCACCGCGATTATTAAACCCCATCCGGTTCAGCACCGCCTCATCCTGCACCAGGCGAAACAGGCGGGGCTGGGGGTTGCCCGGCTGGGGATAGCGAGTCACAGTGCCCAGTTCTGCGGCCCCAAATCCCATTAGAGGCCAGGCCAGGGCAGCGGTTCCATCTTTGTCAAACCCCGCAGCCAGGCCAATCGGGTTGGTGAAGTTGAGGCCCCAGCAGGTTTGGACCAGCCGCGAGTCACTGAGGCAGAGCTGCCGCCGCAGCCACGGGTAGATGCGAGCCGCCAGCGGGTGGGGACTCGGCTGCCCCAGCCAGGTCAGCAGGTCCATGGCGCGGTAGTGGAGAAATTCTGGGTCCAGGGTGAGGCCGTGGAATAGCAGCGGGCGAACAAACTGGCGGTAGGGATCTTTCACAGACGGTAGTGGTGTACGCAAACGGCAGGCGGGGTAAACTGATATTTAGGCTACAGGCACATTTTGGCTGCCGGTGGTCCTTGCAACGACGGAGCACGCCATGTGAGCACAACAATCAGCGGTCTTGGGGAAGGTGATGCGACGATCAAAGGCCCGCTCCAGGGGCGATTGTCCTGCCACCCTACCCCATTAAAGCAGCCCTGGAGGCCAGCTTGAGGATCGTTCAGTAGTTCTGGGTGGAGTCTACAGCAATCAAACCGTATCGCCTGGCCCAGCGGCTAGGGTTCTGCCACCGGAACCCTGGCCCATCGGTCGGGGTCGGTGAGATTAGCGCCCTGGGTCAACCCCAGGGGCTGGTACTGGGCTAACTTAATTCAACGCGCTAATTCAAGACCCAGTTCAGCCGTTTTCTGGTTCAATCCCCTCCCTGCAACCGAAGTGAGTGTTGACGCCAATGGCGCAATCCCAACCCCACCAACCCTCCTACGACCGTCACGACCATAAAATTATGGCTCTGTCGCGGGTGCTCAAGGCGCTGCGGGGGGCCACCACCGCCGAGGAAGCTGTGACCCTGGCCCTGAGCCACGTGCACCAGGAGTTTTCCTTTGAAGTGGCCTGGGTCGGCCTCTACGACCGGGTCAACCATCGTCTGGTCACCAAGGGGTGCCACAGTCCCCGCCAGATGCGCTCTATCCGCACCGTGCTCAACCTCACCCCCGGGGATGTGATGGAGCAGGTGGTGGTGCAGCAGCGTCCCCTGATTGTGGCGGATCTGCAAAACGAAATTCGGGCCGGTGAATGGGGCACCATTGCCAAACAGCTGGCCCTGCAAAGCGCGATTATTTTTCCGATCAAGCGCCAGGATGTGTGCTTTGGGCTGCTGGTGCTGGCCTCCCCCGCCTGGGGCAAGACTGCCTCCCTGGGAGAGCGGTCTTATCTGGCGATTGTGCTGGGGGAGTTGGCGGAGGCGCTGCACCACTTTGAGTCTGAGCAGCAGCGACAGCGGACGAAGCGGGTGGAGCAACCCCTGCTGGCCCTGATTGCCCGGTTGGGCACCCAGCCCGATATCGATAGCCAGCTCAGGGAAATTGTGCGGGAAACCCAGCGGTTTATTGCGCCCCAGCGCACCCGCATTTTCTGGTTCGAGCCCAAGGGCAACTACTTTTGGCAGCGCACCCCCAGCCCCCCCGCGCGCGCTGCCGCCCCTGAGGAGGAGCGATCGCTACAGATTGCCGTTGACGAGGTGCGCGGCCTGTACCAGGCCCTGGGCAACCAGCAGCTGGTGGTGGTGGGCGAGAGCCGGGGGGCGCTCAAAGCGATTGTCTCCGATCGCCTGATGCAGCAGCTCCAGGCCCAGTCACTGATGATTGCGCCGATCACCCGCCAGGGTGACCTGATGGGGTTCCTGTCGGTGGAGGGGACGGCCCCGCGCATTTGGGATGAGTCTGAGAAACAGTTTTTAATCGGCACTGCCCAGCTGCTCGGCGTCGCCCTGCCTGCGGCTGTCGCCAAAGAAACCGGACGCCAGAGTGAACTCGATCAGCACCTCACCACCGGCGTCATCCAGGGTATCCACGGCGATGCCGACTGGCACAGCACCCTCCAAACCTGTTTCACCGTGCTGCGGGATCGGCTGAGCATTCAGCAGTTTTTTGTGCTGTTGTTCAACCCCGATCGCAACGGCTACGACCTCTGCTTCCAAAGTCAGGCCAACCGCCCCAAGGGGGTACCCCTGCTGTGGCCCTGCCTGGACGATGTCGACTGGCAAATGCTGGAGCGTAGCCCCTCGGCCATCAGCATCGACAACCTGACCCACGAACTCAAGTTGATGGCCTGGCGACCCCACCTGCTCGACCTGGGGGCTCAGGCGGTGCTGGTGGGCAATGTAGCCCCTAGCAACGCCCCCGAGGGCTTGGTGCTGATCGGCGACAACATCAGCCGCCAGTGGACCACCACCGAGCAGTCGCTGTTTGAGGCTGTTGCCCGTCAGATCGGGGTCATCCTGCACCAGTGGCAGCTCCAGCGCCAGATCGATCAGCAGCAGCATATCTACGAATCAATTCAGTGGGGTCTCCAGGCCCTCCACAAGGGCCTCCACCCCGATCAACTGGAGCAGGTGACGCTCCAGCACATCATGCAGCTGCTGCACGGCTCAGCGGTGCTGCTGGTGACCTGGCAACCGGGCACCCCCACGGCTACGGTGTCCCAGGTGGTCAGCCAGGATACTAGCGTCAGCGTCGATACCCATCACCCCATCCCCGTCGGGTCAGACGCCCTGATCAACTGGGCGCTACAGACCGATGGCATGCTGCCCCTCTGCGTCGACGAACTGCCCGCTGAGACGAAAACCTGGTTTAGAACCACCGCGGGCAGCCGGCTGCTGATTACCGCCCTGCGAACGGCTCCGTCCCACGCGGTGGCGGGGATCGCGATCGCGGTGTCGCCGCCCCATCGCCAGTGGGCCAACCACCACTTCACCATTTTCAGGCTGCTCACCAGCCAGCTAGCCTGGTCGCGGCGGCACCTGGCCATGACCACCATGCTCACCCAGCAGCGGCAGGAACTGGAGAACCTGAACTGGTACAAACACCACCGCCTCGAAGACCTCTACCGCATGCTGGGCAAGCTGAGTCAGGATTTAGCCCATCTCCAGGCAAAAGACACTGCGATCGCCGGGGAGCTACAGCTGCTCCACGGTCAGATTGCCGCCGTGACGGAAAACGCCGAGGCAGTACTGGTGGGCGAGCGCTGGCAGCTGCACCGCGAACACCAGACCATGCCGCTGATCAGCCTGCTCAACCGCCTGATCGAGCGCGTCAACCCCATTCTAGAGGCCCGTCAACTCTGGTCCAAGGTGCACAACGAGAGCAATGTAGTGCTGGGGGGCGACATGCTCAAACTTGAACTGATTCTCTACGAAGTGATGGCGGCCGCCTGCAATCGTTCCCCCATCGGCGGACGGATTGACCTGTGGTGTCGAGTTCTCAACCTTGACTGGGTCGAGCTGTCGGTCACCGACGACGGCCAGTGCCCACCGCGGCTATTGGAAGAACTGAGTCAAAGCCAACTCCCCGATGTGCTGGCCCCGTCCACCCTGGATGGGCCACCGGGGCTACATCTGGCTATCTGCAAACTGTTGATCGATCAGCTAGGGGGGGAGATCAGCTTTTCCACCCTTGACGATGGGCGCACCCACAGCCGCATGTTGCTGCCTTTGGCGGCCTACCCCGAGCAGCACAAGGCCAAACCAATCATGAACCCTGCCGCCATCGAAACCAGCCATCCCAGCCCGACATGAGCTAGACAGCCCTGCGGAAACCGAATCGTATAACCCTGATTCGCCTAGTTCTGAATGGCGTCCGTGACCGGAGTGACAGCCAATTGAGCGGCGGGGCTTTGCAGCATCGGCGTTTGGGTAACGGCGTTGTTGGCAATGGTGAACAGCGGATTCGACAGAATTCCCGCCAGGGAAGTGGCCACCACCGCCAAAATTAAGCTGACCTGCATCGGCCGCAGCCCGGGCAGATCCCAGCGGATGGGGGGATAGGACTTGACCGCATCAGACATTTCCTGGGGCTCTTTGACCACCATCATCTTGATGACGCGGATGTAGTAGTAGATCGAGATCACGCTGGTAACCAGGCCCACCAGCACCAGCCCGTAGGCCCCAGCCTGCCAGCCCGCCCAGAAGATGTAGATTTTGCCAAAGAATCCGGCCATAGGCGGAATACCGCCCAGGGACAGCAGACAAATGCTGAGGCCCAGCGTGAGCAGCGGATCCTTCTGGTACAGTCCGGCGTACTCGCTGATCTGGTCGGTGCCCGTCCGCAGGGAGAACAAAATCACGCAGGTAAAGCCGCCCAGATTCATGAACAGGTAGATGAACAGGTAGAAGAGCATACTGGCGTAGCCGGCATCGGTACCCACCACCAGCCCAATCATCAGGAACCCAGCCTGACCAATGGAGGAGTAGGCCAGCAGGCGCTTCATGCTGGTCTGGGCCAGAGCCACCACGTTGCCCAGCACCATGCTGAGGATGGCCAGGGCCGTAAACACGAAGTGCCACTGCTCCGACACCAGGGGAAAGGCGGTGACCAGCAGCCGAATTGCCAGGGCGAACCCGGCAGTCTTAGAGCCGACGGACAGAAAAGCGACCACCGGCGTGGGCGACCCCTCGTACACATCGGGGGTCCACTGGTGGAAGGGAACGGCGGCAATTTTGAAGGCGATGCCCGCAATTACAAACACCAGGGCCACCACCAGACCGATGGGGGCCTCGCTGCCGTCGCTGACGATGCGGGTGGCGATCGCCGCCAGCCGGGTTTCTCCCCCCGACAGCCCGTACAGCAGCGATGAACCGTAGAGGAAGATGGCCGAACTGGCCGCCCCAATCAGCAGGTACTTGAGCGCGGCCTCGTTGGAGCGGGGATCGCGCTTCATGTAGCCGGTCAGCAGGTACGACGAAATACTCAGGGTCTCCAGGGAGACAAAGATCATCACCAGCTCGCTGGCCCCGGAGAGGAACATGCCCCCCAGGGTAGCGGTGAGCAAAATGACCAAAAATTCGGCCAGGGAGGTGCCCGACTGCTCGACGTAGCGAATCGCCATCGGCACCGTCACCACCGCCGACAACACGATGATGCCGCGAAACACAATGCTCAGGTCATCGGCGTTGAAGGCGCCCAAAAACCCCACCGGGTTGGCCATCGACCACTGCACCACCAGGGCGGCGGTAGACCCCAGCCCCCCGGCGATCGCCGCGTAGGGAGTCCAGGCGGAGGAGGAGCGGCCCTGAATCAGGTCGCCCACCAGAATCACCAAAATCGTGACCAGCAGAACGGCCTCCGGCCAGATGGTGCCAGCGTTGAGCTGCGCCCCGAGGTTGACGAGATCCATGGGTACCTTTTCTCTTCTCTGCGAGATTACTATACCAAGTCCAGCCCGGGATATGGTGTTTTTCCCTCGGCAGAACTCCATGCTGCACTCGGATGAGGTTTAGAACCAGGCCAGTGGTGCAGTGACCAGCCCCCCTGGCCTGGCTGTGCCAGGACTGTGAGTGGGCGGAATGGACAGTGCCAGCGGGGGAGCAGACTCGGCAGGACTGGACGATAGTTAGCGGAATGATCTATTTATTGAGCGTATAGATCTGTGTTGTTACATCGCTGGGCTGGTTGCCAATGATTAAGTTTTCCTAGCTAAGCACCCCAGCCGTTCAGCAGGTGTGCAGTACAGTGTTGATCAACTGGCCCTGCGCCTGCGAACTTTTGCCAGTTCCGTGGACCCTGAAGAGATTAAGTCTCATGAATCTCTTAATCGATGTCCCCAGGAGTTGGTTGAGTAGACTAAAAGAGCCTCCCCCGATTGCTAACGATTACCACCGAAGCGCCAGCAGCCCTATGTCAACCCTTGTCATTGTCGAGTCTCCTACCAAGGCCAAGACGATTCGCAACTACCTGCCGTCGGGGTATCGGGTTGAGGCGTCTATGGGTCACGTGCGCGACCTGCCGCGATCGGCCAGCGAGATCCCAGCCAGCGTCAAGGGCGAAAAGTGGGCCCAGCTAGGGGTCAACCCCGAGGCCGACTTTGAACCGCTATACATCGTGCCCAGCGACAAAAAAAAGGTGGTCAAAACCCTCAAGGACGCCCTCAAAGAAGCCGACGAACTGGTCCTGGCCACGGACGAAGACCGCGAGGGCGAAAGTATTAGCTGGCATTTGCTCCAGGTGCTAAACCCCAAGGTGCCCACCAAGCGCATGGTGTTCCACGAGATCACCCAGGAGGCGATTCAGGCGGCCCTGACCAACTGCCGCGACATCGACAGCCAGCTGGTTCACGCCCAGGAGACCCGCCGTATTCTGGACCGGCTGGTGGGGTATACCCTATCACCGCTGCTGTGGAAAAAGATCGCCGGGGGCTTGTCGGCGGGCCGGGTGCAGTCGGTGGCGGTGAAGGTGGTGGTGAAGCGGGAGCAGGAGCGGCGCGCCTTCCGCAAGGGTTCCTACTGGGATCTCAAGGCCACCCTGCTGAAGGATAAAAACGCCTTCGAAGCCAAACTCTACTCCCTGGGCGGCACCCGCCTGGCCAACGGCAGCGACTTTGACGAAGCCACCGGGCGCGTGGCCGAGGGCCGTGAGGTGGTGCTGCTCGACGAAACCCAGGCCCGCGAACTGCAAGCCCGCCTCCAGGCGGGGGTATGGACCGTCAGCAACCTGGAGGAGCGGCCCAACACCCGCAAGCCCTCGCCTCCCTTCACCACCTCCACCCTGCAGCAGGAGGCCAACCGCAAGCTGCGCCTCTCGGCCCGCGACACCATGCGCGTCGCCCAAAACCTCTACGAGCAGGGCTACATTACCTACATGCGTACCGACTCGGTGCACCTGTCGGAGCAGGCGATCGCCGCTGCCCGCGCCTGTGTCACCAACAAGTACGGCACCGACTACCTCAGCCCCAAGCCCCGCCAGTACGCCACCAAATCCAAAGGTGCCCAGGAGGCCCACGAAGCCATTCGCCCCGCTGGCAGCACCTTTAGAACCCCCAAGGAAACTGGGCTGACCGGGCGCGAAGCCGCCCTCTACGACCTGATCTGGAAGCGTACCGTTGCCAGCCAGATGGCCGAGGCCCGCCAGACCAACATCACCGCCTCCATTGAGGTGGAAAATGCCCTCTTTCGCGCCACCGGCAAACGGATTGACTTCCCCGGCTTCTTTCGGGCCTACGTTGAAGGATCTGACGACCCCGATGCTGCGATCGAGGACCAGGAGGTATTGCTGCCCGCCCTGGCCACGGGCGACGCGCTGAACTGCACCGACCTGGATGCGATTGGTCACGAAACCCAGCCCCCCGCCCGCTACACCGAGGCCACCCTGGTCAAGACCCTGGAGAGTGAGGGCATTGGTCGCCCCAGCACCTACGCCACCGTGATCAGCACCATCATCGATCGCGGCTACGTCAACCTGGTCAACAACAGCCTGATCCCCACCTTCACCGCCTTTGCCGTGACGGCGCTGCTGGAGCAAAATTTCCCCGACCTGGTGGATGTCCACTTCACCGCCCGCATGGAGCAAACCCTCGACGACATCTCGACCGGCGAAGTCGACTGGCTGCCCTACCTGAAGGCGTTTTACTCCGGCGATCAGGGCCTCGAAACCCTGGTGCAGGAACGGGAAACCCAGATTGACCCCACCGCCGCCCGCACCGTCTTGCTTAACGACCTAGAGGCCAAAATTCGCATCGGGCGCTACGGGCCCTACGTGGAAATTGGCGACGGCGAGGAGTCGGTGAAGGCGTCGATTCCCGCCGATGTGCCCCCCGCCGATCTGGACGGCGAGCAGATTGATCGGATCATTAAGCAGAAAGTGGAGGGCCCCGACAAGGTGGGGCTACACCCCGACACCGGAGAGCCGATCTTCATGCGGATTGGGCCCTACGGGCCCTACGTGCAGCTGGGCGAACCCACCGACGACAACCCCAACCCTAAGCGGGCCTCGCTGCCCAAGGGCACCCAGCCCGAAGCGGTGACCCTGGAGATGGCGGTGGGCCTGCTGCGGCTGCCCCGCACCCTGGGTGCCCATCCAGAAACCGGCAAATCTATCAAGGCGGGTCAGGGCCGCTTTGGCCCGTATATTGTCCATGACCAGGGTAAGGAGGGCCGCGACTACCGATCGCTCAAGGGCGACGATGATGTGCTGACGGTGACCCTGGAGCGCGCCCTGGAGCTACTGGCTCAGCCCAAAGCCGGTCGTGGGCGCAAGAAGGTGGATCCCCTGAAAGAGCTGGGTGCCCACCCCGACGACCAGGAGCCGGTGGCGGTGTTCAATGGCCCCTACGGTCTCTACGTCAAGCACGGCAAGGTCAATGCGTCCGTCCCGGAGGGCACCGACCTCGACGCCATTTCCCTGGAGGAGGCGATCGGCTGGATTAACGCTAAGGCCTCGACCAAAAAGGGCAAGGGCGGCAGGGGCAAATCGACCACCTCGCGCACGACGAAAACCGCCGCGGCCAGCAAGGCCAGCGGCACTAAAAAGACCACCAAAACCACAGCCAAGTCTGCGGCCAAGTCTACGGGCACCAAAAAAACGACTAAGTCCAGTACCGCTAAGTCGACAAAGGCCACGGGCGGGCGATCGACGACAAAATCGACCCCAAAGTCTGCCGCCAAAAAAGCCAGCGACACCCCTGCTGAAACCGATCAGGAGTGAGCGCCAGGGGCAGTCGGACTACCGGTGGGGCCAATCCATCGGTAGCTTCGTCAGTACCGGGATTCGTTAGTACCCGGATTCGTTAGTACACAACGCCTCGATAACGGCGCACGATAGCCCCATCGGCCAGCTTGTCATCGGCTGGTTTGGGTAGGGCCGTGGATTTCACCGCTGGCGGCGGCGGGGTAAACGCTTCCCTTGCTGACTTACGGGCTTTGCTGCTGCTGAGCGCCCGCAGCCCAGAGGTGACCCAGTCCACATCGTTAAGCGGGTCTGGCCCGACCGGTTGAGCGGAGACGGCAGACTCCTCGGGGGAGGCTTTGGGGCTGGCCAGCGATAGCCCAGGCAGTACGCCCTCGCTGGGGATTGGCCTAGGGAGCTTGCCCTGGCTGATCTGTGCCGACTGGGTGGTGCCCAGCTGGCGGCGGATGTTGAGCAGCACTGTTAACAGGGACTTTTCGTTTAAAAAGGGATAGTCGAGGCTGGTGAGAATACGTTTGACATTCTCGGTGGCGCTGCTCATCAGGGTATCGCGCTCGAAGCCGCTGAGAAAGTCCGTGGCTCCCTGCTGCTTGGCCCAGCGCCGTTCCGTGTCAGAGACGTGGAGCTGACGGCAGCGGGTGAGAAAAATCTGCATCTTCGGAAACGCGTTGCGACACCAGCGGCAGAATTCATAGGGGTTTAGCTCGGCGGCTTCGGCATCTAGCACGATGACGTCGGGCAATGTCAGGCCGGCTTCGGCGATTTGGCTGATGCAGTTAGCCAGATCGTCCTTGGCTGGTTCAAGAATGACGGCTAGTTTCTGTGATTTGAGCAGCGCCTGCCACATCAGCCCTTGCAGACGGTTGGATTGAACAATAAAAGCCAGCTTCTGCGGTGCATCCACGGTGTATAGAGTCCTTTTTATATATAGTGCGTCCAAAGAGTCAGGGGCCGGACCTGAGCGGTCCTGGGCTAGGAGCGGAGAAGCCAATTCAGCAACAGGCTCACACCGCCTAGCTGCATCGCGTGATAGCCTACAAGGCCTGGGCCTGAGACCTGGTCCAGAGAGGGGAACTCACCGGAGATTGGGTTCACAACGCCTGCCAGGGGCACTTCGCTGGGGCTTTTACGGTTGCACCCTGGAGGCTTCAGCCCAAACGACGTTTGGTGGCGTAATTCAGGAATAATTTTCTAAATGTAAGTGGGTTTTGTCGCCCAAAAAAGACAAACGCGCTACACAAATGAAAAAACTATGGGGAATATCGCTCGCTTAGCCCTAAATACGGGCTATTCTGCTAGTCCGTGGGTGAGCTCAGGACGGGGTTGGACCATGCTGTCGTCGGAAGCCAAGATTGCCCTGCTGATCGACGCCGACAATGCCCCAGCGGCAAAAATTGAGGCGATTCTAGCGGAGATTGCCCAGTACGGCGTCGCCAATATTCGTCGCGCCTATGGCAACTGGAAAAACCCGGCCCTTCGGCCCTGGGAAGACAACCTCCACGAATTTGCCATTCGGCCTGTGCAGCAGTTTGATCTCACCAAGGGCAAAAATGCTACCGACGCCGCGCTGATTATTGACGCTATGGATTTGCTTTACACCCGCAACCTGGACGCCTTTGCCATTGTGACCAGCGATTGCGACTTTACGCCTCTGGTGATGCGGATTTTGACCGATGGGCTCAAGGTCTATGGGTTTGGCGAAAAGAAGACGCCCAAGCCCTTTGTCTACGCCTGCTCGACGTTTCTCTATCTCGAAAATTTAGGCCAGGATGCGGATCTGGCTCAGGCTAAAACCGTTGAAAGTGTCAAGAAGACCACCAAGGAACTGCGCCAGGACGCCAAACTCGTCAGTCTGCTGCGCCGCGCCGTGACCACAGCCCAAGACGACGATGGCTGGTCGAACCTGGCCGTGGTGGGCGTCCATGTCTCTAACCAGGCCTCCTTCGACCCGCGCAACTATGGCTACGCCAAGCTCAGTACGCTGGTGGAGGCTACTGACCTGTTCGAGATGCAGCGCCGCCCAACGGGGATCTATGTAAAGGACAAGCGCGAGGCAAAGGGCAGCAAGGTTTAGGGCATCGCTACAATGGTGCCGATGCAGGGGGTGCTATGACGGGACCAATGACACAGGCCAGGCGCATTCTCAAGACCCGTGTGGATGCGACCAGCTACGAGGATGCCTGCGATCGCATTCAAACCTGGGTCGAGACCGGGCGCTGGGGCTACGTGGTGGCGGCCAACGTGCACGTGGTGATGACCGCCTACTGGGATGCCCACTACCAGCGCATTCTCGAGGCGGCAGCCCTGGTCACCTCTGATGGCATGCCGCTGGTGATGGGGCTGCGGCTGTTGGGCATACCCGGCCAAAGCCGGGTCTATGGGCCAGATTTGATGCTGGCCTGGTGCGATCGCGCCGCTCAGCTGGGCATGCCCATCTACCTCTACGGCGGCACCGAGGCCATGCTGGCACAGATGGCTGTCTACCTCAGGGAGCGCTTTTCTGGCCTGCCCATTGCCGGAACCCATGCCCCTCCCTTCCGTGCGCTCACCCCTGCCGAAGCCGCCGCCGATATCGAGCGCATCAATCAGTCGGGGGCGCGGGTAGTGTTTGTGGGCCTGGGCTGCCCCAAGCAGGAGCAGTGGATGCACCGCCACCAGGGGCAGGTGCAGGCCGTGATGGTGGGGGTGGGGGCGGCCTTTAGCTTTTTTAGCGGCGACGTGGCCCAGGCTCCCCGCTGGATGATGCGGCTGGGGCTGGAGTGGCTCTACCGCTTTGCCCAGGAGCCCGGTCGCCTGTGGCGGCGCTACTTGATTAACAACCCGGCCTTTGTGCTGCTGTTTGGGGCGCAGCTCCTCAAGCATCGGCTATGGGGAAGGCGGAATCGGGAACAGAGCTCAGGGTTTGACGTTTAAGGGTTGTTTGCACCCTTGCCTCTGGCACCTTCAACCTTAAACCCATCCCAATGATGGTTTCTCAGCACAATTGCGGAATACTAGGGGCAACGTGATCCCCTGCCTCTGCCCCCTGCTATGGCCCCTGCTATGGATTGTCACCGTGCTGTACCCGCCGCGATGCATCAGCGGCCCCGCCATCGCCAAGATATTCGCGCCCCCCGGCGGCTGAGACTACAGCTACGCGACGCATTTAGCAGCTCGGGGCGGCGGGGGTTGCTGCTGCTGGCCAGCGACATTTTGGCCCTGGGGCTGTCGTGGCACATTGCGCGATCGCTCAATCAGTTCTTTTCACCGATTCCGCCCCAGCTGGTGTGGTGGACCTGGCTGGGGCTGCCCAGTCCGTTTTGGGTGCTGGTGGGGTGCAGCGTGGGGCTATTTGCCTACGGCGGCCTCTACGACACTCAGCCCCAGGGGCAGCGACACCTGCGGGCGGGCAAGCTGCTGAGCCTGGTCTACCTGGGATCGCTGGTGGCAATGTACTTCTACGATCCCAAGCTGGACCTGCCGCGATCGCTGTTTTTCTCGGCCTGGCTCAGCGGGGTAGCCCTGGTGGTGGGGCTGCGCCTGGTGGCCACGCTGCTGCTGCGCCCCCTGAACCCGACCCAGACACCAGCCTCGGTATTTTTGATTGCGCCTGCGCCCCGCCTCAAGCGTCTGGCCGATGTGCTGGCCCAGCGGGCCAGGGTGCCGGTGATTGGGGCGGCGCTGGCCACCACCGCCAACTCGGCCACCACCTACCAGGCTATTTTGGCCTCGGGCGCAACCCTGGTGCTGGCCGAGAGCATTCCCTCGGCGGATTTGGCCTCGGAGCTGTACTGGAAGCTGCGGCGGGCGGGCATTGCCATGCAGCTGATTCCCACCAGCCGCGACATGCTCTACCGCCGGGGTACCCCCGAAACCGTAGCGGGCCTGCCCACCCTGCGCCTTGATGCGCCTGTGATGGGCGGCTGGGACTACCGCCTGAAACGCTGGCTGGACTACCTGGGTGCTGGTATCGGCATTGTGGCGCTGGGGCCGATGCTGCTGGGCATTGCCCTGGCCATTCGGCTCGACTCGGCGGGGCCAATTTTCTTTCGCCAGGAGCGGGTGGGGCTGCACGGCAAGCGCTTTCAGGTGTGGAAGTTTCGCACCATGGTGGCTGATGCCCCCCGACTCCAGGCCAGGCTGGAGCAGCACAACGAGTCGGCGGACGGGGTGTTATTTAAAGTCAAGCACGACCCCCGCATTACCCGGGTGGGTCGTCTGCTGCGCCGCACCAGCCTGGACGAACTGCCCCAGCTGTTCAACGTGCTCTGTGGCCAGATGAGCCTGGTGGGACCGCGTCCGCTGCCCGTACGCGACGTGGCTCGCTTTGACGGCTGGCACAACATTCGCCACCAGGTGCTGCCGGGGGTGACCGGGCTGTGGCAGATTTCGGGCCGCTCCGACATCGATACCTTTGACGATGTAGCCCGGCTCGACCTGCACTACATCGACAACTGGTCTCTCAACCTGGATTTAGAAATTCTCACCGCCACCCTGGGCATTGTGCTGTGGGGCAAGGGGGCCTATTGACCGCCAATTCTTCCCCAACTCCGGCAACCCCAGGGCCAGAGCATCTGCCAGAGCATGGCGCCGGGCGGGGAGCGAACTTTTGGGGTCGGGGGTTTGCCCACGCGCCGAGCTGGCTGGCGGGAGGGTTGGTGCTGGTGGTGTTTAGCTGGCTGCCCTTGAGCTACTACCGCATGGTAGGTTGGGCCTGGATTTTGCTCTGGCAGCTGGGGGCGGTGGCGCTGCTGGTGGGGCTGTGGCGGCAGCTGCGACAGGCCCTACCAGTCTCCGAGTCCGCCCAGGTAGAGGAGGTTGGCTCTGGAGTGACCGCCCCTAGAAGGGCCTTCTACGGGTTGGGCCACGGACTGGATTGGGTGGCGCTGGCGCTGGGACTGGGGCTGGGACTGGCGGTGCTGGTGTCGCCGTTTCCCCGCGTGGCGCTGTGGAATAGCAGCCTGGTTGTGACCTGTGGTGCGGTGCTGTACCTCTATCGCAACCTGGTTGATACGCCTTGGGCGCGGCCGGGGTTGACTCGTCTGCATCTGTGGTGGGGTCTGCTGGTGGTGGCCCTGGGCACAGCGGTGGTCAGCCTGGGGCTGTGGCGACCCGATGGGGCCATGTGGGCCTCAGAAAATTTTTTAACCGCCCTGCGCAACCACCAGCCCCTGGGTCATCACAACTTTGTGGGGGGCTACTTCACTCTGATGGTGCCCCTGGCGGTGGCCGCCGCGATCGCCGCCAGGGGCTGGATGCGGCGGGTGTGGATCGCGACCACCGGGCTGCTGTTGGCGGCCCTGTACGTCAGCGGGTCGCGGGGGGCAGTCCTGGGCCTGGTGGTCTGGCTGGGGGTGACCTGGATCAGCCGCCTGGGCCGGGTGAAGCCCGCTCACCGCTGGCGCTGGGGCCTGGCGGGGTTGGGCGGGGCCGTGGCGCTGAGCCTCGTCCTGGCCAGCAACCCCCGGATTCGGGCCTGGTTTAGCACGGGTGGCCTGACCGATGGCCCCACCCTCGATCGCTGGTTTATGCTGCGTCTGGGGGGCAACATTCTGCGCGATCGCCCCCTATTTGGGGTCGGCCCTGGGGTGATGAGTCGGGTGTCAAACCTCTATCGCCCAATTGAAGCTGGGGCCGGACTCGACCACATTCAGCAGCTGCACAATACCCCAGTGCAGGTTGCCGCAGAACTGGGCCTGGTGGGGCTGGGAACGGTTTTGGTGGGGCTGGGGCTGCTGCTGCGCCTGGGCCTGCGCCTGGGGCAACAGCCGCTGGAGCCCACCGATCGCGCCCTGCTGGGGGGGATTGGCGGCAGCCTGCTGGCCTACGGGGTCTCTGGCCTGACCGACTATCAGCTGGAAAACATTCCCATTGCTGGGGCTCTGCTGGGGCTGGTGGTGCTGCTGCTGGGGCTGGGCGATCGCTACCTGCCTGGGGCTCAACCCGTGGGAGCAGCGGCCAGGCGGCGCGGCTCCCTGGCGATCGCCCTCTGGCTGGGGCTGCTGCTGACGATCTGGCTGCCTTTTACGCTCACAGTGGCCTACGGAGCCCTGGCCGATCGCGCCTTTTACAGTCAGCAGCTCAACCTGGCCGACACCCGCTGGTACAAGGCCTACCGGCTGAGTCCGTGGGATCCGACCGCCTCGGCGGTGGCCACCGAGGCGCTGTGGGGCCTGGACCAGGTGCTGGGCGACTCGGAGGCCCAGGAAAACGTGCGATCGCTCCTGCTCGACTACGCCCAGCAGACCCAGCAGGCGGCTCCCAACGATGGCTGGTTCAACCACAACCTGGCGGTCCTGCGCCAGACCACCGATCCCGCCACCGCCTTGGTCTATGCCGCCCGCGCCGTACAGTTGATGCCCCGCCACCACCACTACGGCTACTGGCTGCTGGGGGATTTGCTGCTGCGGGTAGGTGCGCCGGAGCAGGCGATCGCAGCCTTTACCCTGGAGGCCCTGGTCAACCCGGCGGCCCTGACCTATCCCCACTGGCAGGAGGCTCCTTACCAGGCTATTTACCCCGCTGTGGCGCAGGCCACCCTGGCGGAGTACGACACCCTGCTGGCGGAGGTCGTCCCCCCTAGCCCTGGCCACAGCACCCTCTACGAGACCCGGGCCCTGCTTGCCTGGTGGACGGCCCAGGCGGAGTTCGAGGCCGACCTCAACCTGCTGCGTCCGGTGGCGGCGGGGGTGCTGCTGGCCGATGCCGACCCCGCCGCCGCCCTGGAGTCGGTGGCCCACGACCTGAGTCTGGGGCACCAGACCCCCGAACTGCGGCTGCTGGCCGCCTGGCTCGACCCCGAGACCTACCCCGCCCCAGCTCGACCCCAGGATGCTCCGCCCGATCTCGATACCCTGCTAATCGAGGAGAGCCTGGCCGTGCGACCGCTGCGGCTGTGGCTGAGATCCATTGTCACCAACCCCGACGAGGGCTACCGGGGGGCGCTAACCTTTGCCTACCGCAACTACCAGGCCAAGCAAATTACCCTGATGCTGACGCCGCAAAACCTCCAGCGCTATACCCTGGTGGCCAAGCTGAATCTGTTCCCGGCCTGGCCGAGGGAATTTCCGGCCCTCGATCGCCGCCTTGAGGCCCTGCGCAGTCAGGCGCTGGGGCTGCCCCACCCCACTCGCCACGGTTTTCGCCTCTCAGACTTAGAGCCTGTCGTCAATCTGGATTTGTCCACCCCTTAATTCCCTGCCGCTATGACTGAGGATGTCCATCTACCCAAACCCAAATCCGCCACCCAGGACCCCAGCGATGGGTCTTTGCTGGCCCTGGTGGCCGCGGCGCTGTACGTGATTTTTACCCTGCTGCCCGGCAGCAGCACCCTGATGCTGTCGTGGCCCTGGGTGTTTTTGTGGCAGGTGGGTCTGACGCTGCCCATCCTCTGGCTGCTGTGGCAGCTGTGGCATCGGCCCGTGGAGCGGTTGGGCCACGGCTTTGACGGGGTGGCGCTGCTGGCGATCGCGGGGTTGCTCATCTCCACCCTGGGGGCCGAGTTTCCGGCCCAGGCGCGCTGGTACGGCTGGGCGGCGGTGGGGGCGATCGCGGCTCTCTACGCCCTGGCGGGCTGGCTGCGTCAGCCCCAGCGCCTCCACACGCTGCTACGGTTTCAGGGGTACATTGCCCTGGCGTTTATTGGGCTCAGCCTGGGGCTCTGGCTGACGCAGATCTACTGGCCCGAGCTGGCTCGGCTGGAGGAGCTGCGGCGCTACGGCATCGATCAGTCCTTTAGCTTTGCGCTGACTAGCCTGCGCAACTGGCAGCCCATCGGTCACCAGAACTATGGGGCGGGTTACCTGGTGCTGGTGTTGCCCCTGCTGGCGGCGCTGGCCTGGGTAGAGCGGGGCTGGCACCGCTGGCTGTGGCTGGGGGGCCTGGGCCTGGGGCTGCTCAACCTCTATACCACTAGCTCCCGCGGCGGCTGGCTGGCGCTGATGGTCACTGGTTTCCTCGCCATCGGCATTGCTCTGTTTTACAGTCGGTTGCCCCGACCCGTAGCCCTGGCCCTGAGCGGTACGGCCCTGGGCGTGCTGGTGCTGGGCCTGGTGGCCAACCCGCGCCTGAAGGCGGTCTTGACCAGTCTGAGCCAGGGCAATTTTGCTGGGGGAGAGCTGTCTTACCGGGTGGTGACCAACGCGGTGGGCTGGCGCATGGGCCTCAGTCGGCCCTTTGCGGGGGTGGGACCGGGCAGCGTGCCTCTGGTGTACCAGCGCTACCGCCCCCACTGGGCCGGACGCGATGCCGAACTGCAATTTCAGCTCCACAGCACCCCGGCCCAGCTCTGGGGAGAGTTTGGCCTCTGGGGAATAGTCGTGCCCCTGGCGCTGGTGCTGGTGCTGGGGGTGCTGACGGTACGGTGGATGCGCCGCGGTGCCCAGGACACCCCAGCCGGTCTGCCGCCCGTGCTGGTCTGGAGCCTGCTGGCGGGGCTGTTTGCCTTTGGGCTGATGGGCCTGACCGACTACCAGCTCGACATCCCCGCGATCGCAGGGGTGCTCACCCTCTACCTGGCGGTACTCGCCCGCAGCTTCCGCCCCGTCGCCACCCCCGAGGCCAGGGCCGAATCGCCGCGACGCCACCGCTGGCTGGCCGGGGCTGGCCTCGGCCTGACCCTGGCGTTCACCCTCTGGCTGGTGCCCACCCATCGCGCCTGGAGCACCGCCAGCAGCGGCTTCTCGGCCCTGACCGACCAGCCCGCCGACTTCGATCGCTTTGCCAACCAGGTGGCCCAGGCCCACGCGCTGGCCCCCTGGGAGCCCTACTATCCCTACCAGCTGGGCTACCACCTGGGCGAGTTTGCGCTGCAGTCCAGCGACGACCCGGCCCTGCGTCAGACTCTGCTCACTGATGCGATCGCCTGGTTCGAGACCGGCAACCAGATCCTGCCCTACCAGGAGTTTGGCCAGTCTAACCTGGGCTGGCTCCAGCTCGAGAACGACCAGCCAGCCGAGGCTCAGGCTTCCTTTGCCCAGGCGATCGCCCTGGTGCCCGCCAAACGGGGCGTGTTTTTTGGCCTGGGGGTGGCCTGCCTGCAAACCGGCAATCTGGACTGTGCCACCGAAGCTCTGGCCCTCGAAAGTCTGCGCCATCCCGCCCTGCTGACCAGTCCGTTGTGGCAGAGGCCCCCCTTTGTGGACCTGGCCCCGACGGTCTTCGATCGGCTGGAGGAGCGCTACGGTGAACTGATCTCCCAGGCTGACGATCCTGAGTTTGAGCAATTTTTGCGTCAGGCTCGCGGCAGTCTGCGCTGGTGGCGCGGCGACCTGGCTGCGGCCGCTGAGGACTGGCCATCCGAGGACGACCTGAGGCAGGGGGTGCTGGATCTGGCTGTTGGCCAAACCGTCGATGCCACCGCCTGGACCGAAACTCCCGCTAAGTACGCGGTTTTGGCCTGGCAAACCCCCGAACAGCGCCAGGAACTGTTGCAACGGGCCTGGGTAACCCAGCCGGAGGATATTGACGACCTGACCCAGGCGCTGCCGCCGCCCCAGGTGATCGACCAGTTGGCCGCCAGTATGGAGGCCGCCAGTGACTTTACCGACTGGCTCCAGCGCACCGCTCCCAGCTGGCAACCCCGCAGCGAACGGCTGGGGTTTGGCATCCTGAGCCGCCACATCGATGGCCCCAACCCGTCGGACTTTTTGCCCCGGGTTGAGAATATTCCCGTTATGCAGTTCTTTGAGCCGCTGTTTCCGTCGCCGATCTTTTACCCGGCTTTGGATAATGCCCTGGAGCCGTACCAGGCCAGGCTGCGATCGCAGCAGTAGCGGGGCTACAGTGACATAGTCATGCAAAATCTGCTGTAGCCCAAGCAAGATTCGGCGTTGCTGAATCGAGTAATGAATCTGTAAACTTGACCCCCTTTCATCGCCCCCTTCAGTCCCCCCAATTTTGGGGGACTTTGAGATTTCGACTCCCCCCAGAATGGGGGGCTGGGGGGGGCATATCATACCTGCATTCAGCAACGCCCAAGATTCGTTATTAAGTGTCGTCGTGGGCGTAGCGGTGGTAGAGGAAGTCGAGGGCCTCGTTGCGCAGTTCGTAGAATTTCGGGTCTTCCATCATCCGGGCGCGATCGCGGGGGCGTGCAAAGGGCACCAGCATGATTTCGCCAATCTTGGCGGCGGGGCCGTTGGTCATCATCACGACGCGATCGCTTAAAAACAGCGCCTCGTCGATGTCGTGGGTGATCATCAGCACCGTAATCTGATGATCGCGCCAGATGGTCAGCAGCTCCTCCTGGAGTTCTTCCCGGGTGATTGGGTCGAGCGCCCCAAAGGGTTCATCGAGAATCAGCACCTGGGGACGCAGGGCCAGGGCGCGGGCAATGCAGACCCGCTGCTTCATGCCGCCGGAGAGGGCAGAGGGCTTCTTGTTGGCCACATCGGCCAGGCCCACCATCTCCAGGTGCTCCATCACGATGCGTTTTTTGATCGCCTCCGATTTGTTCGGAAACACCGAGTTGACGCCCAGGTAGATATTCTCGTAGGCGGTCAGCCAGGGCAGCAGCGAATAGTTTTGAAACACCACCATGCGATCGGGGCCAGGCTCGCGGATGGTCTGGGTTTGCAGGCGCACCTCCCCCTCGGTGGGCTGGCGGAATCCGGCCACCATGTCCAGCAGGGTCGATTTGCCGCAGCCCGAGTGGCCGATGACGCAGACGAATTCGCCTTCATTTACCGCCAGATCGATGCCGTCGAGCACGACAAAATTGCCGTTGGGGGTGGGGTAGACCTTCGAGAGGTTGTCGATTACCAGGAAGGGTTCCTGGGTCTGGAGGTGGTTGGTGGATTGGGTGGGAGTATTTAGCACTTGCATGGTCTTGGGTGATGAATGAGGTGTGCGAGCGGATGGGCAAAACCCGGGAAGCAACCGGGTTGCTATGGGTTACAGGATACTCACGGCATCCATAGGCACTTCTTCAATGCGCAGGTCGCGTTTGATCGCAAACTGATCCAGGTACCTCAGCGGCTCGTCGGGGTCAAACTCAATGCCGTCGAAGAGGTGGCTGCGGCGGCGATCGCGGCCAATGTCCAGCAGCCCCAGCTCGCGGGCGGCCTGGCCAAAAATATCGGCCCGCTTCACTCGCTCGGCCACCTCCAGCCAGTTGCGGGGGAAGGGGGTAATGCCCCAGCGGGCCATCTGGGTCATCATCCACACCGCCTCCGACACATCGGGGTAGTTGGCCTTGCCGGTAAAGAAGGTGATGTAGTTAAGGACCTGGTCGGGCTCGCTGCCGTCGCCCCGGTTGTAGGGATCGACAAAGCCCTGGCGAATCAGGGTCTCATCGGCTCCCACGTACTCGGGCTGGGCCAACAGCTCGGCAATTTCTTCGCGGTTACGGCGGTCGTCACAGTACTCACAGGCCTCCAGCAGGGCCTTGACCAGGGCCACGTGGGTTTTAGGATACTGGTTGGCCCAGGCTTCGGTAACGCCGAGAACTTTCTCAATGTGGCCGGGCCAGATGTCGTTGTCGGTGGCCATCACCACCCCCAGCCCCTCGGCCACGGCCCGAGCATTCCAGGGTTCGCCCACGCAGTAGCCGTCGATTGCACCGGATTTCAGGGTCGAGACCATCTGGGCCGGGGGAATCACCGTCAGGCTGACGTCGCGATCGGGGTCGATGCCGCCGGAGGCCAGCCAGTAGCGCAGCAGCAGGTTGTGCATGGAGGTGGGGTGCACCGCCGCCAGGGTATGCACCTGGTCGGGCCGGCGATCGATCGCCGCCTTGAAGTCGCCCAGGGAGCGCATCCCGGCATCCACCAGGCGCTTGCTAAAGGTGATGGCGTTGCCGTTGCGACTGAGGGTGAGGGCGCTCACCATTGGCCTGGGGCGCTGGTTGCCATAGCCCAGGGTCATGCCCAGGGGCATACCGGCCACCATCATGGCGGCATCGAGGCGGCCCGTGGCTACCCCATCGGCGATCGCATTCCAGCTCGGCTCCCGGTTCAGGGTGACATTGGTGAGGCCGTGGGCCTCAAACAGGCCCTTCTCCTTGGCCACCACCAGGGGCGCACAGTCCACCAGGGGAATAAAGCCCAGCTCCAGGTTGACCTTCTCCAGGCCGTTGGCGGCCACCGCCACCGTGGGCTTGGCCCGGTGCAGCTTGGCCCGCTTTTGCTGGTTGAGAAAGTAGACAATTTCGTTGCGCAGGCTGTAGTAGTTGGGGTGCTTCACCACCTCCATGCGCTCCCGGGGCCGGGGGAAGGGCACATCGACGATCTGGCCCACGTGGGCCTCGGGGCCGTTGGTCATCAGCACGATGCGATCGCTGAGTAGCAGCGCCTCATCCACATCGTGGGTGACCATCACGCAGGTGACTTCGTTTTCCTGGCAGATCTGCATCAGCTGTTCCTGCAAACCGCCCCGGGTCAGCGCGTCCAGCGCCCCAAAGGGCTCGTCCAGCAGCAGCAGCTTGGGGCGAATGGCCAGGGCGCGAGCGATCGCCACCCGCTGTTTCATGCCGCCGGAGATCTCGCCGGGGCGCTTGTGGGCGGCCTTTTGCAGCCCCACCATCTCAATGTGGTGGTCGATCATGCGATCGCGCACCGGCTGGGGGTGCTTTTTCATCACCCGGTTTACCGCCAGGGCAATGTTTTCGCGCACCGTCAGCCAGGGCAGCAGGGAGTAGTTCTGAAACACCACCATGCGATCGGGGCCGGGTTCGGTCACCTGCCGCCCCTCCAGCACAATGCCCCCCGCGCTGGGCTGATCCAGCCCCGAGAGAATGTTGAGCAGGGTCGATTTACCGCAGCCCGAGTGACCCACCAGGGAGACAAACTCCCCTTTGTGAATTTGCAGGTCGATATTTTTCAGGGCAATGTATTCGCCCCCGGCGGGGAGCTTAAAGACGCGATCGACGTGGTCAACTTCGACAAAGACAGCCATGGTGCAACAGGAGATAGGGTGCAGGCGAACAGAAATTTTGGATTGGCAATTTTGGATGGGTGAGGAGCCGTAGGGTGCATCCGCACAGCGAGGCATCGCTAGGTAATGTTTGACGAATGCATTTCGATGAGAAGAGGGTAGGGTGGGCACCGCCCACCACTCACCTCTGGCAGAATCACAGGTTTTGGCCGACGCACCCAGGCAAGATTGATTGCAGGTAGCGCGGCGGAATGGTGGGCAGTGCCCACCCTCCGGTTTTCCGGCTCCCCTCTCCCCCAGGGAGAGGGGCTGGGGGTGAGGGCGCTACTGCTTTTGTTCTTCGGGCAGTACCAGGCTGCCGATGAACACAATCAGGCGATCGAGCAGCAGACCGACAATGCCCACGTAGACGATGGCAATGATGATGTCGCTGATGCGGGAGCTGTTCCAGGCATCCCAGATGAAGAAGCCAATGCCCACGCCGCCAATCAGCATCTCCGCCGCTACGATCGCCAGCCAGGAGAGGCCAATGCCAATCCGCAGACCGGTAAAGATATAGGGCACCGTCGCCGGAAACAAAATCTTAAAGAAGTACTGGATCTTCGACAGCCGCAGCACCCGAGCCACGTTGTTGTAGTCCTGGGGAATCTGGCGCACTCCCTCGGTGGTGTTGATGATGATGGGCCAGATAGCCGTAATGAAAATCACGAAAATAGCGGAGGGGTTGGCCTGCTGAAAGGCGGCCAGGGAGATGGGCAGCCAGGCCAGAGGGGGCACCGTCCGCAAAATCTGAAACAGCGGGTCGAGGGCGCTGTACATAATCGAACTGGTGCCGACCAGAATGCCCAGGGCAATTCCCGCGATCGCGGCCAGGCTAAAACCCAGGGCCACCCGCTGCAGACTGCTCCACACCTGCCAGAACAGACCGCGATCGGTGCCGCCGTAGTCAAAGAATGGGTTGACGATCAGCTCCCAGGTATCCTGCACGGTGCGGATTGGGGTGGGTAGGTTGGCGTTTGGCCCCATGGTTAGCAGTTGCCAGATCACCACAAACAGCACAACGGCGATCAGGGGCGGAATCAGCCCTTTCAGCCAGTTCAACGCCTGGCCGCTGAGCTTTTGCAGGTTAAATCGCGATCGCGTCGATCGAATATCGAGGGGTGCGGTCATCGGGAACAGGTCTCCAGAGAGTACAGCGGGCGGACGAATGTTGGCCTGGGGATTTTGGATTTTGGCGAGTCCCAGATCCCCGACCGGGAGAGGTAGGGGTGGGTTTCCGGCCCCCTCGCCCGTAGGGCGAGGGGGATGAGGGCGAGGGGAGTCCTACACCCGCTTGATCGCCAGGCTGTCCAGGTAGGCCTGGTAGTTTTCGGGGTCAAACTGAATGCCGTCGAAGAAGGTTTCAACACCGCGCGACGTGCTGGCGGGAATGGCGTCTTCCTGACCCAGGGCGATCGCTGCCTCGCGCCAGAGGTCTTCGCGGTTGACCTCATCCACCCAGGCGTTGACGTCGGTATCGGCGGGCAGCTTGCCCCAGCGGATGTTCTCCACCAGGAACCACAGGTCGTGGCTCTTGAAGGGGTAGGAGGCGTAGTCGTCCCAGTACTTCTGCTTCAGGTCAGGCAGTTCCTCGACCCGGCCATTGCCGAAGTCAAACTTGCCCTGGGAGCGGTCAATAATGTCGTCGAAGGGCACGTTAAACCAGGCCCGCTGGGAGAGAATGCGGCACATTTCCTCGGTGTTTTCGGGCTGGCTGCACCACATGGCGGCCTCCATAGTGCCCATCAAAAGCGCCTTGGCGGCGTTCGGGTTGGCGTCCACCCAGTCGGCCCGCATACCAAAGGCTTTTTCGGGGTGGTCTTTCCACATTTCGCCCGTGGTCAGGGCGTTGTAGCCAATCTGCTGGTTCACGGTTTGCAGGGGCCAGGGCTCACCCACGCAGAAGGCATCCATATTGCCCACCTTGACGTTGGCCACCATCTGGGGCGGCGGCACCACAATGGTGTCGATGTCCTGGTCGGGGTCGATGCCGCCCGCCGCCAGCCAGTAACGAATCCATAGGTCGTGGGTACCGCCGGGGAAGGTCATCGCCGCCTTCAGCTCGCTGCCCGCGGACTTGCGCTGGGCAAAGATGGGCTGGAGGGGAGAACTATCGAGGCCGATGTTGGCATCGAGGTAGTCGTTGGAGAGGGAAATCCCCTGGCCGTTGACGTTGAGGCGGGCCAGGATGTACATGGGCACCTCGCGGCCATCGGTGACAATGCCCTTGGAGATCAGGTAGGGCATGGGGGTGAGAATGTGGGCCCCGTCGATGCCACCGCCACCGGAACCCAGCACCAGGTTGTCGCGGGTGGTGCCCCAGGAGGCCTGTTTTTCCACCGACACGTCAGTCATGCCGTACTTGTCGTAGAAGCCTTTGACCTTGGCGATGATCAGCGGCGCAGAGTCGGTCAGGGCAATGAAACCCAGCTTGGCGGTCGGGGTTTCGGGGGCATCTTCGGGACCGAGCGCCACCTCGGGGGAGTTGTCTGTAGCCGCTGGATTCGAGCCCCCCTGACTGCAGGCGTGAAGCAGTACAGTACCAGCAGCGGCGGTGCCAGCGTTGATCAAAAATTTACGGCGATTTAGTCGAGTCATGTTGCACTCACTCCAGGGTTATGCAAAGCGGTAAAAACAAAAAGTGATCAGGGTATCGGCTGACCGCCGTTGGGCCAATCTCTGTGCCGAGTCCACAGAAGGTTGGAGATTCACTCAATTGTTTGTTCTGACACCGACAGCTTTTGGATTTCTATAAAACCAGAAACTGCCCAGCTAAAATGTGGCAACGTTGGCAGAACAAATGGAATTTAAGCGATCAATTGGTCGGCTTTGGTTTAAGACAGGCATTTGAGCATTACCACTCCCGGCGCATCACTGAACCAAGAGACAGTTTTTTTAAGGGCTCTTCACCCTGTCGGCGAAGTAAAGTCTGAATTTTACAAAACCACAGCCCCGCAATTTTTTACTGAATTCTACTTGCGAACCGCCGCGACAAAGTCAACATTTCTGTGCTTCTGTATTGCGGCATTTGAGGTTAAGTTATTCAAACTCAGCCAGGGGTTTTGTATTTTTAGTTACGCTTTGCAATTAGCCATCCATTTATCGCATGAGCAAGATGTAGGATTTGCATAATTGACCCCAAAACCCCGATTCTCCGCGACCGCGGTAGCCCCAGAGCAGCAAAAGTAAGCCCCGATCGCGGCGACGGGAGCCACGACCGGGGCAACAGTGGGTTGGGTGGGCCTGGGAAAAGTGCCCAACTAGAGCCGACTCACCCGGATTGGTCACAAAGCAGCAATGGGCGACCGCCCCTGGCCTAAATTTGGCCTCCACCTGAAGCGCCCCCCAGGCAGCGGATTGCGTCCTGTCCAGGAATGGGGCCGGGGCTACAAAAGCTTGTTGGCCATCCCGATCAGCCCGGCCATCTGGCCCAGGTCGACCTCGCCGGAGAGCACTTTTTGCAGCAGCCCGCCGCCTTTGGCATTCGATCCTTTGACCAAAAACTGAGCGATCAGCGGAGTAACGCTTCTGACCATTGCTGGATCGGCCCCGACCCGCTGGGCGATCGCGGTGATTTGCTCGTTGGCCAGCAGTCGCTCCACCGCCCCTGTGGCTGCCACCGTTTGCAGCGTCGTCATCAGCGACCCCGGATTGTTCCGTCCTTTGGCCTGCAGCACGCCCTGGAGGCCACTGGCGATGCCGCCAATCTTGTTGTTCTCCACTGGGGCATTGTTGAGACTGCCCAAAATTGAACCCATCAGACCGCCGCTAGCTTCAGTATCGTTGGCGGCGATCGCCTGGTTGAGCACACCCATCAAATCCATCTGCTCAGTCCTCCGTCAAATGTTCCTGTCCCCTGTCTCGAATAGGCTAAGCCCTTTCCCCCCGGGCGGCAAGTCCACTGGGGAACATCTTCGGGCGCCATACTCGGACGCTATGCCAGGGGTCGATCCAGATCGAGCAGGCTGAGCTGGTGAATGGTGGGGTCTGTGGCCTGGGGTTTGGGGCGGCGGCGGCGCGATCGCGGTGGCGCAATGGCGACGTGGGCCACAAACCAGGTCCGCAGGGCCGCCGCCTCTTCTGGCCCCAGGTCGCTCAGCGGCAGCGCCGCCGGAAACAGATCGTTCCCAGGGGCTGCGGCCCAGCCCACCTCGCCGCCGTAGAGATCGGTGCCAAAGGGAGTCAGGTCTGAGGGCATCGGGGCCAAAAACGGCAGCAGGTTGCTGGCGTGAAGGAACTGGCCCCGCTGGGCTTCGAGTTGTTTGACCCGGCGCTGGCGGGCGGCTTTGTAGTTGAGAATGGGGGCCGGGTAGCCGGAGAGGGTGGGTGGGCGGCCCAGCTGGCTGGCGGGCACATCGGCCAACTCCGGCACCCAGCGCTTGATGAACTCCCCCTCCGGATCGCAGCGATCGACAGCCACCTGGCCAGGGTTGTAGATGCGGGTCCAGGTCTTGTCCACGCAGTGGGTAACCCCCGACTGCATGGCCCACTGGTAGTGGTCGATGGGGCAGTCACCGTCGATCAGGTGGCGCATGAAGTGCAGCGCTCCGTAGCGCCAGTCAATGCCGCCCAAATTGCTCAAAAAGCTAGCGTAGATGGCGCGGGTGCGAAAGTTTAGCGCCAGGTAGCCGCCCGTGGCCTGGAGGCAGCGCGCGGCGGCATCCACAATCGGGAAGCCGGTTTGCCCGGACTGCCAGGCCTGGTAGAGGTCGGCGTCAAAGCTCCAGCCTCCATAGTCGCCCCCACCGTCGCCCTCGTCAAAGGTACGGTAGAGCGATCGCAGCTCCAGCTGAGGCAGATAGCGAAACCGCTGGGCAAATCCGCTGCCCCAGCGCAGCCGCGAAATTAGCTGCTGGTGGCTGCGGCGCAGGCGGCTGTCGCCCCAGTCGGGAGCCTGACGAACGGTCTGCACGCACTCCCGCACCGAGATTACGCCGAACTTGATGTGGGGACTGAGGCCCGTGGTGGCTTCGGCGCTGGGGTAGGAGAGCTGCCAGTAGTAGCGATCGGCCTTGGCGGCCAGGAAGTCCTGCAGTAGGGTGCGGGCGGCGGCGGTACTGGCCGGGGGCAGCGGCTTGCCGTCGGCCTGGTGGCCCAGGCTGCCCAGGTCCGGCAGGGGCTCGGTGGGGAGATCCGGCGGAACCAGGACCTGGGTCGGCGTGGGCACCAGGGGCTGTCCCATTTCGCGGTACCAGATCTCGCGGTAGTCGGGGTAGGGGACCAGGGGGTCAACGCTGGCGGCCGGTTCAAACCAGCGAATCTTCAGGTTTTGCTCAGCCAGAGCCCGGTTGAGGCGGGCATCGCGCACCCGCCCGTAGATGCGCTCCACATCGGTGTGGGCATAGATGCCGTCGGCCCCGGTCGCGCGCAGCAGCTCGGGCAGCACCTGCACGGGGTCCCCCGATCGCAGGATCAGCCGTCCCCCCAGCCCCCTCAAGTCCGCATTCAGGGCGTGCAGGGCCGCCAGCAAAAAGGCCACCCGCGCCGACCCGGTTTCGGGGTGGTGCAGCAGGGCGCGATCGAACACAAACACGGGCACCACCAGCCCCCGCCGGGCCGCCCGCAGCAGCGGCTCGTGGTCAGACACCCGCAGGTCGCGACGAAACCAGACGATGGTTGTGTTCATGGCGGTGGCAGCAGGGCGATCGCGGTCAGGATGGCGTGGCTGGGTAGAGCCTGAAAGCAGGGGGGCGATCGCCCTTTTCAAACCGTAACAAAAAAATATGACCCCAGCCGCTTGCTGAATAGTATTTCTGTACTATACTTGTACTCGCAAGCTACTCCTGCGCTCTGCACCGTCCGCTGCCGTTGCTCTCCAGCGCTTCCCTCCGGGGGGCGATAACCGAGCCGACGGCAGGCATCGTCCCTCTGGCCTAAACACTATAGCTACCTGTCTCTGGTGCCTGGGGCATCGGTGGCCGGTGGCGCTTGAAAAGGTGTATGTCTTCCAGCTGGCCACCCACCCCTGGAGAAACTGGCCGGGTGGGGTTCAGGTTTTTGCCCCTGGTCGCTAATTCCGGCAGAGTTGGGAGCCCCCTGTTTCCATTCCCCAACAGTAGACAGCAAAGGTCAACGCCATGGCTCAACAATCCTCGTATCCGGTTTCGTCCCACTATCGCCCCCAGGTACCCCAAACTGGGCCGTCGGCGCCGTCTCAGGCAGCTGGCCAGGGCAATGCCCACCGCTCGTCCCAGCGGTCCTACCCGGGGCAGCAGACTCAGCGATCCGCTCACCCCTGGAGCGAAGGTCAAGCGGGACCCCAACCCTACGGCACCGCCCCAACGCGGATGAGCGGTCGGGCGATCTACGGCCAGGCGGGTCGCCATCAACCCCGTCAGGTGCTGGTGGCGGGCGGGTCGGTACTGGCCCTGGCGGCGCTGCTGATCACCCCCAACCTGAACCAGGAAACCGCCCAGGAGGTTGAGCCCTTTACCTGCCTTCGCCAGGAACAGCCCCAGGCCCTGGTGTCTCGCGACCAGGTCAAAAAGCTTTTAGAAACCGATCTACAGGCCTCCAAGGCCACGGTGCAGGAGTTCCTCAAGGCTCCCTACTGCGTGCTGTCGCCCGGAAAAACCGAGGCCGGGCTGCCCGCAGACCGCGAGGCCTACCCCCTGGAGTTTGACCCCCAAACCTGGCTGGTGGTGCTCTACGACGGCGATCGCTACGTCGGCTACGACTTTAGATTTCGCTAGTACTCTGCGGCGCAAGTTGGCCAACCATGCCTGACCCCTGGCACCCGGCACCCAACACCCACAGCAAGGGTGTTGTATTTCTGCCCGCCAACACCAGTTGGCCTAACCCAGGTCGGGGCCTGGAGCCCTTTTAGGGCGTGTCAACAATTGTGGCTAAACGACGGGCTAGGGGCTGTAACCCTTAATTTTTGATTGTTCAGCAGCTAATTGATGACCGCCCCCAGCAAACCGGCGGCGGTGCTTGTCTCGTCCTCAACGTTCTTTGCTAAAGTGGCAGGACAAATTGGCTAAGTGCTCTGGCTTAGCTTGCTACGGTGGTGCAACGGTGTTGAAACCCAAGCTGCAGCTGAAAAGACCTCCACTGCCCCTCGTGGTGGTGGCGACCCTGCTGTTTATGACCGGCGGCGTGCTGACGTTTTGGCTCACCGCCCGGCGAGGACAGCTGGCCAGAACCCTGCCTGCGGGAGCCAACGCCATTCCCGCCGACGCGCTGATGGTGGTGGCTCTCTCCAGCGATGAGGCCCAGTGGCGACGGCTGCGCCAGTTTGGCACCGAGGCCACCCAGGCTCAGTTCGATCAGCTTTTGGGGCAGTGGCGCGATCGCCTGCTGAGCCAGCACAACCTTACCTTTGCCCGCGATATTCAGCCCTGGGTAGGCCCAGAGATTACCCTGGCGGTGCTGCCCGATACAACGGCTCCCGCCGACCTGCCCCCCTCGCTGCCGGCCCCTGAACTGGCCCTTGGCGCCAACGTGGTGGTGGTGGTGCCGATCGCCGATGCCAATCGGGCTCAGAACGACCTGGGCGATCGCCTGGGTCAGGCCGAGCAGGTCGAAGATGCCCCCTACCGGGGGGTGAATCTACAACAGCTGGAAGGCGAAGCCGAGACACCCCTCTACGCCGCCGTGCTGAGTGCTGAAACGGCGGTGCTCAGCCCTCAGCTACCCCTGCTCAAGCGGGCGATCGATGCCTATCGCGGCGGCGACTCCCTGGTTGATCGGCCTGGGGTGAGCAGAGCCTTTGAGCAGATTACCGAAACCCGGCCGCTGGTCCGCTTCTATGTCGATGTTCCGGCCCTGGCCCAAACCATCGCCCAGGGGGCCGATCCGCCCATTGCCCCCAACCGTCTGCGGGCGTTTCAGGCCCCCCGGGGGCTGGTGGGCACCATCGCAGTCAAAAACCGTGGGGTGGCGCTGCAGGGCGTGAGCTGGCTGGAGCCGGGGTCGCAGACTTTTGCCACCGGCAACCCGGCCGGGCAGATGCCCCAGCGCCTGCCCACTGGTGCGCTGCTGGCCGTCTCTGGGGGAAATTTTCAGCAGTTTTGGGAGGACTTTCAGGCGGGCAATCAGCTCTCAGCGCTGCTGCCGCTGCAGGCCGAAGACATGGCCCTGGGGTTTCAGTCGGCCACCGGCCTCAGGCTGGATGAGAACCTGCTGCCCTGGATGGCGGGAGAATTTGCCCTGGGGGTGCTGACACCACCCGATGCCGCCACGGACAATACTGACGCTGCCACTGCGCCCCCCCTGCCCAACCCAGCCCTGGTGCTGATGGTCAAAGCCAGCGATCGCGAGGCCGCCACGGCCACCTTTGATCAGCTCAACGCCGTGATGGAAAGCCGCTACCGATTCACGGTGGAAGAGGCGGATCTGGGGGGCGTGCCCGTCACCCGCTGGACGTCTCCCTTTGACTCCCTGGTCATGGCCCACGGCTGGCTGGAGGGCGACATTGCCTTTTTCACCATCGGTCAGGGCATAGCGGAGCTGATCACACCATCGCCCGCTCGCCGCCTGGCTGAAAACAATCTGTTCCAGGCCTCCACCGGGGAAGCCCCGCGCCCCAACAACGGCCATTTCTTTGCCAACCTGGAGGCGCTGAGCGCCGTCGAAAACAACCTGCTGCTGCCGCCGCTGCCCCAGGAGGGGTTGCTCGGGTCTGAGGCGATCGAGGCGGTTGGGGTGACGGCAACGGTCCTCAGCGATCGCCAGGTGCGCTACGACATGATGGCCATTCTTCGGCGGGGCGGTCGCCCTGGGCCGCTGCCCCCCGCCGATGCGCCCCCCGCCGAAGCGGCCTCCCCGGTACCGGAGCCCGAGGCTGAAGCACCCCCCGAGAACCAGCCGGAGTAGCCAGCAGAGCCCAACGTCCGAGTCACCACCCAAGCCACCCGCCGAGCCCCACCCAATTTCAGACCAGAAAAGTCGGTAGTATAGGAGGTAATTCGTCTTCCCATCCTCTTTTTACGACCTATGGATTTGATTGCGCTCCAGGGCTGGCTTGACAACACATCCTTTGCGGTGCTGTTTATCGCCATGCTGCTGTACTGGTGCGGGGTTGCCTTTCCCCGCGCGACGCTGCTGCCAGCGCTGGGCACTGGGGCTGTCGCTGCGGGCAACCTCACCATCGCCGCACTGCTGGTCGCCCGCTGGATCGAGGGGGGATACTTCCCCATGAGCAATCTCTACGAGTCGCTGTTTGCCCTGGCCTGGGGGATTACCGCCATGCACCTGGTGGCCGAGCGCATGAGCCGCAGTTCGCTAGTGGGGGCTGTCACCGCACCCATCGCCATGGCGATTACGGCCTTTGCCACCCTGTCGCTGCCGGGCACCATGCAGGGCTCAGAGCCCCTGGTTCCCGCGCTCAAATCCAACTGGCTAATGATGCATGTCAGCGTCATGCTGCTCAGCTACGCGGCGCTGCTGGTGGGGGCGCTGCTGGCGATCGCGTTTCTACTCGTCACCCGCGGCCAGGCGGTGGAGCTGAAGGGCAGCTCTGTGGGCACGGGCGGGTTTCGCAACGTAAAACTCCACCGGGCCGCAGCTGAAGCCGCCCCCACCGGCGAGCTGGCCCAGCCCCTGGCGGCCTCCGCTGGCGGGGCCGCCGTGCTCGAAAAAGCCCCGGCGGCTACCGTGGTGCTCTCGCCCCAGCGACTGACTCTAGCCGATACCCTCGACAACATCAGCTACCGCATGATTGGCCTGGGCTTCCCGCTGCTGACCATCGGCATTATCGCCGGGGCGGTGTGGGCCAACGAAGCGTGGGGCTCCTACTGGAGCTGGGACCCCAAAGAAACCTGGGCGCTGATTACCTGGCTGGTGTTCGCCGCCTACCTGCACGCCCGCATTACTAAAGGCTGGCAGGGGCGTCGTCCGGCGATCTTAGCCGCCGCTGGATTTGTGGTGGTGTGGGTGTGCTACCTGGGCGTCAATATTTTGGGCAAGGGCTTACACAGCTACGGCTGGTTTTTCTAACCTCAGCCATGCTCACACCACAGCCGCCATCGACAACTCGAAAACGACTGGGTTTCTGGGCGCGATCGCTTTTTGCTTTTGTCCTGGGGGGGCTGATGGCCCTCGGCTGCGGCACCCTGGCGGCCGCCCAACTGCCCAATCCCTTCACCCCCGGCACCGGCACCCTGCCGCCTGCGGGGGTGAAGCGGATTGGCCTGCTGGAAGTCACCTCAGTCAGCCTCGACGGAATTGCCCTGTTCGACATTGCCTCTCCAGCGGTTTTTAACCGCAATGAAGCAGGTGCTGGGGTGCCGGTCGAAGTGCGGGCCCGCCAGATCGAGACCAATCTCAACCAGGTGGTGAACCGCGCCCTGCCCCTGATCGATGCCGACGAGTCCCTCAGCAGTGCGTCCCTGGAAATCAGTATCGAGCTGATTGGCGGGCAGCCGGTGCTGTTTGCGGTGGGTGCGGGGCTGGTGGAACCCAGGGTTTTGCTGACAGTGACCGACACCGATGCCCAGTACAACGAGGTTTCCCAGGGGGATCTGGCCGAGCGCTGGCAGGCAGAACTGCAGGACGAGCTGCGCCAGGCGGTCGACAGTCGTCTCCCCGGAGCCCGGCGGCAGCAAGTTCGCAGAACCCTCTGGATCCTGCTGGCCGCCATTCTCCTCACTTTGCTGCTGACCGGGATCTGGCAAGTGCTGGGCTGGCGCAAGAGCGCCCTGGAGCGCAGACAGACCGCCCAGGCAGACCTACCGGCAATCCCCGACGATGCGTTCCCCGCCCAGCAGATTCAGTCCCTGTTTCGTTACCAGATCACCCTGGAGCAGCGGCTGCAGGTGGTGGCCTTTCTGCGCTGGCTGATGTTCTGGGGAATTGCCTTTGTGTGGATTACCGGCATTGCCAGCGGCCTCTATATTTTTCCCCAAACCCGTGGCTATGCTGTTGGGCTGTTCTCCATCCCGGTGCTGCTGCTGCTGACCTGGTTTCTGGCCGGGCTTTTCAACCGACTGACCAATCTGGCGATCGAGCGGGTAGCCCAGGCCTGGAGCAAAAACGAGCTGGGCGATCTCGACGATATCCAGCGCAAATCCATGCGCCTTTCCACCATTACTGGGGCGCTGAAGGGGTTGAAGACTACTGTTGTCTACGTGCTGGCCACCCTGCTGGTGCTGCAAACCCTGCGGATTGCGCCAGCGTCGCTGCTGGCCTTCGGGGCGATCGCGGCCCTAGCCATCTCGTTTGCGGCCCAAAGCCTAGTCAAAGACGTGGTCAACGGCTTCCTGATCTTGCTCGAAGACCAGTACGCCATTGGCGATCTGGTCAGCATCGGCACCACCACCGGCATTGTCGAAAACCTCAACCTGCGCATCACCCAGATCCGCGGCGAAGATGGTCGCCTGGTCACCCTGCCCAACAGCCTGATTGCCCAGGTCGAAAACCTCAGTCGCTCCTGGTCGCGGGCCAATATCAGAATTGATGTGGCCTATGGCACCAACGTGGATGAGGCGCTGTGGGTGGTGCAGGAAACCGCCCATGCTATGGCCAGCGACCCCGAGTGGCGCTACGCCATTCTCAATCCGGTGGAAATGCTGGGCATCGACGCGATGACCCACGCTGGCCTCACGGTATTGCTCTGGATTCGCACCCGCCCCCTGAAGCAGTTTTTGGTGGCCCGTGAGTACCGTCGCCGCCTGCGAATTGCCTTTGACCGAGCGGAAATTGCCATTGGGGTGCCCCAGCAGACCTTTATGGGGCTGGACAATGGCCATAGCGGCGGGTCAAACAAAGGCTTGACCGAGCGGGATGACTCTGTCGTCGATGGCGGCGGGGCTCACTCCTCAGCGACACCAGAGCCGATTGAACCCCGCTAAAGCATCCGAGGTCTACTTTAGCTTTTGTTTGATGAAAGCCAGCACCTTGGCCAACTGCCCCTTGAGCTGCGCCACTTCGCCCTGCAGCTGCTTCACCTGGGCCTGGAGAGCCTGGAATTCGGCGGCGCTGATGTCGCCACCGCCGCCAGCGGGGGCCGGGGCCGCTGGGGTCGCAGCAGCGGCGGCAGGAGCAGCGGTGCGGCGGGGCTTGCGGGCCTTGACCATGGCCGCTTTGATCGCCTCGATTAGCTCTTTTTGCTCAAAGGGCTTTTGGATGAACTCGAAATACTCAAAGGGTTCGGTAATTTTTTCGGTGACTTCTTCCTTGCGGCCCGACATCAGCACCAGGGGAATGTGCTGGAGGTCCGGGTTGGCCTGAATTTCCTGAAATACTTCCCAGCCGCTCATGCGGGGCAGCAAGAAGTCGAGCATGATCAGGTTGGGGCGCTGGCTGCGAATGGCATCCATGCCTTCGACTCCGTCTTGGGCCTCAACGACTTCAAAGTTGCCCTGGGGCAGCATGTCGCGCACCCGCATGCGGATGACCCGGCTATCGTCGATGACCAAAATCTTGTGATTTGTCACAGTTGACTCCTCTTGCGGTGTCGAAGGGCTTGGTAGACGTGAAATCAGTATAGTTCAGGTTTTTAGAAAGTCCTTGCCAGAAATGAGAATCTCTGACGCCAGGAGTTGCTGGGCAAATTGGCCCGCCTGAACTGCTCTAGGGGCTGTCACCATTTTGTTGGTCACGGCGCTCTGAAGGCGTCATCAATGACCGCTGCTAGCTTGAGGGGCTGTGTGAAAGCCCCTGGCCTGGCTATTGGGCCGGGGATGGACCCGCTGGCGTTAAACGTTCTTTGGCCAGAGTTGGTGACGCGCCCTAGGGCTGGTTAAAGAGTTCCCCCAAATCCTCCCCAAATCGACAGCTCGCTCCAGATTCCTGGGGGCTAACAGGGCTAAACAAGTGGCGTTGCTGAACCTCGGCATGAATCAAGCATTTAGCGCCTCCCGTAGGGGCAAACGGCCCTTTGCCCCGGCCCACGTTCATGCCCTAATTCAGCAACACCAAACAAGTTAACCGATTGAGGGGTTTACCCCTGGGGCGGCGACAGCAACAGGTGAGCCGCCTGCTTCACCTGGTTGAAGGGGTTGGGGCTGGGAGCCAGAGCCGCCAACCGTACCACGCACTGGTTTGGAAACAGCGCGGCGGGGAGGTCCAATCCGCTTTGGTAGCGGTTGTGGACAATGTAGCGCTGGGCAATGCCGCGATCGCCCAGGGTCTGATTCAGCCGGTGGGCCTCGGCTAAAATCGCCGACTGGTTTTGCACCACGCCAATGAATTCGGTGTGCTGGGGGTCTTGGAGCTTGGCCTGGGCGGCCATCACCCGCTGGCGCAGGGTGCGCAGACGACCCATAAATTCCACCCGGCCTACCACATCTTTATATTTGATCCACAGCTTGAAGATCCACCCCAGCCAGTCACCCAGGGCGGTGGGCATCTCCAGGAAGCGCAGCAGATGACCGGTGGGGGCAGTGTCGAGCACAATCAGCTGTTGCTCGTTGCGCTCCAGCAGGTCCATGACGGTGATCAGCGAGAGCATTTCGTCGATGCCGGGCAGGGCCTGGGCGACAATTTGCCGCCAGGCGTCGGGGCCGTAGAGCAGTTGAATGCCGTCGGCCACCTCGCCATCCCCCGCCATCATGTCCGCCAGTTCCCACAGGTAGTCGGAGCGAAACTGGTCAAGCACCACCTCGGCGCTGACCTCTTGGGCCTGGAGGTTGGGGCGCAGGGGGGTGGGTTCGTGGCCCAGGGGTTGGCCAAAGGCATCGCCCAGGGAGTGGGCCGGGTCGATGGACATCACCCGCAGGTTGGCTTCGGGGTGGCGATCGGCCAGGCCCCAGCTGAGGGCGGCGGCCACGGTGGTTTTGCCCACGCCTCCCTTACCTCCGACGACAATTAGCCGCCGCCCCGCCGCCACCAGATCTTCGATTAAAGGGGGGATGGGCTGGGGGACAGGTTCTGCCTGGGCCTGAGTGAAGACCGTGACCCCGGCGGCCTGGTTCAGCACTTGCACCTGGGGCATAAGGGCATCGAGGGCGGCGGCACCCACGGGTTCACCAGGTTGGGTGGGCACCCACAGCACCGGCTGCCCCTGGGCAATGGCGGCAAACTCGTCCAGCAGGTGACGTTGAATGTCGAGCGGGTGGCCTCCGTTCTGCATCACTCGGTTGATCACCAGGCCGCCGAGGGAAATGCCCAACCGGCCCAGGGCAACAATAAAGCGATCGCTCTCGGCCCAGCTCATTGGCTCCGGGATACCCACTACCCAGCAGGCGGTGCGATCGCGGTCTTGCATTAACCCCCGGCCCTGCTCCAGGTCGTGGCGCATGTCCACAATAAACGCATCGGCCTGGTCGGGGGTGTAGCGGCCCGCCAGGGTTTCGGTCAGGGTGCGATGTTTTTGTTGGAACTGCCCCAGGGACCCCAGCAGGATGTCCATAAAGTCCATCAGGGCGAACAGGCTGAGGGTGTGGCCGCTGGGGGCCATGTCGACGACGACGCGATCGGCGGTGCGATCGCGCAAAATCCGCTGGATCTCGAGCAGCGCCATCAGCTCATCCAGCCCCGGCCAGCCCATATCCCACACCGGGCTGAGGTCATCGCCCGCCACAAAGCTACCCCGCTCCACCAACAGCTCCAGCACCGTGCCGTAGTCGGCCCTAAACTGTTCCAGCAAAGCGACGGCATCCAGGGCCCGCACCTGGAGGTTGGGCAGGTCGGGCAGGGGGGTAGGAGTATTGTCAACGGCCACCAGCAGCACATCCCCCAGGGAATGGGCCGGGTCGGTGGAGATCAGCAGCACGGTTTCGTCGGGGCGCTGCTGCGCCAGCTGTCGGGCAAAGCCGCAGGAGAGGGTGGTTTTGCCCACACCGCCCTTGCCGCTAAACATAAAAAGTTGTTGGGGCGCAGATGCCAGCATGGCTGATCCCTGGACGGTGCTCTTTTAGGGTGCCCGCTACGGCAGGAGAACGCCAGCGCAGCTACGAAATTTAATCGCCCCCCATCCACTCATCTACCCATTCACTCATCCACCCCTCTAGCGCACCGGATTCTCCGGCCCCCTTCCCCGGTAGGCATCAATGAACGTAGCCGCTGCCTCGGGCTCAAACTCCGGCAGGCGCAGCTTTTGGGTCCAGGCGGTGAGCACCACTTCCTGGCCCAAACCGGGGTGGGGCACCACCACCAGGCCATCCCAATAGCCCGGAAATTCTCGGGCCCAGGCGGTGAGGGTATCCACGGCCCGCTGGCCGGGCTGGTCGATGTAGATCACGATGTTGCCGTGCTCCAGGGAATGCACCAATTCCTCTAGCCGCTGGGGCTGGCCGTAGACGCCGGGCAGCACGGGGTTGGGGTCGTGGGGGCCGGAGGTGGGGAAGTCGGTGTCGTAGTTGACGGGCTGGCCGGGGGCGACGTGGGCCTGCCCCTGGTCAGGGAAGGTTTGAACGTTGGCCATCGCCGCCTCTCCAGTAGTGGTGTTGGGCTCAAAGGCCACCGTTTGGGGCCGGTTGCGGTACCACAGCCCCCCAATCAAGGCGACCATCAGCACGGCGATACCTACAGGCCCCAGCAAAAATGACAGGGGGTTGGGGGCATCGCCCCGGCGGCGGCGCTTGGTGCGGGTAGACTCGGTCATGTTTTCGGCAGGGCTAGAGTAACTGCAACGACAGCTTAACAATTGTCCTTAATCAGTGTAGCAATGCAGCTTAAAGGGCCGGGTGCCGGAAAAATGCCCTTTCTCTTGCAATTCCTTTCAGTCGGCACGGGGGCTAGGATAGGGGATAAACCTGTTCTAATACATCAAAACGTCATACATCAAAACGTCCGGTTGTCTACTCTCGCGCAAGCCAGAGAACGTCTGCTGCTCGATGCTAGACCAGCGATCGCCAGTGCCGATCCCGCTTTTGATCCCTATCCCGTACAGCAACTATGGACATGAGCGCGGCCCATCAGAGCGGTGATGGCTTCAACGCCATCCCCTTTACCTTCTAGTTGGCTATAAGGTTTAAAGTGAAGATATCCTTGCTTTTTACAGAGAGGGTTGGCTATGGCTGTGGCAACGCGGTTGAAGATTGGCGATGTGGCCAAGCAAACCGGCATTGCGGTGGGAGCGCTGCGCTACTACGAAAGCCTGGGGCTGCTGAGTTCTGAACGGGGCGATAACGGCTATCGCTACTACTCCCCCGAGGCCGTTCATCAGGTGCAGTTCATCAAAAAAGCCCAGGCCCTGGGGTTCTCCCTAGACGAAGTGGGAGACGTATTAAATGTGCACCAGCGGGGCGATGTGCCCTGCGAGTTTGTGCGATCGCTGCTGCAAGCCAAAATTCAGCAGCTGGAAACCCAGATTCAGCAGATGACAGCGTTTAAGGCCGATCTGGAGCAGTACCGCGATCGCTGGGCCGAGACGCACCCACGCCCGCAGCCGGGGGATATTTGTCCGCTGATCGAAACCGTGGCGTTGGCGGAGTGAGGGTGTTGGGTATTGGGTGGCGGGTGACGGGTATCGGGGGTATACGGTGCACGGTGTACGGTTCAAGGTTTGCCACAAACCGTATACCTGAAACCCAAAGCCTGACACCTAACACCCCAAAAATCCCCCATCCCCCCTGAGCTACAATAGTTCACTGGACTGTACCCAGAACCCACGTATTGGCCATGGCAAAGATAGTAGTCGGGCTTTCCGGCGGCGTAGATAGTTCGGTAGCGGCGGCCACCCTGCACCAGCAGGGCTACGACGTGGTGGGCCTCACCCTGTGGCTGATGAAGGGCAAGGGCCAGTGCTGCTCCGAGGGCATGGTGGATGCCGCCAGGCTCTGCGAGGACCTGGGCATTCCGTACCACGTGGTGGACAGCCGCGAGGTGTTTGAGCGCGAGATTATTAATTATCTGGTTGAAGGCTACGGCAGCGGCATTACGCCCCTGCCCTGCTCCCAGTGCAATCGGGCGGTCAAGTTTGGGCCCATGTTGCAGTACGCCCGCGAGGAACTGGGCGCAGACCGCATTGCCACTGGCCACTATGCCCGCATTACCCAAAACCCGGAAACAGGCCGCTACGAGCTGCGCCGTGCCGTGGACCCGGCTAAGGATCAGTCCTACTTTCTCTACGACCTGACCCAGGATTTGCTGGCTGGCTGCGACTTCCCCCTGGGCCACCAGACCAAGACCGAAACCCGCCGCATCGCTGCCGAGCTGGGCCTGCACACCGCCGCCAAGCCCGACAGCCAGGACCTGTGCCTGATCGAGCACCACGGCTCGATGCAGACCTTTCTAGACAAGTACCTGGCCCCCAAACCCGGCGACATCGTGGACACCGAGGGACGCATTCTGGGACAGCACAATGGCATTCACCACTACACCATTGGCCAGCGCAAGGGCCTGGGCATTGCTGCTCCCAACCCGCTGTACGTGGTGGGCTTTGACATGGGCAAAAACCACGTGATTGTGGCCGATCGCAGTGATGCCCACTGGCCTGACTGCACTGTGCAGCGGGTCAACTGGGTCTCGATCGCCGCGCCCACCGAACCGATGCCCGTGTCGGTGCAGATCCGCTACCGCAGTGAGGCCGTGGACGCAACTCTGGTACCGCTAGCCGCTGAAACGGGAACGGGTGAGCGGGTGAAAATTGTCTTCGACGAGCCGCAGTTTGGCGTCACCCCTGGCCAGGCGGCGGTGTGGTACGACGGCGACCGGGTGCTGGGCGGCGGGCTGATTGAGGCGGCGGCGGTCCCTGAGGTGGCGGCACCAACCTCGAATGCCCGTGTTCTGAGTCATTAATAGCGATCGCCATGGCAGACACGACCAAAGACCAGCAGCACCCGCAGTACAAGACCGATCGCCAGGTGGTGAGCCAGCTTTTGGTCGGCGAAGCCACCGACTACAACCTGGTGGAACTGGCCCGGTTGATGATTCGCTACGACGGATTTCCCGGTGCCCGCGACATCCAGGCCGACCTCAAAAAAGCCCTTGGTCGCTGGCAGCTCACCGAAAGCGAGCTGTTTGAAAAAACCCGCGCCATTCACCAGCAGGGCGAGGTGTATAAGGGGCTGGGCCGAGGCCGCGAAGACTGGAGCTAGAGGTAAGGTAGAAGACAGAACTCCAGATCTTGAGAAGAGCTAGGTGTGGCAAAGCAAGGGAAATGCGGAGCAACTCTATGACCCCATCCACCGCAAAAGTACTTTGTACGTTTGAAGACTACATTGCCTATGATGACGGCTCTGAGAATCGCTACGAGCTAGTTGATGGGGAGCTAGTTGCAATGTCACCGCCTGTTATGGAGCATTTTTTAATTGCCAAATTCTTAGAACAGGCACTAGATATCGAAATTAGGAGACTTCAGCGTCCTTGGCTATGTTTTCGTGAATCAGGTGTAAGGACTGGACTACGAAAATCACGACTCACTGATGTGTCTGTAGTTACACTCGATCAGGCCCAAGAGCTAAAAGGCAGATCGGTTGTTTTTTCAACTTCTCCCCTGCTGGTGATAGAAGTCGTCAGCCCCGACTCTGTTACCCGTGACTACCGCTATAAACGCACCGAGTACGCTGCCCTAGAGATTCCTGAATACTGGATTGTTGATCCTCTAGAACTTAAGGTGACGGTGCTGACGTTTAACGAAGGGCTTTACGACGAAACCGTATTTGTAGGGGATCAGCCCCTGGTGTCGCCTACGTTTCCAGCGCTAGCGTTGACGGTGGATCAAGTTTTGGCAGCGGGGGAGTTGCCCTAGTATTGACGGGCAGAAATATAACAATCCTTGCTGTGGGTGTTGGGTGCCGGGTGCCAGGTTTCAGGAATGGTTGGCCAGCTTAAGCCGCAGAGTAATCGGCTAGAACCCAGGTTTCAGCGGTGGGTTTAGAGTTGCCTAGGCAGTTGCCGCAAAGAAACCCGTTTTCTCTCCACAGCGAGCCTTACAACGAGCGGTATACTAGCCAGCTATGAGTAGTCTTAAAGCGAATCGGGGTGCCATCGCCGCAGGGCACACCCTCACCGCCGAGGCAGGGGCCGAGATGCTGCGCCAGGGGGGGAATGCCTTCGATGCGGCGATCGCCGCTGCCTTTGCCGCCTGCGTGGTGGAATCGTCGCTGACCTCGCTGGCGGGGGGCGGGTTTTTGCTGGCCCATACGGCGGCGGGCGAAAACCGGCTGTTTGATTTTTTTTGCCAAACACCCAGATCAAAGGACAGCGGGCGATTCCGGGACGGAGACTCGTTCCAAGTCGGTTCCCGAACGCTTCGCGAATCGCTCGACTTTTACCCGATCCACGCCAACTTTGGCGACACCGTGCAGGAGTTTCACATTGGCCTGGGGTCGATGGCGGTACCGGGGGCGATCGCCGGACTGCTGCACGTTCACCAAACCCTGGGTCGCCTGCCCCTGGAGCTGGTGGTGGCCCCGGCCCAGCACTGGGCGGTTCAGGGCTTTGATGTCGATGCCTTTCGAGCCTACAGCTTTGAGATTCTGGCCCCGATTCTCACTGCCACCGCCGCCGCCCAGGCCATCTATGCCCCCCAGGGCAACCTGCTGAAGGCGGGCGATCGCCTCTACATGCCCGACTGCGCTACTTTTTTGCAGAACCTGGTGCGCCACGGGGGCGACTGGTTTTACCAGGGCGAGCTGGCCCATGCGATCGCCCAGGACTGTCAGGCCCAGGGCGGCTACCTGAGCCTGGAAGATCTGCAAACCTACCGGGTGATCGAGCGCGAACCCCTGAGCGTGGTCTACGGTGGCGACACCATTCTGACCAACCCGCCCCCCAGCTCCGGCGGCACCCTGATCGCCTTTGCGCTGCACCTGCTGGCACAGGCATCAACCGCCAGTACTCCCCACAGCAGCCCCCGCCACGTGGCGGTTTTGCGCGAGGTCATGGGGTTAACCAATTTGGCTCGTCAGCAGGGTTACGACGACCACCTCTACCGTCCCAGTATTGCCCAGGAGTTTCTCGGCCCCGCCCATCTCGCCCCCTACCTGAAGCAGCTGCGGACCACCCTCAGCCAGGGTGGCAGTCGGTGGGGCAGCACCACCCACATCAGCGCGATCGACGGCGAGGGCAACGCCGCCAGCCTCACCACCTCCAATGGCGAGGGCTCGGCCTACATCATCCCCGGCACCGGCATCATGATGAACAACATGCTGGGCGAAGAAGACCTCAGTCCCCAGGGCTTTCACCAGTGGCCCGCCAACCAGCGCATGTCGTCGATGATGGCCCCTACAATTGTGCTCAAAGACGGCAAACCCCACGTGGTGCTGGGCTCGGGCGGCTCTAACCGCATCCGCACAGCCATTTTGCAGGTGATCTCCAACGTGCTCGACTTTGGCATGGATATTGAAACCGCCGTGCAGGCCCCCCGCCTGCACTGGGAGCGCGGGGCGCTACACTTGGAGCCTGGCTACGACCGAGAGAAAATTGAAGCCCTGGGCATTCCCGGCGATGACGACTGCACCTGGTGGCAGGGCCACAACATGTTTTTTGGCGGTGTCCACGCGGTCGCGGTTGGCTCGGATGGGGTTTTGTCGGGGGTGGGCGATGGGCGGCGGGGCGGGGCGTGTGTGGTGGTGGATGGGTAGGTGAGTGGGAGGGTAGGTGAGTGGGAGGGTAGGCATGGAGCGACTTTCTGGAAAGTGGTGATGAGGAGATGAGGGGATGGTCCCTGATCAGGTTGAAGGGATAGGAGCCGTATCTGTTTCCCCTGGTTTTCTGAACTGGTTCACAATTAAGAGAGTACTGACATCTCCTAACCTATGGCTCCTTCGGCACCGCCTAAAGCGCAACCCTCTGTAGCACCTGCGGCCCTGTGGGCTGCTGCGATCGCCCAGCCCGCCACAGAATTTGCCGCCACTCCGCTGACTGTCTTAGAAGGCGAACTACCCGTCGGGCTGAAGGGCACCCTCTACCGCAACGGCCCGGCCCGCCTGGAGCGGGGGGGGGTTCAATTTAGTCACTGGTTTGATGGTGATGGGGCGGTGCTGCGGGTAGGGTTTGATGGCGGTTCGGCTGTGGCCAACTATCGCTACGTGCGCTCTGCCGGATTTGTGGAGGAGGAAGAGTCTGGGCAGTGCCTGTATCGAGGTTACGGCACCCTGCCGCCCGTTTCCATCTGGCAGCGTTGGCAGACTCAAATTAAAAATGTCGCCAATATCTCAGTACTGGCTCTGCCCGATCGTCTGCTGGCTCTGTGGGAGGGGGGACTGCCCCATGGGCTCGATCTCGAAACCCTGGAAACGCTGGGGCTGGATAATTTAGACGGGCTCAAGCCCAGCGACACGTTTACGGCCCACCCTAAGCGCCACCCCCGCACGGGCAAAATCTTCAGCTTTGGCCTGGTGCCAGGGGGCAACGCCACCCTCCAGCTCTACCGCCTCAGCGCTGCCGGAGCCGTGGAGAAAACAGGCAGCATTCCCCTCAGCGGCATTCCGCTGATTCACGACTTTGTATTGGCCGATCGCTACCTGGTGTTTTGCGTATCGCCCGTGCGGCTTAGCCCGCTGCCGGCGCTGTTTGGCCTCAGCAGCTTTAGCGATGCGCTCCAGTGGCAGCCCCAGCAGGGCACCCAGATTATTGTGGTAGATGCAGACAGTCTGGAGCCGATCGCCTTTGACGCTACAGACCCCTGGTACCAGTGGCACTTTGGCCACAGCTACCTCGATTTTGACGGTTCGGTTGTGTTCGATGTGGTGCGCTACAAAGACTTTGCCACCAATCAGTACCTCAAAGAAGTGGCCTCGGGCCATATGACCACCCCCGCCGATGCCCAGCTCTGGCAGTACCGCATCGACCCCAAAACTGCGAGAATTTTGGATCAGCAGTGCTTGGTTGACCGCCACTGCGAGTTTCCGATCGCGATCGGCCAGGACGAAACGGCTGTCAGTTACCTGAACGTGCACCGCGACGACTTGGTGCCATTGAGCGAGCTGTTTGGCGCGATCGCCTGCTTTGACCCCAAAACTGGCCTTACCGTCGCCGATGCTGGCCCCGGCTGCTACCCCTCCGAACCGATCCCGGTGGAAAATGCTGCCAACCCTCAGCAGCCGTGGGTGCTGACTGTGGTTTACGATGGCTGTCACCACCGCAGCGAGGTGTGGGTTTTCGAGGGTCACGACCTGGAGAAGGGGCCAGTTTGCCGCCTGGAGTTGCCCAGCGTTGTACCCCCCAGCTTCCACGGCACCTGGGTGAGTGGGTAAATTTAGGTGTGCCTAGTACGGGTTGTCAGAGATAGGGCAACCCTTGCTGGGGGTGTCAGGGGTTAGGTGTCAGGAACAGCTGGCTGACTTGAGCCGCAGGGTACTAGGTCATCGGTGGCTAACGCGGCGGCACCCAGGTACGCAGAACGCGACCGGGGATCGCTTTCCCCAGCCAGGGGGTATTGGCCGAGAGGGAACACAGGGTTGACGTGCTGACCGTCCAGGTAGTGTCGGGATCAAACAACACCATCTCGGCGGGCTGCTGGGGCTGAATGGTGGGCAGCGTTTGCCCCCAGCAAGCAGCAGGATTGGTGCTCAGTGCCCGAACCAAGGTTAGCGGCGACCAGTCGCCCTTGACCACAAAGGCATCCCACAAAATCCCCAGGGCCAGCTCCAGGCCGATCGCTCCCGGTGGGGCCGAGGGAAAGCCCACAGTTTTGTCTTCGTAGGTGTGCGGGGTATGGTCGATCGCGATCGCATCCACCACCCCCGCCTTTACCCCCGCAATCAGCGCCAACCGGTCTTCAGGATTTCCCAACGGCGGCGACAGGCGCAGGGTAGGGTCGTAGCCGCCCAGATCCTTCGTGCTAAACAGCAAATGCATCCAGGTGGTGCTGGCGGTCACGGACAATCCCCGCTCCTTGGCCTGCCGCACCAGCTCCACCCCTCGCGCCGTCGAGAGCCGCATCAGGTGAACCGGGGTGCCCACCTCGGCCACGCATTCCAACAATGCCGCCAGGGCAGCGGTTTCAGAACTGGCCGGGTCGCCCACCAGACCGTAGATCAGCGAAAAGGGGCCTTCACGGGCCACGCCGCTGTCGCGCAGGGTGCGATCGCAGCTGTACAGCGCCACCGGCTTGCCCAGGGGCTTGAGGTACTGCAACAGTCGCTGAGTCAGCAAAGGATTTTGAATCGCTCGACCATCGGCAAAGCCCGCGATCGCAGCTTCCGCCAGCTCCGCCAACTCCACCATCTGCTGGCCCTGGGCACCCTGGGTCAGCGCCCCCCAGGGGTAGAGCTGGGGCAAAGACGGATCACCACCCGCCAGGGCGTCTCGCCGCGACCGTAGTTTCTCCACCATCGCCGAATGGTCGATCGCAGGTTCGGTATCGGGCAAAATCCCCAGTCGGGTAAAGCCCCCCGCCTGCCCTGCCGCCAGCAGCGACTTCAGGGTTTCGCGCGGCTCGTGGCCCGGTTCCCCCGAGTGGCTGTAGAGATCCACTAGGCCCGGCAGCAGAATTTTTCCCTGACCGTCGACCATCTCGGCCCTGGCGGGAATGACGGTGATCGACGGGGCGATCTCTGTCACTACCCCGTCCTGTACCAGCACATCGGCGGTGCGATCGCTCCCCATGACCGCATCCAGCACCCGCACCTGCTGAATCAGCTGCGCCCCCGCTGCCGCAACCTCCGTCACAGTGCCCCCGCTGCGGTTTTGTCCAGCACGCTGCCCGACAGGTGAATGGTGATATTGGCCGTCACCAGCACCGGGGCGCTGTCGATACCGTTCGGGTAGTCGATCACGCTGACGGCACCATTGCCCTGCTTAAACCGCCAGAACGACTCTGGCCCCAGCCCCAGCACGTGGCACAGCAGCGCCTTGTTCACCGCATCGTGAGCGACAACGAGAACGGTCTGCACTTCCTCGCTGCCGCTGTGGGCCGAGACGATTTCCTTCCAGGCCGCGATCGATCGCAACCACACCTGCTCCAGGTTTTCGCCCCCCGGCATTTGCACGGTTTCGGGCTGGCTCTGCCACTGCTCCAGCATGCCGGGATAGTTGGTCTCAATTTCCGACTCGTACAGCCCCTCCCATTCGCCGTGGCTGATTTCTCGCAGCTCGTTGATCGAGTGCAGCGTCAGGCCAGGGTGGTGCTGCAGAATGATTTCCGCTGTTTCTTTGGGGCGGGCCATAAAGCTGGTGTAGGCCGCATCGATGGTCACGGGTTTAAGAAATTCTGCCGCCTTCTCGCCCTGGGCGCGGCCATTGTCGTTAAGCGGCACATCGATCTGGCCCTGAAAGCGGCCCTGGCGGTTCCACTCGGTTTCTCCGTGGCGCACCAGCAGCATGCGGGGGCCTCGGTGACCGCGGCGCATGTCGGGCAGCGGTGCGCTCATGTGGCTGGTCAGGTTCATGGCCTCGACCTGCACCGGGCTGCCCCAGCCGCCTGCGAAATTGAGCACGCTGATGTTGCAGTTGGCCTGGTTGAGGCTGTTAAAGCGCTCTGGCCCCAGCCCAATGGCGGTGCTAATCAGCGCCCGGTTGATGGCGCTGTGGGCCACAATCAGCACAGTCTGGCCCTGGTGCGCCGCCAGCAGCTCCTGCCAAAACCGGGTGGCCTGCTGATACAGCTCGCGAATGGGGTAAAACTCTACAGTCGTGCCGTCGGACTGGGGCACGGCCATAACAAAGTTGGCCGGGTCGGTGCGCCACTGCTCAAAGGTTTGGGGATACTGCGTTTCGGCCTCGACAAAGGGCATCCCCTCCCACAGGGGCAGGCTGATTTCTTTGAGGTTGTCGGTAAAGCTGGGGGCGGCCAGAGCCGGGGTGCTCTTTTGCAGCTCGGCGGTAATGATTTCTGCCGTTTTGCGGGCGCGCTTGAGAGGGCTGGCCCACACTGCATCAAAGGGAATGCCGACCAGTGCCTGCCCCACCTGCAGCGCCTGGGCTTCGCCGCCAGGGGTGAGTTCTGACTCATCGCAGTGGCCTTGAATGCGCTTTTGCTGGTTGTAGGTGCTCTGCCCGTGGCGAACGATAATTACGCGGGTTTTCAGGGGTCTGTCCTCTCAGTTGTTCAACCAACGTCAGATTTTACCCTGTTGGGGAGTCGCCCCGCAGCTTTGCTGCACACGTGTCTGAATGATCAATCGAATTCTTGACCTCAACCGTTGTCCTGACGATAGATCCATACTTCTCCAGAGTTCATCGCTGCCCGAACAGCATTGAGCAAGTTGAGAGATTACCAATAGCGCTGGCAGGCGTGGGATAATAGTATTGTTGAAGCAGTGAGAAGAACTTAACTCTGGTGATTCATATCATTAGAAAGTGAGGAATGTATGGCCTTTCAATTTACAGTCACTATTGAAAAAGATGATGAAGGGTATTATGCTCATTGTCCGCAATTGCCGGGGTGCCAGAGCCAAGGAGAAACGTTAGAAGAGGTAAAAGCAAACATTCAAGAGGCTATTGAACTTTACCTGGAAACTCTTTCCTACGCCGAAAAACAGGCTTTGGCTAAACAAGAAATTTTGACTATGCAGCTTGAGGTACAAGTTGCCTAAACAACCAAGGCTGACTCACCAAGAGGCAGAGCAGAGGCTACTCAAAGCTAATTTTTTACTTATACGTACAAAGGGTAGTCATCGTATTTATTTCCGAGAAGGAGTAAGAGTTGTCGTGCCTTGCCACTCCGGGAAAACTTTGCATCCAAAGATAGTTAAGCAGGTGCTTGAAGCAATTGAGTCGTTTGACAATGACTAGGGTTTGCTGACTGAGGAGGTTCTCGTAGGGCATAGCTTTTTGCTTTACCGCTGTCGCCACTGGCCGGGAGTGACCCCCAGCAGGCGCTTGAAGTGGCGATTCAGATGGCTCTGGTTGGCGAAGCCTGTCTGGTAGGCAATGTCGGCGATCGCCAGGTCTGGCCGCGCCAGCAGCGCTTTGGCCCGCTCAACCCGGCAGCGAATGACGTACTGGTGCGGCGCAAACCCGGTGGACTGTTTGAACAGCTGGGCGAAGTAGTGGGCGCTCATGCCCGCCAGGGTGGCGAGGGTGTCGAGGCTGAGGTCGGCGTCTAAGTGGCTGTGGATGTAGTCGATCACCCGCCGCAGCTTGGGGCGAGATAGGCCGTCATTGTAAGTCGTCAGCTGGGGCTTGCGGGTGGCGTAGGTTTGCAGCAGATGCACCGCCAGTGTGGTCGTCAGCGACTCGGCATAGAGGCGGTTTGGAGCGCCCGTCTGCAACAGCCGCCGCAGGGCCAGACCCAGCTGCAGCACCAGCAGATCCTGGGTGGCGAAGTGGGGCACCAGCTCGTAGGTGGTGCCATCGGCAGCTTCGTCGAGCGATCGCCCCAGGGCCGCCGGGTCAAACACCAGGTTCATAAACTCACCGGGCACGTTCCAGCGCGATCGCTGCCCCACCCCGGCAGGTAGCACCAAAATATCGCCCGGATGCACCCGCTCCAGCTTGTACTGGCCATCGATGCAGCGCTCAGCCACCGCCGTATCGGGCAGCTGGGTAAACAGCACAATAGCGTGCCAGGGAGTCGCAACCTCGGTGGCGGTTTCACCCGGCGGCTCCCAGCGGCAGTCTACATAGGTGTTGCGCCAGCAAAAATCGACCGTAGACAGCAACGGCGGTGCCGTAAACACGGCATCTACCTGCTCTGGGGTGGAGAGAATCTGAGGGGCCATGCTGTAGCTCGATGGGTACACGCCTAACCCGGACAACTTCAGCTTAGCCTATTCCTATTACAGCCGCTGGGCCAGCGCGATCGCCAGCGGACTGAGCAGCAGCGCCGGTAAAAACGAGGCCACCCGCACCTGGCCAATCTCCAACAAATTCAGGCCCAGCCCTAAAATCATTAGCCCGCCCGTGCCGGTAATCAGCAGCACGTGGGGGCTGGTGGTGGGGTCTGGAATGATTGCCCCCGAGACACTGGCCAGCAGCGATAGCCCCCCCTGCACCGCCAGCACGCTTAGGGCCGAAAAGCCCACCCCAACGCCGTAGGTGCCGGTCAGGGCGATCGCGGCCAGCCCGTCCATCGTTGCCTTGAGCGTCAGCAGGGTATTGTCGCCAGTCAGGCCGTTGTTGAGGCTGCCCACGATCGCCATCGGGCCAATGCAAAATAGCAGGCTGGCCGCCACAAACCCCTCGGTAAAGCGTCCGCCGCCCCGCACCCTGGCCTTGAGCCAGTCGCCCAGCACCGACAGGCGCTTCTCAATCTGCCACCATTCCCCCAGCAGCCCCCCCGCCGCCAGCACCAGCAGCGCCAGAATAATCCCGTCGATGGGGCCAGCGTCGATCGCAGACAGACCCGTCGCCATCGATACGCCAATCACCACCGTCATCAGCCCCACCGCCTGGGTAATGATCTGCTGCATTGACTTTGGCAGTCGGCTGCGCAGCATCAGCCCCAGAGCCGTGCCCAGCAAAACAGTGGCGACGTTGATCCAGGTGCCGCTGGTGGTTGCCCACAGGTTGAGCATAGAGAGTCCTCATGACGAACTAAATAAAGTGCAAAATTCAAAGTACAAAATTTTGAATATTCATTTTTGAACCCATCCCCACCCCACAAATACCAACTCCACCCACCTACCCACCCATCTACCCATCCACCCACCCACCTGCCTACCCATCCACCCACCCACCCCTCCCCCATCCGCGTTATTCTCCAAGCAGACCCATTTCCCTGGAGACTATCATGGCCGTACCCGTCAGCCTGATTCAGGCCCAGTCCTACGATCGCGATGACCTGGCGCGCGCACTCGCCCAGGTGCTAGAACCGCTGGGGGGCATGGCGGCCTTTGTCAAACCGGGCGATCGGGTGCTGCTCAAGCCCAACCTGCTGACCGGCTCCCGCCCCGCCAACGAATGCACCACTCGACCTGAACTGGTTTACGCCGTGGCCCAGCAGGTGCAGGCCGCAGGCGGCAAACCCTTTTTGGGCGATAGCCCCGCCTTTGGCAGCGCCTATGGGGTGGCCAAGGCAAATGGGTTATTGCCCCTGGCCCAGGCGCTCGACCTGCCCATCGTAGAGTTACACGGGCAGCGGTACCCCACCGAAAGCCCCGCGTTCGACCACCTGCGGGTTTCGAAAGAAGCGATGGAGGCCGATGTGGTGATCAACCTGCCCAAGGTCAAGTCCCACGTGCAGCTCACCCTAACCCTGGGGGTGAAGAACCTGTTTGGCTGCGTGCCCGGCAAAATGAAGGCCTGGTGGCACATGGAGGCCGGTAAAGACGTGCAGCGCTTTGGCTCTATGCTGGTGGAAACCGCCCGGCTAATTGACCCCGAACTAACGATTGTCGATGGCATTGTGGGGCACGAGGGCAATGGTCCCAGCGGTGGGGAACCCAGGGCTTTGGGGGTATTAGGAGCCTCTGGCAACGTGTTTGCCCTGGACCGCGCCATGGTAGCGGTGCTGGGAGTCGATCCGCTGAGCGTACCCACCGTGGCCCAGTCCCTACGGCTGGGAGTCTGCCCTGCCTGGGACGAAATCACGTTTCCGCTGCTCCCCCCCGACGAGCTGCGGGTGTTCGACTGGCGACTGCCCGCCGAACTCATGCCCATCGACTTTGGTATGCCGCGAGTGGTGAAGTCGACGTTTAAGCACCTCTATATTCGCTTCATCAAAGAGCCCATGACCGCCTACGCTGGTCGGCTGTAGGGGCATTGCCTGCAATGCCCCTACAAGCTGGCTACAACCAAGCAGGTTCCGTATAACCTACTCCGCCGGATCGAGTCGGCCCAGGCGGTTGGCCCCTGTCGGAGCCGGTCGCCCCTGCCTGGCCAGGATCGTTTGCTCTAGCACTTCGATGGCGCGGAGGAACTGAGCATCGGCCTCGGTACCGAGCAGGGCGGGGTTGCTAAATAGCTCGCGGCGCTGGCTATCGCTCAACTCGACCGGCACGTCGGGGGTAATGCCCCGGGTGCTGATGTCGGTACCGTTGGGGGTGTAGTAGTGGGCCACGGTAACGGTGAGGCCAGAGCCATCGGTGAGGCCGTGGAGCGACTGCACCAGGGCTTTACCGTAGGTGGTAGTGCCAACGACGGTAGCCCGGTTGTTGTCCCGCAGCGCCCCGGTCAAAATTTCGCTGGAGCTAGCCGATCGCCCGTCCACCAGCACCGTGAGGGGCAGATCGGTCAGCGCCGTGCGGTTGGCCGAAATGGCGCTGTCGTTGCCGCTGCGATCGAGGGTGCGGACAATGGGACCGTGCTGCAGCCACATGCGGCTGATGTCGATGCTGGCCAGCAGCAGCCCGCCGGGGTTGCCGCGCAAATCGAGCACAAACCCTTCGACCCCAGCCTCGCTCAGGTTGCGAATGGCGCTGGCCATCTGCGGAGCGGCATGGGCGTTGAACTCAATCAGGCGAATGTAGCCGATGGGGCGGCCCCCCACCGTTTTTTGCGAATATTCCACCGTGGGCAGATCCATCCGAGCCCGGGTGAGAATCACCGTGCGGGGAGCCCCACCGTTGCGGGAAACGGTCAGCGTCACCTGGGAACCTTCGTTGCCCCGCAGCTGCTGCAGCACCCCCTCCGCGGTCAGGCGCTCGGTACTCTGCCCATCGACCAGCAAAATGCGATCGCCCGTCGCAATGCCCGACTGCGCGGCCGGGGAACCCGGCGCCACGCTGGTCACCAGCACTGCCCCGGTTTGGCTATTGCGCTCCAGCCGCACCCCAATGCCCGAAATCTCCCCCGAGGTTTGCTCGGTGAGGTCAGCGTACTCAGCTGGTGACAGGAAGCGGGTGTAGGGATCGTTCAGCCGCCGCAGCGCTGCTCGCAGCGCGGCATAGGCCGCGTCCTGGGAGGTGTACTCCCGACTCAGCAGGTCGTGGCGCACCGCCTGCCAATCCACCTGGTTGAAGTTGTTATCAACGTACTCCCGGTTGACAATCTGCCAGGCTTCGTCCACGACGACCTTGGGACTATCTTCAAGTTCCGTCAGCGTGGTGGCGGCGAAGGTGGCTTCTGCTGTCACCGTAGCGGCGAAGGCAAGGGGAACCAACGCTACAGCCTGGATAGAAGGCGTCAGCCGAGATAGCAGCCGGGAGAAGGAGGAAATTGGCATTGTGAATACAGCCTGGACGAAGGGAGGCAACGGACCCGATTACGGTTGGCCCTATTGTGACTGATGATTTAATGCTTTGGCCAGATGCAAAGGCTACTTTTGGCGATTTTTGGATTTTCTTTAGCTGTACGAAAAGCCGACAGGGCCGGGGATGCACAGACAACGCCCTTGGCAGTGACCCCAGGCTCAGCCCTCAACTGCCACAGTAGGGCTTGACAAGCCGCGATCGCCTCTAAAGCCTACCCTGGATAATGTCGCCACAACGGTTACAGCTCCCGGTGCAGCGCCAACTAAAGATCAGGGCGCTCGTAAGTTGGGTAAACCGCAGGGTCACCCAACAGTAGTCAGCCCGGTTGGGTGCTGCTGGCCCGTCACCCACATCCACATCCAGGTTTGACAAACCAGTAGCCTATTTCTTGGCTCGGGCGTGGCAAGGCTTGATATAACGGGCTTTTAGCCACGATTGATGACACGCCCTAGGCTCGGTTGGTGGCGTTGATCTCGTCTAAAATCGCCTGAGCGCCCTGGCCCCGCAGGGACTGAGCCAGCTGGCTGCCCAGGGCCTCGGCCTCGGCGCTAGGCCCGGCTACGGTGTCTTTGATCACCCGCTGGCCGTCGAGGCTGGCCACCAGCCCGGTGAGGGTGAGGGTATCGCCATCGAGGCTGGTGTTGACGCCGATGGGCACCTGACACCCCCCCTCCAGCTCCCGCAGAAAGGCGCGTTCGGCCAGGCAGCGGGCGGTGGTGGTGGCGTCGGAGAGCACACTCAGCAGCTGGAGGATTTCGGCATCCCCCGTGCGGCACTCGATCCCCAGCGCCCCCTGCCCCACGGCGTGGAGGGAGATCTCGGCGGGCAGAATTTCGTGGATGCGATCGCTCATATCCATGCGGTGCAGCCCCGCCGCCGCCAGAATGATGCCGTCGTAGCCACCCTCGTCGAGCTTGCGCAGGCGGGTGTTGAGGTTGCCGCGAATGTCTTTGAAGGTGAGGTGGGGGTAGTGGTGGCGCAGCTGGGCCAGTCGCCGCAGGGAGGAAGTGCCAATCACCGCCCCCTCGGGCAGGGTAGCCAGGGTTTTGTCCCTGTTTTTTTCGTGCACCACCAGGGCGTCGGCGGGGTCTTCCCGCTCGGTAATGCAGCCCAGCATCAGCCCCTCGGGCAGGCGAGTGGGCAGGTCCTTGAGGGAGTGCACAGCAAAGTCGCTGTCGCCGCGCAGCATGGTGTCTTCGAGCTCCTGGGTAAACAGGCCCTTGTCGCCGATTTTAGACAGCGACACGTCGAGCACCTTGTCGCCCTGGGTCTCCATGGTGACAATCTCGAAGCCCAGATTGGGGAAATGCCGCTGGAGTTCGTCCCGCACCCAGTGAGTTTGAATCAGCGCCAGCTGGCTCTTGCGAGAGACGATGCGAATGGTGCGCTGGGGGGTCGAAACAGTTGGGGATGCGGTGGATTGCATAGTCTGAAACGAGGCTTGCAAAGGGTTTAAGGATGGCTCTAGACAGGACGGGTTAACCGCCACCGAATTTCCAGGTTACAGGATGGCGGCTACCTCTATGGTGGGCCTCCAGGAGATGTTAAGGGGTTGTCACATTAGGGCGCTGGCGGCGTCTATGATAAGTGAGCAGCTTGGCAGAGAACCTTGCCCAAAACGTTCTTTAAACCCCGATTTTTGTCCAGTCAGGGGCGTCTACAGCGCGGTCTGGGTTCAGCGGTCCTGGCGATCGCCCTCACCCTCGGCCTTGCTCCCCGGACCCTGGCCCAGGCGCTACCGCCAGCGGTGCGCTTTCCCTTTTTGGCCGACCCGCTCCAGGACAACCCTCTCGATCCGCTGCTGCCCCGGCCCCTGGTGTCGCGCCCCCCCAGTCCGCTGGAGCTGTACGCCCTGGATCAATCGCTGGATCAGCTGGCGCTGGAGGCTGAGACCCTGGCCCAGGCAGGGGATCTGGCCGAGGCTCGAATAATTTGGCGGCGCGAGATTCGCCTGCGCCGTCTGCTGGGGGTTGAGCGCGAACTGGCGGCGATCGACCGGGTGGGCCAGTGGCTGCGCGATCGCACCGCCACCCAGGACCTCCAGCTCTACGCGGTGCGGCTGGACGAGATTCGCGCCGACCTGGTGCTGCCCGCCGACCAGGCGCTGCTAGAGCGGATGGCCAATACCTACGTGGTGCTGGGCGCGATCGATGCCGCCGCTGACATTCGCCGCGACCTGGCCGAGGCAGCGCGGCTGGCGACCAACGGCACGGAATACCGCCGCCAGCTCGAAATTCTGGCCGCCCTGCGGGCCGACTGGTTTCAGTTCGCCGAGGCGGCGGCGGCCTACAGTGAGCTGGTGGCGCTAAACCCGGCTGACCTCAACCCAGAGGCCGAACGGCGCTACCTGAGCCTCCAGGCCGAAAATCTGGAGCAGGCCCAGGACCCGGCCGGGGCGATCGCCCTGCAGCAGCGCCTGCTGCGCCTGTACCAGGAGGACGAGAGTCTGTGGCCGCAGATTCCCCCCTTGCAGCACCGAGTTGCCCAAAACTACCTGGCTCTAAACGATGTGGCTAACGCCGCCCGTCAGCTCCAGGTCGCTTACACCAACGCCATTGACCAGGAGCAGGTTGAAGTCGCCGCCAACGCCATCAACGACCTGGCAGCCATCTACAAAACCCTGGGCCGCTGGACCGATGTGGGCTACCTCTACGAACAGCTGCTGGTGGTCCAGCGGCAGGCCCACAGCGCCTACGGCATGATGGCCGCCTACGACGAACTGGGCCAGGTGCACGAGCAGCTGGGGGCGACGTCGTCGGCGCTGGCGGCCTACCGCGAAGGGCTGGTGCTGGCGCGGGTGCTGGGCACTCGCCAGGCCTACTTTGAAGCCCAAATTGCCCGCTTAACCGAGGAGGCGACCTGATGGTGATTGAATGGCTGACCTTTGCGGTTGACCCCGAAAACCGCGAAACTTTTATTCGCCTGGACCACGACATTTGGACGGCGGCCCTGAGCCAGTACCCCGGTTTTATTTCGAAGGAAGTGTGGATTTCGCCCGATCTGCACGACCAGGTGGTGTGTATGGTGCGCTGGCAGACCCGCGAGCAGTGGAAGTCGATTCCCCAGGCGGAGCTAGACGCCGTTGAGCAACGGTTTGACGAGGCCGTGGAGTTTCCCTACCGCATGATTGATGCCCGCGAGTACCAGGTGCGGCGCTATCCCTCGACTTGAAGCTGAACGTCCGAGGCGATCGCCCTGGCGGCTGATCAGCGCCCCCATCAGCCCCTGATCTGGTCACAATTAAGACTTGGCAACACGACTGGGCTGATGGCGAGTTTACTGGCACATTCCTCCCTATGCTTGACCCCATTCAGGCGCTTGCCCAATGCGTTCGCAAAGGGCTGCTGCCAGAGCTGCACCTCGAAAGCCTCGATCCCCACAACCCTGTGGTGGTTCACCGGGTGCCGGTGCCCTGGCGCTGTCTGGGCACCGGCAACTATGCCGCTGTGTTTCTCCACCCCGACTATCCCGAGCAGGTGGTAAAGGTATATGCCCCGGGTCGCCCTGGTCTCGAAGCCGAGGTCGAGGTCTACCGGCGGCTGGCAGACCATCCGGCCTTTTCGCGCTGCTACCTCAGCGAAGCGCCGTTTTTGGTGCTCAAGCGCCTGCATGGGGTAACGCTGTACGACTGTCTCCACCGGGGCATTGCCATTCCGCCCCAGGTGATTCGCGACATCGATGCTGCCCTCGACTACGTGCGCAGTCGGGGTCTGTTTCCCCACGATGTCCACGGCCGCAACGTCATGCAGTGCGAAGGGCGGGGCCTGGTGGTGGATGTGTCTGATTTCTTGAATTCTCAGCCCTGCCGGGCCTGGCAGGATGTCAAGCGCGCCTACTGGTGGATTTACCGACCCTTTTTTCTGCCCCTGGGCCTGCGAATACCCTATGCTTTGCTGGACGGGGTGCGGGCTGGATACCGTCTGTTTCGTCGCCTTCTGGGCGGCGGGCTGCGTTAGCATACGGCCATAGCTGTTGAATGTATGGCCCTGCCCCATTGCTATGCTGTCGTGCCCCCGTTGCCAGGCCACCCTTGAACCCGCGGCGCTCCAGTGCCCCCGCTGTCGGCTGCCGCTCAAGGCCCACGGCCATCCGGGCATCCCGCTGCACCGCACCGAGGGCGACGAGCCCCTGTGCGCCACCTGCCTCTACGATGCCGACGACACCTGCAACTTTCCCCAGCGTCCCCACGCCGAAACCTGTACCCTGTATCGGTCAGTAAACGCCGCCAAAGATTTGGATCTGCCGTCACCCTCTCCAGGGCAGCAGATTGGTTTTTGGCTGCGCAACCACCGAGGATTAATTGGTCTGATTGGGCTATTGCTACTGAGCCTGGCGATTGTGCTGGTGAATTGAAACGTTAGTTCTCAACTCTAATCTGGGTCCTTCAGCCAGTATTACAATATAAAGTAGGGTATCTTAATGCCTTGGTGCAATTTAAAAAAACTACTCCTCACGGCTAAAAAATGGGCAAGGGGGTGGCTATGGACAGCGCATTCCGTCTAGTCACGCCAGTGTTGGCGGCTGCACTGGTGACAGTGATAGGGGTTCCTAAGTTGATGCTGTATGGCTGCCGTGGCTAGGACACTGGCTCCAGGGCAAAAAAGTCAGCAAAGATTTTTTCGCTGACGGTGTTGAGACGGGTTTGCAGGTTGTCGAGAAATTCGTGCAGCCCCTGCTGGGTGATTTCTTCAATGGTGAGGTAGTCGAGTTCGGAGCGCAGGCGACCGAGGGCGCGATCGCTGCCCGTGCGCCAGGTACCCGCTGGGGTGCCCGAAATGCAGTGCAGCGATCGCTCTGCCTCCAGCAAACAAAACTGAATCGACCGCGGAAACTCCCGATTCAAAATCAAAAACTCGGTCACCCCCCTAGGGGTAATCCGGTACTGGCACTTGCGGTACATCTCGTAGGCGCTGGCTGACTTCAGCAGGGCAATCCACTGTAAATCGTCCAGGGGAGAGCCCACGTCAGTGACCGAGGGCAGCAAAATGTAGTACTTGACGTCGAGGATACGAGCGGTTTTGTCGGCTCGCTCCAGCAACCGCCCCAGCTGACCAAAGTGCCAGCCCTCGGTGTGGGCCATGGTGGCATCCATCACCCCCGCAAACAGGTGGCTGGCCATTTTGACTTCGGGGAAAAAGTTGTGCAGCTCCGACAGCAGGCCCACGTCGGCGGCCTCATTCACCATCAGGTAAAACGAGTTCACCTGCTCCCACATCTCTGACGAAATCACCTCTCGCACCGATCGCGCATTTTCCCGCGCCGACCTGAGGCAGGAAATGATCGAGTTGGGGTACTCGCGATCGAAGGTCAAAAACCGCAGAATATTCTCCGCCGTCGGTTCACCGTAGCGCGCCTCAAACATGGCCTGATCGCCCGTAGTTCGCACCAGGGGCTCCCACTGCTGCTCCATGCCAGGGGGCGCATCCAGCAGCAGGTTCAGGTTGACATCCACAAAGCGGGCGACGTTTTCGGCCCGTTCAACGTAGCGGTTGAGCCAGTAGATGGAGTCGGCGACGCGGCTGAGCATAGTGGTAAAGGGTGGATGGGTGGGAGGGTGGATGGGTGGATGGGTAGGAGGGTGGATGGGTGGGTGGGGCAGCTACTTTTCTGCGTCCACCCATCCACCCGTTCACACCCTCAACTATGTTGAGGTCGGCAGCTGGGCGTTGGGGTCGACCGATCGCACTACCCAGGTGTCTTTGCTGCCGCCGCCCTGGGAGGAGTTGACCACCAGGGAGCCGCGCTTGAGGGCGACGCGGGTGAGGCCGCCGGGATTTACATAGATATCCCGGCCGTAGAGGATGTAGGGGCGCAGGTCCACGTGGCAGCCCTCGAAGCTGTCGTCGATCAGGGTGGGAACTCGCGACAGGCAGAGGGTGGGCTGGGCGATGTAGCCCCGGGGGTTGGCGCGAATGCGATCGCCGAATTCCGCCCGCTGCTCCTCGGTGGCGTGGGGGCCGACCAGCATGCCGTAGCCCCCCGAGGCGTTGGTGGCCTTGACCACTAGCTGATCGAGGTGGCTGAGGACGTGGGCCTGCTGGGTCTCGTCTTCGCACAGGTACGTGGGCACGTTGGGGATGATCTGGTCTTCGTCGAGGTAGTAGCGAATCATCTGCGGCACGTAGGCGTAGACCAGCTTGTCGTCGGCGACGCCGGTGCCGAGGGCGTTGGCCAGGGCCACTCGCCCCGCCCGGTATACCTCCATTAGCCCTGGTACCCCCAGCAGCGAGTCGGGCCGAAAGGCCAGGGGATCGATAAAGTCGTCGTCAATGCGGCGGTACATCACATCGACGCGCTCCAGGCCCTTGGTGGTACGCATTTTCAGGTAGCCATCTGACACCACCAGGTCACGCCCCTCCACCAGTTCGGCCCCCATCTGCTGGGCCAAAAACGAGTGCTCAAAGTAGGCCGAGTTGTACATGCCCGGCGTCAGCACCGCTACTCTGGGGTTGTCAAGCGCCTCTGGGGCCAGGTTGAGCAGAGCCTCCAGCAACTGGCTGGCGTAGTCGTCCACCGCGGCAATGTCCATGGCCGCAAACAGGTGGGGGAAGGTATTCTTCATCACCCGTCGGTTTTCGAGCACGTAGGAGACGCCCGAGGGGCAGCGCAGGTTGTCTTCCAGCACATACCAGCTGCCGTCCTTGTCGCGCACCAGGTCGGTACCGGTGATATGGCACCAGATGTTGTTGGGCGGGTTGAGGCCCATACAGGGCTTTAGAAAACCGGGAGCGCTCTCGACCACGTGGCGCGGTACCACCCCGTCGTTGAGAATTTTTTGCTCGTTGTAGACGTCGTGGATGAAACAGTTGAGGGCGTAGATACGCTGCTTGAGACCTTTTTCAATCCACTCCCACTCGTGGCCGGGCACAATGCGCGGAATCACGTCGAAGGGAAAAATTCGCTCGGTGCCCTGGTTGTCGCTGTAGACGTTGAAGGTGACCCCCAGCTTAAACAGGGTATTTTGCACCGCCTGCTGCCGCTGCTGTAGCTCCACCAGCGCCATATCGTTGACCCGCCGCACCAGCAGTTCTGCCTCTGGGCGAGGCTGGCCTGGCTTCAAAAAAAGTTCATCGAAGAAATCGCCGGGGTCGTAGGCGTCAAATAGCACCAGGGGTCTCCTAAAACTAGAACTTGGGAGTGGGCGCTGTGGGTACAGTGCCACAGGCTTTGATCATTACCGGGGAGAGTCGCTTCAAAGCTGTAGTTTACGATACGAATTTACGAGGCCAGGGCATTTCCAGCGAGGTTTAAATACCCTGGCCCTACCCCATTGGATTGGGTTGGGCTGGGGAGCAAGCGCTGTTGGTTATCGCCGTTTCCAACGGTCCCTGCCCATCGATTGCTGCCAACCCGTCGCCCCTTTTCGTTGGTAGAAAGATTTATTTTCTTGTCTATTGCAATCGTTTTTTATCGTTTTTCTGCCCGTTATGAAGCCAGGATTGATGATTTAAACAGGGCTCTGAACAGCATCGTCCGCACTGGGGGCTGTCATCAATCAGGCCTTTGCAGGCTCAAAGACCAACGGTCACAGCGCCTGGTCTGTTGTTTGGGATGGGCGTGAAACGCTGATGGTCAAAATCTTTTGGCCAAAATTGATGGCACGTCCGGTTGCTTAAGCCATAGCGGGGATCATCTTAGATCCTCACCGATCGCTGTATCTACAGGGAGAATTGCGCCATGGAACGGTTTGACTACATCGTTTTGGGGGCAGGTCTGGGGGGGCTTTCGGCGGCGGCCTGTCTGACGCGCCAGGGCTACCGAGTCGCCGTGCTCGAACAGCACTACCTGCCTGGGGGCTGCTGCCATACCTTTGACTACGGCAACTTTCGATTTTGTGCCGATGTGCACTACATTTCCCAGTGCGGACCGGGGCAGGCGATCGCCCAATTCCTGGACTACATTGGCCGGGAGGTCACTTTTAATTCCCTCGATCCCAACTGCATCGATCGGGTGATTACTCCGGCGGTGGATTTTGCCATTCCCCTGGGGTGGGAGACCTTCCGCCAGCGCCTGCTGAACCAGTTTCCAGCGGACGCGACCCCCATCAACCGCTACTGCGATGAGATCAAGCACCTCCACCACGACATTCGCCAGCTAGGCCAGGAGGTGCGCTGGTACGACCAGCGGTGGCACGACTGGCTGAAGCTACCCAAGTATTTCAATCTGTTTCAAAAGCGGCTCTGGACGCTGCAGGACCTCTACGACCACGTGGGCATGCCGCTCAAACTCCAGGCCCTGCTGGCCGGACAGAGCGGGGACTATGCCCTGCCACCCGAGGAGATTGCCCTGATCACCCACACGGCGCTGGTCTGGGACTATTCGGAGGGCGCGTACTACCCGAAGCACCACTTTAAGGGCTTTGTAGACACCATTGTTGAGGTCATCCTGGCGGGGGGTGGCACCGTGCGCTACATGGCCCCGGTGGAGCACATCGAGGTGCGCGATCGCCGGGTGCAGTGGGTGACGGCGGGGGGCACCCACTACGAGGCGACCCATGCCTACATCAGTGACCTCGACCCCAAGCTGACAGTGGAGTTGATGCATGGAGCCGAACTCAGCCCGACAGAGCGGCAGCGTCTCACCCAGTACGAGTATTCCGCCAGCGCCTTCAACCTCTATCTGGGCCTCAGCGATCGCTTTGACCCCACCCACTACGGCCTCGGCAACTGGAATATCTGGTACTACCCCACCGGGGATCTCAACCAGGAATACCGGCGGCAGCTGCAGGGTAACCTCGATCGCCCCTGGATCTTCCTCTCCTGCCCCACCCTCAAATCCTCCGCGCCGGGCATGGCCCCCGCCGGGCACCACGTGCTCGAAATTGCGACGGTGTGCCCCTACGAGCCCTTCAAGCAGCTGCGCGAAAGCGATCCTGCTGCCTACAAGGCCAGAAAACGGGAGGCGTACAAGGCGATCATGACCAGCGTGCGTGACCTGATCCCCGATATCGATCGCTACATTCGCATGAAGGTCTACGGCACCCCCACCACCAGCGAGCACTACCTGGGCCAGCCCCAGGGCAATATCTACGGGGCCAAACTGGTGCCCCGGCAGGTAGGCCTTAACCGCCTGGGGTACCACACCGAACTGCCCAACCTGTTTTTGGTCGGGGCCAGCGCGGGCTACCCCAGCGTGCCCGGCGTGATTGGCAACGGCATGGACGTGGTGGAGCTAGTCACTGGGGAAACCGTGCGGCGATCGCCCGCCAAAGCTGCGGTTGAACCACCGCTATCGATGGCTCGGTAGTCGGCAGCGGGAAGAGGAGGCGGTGTGCGGTGTGCAGTAAACGGCTTGCGGCCAGCGGCCTACGGTGCAAAGTAAACCGCAGACCTTGCACCGTACACCCTGCCAAACCCCTGGCGCCCGTCAGCCTGGTTGAGCCTAGGCCACCTGGAAGGCCGCCCCCAGGCCCGCCCCGATTTCCGCCGGGGAGAGCTTGCCGTCGTGGTCCAGGTCGAGGGCGTCGAACACCGCATCGGTGCCCAGCCACTCCTCGCGGGTGATAAACCCGTCGCCGTCGAGGTCGTAGGCCTTAAACAGGTCGTCGCGGGCGTGGGTGATGCGCTCTTCGCCCTGGGTGAGTTGGGTGAGGCGAGTGGCCAGCAGATCTTCCAGGGTCTCGAGCGCTTTGCTAAAGCCTTTGATGCCCTCGTCCAGCTTTTCGGAGGCCATGCGATCGCCTTCGTGCATGGACCGAAAGGTCGCTTCATCCATGGAGATCTTCTCGATCTCCATGGATGAAGCCTTGGCGGGGTCGAGCTTGCGGGGCAGGTCGGCCTGGGTGCTGTCCAGCTGCGCCAGCAGCTGGGGCGAAATGGTGAGCAGATCGCAGCCCGCCAGTTCGGTAATTTCGCCAATGTTGCGGAAGCTGGCCCCCATCACCTCGGTCGGGTAGCCAAACTTTTTGTAGTAGTTGTAGATCTCGGTCACCGACACCACGCCGGGGTCTTCGTGGGAGGGGTAGTCTTCGCGGCCCGTGTCTTTTTTGTACCAGTCGAGAATCCGGCCCACAAAGGGAGAGATCAGGGTGACGCCTGCCTCAGCACAGGCGATCGCCTGGTGAAGGCCAAACAGCAGCGTCAGGTTGCAGTGAATTCCTTCTTTTTCCAAGATCTCGGCGGCCTTGATGCCCTCCCAGGTGGAGGCAATCTTGATCAACACCCGCTCTGGGGTAATGCCCAGCTTGTCGTACTGGCCAATGATCTCCCGCGCGGTGGCCACGGTGGCTTCGGTGTCGTAGCTGAGACGGGCATCGACTTCGGTGGACACCCGGCCCGGAATGATGCTGAGAATCTTGTGGCCAAAGGCCACCGCCAGGTTTTTGAAGGCCAGGTTGGCGATATCTTTATCTGAGGCACCCGCTCCGGCATCGACCTTGGCCTTGAGCAAGGTGCCATCGACGATGGACTGGTAGTGGGGGATCTGGGCCGCCGTGGTAATCAGCGAGGGGTTGGTGGTGGCGTCGCGGGGGGTAAATTTTTCAATGGCTTGAATGTCTCCGGTGTCGGCGACTACGACGGTCATCTGTCGGAGCTGCTCTAACAGGCTGGCCATGGGTTTCTCCTGAACATTGAGGGGCTAGGGGGCGTTTATGTGTTGCCCACATTCTAAACAGGGGATCTGAGGCAGGTATTAACCCTTAATTAAAGCTACCGGGCCGTTACAAAACATTGCGTGTCCCCTGAACAATTCCCAAAACCTTACGGTTTCTTAAGGGTTCAACCGCCGGGGCGGGGGTTAGCAAGCTTCAACTCACCTTTTTCGTTGACAGAAGGATTCAATTCGGTGCCTCAATTTGGCCAAAGCTTGGCATGATGGGGAAGATTTAACTGCCTCTGGCTCACCTCGCCTATGCTGACCTCCGTATGGCAACAGCTGACTCTGTCTACCTTTGCCCTTGAGCAATGGCGCGAAGCCAGCGTAATACATCAGTTGCTGGCCCCCTTGCGACGCTGGCGCCAGGGCAGTTGGCTGCTGCGCTGGGGAGATTGGATCGGCCTGGCCATTGTAGTGGTGTTGTTTGCCCTGGCTCCCTACGTCTCGACTACCTTGATTGGGGTGCTGCTGCTGGCGGCGGCGGCGCTGTGGGCCCTGCTCACCCTTACCGACGAGGCTGGCACTGGCATGACGCCCGTGCACATCGCCGTAGCGGTGTACTGGGGGGTGATGGTGATGGCTACAGCCCTGTCGCCGGTGCGGGGGGCGGCTCTGAGTGGCCTGATCAAGCTCTCGCTGAATATTCTGCTGTTTCTGCTGGTGGCACGGGTGGCGCGGCAGCCCCGGGCCAGGGGCATGCTGATTCTGGCCTATATTCTGACCACCCTACCGGTGGCGATCTACGGGCTCAGGCAGTACTTCTTTGGCGCCACGGCCCTGGCCACCTGGGTCGATGTCAACTCGGCGGTGGCCGATGTGACGCGGGTATACAGCTTTTTGGGCAACCCCAATCTGCTGGCGGGCTACCTGATCCCGGGGGTGATGCTGAGCGCCTCGGCCGTGTTTGCCTGGCCCCGCTGGACGCCAAAGGGCCTGGCGGCTCTGGCTACAGTCATCAATACCCTGTGTTTGATTTTGACCCTCAGCCGGGGCGGTTGGATCGGCTTTTTAATCGCCGGGTTTGTGCTGCTCACCCTGCTGGTGCAGTACTGGAGTATATGGTTTACCCCCTTCTGGCGGCGCTGGGCGCTGCCGATCTTGCTGGGCGGGGCCGCCGCCGTGGTGGTGCTGGGGGTGCTGTCGGTCAGCTCCCTGCGGGCACGGGTGCTGAGCATGTTTGTGGGGCGGGCCGACAGCAGCAACAACTTTCGCATGAACGTCTGGGCGGCGGTGATCGACATGATCCGCGCCCGCCCCATCCTCGGCATTGGCCCTGGAAATTCGGCGTTTAACGCGATCTACCCACTGTTCCAACGGCCGCGCTATACGGCTCTGAGCGCCTACTCGGTGTTTTTGGAGGTGCTGGTGGAGGCCGGGGTGGTGGGCCTGCTGGCGTTTTTGTGGCTACTGCTGCTGCTGTTTCACCAGGGCTGGGTGCAGCTCCAGCGGCTGCGGGAAACCCAGGACGCCCAGGGCTACTGGCTGATGGGGGCGATCGCATCAATCACCGGTATTTTGGGCCAGGGCATTGCCGACACGGTGATGTATCGGCCCCAAATCAGCACGCTGTGGTGGATGGCGATCGCGATCGTCGCCAGCTACTACCCGGCCCAGCAACTGTTGGGCAAACGGTCTTTTAAGCTGAGGCCCGAGGGGCAGGACTGAGCGACCTTCTGCTCGGCGGGGACGGCTAGATTGCCGCCCCGCTAGATGAGCTCCTGGCTACCGTCCCAGGTGGCGTGGGGCATCAGCTTGACTTTGCCTTTGAAGGGCAGGGTTTGATCGATGGTTAGACTGCCGCCGTTGAGGGCCAGATGGGTCTTGAGGCGTTTTTTGGCCTCGGCGATCGATGCCACCCGCAGGTTGAGAATGTAGAGGTAGGGAGAAGGGCTTTGGTCGAGATCACTCGCGCTCTCCCAGATGCGGAGCCGAATGCCGTCGGAGTCGTTGATGATTTTGTAAAACAGCAGATGGTCGTCGGCTGGTGCGTACCGGCTGAAACTGGCGGAAGACGGAGTGGACATGTTCCAAAAACCAAAACCAAACGACCAGACCAAAAATCTTGACCATCAGCACCTTCCTTGAGATTACCCAGGAACGGATGCAAAATCTAAGGGGACTTCACAATTTCCTTACATTTGAATCGGCTATATGGAGTCCCTTTGAGGGCCTTTGAGGGCCTTTGCAGGGATAGACGGACCTAAATGTATGGCTACAGCTAACCTGATCTCCGGCGGGCCTAGCCCCACCTGAGACCGGCCGCAAGCAGCGCTATGGGCCGCTGGGCCTGACTTTTAGTATCTGCTAAATCGATCCGAGGGCCGAGGTTTTTGCGGCCTAACTCGGTAAAAATGCCTAAAAGTTTATGTTCCCTAAAGATTAGACGAAGCGGCCCGCCGCTCCATCTCCGTCCGCAGCGCCTTGATGGTGTCGATCAGGCTGGCCTCGAACAGGTTGTAAAACAAAGACTTAAACGGACCTACATCCGCTTCGGCCCGCACCTGCTGGGAGAGCAGGCACAGGGGTTCGCGACCCAGAGAGGCTGGGGCGGCATCGATGCGCCAGTGACCGTACATGTACTCAAGGTTGCCTTCGAGCAGGCGAAAGCTGATCTGCTGTCGGTCAAGCTCCAGGTTTTCGGTCAGCACCTTCGACTCCATGGTGGTGAGTAGAATGCGCCGCCGATCGATCTGTTCGACAATGGTGCGATCGCCCTCCGCCTCCACTACCCGGCTTTTGACCACCGTGGGCAGGAACGTCTCAAAACTGCTGTAGTCGGTCAGCACCGCCCAGGCCTCGGCCTGGGAGACCCGCGTGGCCAACATCAGGCCGTACTGGCCCTGGCCTCCCTTGACCACCACATCGCGTTTGGCCAGGGCAGCCCAGTCAGCATCGGTGAGTTTGGCCAGATACGCCTCGGCCGGCTGAACCTGACGGGATAAACGCGACATAATACCAGAGAACCAGACTTCAAATACTGTAGCGCAACCCGCGGCGGGCGCTACAGTATCGTTGGTTGTACTTACCGCCTGTTGGCAACTGCTATGCCCAGTTTTGATTCAGTTTTAGCGGCCTACCAGGGGCTACCTACCCGCGTGTCCAGTCTGATGCTGAGCACGGTCAGCGGTGAGGGCACCCCCCACGCCAGCTATGCCCCCTACGTGATCGACGACAGCTATCAGCTCTACATCTTTACCAGTGGCCTGTCGGCCCACACCCAGAATCTGCATACCACGGGGCTGGCCAGCGTGCTGCTGATTGAAGATGAGGCTGCGGCTGTCCAGGTGTTTGCCCGCCAGCGCATTACCTACGACTGTCGGGCCGAGATCTTGCCTCGGGGTACGGCCGCCTGGGAGGGCGTGGCCGATCGCTTTGAGCAGCGCTTTGGCGAGATCATTGCCATGCTGCGATCGCTGGACGACTTTCAAATCTTCTGCCTCAGCCCCCAGGGGGGCCGCTTTGTGATGGGATTTGGCGCAGCCTACGCCGTGGATGCTCAAAACCTCAGCCAGCTGGTAGGTCCACCCCAAACTGGAGTCGAAAACGCCGCGGTCCAACCCCAGGCGGGTTAGCCGTTGACCAGAATCGCGATGCCCAGCAGGGCAACCACTGCGCCCGCCACCGCCCTCAAACTGACGCGATCGCCCAGGGCCGCCGCCAGGGGCAGCACAAACAGCGGACTGGTGGAGGTCAGGGCCTGGGCAATGCCAGTGGCGGCATACTTGAGGGCTATCTGCTGCAGATAGATGGCCAGGTAGGTGCCCAGCACAGCTGCTAGGGCCACCCCTGCTAACAAGCGCGGCGATCGCAGGGGTCTGAGCGCCCCTACCACAGGTCCCCGGTAGCGCAGAATGCCCAACAGGATAATGCAGCCCCCACTCAGCCGCAGCAGTGAACTCCACAGCGGGGATACCGCCGTATCGGCCAGCATGGCCCGCGACATCACGGCCCCGGTGGCCTGCCCCAGGGCCGCCAGCAGACCGTAGCCCACCCCCCGGTAGTCCAAACGACCAGCGGCGGAACCTTCGGGCAGGCGCTCGGCGATCACCCACACCACCCCGGCCAGGGTGAGGCCAATCCCCATCCAGGCGCGGGGGCTGAGGGCCTCCTGCAAAAAGGCCAGCGCCATCAGGGCGGCGAGGGGGGGAGCCAGGGTTTCCAGCAGCAGCGCCCGGCGAGGGCCGAGCCGATTGATGGCCGCGAAGTAGGCCGTATCGCCCAGCCCAATCCCAATCACCCCGCTCAGGGCCAGCACGCCGATCGCCCGGCGGTCCAGTCCAGCGGTGCTCTGCCCCAGCAGCGCCAGGGTCAGGATTAGCAGCGTCAGGGCGATCGCCCCCTTGGCCAGGTTGAGCACCAGCGGCGGTAGTGCCTTACCCAACCGGCCAAACATAACCGTGGCGATGGCCCACAGCCCCGCTGCCATCAGTGCCGCTAGTTCCCCTCGCATAGACCCCTAATCGGCACTGGCCGATAGTTTGTCAAACCTGAATACTTTTACCCAGTACTGTCACCATAGCGGAAGCCAACAGAATCTTCACATTTCTGTCCCAGGATTGTGCTGATTGGCGACCTGGTCAGCGTAGAGAGAACCAGACAGTCTGACCAATCCTAGGAATTTTGAGTTATGCGCGTCTGGGCTCTAGCATCCTGTAGCGGGCTACTGGCTTTGGCGGCCTGTAGCGCCGAACAATCTAGCCCTCCCGACCTGGGCAATACTCCTGCCGATGGCGACGATGGGGTTGAGGTTAGCGCTCAGCCGGGTTTGCGGGCTATTTCCTCCAGCCCTATGGCCCGTCCGGAACTGCGCCCGCGCCAGGGGGGGCTCGACCAGGCGCGCTTCAGCCCCCGCCCGAGCGGCCTCAACCACGCCTCCACCCTAACCAACCGGACGGGGGCTGGCCGACCGCTGCCCCAGGCCGATCAGCTCCGACAGCGGCTGCAGCGCCTGCGCACCCAGCAGGGGGCGAGGTTATCTCCCCAGACACCCCTGACCACGGCCCCGCTGCCCGCCGCCCTTTCCCTCACGCCTCCCCGTCCGGCTGAGGCCCAACCGGTCAACCCGCTCGCGCCTCAGGCGGAGACCGCGCTCCCGGCTGTCCCGTCAACCCTCGAGTCTGGGCGTCAGCCCGGGGAAGTGGTCGCATTGTCGGCTCCGCTCCGGCCCAATGTCGCGGCCCCAGAACTGGGGCTGCCGTCAGCCGCCAGCAGCGCCATTGATCTGGGACCGGTGGCCTCCACTCAGGTGGGTGCCCCCCTGACTCCGCGCCGCCACCAGGGCTACAGTACCCGATCGCAGCAACCCGCTCCCGTGATTACCTCCGTTACCCCCGCCGCGCCGGAGGCCCTGACCGTCAGGCTGCACGGCGCACCATCGGCTGGGGCCGCTGACGCCGTAGCCGTGATCCCCGCCGGAGAGCCTGCTGCCCTGCAGCAACCCGAGGTAGGCGCGCCGGTGGTCGAGACTGCCGCTCCCGTAGCCGATCCCCTGGACCCTGCCGAGGCAGCAGACCCCGCTGCTCCTCTGGTCGCCTCGCCCCCAGCGCTGGTCCACCAGTCGAGTACCCCACCCGCCATCAGCCTAAGACCCCAGCCGATCGCAGCAACAGTCTCCGCGTCGGCTCACCACAGCCAAGGCCCCCTCGTCCGGCCAGCCGCAAGCGCCCTTCCCGAGAGCTTGCCCCTGCACCAGGACACCCCCCGCCTCAGTCCTGCGCGTCCGGCGGCCCAGGTTGCCGCACCTACCGCAGCTGTTCCCATTCCGCCTGTGTCCCAGCCGTTGGCGGTTGAGCAGCCCACGCTGCCCATCGGCACAGCCCTCGGCTCCCCCGTAGCTGGGACACCCATGTCCGAGGCACAAACCCTGGGCACCGATCTCCCCCGTCCGCTCGGGTCGGCCCACCAGAGCCAGAGTCAGCCAGAACCGCTCAGCCTCACCCCCACCGTTAGTACCAGCGTCAAAGACTTGCCTGCCGCCTACTGCGCTCGGGTTGGCGAACCGATCCCAATCGACGCCGCCCAGGTTGGGGCCGAGCAGCCGCTTGAGGCTGAAGCGGCGCTCCGCTGGCCCAGTTCGACGGATGCTGCCCTGGCACTGGGCGATGATCTGGATAAAGCCCAGCCTGCGGTGCTCTGCGCTGAATAGATCAGCCCTGCCAATCCCGCCAGTTCGGCGGGATTGGTCAATTAGGGCAGTCTTGCCCCTGGGGTTGCACAGCTGGCCTTTCGGAGGAGAGCCCTGCCCCAGACACGACCTGCGCCGTCAGCATGGTCATCTCAGTGCCGAGTCCTTAGAATGAACCGGGGCCACTTCCGCCGCTGGACGGCTCCACCGGGTTCCTTCCTTTGGCTTGACCATGCGACTGTACTGCGAAATTCGAGGCGTGGGCTTTCCCATCCTGTGTCTGCATGGGCACCCCGGTTCGGCCCAGGCTATGGCGGTGTTTACCGAAAGCCTGAGCGATCGCTACCAAACCCTGACCCCCGATCTGCGGGGCTACGGCCGCAGCCGCACCCCCCTGGACTTTGAGCTTCAGGACAGCCTGAATGACCTGGTGGAACTGCTCGACACCCAAAACATTGAGCGCTGCCTGGTGCTGGGCTGGTCCCTGGGGGGGATTCTGGCGATTGAACTGGCCCTGCGCCACCCCGATCGCATCGCCGGACTGATCTTAGTCGCTACGGCGGCGCGCCCGGTGGGATCGCATCCGCCTGTTACCTGGCCAGATCTAATCAACACCGGGCTGGCGTCGTTGATTAACCTGGCGATCCCCGGTCATCCCTGGGTAATTCAGACCCTGGGCAAGCGATCGCTCTACCGCTACCTGCTCCAACAGCACAGTTCTGGAGCCTACCATCGCCTGGCAAAAGAGGGGTTCTGGGCCTATCTCGGCACCTCTAAGCAAGCCAATCGAGCGCTAAACCGGGCCCTGGCCCAGCGCTACAACCGACTGCCCAACCTGGGGGCGATCGCCGCTCCCAGCCTGGTCCTCTGCGGGGCTCAGGACCGCCATATAACGGCCCAGGCCAGCTTAGAAACCGCGGCCCATCTGCCCCAAGCCGACAGTCGCTGCTATCCAGACACCGCTCACCTGCTACCCTGGGAAATTCCCGATCAGCTTCTGCAGGACATTCACCAGTGGCTAGAGCAGCAAACAGACGCCCTGGGGCTGAAGGACAGCTGGGCTGGGTAATCAGGTCTAGGATCGCCCGCTAAAGGCCGGAGTCGGAAACTCCCCCAGCGGAGCGTCCCACTCGCTGGTGATGGTGAGCTGCTCGGGACGGCTGCACAGCTGCACATTGACTTGAATGTTCTGCGCCCCCTCCTGCTCCAGATCTTCGATGTAACCGCCCTTGGCGGCGTAGGCTTCAGACTCACTGTCGAAGGGACCAAAGTAGTAGGTGCAGGTAGGCTGACTGGTCTTGATCTCCACCCACCAGTCCTTGCTCTGGCCTAAAATGCCCGCCAAAAATCGACCTAAAAAATTGTTCATAGATCCTGCCTATCTGCTGAGTTCTAAAGAGTTTTTGTGGGGCAAGCCCGGCTATAGACTGTCCTGAGGCAGCGCTATCCCATGTTTCGTTATACTGCCTTGCTTTTGATTTTGCAAAGAGGAAATTTGTAGTTGCGCCACCCATTGATGACGATAGATCTCATAGAGGGCCATGCCTGTAGCCACTGATGCATTTAGGCTAGGAACTGAGCCGCGCAGGGGAATGGAAACCAGCGTATCGCAGCTCTGCTGCACCGTCAGGCTGAGGCCGCTGCCCTCGGCTCCCACCACTATCACCGTTGGGCGATCGAAGGTGGTGCGATGCACCGGTTGGCTGGCCTCCGACGACAGGCCGTAGATCCAAAATCCTTTTTCTTTCAGGGTGTCAAGGGCACGTTTCAGGTTGACCACCCGAGCCACGGGCAAATGCTCCAGAGCCCCGGCGGCTACCTTGGCCACCGTGGCCGTCACCCCCGCCGCCCGCCGCTGGGGGATCACCATTCCCTGGGCGCCTAGGGCCTCGGCGGTGCGAATTATGGCTCCCAGATTGTGGGGATCGGTAATGCCATCGGCGGCGATGATGACCGGTACCTTGGCCGCACCGAGGGCGGTTTCGATCATCTCGTCGAGGTCGTGATAGGTGTGCGCCGCCGTCTGGGCCGCGATCCCCTGGTGGTTGGCGCCGCCGGTAATCTGGTTGAGGCGCTTGGTGTCAACCTCATCGATCACCGCACCGCTGGCCTTGGCCTCATCAATCAGCGGCAGAAAGCGGGGATCGTAACGAATGCGATCGTTGACCCACACCCGATTGAGCGGGCGATGCGCCTGGAGGGCTGCCTCCACCGCGTGGCGGCCGTAGATCAGATCGGTTTCATCCTGCTGGTCGTCCCCTGAACCCAGCCCCTGAGGGCTGACCCCCAGCGATCGCGGCGGCCCAGCGTCTCCGCGATGCCTGAAGGACTCGCCGCGTCCATCGCTGCCCTGGTAACGGGGCCGATCGCTCTGATGGCGAGGCTTGTCATCTCTATAGCGGGGTTTGTCATCGCCGCGCCGGTTGCTGCCCTCGTAGCGGGGCTTACTGCTGTCGTAGCGGGGGGTTTCGTCCCTAGGGCGAGGCTTGGCACCGTCGTAGCGGGGTTTGTCACCCTTGTAGCGCGGTTTTTCATCCCCGTAGCGGGGCTTATCGCCCTGGTATCGGGGCTTGCCCTCTTTGTAGCCAGGTTTGTCGTCCCTGTAGCGGGGCTTGCCCTCGGCCGGCCTGGGCTTACCGCCCCGATAGCCTTCGGGCTGCTGGCGGGATTTCGACCCAGAGGGGCGTTTGGGGTTGCGAGAAGGCTTGGGGGTCGACATAGCCACACCTATACGGGTTGGGAACCAAAATTAAGCAGAAAACCTAGGCTAGCACGCCCTGTCCCTTACCCTAGCATCCTGGTTTTTTGTTTTGTTTCTAGGGTCTGTCGTCTATTTGGGCCAGGATCCTGGCCTTGCTTGTTGGACTTACCTTTGGAACTAGGCCAGGCGGACTAGGCCGATGCGGAGAGGCTCTATCTAGCCAAGGGCTTAAATTTGAGCATCTGGTGACACAGAGGCCACATCCCAAAAATAATCCTTCACAATGGAAAATAACATGCCCATACTGGAGTGATGCCAATGCCTCACCCATTTAACGGTACGAAGCTCGATTGCCCGGTTCATCTGGTCTTGTCGTACATTGGCAGCAAATGGGCTATCCTCATTCTGCAAGAGCTGTTTCAGGGTAGTCGACGCACCAACGAGTTTCTGTCGGCCCTGCCTGGAATCAGCACCAAGACGCTAACGGCCCGCCTGCGAGAGCTAGAAAGCTACGGCCTGGTCAAGCGCACGGTTTTTCCTGAGGTTCCGCCGCGGGTCGAGTATTCGCTGACGGCCAAGGGGCGAGAGGTGCAACCCATTATGGCGGCCCTCAACCAGGTCGGGCAGCAGTGGCTGGTGCACAGCCCCGGTGAGGGCCGAAACACCCCTTCGAACCGTTCGACAACCTCCTACGGTCCCCGCAGCCGGTAGCTATGGACGGGTTACCTATGGGGCCGTCGATGGCAGCCCCTTGGGACGTGCCATCAATTGTGGCCAAAAGTTCTGTAGCCAAAAGTTCGCTACATCAAGCCTTGCCACGCTCGACTGCCACGCTCGACCGCCAAGCTGGACCGCCAAGCTGGACCCAGGAAGCAGCCTGAGAGCTGTAACCGTTCCTTGCTGGGACATCGGAGGCTAATGGGTGACGGCCCCTAGTCATTGCTCCAGGTTTCGTGGGGGATCAGATCGCCAATGCGATCGCGCAAACCGTAGTCATTTTCCTCTAGCTCAGCCTCAATAAACGGCCACTCTCGGGCGGCGATATAGCCACACAGCGCGCAGATAGGCTGACATCGATCCAGGGTGCCGCAGTCAACGAGTTGCTTGGCCTCATCGCGAATGGCGTCGATGGTGAGGTGTCGGCCAAGCAGTGGTTTTGTGGTCGTCGGGGTCATAGCTGTAGCCCTCCAGTAGAACCGGCAGTGAGAGTATTTACTTACCCGTCCATCTACATAGTGCAACCCGCATTTTTGAGATCAACGGATTTGATGCGTATCCTTACCTTTGTTTACCTGGCGCAATAATGTAGTCTGTTACACCGTTTTAAGCCTGCTCCAGGGCGGCGATCGCCTGGTGAGTACTGAGAAAAATTCGCTCCTTGCCCCCCAAATGCTGGACAAACCTGGCCCGCTCTAGCTGGTCCATGACCGGACCTTTGACCTCGCTGAGGTAGACCGTCACCCCGGCTTCTCTGAAGTTGTCTACCAGCGCTTCTAAAGTTTCGAGGGCGCTGCCATCGATGTGGTTGATGGCGCTGCAGATCAGCACCAGGGCATTGGCAGTTGGGTGCTCAGCCACCGCCTGCATCAAGTAGTCTTCCAAATATTTGCTGTTGGCAAAGTAGAGGCTTTCGTCAATGCGAATGGCCAGCACCCCAGGGCAGGTGTGTACCGGATGGCGCTTGACGTTGCGAAAATGTTCGCTGTCGCCCACGCGCCCCACCTCGGCAATGTGAGGTTGGCTGGTGCGCCACAGGTAAAAGGCCACCGAGGCCACAAACCCGACGACGATTCCCGCTTCAATCCCAAGGGTGAGCACCGCCCCAAAGGTAATGGCCAGGCTGGCCGCATCGGATCGAGAGACTCGCCACAGGTGACCAACGCTCCGAAAATCCAGCAGATTGATCACCGCCACCAGAATAACCGCCGCCAGGGCCGCCTGGGGCAGGTTGTAAAACAGCGGCGTAAACAGCACCACGACCAGGGCGACCAGCCCCGCTGTAATTATGGACGCCAACCCTGTGTTGGCCCCTGCCGAAAAATTCACGATCGATCGGCTAAAGCCGCCGGTGACCGGATACCCGCCGGTAAAGGCGGCCCCCAGGTTGGCGGCCCCCAGCCCAATCAGTTCCTGGTTGGCATCGATGCGCTGCCGCCGTTTGCTGGCCAGGGACTTGGCTACCGCAATACTCTCCATAAAGCCGACAAAGCTGATGGTCAGGGCTGTGGGAAGGAGCCGTTGCCACAGCGTCAGGTCCACGGGCGGGTAGGTCAGCGGCGGTAGCCCCCGGGGAATGTCCCCCACAATGGCCACCCCAAAGCGGCTATCCAGGTTGAGTAGCCCCACCAGCGCGATCGTCGTGATCACCACCAGCAGAGGCCCTCCACGGCTCACAGGGCCGATCCACGCCGGGGGGACTCCCCAGCGGCTCAGCACCTGGGGCAAATGTCGATTAAAAAAGAGCAGCACGGCCAAGCTGGTCAGGCCCAGCCCCAGGCTGACCCCATTGCTGTCGGGAGCCGCCTGCGCCAGGTGGTGAGCCGTTTCAAAGAAACTCTCTGACTGGGGAATTTTGATGCCCATCAGGTGCTTGAGCTGGCTGAGGCCAATCACCAGGGCCGCGGCATTGGTAAAGCCTACGATCACGGCATGGCTGAGAAAATTCACAATGAACCCCAGCCGCACCAGCCCCATGCAAACCTGAATCAGCCCAATCATCAGGGCCAGGGCCAGGGCTGCAGCCCAGTAGTCGGGGCTGCCGGGGGCGGCTACCTGGCTCAGACTGGTGGCCACCAGCAGCGACACCATGGCCACTGGGCCAACGGCCAGCGCCCGACTGGTGCCCAAAAGGGCGTAGATCAACAGCGGCACGATACTGGCGTAGAGCCCCACCTGGGGTGGCAGCCCAGCCAGCATCGCGTAGGCCATCCCCTGGGGGATCAGCATCACCGCCACGATGGTACCGGCCATCACATCTCCCACCAGGTCGTGGGGGTTGTAGTGCAGGCCCCAGTCCAGGGCTGGGACGTAGCGACTGAGCAAGCGAACGACAGGGCATTGGGATGACGGGGCGCAGGAGTGGGGCATAGCGGCGACGGGGCGATCGCAGAATGACAGCGGAGCGATCCCGGCTCCAGCATACCCCGATTCAGGCGCTATATAACCACTTGGTTGTTTGGTAATGTCCTGCTGTCACTGCCCTAGCGGGGTCTGGCAAACACCTGGGCCCAGTAGATCCGACCTCCCCCGGTGGCCTGCCCTACCCCCAACTCGGTGAAGGCCGGGTTGAGAATATTCTGGCGATGGCCGGGACTGTTCATCCAGGCCCGCATGACCGCGGCGGGGGTGGGCTGACCCATGGCCACGTTTTCGCCAATGGTGGACCAGCGGTACTGGGTGGCATCGATGCGCGATCGCATCGTAGAGCCGTCCGATCCGGTGTGGCTCATGCGGCGGCTGGTGGCCATATCCTGGGCGTGGCGCTGGGCGGCCGCCGTGAGCTTCTCGTTAAGCACCAGGGGGGCAGCATTGACTCGCCGCCGCTCGACATTGACCAGCCGCAGCAGTTCCTGGGCGATCGCGTCATTGGTCTGGGCTACGGCCACTTTCGGGGCGGGAGCAGGGGTCTGGGCGATCGCCGGCAGGAGCGCGGCGCGGGTCATGGCCGGCCCCCCCAGCCCCGCCACAACTGCCGCTAGCAAAAGCGCGCGAGGGAGTCGCGGGCACAACATACGTTTCCATGGCTGCATGGGTTATCTCCTGAGAATGAGTATGGGACTGCCGTAGACCACCCTGCCCTCACCTTTGACGCAGCCCAAAAGAGTCGGTTCCACCGGCACAGGGTTTCGGCAGGGATCAACTTCAGGATTCCCAGGTTGGATCGTTCCAGGGCGTGGGAATCCCTAGCGGGGATGCAGCGCCATCAGCTGACGCACGGCTTCGGCATGATACGAGCTGCGGGTCAGGGGCGACGACACCACCTGCAAAAAGCCCTTGGCTTCCCCCGCTACCCGCCAGGCGTCAAACTGGGCTGGGGTGATAAACTCCGCTACCGGCAAATGCTTGCTACCCGGAGACAGGTACTGGCCCAGGGTCAAAATGTCGCAGTCTACGGCCCGCAGGTCATCCATCACCTGCTGCACCTCGGCGTCGGTTTCCCCCAGCCCCATCATCAAGCCCGACTTGGTGTACACCCAGGGGGCCAGCTCCCGACTGCGCCGCAGCAGTTCCAGGGAACGGGCATAGTCGCCCTGGGGCCGCACCCGCCGGTAGAGGCGGGGCACGGTTTCGGTGTTGTGGTTAAGCACGTGGGGCCGCGCCGCCAGCAGGGTCTCCAGGGCCTGCCAGTTGCCGCACAGGTCCGGGATCAGCACCTCAATGGTGGTGTCGGGGGTGGTTTGCTTGACCGCCTCAATGCAGGCGACAAACTGACTGGCACCACCGTCGGCCAGGTCATCGCGGTTCACGGAGGTAATCACCACGTGGTTGAGCTTCATGCGCCGCACCGACTCGGCCAGGCGCAGGGGTTCCGTGGGGTCTAGGGGTTTAGGCTTTTTTTCAAAATCAATGTCGCAGTAGGGGCAGGCGCGGGTGCAGGCTGGGCCCATAATCAAAAACGTAGCGGTGCCCGCCTTAAAGCACTCGCCAATGTTGGGGCACGACGCCTCTTCACAGACGGTATTGAGGCCCAGGTCCTGCAGAATCGCCTTGACCTCCCCCACCCGTTCCCACTGAGGGGCTTTTACCCGTAACCAATCTGGTTTTACCGCCACAGTCTCAAATCCCGGCACAATGTCTGCTTTCCAATCATATCAATCCCCTGCTCTCCTTGCCCTGGCTCCCTGCCTGAGCCCAATCCAGAACAAGAAGATGGCAGTATGCTGAAAATTGGATGCGGGTAAACGACATCGGGCTATGGATTCGCCATCTCCCTTAAATCGCTGTCTCATGGTGCTGTGCTACGGCGCGGCCGGACTGCTGGCGGCCGCCACCTGGCAGGACCAGGTCAACTCGCGCTGGCGGTTTGAGACACCCTTTGAGCGTACCCGATTGGTCCGGCTGCTGCCGGTCATCACCCAGGCACCCGAAACCTTCATGACCGCCAACACCCGGATAGTTATCAGCCTCAGTCGGCGACGGCTGACGCTCTATCAAAACGAAGAGGTACTCGACGAGTTTCCCGTCGCCATTGGTCAAGATACCTGGGAAACCCCGGTGGGCGAATTTGCCGTCCGCGACATGCGCGTCAACCCCGTGTGGCAACACCCCATTACCAAAGAGGCCGTCGGCCCAGGTCCCGGCAATCCCCTGGGCTCCCGCTGGATTGGCTTCTCGTCCCAGGACCGGTTCCGCATCGGTATCCACGGCACCAATCAGGAAACCCTGATCGGCGAGGCCGTCTCCCACGGCTGCGTGCGGATGCTGGAGAAGGACATTCACACCCTCTATAGCCGAATTAAAATCGGCACTCCAATTAAAGTCTTGCCTTAGGCAGCGCCAAGGCTAAAACGTCTGAAGCTTAGGGGGTGTGATCAATTGTGGTCAAAAGCGCGGTTTATCAAGCTTTGCCACCCCCGACCCAAACGTCAGGCTAGGGGCTGTAACCCTTAATTTTTGGGCATTTGGCAGCTAATTGATCACAGCCCCTAGGGTTCTGGTCGGTTGGGGTTAGACCTGGAGGGCCACCGGCAGGTCGGTGCCGATCGCGGCCAGGTCGAAGTGATGCCAGGGTTTGCCGTCGAGGGCCATCTGTTCGATCAGACTGGCTAGCCGCAGGGCCTTGAGCGCCTGTTCGCCGCCTACGGAGGGCTTTTCGCCGCCGCGCACACAGTTGATAAAGTGCTCCAGCTCAGCGTGGAGGGGCTCAATATTACTGGTGTAGACCTTCTCGATCAGGCCGTCCTGGCGGTAGAGCACCTGGCCGTAGTCACTGGAGCAGTCGGCGGTGGTCTGCCGGTGGATCAGGATCTCGTTGTTGAGAAAGTCGGCATCGGTGAGGGAGTTTTTGCAGTGGGCGGTGATGCTGCGAATTTTGCGGTGAGTGACCTTGCTGGAGGTCAGCGTCGCCACAATGCCGTTGCTAAAGCCCAGGGTGGCGGTGACGTAGTCCAGGTAGCCGGAGTTGGAGGCGCGGCTGCCGCTGGCGGTGAGGGTGGCGACCGTAGACCCGGCCAGTTCGAGCAGCAGATCAATGTCGTGGATCATCAGGTCGAGCACCACCGACACGTCGTTGGCCCGCTGGGAGTAGGGGCTCATGCGGCGGGCTTCCAGGGCCAGCAGTTCTTCGGTCTTGAGGACTTTGTGCAGCTCCTGAAAGGCGGGGTTAAACCGCTCGATGTGGCCCACTTGCAGAATGCAGTTGGTGGCGGCAGCGGCATTGACCAGGGACTCGGCTTCGGCAATGCTGGCGGCAATGGGTTTTTCAATCAGGATGTGGACACCAGCCTGCAGGCAGGCCATGCCCACGGAGTGGTGGAGGCGCGTCGGGACCGCCACACAGACGGCATCCACGTGCTTGAGCAGCTCCTGGTAGTCTTCAAAAAACCGAATTCTATACTTGCCTGCCGTGTCCAGCCCCCGCTCGACGTTGACATCAGAAACCCCAACTAGCTCTACGTCTTTGAACCGGCTGAGGACACGGGTGTGGTGCTGGCCCATATTGCCCACGCCAATAACGCCGACACGAATAGGATCTGGCAGGTTTCGGGATGATTGCATGTCTAAGGCAGATGACAACATGGGTTCTTGCACGCCTGTCCTTCCTTAAGGAGACAAAGTACGCCGACAGCTAAACAACTCGTGCGTTGCGAACGTCAGAGCAAATGGAGAACTGAGACGGCCAGGTAAAATTACTCAGATACTATCACAATGCTTCACACTGTAAAGAATAGCGACATTCCGTCCCAGGGAAGCACAAATTTAGGCCAGATTTGCAAGTTGGTACAGGTTTACACTCATTTTTTAGGCTTTTTGTCCGCCCTATCATGCTACAAATACCTGCCTAAGCCGTCTAGCGAGTTGTGGCAGTTGGCCAGCTGTCCAGAATGCCAGCGGCTGAGGGGTCAAGACCGCAACGATTCATCAATTTCATCGATGTTGGGGGAGGGACTGCCCCCAGGGCGATCGCTGCCGGAGTCCTGGGGCAACGGGTCGTGTAAATCCAGCGATCGGGCCAGAATGTCGTTGAGGCGTGGCCCATCGGTAGACAGCACCACCCACTCCAGGCCGCCAAACACCAGGCGATCGCCCGCCCTGGGGATCTTCTGCATCTGGTAGATCAAAAAACCGCCCAGGGTCTGATAGTCGTCGGCGTAGGGCAGAGCCAGGTTGAGCAGGTCGTTGACCTCCTCTAAATCGGTGTGGGCCTTGATGCGGTAGGACTGATCGTCGAGCATCTGCACCAGCTGTTCGTCGTCATCGGGCTCGTGAATCTCGCCGATGATCTCAGTGGTCAAATCGTGAAGGGTAATCAGCCCGGCAGTGCCGCCAAACTCATCAACCACGATCACCAGTTCCTGCCCGGTGCGCTGCATGGTGGCCAACAGCTCGTGCAGCGGCGTATGCTCAGGCACAAAGCGAGCGGGTTTGACCCAGGCCGCCAGGGGGGTATCGGCATTGATCTGCTGGCGGGCCAGGGGCTGCAAAAACTGCTTCAGCTCTACCATGCCCTGAATGTCATCGAGGGAGTCGCCCATGACCGGGTAGCGGGAGTGCTCGGTGGTAGCCACAACCTCGATCAGCTCTCCTAGGGTGGAGGACTGGGGAATGGCGTGGATCTGAGTGCGGGGCACCATGATTTCCTCGGCGGTCACATCGCGAAACTCAAACACGTTGTTGAGCAGTTCCCGTTCTTCGGCATCGAGGCCGGGGGTCTCGGCGGTGGTGCGGATGATCAGCTGGAGTTCCTCGGGGGTGAGGCGACTGTAGCTGACCTGGTCGCTGTAGCGAATGTTGACCAGCCGCAGCAGCAGCCGGGTGGACTGGTTCAAAATCCAGATAAAAGGGTTGAACAGGCGGGCGATGGTCAAACTGGAGGGGCCTAAAAACCGGGCGACCTGCTCGGGGTAGAGCATGGCGACGGATTTTGGGCACAGCTCCCCCAGCACAATCTGCAGGTAGGCGACCAGAAAAAAAGCGGTGGGAATAGCCAGGGTGTGGGCCAGAGCCGCGCTCTGGGCCGGGTTGAGCGGGGTTTTGCTGATCCAAAAGGCCAGGGTGACGGCCATAGTGCCCTCCCCCACCCACCCCAGGGCCAGGCTGGACAGGGTAATGCCAAGCTGGGTGGTAGACAGCAGGCGATCGAGGCTGCGCTGGAGCTGCTGCACGGTTTTGGCCTGTACGTCGCCTTCGGAGACGAGCTGGCTGATGCGCGATCGCCGCACCGAGACCATAGAAAACTCTGCCGCCACAAAAAAGGCGTTGATGCCAATCAGCAGCAGTACCGCCAGCAGGCGCGACGCGATCGCGCCTGCTGGCATCTGTTCGGGAATGACAACGGCTAATACATTGGGGAAAGCGCCCATGACCCAGTGCCTAAGAGCTACTGGCCGCCGCTAGTGCGAACTTTCACCTGCTGCAAAATCTCAGCTTCGTTGACCAGGACCACGTCGCCGTGGCCGCCGCCTTCGCGGGCGATGGGAGAACCGCTGGTAGGCCGAGTTTCTGGTTGGCGCACTCCGGTCAGCGCCTGACGACCCAGGGTAAACCCCCACGACGCGCTAACCACCCCCGACCCGATCATCAGCGAGAGCAAAATCAACGTAAACGCTACGGCAGGGTTCATGGCAGGGGAAAAAGTGAATAACCTGAGCAAAGGAGACCGTTGAGACCGCTTGGGTCAAATCCAGGCTTATAACCTTACCCCAATTATAAAGTTTCGGACTCAAACAAAATTTAAGATTAGGGTTTAGACCTGCGCGTACAATGGGATATGCTCTACCGTCGAGGTAGCATCCCAGGGTTGGCCGAGCGGATTAGGCAGCGAACTCATAATTCGCCTCAGGCAGGTTCAACTCCTGCACCCTGGATTTTTAATCTGAAAGGCCAAGCCCAGTCCCCAATAGACCAGGGCGCGATCGTCGGTTAGGACCGCTAGCGGACAATTAGCGCCAGCCCCCAAAGCCGAAGCCAGGGGACTGGCGAGAACCTAGCCGAAGGAGAGGGGCTAGAAGCTTTCAAAAATGAACTCTGAGCCAATGGAGGGGCCGGCGCCGACGGGGCTGGTCAGCAGGCTGCTGGTAAAGGGGGTGGCCAGATCCGGCACCCGGATGGTGGGGTCGCTGGTGTTTTGCAGCAGCAGGATGTCTCGGACGGCGGCGGAGGTGGCGTTGCTGTCCCACTCCAGGGCCCGTTCAGGAAAATCGAGGCCGAGAATGCGCTTGGCCTGGCGAGTGATGCCCCGGTTTCTAAAGAAATCACCGGAGTAGGTGGTCGTCAGAGCGTCCAGGGCGTCAGGGATGGTCTGGGGTGCCGTATCCTGGGCGTGCCCGGCGGGCGCGATGACCGCCGCCGCCAGCAGCGCCAGCGTCAGACCCGAAATATGATTTAATTGAATGCCCATGGCCAAGCCTCCTCAACTCAGTAGGTTAGTGCGGGGAATTTGATCCGATTCTGGCGGTGCCCGCCCCTACGCCGACACAGGATAGAGGGCAAAAATCTCCCTACTTTACCTGAATTTTGCCGAACCGATCCCCCAGTGCATGTCCTTTATAGCGCGATCGCGGAAAACTGGAGCATTTTTAAGGAATTAATGACCCATGGCTGAGCTATTGCTGAAAATTGCCCCCTCTGATCTGCTGAGTCTGGAAACCGCCGCCCTGCGATCGCCCCTGCTCGATCTGTTTTGCCAGGGCGCCTACCAGGAGGGTGACTTTGTGCTCACCTCAGGGCAGCGCAGCACCTACTACATCAATGGCAAGCTGGTCACCCTGCACCCCCAGGGGGCGCTGCTGGTGGGCCGTCTGCTGCTCGATCGGGTTCCGGTTGAAACCACCGCCGTGGCCGGACTCACCCTGGGGGCCGATCCGCTGGTGACGGCGGTGAGTCTGGTGGGTCTCCAGGGCGATCGCCCCCTGTTTCCGCTGATTATTCGCAAAGAGGCCAAGGGCCACGGCACCCGCGCCTACATTGAGGGGGTAACGCTGCCCCCCGGCAGCGCCGTCACCGTGCTCGAGGATGTGGTTACCACTGGTCAGTCGGCGCTTAAAGCCGTCGATCGTCTCCAGGCCGCCGGGTACCAGGTCAACCAAATTCTGGCCCTCGTCGATCGCCAGCAGGGCGGGGCCGAGCTTTACCAGAGCCACAGCCTCCCCTTCAATGCCCTATTCACTATCCAGGATATCCAGGCCCACTGGGCTACCCTCCACTCCGCTGAATGACCGCCCGTCCTCGCCCCGACATCGGCTTTGTGCCGACCCCAGCCGACGCCGCCACGGCCATGCTCAGGCTGGCCGCGCTTTCGGCCGCCGATGTGATCTACGACCTGGGCTGCGGCGACGGTCGACTGCTGATCCAGGCTGCCCTTGGCTACGGCGTGCAGGGGGTAGGCATTGATGTGGATCCACTGCTGTTGGAGCAGGCCCGCGCCAGTGCCCAGCAGGCCGGGGTGAACCAGCACCTCACCTTTGTCCAGGGCAACCTGTTCGAAGCCGATCTACACGGGGCAACGGTGGTGCTGATCTACTTACTGCCGCACCTGAACCTGCGGCTGCGATCGCGTCTGCAAACCCAGCTGCGATCGGGCAGCCGCGTCATCTCGCACATGTTCGACATGGGCGACTGGCCCCCCGATCGCACCCTCCGCCTGGAGCCCTCTGAGGAAGATTCTGTGCTCTACCTGTGGCAGATTCCCTGATCACCACCTAAACCACAGCCCCGAGTAAATCAGCCTGCCGCTGGCTTACAGGCTACCCAGTACTTGCTCATAAAGTGAACCTGGTTGCTGACCTCCTCAAAGCCAGCATCGCTCAGGCGCTGGTTGAGGTCATCGGTGGTGTAGTGGCGGTAGTAGGGCTCATGGAACATGGCCGGGAAATTTTCCATCGCCACCTCAAATTCAGGCGAATCGATTCGCTGAATTGAGTCACACAGCACTACGGTACCGCCGGGCTGGAGTACCCGATACATCTCGTCAATCACGTTCTGGCGAGCCGTCGCCGGTAGTTCGTGGAACAGAAACACGCTGGCCACCCCATCGAAGTAGTTGTCGACAAAGGGCAGACTCTCACCGTTGGCCTGAATCAACTGCGGCAGTACACCGGGCTTGGCACTCAGGGTTTCATTGGCCTTGCGCAGGTAGGTTGGCGACAGGTCAACGCCGTACAGCGACGCCTTGGGCAGAGCATCTCGAACCATGCCCAGGGTACGCCCGGTGCCGCAGGCCACATCCAGCACCTTGGCCCCTGACCCAACGCCAGCGGTGGCCAGCCCCTGCTTGAGGGGAGCCAGAATGCGCCGCCGCATGGGATCAGCGGTGCCGTTAAACAAAATTTCCACCTGGAGGTCGTACAGGTTGGCCGACAGGTCGCTCAGGTAGCCATTGGTCTGATGGTGGAAGTTTTGCAGGTAGTACTTGGGGTAGCCATCGGTGTCCACATCCTCGGTAAAGGTGTGATAGTCGCGCTTGTTGAGCCGGTCCCAGATATTGGGCAAATCCAGGCAAACCAGCGGATAGAACCGGAAGAAGTCATCCCAGGGGTTGTCGAACAACAGCTCTTTTGGGTAAATTCCAGCCTCGGCATCCTGCCAGTCACGCTCCAGCAAAGCGCTCATCCGCTGCTGCAGCAACTGCAAATCTTTGACATCTAGGGGCTTGGTTTGAATGTGTTTGGGCGGGTTGACCGCCTGCATAACCTGCGTGGTGACAGTTTTGTGGGCCAGCCCAAAGTAACTCTTACCCTGTTGGAAGGCTTGGTAGGCCAGTTTTGTGATGGTGTCAGGCATACGACCAGCAATAAATTATTTATTGGGCGAAGGATATTCTATCGGTGTAAAAGATTGTAACGAAATCTTAGGGGCTATGTGTTCCCCACAGGAGGGGAACCTGAGGGGAATCCCCAAGGTTCGAGCGGGCGGCAAACAGGTTCACTACCTCTGCAGATACAAGGGGCAAACGGCCGTTTGCCCCTACGAGATGCGCTGATTTTTTGATGGTACTTGCGTTCAGCAGCGCTCCTGCGGCTAAAGCAGGGATCGACCCCCTACAGGCACATGGATTTCTTGCCGAACCGTCGGTTTAGGCATTCCCAGCGCAGCAATGTCCCGCCCTAGAGCGTCGGTACAGTATCTGTTTTGCAGCGAGGCTAGGGGCATGCGAGCCACAACTTCGGCGGTAAGCCAAAGGTGCTACTGGGGCCATTTCGCTGGCCCCAGACCCCCCGCTTCGCACGGCCTTTGGCCTACGACCAGGGGCGTCGCCCCTACTGGGGCGCAAAGGCAGCTGTTGGCCGCCCTGGACCCGACGGAAAGGAGCGATCAATCATCGGTTTGAACCTTTGTGCGGCCAAGGAATCGGTAGGAATCTGTAGACCCTGCAATGGCAGATGCGAGATCGCAGCCATACTGAATCGGTGCTCTAGGCGCGAGCGCTCTGAATTTGCTGCAAAAGCCCGTCGATGTCGCTGAGCAGAGCGGCCTGGGAGAGGCTGGTTTGCTCGCCGGAGCCGAGCCACTTAATCTGCACGGTGCCCTGGGCCGCCTCATCGTCGCCCAGGATCAAGCAGGCGGCAGCACCGCTGCGATCGGCCCGCTTAAACTGTTTGCTGAAGGCGGCACCGCTGAGGTCCAGCTCCACGGCCAGGTTTTGGTGACGCAGTTTTTGGGCGAGCTGGAGGGCGTTGGCTTCGGCCGCTTCCCCCCGGGAAACCAGGTAGAGATCCGGGGTTGTGGGAGCGGAGGGCTGGAGGGTCTCCAGCAGCAGGGTGAGGCGCTCCAGGCCGATCGCCCAGCCCACGGCTGGGGTAGCGGGGCCGCCCAGTTCCTCCACCAGGCTGTCGTAGCGACCGCCGCCGCATACGGTCGCCTGCGCCCCCAGGTCCTGGGACTGAATTTCAAAGGCGGTGTGGGTGTAGTAGTCTAGCCCCCGCACCAGGCGCGGGTTGAGTTCAAAGGCGATGCCCAGGGCGCTGAGCTGAGCCAACACCTGATCGAAGTGACGCTTCGACTCGGGGCCAAGGTAGTCCAGAATGCTGGGTGCGGAGGCGGTAATGGCCTGGGTTTGCTCGTCTTTGCTGTCGAGAATGCGCAGGGGGTTACGGCTGAGGCGATCGCGCGAGTCGGCATCCAGATCTGCCGCGTAGGGAGTCAGGTAGTTGACCAGGGCTTCGCGGTAGCGGGCGCGATCGCCCCTGTCGCCCACCGAGTTCAGGTAAAAGGTCAGGTTCTGGAGGCCCAGGGCCTGCAAAATGTCGGTGGCCAGGGCAATCACCTCCACATCGGCGCGGGGGTCGGCGCTGCCCAGCACCTCCACCCCAAGCTGGTGAAACTGCCGCTGGCGGCCCTTTTGGGGGCGCTCGTAGCGAAACATGGGCCCGGTGTACCAGAGCCGCTGCACGCCGCCCTGGGCATAGAGGCTGTGCTGAACGTAGGCCCGCACCACCCCGGCGGTGTTCTCGGGTCGCAGGGTGCAGCCGCGATCGCCCTTGTCTTTGAAGCTGTACATCTCCTTGCCCACCACGTCGGTGGCCTCGCCGATGCCCCGCTCAAACAGGGCGGTGGCCTCAAAGGTGGGGGTGCGGATTTCGCGGTAGGCGGCTCGGCCCAGTAGCTCGCGCGCCGCCGCCTCCACCCGCTGCCAGGTGTGAATGTCGGCCACCTTGATGTCCTGGCCCACAAACTGCGCCTTGGGCAAAATGTCTTCGGTTCCGGGTAGGGATTGAATTGGCTCCATAGCTGAACAGGCGCTCTCAGTGGGCAATTACAGAATCCCCATCATAGCCCCTGTTGGGGGCAGGCCTCAGGCCTCCTGGCTTTCGGGTTTGGCTTCGGGCAGCACGCAGCAGTTGACCTCATCGATGCAGACCTTGCCCGACTGCAGGGCCCAGCGAAACAGCGCCACCCGATTGCCCGTCGCGGTCTTGGTCAAAATGTTGCTGATGTGGTTGTCCACCGTGCGCTTGCTGATCTCAAGCTGTTCAGAAATTTCCTGGTTGGTTAGCCCCGATGCCACTAGCTCCACGATCTGTAGCTCCCGATCAGAAAGGCTTCCCTGACCGGGCACCGGAGACATCTCATCGCTTGCCATGGCGGTCTATGTCCTTTGTCGTTATGTATATATGCCTATGTCTACTACCACTATAGGCGATCTGGTTTCGGGTAGGCTCTTAGAACGCGTTCTTGGCAGGGCTGTTATGAATTACGGTTGGACGGCGATCGCGGCCCGTCTGTTGCGGCGGTGGCAACAGGGTTTGATTGGCGGCCTGGTGGCAATTCTGCTGCTGACTGGCCTTCCCGCCGCGGCCGTAGCCGTTCCCATACCCGACGAGCCTGTCCCCCTCACCACCCCGGCCGCCCCCGATGCCAGCGACATTCCCTCGGAGACCGTCAGCCGCTTTGTCAGAGCCTATATCGCCGTAGTTAAGCTAATCGAATCCCGCGAGCTGAGTCTCCAGCGGGTCGAAACCGATACTGAATCGCGCCAGATGCAGCAGGAAATTCAGGCCGCTGCCCTGGAGTTAATTCAGGCCAACGGGCTGACCCTGTCGGCCTACTGGGAACTGCTGGGACTGGCCAACAGTGACCCAGAATTTCGCGATCGCGTCCTGGCCCAGATCGACGAAGCCAGTACCTAATCCCAAGCCCTTACGGCTGCACAAACTCCGACGGTCGGCGGAAGTTCTCCACCGGCACATTGACGAGCGCCCGCTGCATGAAGTCCTTCCACACCGGGGCTGCGTAGGTTCCCCCCGTGGTTCCCCCCCGCATCGGTCTGTAGTTGTCGTTGCCGATCCACACCGCCGTCGAGAGCTGGGGCACATAACCCACAAACCACACGTCCCGCTGGGAGTCGGTGGTGCCGGTTTTACCGGCAGCGGGGCGGCCAATCTGGGCGGCGGTACCCGTACCTCGGGCAATCACCCCCTGCATGACGTCGGTCAGCGAAGCCGCAGCCCAGGGATCCAGCACCAGCTGGGGCTGGGGCGTATTGTCCAGCAGCACGTTGCCGCTGCTGTCGCTCACCTGCACAATAAAGGTCGGCTCAGAGTACCAGCCATTGCTGGCAAAGGTGGCATAGGCTCCGGCCATCTCCATCGGCGTCAGGTCTACCGCGCCCAGGGGCAGTGAGGTGACGGGCTGCATGGGGCTCTTGATGCCCAGGGTGCGGCACAACTCAATAATTTGGTTGACCCCGACGGCCTGGCCCAGCTTCACCGCCGGCACATTGCGCGACACCTCCAGGGCGGTGCGAATGGGAATGTTGCCCATAAAACCACCGTCGTAGTTTCTGGGGCTGTAGTAGCGATAGCCGTCAGGATAGCTCACGGGTGTATCGGCAATGGAGCTGGCGGGCGTGTAGCGACCGGTGGCAAACGCGACGTAGTAGACAAAAGGCTTAAAGGCCGATCCCGGCTGCCGATAGGCCTGAATAGCCCGATTGAACTGGCTTTGCTGGTAGTCGACCCCGCCCACCATCGCCTTCACGAAGTGGGTGCGGGGGTCAATGGCCACCAGGGCCATCTGGTCGGCCACGTGGCGGATGCGGGCATTGTGCCGCTGCACGGTTTCCTCGGCCATCTGCTGCATGGCCAGGTCAACGGTGGTCTGCACGCGCATACCGCCCTTCAACACTGCCTCGTTGCCGAAGCGCTGCTTCAGCTCCTGCACCGCCGCATCTGTCACGTAGGGGGAGATGCTGTTGCGGAACGATTTGACCTCACCGATCAGCAGGGGAGCCTCGCGGGCCGCCAGCTCCTCCTCAGGGGAAATCCAGCCCAGCTGCCGCATCCGGTTGAGCACAATCGCCTGGCGCTCTTTGGTGGCCTGGTAGTTTTGGAAGGGGCTGTAGTTCTCCGGTGCCTGAATCAGCCCTGCGATCATGGCCGCCTCGGGCAGGGTCAGGTCTTTGGCCGACTTGTTGAAGTAGCTCTGGGCCGCGGTTTCGGCCCCATAGTTGTTGTGCCCCCAGTACACCTGGTTGAGGTACATCTCCAGAATTTCGTCTTTGCTGAAGATCTGCTCCAGGCGCAGGGCCAGCACCGCTTCGGCCACCTTGCGGCTAATGGCGCGCTCGGGGGTCAAAAACAGGTTTTTCACCAGCTGCATGGTGATGGTGGAGCCCCCTTCCACCGTCGAGCCCGCCGCAACGTTGGCCAGCATAGCCCGGCCCACGCTGCTGGGGTTAATGCCGTTGTGGGAGTAGAAATAGCTGTCCTCCACCGCCAGTACGGCCCGCTTCAGGTGGGGAGACATGTCATCAATATCGATGACTTCGCGATTGGCCTCATCGTGGAGGCTGTGGAGCAGGGTGCCGTTGATGTCGTAGATGTAGCTGGTTTCGCTGGGGACGTAATTGCGCAACACCCGCACATCGGGCAGGTTACGAAAGCTGATGGCCAGTCCCACCAGTCCGCCCGCCAGCACGGAACTGGCGATCATGGTAGTGCCCAGGAGCGCCGCGGCGGCTACCTGGCCCACATCCTGCACGTACTTGAGCACGTGGGGAGCCTGGCGCAGGGGCTGCGGCTGAGATCGGCTTTTGTGGCTTTTATGGCGAAGGGTGTTGGTTGACACGTCGGCTATTCAGGTCTGCTAAAGATGATTGGGCTGCGTAATGATAGATGCTGGAAGCGACTTTTTAACGGGACTGCTTTTAAAGCGTGGGTAGGCAGCGGCTGGTGACAGTTAGGCCATTATAATGACCCTCTAGGCAAGTGAACCTGCCTCTGGGCTGACGCTCTATATTAAATGGCCTACGACAGACGGCTGGGGGGAATCGGCTGAGGGCGATAACCCAGGCCGTCAGCCGGCAGCGATGCCGAGGACGGGCTCGGCGGTCGGGCTCAAAGCGTCGTTTACCCTATTACCCGTTGCCCAGAGTTAGCGATCGCAGGCACGCTTATCCTAGCCTCGCAGGTGGTTATAAGGAGAAGCTAAGGGCCAGTTTTGCCAAAATCTATAACATTTGGCCGCGATCGCCCCACCTCTGCCCCAACTGTCCAGCTCACCCACCCTTCTGCCCACCGATCAACTCGTCTGTACTCACCATGCCCCAGGCCCACCCCAACCTTCCCCCGGCTCAGTTTGAGAGCATCTACCGGGGCATTAGCGAGGTCTTCCCGGATCAGCCCAGATCCAGCGACCCTGAGCAAAACCTGGTTCAGCGGCTGCTCCAGAGCGATCGCCCGCTGCGGGTCAAGCTGGGCATCGATCCCACCGGGGCCGAAATCCACCTGGGCCACAGCATTCCGGTGCGCAAGCTGCGAGCTTTCCAGGATGCGGGCCACACCGCTGTGCTGATCATCGGCGACTTTACCGCCCGCATTGGGGACCCCACCGGCAAGTCGGAGGTGCGCCGCCAGCTCAGCGAAGCCGACGTCCAGGCCAATGCCAAAACCTACCTGGAGCAGGTGCGCCCCATTCTCGATTTTGATACCCCAGGGCGGCTGGAGGTGCGCTACAACTCCGAGTGGCTTTCGAGCCTGGATCTGGGCAAAATTCTGGAGCTGCTCAGCACCATGACCGTAGGGCAGATGCTGGCCAAGGAGGGGTTTTCCGAGCGCTACGGCAAGGGCGACCCGGTGTTCCTCCACGAGTTTCTCTATCCCCTCATGCAGGGCTACGACTCGGTGGCGGTGCAGTCGGATGTTGAGCTGGGCGGCACCGACCAGAAATTTAACATTGCCGTTGGCCGCGATCTACAGCGGCACTTTGGCCTGCGGCCCCAGTTTGGCCTGCTGCTGCCCCTGCTGCTGGGCACCGACGGCAGCCAAAAAATGTCAAAGTCCCTGGGCAACTACGTGGGCCTACAGGAAGACCCGCTCAGCATGTACTCCAAGCTCGAAAAAGTGCCCGATGCCCTGATTGGCGACTACGTTGAGCTGCTGACCGCCTTTGACCTCGCCACGCTGCCCGAAAATCCGCGCGATCGCCAAAAGATGCTGGCCCTGGAGGTCACTCGTCAGTTCCACGGGGCGGCGGCGGCCCAGCAGGCCCAGCAGGCCGCCATCAGCCTGGTGCAGGGAACCGGCGAAACAGCAACCGGCGTACCCGAGTTTTCCCTGGCCGGGATCAACTTCCCGGCCAAGCTGTTTTACCTGGTGGGGGCCACCGGGCTGTGTGCCAGCAGCAGCGAGGCCCGCCGCCAAATTCAGGGAGGGGCGGTCAAACTGGATGGGGAAAAGGTGACCGACCCCAACCAGGAACTGGCCGACCCCGAGGCCCTGGTGGGCAAAGTGGTGCAGGTGGGCAAGAAAAAGTTTGCCCGGCTGGTTCCCTAGGGGCTGTCATCAATTGGCTTTGAGAAGTCCCAGCACTAACCGTTACAGCCCCTAGCGGGCGGGCTGCATCAGCAGATGGCGGAGCTTGTCGCGATCGGCGACGGAGAGCGTGGAGGCAAATTTTTCTAAGTCCTGGGGTCCCATGGTGCTCAGCACCTGGTGCAGCGCGTCTAGCCCCGGAGTCGCTGCCGAGGACGCAGCAGTGGAGCCAGGTAAACTACAGCTGCCGCCATCGCAGTTCAGCCTCAGATCGTGCCAGATCATCGTGGGGACAATCCAGCCCCGCCGTCCGTGCAGCTCGTGGAGCAACACTTCGGTTTCCCAGAAGGTTTTGGGTGAGGGATAGCTTTCCTCGGCCCAGGCGTGGGGCACCGTGAAGCAGCCGAAGTGGCGCAGGTAATCCTCAGAATCGAGCAGGGCCGTAATCATGGCTTTTACGCCCTGGCGCATCAAAATGTCGCAGTAATCGTGCATTTCATTCTGGCCGCTGGGAGCACGGCCAATAAAGTGTTTGAAGCAAAGCTCGATAAATTTAGGGTTTGAAGAGTTGTAGTAAAACTCGTTGAGATAGACCTCGGAATGGCCCAGTTCGCGCAGAAACCGCTTGACGCCAATTTTATTGCGCAGAAATTCCGATTCAATTTTGGCCAACTGCTTACGCTCAAATCCGTAGGGCTGCCGTTCTAAAACCTGGGCGTAGATCTGGTGCAGAGCCGCCTGGCGTTCTTCCCCCGCAGACTGCCGACTCACCGTAATTTCTCTAATTGAAAACTCATCGTTAGACGTCATGGCAAACCTTCCTGCAACAGAAAAACATCAACCAACCTGTGGCTTACTCCCAGACTGCCCAGGTATAAAATCATGCCAAAGGTTTTGATGTTTTTCTTAACTAAAGCCTGAAGGCTGATACCGCTGGGGCAGAATACAAAACGTAAAAATCTTAGCCGTTCAGGGTCTCAAGCGTCCTGAACGGCAGGCTTCTCTCCACCGTGCGGCCCTGGTTCGCTTTGGCCGACGGGCCGAGTCTGCGCTGGGCGGTGGAGGACAGGGCGGGCGATCGCAGCCGTTCCGGACGTTTACAGAAATGCGGCCTGCTGGGCCGCCAGCAGTTGTTTTACGCCTCGTTCACCCACCTCTAAAATCTGGTTCATCTGCTGACGGCTAAAGCTGCCTTCCTCGGCGGTGCCCTGCACTTCAATGATGCTGAGGTTCTCGTTCAGCACCAGGTTGAAGTCCACTGCCGCCGCCACGTCTTCGTCGTACTGCAGGTCGAGAAAGACCTCGTCTTCAATCAGGCCTACAGAAACGGCGGCGACGCCGTGCACCAGGGGCGATCGCGCCAGGGTTCCCTGGGCGACCAGGCTCTCTACGGCGTCCTTGAGCGCTACGTAACCGCCGGTAATGGAAGCGGTGCGGGTGCCCGCATCGGCCTGAATCACGTCGGCATCCACCAGCAGCGTCCGCTCGCCCAGCAGCTCAAAATCCAGGGTCGATCGCAGGCTGCGCCCGATCAGCCGCTGAATTTCCTGGGTGCGGCCTGACAGTTTGATCAGCTCACGGGGCTGGCGCTGGGGGGTAGCACCGGGCAGCATGCGGTACTCCGCCGTCAGCCAGCCCCGGCCCGACCCCTGCAAAAAGCGCGGTACGCCCTCTTCGATGGCAACGGTACACAGCACCTGGGTATGGCCGCACCGGGTCAGCACCGACCCTGCTGAAAAGGTCGTAAACTGGCGCTCAAAGCTCACAGGCCGCAGTTGCTGCGGGTGCCGACCGTCTGGACGTTGCCAAGCCATACAAGGTGCCTAACATAGATACTGAGGTGCCCGGTTGCCAACCCCGTGTGCCACCAGAATACAGCAACCGACTGCGGCTGGCCTGGTTTTTCAGCTTCCCTCCAGATTGATCCCGGGGGCAGGGCGCGATCGCCTTCCCGCTCGAAGTACGCCCGTACTCTGCAATACATATAGAGTAATTTGACGATTCATCTCCGGGAAATCACGCTATATTTAGCCCAGCCATCACGGCTGCCCAACATCCTTGCTCTGCTCCAGGCTATTCCCATGCGGGTAGTTTAGGGCGGTCACCTTTCCTGGCCTCTGCTGTAATTGCCCATGGTCTCTCAGCTCAAACCCGTTTCCCTCAGCTCAGCTCCTGCCTCCCTTGTGCGCCATCCCCTACTGCAAACGGTGGAGGGGACGGTCCAGGTCTTTACCGCCGTCCACCGCAATTTTTTTACCAACGTCATGGTGCAGGCCCTGCGCATTGCCGATCAGGGAAAAGCCGTGCTGATTGTGCAGTTTCTCAAGGGGGGCATTCACCAGGGGCCGAATCAGCCCATGCAGTTTGGCCAGAACCTGGACTGGATTCGGGCCGACATGCCCCGCTGCATCCACGACCCGGCGGTGAGCCCCAGCGAGGGGGAGGCGATTCGAGAACTGTGGGCTCATACCAAAGGGGCGATCGCGCGGGGGCGCTACGGTCTAGTGGTTTTAGATGAACTCAGTCTGGCCGTCAACTACGGCCTCATCCCCACCCAGGAGGTGGTGGAGTTTATTCAGCAGCGCCCGCCCCAGGTGGATGTGATTCTGACTGGGCCTGATATGCCCGACGCGCTGCTCAACGTGGCCGACCAGGTGACCGAATTTCGTCGTAATATTTTGCCCTAACTCCTCAAGCACCCACTGCCATGATTAAAAACGACGCCTGGATTGCCAAAATGGCCGACGCGGGCATGATTGAGCCCTTTCAGCCCTCCCTGGTGCGCCAGCTAGAGCCCGGCGAAAAGGGGCTGGGGCAGCCGGTCATCAGCTACGGGCTATCATCCTACGGCTACGACATTCGCCTCTCTCCGGCCGAGTTTAGAATTTTTCGCCACATCCCTGGTACCGTGGTCGACCCCAAAAACTTCAGCCCCGCCAACCTGGAGCGCACGGAGATCAAGACCGACGATAGCGGCAGCTACTTCATTCTGCCGGCTCACTCCTACGGGCTGGGGGTTGCCCTGGAAAAAATTTCGGTGCCCAACAACATCAGCGTGATCTGTATTGGCAAGTCCACCTACGCCCGCTGTGGCATCATTGCCAACCTCACCCCCGCCGAGGCCGGCTGGCGAGGGCACCTCACCCTGGAGTTTTCCAACTCCTCCAGCGCCGACTGCCGCATCTACGCTGGCGAAGGCGTCGTGCAGCTGATCTTCTTTGAGGGCGAGCCCTGTCAGGTCAGCTACGAAGCCCGGCGTGGTAAGTACCAGGACCAGGCCGAACAGGTTACCCTGGCCCGAGTCTAGGTGGGGGAAGGCTGGGTTTTCCCCAGGCAGGTCAAGCGGCCAGATCGCTGTCGTTTAGGCTGAGGTAAATCAGCACCAGGCCGACGCAGCCGATGAAGCGAAAGGCGGGCTGCTGCCCGTTCCAGTCCAGGGACTGCCACATGGTAAACCACTCGCCAGCCACCACCATAAAGCCCACAAACCAGAACAAAAAGGCTAGGGTCAGCCCATAGATCGCGGTGGCCTTGGCCCGGTTGAAGGCGTCCCCACTGCTCCCCAGATCCTGAGCTAGCCGCACCGCCCCCAGCAGGCACAGGAGCGCGATAGCAAATTCTGTGGAGATGATAATGGCGTAGACCGCCCTTTGCAGCGGGGAGGAGGTGATCGCCCGCCAGGTCAGTTGGCTATCGGCAAACACCGTATCCATGCTCATCACGTGCTGAATGTACTGGAAGTTGGCGTTGTAGTCCGTCAGGTTGTTGAGCACAATCACCAGCGCCAGCAGGCCAATGGAGCCCACCAGCAGGGTTTTCGAGATCCGTACCGCCATAGAATGAGATCAGATTTGGGTCAACGCTCAGGTGAGCACTACTGTAGGAGCACTTTCCATTGAAAACGATTCTGAAGGCGTTGCAGGGTGGACTGGTGGTGTCCTGTCAGGCACCGGCAAATTCCCCCCTGCACGATGCCGAGGTGATCGCGGCGATCGCCGCTGCCACCCTCAATCGAGGAGCCGTTGGGGTGCGCATCGACAGCCCTGGGCATATTCTGGCGGTGCGATCGCGCTGTAGCAGCCCCATCATCGGCCTGTGGAAACAGGTCATGCCGCCCTCACCCGTCTACATCACTCCGCAGTTTCACCACGCCGAAGCCGTGGCCCAGGCCGGTGCCGACATCATTGCCGTCGATGCCACCCAGCGGCCCCGCCCCGGCGACGAAACCCTTTCCCTGCTTATCCACCGCATTCGCGAACAATTGGGAAAACCGGTCATGGCCGACGTTGATACCCTCGATAACGCTCGCCAGGCCGTAGCGGCCGGGGCAGACTGCGTCGGGACCACCCTGTTCGGCTACACCGAAGCCACCGAGAACCAAACCCCACCAGGGTTTGACCTACTCCGAGCCATGGTCGCCGAATGCCCGGTTCCCGTCATTTGCGAAGGGGGCATTGCCTCCCCCGCCCAGGCCCGGCAGGCGCTGGATCTAGGGGCCTACGCCGTGGTGGTGGGAACGGCCATTACCGGCATCGATAGCCTGGTCATGAGCTACCTGCAGGCCGTTAAAACGTCTGACACTTGACCCCTTAATAAAAATAGGGGTAACCCAGGTCAACCGGCTTACCCCCACTGTTCAAACCTGAGTGCTGCAACCGCACTACATGGCCGAGCCTACGCCCGCATAGGCCCCGTAGAAAAATAGGCCAACCACCACCAGCACACCGGTACCAGCAACGGTAGCGACAATCCACAGCGGAATCCGTCCACTCTGAAGCATGATCTCAACCTCCTACTAATCTGGTAAAGAACTCAACACAGCCTGAGCACACGGCTAGCGCCGCTTCAGCAAAATGCCCAGCTTAGTTAAAGAAGTAGCTAGAAAACAGCAGACCCAGCACAAAAACGCAAAGCAGGCCCAGGTATAGGGACGTGCGATTGAGTTCTACGGGCTGCTTATTGGGATTTGGAGTACGGTCCATGGGTTTCTCTTATCGTTGAATAAACTGCATTGCCGCGATCGCCCCTAGGAAAAACACGCTGGGCACTCCCAGGGTATGGACAGCCAGCCAGCGCACGGTGAAGATCGGGTAGGTAATCTGCTCGTTAGGAGAATTGCTTTGCATAGGTTCAATCAAACGTTGGAATAACTAAAGCCTTATCGATTGGAGAACATGTCGATCTGATCCTTCGCCTCAAAGCGATCGGTCACAATCGGCAGCTGCATTTGGTTATCGGGATAATAATCGTTGGGTCGGGGCGTCCCAAAGGCATCGTAGGCCAGACCGGTACTGACAAACAGCCAGCCCGCAATGAACAACATGGGAATAGTGATGCTGTGAATAATCCAGTAGCGAATACTGGTGACAATGTCGCCGAAGGGGCGCTCCCCTGTAGTACCTGCCATATCAACGTCTCCTCTCTGAACACGAAGAATCTAATTCAATCATAGAGAACCCCGGAAACCCTAACAAGCTATTTCAGCCAAGATCTCCGATTTTTCTTAGGCAGTTTCAGGCCTGTATCTGAGAATAGTGCCCTGCTGCCCTAGAATGAAGCCCTTCTCAGGACCGACAAACTTCACTTTATAGAAGTTAGACGGCACATCCTCCACAGCCTTGTCCTTGTACCAGGTCTGACCACCGTCAAAGCTACAGAGCAGATTGCCCCCGCCCCCAGTCACCCAAACCTCATCGGCGGTGCGGAAAGCCATATCCAGCAGCCCCCAACTGGTCCCAAACTCAGGGTTGAGCGCCTCAGTGAAGTCGTCAGAAGCCCGGGAGTTAGAAAACCGTACCTGGCCACCTCGAGCAATCACCCAGAGCTTCCCATCCTTGTCAAAGCCCATGTTTTGAAGGCGTCTGGAGTTCTGGCGATTGTGGGGGATCCACTGATCCTGGCCCAGAGCCCAGGTCGAGTAAAAGTTGCCTCGCGAAGACACCGCCACATAGCGGCCATCCTCAGAGCGCACCATATTTCGCACCACCCCCACAGCCCCCTGCACGAGAGCTTTCCAGGTTCGTCCACCATCCTCAGTACGATAGATCGCGCCAATGTCAGTGGCGAGTTCAGCTGCATTAGAGCCAGTTGCCGTAATCAAAAAGGGCGAACCTGGCAATTCCTTGCTCAAAGGCACATTTTCCCAAGTCTTACCCCCATCACCGGTGTGCAAAAGCAAGGTCGGAATACCCGTCACCCAACCCTCATTGCCTGCAAAGTCAATGGAGGTAAAGGTATAGGGCTGATCCCCTAGCGCCAGCTCTCGCACTTGCCACGTATCGCCGCCATCCTGAGTCTCCAGAAGTGTATTGCGGCTGCCCACGATCCAACCGTGACTGGGGTCCTGGGTAAAGGCCACGTCCGATAGGGTAGACTCAACCGGCACCTGGATGGTCTCCCAGGGATGCACCTCTGCGTCCGCCAAAAAATAACCAGAACAACTGGTTGCCAGGGCCATGACCACCAGCATCACCAGTCCTCGCTTTAACCAGTCAAACGCAGCATGCATAGGTTACTCAAATCCGTACTTGCAAAACAACACTACAAATCCTAAAAGACCAATGGGATGGTCAGATCGGGAATAGGCCAAGGGCAGCGCAGCAATCCCTACCTCAAGCCTCGGTACCTCAAGCCTCGGTGTGCCTGGCCTGAGCACTATACCCCTACTTCAGCCCATACAGACTGATGAAAAACAAGAAGCCAAGACCTAGGGCGCTAAAAATCAAAATATTCTTTTGAGCAGGCGTTAAACGATTAACCCCTAAGCCGTAGTTCAAGTTTTCCTTAAATCCCGAAGGAGCCCCGGCAGGCCCAATATTGCTAAACCGCTTCTTCGGGGCACTACACACCGGACAACGCCAATTGACAGGCAAATCTTCAAAAGCAACCCCCACAGGAATCCTGGCCTGGCTATCTCCTTTGGTCGGTTCGTAGGAGTAGCCACAGGCCAGACACTCGTATCGATCCATCTCTTGAGGCGTTAGCTCTACTACCTCAGTAGATTCGCCCTCAGACGCTACATCTGAGCCTTGAGCAATCCTTGCATCCACTGGCTCCGGCGAGTTAGCTGTAGGCTCCGATTCAGCGCTCATAGACTTAAAGCCCCTAAAATCATCAAACAAACATCAGGGCAATCAGCACTAACCCCGTAGATCCAAGCAGCCCTTACCCTAACGGGAATGGAAAGCTTGTTGTAAATAATTATGACACAGTCAGGTCATCACTCTCATATTCCACGTCTACGCGCCTGAAATGCTGCTGGCCTCCTTTGCTATGCCCAATCCCTCCCCTTGCACCAGTTTTTCCGTTAAAGTGACGTAAGATAACACCTGTAAACTTGACTGCTCGGGTTAATACCCGTGTACCAGCCTTTCCCGGAGTCAGCTTGTGTTCGTTTTATCCGGCTATGAGTACTTTCTAGTCTTCCTGTTGGTGTCCTGTCTGGTGCCAGTAGCTGCCTTGACAGCCTCTAAGCTGCTGCGTCCAGTTACTCGGGGTCCAGCTCGTAGAACCACTTACGAGTCGGGCATGGAGCCCATCGGCGGAGCCTGGATTCAGTTCAACATTCGCTACTACATGTTCGCGCTGGTCTTTGTTATTTTTGACGTAGAGACCGTATTTTTGTACCCCTGGGCAGTAGCTTTTAATCAACTGGGCCTGTTAGCTTTTGTTGAGGCGCTGATCTTTATTGGCATCCTGGTGGTTGGTCTTGTGTACGCTTGGCGTAAAGGAGCCCTGGAATGGTCGTAAACCCCGCTACAGCTAGCGATAAATTTTCCCTGGCACCTGGAGAAAAACTGCTCCATCCCTCAGCCCCTCCTGCCGTTACCCATGGGCTGTCGGAAAATGTCATCTTGACAACCGTAGACGATCTTTATAACTGGTGTCGCCTGTCCAGCTTGTTTCCTTTGCTGTACGGTACCGCCTGCTGCTTTATCGAGTTCGCTGCACTAATTGGTTCTCGATTCGATTTTGACCGCTTTGGTCTGTTACCCAGGGCTAGTCCTAGGCAAGCCGATCTGATTATTACGGCTGGCACGATCACGATGAAGATGGCTCCAGCCCTGGTACGCCTCTACGAACAGATGCCTGACCCCAAGTACGTCATCGCCATGGGTGCCTGCACCATTACTGGCGGTATGTTTAGTAGCGACTCCCCCTCTGCTGTGCGGGGGGTTGATAAGCTAATTCCCGTAGATGTTTACATCCCTGGCTGTCCACCTCGGCCTGAAGCCATCATTGATGCCATCATCAAGTTGCGCAAAAAGGTTTCTACAGAATCCATGCAGGATAGGGCTTACACGCTGCAGACCCATCGCTTTTATGAGCGCAGCCATGCCCTTAAGACAGTACCCCCGATTCTAACTGGGCAGTACCTGCAAACTGGAGCCCACGTCTCCCCACCCAAAGAACTGATGGAGGCTATGGGAATACCAGTTTCAGAAACGGTTGCCGAACTTGCACCTGAAGAGAAGGAAGTTTAGCCATGTCAGAAGCAGACTCTAAGCCTTCTCCCGATCAAGAGCCGATGTCAGATGCAGAAACTGGTGCCTCCTTGGCAGAAGCCGGAGCTGTGTCAACTTGGCTGACAGAGAATGGGTTCGACCACCAATTGGAACCCCGCGATCACCTGGGTGTCGAGATTATCTCCGTGGCGCCGCAGTTTCTGATTCCGATTTGTACAGCCCTGTATGCCTACGGATTCAATTATCTCCAGTGTCAGGGTGCCTACGACGACGGACCAGGCAAAGATCTGGTGAGCTTTTACCATCTGATCAAGCTGGACGACAACGTCGATAGGCCAGAAGAGGTTAGGGTAAAAGTCTCTCTGCCCCGCGCCAACCCTCGCGTGCCCTCCGTTTACTGGATCTGGAAAGCGGCTGACTGGCAGGAGCGGGAAAGCTACGATATGTATGGCATCATCTACGAAGGGCACCCCAACCTTAAGCGTCTGCTGATGCCGGAGGACTGGGTGGGTTGGCCCCTCCGCAAAGACTACATTTCCCCCGACTTTTACGAACTCCAGGACGCCTATTGACACTGATCTGTCGTCCTACCTGGTGAAAAGCTAACCAAATGAGTTGACCATGTATAGTTGACTTGTCTGGTTAGCTTTTCTTTTAAGGGATTGGCTTTCCTGGGACGGGGTTTATCATGGAGTCGAGCATTATGCCGAGCCAGGCCTGGGATTTGCGAGTGCGATCGCAACATCCAGCAGACGCTTACTGCTGCTGAGCTATCTCCTACACAGCCAGTGCGGGAACGCTCCGCTGCATCCACCCAGCAAGAATCCTAAGTTTTGGGTTGCTGCTGCACCAAAAAGTTTCTTTCAGCTGCTGTGTATGGCTGCTGTCCTCACCTGGGTACCCTGGTGTTTTAAGGAGCGCTTCTTTCAAATATCACAGAAACGTCATTATTGTTAAGACAAGGCTAGGTGATTCCACGAGCTTCCCCTGCTCTCGCGTTCATAAGATATGCTGACCTAAAGGTTGTGCATCTACATTAAATTAGACAGACAGTACACAAGTCTTTGACTCATATTTGATCTCTACCTGCCATTCACCTATTTGCAACGGGGAAATCTGGTCAAGGCTTACCCACTGATGCTTTCGAGCAAGCTTCGGGGCACTGCCAGAGCAGACCTAGGCAAGTTGGACCTCCCAACCCCGCCGTCGTAAGCAGACAGACCGTTCTCAGGCGTATTTCATTTCTACCCGTCTATGACTAACAAGACCTACCAAGACTACGTTGAAGAAATTGACCTGCAACGCTACTGGCTGGTACTCAAACGGCGGTGGCTGCCAGCGACTCTTGTGCTAGGTACCTGTGTAGCAGGTTCGGTATTATATGCCATAGCACGGACGCCATCCTTTGGCGCTACAGGTACTCTACTAGTCAGGCCAGACCTGACGCCAACGCTCACTGGAGTCGGTAGAGACCTGCGCGAATTACCGATCTCCATAAACAATCTGCAAAACCAAAGCTCCGTTGTATTGTCAACCGCAGTTATGCAATCTGCCATTGACAATCTAAACCTTACCGATGATGACGGCTTGCCGCTTAAGCCATCAGCACTAAGTAGCATGATAGAAGTAGAACCTGCGGAGCAGGCAGATATTTTACAGGTTTCTTACCGCTCAAATAATCCAGAAGAAGCTGCGGCCATTGTCAATGCGGTAATGGATTCCTATCTAGCTAGGGATGTTCTCAGCAACCGTCTGAAGGCGGCCACAGCCCGCGAATTTATTGAGCGGCAGCTTCCTATTGCTGAGGCCGACCTCGATCGGGCCGCTGCTGCACTTCAGCAATTTAAGGATGCTAATGGAATTGTTGCGCTTGAGAATGAAGCAAGTGTTGCAGTTGAGGAGATTGCTTTGCTAGATTCTCAAATTCGCACCGTGTCTTCAAATCTTGCCAGTGCTACCACTCAGACCAGTGAATTGCAAGGACAACTGGCCATTCCTTTACCTCAAGCTAGACAAATTGAGACATTAAGTCAATCTACGGCTGTTCAACAGGCTTTGGCAGACCTGCAGTTAGCCCAGGCCGAGTTGGCCACCCAACGTAGCCTCTACCGGGAGACTCACCCTACGGTTATGAACCTGGAGCGCCGGGTTGAGTCGCTGCAAAACCTCCTTAATACCCGAGTCGAGGAGGTTATTGGTACATCTGCTTTGGCCAGCATTGGCAACCTGCAGATGAGTCCCCTAGGGCAGCAGTTGACGACGGAGTTGGCTACCGCAGAAGTCAACCGCTCCAGTTTGGCCAGTCAACTTCAGAGCTTGGTTGAGTCGCGGAACCGTTATGCTGAAAGGATTCAAGCTTTCCCTGCCCTTGAAAAACGCCAGTTGGAGTTAACTCAAAGGCTACAGGCTGCTCAGTTGAACTATGACAACCTTCTAGCTGCCCTGCAACAAACTCAACTGGCTGAAAATCAGACTGTTGGTAGTGCTGAAATTCTGGAACGGGCAGAACCGGCTGGGGATGCTGGAAGTTTGCTAATCCCTGCTCTCATAGGTGGTATTTTTGTTGGGACTCTCCTTGGTGTTGCCTGTGCATTCTTCCTAGATCTAGTTGATAGATCCGTCAAGACAGCCAAAGACGGTGAGATGTTGCTTGGTTACACGCTGCTCGGTTTAGTACCTAAGTTTCGACCAAGAATGAGTAGTGACAGTCCTTTGTATCTATCAGATAGGCTGTCTTCTTCGGGTTTCTCTAGCTACATTCCTTCTCTAGATCGAGATCAACCCATGGTGTCTGCTGCTTTCCAGATGTTGCAGGCAAATTTAAAGTTCACTAGCCCAGACATTTCTCATCGCATTATTGCTATCACTAGTTCTGTCTCTGAGGAGGGCAAGTCCGAGGTATCGGCTAATCTAGCAGCGACCTTGGCCTACTCAGGCAAAAAAGTTTTGCTGATAGATGCTGATTTACGATCGCCATCTCAGCACCATCTGTGGAATGTAGTCAATCGAGCTGGACTGAGCCAGGTTCTTATTCGAGAGGAAACTCAGCAGGACGCAACTCATCAGGTCTTCGAAAATCTTACCGTGATGACGGCAGGGGCTCTGCCACCTAATCCTCTGGCCATTTTGGATTCTGAAAGGATGGCCGATCTGCTTCAGCAGCTAAAGCGACAGTACGATTACATCCTCATTGACACTCCTCCTCTTTTAGGAGCAGCAGATGCAGCGGTAGTCGGACGGATGTCAGATGGCGTTCTGCTTGTTTTACGGCCAAGAAAAGTAGACTCGTCTAGTGCTTTAGCCGCCAAGTCATTCCTAGAACGCTCCCAGGCAAATGTCTTGGGACTAGTTGCCAACGGAGTAGATATCAACAACGAACACGGCGACTATGTATCGCGTATTCGAGCGGGTGAGTATGGCAAAGCCTCTATCTCAGAAATGCAAACAACGGCCCGGTAGGATTATCTAAAGACTATGAAACTAGATAAATGCTCGGTTGCAATTGTCTCGCTCTCAATTGCATTGACTCAACAGTCCTGGTTGGGTTTAGATATAGCAAAAGCACAACAAAGTGCTCCACTGAATGCTCCATCGGCAACTGAAGTTCCACTAAGTACTCAAACGGCTGGGAACTATATCTTAGGTGCTGGTGATCAAGTTGCGGTTATTGTTTTTGGCTATGAGGAATTTACCGGCGCAAGAGTAATTCTGCCCGATGGCACCATTCCCTTCCCGTTCTTAGGGTCTATCCAAGCTGCCGGTAAGACCGTAGATACTTTGTCTAATGAAATTACCCAGGGGTTGGATGCCTTCTTGGTGAATCCAGTTGTAAATGTAAGCTTAACTGCTCTACGCCCAGTGGTGGTAGATGTGGCAGGGGAAGTTTATCGCCCCGGTCCCGTGCAGCTAAGTAGTTTAACCACAGCTGAAACACAACTTAATGTCAATGCAAGAATCACACAGGCCACAACTACGCCAACCCTTTCTGCAGCTTTAATTGCGGCAGGTGGGATAAGGCGTTCAGCAGACATTCGCTCGGTTGTTGTTAGACGACAGTTGCCCAATGGTGTGGTTCAAGATGTCTCTGTGAACCTTTGGGATGCTATCGCCAATGCTGGACAGGGCAATAATCTTGTACTCAGAGATGGCGATGCCATTTTTGTGCCTAGAGCATTACCAGATGCTGAGATTGATCCCACTTTAATCGCAAGTTCGAGCATTGCTCCTGACAATGTTCGAGTGCGTGTGATCGGAGAAGGTGTGGTTCGCCCTGGAGAAGTGCAAGTCCAGCCGAATAGTTCTGTGTCTAGCGCGATTGCTGCGGCAGGGGGGCCAAACTCTGACGCAGCCCTTGGCGAAGTTCGTCTCGTTCGACTTACAGAAACTGGACAAGTAGAAGAGCAAAGGGTTGATCTGTCCAGCTTGGTAGATAGCTACCAAATTCAAGATGGGGATGTAATCTTAGTGCCGAAGAAAGGCTATTTAGTAGGCATTGACAATATTGGGCGCGCTCTAACACCAATTCTTGGCCCGTTTGGAGCCATTCTCAACATCTTAGACGTTTTCAACATATTTGATAATAATTAGGATAGCCAGAAATTCCTTGGACCAATTATGTTTTCAGAAATTGGAGGTGAAATTGGATCAGTTTAACCCATGCTGCTTACTAGGCATGAAAGTAGATAAGAATAACGCTAGGGACTAGTGGCCTGTCAAGTTCGAATTTGTGAGTGCTTTGATCTTGTGATCGACTGCCAGCAATGCTCTCAAAAGTAAGTCATTTACACATAAAATCAAAGCTGACGAACCACTAGTAAACCAACTAAATTTGGCGATGTTTGAGCCTGTGAACCGCAGACTTGAATATAAGACAAAACAAATGCTGGAGATTTGAGCTAAGTGGTTTTAAAGTCTACTGATGGAGATTCCAAGGCTAAATATAGCCTTCCTTATCCAGTTAACTTTGTGCTTAAGTATCCAGAGAAATGGCCTGAGCTATTTTCTACGTCAATTATTCCAGACCCCGCTTTATTACACTCACGAATTAAGACGAATGAGGATTGTTGGATAGTCACTACTTACCTGTATCTGAAGAGAAAGGGCCTTAACGTTTCAATTTCTGATAAATTTGTACCGGGTCAAATCAATGTAGTTAGCTCGTTGGATTATAGTGCTAAAGATCTAGCCTTCAATTCTTTTGTAGTTGGGACTCGCAGTGATGGATTTCAACCACTTCTTTGCGATTTTGTAATAGTTCAAAACAGGTTCCAACTAGGTTCTGAGACGGACGCATTTATTCCCCACTGGCCTCAACCTGGCCTAATTCCTAGGAGGCAGGAAAGAGGCAATACAATTAGCAATATTGTTTTCAAAGGCAATGAAAAAAACTTGCATACCCCATTTCGTTCCTTTGAATTCAAAAAAGAATTAGAGAACGTTGGCCTAAAGTTTAGAATTAACATTGCTTCTGCAGAAGGGATTGTTGCTTGGAATGACTATAGTGCAGATGATCTGGTTTTGGCTGTTCGAAATCTTACTGAACAGGATATTTTGGTTAAACCTGCAAGCAAACTAGTTAACGCTTGGATCGCTGGGGTTCCGGCTTTACTTGGTCCCGAACCTGCTTTCCAGGATCTCAAATTGTCAGATCTTGATTACATTGAGGTTAGGTCTACGAAGGAGGCCATTGAAGCCATCCGACGACTTAAATCAAATCCTGAGCTGTACCGAAAGATGGTTGTCAATGGACTGAATCGGGCCGAAGACTTCACGGTAGAAAACATGATCAAAAGGTGGGTTGAAGTGCTGGCAGGCCCTGTAGTTAAACAGTACAGTCAGTGGAGGAAAAGAACAAAACTTGAACGTGCAGCTAGTTTTTCATTGAAATTTCCTCGGCATAAACTTTCGATGAAGAAAGCAGCTTTTCATCGTTCCAACGGGAAATATATTATTCCAGATCACCATACGTAACTTATTATGCAGCGTTGGAAGAAAGGAAGTTGAAATTCTAAAGTTGTTCGGCTCTACGGGATTCACTATGATAGGAAGCTGCTCAAACTGGTTGAACCTCTTGCTCAGAGAGGCTTTTAGCCATTTTCACGTGTGCCAGCATACTAGATCCGGTAGAGCCAGTTGTTTTCAAGTCTTTAACGGGCAATTACAATTGAGCAAAGTGCGCAGAACAGCCCAAGAAGGCACCACAGAGAATTAATATTAGCGCTACCTTAGCGGATTCGGCTCAAATACCCTATTGTTCAGCTATTGATGTTATCTCACAACCTCTGAAGACTCTTACCACGCCTGCTCAACTTAACTTGTGTTTATGGAAGCTCAAAATCTCGTCTTTGGCTTGGATAAAATTTCATCGCAAAGTAGGCTTGGCTTTGCAGAGAAATCTTTTACAGTTTTTGCACTGCTCTTCTATATGGGGGCATTTGGTTTTGGGTTCGATAATGCTGAAACTGGTGTTCTTCCTTCTCAAGTTATAACCCTCATCAGGTACAGCACTTATGCAATGGTTCTGCTGCTCCTAGCCTTTCGCCCAACTAGTACGTTGAAGACAGCCTTGAGCAACAAGTGGGTCTTATATTTAATCGCCTTCCTTAGCATTTCATTCTTGTGGTCTCAGGACCAATCTACAACATTGGATCACGTTTGGAAAGAACTCTTTCCAACGTTTTTGCTAAGTCTTTATATGGCATCTAGATTTACAATTGAACAGCAATTTAGCCTTACTGTTCAATCATTCATGATAGCTTTTCTTGTTAGTATGTTTTTGGCGTTTGCTATACCGGGTATAGGTATCGAACAATCTGGGGAAGCTGCAGGAAGTGTGATAGGGGTATTTGGTGATAAAAATAGATTCGGAGCAAGTGCTGCCACATTATTATTGACACTGTTTATGCTGGCAAATTATGCAGAGAAGAAGCAGAGGTGGGCGTTTATACTTTTGATATTTTGCTTCGCAACTCTAATAGCCAGTAGTTCTGTCACTGCCTTGGTTCTAGCTGTGGCAGGCCTAGTATTGATATTGCTTTTTCAAAAGTTTAAGTGGATTGGCAAAAAGAGCATGTTGTTGGTTAATCTTTCCATTCTAGTTGCAACATGTCTTTCCTATGTGCTCATAACCTATTGGATTGAAATTCTAACTTTTCTTGATAGAGATCCAACTTTGACTGCCCGAACCCTCATTTGGAATTACACTATAAATACTAAAATTCCACCTCATTTGTTCTTCGGATACGGTAAGGCAGCCTTTTGGAGCTCGGAAAAGTTGACTGCTGGTTATAGATATGCTGCCCTTCATATCCCGGCTCATGCACACAATGGTTTCCTGGACTTAATCCTAGAGGCCGGACTAATCGGCTTCGCACTTTTTGTTATTGTATGGTCAGTGGCTTATATTAGAGCAGTCAGGCTGGCTTATAATTTCAAGAAAGCATCTTATTTATGGCCATCAATTTTTTTGTCGATGCTAGTTCTTTTCAACCTTTTTGAAAGTTACTTGGTTTTAGTTCCCAATACAAATTGGGTTATATTTCTATCGATAACCCTTTCCCTGAGCCAAAAACCTTTTTGCTTAAGAGCGTCGCATTGAATATCGAATTTTACTAAAGAAGAATCCTGAAGTTGGCTTTGTTAGTAGTTTTGAGGGATGGATTGTGGCTCTCTTCCAAAAGTTTTTATATGTTTTTTCGGGTAATCGCCGTCAGCTAATTTTTTTGGTTTTCATTTTTTTGCTTACATCCATTCTGGAAGCTTTCGGAATAGGATTGCTTGGTCCTTTTCTGAATTTGGCGGGAAACCCCGAGAAAGTTGTTCGAGACAACTTCTTTTTCTCATGGGCCTATCAAGTTCTCGAACCGGCAATGCTTTCCAGTCTAGTGGTCTGGTTTGGGCTTTTTATCATTGTTATATTTATACTTAAGAGTATTATTTACTTCTTGAGTAAGCGTTACTCGTATAAAATTCTCTTTTTTCAAGTGGCTGCTATTCAAGAGCGCTTGTTTGATACATATATTCTTGCCCCTTACGATTTTCATCTATCTAGAAACTCAGCAGATTATACAAATAAGATTGCTGGTGAAGCGTCAAGATTCGGATTCATGTTTGCTTTTCCAATGGTGGAGTCTTTCTCTCACGTAATCTTGATTGCAACACTACTGGTGCTAATGGCAAGAACTAATATTCTGCTATTGGTTATTTCGATGCTTTCTCTCTTTCCTGCTTTCTTAGTCCTTTCTTTCCTAATGAAGCGGCTAAAAACATGGGGGCGTCTGTCCACAATAGCTCGGGAAGAGACTATTAAGGCCGTCAATCATGGATTGGGAGGTATAAAAGAAACTCGAGTGTTTGGCTGTGAAGATTACTTTCGGAAAGGCCTTAAGCAACACGTTTATCAAGAGGCAGAAGTCCAAGTTCTCTATCAAAGTGCCCAATTCGTTCCTCGAATTATGATCGAGGCTCTCTTGGTAATCGCAATTGTCGGCTTCGTATGTGCTTCGCAACTTACGCCAAATCAAGATTTTCAATCTACTCTTTCTAGCATGGGGGTTTTTGCTGTTGCATCATTGCGTTTGATTCCAGTCGCTAGTAATCTTGCCCAGTGCATTGGAAGTTTGCGCAACTCTTCCCATACCCTAGATATTGTTTATTTAGATCTCAAGGAGATTGAAGACGAGAACTGGAAGAAGCAAAAAGATTCCTTTGAAATTCGAAATCAGGTTGCTGATGCGTCAGGTCGGAATCGAACGCTAAGCTATTCCAAGGGTTTAGAGATCGCTGAAGTTTTTTATCAATATCCCAATTCCACAAAGCCTTCTTTAAAAGGTATTTCAATGGAAATCAAAAAGGGTGAGTCAATTGGTTTAATTGGAAAATCTGGAGCAGGAAAAACCACCCTGGTTGATGTCATCCTTGGTCTTCTGACTCCACAGCAGGGAGATATAAGAGTTGATGGTCAGTCTATCTACAAAAACCTCTCAGAATGGAGGAATTTGGTGGGCTACATCCCTCAAACTATTTTCTTGACCGATGATACTATTGAAAAGAATATTGCCTTTGGTGTACCTAGTGAAAAGATTGACCAGAGTCAATTATGGTACGCTATAAAGGCGGCTCAACTAGATTCTTTCATCGCAGATTTGCCCGACGGAATAAACACTAGCGTTGGAGAGCGCGGTGTACGATTGTCTGGGGGACAGCGACAACGCATTGGGATTGCCCGGGCTTTGTACCATCAAAGGGAAATTTTAGTATTAGATGAAGCAACATCCGCTTTGGATAACGAAACTGAGCAGTTAATTAGTAATTCGATTAGGGCATTGGCTGGATCTAAGACTCTGATTATTATCGCTCACCGGCTGTCTACCATTGAACATTGCGATCGCATTTACGTACTTGAGAAAGGCACCGTGGCTCGCTCTGGAACTTACGCTGATGTCGTCCTTGCTCCTCAAGCCTAACCTTGCTTAACCCTGGATGCTAATAGGTGCATAGACACTGGGCTTAGTCAAAGGATGGTTCGGAATAGCCGGGGATTGTGCTTTGGGTGCACAGTCTCCGGCTTTCGCTATTGCTAGAACCGCCTAGTACTCTGCGGCGTAAGTTGGTCAACCACTTCTGACACCTGGCACCCAATACCTACAGCAGGGGTTGTTATGTTTCTGCCCACCAATACTAGCAGTTTTGCGGCTGTCGACCCTTTATTCCGCTGGTTCTGCCAGTGGGTCTGATTCGGTGGTGCGAGACTGTAAAAGGGCTTCACGACTGAGGCAGTTTTGGCTGTTGTAGTTGATCTCAACAACAACCTGATACAGGGTGTTGCTTGCCAGTGAATTGTTCTCCCGATTGGCCCGTTGCTGAAAGTCCTGTAGAGCCTGCTCGGCTGCCTGGTTAAGGAAGGGATAGCCTGTGCTCTTCAGGACTGTGGTCCAGAGTTTAAGGCCTTCAGTTTCATCGGGAACTCCTACCATGCCGATGAGTCCATTAGAAGGCTCGGGGGCTAAACACAGGCGACCTGTATAGGGAACTTCAATGGTTAGGGGGGCTGGAGCCTCAGCGACGGTATCTCCTAGCTTGCTTCGCACGGTTTGCAGCCAGGCAGATTTCGCCGTTTCGACATCTGCAGCGCTGGTTTGCTCATCGCTAAACTCCACTCGAGCTAGCAACTCACTGGCTTGGTTTTGATTTGAAGCACTGGGGGCAGCCGAGCTGGAGGGATTTAATGGCGCGCTAGTGGCTGTGTTGTTCTGATTTCTATCCTGGCGCAGCTCCAGATCGGCGGCACTGGGTTGGTTGGTTCCATCTGGGGTTGAGGCTGTCGGGGTTGAGGCTGAGGGGGTGGAGTTTTCGGGAGTCGTTTCGGCCTGTTGCCCTAGGCTGCCGGTACTGGGTCTGCCGGGCAAGTTAGAGGTTCGGGGAGACAGCCTAATCGTTGAACTGCCAGGAGAAATGTATGGAGAAATTCTGCTTGAAAAAGAACTGGAGGGGAGTTGAGGAGTCGGGATTTTGATCGATGCGCCAAAGTCTGAGCCTGGCTCTAGGGGCAGACTGTTGCCTGAAGGTGGAAACAGGCTAAATAAATCGTCGTCGTTGCCTGGCAGCAGCGAGTAGTTAGGAGCAGAAAAATCTGGAATGCGGTTTTGCTCCTCGGCTGTCAGCTCAATGAGTGGCACCCGGCGCTCTTCCAATTCGGGAGTTTGACCGCCTAAGGCCGTCATATTGAGGCTCGAAAAAGAGGGACCAGCGGCAAAAAGAGCCCCATGAAAACCCAGGGACGCAATGGCGGCAATCCACTGAGGTTGACGAAGGGTGGTGAGCAACTGGCTGAGTTGGGGTGCAGTGAGTGGATTCATTGCGGGTACGCGGCCTGCGGTGGACGTGGTGTTTTGACTTAACCCTAGGGGCTTGGGTTCCTAGTTCTAGGGTAGCGGATTTGCCCCTGACCTAATGACCATGAGACTGAAGTAGGGAAGATTGAGATGGGGATGGGGCGTGAGGGGACGATAGATGCGTTGGTTGGGCTGAGTGGCGTTGACGATGACCCAACTCTGCTCTAACAACTGTCGCTGTTTCAGGAGTTGCCACACTTCGGAGTAGACCGACCCGACTTTCAGGAGTACAACGACATCGGCCCAGCCCAGAACCGTGTTAAGGTCGGCAACAGCGTAGATTGCGGGCAGCACGACCAGCTTGTCGGACTGGACGGTGAGGGGAAGGCCCAGGGCGCTAACGGCGGCCATGGGCGAGCAAATGCCGGGAACCCGATTGATGGATACCGTGGGATAGCGCCGTTCTAGGTCAAGGGCTAAATAGTTAAAGGTGCCGTAAAAACTCAGGTCTCCCTCGCAGGCAAAGACCACCTGCTGTCCCTGGTTCAGGTGCTGCCAGATGCGATCGCCGGCCTTTTGCCAGGCGCTGGCGAGTTCGTGCTGGTCTTGAACGTAGGGAAACTCCAGGGGCAGCAGTCGCTGGGTTCCCAGATGCGGCGTGACAATCTGCTGGGCCAGGCCAGGCTGCCCGTTGCGGCCCTGGGGAAAGGCAACCACATCGGCGGTTTGGAGGCATTTCAGAGCCTTGAGCGTCAGCAGATCAGGGTCGCCTGGACCAACACCAATCCCGGTGAGGGTGCCGAGGGGGTAGGCGTGGTCAGTGGGAGAGGGTGTAGACATAGATTGCGGTTGCAGCCAGACAATTTGCGATCGCCCCAGGCCAGCCACCCGAGTATGGCTGGGCAGAGGTGGAACTACCGGTATTGGGGTATCGGGTTCCAGGTTCCACGGATCAGAAATAACCGGTTGACTGATGCCATGAAGTACGAGTCTATTGGGACGGGGGGTGACGGTAGCGATCGCAGCCCAGCCTAAGCGTCGGGCGCAGTTTTGGCACTACCCTCAGACCGATCCTTACCATCCTTGGCGGCTGGCTCAGTCGCTGGCTCAGGGGTTCTCTTGATGGCGGCAGGGGCTGAACTGTTGGGCAGCACCGCGGCCAGATCCTCAGCCTCGGACGGTCGGCTTTGGGGGGGGCGGGGAATCGCCTCGACCAGGGGTACTGTTTCCAGGGTTAGGCGGGAGGGCTGAATGCCCCCGGCTAGCTGTTTGAGCAGTTTAGGCTTAGAGTCGTGCCACAGATAAATAATCCGATCGCCCACCTCCCAACCCTCGTGGTCTAGCACCACCCGCAGCCGGTCACCGCGTTCTACCAGCAGAGGCACCATGCTACCACTTTGCACAAGCGTGGCCAGATGCGTGATTTGCAGGTCGGTGTTCTCCGGCTGTAGACGGGTTTCGCCCAGGCGTACCTCGCCATCGCTGAGGTAAGTATTCCACTGTTTCAGGGAGACATATGGGGTTTGGGCCCCCTTGAGCTGGCCCTTGTTGGGCAGATCCCCCAGGCTCTTGTCCTGGGGGACTACGGCGATGACCCGGGCGGGTTGAAATTCCTCCAGGGCGCGCTGGGCGACCACTGCATTGACCTCGCCGTTTTTAGTGATGGCTAAGAAGGTGCCCGCCTTGTCTAAACCAGCTTTTTCTAAGGCATCGCGATCGAGGGCACTGCTGATCAACAGCTCAATACCTTCTTTCTCGGCCGCCTCGCCGGTTGACTCGTTGGTGTCGATCATCACCACCGGGTCGCCATACTCCTTGATCAGACGGGCAATCAGCAGACTCAAGGGGCTGCATCCCACAATTACCGCACCCACAGCGTCGGCTTTGGTAATGCCCAGCCAGCGCGCTACTAGCCGTGCGGTCAACCCCTGAACCAGCACCGTCAGAATGATGGTGAGAAAGACCAGCGCCTTGATGGCGTCCCCCCCGCTGATGCCGCGCTCGGTGAGCAAAATTGCAAACAGAGAAGCCACGGAGGCGGAGACAATACCCCGGGGAGCGACCCAGCCCAAAAATAGCTTTTGTCGCCAATTGAGGTCACTGGAGCGAGTACACAGCCAAACGTTGATGGGCCGCACGATGACCATCAGCACCAGCACCGTTAACACCGCACCTCGGCCCAGGGCAAACACACTGGCAATGGAGAGGTCGGCGGCCAACAAAATAAACAAGACCGACACGGCCAGCACAGTCAGCTGCCCCTTAAACCGGCGCAGTAGCCGTTCATCGGGAACCGACAGCCAGCGCACCATCATCCCGGCCACGACGGTGGCCATCAGCCCCGACTCACTGCGAATGCTCTGAGCCAGCCCAAACAGGCCCCACAGCCCTGCCAACACGACCAGATTGCGCAGATCTTCGCCCAAAAAACTGGCCCGCTTGAGCAGAAGACCGATCGCGCCACCGCCCACCACCCCAATCAGAGTGCCGATACCCAGCCGCAGAATCAGTCCGCCGACCACGGTGGTAGGATCGGCATCCCCATTGAGAATAATGTCTAGCACCACCACAGCCAGAATAGCCCCAACGGGATCGATCAGCACCCCCTCCCCTTCCAGGAGGGTGGCAACTCTGCGATCGACCTCCACCTGGCGCAGCAAAGGGCTGATCACCGTGGGGCCTGTAACGACGACCAGGGAGGCGTAGAGAAAGGCCAGGGACCAGGGAAATTCCCCCAGCCAGTGGGCGGCCATGCCACCTCCGATCAGGGTGATGAAAATGCCCACGGTCACCAGGTTCCGGAGGCTATTGGAGACCTGGCCCAGCTCGCTCAACTCCAGGCTCAGCCCTCCCTCAAAGAGGATCAGGGCAACACTGAGCGCCACAATGACCTCTAAACCCACCCCCAGATCCTGGGGATGGAGCAGCCCCAGGCCGTCCGGTCCCAGCCCAATACCAAACATCAGCAGGAAAATAATGCTGGGAACCCTGGCGATCTCCCCAATCACCTGGGCCGTAACTCCGGCCAACACCGTGAGTACGATCTGTAGGGTGAGGGCAAAGGAAGTGTCCATAGGCGTATAGGGTAACACCCCTACTGTGGCAGACCAGGGGGATTATCGCCAGGTCGCGGTGAGGGGGTTAAGGGCGCAGCAGCAGATAGTATAGGCGCCCCGGGGTGTTGATGCGCCCAGCCAGTTCTCCCGCCTGGGGGCCCGTGCCAATGAACATATCGACCCGGCCCGGGCCCAGGATCGCTCCGCCCGTATCCTGGTCGAGCACCAGGCGGGTAGTGGGCTGAGCGATCCAATCGCCCTGGGGCGTCGGCTGAGGAAGCGGCACCTGAATGATGGCGGCGGCTCCCGGAGGCAGTAGCGACTTGTCAGTGGCGATGGAGTAGCCTGCAGTTACCGGCACGCTGAGACTGCCTGTGGGCGGCCCACCGCTGCCCTCACGAAAGAAAATAAACCGCTCGTTCTGGGGCAGATACCGATCCAGATCCTCGGGATGGGCCTTAAAGTAGGCGATTAAGTTGGGCAGCGACAGCGTTTCTGGGTCGATTTTGCCGTCGTTTACCAGGGCGCGGCCAATGCTGGTGTAGGGATACTCGGTGCGGCCTGCGTAGCCCACCGACAGCTCCCGACCATCGGTGAGCTGTAGCCTGGCGGACCCCTGCACCTGAACCAAAAAGGCTTCTAGCCGGTCGGCCAGCCACACCAGCTCCAGCCCTGCCAGGGGACCTTGGCTACCCGCCAACCCATCGCCCCCTTCCAGCTCCAGGCGAGTGGGGTGGGGCTGGGGCCAGCTCTCCAGGCCGGGCGGGCGGCGGTAGAGGGGATAGCGAAACTCGGCGGTGGGGACGAGGTTGGCCCGGTACTGGGGTTCAAAGTACCCCGTATAGGCAACGGTGCCGTTGCCGTCGGTACCGATGGATTCGTAGAGGACAAATTCGCGTCGCAGGGCCGTTTGGAAGACCTGGCTGCTGGGACTGGTGGCGACCAGCTGGCGCAGGCGCTGTAGACTACGCCACACGCGATCGCGGGTAATGCCCGGCACGGGGTGGTTCTGATAGTCCTGGGCAGCCTTGGGCGTGGCCAGGTAGGCCAGGCTGTGGTTAATGGCCTGGAGGAACGCCTGGCGATCGCCGGGCAGCATGAGGGTGGGCCAGATGGCTTCCGCTGCGGTCGCCGCAACGGGGCGCAGGGGTACCTCGACTGGGGCCTGACTGGCCGCGATCGAGGTGTCCAGTGCGGACGGCTGATCTGCTCTAGCCAGGGCAGAGCGCGGCAGCACCCATCCGAGGGGGATCAGAGCTATGGCTGTGCCCAGGCCCACAGCCCAGGTCCACCCCCTGGCGCTAAGTTGAAATCTATTACCCATCAAAACCGTTCAACGCTGGAGCTAAACACGGGCTCGACCCGAATGGCGCTAATCCGAGAGGGGCGAACCACCATGTATTCGCCGGGATTAACTTTGGGCAGGGGCACCGTGATGAATTCGTCGGAGGTGGCTTTGGGCATGAGTTCACCGCTGTACCACTTCTGGAAATCCTGAATGGAGGAAAAGCGCACCTCTTCGTGGTGGCCGCCATCAAACAGCATGTGAATGATGTACTCACTGGGCGTTCTTGGCATGGGAGATTGCGATCCTTCAGTTCATCGCCCCTATTATGGGCTGTTTGCCTCCCAAAACTACCACGGGCCCAGGCAGAATTTTGGGTTTACCATCGGGGACTGGCCAGGGGCGCACCTAGGGAATGGGCGTGGCATTTAGCAGGTCAGCCACCAGCCGCTGGGGTTGGTGGTGCCCCGCCGGGATTAACCGGTGGGCCAGCACGTGGGGGGCCAGTTGTTTGGCGTCGTCGGGGATGGCATAACTGCGCCCTTCCAGGTAGGCCAGGGCCTGAACGGCCCGGTAGAAGGCCACCGACCCCCGCGGGCTGACCCCGAGGGTAATCTCGCTGTGGCTGCGGGTCGCTCTGACGAGATCCAGAATGTAGCGCTGTAGAGACCCTTCTACGGTTACCTGGCTGCACTCCTGGCGCAGGGCCATCACTTCGTCCAGGGTGATGCAGGGTTGAATGGTCTGGGGAGAGGCGCTGCCCATCAGCCGTTGGAGCATGCTCAGCTCTTCGTCTGGGGTAGGGTACCCGAGGCTAAAGGACAGCGCAAAGCGGTCCATCTGAGCCTCGGGCAGCGGAAACGTTCCCTGGTATTCCACCGGGTTTTGGGTTGCGATCACAAAAAAGGGGTCGGGCACCGGACGCGATCGCCCGTCCAGCGTGACCTGATGTTCTTCCATTACTTCCAGCAGCGCCGATTGGGTCCGGGGGGTGGCCCGGTTAATTTCGTCGGCCAGCAGAATGTTGGCAAACACAGGTCCCGGCAAAAACTGAAACTCACCGTTGCTGGGGTTCCAGATATTGGTGCCGGTCACATCGGTGGGCAGCAGGTCGGGGGTGCATTGAATGCGCTGAAATTTGCCGTCGATGCAGCGGGCGAGGGACTTGGCCAGGAGGGTTTTGCCTACCCCTGGCACGTCTTCTAGTAGGGCATGCCCCCCCGAAAACAGCGCCACCAGCACGAGCCGAATTGAATCTGACTTGCCAACGACGGTCTTATTTAAATTCTGGACTAGCGTTTCAATCCGCTCACGCATGCTGTTAATCCCTGCTATACCAAGTCCAAATCGAGGGTCATAGGTTTACAAACCATTCCAGACTATCGTTTACCCCTGGACTTGGCGGTGATCTGTGTAGGCTTATGATGCCCCGATCGCCCCCAGACTGCCTACAGGCGATCGCGCCAATTCTCCCAGAGCTTGCTGGCAGTCCTGTTGAATTTGAGATTTGAGGGCATCGAGGGACTCAAACCTTTGCTCTGGCCGCAAAAAGCTCTGTAAATGTACCTCCAGAGTTTTACCGTAGAGGTTTCCAGCCCAGTTCAGCAAATGGACCTCGGTGGTAAGGGCCACGCCTTTGACGGTGGGCCGCATGCCCAGGTTCATCACGCCGGGGACCAGATCGTAGGGGGTTTGGTTCGCCCCCTGCACCCAAACACTATAAACCCCTGTCTGAGGTAAAAACTTATCGGCTGGCAGCAGCAGGTTCGCCGTGGGAAAGCCCAGGGTGCGCCCCAGTTGCTCCCCCTGAACCACTCGGCCCACCAGGCTGTAGGGGCGGCCGAGCAGCGCCCTGACTGTTTTCAAGTCAGCGGTTGACAACGCCTGACGAATCTGAGAACTGCTGATGCGATCGGTTCCCCAACAGGTTAGCGGGGCGACATGAACCGCTACGCCGTAGCGAGCAGCCAGGGTTTTTAGATCGTCAACGGTGCCCTGACGCCTGCGGCCAAAGCAAAAGTCTTTGCCGACGCTAATGCTGGTAACCCGCAGTTGCTCAATCAGCAGCGATTCCACAAACTCCTGGGGGGAGAGGCTGGCCAGCGCCTGGTCGAAGGGGAGCAGCACGAGTTGACCAATGCCCAGGCGGGCGATCTGGGCCGCTTTTTCGGGCAGGGGGGTCAGCAGCGGACGAGCCTGCCCCGAAAAAAACTCCTGGGGGTGGGGGAAAAAGGTCATCACCGTGGGCATGGGGGTGACGGCTGCCCCGGCTGGCGGTCGGGCGATCTCAGCCCCGCCGCTCGGGTTCAGCCCCCGCTGGCGGGTGCTCAGGCCCTGTAGGGTGGCTTGGCTCCGGTTAGAGTCCGACGATGACGGCTGAACCGACGGCTCCACCACTGGAGCGATCGCGCCGATTACGGCCTGATGCCCCAGATGAACGCCGTCAAAGTTCCCCAAAGCAACGGCCGTTGGGGTAATCGCTGTCGTAAGAGAAGACGTAATCCACACGCTTTACATTTTTACACAGACTGCTGCCCTCGCGTGGGCAATCACGGCCTGGGCTACGGGACAGACCCCTGGCGCCTGGAGCACTATAACCGATCGCCAGCCTGGAGCGTGCTTAGCCGCTCGTGACCCGTGACGGCTGCGGCAGGTGGCTGGCAGCGGTCAAATTCAGCACCATGCCTTCGCGGGCAACCACAGCCCCAGGAAAAGCCGCAAGGGTTTCAGCGGCCACCTCATCCATAAAATCGTCGTCGTGGGCCGGGTCGTGGTGAAAAATCACCAGGGTTTTGACCCCAGCGGCCTGGGCCACCTTGACCGCCTCCTGCCAGGTGGAGTGGCCCCAGCCCACCTTGCTGGATTTCGGGTCGTAGTACTCCTCGTCGGTGTAGGTGGAGTCGTAGATCATGACGTCGGCATCGCGCGCCAGCCACAGGACGTTGTCGTCTAGCCGGTCGGGGTAGTGCTCGGTATCGGTGATGTAGGCGGCCACCTGATCCTGCCAGGTGACCCGATACCCAACCGCCTCGCCGGGGTGGTTAAGCAGGGCGTTTTGGATGGTGATGTCGCCGATGTGGAGAGTTTCGCCGACGTCAATGTCGCAGAACTTGAGGTCAGCGCCCATCACCTGCAGCGGCACCGGAAAGTTGGGATGCAGCATTTGGTCGTTGAGGCGCTGCTCAATGGTAGAGCCATTGGGCGCGATCGCACCGTAGATATTGAACCGATTGCCGCGGACGAAAGCGGGCACAAAGAAGGGAAAGCCCTGAATGTGGTCCCAGTGGGAGTGCGTAAAGAAAAGATTGGCTTCCACCGGCATTTCCTTGAGCAGGGAAAGACCCAGCTCGCGCAACCCTGTACCGCCGTCAAAAATGAGCCGATGTCCCCCCAGCAGCATCTCCACACAGGAGGTGTTGCCGCCGTAGCGTACGGTAGACGCCCCAGGACAGGCGATGCTTCCGCGAACGCCCCAGAACCGGACTAAAAACTGCTCGGTTAGCTCAGCCATGAATCTCTCGGGATTGGAAAAGCATGGAACATCGGTCTAAAAAATTACAGATGCGCCTCGGGGTAGAGCATTGACCTGAGATTCCTCTAATAGTAATGAACTCTCTTCGAAATCGTCACGATGGGTGGGCCACCTGATCTGCGGAATCTCGGCGTGGTACAAGCCGGAAGTAGCTTTAGTTTGCCCGGAAACGAGATCAGATTTCGCCTCCGACAATGTTCTTCGGTCTAAATTTTCCCTAGAGCGTGTCATCCATTACGGTCAAAAGCTCGGTATACCAAGCTTTGCCATGTCCGACCCAAACAACAGGCTAGGGGCTGTAGCCCTTAATTTTTGGGCATTTGGCAGCTAATTGATGACAGCCCCTAGTCTGAATTTCTGGGGCATGGACTACTCTGGCAGCAGAGAGCGTCGCCCCTCGGCCAAATCTAGCAGATCGCCCACGGCGGTCAGGTTGTATTGCAGGGGTGTAACCGAAATGTAGCGATCGTGAATGGCCTGGACGTCGGTGGGGATGGTGGCCAGGGACTGCTTGAGGGGCGGCGGCCAGCCCTGGTTAGGCAGGGGGTCTTCAATGTCGGCAATGGCCTCTCCGGCTAACCAGTAGTAGGTCTTACCCCGAGGGTCGAGGCGCTTTTCAAACTGATCAAAGTAGCGACGAATGCCCTGACGGGTGATTTTTGCTCCCCGGATGTCGCTGGCGGCGACCGCTGGCACGTTGATGTTGAGCAGTAGGGGGGCCGTAGCGGGAAAGCGATCGCGATCGGCCAGCAGGGCGCAAATGAAGTCAGCGGCGGGGGTAAAGCTGCCCTGGGTAAAGCTGGTCAGGCTGACGGCGATGGACGGGATGCCCTCCATCACCCCCTCCATCGCCGCCGACACCGTGCCCGAATAGACCACGTCGGTACCCAGATTGGCTCCGTGGTTGATGCCCGATACCACCACGTCGGGCAGACTGGGCATCAGCGCCCCCAGGGCTAATTTGACGCAGTCAGCGGGCGTCCCAGAACAGCTCCAGGCTTGAATGTTGTGCTCAAACAGGGAGTCTATCAACTCGGCCCGAATCGGTTTGTGCATCGTCAGTCCGTGACCGGTGGCCGATCGCTCGCGATCGGGGCACACCACCGTGACCTGATGCCCGGCAGTCGCCAGAGCGGTAGCCAGAGTCCGCATACCCAGGGCAAAAATCCCGTCGTCGTTGCTGATCAGAATGTTCATGACTGTTCCCCCACCACACTAGAATAGTCAAAGTCTGGGGATGCCAAACGACCCGTTGGGACCAACCTCAGCGGTTATTCCCCACCCCACTGTTGTTGCACAATACACCTAGAATGACCTCCGCACCCACCCAGCTCGAAGCTGATTTGATCGCCATGAAGCAGGCGGCTCAGGGCGCGATCGCCGCGGCCACCACCCTCGACGAACTGGAACAGCTGCGGATTGGCTACCTGGGCAAAAAAGGCCAGCTTTCCAAGGTTCTGGGGGGAATGGGCAAGCTCTCCGCCGAAGACCGTCCCCGCATTGGCGGCCTGGCCAACGAGGTCAAAGACCTGATTCAAACCCAGCTAGACCAGGGCAAGGCCACCCTGGAAGCGGCCCGCATTGAGGCCCAGCTAGCGACTGAGACCCTGGATGTCACCATGCCGGGAATTTTTCAGCCCCAGGGGCGCGTTCACCCCATCAACAGCATCATCGATCGCATCGTCGATATCTTTGTGGGCTTGGGTTACACCGTGGCTGACGGTCCCGAAATTGAAACCGACTACTACAACTTCGAAGCCCTCAACTTTTTGCCCGATCACCCCGCCCGCGACATGCAGGATACCCTCTACCTGCCCAACGGCCACCTGATGCGGACCCACACTTCCAACACCCAAATTCGCTACATGCAGGCCAACGAGCCCCCTCTACGGGCGGTGGCGATTGGGCGCTGCTACCGGCGCGATACCGTCGATGCCACCCACGCCGCCGTGTTCCACCAGATTGAGTTCTTTGCGGTTGATACCGACATCACCTTCACCGACCTGCGCGGCACCATCAAGGTCTTTCTGGAGGCCCTCTACGGCGATATCCCGGTCCGGTTCCGTCCCAGCTATTTTCCCTTCACCGAGCCCTCCGCTGAGGTAGATGTGCAGTGGCAGGGCAAATGGCTGGAGGTCTTGGGCTGTGGCATGATTGACCCCAACGTGCTCAAGTCAGTAGGCTATGACCCCGAGGTTTATACCGGTTTTGCCGCTGGCCTGGGGGTGGAACGTCTGGCCATGGTGCAGCACCAAATTGACGATATTCGCCGCCTTTACACCAGTGATCTGCGGTTTTTACGCCAGTTTTAGCAGGCTTCGGGCGGTGTAGCAGCGGCAAAGGCATTGGGGCTAGTGCTGCTACTCGGCGTTCGCAACGAAACGTTCAGAGTAAAGAATCGTTAGTGCGCCAGTAAGCCCTGTGGGGTTTGCTGGCGCGCCACGCAATCTACCAGTCTAGGATTGGCAGACCAGGAATCGTTCCGGGATAAACTCTGCAGGACATCTAGCCCGTAGCCCTTAACCGCCCCAACTCAGGCGCGGTCGCTGACTGTGGATGGTAGCTCCAGTTAAACCTTTGGCAGCAATATAGCCATCGCCAGAACGGTTAGGACAGAACCAATGCCCCTGAAGCGATGGCTATACGCCATTGCGCCGCCCCAGTTTTTGCCTTTGGAAGAGGCCAATGTCCTAAGCGCAATGGCCATCGCTATAAATCTACAGCGGCACAGAAAGTTTTTTCGATACAAAATGCAGCCAAAACTCTGTATACAATGGACTGTATGCAGAGACATCACAGTTTATGATGGTCTGTAACGTTTTCTGGAGTCGACGTTTCATCTCTTCACTGTACTCCTCCTCAACTAAGCACCTATGGCTCTCCTTCAAACCCTTAGCATCAATGGCAAGCGACTCAACCAAAGTATTGACGACCTGGCCCAGATCGGGCGATTGGAAAACGGCGGTATCTGTCGGTTGGCCTTTAGCCCAGAAGATGTTCAGGGCCGAGAACTGGTGCGTCGGTGGATGGTAGAAGCGGGGTTGAGCACCTGTATTGATACCGCAGGCAACCTGATTGGCCGTCGTCCCGGCCGCCTTCATGCCCCGGCGATTGCCACTGGGTCCCATATCGATACAGTGCCCTGTGGCGGCAAATTCGACGGCAATCTGGGCGTGCTGGCTGGCATTGAGGTCGCCCGCACCCTACAGGAGAATAATGTCATCCTCGACCACCCGTTTGAGGTAATCGTCTTCGCCGATGAAGAGGACACCATGATTGGCGGGCGAGCCATGGCCGGAACGGCCTCCCTCAAGGCCAGCGACTACCATCGCAAAGATGGTCGCCCCATTGACGACTGTGTGAACGGGGCTGGCGGCAATTGGGACCAACTCGAGCTGTCTAGGCGCACCCGAGACGACATCTGTGCCTTTGTCGAACTCCATGTCGAGCAGGGCGGCGTGCTGGAAACGGCCAAAAAACAGATTGGTGTCGTGCAGGGCATCGTTGGTATGCAGCGGTACCAGATTCACATTACTGGGCGACCTAACCATGCCGGCACCACGCCGATGGGACAGCGCCAGGACGCACTGGTGGCTGCCGCCCAGATTGTTCTGGCGGTCAACCGCCTGGGCATCCGCCCCCCTGGGCAGCAGGTGGCCACCGTGGGCGCCCTACAGGTGTGGCCCAATGCCGCCAATATTGTGCCAGGTCAGGTGCAGTGCAGCCTTGACGTGCGCGACCTCAACCAAGCTGTGATCGATGACCTGGTTCACGACCTGAAAGAAGAACTGGTGCTGATCGCCCGGTCAACAGATACCACCATTGAAATTGTGCCGCAGCTCAACGTGGCTCCATGTCCTGCCGCCCCTCACATTCAGGCCATGATCGCGGAGGTGAGCGATCGCTTTGGCCTCAGCCATATGCCCATGCCCAGTCGAGCGGGCCACGACGCCCTGGAAATGGGCCGCTTCACCGATATGGGGATGATTTTTGTGCCCAGCGAGGGGGGCTTCAGCCATTCGGAGGTCGAGTACACCACTCCCGAGGAGTGTGTGAACGGGGCCAACGTCCTGCTGGAGACCGTTTTGCGCCTCGATCGCCACTACTGAGTCACGACTGGCGATCGCTGATCTGGTAGGGGTATCCTCCCTGGGAATGGTTAGGGGGGTAGCGCTATATTTAGACAGTGCTCCTATACATATCGCAATCATCCTATGGTCTTCTTTGGTTTAGGCAAAGGTAAAAAGTCAGAGATGCCCGCTGCTAGCGAGGCTCTGCCCGGGCGGGCTACGGCCATGTCCGTGCCCGATAAACACTACGTCAACGGCAATCCGCTCACGCCCCCTTTCCCTGACGGTATGGAACGGGCTCTCTTTGGCATGGGCTGTTTTTGGGGAGCGGAACGCAAGTTTTGGCAGCTAGACGGCGTGTACTCTACGGCCGTAGGCTATGCCGCTGGCTACACTCCTAACCCAACCTATCAGGAGGTTTGTTCCGGTCTAACTGGCCACAATGAAGTGGTTCTGGTCCTTTTTGACCCGGCGGTGGTTACCTACGACCAACTGCTCAAAACCTTTTGGGAAAACCACAACCCTACCCAGGGCATGCGCCAAGGCAACGACGTTGGGACTCAGTACCGATCGGGCATATACACCTACTCCCAAGCCCAGCATCAGGCCGCAGAAGCTTCCCGTCGGGCCTACCAGGAAGCCCTCAACCAGGCGGGCTATGGTTCTATTACTACTGAAATTCTAGACGCTTCAGAGTTTTACTACGCGGAGGCGTACCACCAGCAGTACCTGGCCAAAAACCCCGGCGGCTATTGTGGTCTAGGCGGCACCAACGTGGCCTGCCCGGTAGGGTTGTCGGTAGAACATTAACCAACGGTAACCTGCTCTGGCAAAGCAGGTGTCTGATCACCAATTGCTTGAAAGAACGCGTAGTATTGCTTGGCCAGAGCTAGCCAAGAATAGCGGCGATTGACCAAGTCCCGCCGTTTCTGAACATCGTCTGATGTTTGATACTTAAGGGCGGCGGACAGCGCATTCGCTACGGCGGCTTCATCGGTGGTATCAACTAGATAAGCTTGATCCTCTAAGGTCCAGCGGGTGACGCGACGATCATGAGTAACAATGGGCAGACCCGTGGCCAATGCCTCGATGTAGACATTGGCTGACGGCTCGTCAAGGCTCATGTGCAAAAACGTATCAGCACAGCGATACAGCTCTGGCATATTCTCTCTTGGCAGCTTTAGCAAATGAAAGCGATCGCCTAAAAGCTCATGCCCCAATGCCTGCACCTGATCCCGCAGTTCACCGTCTCCAGCAATAGCCAGGTGTAACCCTTCGACTTTCCCAACACAACGAATGCCCTCCAGCACTCGCTTGCTAGGAATGAGAGCGCTTACCATTACCGCCAGTGGCACATTACTCGGAAGGTTGAATCTGCTGCGATCTCCCTCACCGGGGGCAAAAACTTCAGGATCTACACCGTTAGGGATCAACACCGTTGGAAAATTATCTTTGTTGTTGTCAAAATATTCAGGGTTAGTACAGACCAGGCCGTCGCAGGAAAAGTGCTTATACTCTGAATTTTTTTTCGTGCACATCCAATCTCCGTTTTGAGTAACGAAAATGTGTTTCGGCCTTGTTTTTTGGCTCTTTGCCCGTAGAGTCCAGTTTGTGTAGGGGTAACTGCACGTAACCGTTACATCATATTTTTCGGGCTGATAGGTCCGCATCAATCCCGGTAGAAACGTTAGTTCTTCATAGACATAGTGCCCACGCAGATACGGAAACGCAGGCCATTTTTCAAACTTTTCGCGAGCAATACAGGGTACATGAAGAAAATTATAGGGAGAATCAACCTTGGGATGACCTGAGCCCATGAGCGTCACCTCGCACCCAGGCATTAGCGCAAGTTTCTTTGCCAACTCTTCAAATGCTACCTCTGCTCCCCTTAAAACCCTATGCAAGCCGGGCAGTACGATTAGAATGCGCATAATCAAAACACGAAGATCTTTGAAGAACTGAAAAAACTGAACTTAGTTTTGAATAAAAAGGCTAGCTTTACCCAGTACTTAAATTACATAAAATTGAGCGTTCAGAAGCTCGAAATTCTTTGGGCTTAAAATTAAAACACTGAATCAAGCTTGTTTTAAGAAATTATTGTCAAATAACTATTTAGCATGACTTGACATTTTGTTCACGGATTAATGTATTGATCTTGCTGAATCCTTTCAGAGCTTATTAACCTCTTGTTAACCCTAAGACCTGATATTTGTCTCAAGATTTAAGAGCTGGATAGTGATAGTCAGCATATCATGAACTTAAGGGCGAAGAAAAGCAGACTTATTCCAGTGATGCCGCTCTCACCCCAGCCCTCTTATTCCCTAAGAGAAAGCTGTCTGGGAATAAGGATTTTGCGGCTTCGACTCCTCTTCTTTGTTGGAAAGAAGAGTCTCGACAATACAGCTCGCTTCTCGGTGGTCAAAATACAAGTTAGCTCTTCAGGCATCAATGCAACCGAAAATATACTAAGATACGCTAATTATTCTTATCACTTGCATATAAACGTACCCGAAGCGGTGCTCTTTGGGCTGACCTAGGCCCCAAAAAACTTCTGGCCTAAATGTTTGGTGGTCTTTGTGTAAAGCTTTTATAAAAATCAAGGTAGCTTGTTCAATTGAAAAACTGTCGGACAACTGGCGGTCCTGGTGCTGACTGCAATCTTACTTCAGACCCTGCAAAGGTAAACCTATGTTCCCACCTGGCAGGGTAGATTTTGGCTTGGTGGCAACCAGCTTTAGGCTTGGTTAAGCCTTGGCAAACAAACTAGAATGATGCATATTAGTTGCTTTAAGGTCTAAATATTTAACCCTGGAGCCTTAAGCTGAAAAGTAGTTAGGAACTTAAGCGAGCCATGGATCAGATTGGCGTTGTGACGATAGGCCGCAATGAAGGAGAGCGTCTTATTCGCTGTCTAAGGTCTTTACAGGAACACGTACCTGCAGGTAGCCCTATCGTCTATGTAGACTCGGGTTCCACCGATGGCAGTGTGGCTCAAGCCCGCGCCATGGGCATTCATGTCGTAGAACTTGATATGTCTGTGCCTTTTACAATGGCCAGAGGGCGCAACACAGGGTTTCAATACCTGGTTGATAATTTCCCTGATCTGACCTACGTGCAGTTTGTCGACGGCGACTGTGAACTGCTGCCTGGCTGGATCGATCGCGCCATCACGGCGCTCAGCCAGTCGGAGGCCCTGGCGATTGTGTGTGGACGGCGGCGAGAGCGGTTCCCCGATGCGTCTCCCTACAACCGCCTGGCCGACATGGAGTGGAATACTCCAGTGGGAGAGGCTAAGGCCTGCGGAGGCGATATGATGGCTCGCGTCGAGGCGATCAAAGCCGTCGGTGGCTTTAATCCCAGTATGATCTGCGGAGAAGAGCCGGAGATGTGCATTCGCCTGCGGCAGAAAGGTTGGAAAATAGAGCGCATTGAGGCTGATATGACCCTTCACGATGCCGCCATGACTCGCTTTGGCCAGTGGTGGAAGCGTTCGATTCGAGGGGGATGGGCCGTTGCAGAGGGCAAGGCGATGTACGGCGAGCCGCCGGAGTCTTATATGGTGAAGGAAAATAAGAGCGGTTGGCTTTGGGGGGTGCTTATTCCTTTAGTCGCCTTGACCTTCGCCTGGCCAACCCGTGGCTTGAGCCTGCTGCTGCTGTTGGGCTATATGCTGTTGGGATGGCGAATTTACAAGTATCGCCAGGGCCGGGGGGATGTGCCGGGGCATGCCCGCCTCTATGCCTTTTTCTGTACGTTGTCAAAACTGCCCCAGGCGCTGGGTCAGGGACGCTACTGGATCAATCGCTGGCGGAATAAGCCCCCTGAGCTAATCGAATATAAGCTGGTTCAGTGATGTCCTGTCAGGGTTGAGGTGAGTCAGGATGTTGGAGATTTGCCCCAGTTCCAATTTGGCTCGAGAATGCTACCTTGCTCTCGATGTGATAGCTGTAATGGGGTCTATCACCGCATAGCAGGTTAGGAAACAGCAATATCACACCTCGATCAAAGGTTTCCTAGCTCTGCTCTCCTGGGAGTGGATGAGTACCGGAAGCATTTCCCTCATCACTATGAACCCCTCACCATGAAAATTACCCTTCATATTCCAGATGAGATCAGCCAGGAGCCTACCTTTTCTAGGGCTAACTGGCTCCGGGAGATTGCCATCGCTCTATTTGAGCAGGAGCACGTCACCCTAGAGGGTGCCAGCCAAATTGCTGATATGCACCTGATGGAGTTCCAGAAATGCCTGGGCAATCGTGGCAACTGTATTCATTACGACATGCAAGAGTTTGACGAAGATATTCAAAATCTGCGCAGCCGGGGTTGGCTATGATTTTGGTAAGCGATGCCTCGTCATTAGGCAGTTTCGCGTTGATTGATCATCTTTGGTTGCTGGAGTCCATCTACAGTGCCGGGATTATTTCAGAGGTGGCCGCCAGGGATTTAGCCACCGCTAAAAGTGCCCGTATTCAAGCAGTGCTCTCCTCTGGCTGGATTCACGTGCAGGCTCCGACAGCGTCGGCGATCGCCAGAGTTGTGCAGTCGGGCAAGCAGCTGGATCTGGGTGACACCCATGCGATCGCCCTGGCGTTGCAGCTCAAAGCCGACGAGCTACTGATGAATGAACGCCGGGGACGACAGTTGGCCCAGGAGCTGGAGCTATCGGTAATTGGCCTGTTTGGCGTCATTATTCTGGCTAAAAAAAGGGCGCTGATCCCCAGCGTACGGCGGTTGATGGATACTCTGGTGGAGCAGGCGGGCTTTCGGATCAGCAACCGGCTGTACCAAAAGATTCTGAGGTTTGCCGACGAAATTTAGACCGCTGGGCAATATCAACTAGCTTCTTCAGCTCATGGGTTAAGCCCAACAGGGAGCTGATCCTGAATCCTGTCTCATTCCCCCCGATTCCCCAGGGCTAATCATCGCTCGCCCCCACAGATTGAACCCCTGCCAACAACAAAAGCGCCCCCGGTCGGGGGCGCTTTTTCTCAATCAATGGACTAGCAGAGACTAGCCGATAATTTCAGGAGCCTCAGCAGCGGCCAGGTCCAGCGGGAAGTTGTGAGCATTGCGCTCGTGCATCACTTCCATACCCAGGTTGGCGCGGTTGATCACGTCCGCCCAGGTGCCAATCACTCGACCTTGGCTGTCAAGGATGGATTGGTTGAAGTTGAACCCGTTCAGGTTGAACGCCATCGTGCTGATGCCCAGGGCGGTGAACCAGATGCCGATCACAGGCCACGCACCCAGGAAGAAGTGCAGCGAACGGCTGTTGTTGAAGCTGGCGTATTGGAAGATCAGACGTCCGAAGTAGCCGTGGGCTGCAACGATGTTGTAGGTCTCTTCTTCCTGACCAAACTTGTAGCCGTAGTTCTGGGACTCAGTCTCGGTGGTCTCACGCACCAGAGACGAGGTCACCAGCGAACCGTGCATGGCCGAGAACAGCGAACCACCGAACACACCGGCTACACCCAGCATGTGGAAGGGGTGCATCAGAATGTTGTGCTCAGCCTGGAACACCAGCATGAAGTTGAAGGTACCGGAGATACCCAGGGGCATACCGTCCGAGAAGGAGCCCTGACCCAGGGGGTAAATCAGGAACACGGCGGTCGCAGCGGCCACGGGTGCGCTGTAAGCAACGCAGATCCAGGGTTTCAGGAGCCTCAGCAGCGGCCAGGTCCAGCGGGAAGTTGTGAGCATTGCGCTCGTGCATCACTTCCATACCCAGGTTGGCGCGGTTGATCACGTCCGCCCAGGTGCCAATCACTCGACCTTGGCTGTCAAGGATGGATTGGTTGAAGTTGAACCCGTTCAGGTTGAACGCCATCGTGCTGATGCCCAGGGCGGTGAACCAGATGCCGATCACAGGCCACGCACCCAGGAAGAAGTGCAGCGAACGGCTGTTGTTGAAGCTGGCGTATTGGAAGATCAGACGTCCGAAGTAGCCGTGGGCTGCAACGATGTTGTAGGTCTCTTCTTCCTGACCAAACTTGTAGCCGTAGTTCTGGGACTCAGTCTCGGTGGTCTCACGCACCAGAGACGAGGTCACCAGCGAACCGTGCATGGCCGAGAACAGCGAACCACCGAACACACCGGCTACACCCAGCATGTGGAAGGGGTGCATCAGAATGTTGTGCTCAGCCTGGAACACCAGCATGAAGTTGAAGGTACCGGAGATACCCAGGGGCATACCGTCCGAGAAGGAGCCCTGACCCAGGGGGTAAATCAGGAACACGGCGGTCGCAGCGGCCACGGGTGCGCTGTAAGCAACGCAGATCCAGGGGCGCATGCCCAGGCGGTAGCTCAGTTCCCACTCACGACCCATGTAGCAGAAGACGCCGATGAGGAAGTGGAAGATGACCAGCTGGTAGGGGCCACCGTTGTACAGCCACTCATCGAGGGAAGCGGCTTCCCAGATCGGGTAGAAGTGCAGACCGATGGCGTTGGAGGAGGGCACAACCGCACCGGAGATGATGTTGTTGCCGTACATCAGCGAGCCAGCCACGGGCTCACGGATGCCGTCGATGTCGACGGGAGGAGCAGCGATGAACGCTACGACGAAGCAGGTGGTGGCAGCAAGCAGGGTGGGAATCATCAGAACCCCGAACCAGCCCACGTACAGGCGGTTCTCGGTGCTGGTGACCCACTGGCAAAACTGCTCCCACAGGGAGGCAGATTGTTGACGTTGTAACGACATCTGTGCCTTTGTCGAACTCCATGTCGAGCAGGGCGGCGTGCTGGAAACGGCCAAAAAACAGATTGGTGTCGTGCAGGGCATCGTTGGTATGCAGCGGTACCAGATTCACATTACTGGGCGACCTAACCATGCCGGCACCACGCCGATGGGACAGCGCCAGGACGCACTGGTGGCTGCCGCCCAGATTGTTCTGGCGGTCAACCGCCTGGGCATCCGCCCGTGGTTAATGGCCTGGAGGAACGCCTGGCGATCGCCGGGCAGCATGAGGGTGGGCCAGATGGCTTCCGCTGCGGTCGCCGCAACGGGGCGCAGGGGTACCTCGACTGGGGCCTGACTGGCCGCGATCGAGGTGTCCAGTGCGGACGGCTGATCTGCTCTAGCCAGGGCAGAGCGCGGCAGCACCCCGAACCAGCCCACGTACAGGCGGTTCTCGGTGCTGGTGACCCACTGGCAAAACTGCTCCCACAGGGAGGCAGATTGTTGACGTTGTAAGGTCGTAGTCATGATGGAAATAAGTGCAACTAGGTTTACTAGGTGCTCATCCCCAAGGGGTGAGCGGGTATGTATGTCATTACATTAACCGCAATATTTCGTTTTGTAAACCTTTCTTGGAGCAGAGATGCCGAGTTTGGAGTTCAGGGATCAGCGGCTGCGATCGCCTGCTGCCAAATATTTTGGATTCTAACGATCTGCTGAGGGGCGGGGATAGCCCGAAACAGGTCCAGGGCTTTGTAAAGATAAGTCTCGGCCTCGGCGGCCTGCTCAGGCTGACTGGCCAGGGTGAGGGCGGATTGCAGGTAGGCGGTCGCCAGGTCCCCCTGGGCACCGACTTCATTCAGCAGGGCGATCGCCTGGCGATAGTCCAGAGCGGCCTCGGTCATGTCCCCCCGCTGGTGCTTGAGCCGTCCCAGGCCCACCAAAGCATTGGCTTTAATTTGCAGATAGTGGCCCGCTTCCGCCGCCTGAATAGCCTCAGTTAATAGAGCAGCGGCGGTATCCGGTTCTCCCACATTGAGGTAGGTGTGCCCCAACAGCTGCACAAAGAAGGCGTAGCGACCGCTCTGTCCGCCGGTCTGCATCTGCCTCAGGGCCTTGTCTGCAAGGTCTTTAGCTGTTTCGCGATCGCCCTGATGGGAGCGCACCAGGGCCAGGCAGATGGTCGCTTTGTCGGCCCATGGCTGGTGGCGGGTGCCAGCGGCGGTGGCCATCACCTGGCTAAACCCAATGGCGGCCGTCTCCAGGTTCCAGAGATCTAGATGGTAGAGGCCGAGACTGAGCTGGGAGTCAACCGCCAGCATGGTGAGGTAGTACCAGCGGTGGGTGGTTGGGGCAGGCACTTCGGCTTCTAGGTGGGTGAGGGCAATGGTGAGGGCATTCTGCTGACAGGCGGTCGCCTCCGTCAGGCGGCCCTGAATCCAGTACAGGTCGCCGAGAATATTGGATAGCTCACTAACGTCGACGTTGGTGGGCGAGAGGTGGGTGAGGATGGCGGTGATGGCATCGGTAAGCGGCTGCACCAGCCCCATGCGGTAGAGGGTGCTGCCCAGGGGCAAAAACTGCTGCCACTGGTTGTCTCGGCTGTGCAAAATGACCCGGGCGGCGGCGGCGAAATCCTGGATGGCGACGTAGTGGTAGTAGGCTTCGAGCGCCTGGAGGGCGTCGTCAAGGCTGCAAATACGCTGGATGCTGTCGCTCCAGCAGCGGGCGGCGGCGCGGTGGGCCGACTCCCAATCGGCGGCACCCTCTGGGTGAGCGGCAAGCTGAGCCAGAGCCCCGGCTCGCACCGCCGAGTGCAGCCAGTAGCGACCCTGGCTGCACTCCAGCAGCGATCGGTTGCGCAGGGAGGTGACGATCGCCTGGTGACGCTGGGGAGGGATATCGGCCATCAGGCCGTGGACGGCCTCCCAGGGAATGGTGGGCACGTCCTGGTAGCGGTAGACGCCGAGGCGACAGAAGAGGCGATAGGCGTCTGGGTCAAGGGACCGCAGGCGATGAATCTGGCTTTCGACCAGGTTTTTGAGATCCACGGGCCTGAGTAGATCCTGGCTGTGGGCCTGCCAGTAGGGGCCGAGGTGGCCCTCAAAGTCGGCCTGAACCACCCCGGCTAAAATTTCCATCGCTTTGGCGTTGCCGCCGTAGGCACTGTGCATGGCGGCCAGCCCATCGCCGCCATCAACGATGCCCCGATGGGCGAAGTAGGTGGCCCAGGCGGGGAGCCCCAACCCCGGCAGGCGGTAGTGGGTGAGGGGCAGGCCAGGTTCGCAGAGGCGATCGCGGCTGGTGATCAGCGTCAGCGTCTGCCCCCGGCTGTGGGCCAAAACCCTGAGCAATTCGCCGTAGCGGCGGTGGGGGCCAAGGAACTGGCCCTGGGCATCGAGGGCGGGTTCCAGGTTGTCGATCAGGACGGCGACGCGACGCTGGCGCAAATGTCGACGCAGGCGATCGAGGGTGACGCCAAACTCGCGCCCCGGCTCCACGCCGAAGTCCTGGCGCAGCCATTCTTCGACCACCCACTCCACCGGGGTAATGTCGGCAGGATCTTTTGCCATCAGCAGTTCGAGGGTGAGATCGACCCGCTGTTGAGCGATAAAGTGCTGGGCTAGGGTAGTTTTGCCCAGGCCCCCTTCTCCCTGAATAACGAGGGTGCGGTGGCCCTGGGCGATCAGACCAGTGAGGTGTGCGATCGCCTCCTGACGCCCCACGAACTGCGGGTTGAGCGGGGGACTGAAGGCCAGGGATGCCCCTGGTCTGCGATGCCCTAAATCCTCCCGACCTGGGGACCCTTGAGGGTTCGTAGAACCCCAGTTGTGAGAGGCTAGGGAGGGCTCCGGCCGCCCCGCTCCGCCCCCAATCCCCAGATCAGCGGTGGCGGCCGAGACATCGATACCGAGCTGGAGCAGCGATCGCTTCAGGACTGACTTGAGGGTCGATTTGGTCACCTTCTCCCCGGTCACCTTCGACAGCAGTCGCCATAGCTGGTAGGCCACGTCCTTGATGTGGCCCTCGGTGTAGCCAGCGGCGGTGGCAATGTCGAGATACTTTTGGCCCTGCCACACCTGCTGGAGGATGGTGCGCTGCAAATCGTTCAGATGCCGTCCGGTGACGGTGAAGACAAGCTTGTCTGCCAGTTCTACCGCATCTGGTGCCATGCCTTTGGAATGCTCCTTCGGCCAACTACTCTAGCCGAGATTAAGGGGAGATACATCCCCAAAGCTGCGGATTCCGACTTTTTCCGCCCGCTGGGACTCACCGGGGTTGCCCCAGACCCGACTTTGCCCGGCTGACCCCAGTCCTCGGAAAAACTACAGTGAATTTACTCGACCGTGCGCATTCAGAGCATACCAACTATGACAGCTACTTCCGTTCATTTACCCGCCGCCGGAGACGACCTGGCGGGACCGTGGTGGCCTGCCCCAGGTTTAGTTCAAACGAACCACCGCATTGCAACCCTAACCCGGCGGTATGTGACGGCGGAGCACCTGTGCGATCGCCTCAACGACCTGCCCCGTCAGTTCCAAACCCCCCAGCCTCGCCGCTGGCCCCGGATCGCCTGGGGCACCCTGCACCCGGACCAGGTGAGCGGCATTTGCCTCGATACTTTCTGCGCCATTCTGCTCGGCACCATCAACACTGAGGCCCCGATTCGCGGCTACACCCAGGCCAGTCGCCAGTACCTGGAGCAGTTCTATCCCCAGATGGCGCAGTTTGTGGGGGGCACGGTGAATGCCGATGGCCAGGTGCTCGCCCCTGGCCTCTGGGAGCGCGAAGAAAAGCGTCACACCCCTGTACTGAGCCTGCTCTACCAGCGCCTGAGCGGGGAACCGCCCCAATCCGTACCCCACACCGCCCGGCCCTACACGCCCAGCGACGACCCCAGAGCCGACCTCTACCGCCACGGGCTGCACCGCATCGCCACTGAGTACGGGGCCGCCTGCCTCTACCTGTGGATGATGGCCTACACCACGGGCCCGCTTCAGGCCGTACTGGGGGAACTGCTGATTGACGAGATTAACCACATGACTAAATTTTGGGGCTTTGGCCGCTGGGCCTATGGGGAAACCAATGTGGGGATGATAGCCAGCACCCTGGCCCAGGCAATGGTGCAAAAGTGGCGACAGCCGAATCTCCAGGGCAGCTTGATTCACACCCTGCGGCGCATGACGGCGGAACTGGCCTGGGACCAGTGGCATCTCCGCCATCGGCTCACCTTGCTCTACGCCTTTGATCAGGTGATGCGGGTGCTGTGGCGATGGGATCAAACCCTGACACCGACCTACCTGACCAACCTATTTGGCCCCAACCCGCCCACAGGTAGGGGCGATCGCAGCCCCAGCCGTTAGATGGTAATTCTGGTCGCAAATGCAACCCGCCGAAGTCTTTATAGGAGTTTGACCTATGGTTCAGTCTAACCATGCTTCCCCCCTGCCTGCCGATCTGCACCCCGAGGCTTTGCCTGCCCACGTGGCGGTGATCATGGATGGCAACGGCCGCTGGGCCACCCGGCGGGGGCTGCCCCGGGTGGCGGGCCATCGCCAGGGCGCCAAAACGGTGAAGGACCTGCTGCGCTGCTGCAAAGACTGGGGCATTGGGGCGCTGACGGTCTACGCCTTTTCGACGGAGAACTGGCGGCGACCGCTGGAAGAAGTCACCTTTTTACTGCGCCTGTTTGACCGACTGCTGCACCGCGAACTGGCCGAAATGCAACGAGAGGGCGTGCGAATTCAGTTTTTGGGTGATCTGTCGCCCCTGCCCGAGCGGCTACGGTTGCTAATGCAGGAGGCGATGGCTGTGACCGACGCCAACCAGCGGGTGCATTTCAATGTGGCGGTGAACTACGGCGGCCGGCAGGAACTGGTGGCGGCCACCCGCCAGATTGCCCGGCAGGTGGCCGCCGGCGCTATCTCCATTGATGAGGTAGACGAAGCCGCTCTGTCTCGCGTACTGCGGACGTATCCCCTGCCTGATCCGGACTTGCTGATTCGCACCAGTGGCGAGCAGCGGCTGAGCAACTTTCTGCCCTGGCAGCTAGCCTACACGGAACTGTACTTTACCGATGTGCTCTGGCCTGAGTTCGATCGCGCGGCGTTTCACCAGGCCTTGCAGTGGTACCAACAGCGCCAGAGACGGTTTGGCGGGCTGACGCCAGCGCCTGTGGCCCAGGGCCTCTAGGTTTCCGCTGCCCCTAAAACCGGGCACACTGGTCTTCTTTGTTGCCGCGCACCATGTTGCCGTTGCCGCTGGGGGTGGGGCTGTTCTCTTTGCACTGCAGGTTGCCATTGATGCGGTTGCTGACCACCCGCAGACCGCCGTCGTTTTCAAAGGCCTGGAGGTTGCCGCCAATGGTGTTACCCTGGCTGAGCAGCGATCGCCGATTTTCCTCAAACTGCAGGTCGCCACCGATGCGCGAGTCGGCCACCATCGCCCCACCGGACTGCTTGATCTGAATATTGCCATCCACCGTAGAGCGGGCGTTGACCGTCACCTGCGCCGCATTCTCCGCCTGAATATTGCCCTCGACGCGGATACTGCGAGCGATCAGGGTGGCTCCCGACTCGACCTTGATGTTGCCCTCGACGCGGGTGCCATTGAGGGTGCAGGTGGCCCCGCTGGGCACGCGCAAATTGTCTACGGTGACGTTGCTCAGGTTGCCCCGGCAGGTGAACTCGTCAGCTCGGCCTGGAGTCGGGAGGGCGATCGCGCCAGATAGCCCCACCACCCCCGCCCAAAAAATCGTTGCCACTCTCATCGGTGCCCGCCCTCTCAGTAGTTTCATGCAAACTACTTCGAAAGACGTACGGAGTGAACCATTTGTTGCGGAGACCGACGGGGTTAACAGGTTGGAGTGTCGGCCAAATCAGCCTTGGGAAACGTCGATTCAAGACGGGAACCTTGTAGGGGCGTAGCAGGCTACGCCTCTACAAGAGGATAGCAGGCAGGATTAAGTATAAAAACCTGCCCACCGCCAGGGCTAACCGCTGCTCGGCTTAGCCCTAGGCCGCCTCGGCCAGGGCGGGGTAGTCGGTGTAGCCTTCGGCCCCGCCGCCGTAGAAGGTGTCGGGGTTGGGCTCGTTCAGCGGCGCATTTTGGGCAAAGCGCTGGGGCAGGTCGGGGTTGGCGATGAACAGCTTGCCGTAGGAGACCAGATCGGCATTGCCGCTGGCGATCGCCCGATTCCCCGATTCCTGGTCGTAATCCCAGTTCACCATCAGCAGACCGTCGTAGAGCGGGCGAAACTCTTTCGTAGGGATGGCGGTACCGCCGTGGCGCAGGTCAGATTCGCTGGGTTCGAGCAGGTGCAGGTAGGCCAGGTTGAACTGATTCAGCGCCTGAATGGCGTAGCCAAAAGTGGCCCTGGGGTCAGAGTCGCTCATGTCGTTGAAGGTGCTGCTGGGGGACAGACGCACGCCGACGCGATCGCCGCCCAGCACCTCCACCACCGCCTCAGTCACCTCCAGCAGCAGGCGGGCGCGGTTTTCGACCGGGCCACCGTAGGCATCGGTGCGGTGGTTGCTGCCGTCGCGCAGAAACTGGTCGAGCAGGTAGCCGTTCGCCCCGTGCACCTCCACCCCGTCAAAGCCTGCCTCCAAAGCGTTTTTGGCCGCCTGGCGATACTGGTCCACAATGCCGGGGATTTCCTCTAGCTCCAGGGCCCTGGGAGTGACAAAGCGCTGCATGCCCTCGTAGGTCATGGCGTCGCCCTGGGGCTGAATTGCGCTGGGGGCCACGGGGGTTGCCCCATCGGGCTGCAGGGACGGGTGCGAAATGCGGCCCACGTGCCACAGCTGCAAAAAGATGCGGCCCCCTTTGGCGTGGACGGCCTCGGTCACCTGCTGCCACCCGGCGATCTGCTCGGCGCTGTGGATGCCGGGGGTGGCGGGGTAGCCCATGCCCTGGGGTGAAATCTGGCTGGCCTCTGTGATGATCAGCCCTGCCGAGGCCCGCTGCTCGTAGTAGGTCACGTTCAGCGGCTGCGGCACGTTGCCTTCCCCGGCCCGGTTGCGGGTGAGGGGAGCCATGGCAATGCGGTTGGGCAGTTCGTAGGCACCCAGCTTGATCGGCGTAAACAGGTTCTTTTCAGTGGACATGAGGGTTTCCTTTAGGTTGGTTAGGACTAAGTAATTCCGTAGAGGCGCACGGTTCCCACAGGGGCAAGTAGCATTCGCCCATGGGGGATCAGGCTGGCTTCGGAATGACCGAACAACAACGTGGATCGTACAGGGATAAACCGCCTCTGCTTTCTCCCCAATGGGTGGTGGGCAGTGCCCCTCCTACGATGGCTGTAGGGGCAAACGACATTGCCCTCAGAGAATTGAGCTAGGGGAAATCTATATAACGGTATGGATTGGGTAAGGGCAAACAACCGTTTGCCCCTACGAACGGCTATAACGGGTTAGCTCAGAAAGGGCTCGACGGCGTTAGCAAGGGTGGTCTTAGACACCGCCCCCACCATCTGCTCCATTTTTTCGCCGCCCATAAACACCATCAGCGTGGGAATGCTGCGAATGCCGTAGTGGGAGGCAATGCCGGGCTGCTCGTCGGTATTGACCTTGACCACCTTGAGCTGCCCGGCGTACTGCTGGGCCACCTCATCGACAACGCTGGCGACCATGCGGCAGGGGCCGCACCAGGGTGCCCAAAAATCGACCAGCACAGGCACGTCACTTTGCAGCACTTCGGTTTGAAATGTTTCTTGGGTAATACTTGCGACTGCAGACATCGGAATACCTCCGCCAACCAGGCGAATTTCAATTATTCGAAAAAGTCGAACAATTAAACTATAGCGTCTGCCGTGGCATAATGCAACTATGCGACCTATTCATCATCCCAACTGTCAAGACATTGCCCTGGAAGGGGTTTTGTACGCCCTGGGCGACCCGGTGCGGCTCGAAATTGTGCAGCGGCTGGCCAGTAACGATGAGCTATCCTGCTCGGATCTCGATTTGGGGGTGGCGAAGTCAACCCTCTCCCACCACTTCAAAATTTTGCGGGAGGCCGGGGTGCTGCACTGCCGCAAGCAGGGCACCCAGCACATGAATTCCCTGCGCCGCGACGATCTGGAGGCAGCGTTCCCCGGCCTGCTCGACAGCATTTTGAAGGCAGCTCGGGCAAAGGTCTAGGGCCAGTGCTGAAGGCTGGATAGCTAAGACGGCTGTCCCATTTGGCTAAAGCGGCTCATGCCCCAGAACACTCTCTTGAAGGGCCTCGATCGCAGGTTCAGGCCTCGGTTCGCGCAGGGAGTCGGCGATCTTTTTGATGAAGCTGGCGGTGGGTACGGCCAGCAGCAGGCCCAGAAACCCGGCGAACTTGGCCCCAATCAGCAGCGCCAGGATGATGATCGCGGGGTTCAGGCCGGTGATGCCCCCCATCAGGCGTGGGGCCACCAGGTTGTCGTTGATTTGGCCCAGCACGATCGCTACCCCCAGCACCTTGAGCCCCAGCCAGACATTCTGGAACGCCAGCAGGGTGCTCACCCCCAGCACCGCCGCCGTGCCCCCAAAGGGAATGATGCTGACCAGGCCAATTACCAGACCAAACAGCAGGCCAAAGGGCACGTTGAGCAACATCAGAGCGGTGGATTGAGCGATCGCCAGGATTAGTGCCAGGGTGGCCTGGCCCGAAAAGTAGCCCTGGAAGCTGGGCCGCAGCGACCTGCGGATCTGCGATCGCCAGGGGGGCGGCAGCCAGCTCAGCAGCCCTTCCCACAGCGGGTCGCCGTTGATCACCAGCAGAATGGCCAGGACGACGGTGACGAGCAGGTTAAGGGCGCTGTCAAGGGTGCTGAGGGTGACGCTGATCGCCTGGGTCGTGGTCGCTTGCAGAGCGTTGGTGATCTGGTTGGCGGCCTCTACCGTGAGCTGGTCGAGGTTGACGGGCAGGTTTTGAAAGAAGGGCCTTTCTTCTAGCAGCAGTAGCTGGGTGGTGGCGCGATCGATCCAGCCGGGCAGCCGCTCGGCAAAGTCGTTGAGCTGCTGCCACACCTGCGGCCCCAAAAAGATCACCAACACCGTGGTGAGGACAACGGCCACCAGTACCACCAGCGCCACCGCCAGGCTCCTGGCCAGGCCTCGCTTCTCTAGCCAGTCGATGGGGTAGTCGAGCAGAAAGGCGATCAGGCTGGCGGTGATCACAATGCTGGTGGCGGGCTGAAAAATGCCCGCCAGCCGATACAGCAGCCAGCCGTTGAGGCAGATGAGGGGGAAGGCCAGACCCGCGATCGCCCAGCGGGGCAGTTTTGAGAACGTGACCATAGACGCCTACCCCTTCAACGCCGAAATATCCAGCTCGGTCAGAGTCGCCAGAAAGACGCTCAGACGTTCGGTGATCTTAGCCACCCCACCCGCCACATTCGACTCGACATTGAGCGGCAGCACCGGGTCGTGCAGCGACATCCGCACCATAAACCAGCCGTTTTCGTCAGGATTGGAACAGCTGACCCGCACCCCCTCGTAGCTGGGCTCGATTGCCCAGTCGGCCTGGGTAGCGACGAAACCCTTGAGCTGGTTCATCACCTCAGCGCCGTAGACCTGGGGCTCGGGGGCCAGAATTTTGAGCCGATACTCCTGGCTGGTGTGGGGGTCTTGTAGGGATGCGATCAGGTCGGTGAGGCGCTTGCCCGAGCGGCGGGCTTTGGCCAGTTCAATCAGTAGTTTGCTGACCAGGTAAGCGCCATCGTCTAAAAAGTAGTTTTCTTTCATTGCCCCGTGGCCCGAGGCTTCGATCGCCAGCCAGCTGGGCTGGCCCGCCTCATTCAGGCGAATCGCTTCGTTGATCACGTTTTTGTAGCCCCGCCGAAAGCGGTGGTGAATGCCGCCCAGATCACCCTCAATAAACCGGGTCAGCCCGTCGGAGGTAGTCGAGTCGGTGACGATGGTGGTGCCGGGGTGCTCTTGCAGCACGATCGCCGAGATCAGCGCGATCAGCCGATTGCGGTTGAGTTCGCGCCCATCGGTGTCGACCGCAGCGCCGCGATCGACATCGGTATCAAAAATCAGGCCAAAGTCGGCCCCCTGGTTTACCACGGCCTGGCAGATCGAGGCGATCGCCACTGCATCCTCCGGGTTGGGCACGTGGTTAGGAAAGGTGCCGTCGGGGTCAAGGAACTGGCTGCCGCTGGTATTTGCCCCCAGGGGTTCCAGCACCTGGCTGGCGAAAAAGCCGCCCGCCCCATTGCCCGCATCGACAATGATTTTCAGCCCCCGCAGCGGCTGCTCAAAGTGGTCGGGGTGGTTGACCGCCTGGCGAATCTGCTGCACCAGCCCCGCCGCGTAGGCCCCAATCAGGTCGCGGCGCTCCACCGGGACAGGAGTCGTAGTGGCAAAGTGCCCCTGCTCGGCCAGCTCCAGAATGCGCGAAATATCCCCCTTGCCCAGCCCGCCCCGGCGAGTGAAAAACTTGAGCCCGTTGCGGTTGAAGGGCAGGTGGCTGGCGGTCATCATAATCGCGCCCTGGCAGCCAAACTCGGGCAGCACCGTACTCATAAACATGGCCGGGGTCGAGGCCATACCCACATCCAGCACCTGACAACCCAAAGCGGCCATGCCCTCGATTACCGCCTGCATCAGGGTGGGGCCAGAGAGGCGGCTGTCGCGCCCCACAGCGATCGCCAATGCATCCACAGGTAGGTCCAATTCTGCCGCGAGCCAGGTGGCAAAGGCTTTGCCCAGGGTATTGACCACTTCAGGAGTGAGGTTCACGGCCTGGTCCGGGACGCCTTCTAGGGCGACGCCGCGAATGTCAGAGCCGTTCTGCAATGCGGCCCAGTTGATGGTGGTGGATGGGGGCATGGGGGCGATCGCTCCTGCTGTCGTCCCCTTCACCATAGAAGCCGCTCCCGGCTTCGGCCGATTTCTTCAGCTTTTTTGCGCCTGAGGCACGGGGCTCTACTTTGCTTTGGCCTCCAAAGTTTCTAGACGGCTCTTGAGTTCTTGATTAGATTTTTTGAGATCATCCAACTCCTGGCGCAGTTTTTCCACCGCTTTGTCTTTGCCGATCGCCTTTTGCACCTGCTGCACGGCTTCCTCGGCACGGCGGCGCACGCGACCGTCGGGGGTGTGGTCGGCTAAACTTTGCAGAACGCCGATCGCCCGCCCGGTCTCGATGCCGCTGAGAGCCGCCACTGCCGAGACCTGGGTGAGGAAGAACGACTCGCTGGCGATGGTCTCTAACCTGTCCAAGATGCGCTCTACGTTGGGCTTGCTCTGAGCCTTGGAGATCGCCCCCAGGGCGCGAATCGCCGCCAGCCGCAGGGCCTGGGGGGTGCCGGGTTCGGTGTACTTGAGCAGTAGGTCGAGCGCATCTTCAGACGATTTGAACTGGCTGAGGGCGGCGATCGCCCCTGACCGGATCACTTCGTTCCAGCCCTGGCGCTCTTCCAGGATGTTCTCCAGCAGCTTCAGGGTTTTTTTGTCCTGCGCTTTGCCATCGACATCGGCAGCGCCGACCTTGCCCAGGGACCGAATGGCGGCAGCTTCGACGTAGTAGCTGGGGTCGCCGTTCTCCGCAATGCCCTTGAGCGCCTTGTAGCTGGCGGCGGTTTTGATGTCGCCCAGGGACTCCACCACGGCGCGGCGCACCCGAGCCTCGGGGTCTTGCAGCCCCTTTAGCAGCCCCTCAACCGCCTGATTGAGCTTGACCGAGGCCAGCTGTTCCGCCACCTCGGCCCGCACGCCCCAGAAGGGTTCGTTCACCAGGGATGCTGACAGAGCGGTGACGGCTTCCAGGTTGCCCTTTTTGGCCAGGGCGATCGCCGCCTCAATCCGCGACAGGGGGTCGGGGTCGTGCTGGAGCTGGGCCTTGAGTTCGGCTATGGGGTATTCCAGTTCCACGGTTTTGAGCACATGGTTGCCCACGTCAAAGCTGATCAAGTCAGGCTTTTTCTCCAGGGGAAAGAACAGCGCCTGCTCCCGTTCGTGAATGCGCACGGTGAAGGATTTAACCTCGACCTGGGCAGAGTCTTCCGAACTCAGGTAGCCAAAGCCGATAGGGATTCTTAAATCAAACAGGCCGCTGCTGCTGCTGGTGTCGCCGTCTTTGGCCTGGGTTTGGGTAATGGTGAGCTTGGCCAGGTTGCTGTCGCCGTCCCAGCTGTAGGCGACTTTGTAGTCGGGGTGGCCGCCGCGCAGCACGTACTGATCAAACAGGGGCCGCAGGTTGCGCCCGGTAGCCTTGTCGATCGCCCGCAGCAGGTCGATGGTCTCCACGGTGCTGTGGGCGTTGTCCTGAACAAAGGTGTGGATCGCCTTCCAGAACAGGGCATCCCCCAGTTCGGCGCGGATCATGTGGTAGACGCAAGCGCCTTTTTCGTAGATGTGGCGGTCATACAGTTCAATCGCTTCGCGATAGACGTGCGTTACCATCGGTCGCCGGTAGCGGCTCTTGTCTTCGTCCAGGTAGCTGCGGGCCTCCCCCAGGCGATAGTAGGCGGCCTCGTCCGCGCCGTACTCCTGCTCGGTCCACATCACCTCGGAGTAGGTGGCCATGCCCTCCTTCACCCAGGCATGGCTCCAGTGGTTGATCACCAGCAGATCGCCAAACCACTGGTGGGCCAGCTCGTGGACGACCAGGGATTCAGAGCCGCGATTGTCCAGAGCGGCGCGCTCGTCCAGCAGACAGCGATCGGTGAGAATCGTCACCGAGGTATTTTCCATGCCGCCAAAGATAAAGTCGGCGGCGCACACCTGGGCGTACTTGGGGAAGGCGTAGCGGTAGCCGTACTTTTCGCTCAAGAATTCCACCATGCGGGGCGTTTTGCCCATGGTGATCTGGCCCTGGTCTTTGCGGCCTTTCTCCACATAGTAGGTGACGGGGATGTTCTGCCACTGGTCTTGAATGACGTCGAACTCGCCTACGGCCAGGGCCATCAGGTAGGTGGGGTGCACTTGCTTTTGGTGCCAGTGGAAGATCTTGTGGTCGCCATCTGCCTGGGTGTCCACCAGCTCGCCGTTGGAGACGACCTGGTACATTCCCGGCACCCGCACTCGGATCTCCGACGTGGAGAGCATACCCGGATAGTCGAAGCAGGGAAACCAGAAGCGGGAGTCTTCGTCTTCCCCCTGGGTCCACACCTGGACGGGTTTGTCGGGGTAGTGCTGGTCGGGGCCGACGAAGTAGAGGCCGCGCTCGGGCTGCACCAGGCGATAGGCGATCGCAACGGTAAAGCGCTGTCCCGCCACCGTAGAGGTATTCAGTCGAATGTGAAGCTGCTCGCCGTCGTAGCCAAAGGGCTGACTGTCGCCGTCTACCGTCACGGATTCAATCTGCTGGTTGACCGCATCCAGCGTCAGGCTCTCCACGCCGTCGCGCACCGGGTTGATGGAAATTTTGCAGGTGCCCGCGCAGATTTGGTTCTCCAGATCCAGGCTCAGATTCAGGGCAATGTGTTCGACCTGGCCGGGGCGATCCGGGTTGTAGTGGGGTTTTGCCCCCGGCATTTCAAACGACTTGTGACCGTTGTTGTCGTCCAGGCTCTCGATTTGAAAAGCGCGGTGTGCGTTGGGCATGGGAACAGTAAACCTTTGCGTGACGTTTTCGCTCCAGAACCAGGGGTGGGGCCAGTGGACTCGACGGCCCCCGGCCTACCCTGACTGACCTAGAGCCATCCTACTCTGAATTCCCTAAAGCGTAGTCGCATTGACATTGCTTAAGCAAGGGGCTGCTGGGATTGGGCGGTTGGCGTTGGCCTTGGCTGGTGAGCAGCGGCGTGATCAAAGCCAGCAAAAAAGTAGAGAGAGCAGGAAATTCCCGGCATCCTGCCGCCGCGGCATCTTGGTTCTTCACAGGACCCCATCACGGCGTAAAATACAGACGACTGATGTAGAGAGCGCAAAAGGTAACTATGGGACGCTTTAGACCTGTTTTGGGAATTTTGCTGGCGATCGTGGCCACCTGCCTGGTGGCCTGCGGTGGCCCGGCGGCTAAAATCCCCACCACCTACACACCGGAAATTTTGCAGCAGGTAGAGCTGTATTCCCCCGGCGTGGCCTCTCTGCGCGATCGCTTCCCCGAGCTAGAGGGCTACATTCAGACCAAAGACTGGGTCAACGTGCAGAGCTTTATTCACGGTCCCATGGGCGAACTGCGGGCGCGGATGAATCGGCTGGCGGCGACCCTGCTGACCAAAGATCAGCCCCAGGCCCAGTCCCTGGCCAAGGAGCTGTATGTCCACCTGGAGCGGCTGGACGAGGCGGCGGCCAACGGGCAGCAGGTGTTGGCCGGACAGGAGTACCGCAACGCCCTGGATGACTTTGACTCGTTCCTGGCCCTGGTGCCGACCTTTCAGTAGTTTTGCCTGACCCCCAGGCGCACCTCCCTGACACGAATCCCTTGACACGAATCACGATCATCGGCTGCGGCGTAGTGGGAGCGGCGATCGCCTACGAACTTAGTCGCCGTGGGGGGCTTGAGGTCACCGTGTGCGATCGCGCTGCCCCCGGCCAGGGCGCGACGGCAGCGGCCCTGGGGGTGGCGATGGCGGTGATCAGCCACAAGGTGAAGGGGCGCAACTGGCGGCTGCGGGAGCAGAGCCTCAACCGCTACCAGACCCTACTGCCAGAACTGGAAGCGCTGACGGGACAACCCATTCAGCGCAATACCCAGGGCATTCTCAGCCTCTGCTTTGACGCGGAGGAGCTGCCCCGGTGGCGATCGCTGCAGCAGATTCGCCAGGGCCAGGGCTACCGGCTGGAGCTGTGGGAGCCAGAGCAGGTGCGCGATCGCTGCCCCCACCTACGAACTGACGGGGTCAGCGCCGGTATCTTCTCGCCCCAGGACTTTCAGGTCAACCCCACCGACCTGACCCAGGCGCTGGTGGCTGGGGCGGCGACCAACGGCGTGGACTTTCGCCTTCAGCAACCCGTGGTGGGGTTTGACACCGGGGCGGAGGGGCTCTGCACCGCCGTTCACACTCAGCAACAAACCATCCCCACCGATGCGATCGTGCTCTCGGCGGGCCTGGGCACCCTGCCGCTGACCACCACCCTGGCCCAGCCCACTGCCATTGGCCCGGTGCTGGGTCAGGGGCTGCGCCTTCATCTAGATTCACCGCTGGGCAAGCCCGACTTTCAGCCCGTGGTCAACGGCCACGACATTCACCTGGTACCCCTGGGTGGCGGTGACTACTGGGTGGGGGCGACGGTTGAGTTTCCGCCGGAAACCTCTTTGGACGAGGCGCTGGCCATGCAGCCTGAGGCCGAGCGACTGGAGCAGGTGCGGTTGGGCGCGATCGCCCACTGTCCGGCCCTGGCCACAGGCACGGTCACCGATCGCTGGGTTGGCCTGCGCCCCCGCCCCCAGGGCCAGGCCGCTCCGGTGATTCAGCCGCTGGCAGGGTACCGCAATATTTGGCTGGCTACCGGCCACTACCGCAACGGGGTTTTGCTAGCCCCGGCGACGGCGCTGGCGGTACGGGATTTACTGGTGTAGCCCACCGACCGCGATCGCCCCCCGAGCGCTTTGACGAGCACTTTGGGAGGGAGCGTTTTACACTAGCAGGGGTAATCTCCCTCCACCGACCGATGACCCTGGCCTCTTCCACCACCGACTGGGATGCCCTGGCCCAAGCCTTTGGCTCCATCGAAACCATCCGCGACCCCAACCAGCGCGAAAAGCTCTCCAAGGACTACTACTACTTCAGCCCCATTTTGCAGGGGCAACTGGGCGACCTGGTGGCCGACCTGGTCGTGCGCCCCACCAGCGAGGCCGAGGTGCTGAGGGTGGCTGAAATTTGCGTCGCCGCTCGGGTACCTGTGACCGTGCGGGGGGCGGGCACCGGCAACTACGGCCAGTGCATACCCCTGGAGGGTGGCGTGGTGCTCGATTTGAGCAAAATGAACGCGATCAAGCGGGTCGAGCCGGGGGTAGCCTGGGTGGAAGCGGGGGCCAAGCTCGCCGCCATTGACCGAGTGACGCGGGAGAGCGGCTGGGAGCTGCGCATGTATCCCTCCACCTACCGCACCGCCACCATCGGCGGCTTCATCGGCGGCGGCAGCGGCGGCATTGGCTCGATTACCTACGGACAGCTGCGCGATCGCGGCAACCTCAACGCCGTGCGCGTGGTCACCTTTGAAGACAATCCCCGCGTGATCGAGCTGCGGGGCGACGAGGTCCAGAAGGTGAACCACGCCTACGGTACCAACGGCATTATCACCGAGCTGGAGATTCCCCTCGGACCGGCCTACCCCTGGGCGGAGCTGATTGTGACCTTCGACGACTTCATGGCCGCTGCCCGCTTTGGTCAGGCCCTGGGCGACGCCGACGGGCTGATCAAAAAGCTGATCAGCATTCACGCCTGGCCCATCCCCAGCTACTTTGCGTCGCTAAAGCCCTACCTGAGCGAGGGCAAAGCGGCGGCGCTGCTGATGGTGGCTGAGCCGTCCCTGGAGCTGTTTGGCGAACTGGTGCGCCCGTTTGGCGGCACCATCACTTACAACAGGTCGGCCCAGGACGCTAGCAAAGGTGCGCCCCTGGCGGAGTTCACCTGGAACCACACCACCCTCCACGCCCGCAGTGTGGACCCGTCGCTCACCTATCTGCAATCCCTGTTTCCCTACGACCCCAAGCTGGAGCGGGTGCAGCATTTCCATGAGCACTTTGGCGACGAGGTGATCATGCACCTGGAGTACCTGCGCATGGGCGGCAATACCATTCCCGCAGCGCTGCAAATTGTGCGCTATTCTACCCCGGAGCGGCTGGCTGAAATCATTCGTTACCACGAGGCCAACGGGGCGCTGATTGCCAACCCCCACACCTACCTGCTGGAAGACGGCGGCATGAAGCAGGTGGACACGGTGCAGGTGGCTTTCAAGGCGGAGGTAGACCCCTACGGCCTGCTCAACCCCGGCAAAATGCGCGGCTGGCTGGAACGCCAGGCGGCTCTGTCGGCCTAGGGGAGGAATGACTGTGACGATCGAACGTCCATTTACCGATGCAGACCGGGTGGAGTCGCTGAAGGCGGCGGTGCTGGCGGGTGCCACGGCGGGGATCGTTGCCGCGCTGCTGCTGCTGGTTCACCGGATTCCGCCGATGGGGGTCCAATCCGCCCTGGGGTCGATCGCCTCGGGCCTCAGCGGCAGCACCTTCTGGCTCAGCGCCGCGATCGCGGGCCTCTCCGGCAGCCTCTTCGGCATCACCTACCGCTACGCCGTGCGCCAGGACGAGAATTCTCAGCTGAAGGCAGGGGTGGTGCTGGCCTTTAGCCTGGTGCGGGGGCTGGCCCTGGTGAACGTGGCGGCGGCGCTCAGCCTGCGGGGCTGGCCCTTTGCGGTGGCGATCGCCGAAAGCCTGCTCATGTTCGCCGCCGCTGCCCTTGTGTTGGAACTAGCCCAGGGGCAGGGCTGGATCACCGCCGTCAAGTAGACCGCAGCGTTTCACCCTGTCCCTAGAATCTGCTGCGCCAGGGTCAGGGCCTGGGGGCGGCTCAGCTTGCCCTGGGCCGTCCTGGGCATAGCGCTGATCAAAATCCATCGCTTGGGCCGTTTGTAGGGCGCAAGCAGCGGACTCAGTACGGCGGGCAGATCGCTCAGCCGCGCCGGGTATGTCAGCACCACCAGGGCGCAGAGCCGCTGACCCCAGCGATCGCAGGGCAGCCCCACCACGCAACCATCCTGTACACCCTCAACGCTCAGCAGCGCTGCCTCCACCTCTTCCGGGAACACATTCTCCCCGCCGGTGATGAGCTTGGTGCTGCGACGCCCGACGATGTGCAGGTATCCCGAATCGTCGAAATAGCCGATGTCATCGGTAGCTAGAACCGCGGCAGTAGATTGCCCCGTAGGGTGGGCACTGCCCACCGCCAACCCGCTTTCCCCATCCCATTTCCCCAAATATCCCCAAGCCAGCGCATGGGTCTGGACCGTCACCCGTCCCACCTCCCCCAGTGGCTGAGGCCGTCCCCCGTCATCGAGAATCGAGATCCTGACGTGGGGGAGGGGCCTGCCGCTGTTGCGGTGTCCGGCCAGGAATTCCTCGGGTCGCAGGGTGGCCACCTGGGCGGCGGTTTCGGTCATGCCGTAGGTGAGCGCCACCGGAATTTGGGCCGCCTGGGCCGCATCGAGCAGCGATCGCCCCGCAGGCGCGCCCCCCAGCAGCACCGCCCTAAAACTCCGCAACCAGGGAACATTCCCCTCCCAGGCCAGCAAGTCCTGAAGCTGCGTCGGCACCAAGGAGAGGAATCCACCGGGCGGTAAGCCCAGCTGCGCTCCCCGCTTGAGGTCGCCATAGGGTTGAATGGCCAGTTGCCCGCCGGTCGCCAGCACCCGCAGCACCTGCATCAGCCCGCTGACATGAAACAGCGGCAGCACGCAGTAGGCGTGGACGGTCTCGACCCCAAAGTGGGCGCAGAAGCCGCTGACTGAAGCCATGAGCGTTTCCCAGGTGTGGACCGCAAACTTAATCTGCCCCGATGAGCCACCGGTGGGAATCAGGATTTGCCCTGGTGCCGCGTCGGACACCTGGCAAGGATAGGTGCCTAACCCTGGCGCGGTCGGCGTGTTCCAGTCAGGATTCACCAGATCCGTCACCTGCTGCCGCTCCTGCTGGCCCCAGCGGGGATTGGCCAAAACGACGACGCAATCCTCGCTCCAGGCGGCCAGGCAGGCGATCAGAAATTGCAGCGGATCGGCTTCAGTGATTAAAACGTCAGCCCCCTCCGTAGCGCAGGATTTTTGGTAAGCCGCCAAAACGGGCCTCAGGTTGTCCAGCCGCTGCCAGAAGTCCGGGCTGCTGGGGCCGATCAGCCAGTCCTCGCCCCGGCGATCGCGCAGCACATCTCCCAGGGTTGGTCCCATCAGAGTCGGTTCCATAGCTCGGCGGCGGTGAGGGTGTCCCAATCGTCGGCAAACCAGCCCTGGGTGCCAAACCCGAGCGCTGGAGCGGGTGTAGTGGCACAGCGCGATGCTACCGCCAGAGCCGCTCGTCGTCCCACCCCCGTCTCAAAGGCCGAGGAAAACACCAGCCTGGGGCGATGGGTGTGGCAGAAGGCTTGCAGCCGCTGGGGTGACCCCGCGATCGCCGGTTTGACCACCATCACTCCCCGCCACCCCTGCGCCCAGCATTGCTCCAGCTGAGCGACGGTGGCCACCGACTCATCCAGGGCGATCGCGGTTCGGTAGCGCTTGCTCATCTCCTGCATAGCCCCTAACCGATCGGGCGGCAGCGGCTGCTCCAGGTGTTCGATCGCAGCCATCTGAGGATCCGCATTAATGCGATCGCACGTGGCCAGCCATTGCTCCGCCTGGTCGATGCTCAGGCCACCGTTGGCGTCTAGTCGAAGCTGAATGTGGCTGGGCAGTTTCTCCGTCAATCGCTCCAGCCAGCGGATTTCGTCAGTAATGGCATGCACACCTATTTTCCATTTCAGGGTGCGGTGCCCCTGGGCTAAACGCTGAGAGGCAAGATCCAGAGCGGTCTCGCCAGCGGGCAAAAGGCCGCAGATGTTGGCGTTAGCAAAGCTATCTCCAGGAATCACCGGTTCATACCCAGCACAAAAATCTTCCTTAACTAACTCAGCTAAAGCGCACCCTACCCCAAACTGAGTCGCAGGCAGCCCATCGGGCACGGTCTCAGCCTGCCATTTTTTGTCCTGGGCATTACAGAACGACAGCGCCTCCTCCAGTGCCTCACTGCCAAACCAGGGAATAGGGGCAATCTCACCGTAGCCCACCCGCTCTCGACTATCTCTCAGTCGAACCAACAACCCCTCCCGCCAGGTCCAGAGCCCGTGGGCGGTGTGCAGAGGCTTCACAAACCGCCGCTGGTAAGGCCGAACCGCTAACTCAATCTCCATCACCTCGCGTTAGACAACGCGCCAAAATCCAAAATCGCCAATCCAGAATTTTAAATTTTTTTAACAGCCACCCCAAAATCGGCATCAAGCACTCAGCCAGGTGCTCAGCCAAAAGCCCATTGCCAGCAGCACCCCACTCCAGAAGTGAAAGCCAATCGCAAAAAACTTGGCGTTGAAGACCCTCGCGGGCTGGTCGTGGTAGCGGGTGACGTGGCGACTCAGCCGCCAGGCCGAGGGCAGGCTCAAAAAGACCAGCGCTGACCAGGCCGGAAACAGCCCCAAAGTCAGGCAAGCCGCCGCGATCGCAAATGCCACGCCACAGGTCCAGGGAATTAGCGCCGCCCCCCGCCTGGTGCCCAGGCGCACGATGGGCGATCGCTTGCCCGCCGCCAGGTCGTCCTCCACCTGGTGAAAGTGGGAGCAAAATAGCACCAGCGTCGTGGTCAGCCCCACGATGATGCCCGCCAGCTGGCTGCCCCAGGACCAGGTCTGGGTTTGACTGTAGTAGGCCGCCCCCATCGCCAGGGGGCCAAAGCTGAAGAAACACAGCACCTCGCCCAACCCCTGATAGCCCAGGCGAAAGGGCGGCCCCTGGTAAAGGTAGCCCAGGCCACAGCAGAGCAGAATCAGCCCCAGCACCGTGGGGTCCTGCTGAATCAGGGCGATCGCCACAATGCCGGCAATACCTAACCCCAAACAACCGTTAGCCAACCCAAAAACCAGCCGCCGATTGCGGGTCAGATTGACCACGGAATGCGCTTTGTTGACATCAATGCCGGTCTCTGAGTCAAACACATCATTACTGAGGTTTTCCCAGGCTAAAATAAGCACCGCCGCCAGCACGAATAGCGCAAAAATACCGCTGTTAAACTGGCTGGTCTCGGCGTAGGCGATCGCGCTACCCACCACCATTGGCATAATGGCAACGCTGTACATGGGGGGCTTGATCGCGGCCAGCCAGAGCTTGCGGGCAGCGGGATCTACCGATTGAATGGTCATGGCACTGTAAATACTCCAGGCCTAGCATATCGCTTAGCCGGACGCTGGTTGCGACCAACTTGCTGGCCCCTACGGGAGATCACTGCTGTAAATACGCACAGGCTGGTCTAAAAAAATACGTGATTTTCCATAGCGAATTTTTTGCAGAGCCTGTGAATATTAAAGCCACAGACATCTGTTGCGTTTATCTGTTGCGTTGGACAGAGTCTGGTGCATCTACCTTCAGGAGACTTCAGCTTATGTCCAGCCGTGGCTTAAATCTGTGTACGCTTTCTGGCAATGTCGCCGCCGATCCAGAAATTCGCAATATCGAGCGCAAGACCGGCGGTAACACCCAGGTTGCCGAATTGACCATCTATGTCGATCGCATTCCCAGCCGCAAAGACAACGACAATTTTACTGTCACCATTAGCGTGTGGGAAGGCTCCCCCGCCTGGCGCAAGCTCACCTACATCAAAAAGGGCTCCCTGATTATCGTCAGCGGCGCGATCGACGCCTCCCCCTATATCAGCAAATCGGATGCCCAGGCGCGGGCCGGGCTCCAGCTGAAAGCCACCGACATTTTTCTAGACGCTGCACCCAAACTGGAAGAGCCCCAGCCACAGCCAGTGTTCTAGCCGATATGGCGCTGAGTCTTGGCCGCGGTGGCAGACCATCCCCTCAGGATCTCCCCGTTGCCCCAGACACCAGCCCAACCAGCATCCACGGAGAGAGCGCCGTGGGTTGAGAGCGAGGATGCGGGTTTCCGCATCCTTTTCTACTTTCTGGGTTCCTCTTGCGGCGTTGTTGAATTGAGTAATGGATCTGTAAACTTGACATCCTTTCATCGCCCTCTAAATCCCCCAATTCTGGGGGACTTTGAGATTCTGACTCCCCCCAGAATTGGGGGGCTGGGGGGCGTATTATACCTGCACTCAGCAACGCCCCAAATCGGACTTCGTATCACCCCTGCTCCCCGACCGCCCCCTGCTTCCGGTAGCTGAGTAACCAGCTCACCATCGTGGCCCGCCGCGTCAGCCGAGGCACCAGCTGATCGACGGTGTAGCCTTTAAATCCCAGCTCCTCTTTCAGCAGTTGCTTATCAGCGGGGGGAATGGAACGGGTCAGCTGCACCGTCGCCGGGCGGCTCTCAATGAAGTGCGGCGGGTCGGGGTAACGGTCCGCCCAGACGGGCTCCACCGCCGAGGCATCCCAGCCGTCGGAGGTTTCCCGGTAGCCCAGGCCGTGCCAGACCAGGCGCTGTACAGCGTCATCGTCCATCTCGTCGTTGAGAATGGCCCAGAGCGTGTCGTCGGTCAAAGGAGGCATGGCGCGTTATCCACTTGGCAATCTGTCACTGAGCTAACTAGCCCACCGCTATTCTAAATTTTGGCCTGCCAAATTGGGATGGCTGTGGATGTCCCTCCGGCGCTGGTCTGGTGGCGATGGCGGCGTTAGCGGAGCTATCTAAAGGAATTGCCTGCCCCTGTGATCTCTGGTGCGGTTTCCATCCACGGCGCAGTTCCGTCACACTGTCCCGTCACATTGGGGCGGCAACGCACACCTAATCTTTAGAAAGACTGGGAACCTGCTGCTAACCCGGAGACCCCCACCATGCGCCGTCGTCAACAAAATCACCTCCTCAACCTCACCTTTAGCCTGATCAAGTACTTTCTGCTGGCCCTGGCGGGCTGCACGATCGCCTACCTGGTTGCCCTGGTGCTCGATCTGGCTCCCATCGCTGGGGCGATCGCGTTTTTGCTCGAACAGGTGCTGGCGCGATCGCTGGCTCTGCTGGGCTGCCTGTGGGCGATCGCCGTCATCCACGAATCTGCCCGCTCCTAGCCCGGGGGCGCTGGCTGAAACGCGCCCTTTTCGCTAGGGTTAAGGAGTATGAAGCAAATTTGGGTGTTTTAGAGGCCTCGCCATGACCACCGTCCTAGCCACTCCTGACGTCAAAACCTGGCTATGGCAGGGGCTGTCCATTCGCTACCAGCAGATCGGCACCACCGGGACCCCCGTGATTTGCATTCACGGGTTTGGGGCCTCCAGCGATCACTGGCGCAAAAACCTGCCCGTCTACGGCGAACGGTACCAGGCCTACGCGATCGACCTGCTGGGCTTTGGCCTCTCCGACAAACCCGCCCCCAACCAGCCCCTGCCCTACACCTTTGAAACCTGGGGCCAGCAGATTCTCGACTTTTGCCGCCAGGTGGTTGGCCAACCCGCCTACCTGGTGGCCAACTCTATCGGCTGTATCGTCGCCCTCCAGGCGGCAGTCGATGGGCCTGAGTGGGTCAAGGGCGTGGTCATGCTCAACTGCTCCATTCGGCTGCTGCACGAGCGCCGCCGGGCCGAAATTCCCTGGCACCAGCGCCTCAGCACCCCGATCGTTCAGAATCTGCTGGGTTATGCCCCCGCCGGGCGCTTCTTTTTCTCACGCATTGCCCAGCGCAGGGTAATTCGCAATCTCCTGGGCCAGGCCTACCGTCGCCAGTCAGCTATCACCGACGAGCTGGTTGAGGCCATTCTCGCCCCCGCCCTCACGGTTGGGGCCGCCGACGTCTTTCTGGCCTTTGTGCGCTACTCCCAGGGGCCACTGCCCGAAGACCTGCTGCCCCAGGTGCAGTGCCCGGTGTGGATAATTTGGGGCCAGGACGACCCCTGGGAACCCGTGGCCCTGGGGCGTGCCCTGGCCAACTTTCCGGCGGTGAAAGCGATGGAAGAACTGGCGGATGTGGGTCACTGCCCGCAGGACGAGGCCCCCGAGCTGGTCAATCCCCTGGTGCTGGGGTGGTTGGCCGAGGCCGAGGCCGAAGTGGGCTGAGCCCCTACAGCCCCCAACGACTACCTTTCATCGCCGCGCTCAGCTGCCCCTCATTTCTAAAGTGTCTCTAAAGGTTGCCAGCGATCCCAGCTGGCCTCCTTACCATGAAGACAGATCACCTCCTCCTGAGGACCTGCCGCCCTCTCTAGCCTGCCCTTTAGATTGAAGAATGCTTTGTCTGATGCTGAGGGTGGCTAACCCGTGACCCGATCAGGGACCCAGGAGGTTGTCAGGCGTTGCACCCTGGATAGTGGACAGCCGGACTATCCCACAAGCATTTTCCACCGGCCCTTGAGGCCCAGGGGCCAGCCTCTTGTGGGATGCGCCTCTGGCCTGTTCTGTCCGATCATAGATAACCCAGGCTGGCTGCCGCTACCTTGCTCTCAATAAAGGACCCCCACGATGGCTGACTACCAACCCGCCGACTCTGGCTTTGCTCTCGATCGCGACTGCAAAACCCTGGCCCGCCACGTGCTGGAGCATCTGCACAGCTTTGGCCCCGAGGCCCAGGACCTCAGCGCCCTGATGAACCGCATTGCCCTGGCCGGTAAGCTGATTGCCCGTCACCTCAGCCGCGCCGGCCTGATGGAGTCGGCCCTGGGCTTTACTGGCGAAACCAACGTCCAGGGCGAAGCGGTCAAAAAAATGGACATCTACGCCAACGATGTGTTTATCTCCGTATTCAAGCAGAGCGGTCTGGTCTGCCGCCTGGCCTCGGAGGAGATGGACAAGCCCTACTACATTCCCGAAAACTGCCCCATCGGCCGCTACACCCTGCTCTACGACCCCATTGACGGTTCCTCTAACGTCGATATCAACCTCAATGTGGGCTCGATCTTCTCCATTCGCCGCCAGCAGGGCGATGACCTCGACCAAACCGCCGCCGACTTGCTCCAGGACGGGCATCAGCAGTTGGCGGCGGGCTACATTCTCTACGGCCCCAGCACGGTGCTGGTCTACTCCATTGGTCGCGGCGTCCATGCCTTTGTGCTCGACCCCAGCCTGGGCGAGTTTATTCTGGCTACCGAAGACATTCGCGTGCCCGCCCACGGCCCCACCTATAGCGTCAATGAGGGCAACTTCTGGCAGTGGGAAGACGCCATTCGCGATTTCACCCGCTACGTGCACCGCCACGACGGTTACTCGGCCCGCTACACGGGGGCGCTGGTGGCCGACTTCCACCGCATTCTCACCCAGGGGGGGGTGTTCCTCTACCCCGGTACTACCAAAAAGCCCGAGGGCAAGCTGCGGCTGCTGTACGAAACCGCACCCCTGGCCTTTTTGATCGAGCAGGCGGGGGGCCGCGCCAGCACCGGCACCGAGGACATTATGGCGGTGGTACCGGGGGAAATTCACCAGCGCACGCCGTTCATTGTGGGCAGCCCTGACGATGTGGCCCTGGTGGAGTCGTTCATTCAAGACCACAGCCGCCGCAGCCAGGATGCGCTGGTGACGGGCTGAGGCATCGCTTTAGCAGGCCAAGATCCCAGGGGTCTGTAGTCAACTCACTGTGCTTGCCGAGCATCCCCAGCAAGACCCCTGGGATCTGTAACAGCGTGCATCAATAGACTCACGATCGGGCTGGTTCCGGTTTTTTGAGGATGAAGGCTAAAATCAAATTTATTTGGCTTGGTCTGGCTTATCTCAGGGAATTTGGTAAAAAAATGTGGCAGAGCCCCAGGGTTTAGGCGGATGAAGAATGGGGTTAGTCGTGGGGTTTGGTGTTGGTGCCCAGGAGGCCGATGACGGCGGCGGTGCCGGTGGTCCAGAAGGCGATCGCGCTATTGAGCACTCGGGTTTGGGCTTCGGTGAGGGTGGGCTGGCTGGCCAGGTGCAGCGCCGTGCCCCCAGAACTCAGGGTGAGCGCGAGGACGGTGGCGAAAATCAGGTTGGAGGTGGGCGGGGTTTTGGTCTGTTTCATGGTGAACTCCGGTGTGAATTGGATGAGTTCATCTTCGGCGGGATGCCGCGAAAGTTCATTCCCCGCAAGGGTTTCAGACGGTATGAGTTGGGTGTGAGTTGGGGATGACTTGCGCTACCCTTGGAGAAATCCGTGGTCAAGCGAGATGAAACGGCATGGCAGGGCGATCGCTCACCGCAACCCCAGACGGCATTCAGCAAATCAACCGGGCGCTGACCAAACAGGGTTGGAGTCGGGATGATCTGGCTAAGGAATGCGACTGTAGTCGCCAGCCCGCCGTCAAGTTTTGTTCTGGTAAGGCCGTCAGCAACAAACTTTTTGTCAGCTTCTGCAATGTCCTAGAGCTGGACTGGGAAGCCATTTCAGGGCAGAAACCCGCCTCTGGGCCAGACGAAACCCCAGAGCCCGAAACAGACATTGATGCCCTGGTGCAGATCATTCGCGCGAAGGTGCATGACGACATCCAAGAACGTTGCGGAAAAATGCGCGTGCTGGATATGGAGCAGCCCATTGGCCTGGGCGACATCTACACCAGCGTCAACATTCTCGAAAAGCTCTCCGGCAGGCGACGGCTGGGTCTGAATGAGCTGATGAAAGACTGCGACCCAGAAAACTTTGATCGCTTTTTGCTGGGCCAGGTTCGGCATGAACGAGTTCCTGGGTTGGAGGCAGTAGAACGCTACAACCAACTCATGATTTTGGGCAAGCCGGGGGCGGGCAAAACCACCTTTATGAAACGGTTGGCCATTCTCTGCAACCAGGGCGAATTTCAACCCGAGCGGGTGCCAATTTTTGTGACGCTGAAGGAGTACGCCGAGGCGGAAGGAAAGCCAACGCTGCAAATCCACATTCAGCGCCAGTGGAACGCCTGTGGTGTGGAAGCGGTGGATGCACTCTCGGCGGTATTGAGAAGCGGCAAAGCTCTAGTGCTTCTGGATGGCCTGGATGAGGTCAACGAAACCGACCACGGCCGGGTGCTGCAAGATATCAAAACCTTTGCTCACCATTTTAGAAATTGCCAGTGCGTGATCACCTGCCGCATTGCCGCCAAAGAATACACCTTTGAGCAATTTACCGAGGTGGAGGTGGCCGACTTTGACCAAAAGCAGATCGCAGAATTTTCGACCAAATGGTTTGCCGTAAAACAAGACCCCAAAAAGGCTGAAACTTTTATTCAGCGACTAGAGATTAATGAACCGATTCAAGAACTGGCGACTAACCCCCTGTTGCTGACATTGCTGTGCCTGGTGTTTGGCGAAGCAGCAGACTTTCCGGCCAACCGGGCAGAGCTGTACAAAGAAGGGCTGGATGTACTGCTAAAAAAGTGGGACGGCAAACGCAACATCGAGCGCGATCAGGTTTATAAAAAGTTGTCTCTCAAACGCAAGGAAGACCTGCTAAGCCAGATTGCCTTTGAAACCTTTGAACGGGGCGATTATTTCTTTAGGCAAGCCACCGTAGAGCAGTACATCATCGGTTATATTTTCAACTTACCCGGTGCCAGTGACGATGAGGAAGCCCTACAACTGGATAGTGAAGCAGTGCTGAAATCTATCGAGGCTCAGCACGGACTTTTGGTGGAGCGAGCCAGGACGATCTATTCGTTTTCGCATCTCACGTTTCAAGAATACTTTACTGCTCAACACATCATCAGCCCTACAGCAGCACTAAACCAAACTCTGCAAAATCTGGCTACCCATATTACTGAGAAGCGCTACCGTGAGATTTTCCTGCTTACAGTAGGGATGCTATCTCAGGCTGACAGTTTGCTGCTACTGATGAAGCAACAAATTGATTGGATTATGATTAATGAATCCACAGGAGAGCAAGATTTACAGGCCATTTTAATTTGGGGCGATCAGAAAGCTCATTCAGCGAATGCCTTCTGCAACACGGCTGCGATTCGGGCTTTTTACTATACACTTAGCCTCAACCTTAACTGTGATCGCAACCTTCCCCTACACCAAGCGCTCGATCTGGATATCAGCCTCGATCTCGACCTGAATTTTAATCTTATCCTTGATCTCATTTTCGAGCCCAATTATGCCCCTAACGGTAGCTTTTATCTCATCCTAGACCTTGCTCTTGATACTGCCAGAACTCGAGTTTATGCACTCAGAATTGCAGAGCAAGTAATAAGGAACCTATCTTCCAATCTAAAGTTTGAGGTTCAGGAATTAAGTGCAGCATTGCCAATTCAAGTTGACTGGGAAATATTTAATCAGTGGTGGTCAAAAAATGGTGGGGCTTGGTCTGAAAAATTAAAAATGGTCATGATTGAGCATCGAAATATTGGTCATGACTGGCGACTTTCTGGAGCTCAAAAAGAAAAGGCACAACAATACTACGACGCCAACAAACTTTTGGTCGATTGCCTCAACAGCGATTGCTACGTCACCAAAGCCACTCGGCAATACATCGAAGACACCTTGCTGCTGCCCCTCAGCGAAATCGAAAAATACCCAGTCCCCGATGCCATAGCAAACCTGTAGCGGCAAAGATCCCAGGGTTCTTCAAGAACCCTGGGATCTGCAACTTCGCATCACAACTAAACGAGGAAATCTATGCGTGGAATTCAATTTTTGGTCAACGAGGATGGAGAGAAAACAGCGGTTCTCCTTGACCTGCAAGAGTGGGGCGATCTGTGGGAAGACTTTTATGACATTTTGGTGGCTCGCGCACGGCAAAAGAAGATACTGTAAGCTGGAGCAACCTACAATCTGAACTCGCCCAATAGCTACTGCAAACCTCTAGCGGCAAAGAACCCAGGGTTTTTCAAAAACCCTGGGTTCTGTTGACCTGCCATTAAGCTATGAACGTCGCCAGCCCAGGACGCTATGCTACAGAGTAGGCGATCGCCCCGGAGGCTGCGATGACCGCTCTTTCACCCTGGACTATTTACTCCACCAGCGACGGTGAGCCCGTAGCCGCAACCTACGCCCACCTCTACGCCCTGCTCACCACCCCAGAGTGCTACAGATTAGGCGATCGCTCTGGTGGATCTGCGCCGTTAAACCAGACTTAAGCTGGCTGGGCCACCCTAAAAAAAGGCCTTCCGCCCAGAGGCAGAGGGGCAAATTGGTGATCTCCAATACCCTTTTAGATCGGTTGCTTAAGAGCGTCTATAGTCTGCCTGGGTTCCTTCAATCTGCTGGCACTATGAAAAAGAATTGCGCCATCACGCAATCGTTCACCTGTCCTTGCACTCTCCCTTGCCCAGCCTGCGGTAGCCCCTGTGCCCCTGGCCGATACCCCCGGTGTTAATCCCCTAAGCCTATGGTTTCCCTGCTTGAAAATCCCCTTCGCGTTGGCCTCCAGCAGGATCGCATTCCCGAACCCCAGATTCTGGTGATCTTTGGCGCTTCGGGCGACCTCACCCAGCGCAAAATTGTGCCCGCTATCTATCAAATGCGGCGAGAGCGGCGACTGCCCCCCGAACTCACCATCGTCGGTGTGGCCCGCCGCGAGTGGAGCCACGAGTTCTTCCGTGAGCACCTGCGGGAAGGGGTAGAGGAATTTGGCAACGGCCTGGGCCACGAAGCCGTGTGGAACGACTTTGCCCGGGGTCTGTACTACTGCCCCGGCGACATCGACAACCCCGAGTCGTACCAGCAGCTCAAGACCCTGCTGGCCGAACTGGACGAAAAACGGGGCACCAAGGGCAACCGGGTATTTTACCTGTCGGTAGCGCCGCGCTTCTTTGGCGAAGCTACCCAGCAGCTGGGGGCCGCAGGCATGCTCGACGACCCCGACAAGCAGCGCCTGATTATCGAAAAGCCCTTCGGCAAAAACCTGTCCTCAGCCCAGGTGCTAAACCGGGTGGTGCAGGACGTCTGCGACGAGCGGCAGATCTACCGCATCGACCACTACCTGGGCAAAGAAACCGTTCAAAACCTGATGGTGTTTCGCTTTGCCAACGCCATCTTTGAGCCCCTGTGGAACCGCCAGTTTGTGGACCACGTACAGATCACCGTGGCCGAAACCGTCGGTCTGGAGGGCCGCGCCGGCTACTACGAGACCTCCGGCGCCCTGCGGGACATGGTGCAAAACCACCTGATGCAGCTGTTCTGCCTCACCGCCATGGAGGCGCCCAACTCCCTGGATGCCGATGCCATTCGCAACGAAAAGACCAAGGTGCTCCAGGCCACTCGCCTGGCGGACATCGATGACCTCAGCCAGTCCGCCGTGCGGGGCCAGTACTCCGCCGGGTGGATGAAGGGCAAAGCTGTGCCGGGCTACCGTGAAGAAGATGGGGCCAGCCCCACCTCCACCATGCAGACCTTCAGCGCCATCAAGCTGGAGATCGACAACTGGCGCTGGAAGGGGGTGCCCTTCTACATGCGCACCGGCAAGCGCATGCCCAAGAAGGTGAGCGAGATCTCCATCCACTTCAAGGATGTGCCCCACCTGATGTTTCAGTCCGCTGCCCAGCAGATGAACCACAACGTGCTGGCCCTGCGCATTCAGCCCGACGAGGGCATTTCCATGCGCTTTGAGGTGAAGACGCCGGGGAACTCGCTGCGGACCCGCTCTGTAGATATGGACTTCCGCTACGACGCCGCCTTTGGCCAGGCCAACACCGACGCCTACGCCCGCCTGATCGTCGACTGCATGCTGGCCGACCAGACCCTGTTTACCCGCGGTGACGAAGTGGAGGCCTCCTGGCGACTGCTGACTCCTCTGCTCGAGGTGTGGGACGCCCCCGCCGACCCCAATGCCATTCCCATGTACGAGGCGGGCACCTGGGGGCCAGTGGAGGCTGAATTCCTGCTGACCAAGGATGGCCGCCGCTGGCGACGGTTGTAAACGTCCCTTCGTTAGGATTGTTTGTAGACCCGCTGGTGGAGATGGTGGGCAGTGCCCACTACGGTTCACCCCTAACCCATCCACCCACCCACCCATCCACTCCCCACCCACCCCTTACCCCCAATCTCCCATGACCACCACTCCCATCGTTGCCCTGCAAAGGCCAAAGGATATCTCCCTCGACGAGATCGAGTCAGAGCTCCAGAGCATCTGGCACATGCAAGACTCGGGGGTAGCGGCCCCCACCGCCACTCGGGCCACCACGTTTACCATGGTGGTCTACGAGCCGGAGGAGGTGCAGCAGGTGTTGGCCGCCCTGGGCCACTACGCTGGGTTTATCGACGGCAACCACGGTCCCCAGACCCGCGAGGGCCTGCGCCAGGCCCAGATCGCCTATGACCTGCGGGTGACGGGCCGGGTGGATCCTCCCACTTTGGCCCGCATTCGCCAGGAGTATACCCAGCTCTCCAACGAGCAAAAGCGCTACAAAAACCTGGACCAGCGGGGCTTTAACCTGAGCGAGTCGATCTCGGCCCACAACCCCTGCCGCATCATCAGCCTGTGCCCCACCTTTGGGGAAGATACGGGGGTAACGGCCCAGGTGTCGGTGTACTGCCCGGTGCAGAAGAAGAGCACCAGCAACCTGGTGTGCTGCGAGTACATTACCCTGCGGGGCACAAAAGCGGCCCTGGAGCGGGTCAGCGATCTAATTGCGTCGCTGACGCTGCCGGAGCTGCCCAAGTTTGTCTGGTGGAAGGCGACCCCCAGCCCGGAGCAACTCCTGTTCCGCAACCTGGCCAAGAGCAGCAACTGCATCATTGTGGACTCCAGCTACTTCAGCGACGCCGAGGCCGAGCTGCAGAAAATGCAGGAGCTGATCGAGCAGGACACCTACATCGCCGACCTCAACTGGCACCGGCTGGCCCCCTGGCAGGAGCTGGCGGCCTCGGCCTTTGACCCGCCGGAGCGGCGCGAGTCGCTGCTGGATGTGGACCGCATTAGCATTGACTACGAGCAGGGCAATGCGGCCCAGGCGCTGCTGTACCTGGGCTGGTTTGCCAGCCGCCTGGGCTGGCAGCCAGTGAGCTATGTGGAAGAGGGCGGCATTTACAACATCAAGAAAATCTATTTCAAGGGCCCCAACGATCTGGACGTTGAGGCAGAGCTGGCGGGCATTCCGGTGGCGGACTCGGGCGAGGTGATTGGCGACCTGACCGGGCTGCGGATTCAGTCCACTAACCCCAACGCCAACTGCTGCACCATTCTGTGTTCAGAAACTACCGGCTGCATGCGGATGGAGGCGGGCGGTGGGGCCCAGGCCTGTCAGGTGGAACAGGTGACGGCGCTGTCGGACCAGCGGGCGGACTTTATGCTGGGGCAGCAGCTCCAGCGCTGGGGTGAGGATGTGCTCTACGAGGAGAGCCTGGCCATGGTGGCGCAGATTATGCAGCTGCTGTAGCCAGGGCAGTACGACAGGGAGCGGTTCCAGGGGAGCGATCGCATTCGTTTGGCCACTTTCCCTGGCCGGGCGCTGTCCATGGATGACATACTGCAAACCTAGACACCGTTCCACCTATCGATGCTGATGTCCCCTACCCTACCCGGAGAAGTTCTCAGCGTTGGCTCCACCCAGCTGCACCTGTTGGGCGATCGCGCCCTTTTTCTCCCCGCCCAGCGCGCCCTGTTGGTGTCGGATGTCCACCTGGGCAAGGCGGAGACGTTTCAGCACCACGGGCTGCCGGTGTCGAGCCAGGTCAACCACGGTACCCTGGCCCGGCTCGCGGCGCTCTGTGTCCAGCACCAGCCTGACCACCTGTGGATTCTGGGCGATCTGTTCCACGGACAGGACGGCATGGTCGATGAGGTGATCGACGCCTGGCTGAAGTTTTTGCACCGCACCCAGGTGAGCGCCCACCTGATCCTCGGCAACCACGATCGCCGCCTGCACGCTACCCTCACGCAGCTCTCGGTGCAGTGCTGGGTGGAGGCGGTGGAGGTCGATGGCGTGCTGCTGAGCCATGAGCCCGACCCGAACCCCGATCGCCTGAATATCTGCGGCCACATCCATCCCTGTTTTCGACTGAAGCTGGGCTGCGATCGCCTGCGACTGCCCTGCTTTCACTGGCAGCCCCGGCAAAACCGGCTGACGCTGCCCTCCTTTGGCGAGTTTACCGGCGGCTACGACATTGTGCTGGCGGCGGGGGAGACGGCCTACGTGGTAGCCGAGGGGGCGGTGGTGGGGTTTGGGCGGTAGGGTGTGAAGGGTGGATGGGTGGATGGGTGGATGGGTGGATGGGTGGATGAGTGGGGGATGAATTAGGAGTGATCGTAGCGTGGGGGGAGGGGTTTGGAGGTAGTGGATGTGACAATCTAAAATCTCCAAGTCGAAAGCTAAACTCCCCTAGAATCCAGCGCTATGCTAGACCTCTGGATTTCCTGAGGGGCATAGCTATGACAAAAACTAAAGCATGGATGGCCGTGGCGATCTGTAGTATTTTCGTCGCCATCGCCGCGATCGCTGTCGGACGGCGCGACGATTCTACCGTAGAGGTGCCCCCGACCCCAGAGGAGCAGCCGGTGGTGATTGACCCCGCTGAGCCCACCCCAGGCACCACCCCAGGCACCACCCCAGAAACAATCGTTAGCCCGGGGAGAACGCCAAGCCCGAGCCCACCAGAACCGGGAGTTGGCGGTACTGGGGAAGCCGTCAACCCGCCCCAGGCGGCCCAGCTAATTGCGGCCCAGCCCGAGGCTCAGATCAATCTGCGATCGCAGCCTACCACCTCCTCCAGCGCCAGGGGCTATGGCCTGGTGGGCGACCCGGTGCAGCTGCTGCGCCAGGCCCGGGCCAGCGATGGCACCTGGTATTACGTCAAGTTTGAAAAATCCGGGGCCGAGGGCTGGATTCGCGGCGACTTTATTAACACCGAAGGGCGGGCCACCCCGCTGTCGCCCCAGGCCGCCGCCAGCAGCACCTGCGAGGGCCTGATGGAGGGCATGAGCGTAACCGCCTTCTACGACACCAACGGCTTTCACCTGGTGCGGTTTGTAAATATGGAAACCCGCAACACCTTTGATGCCTCGCTCAGTCGCCAGGGCAGCAGCAACCAGGGGCAACCGCTCTACCAGGGCAGCACCAGCCCACCCACTAGCGATCGCAGCTATCCGGTCTCGCTGGTCGATCTGTCCGGCGGCAACCCCCGCAGCGGGACTCAGGTGAATGTGAGCTATGCCGGCATTGATGGGAGCGCCACCTGTAAATAGGTACCGGCAAATCGGTATAAGATGGAGCGTGACCTGGCCACCTAGGAGCACCCATGGCAAAAGAACTTAGCGCTGAAGAGCAGCGGGAGCTAGAGAGCCTGCGACAGACCATCGAGCAGGCGATCGCCGACGGTGTGCTCACCCAGAGCGAGCGCGATGCCATTACCGCTGCCATGAAAGCCGACGGCAAAGTCACCTACGAGGAGCTGGAGATGGTGCGACAGCTCGTCTCCGAGAAGGTGGCCAGTGGTGAGCTACAGCTCGAAGGCTAGGCCTAGCTGGTAGAAATATTGCTTGTCGTTTCTGAGGGTGTCAGGTTTTAGGTGCCAGGTTCTAGGTGTCAGGGGTCAGGCATGGCTGGCCGACTTCTGCTGCAGAGTACTAGGGCCGATCCAACACCTGCCCCTTCGCCCATCTACCCTTCACCCATCCACCTCCTCTCTCCATGTTCCCCGAACCCCTACCAACCGCCGTGGCCGTCGTACACGAGTGGCTGGTCAGCCGTGCCGGTTCCGAGAAGGTCGTCGAGCAACTGCTGCGAGTGTGCCCCCAGGCCGATGTATTCAGCCTGGTGGAATTTCTAGAGGCCGAGGCGCGATCGCTCATACCCCCCGGCACCCGGGTTCAGACTTCCTTCATTCAAACCCTGCCCTGGGCGCGGCGGCACTTTCGCCAGTACCTGCCACTGATGCCCCTGGCGATCGAGCAGTTTGACCTCTCCGCCTACGACCTGGTGATCTCCAGCAACCACGCCGTGGCCAAAGGGGTGATCACCCGCCCCCACCAGCTGCACGTTAGCTATGTGCACACCCCCATTCGCTACGCCTGGGACTTGCAGCAGCAGTATCTTCAGCAGGCGGGCCTGACCAGCGGGGCCAAAAGCGCCCTCACCCGGCTGATTTTGCACTACCTGCGGCTGTGGGATCTGGCGGCGGCCCACCGGGTAGACTGCTTTGTGGCCAACTCCCGCTACGTCGCTCGCCGGATTTGGAAGACCTACCGCCGCCCGGCCACGGTGATCTATCCGCCGGTGGCGATCGATCGCTTTCGCTGGGATCAGCCCCGGGAGGACTTTTACCTCACCGTGTCGCGCTGCGTGCCCTACAAGCGGGTCGATCTGACGGTGGCAGCTTTCAACCGGCTGGGGCTACCGCTGGTGGTGATTGGCGATGGGCCGGCCCTGGGGGCGCTGCAACATGTGGCCAAACCCAATATCACCTTTTTGCGGAACCCTCCCGACGCTGTGGTGTCAGATTATATGGAGCGCTGTCGGGGGTTTATTTTTCCAGCGGAAGAGGATTTTGGCATTACCGTAGTTGAAGCCCAGGCGGCTGGGGCACCGGTGATTGCCTACGGCAAAGGTGGCTGTGCTGAGACGGTCGTGAGCGGCAAAACGGGGGTTCTATTTGATCAGCAAACCGTTGAGCAGCTGGAGCAGGCGGTGCTGCATTTTGCGACGTCTCGCCACCAGTTTGCGGCTGAAACTATTCGTAATCAGGCCGAAACCTTCTCAGAAACTCGATTTCAGCAGGAGTTGAGCGCCTATTTGCTACAGAAGTGGCTGAAATTTCAGCAGGGCGATGAATTAGAGTAGTGTCGGTGTTGCAGGAGTGGTGGGGACAGTTATGTTTCCTCTGGAGCGTACGGTTCAGCCCGTAATGTTGTCGCTGAGGATGTCCACCCGATCGCTGCCGATGGTTGGTCTACTCGGCGCATCCGATCTGCTGGCCCTGTTTCTGGCCGCGACGGCTGGAGTCTACCTGCGATTGGCCCTGGGCGGGGCCTATTCGCCCAGCCTGTACGGGCAGCTGTGGCCGATTTTGAGCGTGTTTTTGCTGGCCTATGCGGCGGCAGGGCTATATCCCGCCGTCGGTCTGAGTCCGGTCGATGAGCTGCGGCGCATTTGTCTGTCCACCAGCTTTGTCCATCTGGTGCTGGGGGCGGGCCTGTTTTTAACCGGCGAGAGTGAAACCTACTCCCGGGGTGTTTTTCTGATTACCTGGGTGCTGTCGTTGCTGATGGTGCTGCTGGGGCGGCTGTTGGTGAGACAGGTGTTTGCCCACTACCCGTGGTGGGGCTATCAGGTGCTGATTTTGGGGGGCGGGCGCACTGGAGAACTGGTGGTACAAACGTTGAAAAACCAGCCCAACTTCGGCCTTAAGCCCGTCGCCGTGCTGGACGACGATCGCGATCGCAGCGATTCGATCTGCGGGGTGCCGGTGGTGGGGCCGCTGGCGATCGCGCCCCGGCTGGCCCGCAAGCACGACATTCACTACGCCATTGTGGCCATGCCGGGGGTGCAGCGAGAAAAGCTGCTGAGAATTTTGGAGCGCTACGGCCGCACCTTTCCGCACCTGATGATGATTCCCGACCTGTTTGGGGTGGCCAGCCTCTGGGTCAGCTCCAAGGATCTGGGGGGAATTTTGGGTCTGGAAATTCGGCAGCAGCTTCTGCTGCCGGGGCCACGCCTGATCAAAGCCCTGCTCGATGTGGGGCTCACCCTGGTGGTGGGGATGGCGGTACTGCCGCTGCTGATTCTGATTGCGGGGTTGGTCAAGATCGATTCACCGGGGCCAGTGTTTTACGGCCAGCCCCGCCTGGGGCAAAACAATACTCCTTTTACCGCCTGGAAGTTTCGATCGATGGTGTCCAATGCGGACCAGGTGCTGGAGCGCTATTTTGCGGCCAATCCAGACCTGCGATCGCAGTGGGAACGCGACCACAAGCTCCGCCACGACCCCCGCATTACCCGCATCGGCCACTTTTTGCGGCGCACCAGCCTGGACGAACTGCCCCAACTCTGGAACGTGCTGCGGGGGGAAATGAGCCTGGTGGGCCCCCGACCCATTGTCAAAGACGAAATCTTTCGCTACGCCGACAAATACAGCCTTTACACTAAGGTTCTGCCGGGTCTCACCGGGCTGTGGCAGGTGTCGGGGCGCAACAATGTGTCCTACGACGAGCGGGTCAACCTCGACGCCTACTACGTCAGGAACTGGTCCGTGTGGCTGGATATCTATATTCTGCTGAAAACAATCTGGGTGGTCATGATTGGCGATGGAGCCTACTAGATGGAGTCTACAAAGGGAAACGGGTTTGGGGTTAGCCGCTTAACCCTGGAGCGATTGATTTTGGTCAGCCTGGTGGCACTGCCCTACCTGGTCTACGGGGCGATCGCCACCCTGGGCAGCTTTTTGATCGTCAGCCTGTACCGCTGGCCGCGCCAGATCGGGCGACTGCTGTACACCCAGGGCTGGGTGTGGCTGGCCCTGGCCCTGGTGGTTGGGGTGGTGCTATCGACTGCGCCGGGCGAATCGGCCCTCCAGGTGCTGAACTTTATTCCGTTCTTTGGCTTTTACGCCGCGATCGCCGTCGCCATTCCCAGCTTCAGCCAACCCCTAAAAACCCTGCACCACTGGGGCCTGGCGCTGCTGGTCGCCACCATTCCCATCAACCTAGCGGCGGTGGCAGAGTTTTACCTGCGATCGCCCGGGGGACTCAGCCGCTGGGGCAGCGCCCCCTGGCTGCAGTGGCTCTACCTCCAAACCAACTACGGTGCCCGGGCAAGCTCCATATTTGGCCACCCCAACGCCTTCGCCAACTACATGGTGATTGTGTTTGGCCTGGGCCTGGGCCTCTGCGCCTACTACCTCAGCCGCCCCGACCTGCGGCGCAAAAGTGCCTGGATCTGCGGGGCCACGGCCCTGACGCTGGTGGGGATTTTCTGCTCCGGGTCCCGCAACGGGCTGTTGATTGCGGGTCTCCAGGTGCTGCTGTTTGGTGGGCTGCTGCGGCCCTATCGCTACATTTTTTGGGCCGGGCTGGGGGCGATCGCTCTGCTGGTCGGCAGCGCGCTGATTTGGGGTATCGGTGGGCGCACCCTGCCAGAGGCCTTTGCCACTGCAACCCTGCGGCTCAACGTCTGGCAGCTGGCCCTCGAAATGATTCCCCAGCGACCCTGGTTCGGCACCGGATTAGGCACCTTCAAGCTGCTCTACGACCCGGCCGACTTTCCGGTGGCAGGGGATTTTTTACCCCACGCCCACAACCTCTGGATCATGCTGGCTGCCGAAGCCGGGGTGCCGGTGGCCCTGGGGTTCACCGGCCTGGTGGGTTGGATCCTGGGACGCAGCACCTATACCCTGGTTGCAGCCCCCGTCCCCGCCGATGCCATGGCGTTGCTCGGGGGCTATCTGGCTGGCTTTGGCGGCACCACGGCCTTTGCCATCTTTGATCTGGCCTTTTACGATGGCCGCATCAACATCCTGGGCTGGCTCCTGCTGGGCAGCATTCAGGCCATACCCTTTCTGGCACCGGGGTTGCGGTCTAAATCAGCTTAGCTGCCCGCAGGCCAAAGTACAGCACAATGGCCGTGCCCACCATGACCGACAGAAACAGCACGTAGGCTACTACACCACCCATAATCTCTCTCCACAACGGTTACGACTTTCTATTGAACCACGGCGGGGGGTGAGTGGGTGGATGGGTAGGCGGGTGGGTGGGTGGATGGGATTATTTGAGACTTGGGAGGTCTTCCTTCACCTCTTCACTTCTTCACCCACACACCCTCTTCACCCCTCGACCCGGTAAAGTTTTAAAGCAACCTCTTCATCCCCTGGCTAACCTCCATGAAATCCGTCATTCCTGTGCCGCTGCCGAGTCATCCTTACGAGGTGGTGGTTGCCACGGCGGGCATAGACCACCTGGGCAGCTGGCTGGCCGGAGCCGAAACGCCACTGGTGAAGCCGGGGCAGAAGCTGTTGCTGGTGTCTAATCCGGCCATTTTCAAGCACTATGGCGATCGCGCTCTGGCCGCCCTCACCCAGGCGGGCTACACCGTCGAAACCTGCCTGTTGCCGGCGGGAGAACGCTACAAAACCCTCAGCTCGATTCAAAAAATCTACGATGCGGCCCTGGGCTTTCATCTAGAGCGCAAGTCGGCTATGGTCGCCCTGGGGGGCGGCGTGATTGGCGATATGACCGGGTTTGCTGCCGCCACCTGGCTGCGGGGGGTCGCCGTGGTGCAGGTGCCCACCTCGCTGCTGGCCATGGTCGATGCCTCCATTGGCGGCAAAACCGGCGTCAACCATCCCCAGGGCAAAAACCTGATCGGGGCCTTCCACCAGCCGCGCCTGGTGGTGATCGACCCCACGGTGCTCAAAACCCTGCCTCCCCGCGAGTTTCGAGCGGGCATGGCGGAGGTGATCAAATACGGCGTGATCTGGGACAAGGACCTGTTTGAAACCCTGGAGGCGGCCCCCCGCCTGGATCAGTACCGCTACCTGGGGGAGGACTTGCTGCACACCATCCTGACGCGATCGTGCCAGGCCAAGGCCGAGGTGGTATCCCAGGACGAAAAAGAAGCGGGGCTGCGGGCCATTCTCAACTACGGGCACACCATTGGCCACGCCGTAGAGAGCCTGATGCACTACCGGGGGGTCAACCACGGCGAGGCGGTGGCGATTGGCATGGTGGCCGTCGGCAAAATAGCCACTGCCCTCAACTACTGGACGGCGGCGGCGGAAACCCGCCAGCTCCAGCTAATCGAAAAGGCCGGGCTGCCCACTCAAATACCCGCTCAGCTCAAGGCCGAGGATATTTTGGCGCTGCTCCAGGGCGACAAAAAGGTCGAAGACGGGCAGGTCCGCTTTGTCATACCCCAGGGGCTAGGGGCGGCTGTGGTGACGGGGGATATTACCCGAGAGCAGATGCTGGCGGCGCTATAGGGCGTGTCATCGTCTCCTTGCGCCCTGGCTATTCATTAAGAAAGATTAATTGATCTGCCTAAAGCAGCCTCCTGTCAGCGCCGAAAACCCCCACGGCGACGGAGCTTGACGGCCCTGACCACCATCTAGACTGGTGAATTCAACCGTATACAAGGATACTAGTTATGGCTCAAGGCAATTCGGACTTGGGGGAGCAGGCCCTGAGCAAGGCGGTAGAGATGGGGCTGTCCACCCAGCTCGATGCGGTGGAAACCCTGGAGACCGAAATTCGCACCGATCCGGTGGCCCTGATGCAGGGGCAACTGGAGTCGGTCGCCATTCAGGGGCAGGGGCTGGTGATTAAGGAAGACCTGCGCACCGAAGCGCTGGCGGTAAAAACCGACGGCATTGCGATCGATCCGCTCAAGGCTGCCCTTGGCGACATCGAACTGACGCGCCCCACCAATGCCACGGTGGCCGCCAAGCTGACCGAGGCCGACATTGAGCGAGCCTGCAACTCCGACTACATTCAGCAAAAACTGCAAGACCTGGAGGTAACGGTGGAGGATCGCCCCGTGCGGCTGCGGGTTCAGCAGGTTAAGGTTTCGCTGCCGGGGGATGGTCGGGTGGCGATCGCGACCGACATCCAGCGGCTGGACTCGGGGGAACAGCAGCATGTGGCCTTCACCACCACCCCAACTCTGGCACCCGAGGGATACCAGGTGGTGCTCAGCGAAGTTGATCTGGGGGAGGATAACACCTCGGCCCCCCTTACCGAGAGTCTGCTGTCGGCGGCGAAAGACCTGCTCGACCTGCGCCAGTTCAGCCTCAGCGGCATGACCCTGCACGTCGATCGCATTGATGTGCTAGAAAAATACATCAATCTGCAGGCCAAGGCTCAGCTTGAGAAGTTTCCCGGCAGCTAGTGCTTGACCAACCTGATTGTGACAGGCCCTAACGGTCTAAAGGTGCAGGGTACAAGGTGTACGGTTCAAGGATTGCCGTGAGCCGTACACCTTTTGAACTCCGTTCAGCGGTCGTTTATGATCAGAGGTTTAACCGGTTCAACTGCCATGCAAACCCAAGATCGGCCCCTGGCGGCCCCTAGCGCCAGCCCCACCCATTCCAACCGCAGCGCCAGCGTCAGCCGCACCACCGGTGAAACCGATGTCCAGGTCAGCCTCAACCTCGATGGCACCGGACAGTGCGAAGCGAACACAGGCATTCCCTTCCTGGACCACATGCTGCACCAGATTGCCTCCCACGGGCTGATCGATCTGCAGGTGCAGGCTACGGGAGACATCGAAATTGACGACCACCACACCAACGAAGACGTGGGCATTACCCTGGGGATGGCGCTGCACCAGGCCCTGGGCGATCGCAAGGGCATCACCCGGTTTGGCCACTTTGTCGCGCCCCTGGACGAGTCGCTGGTGCAGGTGGCGCTCGACTTTTCGGGGCGGCCCCACCTCAGCTACGGCCTGGAGATTCCGACCCAGCGGGTGGGCACCTACGACACCCAGCTGGTACGAGAGTTCTTTGTCGCCGTGGTCAACCACAGCCAAATGACCCTGCACATTCGCCAACTCGACGGCATCAACTCCCACCACATCATTGAGGCGACCTTTAAGGCCTTTGCTCGGGCCATGCGGATGGCCACTGAGGTGGACCCTCGCCGGGCGCACCTGATTCCCAGTTCTAAGGGGGTGATCTAGCCTGCCTTGAGGTAACTTAGTTCATGCAGCTCACTTAAAGAGATGTTTAGACGCGTTCCTCCTGGCACCTCCAGTCGCCTCACCACCGTTGACCACGGTGAAACCTACGGTCGCCATGTGCTGCAATCGGTGGTGCGATCGCTGTCCGTGAGCGCCTGTGTAGACATCGGTTGCGGCCATGGCGACGACCTGAGGACTGTGTTGGCCCAGCACCCCGCGGCCCAGTGTTTTGGGGTTGACTACGGCGACTGGAACACTCCCAGCCTCGAGGCTGCGGGCATCTCCCCCGTCTCCGTCAACATCGAAGCGGAGCCGCTCCCTTTGGCCTCAGAATCCGTCGACCTGGTGATTGCCAACCAGGTGCTGGAACACACCAAGGAAATCTACTGGATCAACCACGAAATTTTTAGGGTGCTCAAGGTGGGGGGCTGCCTCTACCTGGGGGTGCCCAATGTTCTGTCGCTCCACAACCGGCTGCTGGGCCTGGTTGGGGTACACCCCACCTGTAACAAAATGATCTCAGCCCATGTCAGGCCCTTCTCTAAGGCCGATACGCTGCTGTTTTATCGAGCCGCCGCCCCAGAGCTAACCCAGCTCACGGGCTTTTACGGGTCGCAGTTTTACCCATTTCCAAAACGCCTCGCGCGGCCGCTGGCCAACCTGTTTCCCACCTGCGCGTTTTCAATTTTCTTTCTGCTTAAAAAAGTCAGGCCCTACGGCGATGAGTTTGTGAACTATCTCTCGCAGGTACACCTGGAAACCAATTTTTTTAGAGGCTAACCGGCAGCGGGTCCTGGCTTGGCTTTGCTGCAGCCTTTGTGCCCCAGCCCTAGACTTGTACCCCAGCATAGGCCTTAGTACAGACCCCAAATACAGAGGAGAGGCGCAGCTAGTCGCTACGCCTCTCAGGGATTGGGCAGGGTGCCGTCGGCCTAAGCCGCTTCCATCCAGTCATAGATTTGCTCTAGTTGCTCTAGGGTCACTAAACCGTATTGCCAAAGGATCATAGGCAATGGCCCAGGGTCTTGCTCACTGTGCTTCAGGGCCACCTGAATGGAAGCCGCCGAAATAGCCAAATCGTCTTGCAAAAATTGGATCAAATTGGGTTGACCACTAACCGTCATCAAGTATCACCTCCTTAGGGAAACGCCAGGGTACAAAAGCAAGGCGCATAGATGTTGCCCACGATTTTACACAAGGATGCCTCAGTGACAACATTAATTTTGGGCGGTCCGGTCGAACTTAAATCACACCCCTATTAAGCCGACTGTCGATCGACTGACAACCAACGCCAGGGCCTGCAAACCAGACCCTGATGGGCTACCCCAGTCATCACAGCTCAGTAAGCACCGCATCCAACTGCAATAAAAGATACCCAGCGTTGGGCCAAAACCCTGGGTTTTGCTTCACGGATTGTTGGAACCCTTAACAAATGATCAAGATTTGGTGCGCAGGCGATCGCCTAGTCAGGCTCAGGCAGAGGACTGACGATATTAAACAGAGCCGCGTAGTCATCGTCGGCAAACCCCGCCTGTACCGCCTCTTCTACAAGCTGCCGCACGCTCTCGGCGGGGGTGGTAGCCAGGCCAGCGGCCTCAGCCGCCGCTACAAACAGGCCCATGTCCTTTAGCAGGTGCTTGGTAGGAAAGTTGGGGTCGGCGAACTGACGGGTCTGCATGCGGGGCAGCTTCTTGTCAAAGGTGGGGGCATAGAGAGCGCTCTGGCGCACCACGGCCATAAATGTATTGACATCGATACCCGCAGCCTGCACCAGCCCCAGGCTCTGGGCAAAGGCCGCCGTGAGGGAGCCAATCAGCTGGTTCATCGCCAGCTTGAGGGTGGCGGCGCTGCCCGCTGGCCCCACGTGGTAGAGGGTGCTGCCGAGGCAGGCGAGCAGGGGTTGCCAGCGCTGATAGGCCTCTTCTTCACCCCCCACCATGATGATCAGTTTGCCGTTTTTGGCCTCGGGAATGCTGCCCAGCACCGGAGCTTCCAGGTAGGTGCCGCCGACCTGGGTCACCCGCTGGCTCAGCGCCTGGCTTTCGGCGGGGGCGATGGTTCCCATTTGAATCACGGCACAGCTGGCCAGGGGCGATGGGCTATTTCCCCCCTCGCTCAGGCCCATGTCGGCCAGTAGCGATCGCGCCGCTTCGCCATCGGTCACCATGAGAATAACCGCCTCCACGCTCTGGGCCAGGGCCAGAGGTGTAGGGCAAACCGTAGCCCCCACCAGCTCCAGGGGCTTCAGCCGGGCCGGAGTGCGGTTGTACACCCACACCTGATGGCCCGCCGACAGCAGCCGGAGGGCCATTGGCGACCCCATTAACCCAGTGCCAACTACCCCAATCTTCACCGGTGGTATCCTCCTCGTGGTGTTTCGTCGCCGTCGGTGCTAGCCGCTTTCGGTCGTTAGCCTGGGCAAGTCCTGACAATGGGCTGTAGGGCCTGGGCGGGGCTGAGGACGATGCACGGGATGATACTGCCCCCACACTGTCTCGGCCTGGGCCGTAGCTCCCAGCCACCTGGCCAAAAAGTGGCGCAGCCAGCGCTCTACCGCCGGGCTGTAAAGGCGATGCTGACTTATATGGTAAGCGCGCGGCTGAGCTCCGGGGCAGATGAGTTGGTCAGATCCTTCGCTGGTCCAGTGGTTCACCATCCCGGCGGTAATTTCGGGGTGAAACTGGAGCCCGTAGGCCCACCGCCCATAGCGAAAGGCTTGATGGGGAAACGTCGACCCGGTCGCCAGCAGGTGGCTGCCCACGGGCAGGGTAAAGCCCTCCTGGTGCCACTGGTAAACCATCAGGGGGCCTGGCATCAACACCTGGCCTGCCGGGGTCGGCAGGACGGGGTAGTAGCCGATTTCGCGCTGTTGGGTCGGGTGGGGCGCAACCACTGCCCCCAGGGCCCGAGCCAGCAACTGGGCCCCCAGGCAAATGCCCAGGTAGGGTTTTCCTGAGGCCAGGGCCACGTCGATCCAGGCGAGCTCCAGGCGGATGTGGTCGAGGTGGTCGTCGTTGGCGCTCATGGGGCCACCAAAGACCACCACCGCACTGTGGTCTTGCAGCGTGGGGGGCAGAGGGTGCCCCAGGGCCGGACAGCGCACATCGAGGGCAAAGCCCAGGGCTTGTAGCACTTCCCCCACTCGACCCGGATTGGAGGTGGGCTGGTGTACGACCACTAGGACGGGCCCTGGGACGGGCAAAGTAGGCAGGCTAAGGCTCACAGAAGACAGCAATTCGCAAACAGCAATTCCCCCGGCAGGCGCTCCATCGGTTGGGCCATACCGGGCCGACCATGGACAGAAGCAGCAACCGTTTCTACTGTATCGCCTCTGCCTGGAAACCGTGGCCGATCGCCTCCAGGAGCGTCATCCATGCAACCGCTCGGCGTCCCAACACCCACACCGTATCTAGAGCTGGCGCTCGACCTGCACCATGCGCCGATAGGAGAGCCAGCCAGTCCCCACCATAGCAACGGCAAACAGCGCCAGAAACCCGACGTGGCTACCCACCTCAGCCAGGGTAAGTCCCTCGACCACTACCCCGGAGAGAGCCTCAATCATGTGGTAAATCGGGTTGAACTGGGTCAGCCGGGCCAGGGAGTCCGGGAAAAAATCTGTGGGCAAAAAAGTACCGCCTAGAATCATCAGGGGAATGCCAAAGGCGGCAATCAGCGCGTTGACATCCTCGGTGCGGCGGGCCAGTTGGGTGCCCAGTACAAACCCCACCCCCACGTAGGCGGCAATGCTGAGCAGCACGATCAACAGATTGACGAAGGGGTTGCCCTCCAGACTGGCGCCGTAGAAAAGGGCGATCGCGTAGACCAGCCCTGCCTGCCCCAGCCCGATGACGCCGTAGGCCAAACCAATGCCAAGAAAGTACGACACGCCGCTGAGGGGCGATAGAAACAGGCGTTTCAGCGTTCTCTGTTCGCGTTCAGACACCACGGTAGCCACGCTGCCCCCCAGAGCGCTAAAAAATAGCGCTGCTCCCACCAGGGTTGAGGGGGCGGCCTGGGTGTAGGCCTCGGCCAGGGAAATTTGCAGCCGCTCCTGCAGAATCAGGCTGTTGAGAATCAGCAGCAGGACCGGGAAAATGGCCCAAAAAATCAGGCTGCGCCGCCGCCGCCACAGTTCGACCAGAATGCGCTGGGCAACTGCCAGGGTTTCTCGCACGTATTTCATGGGGATGAGTAGACTGTGAAGGCAACTTAATACTACAGTTTCTAACAGGTTCACGTGGGATCAGGCTTCCTCTGGCCGGGAGCCATGGATGCCCCTCCTCTGGCCGGAGGCTGTGTTACCGTTAATGCCCAAGTCGCTCTCCACACACCCTTGGGAATACTCCCAGGGCGAGTTTGACCCAAGCAACGCTTTAAACCTCAGATGAGTCAATCCCTAGAGGGGCTATTTGCCCAAACCCTGGCCCGTCGTAACGTCCTCAAGCTCTTTGGTGTAGGGGGAATTGCGGCGCTGTTGAGCTATTCCAGGCTGAATAAGCCCCAACCGACGGTATTTCAGCGCGATCGCCTGGAGCTGCCCGCCCAGGTAGGGCGACCGACCACTGCCGTCATCATTGGCGGCGGTCTGGCGGGGCTGGCGGCCGCCTACGAGCTGAGCCAGCGCGGGGTGGCGGTGACCCTACTGGAGCGATCGCCCCAGTTGGGCGGCAAGATCGCCAGCTGGCCGATCCAGGTGGGCGACGACCAGTTCATGATGGAGCACGGCTTCCACGGCTTCTTTCCCCAGTACTACAACCTGTTTGGCCTGGTCAACGAGCTGAACATTCGGCAAAACTTTAAGTCCCTCGACTATTACTCCCTGGTCTACAAGGATGGCTACCGACCGGAGGTATTTCGCCCCAGCAATGCCGCCTTTCCCTGGAATGTGGTCGACCTGGCAATTTCGTCTTCAAACCGGCTGAAGTGGGGCATCAATCTCACCCACCTCAAACATCTTCAGGTGTTTCGAGAGATTACGGGCTTCCGCAATCCCCAGAGCTACCAGCGCCTCGACAATCTATCGGTGGCCGAGTGGGTAGCCGACGACTTTCCCCGGGGGCTCTACGACCTCTACTTTTTGCCCTTCGCCAAGTCCAGCCTCAACGCCCCCGATGTGCTCAGCGCCGGGGAACTGATGCAGTTCTTCCACTTCTATTTCTTTGGCAACCCGGAGGGGCTGGCCTTCAATGGCACCTGCCAGGACATGGGGCGATCGCTAGTGGACCCGATGGTGGAAGCCATCCAGGCCAACGGCGGCCAGGTGCTCACCGGGGTCACCGTCAGCCAGGTGCAGTGGAACCAGGGCCAGGTGGCGGGCATCACCTATCAGAAGGGCAGCGTAGCCACCAACCCGGTACCCTTCTGGGTGGACCGCAACCCCCTGCTGAGTTCGGAGACGATGGAATATTTTGGGGCGGGCGACAATATCTACTCCGTCGCACTGGGGGCCAAAACGGCCCTGTCGCTGACCTGCACCCACCAGGGCTGTAGCGTGCAGCGCCAGGTGGAGGTGAATGCCGAGGGCTATCTGTGCCCCTGCCACGGGGCCGCCTACGCCAGTGACGGGGCGGTGCTGGCGGGGCCCGCCCGGGAGAACCTGGCCAGTTTTAAGGTGCTGGCGCGGGAGGGCGATCGCATTCAGCTAATCGCCGCCAACCCCAACACCGAGGCCACCGCTGCCCACGATCTGGCCGCCGACTACTACGTGATGGCCGCCGACATCCCCGGCATCAAAGCCCTGTTTGCCCTGTCGGCGGGCGAGGTCAGCCCCACCCTGGCTACCCAGGTGGACCAACTGCGGGTAGCAGACCCCTTTGCCGTGGCCCGTTTCTGGCTCGATCGCGACTTCGAGTGGGAGCACAGCTGGTTCACCTCCCTCTCCGGCTACAAACTCACCGACAGCATCACCCTCTACCACCGCATCCAGGACGACTACATCGCCTGGGCCGATCGCACCGGCGGCAGCGTGGTGGAGCTACACGCCTACTGCTACAAAGAAAAGGACTTCCCCACCCAAGCAGATATCCTCAACACCTTTGAGGCCGAACTCTACGAGGTGGTGCCGGAGTTGCGGGGGGCGACGGTGCTCCACCGCCAGTTGGTCAACCAAAAGAATTTCGCGGGTTTTCCGCCGGGTAGCTTTGCCAACCGGCCCGAAACTACCACCGCCGCCGAGAACCTGATGTTTGCAGGCGACTGGGTGCGGATGCCCTTCCCCTGCGGGCTGATGGAGCGGGCAGTGAGCAGCGGCCTGCTGGCGGCCAACGCCATCTTCGAGCGCGAGGGGGTGCGGAGGCGACCCATCCTCTCGGTGAACCCCGAGGGGGTGCTGAAGATTTAGGCCAGGTTTTGGATCAGGAGTTCAGGCATGTAATACAGAGGAATTGGTTAGGCCGGGAAGAGGGCACAGGTTTTGAGTAAACGTCGGGGTGTTGACATTGAGTGACCTTCAAGGGCAAGCCCAAAAATTGCTTCAGGTTCTTCTGTCCACACCCTTTGACTCCTGTGCAGCGCTCATCCGCGATTTCAGAGATCTCCCACCTTCCCCGGGGCTCTATGCTGTCAAACATCGAGGTGATCAATTACTTTATTTGGGCAAAACCAAAAAACTGCGAGAGCGCTTTAGGGGTGGACACAAAGCCCTGACCTGGTCATGGCTAGACGATTATGATCATAGGGATATTAGAATTTCATTTGCCCCTCTTGCCATGGTCGAAGTGATCAAACTGGGAGAAGCGCTGGAAGGGATCCTGATTCAGGCCACACAGCCCCCCTATAATGCCAGGTATCCCACCAGAGATTGGAGGTAGTCACAGTGCAAGCTCTCCCCCAAACTGGGCACAAGCATCTCAGTCATGATGCCGCGCTGATGCTGTTGGCTGTGCTACCCGATCACATTCGAAACGCCTATCTAAATCATGCTAAGCAGATCAACTATTCCATTGAGCTGGTATTGGAGATGGCGCTGGCTGATTTTCTAGACCCCGATTCGCTAACGTTTGCAGATTGCAATCCTCAGATTGGCTTGCCTGAAGGCCAAGAATAGCCCTGGAGAAAAGGGGGCTGCTGTCGGGTAGGCACTGCCCGCCATCCGAGAAACTATTTTTCCAGACGTTGCCTTAGACGATTTATGAGCAATAACCAGGAGCAATAACAGGCATAGCGCTGTTAGAAATAACGTCGTTAGTAATTAGGTCAGGTGTGAGATGGATGGATTGAATCGCGAGGCTACGGTAACCACCCAGGATCAGTTGGAGGGATCGCCCCCCAGCCCTGGCATTTCCCCCATCGCTGCCCTGGGGAAGGTGCCCCTGCGGCAGATGGGCATCAACCTCAACCACTGGTACGCGGTGGCCCAGAGCGCAGACCTGGCCGCCAAGCCCCTGGCGGTGACCCTGTGGCACCAGCCGATGGTGCTGTACCGCGATCGCACCGGTAGCCCCGTCGCCGTCGAAGACCGCTGCCCCCACCGCCAGGTGAAGCTCAGCGAGGGCACCGTGACGGGCGACAACATCACCTGCGCCTACCACGGCTGGCAGTTCGCCCCCGATGGCCACTGCGCCCACATCCCCTACCTGGAGCCCCAGCAGAAGCTGCCCACCTGCACCCTGCGATCCTACCCGGTGAAAGAGCAGGATGGCTTTATCTGGGTATTCCCCGGCGAGGCGGCACTGGCGGACCAGGTTACCCCCCTGGCTGTGCCCGAGTGGGAACACTTGAATTTCATCGGCTCCCTCACCACCATCGATGTGCAGGCCCACTATTCGTTCCTGATCGAGAACCTGATGGACATGTACCACGGCCACCTCCACGGCGGGGCCCAGGTGTGGGCCAACCCGGTGCTGCGGGAGCTGACTGCCGATGATACCCACGTCCACGCCCACTACGACGCCGAGAGCTACTACCGCATCGACAAGATCTGGTCGGCCTCCCAGCTGATTTTCCCGGCCCTGCGCCAGCTGCACCCCGAACCTCTGGATGTTTACTACCACTACCCCCACTGGCGATCGACCCTGGGGGAGGACTTTGTGATCTACTGCCTGTTCTGCCCGGTGAGTGAGACCCACACCCGCGCCTACCTGCTGCACTTCACCTCCCTGGGGCGGTTTCCCAAGCTGCACAAAACCCCGCTGGCGGTGCGGCGGTTCTTTAAGCGATCGTTCACGAACTCCGCCAGCTTTGTGCTGCGGCGGCTGGTGCGCGAAGACGTGCTGATGCTGGAGCAGGAGCAGCGGGCCTTTGAGCAAAACCCCAGCTACCGGGGGCCGGAGCTGAACCGGGCGCTGACGGCGGTGCAGCAGTTGATCCGGCGGCAGGCGGGGGAGTGAGGGGTGAGAGGGTGGATGGGTGGGCGAGTGGGTGGTTGGATGGGTGAGGTAGAGCCTGACAGCGAACGGCCGACACCTGGTACCTTAAACCTGAATAGTTGACTCTCTACTCCTTACCCACAATGGCTTCCCCCGATATTTTGGCGCTCGATTTCGATGGTGTGGTCTGCGATGGGCTGCGGGAGTATTTTCAGACGGCCTGGCGGGCCTACGGCGAAGTGTTGGAGCCGGGGGCGGGGAGCCCACCGGCGGGGTTGGCGGAGCGGTTTTACCCATTGAGGCCGGTGGTGGAGACGGGCTGGGAGATGCCGCTGGTGATCTATGGGTTGATGAGCGGAGTGGCCGATACAGCTATTCTCGATCGCTGGCCCGAGCTGATTCCCCAACTGCTGGAGCAGGCGGGGGTGGAGCCTGCCACCATTGGCCAGGCGGTGGATGGGGTGCGCGATCGCTGGATTCAGACTGACCTTACCGACTGGCTCAGCTACCAGCGGTTCTACCCCGGGGTAATCGATCGCCTGTCGCAGGCGATCGAGGCTGGGGTGGAGCTGGTGATTATTTCTACCAAGGAAGGGCGCTTTATTCAGCAATTACTCGCTCAGGGTGGGCTGGAGCTACCCCCGGAGCGCATTCTGGGCAAAGAGGTCAGGCGACCGAAGTATGAAACCCTGCGGCAGTTGAAGGCGGCTCGTCCGGGAGCGATGGTCTGGTTTGTCGAAGATCGGCTCAAGGCCCTGCAGGCGGTGCAGGGGCAGCCCGATCTGGGGGAGGTGACGCTTTTTTTGGCCGACTGGGGCTACAACACCGCAGCAGATCGAGTCTTGGCCGGTCCAGGGAGCGGCATCCAGGGCTTAGACCTGGCTCGGTTTTGCGGTCCGTTTTCGGCCTGGACATAGTGAGCGACAGGCCGTGTGACAAAAGATTCACCCTAAATTTACGTAATCTTGATTGCCCTGGGGATCAATTAAATTGTTCGTAACGCTACCGCACGAAAATTTCCGGATTTAAGCGCCAGCGTCAGAATCAGGGATAGACACTGGCGTCCATTGTTAAAGCTTTGGTTAACGTCAATGGCTCAGACTTGAAGCACGCTGTTTGCCCCCGTGTTGCCATGCCCGACCTATTTGTGCCCCCGTCTAAAACGCCCCCTGCACCGGAGTCAGAGTTCTTGGCTGCTCCGGCTGAGGCGGGTGATGATGAGACAATCCTCTCCATCCCCACCTCTGCGGCTACCCCAATGGACCTGGATGTCGAGCTGAACCTGCTGGCGGCTGACGCTCCAGCCCCTGCAGCCCTGGCGGAGGGGGACACCATTCCCACCGTGGATACGGTCTTCTTTTACGGTCGTACCGCGACGGGGACGACCCTGTACCAGGTGGACCTGGAGTCGGGCCAACTAGCGCCGATTGCCGACCCAGGAACCCTCTTTACCACGGCCATTGAGGGGTTGTTTACGGCCGCGCCTGGGGGGTTGGGCGGCGACGGTGAGGCCAGTACCGAACCGCCGCGCACGTTCACCGTGATCGAAGGCACCAGCGGCAAAAACTTTTTGATTGGCACGACCGCCGACAACGCCCTCTTTGGCTTTGGCAGCGACGACCTGATTTTGACGGGTCGGGGCACCAACCTGGCCTTTGGCGGCACGGGCAACGATACCCTGGTGGCCGGGCCTGGGGGCAATGCCTTGTTTGGGGGCGAGGGTGACGATGCGATCGAGGGCGGTGAAGGCGACGATGTGTTGGTCGGTGGGGCCGGCAACGACATTCTCTACGGTGGGGCCGGCGCCAACCTGCTGATCGGCGGCACCGGAGCCGATATTTTTCGACTTAACACGCCGGGGGCTTACAGCCCTCTGGTAGACCCCGCTGCCCTAACCGCTGAACCCGACACCATTTTCGACTTCAACCCCGCCGAGGGCGATCTGCTCGACTTCAGCCTGATTGCCGCCCAGCCCCTGTTTGACGGGCGCGATCTGCTGCCCTTCCTGAGCTTTGTGCAGGTGGGGGCCGATACCCACGTGCAGGTCACTACGCCCCTGGGCCAGACAGTTACCGAGGCCATTCTGCTGAATGTGGATGCCGACACCCTGACTCCGGACAGTCTGACCTTTACCCCACCCCCTGGCGTACCGCTGCTTAAGTAGACCATCCCCAACCTCCCGCTTTCCGGTAGCATCAGGGCTAGGGCGTGTCATCAATTCTGGCCAAAAGGCGGGTATATCAGGCATTGCCACGCCCGCCCCAAAAGACAGGCTGGGGGCTGTAACCCTTGATTTATGAGCATTTAGCAGCTAATTGATGACAGCCCCTAGAACAGTAGGCAAGCCAATGATTGAGGCCCAGCTGCGCCAGGTGGCCGCCGCCCTGGCCGGAGAGTTTGACAACCGCTCCCAATCCCTGGCCGACCCGGCCTGGTACTTGCACCTGCGGCTGTGGCAGCGGCCCCTGCCCTTGAATCTGTTTGGCGAGGGCTACGGGCTTTTTTTGGAGCAGATTAGCGTGACCTCGGGGCAGCCTCCCTACCGCCAGCGCATTTTGCACCTGACAACAAAAGCGGGGGGGCTGTGGGGGCAGTACTACGCCCTGGCCGACCCCAGTACCTACCTGGGCGGAGCTACCCAGCCCGATCGCCTGGTCGGGCTGACCCGTGATCAGTTAGTGGCGCTGCCCACCTGTGGGCTGGTGATTGAGCGCCAGGCCGACGGTCAAACCTATAGCGCCCGCTTGCCCGACGACAGCCTCTGTACGTTTACCGCCAATGGCATCACTACCTACGTGCGGCTGGCCTTTGACATTGGCCCTGAGTCTGCGGCCCCAGGCAGTCCGCTGGTGTTTCAAATGAACGATCGCGGCATTGACCCTGACACGGGCAAAACCACCTGGGGGCCAAAGATGGGGCCCTTTCGGCTGCTCAAGCAATGCGCCTATGCCCTGCCGGGGTAAGGGGCGCGTAAACTAGGGGAGTTCCTCCGCCTGAAGCGGGCTGTCGGTGGTGTTGCGGCCTGGTCTGGGCAAACTGGAGCCAGGGCGTCCGCAATGGGCTATCCAGCGCTATACTTCCGGCGCTACACGTTCGGCGCTATACATTCGGCGCTACACTTACCGACCCCACCCCTTTTTTCTGGCCTCCATGGAGATCGATATCCTGATTCTGACCGTGTACTTCATCTGCGTAGGCTATGTGGTCTATCAGATGGCGCTGTCCATTGAGGAGGAGTTAGAAGATCAGGTGGTGCTGGTGCCCGACGGGGCCAGTCTGGAGAGCAGCGTGCGATCGCAGCTGGTGCGCCAGGGCTTTGCCGAAGACGCCGCTGAGGTGCTCCAGGCCGGGGTAGAACCGCTGGGCAAGTCGGTCTCTCTGCGGCTGGTGGTGCCCGAACCCCGCAGCCTCGCCCCCCCGAACCAGCGCTCCGACGAGCTTCAGACAGGGCAAATTGTGGTGCAGGTGCTGCCCCAGGGACCGCACCCGCTCAAGCCCATTCAGGGACTTACGGTGCAGGTGATTAACGAGAGCCGCGCCCTCCAGCTCACCATCGATTGGGATCGCAGCTCCATTAGCCGCATGACCAACGAAATTCGCCGGGTAATTCGCCACACCCCCGGTATGCGCCTCGACCTGGCCCTGCCCCAGGTGGTCAGCGTAGTCAACCCTAACCAGTACCTCAGCACTGTCGTCACCAGCGAAGACTGCTTTAGCCGCAACGCCGACACCCAGGTGCTGCAGCAGGCGGCCCCGGTGGTGGATGTGCCTAAAATGGCCGATCTCAAAGCGCCCCTGCGCACCTACGCCCTTGACCTGGTGGTTCAGCTCAAGCCCTTTAGCGATCGCGGCGGTCGACCGGTCATGCTGCTGCTGCCCTTCCGCTTTGCCATTCAGCCGCTGCCCGCCAAAGCCGCCATTCCCCTGGTGAACTGGATTTTGAAGCGCTAGGGCGTCTCGTCAATTCTGGCCAAAAGCCAATGTCCTAAGCGCAATGGCCATCGCTATAAATCACAGACCCTCGTCGATGCGCTGACCATACTCCAGCTTGATCAGCTGATCGGCAAGGTGAAAATAGCGATCGTCGTGACTGATCACCAGTACCGCCTTGCCCCGCCGCTTTAGCTCCAGCAAAATTTGTTTGTAGAACACTTCGCGAAACTGGGGATCCTGGTCCGACGCCCACTCGTCAAACAGGCAGATCGGGCGATCGTCCAGGTAAGCGGTCAGCAGGGCCAGCCGCTTGCGCTGACCCTGGGATAGATCCAGGGTGGACAGCACCCCCTGGTTGACCTGCACCTTGTGGTCCAACTGCAGGTGTTGCAGATAGTGCTGGGCGCGGTCGTCCAGATTTTGAAGCTGGAGACCCAGCAGCCGCTCAAACAGATAGAAGTCTGAAAACACCGCCGCAAACAGCTGGCGGTAGGCGTCGAGGTTGTGCCCCTCCACGGGGTTGCCGTCCCAGCGGAGGGTGCCGGTTTCGGGGGCGTAGAGGCCCGCGATCAGCTTGGCGAGGGTGGACTTGCCGCTGCCGTTGCCGCCCACAATGAAGACCAGATCCCCCGGCTTAAATGCCAGGCTGACCGGCCCCAGGGTAAACTGCCCATCGCGATCGGTGTGGTAGGTGTGGGTGACGTTGTCCAGCTCGATCTGATGGTGCAGCGATCGCGGCAAATGGGCCCCTGCCCCAGTCGTTTCCGCTTGGCTGGCGAGGGAGAGGCCCAGCTCGTCAATTTTTTTGAGCGCCACACTGCCCCGGCTCAACACCGGCAACACGGTCATCAGGTTTTCAATCGGTCGTGCCAGGTAGGTGATGGTGAGGGCGTAGGCGGAGAGGACGGGGGTAGTTATGTCCGTCAGCTGCGGCAGGCCAAACACCAAAAAGCCGAGAATGCCAAAGAACAGCAGGCTGCTGAAGTTGAGGGTAAGGGCCGCCACGGTTTCCGCCTGCACTTCGTAGTCGCGGAAGGCGGCCGCCGTGGTCTCCAGGTCTTCTTCAATGAAGGCAAAGCGCCGGGGCAAGTTGAGCTTCAGCTCTTTGACGCCGTCGGTGATCGAGCGAAAGTGCTTGAACAACAGGTCTTTCTGGTCCCGAGCCAGTCTCAACAGCGCGTACACCGAGTTGAGCATCACCTGAATGACGACAATGGCGACCCCAATCACTACCAGAATGGCCAAAAACACGCCGACGGAGAGCCAGGCCAGATAGCCCAGACAGCCAATCACCAGGGCGGCGTTGACCAGCAGCAGGGGCAGGTTGAACACCGTGCTGGAAATGGCATCGATGTCGTCGGTCAGGGAGGCCAAAATTCGGTTGGGGCCCAGGGTCTCCAGCTGGCGCAGGGGGCAGGCCAGAATCCAGTGACTGAGCTGCAGCCGCATTTTGTAGATCGCCTGCTGGGACAGGCGAGCCAGCAAAATTTGTGAACCGCTGGCGGCCAGCAGGGTGATCACCGCCAGGCCCAAAAACTGAGCCAGCACCCCGGCACTCTGCTGGCCGGGGGTGCCAATGGCCCGGTTGATGGAGGCAATCAGCAGCACGCTGCCGACGCCGCTCAGGGCTCCGGCAATACTGGCGATCGCCACCGTCACCCAGGAGGAGCGCAAAAGAAATACAATCAGCCGCATGGGTCTGGCTTACCAGTGAGAATTTGAACGGGACCAAGGCTAAGAGACGCAGGCCAGCAACCGTTGCTCCCCCAGCCGATGCAGCCGAGACAGCCACTCTGGCCTGAATGCCGCTGCCGCTGCCACCGTGGAGCCGGGCCGAACTAGCGGGGGGCGGTGACGGGGCAGGCAACGGCGGCAGGATTCAAGTGAGTGGGCCGATCAAATTTGTCAGCATTGGAGAGTTGCGCCCTCTTTCCTACACAGTCAGCACCGTGAGCTGGCTCAGCAGAGGATCGATCAGGGTTTGGTGCTTATCCGCCAGGAGCTGATCCATATAGGCTTGTAGACGAGCGCCCTGCTCCAGGTTGGGCACGTATACCTGACCATTGGGGTGGGTAAACAGCGGTGTGGTGGCCAGTGTTGCCAGGTCATTGCTGGCGGGGGCCAGCACCAGCGGCCCGCTGCTGGTATTGGGCAGCAGACCAGGGGGTAGGCGTTCCAGGAGCGCCATCAGGTGGGCCTGGCAGGCTTCCACATTTAGCCCCCGCTCCTTCAGCAGGTGCAAAATGCCGTTGAGGGGCATGGGCTGCTCGGGCAGAGCGCGCAGCACCTCCATCAGCAAAAACATATCGCTGTACTGGTGGCGGGTGAGGTCGAGCACCTGGGGGTAGCGCACCAGGTTGACCAGCCCATAGGTGACCCGGCTGCAGCTGGGGGGGCGATCGCTGTGGTAGGTATCCTGAACGATGGTGGCGTTGGGAAACTTCTGCCGCAGCCAGCGGGCAATCTTCGGCAACGAGGCGCTGCCGCCCGTACAAATCACCTGGTTGATGCCCTGGGTGTTGAGCCCAGACTCGCTCAGCAGACGATTCAGATGGCCATTGATGCGCTGGATGTAGGGCAGAATGATGCGGTCTTCCAGATCTTTGCTGCGGACAATCCAGCGCTGGTCGGCTAGCTCCAGCTCAAACTGGGGCTGGTGCTGAAGGATGATCTTCAGGTGGCGGGCTGCTTCGAGCACGCTCTGCCCCAGCAGGGACGCTTCCAGCCGCTGGTAGAGGCGCTGGCGACGGGCCAGATCGGGCTCTGCCGGACGGGGCATGTCGCAGCTGTCGAGGTTGAGGTCGTGCCAGTGGGTGCCATCTAGCTCAGGCATGGCGGTCTGCCAGCCCCAGCCTGCGGCGTCTACAGCTCGGCCAGAGCCTTGGGCGGGGCGGCTCTGGCGACGCTCTGCCGGGTGCAGCAAATGGCAGATGATGTCGAGGTCGATGGCGTCGCCTGCGTAGCCCATAGAGTGCAGGGCGAAGTCGCTGTAGGTGAGGTCACCCAAGGCACTGGGGAGGTTGACAATGCCCACTTCGGTGACGGTGGCACCGGCGGAGAGCACCACGGTACCGCCAGTCCAGGGGCAGGCGTAAAGGGTCTGCTGCTGCATGGGCTGGCCGTTGCCCTGGGGCAGTGGCGTAGAGGGGTCGGGCAGGCCCGACAGCACCGCCGCGATCGCATCCTCTACGAAGTAAATGTCGTCGGGGTTGGCGGAGAGTCCGGCTCCCAGCACCGCCTCCCGCAGGTTGAAGGTGTAGGTGTCGGGCCAGTTGGCCGGGTAGCTCACTACCACCCCCCGCAGCTGGTTCAGCGCCTCGGCGATTGCCGCCGCATCCAGCCCGACCGCCCCCACCGTGAAGGCAGCCTCTACACGCAGCCCCTGGGGCAGGGTTGCCAACAGCTCCCGCAGGCCATCTTGAAAGACTTGCAGGGGCAGGCGATCGCGATCGGACCACTGAATTTGGGGCTGGGGATCCGCGCCCTCACCCAGGCTGGCCGGAATGCTCAGCTTCAGGTAGGGCTTGAGGGTCTTAAGCAACACGGTCCCCTGATCGCTGGCATCGCCATCGCTCCAGTTGACGGTCAGGGTTGAGGAGCCAACCGACTGCACCCCATAGCGGTTCGCACCATCCACAGGTACCACCGAGGCCAGGGTCGGCAGACGAAAGAACTTGTCCGCCGTGACCCCCGAGATGGCATTGTCCACCCAGTAGAGCGGATAGACCTGTCCGCCCCGACGCTCCAGCAGCACCGCCGATAGCCCGGTGGTCCCCACATCTAGGCCCAGGAACCACAGCGGAGTCGGGGCTGCGTCCGGGGGTGGCTCCACCTCAGGCGGCACCGGCACCGTGACTGACTCGTCTTCTACAAAGGCTTCGTCAGCAAAGGGCTCCTCAGCAAAGGGGGCATCGGCCAGGGGTGCCGTCTGGTCGAACGCTTCTACCAACGCCTCGGGCTCCTCGGGGCGATCTAACTCTGGCTCGGGCAGGGGCGGCTCGGGCAGAGGCGGAGCCGGCAGAGGATCGAGCAGAGGCGGGGCTACGGCCTCTGGGGCTACGGCGCCCAGGGTCTCTAGTTCGTCGGAGGCGATCGCCTCTAGAGCCTCTAATGGCTCTAAAACTTCCGGAGCTTCTGGGATTTCTGGGGCCTCTGGGGCGATCGCCTCAAACGGTTCTAGCTCGCCTGGGGCGATCCCCTCCGGGGCCTCTGAGGCTGCCGTCTCCAGGGTTTCAAAATCGTCCAGTGCCCCTAGATCGTCTAGCGACTCTGGCGCTATCGCCTCTGGGATGATGGCCCCCGGAGCCACCGCTTCAAACGCCATAGAAACCAGTTCCTCTAGCTGATCAAGGGGGGATGGAACGGGCTCAGGTGGCAAAATTGACGCCCCCTGGTCTTCTGAGTCAACGTTCCGCAGATCCAGGCCAGCCGCGTCTGGAGTCGAGGCTTCAATCTCAAAGGTGTCTAAATCAAGGGATTCCAGGTCGGGGGCTTCTAGCCCAGGGGCGCCGGGGTCCGCCGCGCCTGGCTCAGTCAGGGGTAGGTCCAAGTCGGTGGGTTCCCCAGGGTTGGCCTCATCAAAGCTAAGGGCTTCAAGGTCAAAGGCGTCTGGCCCAGGGGCCTCAACCCTGGGGGATTCTGCTTCGAATGCGCCAAGGTCTGTCAGGTCGTTGATGTCCAGGGCATCGAGGGAGGTTGCCGCATCGGCTGACTCCAGGGCGCTGAGGTCCAGGGCATCCAGGTCGGCCGCAGCGGGGGCTGCCTGGTCGAAGGCAGCGAGGCCGAGGGCGTCCAGCTCAACGGTGAGAGGGCCGTCTGGAGAAAGGTCCTCATTCCCAGAAGGCTCAACGGCCCGTTCTTCGGTCCCCAACGGGGTGTCCCCTCCGGGGCCATCCGTCGATTCCAGGTTTACCGTTTCGAGATCGGTCGCCTCAGCCGGAGTGGAGGCCGAAGTGAGCGACCAGGTTTCCGACAGGGGCAGCGACGACTCTGCCGTCGGTTCCAGATCGACATCCGCGAGCCAGTCAGCAACCCCGCTGTCAGTGGCGGGAGGCTCCGGCTCCAGCTCCAGGTCGAGGTTAAGGTCGAGACTCAGTCCAGATGTGGGAACGTCCACCGCGCCTGGGCCAGGGTTCTCATCGTCGAGGTCTAGCCAGGCCAGGGGCTCCGAGGCCGGTGGATCTGACTGGGGGGCAGTAGGAGCTGCGATCGCATCGAGATCTAACTCATCCAGGTTGAGGTCGAGGCTGAAATCCCGCCGTGGCTCTGGGGGCAGCGGGGTAAGGGGCTCCCCCAGCAGCGCGTCGAGGTTAATAAAGTCGATCATCGCTTCCATCGACTCAGCAGTCGCCGCCGCCGCCGCCTGAATTGGGTCCAGGGGGGCGGCCTGTTCCTCGGGTGCATCAGGGGCAGGGTCAGCCAGGTTTGCCCCAGCGGCATCCAAAATGTTGTCGAGGCTAATTTCGCGCTGCCAGTCCGTGGCCGTTTCTGCTTCAGCCGCTTCGGAGCCAGCTGCCGTCTCGGCAGGGTCTACCCAGCCCTCCCCAAGCGCGGCCAGGTCGTCGAGGGAATTAGCTCCCTCTGTAGACGGCTCTGTAGACGGCAGACTCTCCCCGCCCTCCACCCCAGGGTCATCGAGGCTAAGGTTGAGATCATCCAGGGTGATGGAGAGCGGCAGATCGGGGGATGCGGGCTCGGGCGAGACTGCCCCCCAGGTGTCCAGGGTTAGCTCTGGGGTGGCAGCGGGCGGTTCGTAGCCACCAGGCGCTTCAGCCCCATCGTTCCAGCCAAAGTCCTCCAGCGAGAGGTCGTCGGTCGAGCTGGAGGCCGGTTCGCTGGGCAAACTCAAGTCCTCCAGGGACAGAACATCCAGCGGCGTATCCCCTGGCGTGTCTGGGGGCATGTCTGGGGTCTGGCCCGCAGCGGGTTCACCGCCCAGACCAAATTCCGCCAGGGTCAGCTCCTCGGAAACTGGCCCGGCTGGGGAGGTGGCTTCTGGAAACAAATTGTCAACGGTGGCCTGGTCCGGCGGTGGGTCGGGGCGTAGGGCAGAGTCCCTGGGGCCAGCCGTGCCCACCGCCAGGTCAGCCGTCGAACCAAACTGGGCGTCAGCCGTAAGGTCGTCCAGGGTGGCCCCAGCTTCAGGTTCTGGGCCCAAGGGAGGCAGGGGGTCGAGGGTTAACTCGCCCAGCATATTTTCCAGCGTCAGGGAAGGTCCAGTCGGCCCGGACATGGTCTCCGCTGGCGGTGCCTCCAGGGCGGGTGGACTGGGAGGAGGCACTTCCGCCGAAAGGTCGCTCAGATCCCCCAGGGTCATCCCTGATTCCCCCAGGGCCGGCTCCTCATCTAGCCCCAGACTCAGGTCCAGGTCAGACAAAATTGAGGCCAGGGTGGGCGCGTCGGAGACCGGCGCGGGGGCTGAGAAATCGGTTAATGCATCCGTAATGCTATTGATTGGGCCATCGGTTGGGCCACCAATTGCGCCGAACAGGTCTTCCGGTTCAGCTGTGGGCTCAGCCGCGGTGGACGGCACATCCCCAAACAGATCATCCACTCCAATTGATGCAGCGGTTGGGGCGACATCAGGGGGTGCCCCAGCCGCGCCAATCTCGCTGAACAGATCCTGTCCAGTCTCCCCAGCGGTCGGTTGAACGGGGGCTTCCGAAGCTTCAAATAGGTCCAGAGCCGACAGGTCCGGGGGTTCAGCCGCAGGCAACGCCTCGCCGTCCTCCGGTGCTGACGGCCCGTCACCGAACAGGTCCAGGCGATCGAGCCCGCCGTCCGCCTCTGAACTGGGCGACTCAGCAACGGCCTCGGAGCCGGGAAGTTCGGGTTCGAATAGCGCTAGGCCTGGCTCAGCCTCGACGGGTTCAACGGTTTCAATGGGCTCTAGGGTGGGCTCGATCGCCGCTTCTGCCCCAGACAGCGAAAGATCGAGCAGCTCCAACTCGTCCGGCTCCGGGGGGGCGAAAGCGGTCTGGTCGCCAGCCGGGGCGGCAAATAGATCGTCACTGAACAGATCGGCGGTGCCGGACTCAGGGGAAGTCGCTTCGAGAAGATCGGCAGGGAAGTCGAAGTCGCCAGCCAGATCCAGGTCGGGGTCGCTCGGGTCAGGGCTAAGGTCTAGATCGCTGGGAGCCCCATCCAGGTCGGTGGCCGAGGCGGCGGACAGGTCAATACTGAGGTCAGGCTGGGGGCGATCGCTGGGTTCCGCAACCGGCTCATCGTCTGCGCGATCGGGCCAGGTCTGGGGCGGTGGGGGGGCTTCGCCCGACAGGTCAAGGCTGGAGAGGTCAGAAACGGTTGCCTCGGTCAAAGCTTCCTGGCCGGACACATCGCCACCAGCCTGGGCCGAAAATAGGTCGAGGCTGGCGTCGGTAGTGGCGAGGTCTGGGGCGGGCGGGGCGGCTTCGCCCTGGGGCGCAGGCTCAAAAAAGCCGGGCAGCGCCGGTTCCGCCGCCGACGTTTCCAGGGAGTCGAGGTCCTGCCGCAGTTGGTTGATCGTGGCCTCATCCATGGTCAGGTCGTAGTTGCCGGGGGTAGGCACCTCGTCCTGGGCCAGCAGGTCCTCCTCGGGAGAGGCCGCCATAAATCCGCCAAAGCGATCGTCGCTCTCATCCACGGCGGACTCCAGATCACCCATCTCCCCGGGGCCGGGGGGCAGCAGCTCGTCAAACGATTCGATGGTTTCGGGCAGATCGGCCTCCAGGGCCGCCAGGGAGTCAGCCAGACTGGCTTCCAGCGGGCCAGCGGCATCGCCAAGTAGGTTCTGGAGGTTCTGGTCGGTGAGGTCGTCGGCTTCGGCCTCGGCCACTTCGGCAGCCTGGGTCAGCAGGGTGAGGTCCTCGGGCTGGGGCAGTTCGCCCAGGAGCGGTGCCTCGGGCCGTTCAAAGGTAGTCTCTTCGGGGGCGGCATCGACGATCGCATCGGTAGAGCGATCGAGGTCAAGCAGAGCATCTACGGGTGTGGAGTCGGCGGCGTCGCGATCGCCCTCTTCCTCCTCCACAGCACTGGCCCCGGTCCCCTCCGCCAGCAGGCCGCCAAACAGGCTCTGGTACAGATCGTCGAGGGCAGACTCGGCGGCGGTATCGGCACTGGCGACCTCAGCACTCAGGTCGCCCCCTCGCTCGGGCAGCGACACCGCCGTAGTGGGATCTGGGGCCGCAGCATCGAGGCTGTCGAGCAGCTGCAGGTCGAGGGCTTCGGTATCGTCAGGGTCCAGCGTCGCCTCCAGATCGCCATCGAGCTGCAGCTCGGTGATGTCGTCGTCGAGCTGTAGCAGGGTGATCTCATCGTCGTCGAGATCGACGCCCAGATCGAGGGCCTCCAGAGCCAGATCGGACTCCAGGTTGGGAGCTAGCTCGCCGTCGCCCCGATCCGCCGCGTCGGTGGTTAGCTCTGGGGTGGAGGAGGTCTGGGGCAGCTCTCGCCGCTGGCCCGATTCCAGATAGGCCAGGGTTTCGGCGTTGACCTGCTGGCCCAGATGGTTGATCAGAGCGCCAAACATCAGCTCACCCTGCTGGCCCAGGGTGTGCATCTGGTTGAGGCCCTGGTTGAGGGAATTTTGGTAGCTGTAAATGCTCTGCTGCAGGGTTTCAAACACCGATCGCAGCGACTGATCCAGCCCCAGCATGACCTGGTCGGACTGGGCCTGAATTTGCTTGAGGAACTCCAGCCGCTGAGCCGGGGTCAGCTCCGGGGCCTCGCGATCGACTGGGTCCCCTTCGAGCAGTCCGTAGGCGTTGGCGGTGGCAGCCTCGAGCCGCTGCACCGACTGGTTGACCTGGTTGCTCAGGTGGGTTTCCAGCTGCTGGGCCATCTGCTGCAGGGCGGCCTCCCAGCTGGGGGGGAGCTGGTGCAGCGCTGCCGTCTGGTCAAACTGCGATCGCTGCTGCTGAAGCTGCTGCACCTCCTGAAGCAACAGCTCCCGCTGCTGCCTCAGGGTGGCGACCTCATTGCGCAGCGGGTCGAGAATCTGCATGGTCTGCCCGCGCAGGTACTGCATCTCCTGCAGCAGCGCCTTGAGCACCTGGCTAGAGGCCGCCGTGGTGGGGTCGTTGGGCAGGCCGCTGAGGTCGGGCACCGCAGGGGCAGCCTTCACTTCGGCCAGGTAGGCCCGGGCCCGCGCCAGCAGCTGTCGCTGATTGGCATCGTTCGACATCACCCAGGGCAGCCGGGGGGCGGCTTCCCCCAGAATTGCGTCGATCTCGGCTACCAGAGCTTCCAGTTCATCCTGCTGCACAGCCACCTCTTTGCTTACCTTTCCCAGCGATTGCCAAAGTGTATGTCAGGCGTCTTTAAAAATCATCACGGTTATGCCCGGGGGGCGCTGCTGTTGAAGGGCATAGATAGAAAGGGCTCAACTGATGATCCTGACAACTTGGAATGGGTCTCGATCTTAACGGCGATCGCCCTCGTTTCGCCTGGAGCAGAGTGATATAGTGCTAAAACTTTGACTTCCACAGCCAGGCTGCCCGTGAAGAATTCTACCCCTCCTCTGGGATAGGATTGGTTGAGGCGATTTAATATCACTAACTTAAACAAAAAAATTAATGTTGGGGTGATAAATGGATGCTCGCTACAACCCTAGAGATACTGATGCCGATCTGAAACTGATCCGCTCGGCGCTGCTATTTCAGGATTTGCCGGAGGAGGCTGTAGTTGAGGCCACCAGCCATGTGGTATCGCGTCGTCACCCGGCGAATCAGGTGATTTTGCTTGAAAATGACTGGGGCAGTTCGGTCTATTTTATTTTGGAAGGCTGGGTCAAAATTCGCACCTACAACCTCGACGGTAAAGAAGTGACGCTCAACATTTTGGGCAAGGGCGAGCTATTTGGTGAAATGGCCCCCCTCGAAGAGGTGCCTCGCTCCACCGATGTGATTACCCTGGTGCCCACCGTCATCGGCAGCATGCCCGCCAGCGACTTTGTCAAACTGTTAAATACTCAACCCCTGGCCGGCATTCACCTGTCGCAGCTGATGGCGCGGCGGCTGCGACAGGTCAACCGGCGGCTGCGGCTGCGGGAATCCGACAGCACCTCGCGGGTAGCCGACATTATTCTGTTTCTGGCCGATGGCCAGGGGCAGCGGGGGGCCAGCGGCATCGAAATTCCCAACCTGCCCCACCGTGAGTTGAGCAGCCTCAGCGGCCTGGCCCGGGAGACAGTCACCCGCGTACTGAGTAAGCTAGAGAAGAAAGGGCTGATTGTGCGGGATAAAGACCTGATGAGCATCCCCGACATCAATGCCCTAGAACGTCTGCTGGTTTAGCCATCCATGAGTCATCCCCCTGACCCCGCCCCCAGGGCTAATGCAGAGCCCCAGGCCGGGGCCACTGCTAGCGACTTTGATGAATTAGACACCTACCTGGAGTACCGCGCCGCTGAGGCCGAAGCCGACGGGCCAGACCTGTCCCACCGGTTTAAGGCGGGGCCGTTGGCGATGGTCGAAACGGCTTTTCTGGCCAGCACCGCCGCCCTGATCTGGCTGGTGAATACCTACTTCCCACCGGGGCCAGTGCTACGCATTCTGTTTCCGCTGCCGATGGCGCTGGTGTACCTGCGTTGGGGGGCGCGATCGGCGTGGATGTCGGCGCTGGTGTCGGGGCTGCTGCTCTCGGTGCTGATGGGACCGCCCCGCAGCCTGCTGTTTCTGATTCCCTACGCGCTGATGGGCGTCCAGCTGGGCTTTTTTTGGGTGCGCCGGACCAACTGGTATATCTCGATCGCCATTGGCGCACTGCTGGGCACCCTGGGCTTTTTCTTTCGGCTCTGGCTGTCGTCGGTACTGGTGGGTGAAGACCTGTGGGTGTACCTGACCACCCAGGTCACCCAGATGCTGAACTGGGGCCTGGAGCGCCTGATTGGCCTGGGGCTGCTGGATGTGAGTGTGCTGGGGCAGGCCAATGTGGAGGCGGTGCAGATCCTGGCGCTGCTGTCGGTGTTGGCCAGCAATCTGGTGTACCTGTTTACGGTGCATCTGGCCGCCTGGCTGCTGTTGGGGCGACTGGGTACAAAAATTCCAGAGCCGCCGGGGTGGGTGCAGGATTTGCTGAAGGACTAGGTCAGGTGCAAGGGTCACGGTGCAGGGTATGGGCTGCCTCCAACCCATGACCCGTAAACTGGAGGCCGTACACGCTGCTTTGAGGGTGTTGTTTTGGAGGCGTGGGGTCTGTGGGTAAGCCCTTGATTGAGGTGTATACCGAGAAGCGACGGGGAAAAGACTGGCTGGAGCGAGGGCGTGGGCTGCGGCCCACCCTGGTGCTGACCCTGGGATTCACGGAGACCGGGCTGATTGAGGGCATTTCGGCGGCAGGGGCAACTCCGCGCGATCGCCGCTTCACCGCCCTGGCCGATGCCGAATTCATGGTCAACGGCCCCGGCTCAACGCCCACCTATCCCCTGCCGCCGCTCCAGGCCGGGGCCTCCCCCGCGCTGATTTCTAGAGCCGTCATCGCTGCCCAGGCCATTCCCCTGGTGGTGCTGGATGCCGGGTTGCCGCTGCCGCCCACCGTTCCCCACATCGATTTGGGGGGAAAGCCCGCCCAGTGCCTGAGTACCGGGGCCGCGTTGCCCCCGGCGGTGGTGCGTCACCTCTGGCGGCAGGGGCTGGCCCAGGGGGAACGGCTGGCCGCCGCCAGCGACTCTCTGCTGCTGGCGGAATGCGTGGTGGGTGGCACAACGACGGCGCTGGGCTTGCTCACCGGGCTGGGGCTGGACGCGGCAGGGCGGGTCAACAGCAGTCACCCCGCCTGCAACCATCGGCAAAAACAGGCCCTGGTGGCCCAGGGGTTGGCCCTGGCCAATTTGCCAGACCAACCGCATCCTCTGGCGGTGGCGGCGGCGGTGGGCGACCCGATGCAGCCGCTGGTAGCGGGGCTGGCGATCGCCGCCAGTCGCTCTCGCCCCGTGCTGCTGGCCGGGGGCACCCAAATGCTGGCGGTCTACGCCCTGATGGGGGCGATCGCCGCCGCCGAGCACACCCCCTGGAACCCCCAGAACGTGGCGGTGGGCACTACGCGCTGGGTGGCGGAGGATCCTACCGGGGATACGGTAGGCCTGGCGGCGCTGACGGGGGCCTGTCTGATCGCCACTCAGCTCTCCTTTGCCCGGTCTCGGTTCGAGGCGCTGCGGGCCTACGAGCGGGGGTTTGTCAAAGAGGGCGTGGGGGCGGGGGGATGCGCGATCGCCGCCTCGCTGTACCAGGGATGGGGCCAGCCGGAACTGCTGGGGGCGATCGAAGCTCTGCTGGAGCAAAAAGCCCGGCTGGAGCAAGCCTGAGCCGCTCCCACCAGGCGCCATCGCCCGCGAAATACGCGAAATACACGGGTACCATGACGACCGATTCACTCTACCCCTGCCCCTGCTGTGGCTACCAAACGCTGACCCTTGAGCCCCCCGGCACCTACCTCATCTGTCCGATCTGCTTCTGGGAGGACGATGGGGATACGGGCACCGCCAATGGCCATAGCTGGACGGGCTCCAATCGGGTCAGCCTGCGGCAGGCCCAGCGCAACTTTGCAGCCCTGGGCGCTTGCGAACCCCAGTGGCTCAATGACGTTTGTGCGCCAACCCCGAGCGATAGGCGAGAGCCCCACTGGCAAACCGTGGATGCGCTGGCCGAGCAAACTCGACGGGCGCTCATGGAGAGCGTCGCGGCGGCCTTTCAAGGGGTAACCCTTGACGGGGGCGTTTCCCTGCACGAAGCTCGGGCGCGCGATGATTACGAAGATCCAGTTCAGGCCCGTCAGCTGGACGGGACTATGCGCTGGCAGGACATTCCCGACGACTGGATTGAAACCTTTCACGACGTCTTTGCGTTTATGGATGCAAAAGGATTTCGCCACGCCATACCGGCCTATCTACTCTGGTGCCTGAAGTACGGCAAACAGGAGACCAATGCCTACCATGCAACGGTTTCGTGCTTAAAGTCCCCCCACTACCGCAGCACCCTTTGCAGCGCCCTGAACCCAACGCAAGCCCGCGTCATCGCTGACTTTTTGCAATTTATCGATACCTTTGTGTGGCCAGTTTAGTCGTCGGTAGAAGGGCTGAAGGGCGCGTCACCCTGGCCGACTGGGTCGGCTACCATGGGCGATCGCATCCCCTGCCTCCGCCTCGCGCCCCGTTGCTCGAACCAACAACCTGTCGCTCCCCATAGCCGAATCTTACAACCAGCCGATAAGCTAGATGGTGCAATCGACTCGCCCCTTCTGGTTTGCTATGAAACGCTTCTTTCGCGCCCTTACAGCTCCCCTTTTGGCCTCAACCCTGGTAGCGGGTTCGCTGCCCCTCCCCATCGGCAACGCCCGCGCCCAGGAGACGGTCGCGCCCCGGGTGGCCCAGCTGCCCCGCACCCCCGACCAGGTGGTGGAGTGCGAACTGCTGATTGTCGGTGGTGGACTGGCGGGCACCGCCGCCGCCTACGAGAGCCTGCTGATGGGTCACACCGTCTGCATGACTGAGCTGACCGACTGGGTGGGCGGGCAGATCTCCAGCCAGGGCACCACGGCGCTGGACGAGTCGCGGGAGCAGCGGCGGCTGTTGTTCTATTCGCGGGGCTACAACGAGCTGCGGGAGCGGATCGAAGCCAAGTATGGGGAACTCAACCCCGGTCAGTGCTGGGTGAGTGTGGCCTGCTTTATGCCCCCCGATGCCAACGCCATTTTGATGGATATGCTGGCGGAGGCTCAGCACCGTGGCGGCGGCGAGCTGAAGTGGTTTCCCAACACCGTGGTCAAAGATCTGGGGCTGAACGCCGACGCTACCCACATCGACGAGGTGATCGCCATTCGCCACAGCCCTGCGCCGGGGACCGCGCCGCTCAACACCGACTTTCTTTCCGAAATTATTGAAGACGCCTATACCTACCAGGACTCAGCGCGACTGTCGAAGGAAATCATCCAATTTGTGCCAGCGGGGATTGTGCCGAAGCGGGCGCCAGGGGATGTGGAGCGGCGGGTGGACTGGTTTGTAGTGGAGGCCACTGAGACTGGTGAGCTGATTGTGCTGGCGGATGTGCCCTACGAGCTGGGGCTGGACCCCCGGTCGCCCCTCAACCCCTCTTCACCCGTGGCGGAGCGCGACCCCTACTGCACCCAGGGCTTTACCTACACCTTTGCCATGGAGCGCACCGCCGAGCCCCAGACCTTCCAGGTGCCCGACTTCTACAGCATCTACGAGCCCTACTACAGCTGGGAGAAAGAGCGGCCCCAGCTCCAGACCCCCCAGGACCACTTCGACTTTGTGTTTACCTATCGGCGGCTGTGGAGTGCCTCACCCCGCCGCACCGGGGAGCGCATTTTTGGCTCACCCAGGCCTGTGCCCGGCGATATCTCCATGCAGAACTGGACCTGGGGCAATGACTACCGCCCCGGCACCAGCCGCGACAACCTGATCCTCACCCAGGAGCAGCTGCAGGCCAGCGGTCAGCTAGCCCCGGGCGGCTGGCTGGGGGGGCTGCGCACCGAAACCCTGCGCCGGGGCGAAGAGAATGCGATCGGCTACTTCTACTGGCTGACCACCGGCACCACCGACTCGCAGCTGGATGACTCCTGGAAAGAGCCGGAACCCTACAACCTCTACATGAGCGGGCTCGACTCGCCCATGGGCACCGCCCACGGTCTGTCGAAGTTCCCCTATATTCGCGAAGCCCGGCGGATCATTGGGCGCCCCTCCTACGGCTACGAGGACGGCTTCATGATCAGCGAGATCGATTTCTCCTGGAACGATTTCACCACCGACTTTTACCGTGACGCCCTGGGCCCCAACGGCTTTGCCTCCATGCGGCGGTTTCTGGCAGGGCTGGAGACGGTAGATACCTTTATGCCGGGGGCAAATCCCGATGAGTTTCACGTGCGGGGGCGATCGCGCCTCTACCCGGACACCGTGGGCATCGCCCAGTATGCCATCGACTTCCACCCCTGCATGCGCGACTACCCCCCCGAGGCCCCCGGCAACATCGAGCGGCCCGGCGTGCGTCAGGCCCACGGCCAGGCCTACCCAGCTCAAATTCCCCTGCGGGCCATGATTCCCCAGCGGGTGGACAACATGCTGGTGGCCAGCAAGAGCATCGCCGCCAGCAACATCGCCGCCGCCGCCTACCGGGTGCACTCCTTCGAGTGGTCGGTGGGGGCCGCCGCTGCCCACACCATCGACTTCTCGCTGCGCAACGGGGTGCTGCCCTACGAACTGGTGGACAACCTGCCCCGCCACGAGCCCCTGCTTGACCAGCTGCGGGCCGAACTCGACGCCAGCGGTAACCCCACCAAGTTCCCCAACACCTCGATCTTCAACGAAGACTGGACCGAGTGGAAGCCCTGGTAGGCAACTAATTTAGCGCATTGGGCTCAGGGCTCAGGGTCTGTCAAGATCCTGGACCCTGTGGCGCTTAACCGGGATTCTTCACGGCCTATACCGACAGGATCTGGGCGGTTCATCGGGCAAGATGTTTATGCCGCCAGGAAACTTTGGTCCCTAGAACAGGGACAGCCGTCCCGGCTATCCACAGGACTTCCCCAGAGAACTCTAATACCGAATCCGAATTCCATACCCCCGGTTCTTCAAGGGCCAACCCGTAGGGGCAAACGGTTGTTTGCCCTCAACCAATCGGGGGTAGCCAGGCCGGATTTCGTATAAAGCCCAAATAACCGCCGCGGTGCGGAACGAGCCAAACCTTGCGATTAGTGCGCTTAGAATAAGGTATTGGCCCTGAGAGGGTGAATCATGGTGCAGACCATTGCCGCAAACACAGCCACCCTGCGCGATCTAAAACAGGCGCTGGGGTTACAACAATCCTTAGACCCCGCCTTTTTTGGGGAGTGGCAGCAGGAGATGCCTGCTCTGAGTGAGGCTGAACAACAGCTGCTCGATCGCGTCCAGGCCAATTTCACTGCATTGATGGAAGACCCACCAATGCTCGAAAACAGCGTCAAGATGGTGGTGCTGTCTCCTCTGCTGGATTTAGCCGGGTTTTACCGCCAGCCTTTTCGAATTGAAACCGAAACCAGCATTAATTTGGAGCGAGAAGACGACGGAATTGTCATTCGAGGCCGTATTGATGTCCTGGTTTTAAAAGAACAGTTCTGGCTGTTGGTGATTGAGTCCAAGCGCAGCGATTTTGCCGTGACGCGGGCCATTCCTCAGGCCTTGGCCTATATGCTCAGCAACCCCAAACCGCCCCAGGCCATTGTTCCAACTTTTGGTTTAATTACGAATGGCAATGAGTTTTTGTTTCTCAAAACCATTCGGCAGCCTACAGCTCAGTACGCCAATTCTCGGCTGTTCGCATTAATTAATCCAGGTAACGAGCTGTACAGGGTATTGCAAATCCTCAAACGGTTGGGCGCACAGGTTTTAGCTGCAGAAGAAACCTAAAGGCGGCAACCCGCCTGAGAACAATCGTGAACACCGATCCTGCTGGGGCAGCGGCTCTCTCTACAATGCAGTCATACACAAATTTGTAGCTATCCCTGTTCCTGGAGAGCGTAATCCTATGCAACCCACCCAAAATCTATTTACAGAAAAAGCCTGGGATGCCATTGTGCGCTCCCAGGATATTGCCAAACAGGCCCAGCAGCAGCAGATCGAGAGCGATCACCTGCTGCTGGCGCTGCTCGATCAAGACGGATTGGCCAGCAGCATTTTTGCCAAGCTGGGCGTCAATGGACAGGCGCTGCGCGATCGCACCGAAAGCTTCATCAACAGCCAGCCCAAGGTATCTGGGTCAGGCTCGTCGGTGTATCTGGGCAAGTCCCTCGATACCCTGCTCGATCGCGCCGACAAGCACAAAAAAGACTACGGTGACGAGTATATTTCGATCGAGCACCTGATTTTGGCCTACCCTGGCGACACCCGCTTTGGCAAAGCCCTGTTTCAAGATTTGGGCCTGAGCGAAGCCAAGCTCAAGCAGGCGATTCAAGACATTCGAGGCACCCAAAAAGTGACCGACCAAAACCCTGAAGGCAAGTACCAATCTTTAGAGAAATACGGACGTGACCTCACCGACGCCGCCCGCCGGGGCAAGCTCGACCCGGTGATCGGCCGCGACGACGAAATTCGCCGCACGATCCAGATTCTCTCGCGCCGCACCAAAAACAACCCGGTGCTGATCGGCGAGCCCGGCGTGGGTAAAACCGCGATCGCCGAGGGACTGGCTCAGCGCATCGTCAGCGGCGATGTGCCCCAGTCGCTCAAAGACCGCCAGCTGATCGCCCTTGACATGGGCGCGCTGATTGCCGGAGCCAAGTACCGGGGCGAGTTCGAAGAGCGGCTCAAGGCGGTGCTGAAGGAAGTCACCGACTCTGAAGGGCAGATCATTCTGTTTATCGACGAAATCCACACCGTGGTGGGCGCGGGGGCGACCCAGGGGGCGATGGATGCGGGCAACCTGCTGAAGCCCATGCTGGCTCGCGGCGAATTGCGCTGCATTGGGGCCACCACCCTGGATGAGTACCGCAAGTACATCGAGAAAGATGCTGCCCTGGAGCGCCGCTTCCAGCAGGTCTATGTCGATCAGCCCACGGTGGAAGATACGATCTCGATTCTGCGCGGCCTGAAGGAGCGTTACGAGGTGCACCACGGGGTCAAGATCTCCGACAGTTCTCTGGTAGCGGCAGCGACCCTATCCACCCGCTATATCTCGGATCGCTTCCTGCCCGACAAGGCCATTGACCTGGTGGACGAAGCCGCCGCCAAGCTCAAAATGGAGATTACCTCCAAGCCCGAGGAGCTAGATGAAGTCGATCGCAAGATCCTTCAGCTCGAAATGGAGCGCCTGTCGCTGAAAAAAGAGAGCGACGCCGCCTCGATGGAGCGGTTGGACCGGATTGAGAAAGAGCTGGCTGACCTCAAGGAGCAGCAGAGCGCCCTCAACGCCCAGTGGCAGTCGGAAAAAGACACCATCGACCACATTCAGGCGATCAAAGAGGACATTGACCGGGTCAACATCGAGATCCAGCAGGCCGAGCGCGACTACGACCTCAACCGGGCCGCCGAACTCAAGTACGGCAAGCTCACCGAGCTCCAGCGCCAGCTCGAAACCGCCGAAACCCAGCTCACCGCTACCCAAACCACCGGCAAAACCCTGCTGCGCGAAGAGGTGACCGAGGAAGACATCGCTGAGATCATCTCCAAGTGGACGGGCATTCCGGTCAGCAAACTGGTGCAGTCGGAGATGCAAAAGCTGCTGCTGCTCGAAGATGAGCTGCACGAGCGGGTGATTGGTCAGGAGGAAGCGGTGACGGCGGTGGCCGATGCGATCCAGCGATCGCGGGCGGGTCTGGCCGACCCCAACCGTCCCACTGCCAGCTTCATCTTCCTCGGCCCCACCGGGGTCGGTAAAACCGAGCTAGCCAAGGCCCTGGCCGCCTACCTGTTCGACACCGAAGAGGCCCTGGTGCGCATCGATATGTCGGAGTATATGGAGAAGCACGCCGTCTCCCGGCTGATTGGTGCCCCTCCCGGCTATGTGGGCTACGACGAGGGCGGTCAGCTGACTGAGGCCATTCGCCGCCGCCCCTTTGCGGTGATTCTGTTTGACGAAATTGAGAAGGCGCACCCCGACGTGTTCAACGTCATGCTGCAAATTCTCGACGACGGCCGCGTCACCGATGCCCAGGGGCACACGGTGGACTTCAAAAACACCATCATCATCATGACCAGCAACATCGGCTCCCAGTACATCCTCGATGTGGCCGGGGACGATGCCCAGTACGACGAGATGAAATCCCGCGTTATGGAGGCCCTGCGGGGCAACTTCCGGCCTGAGTTTCTCAACCGGGTGGATGAGATGATCATCTTCCACGGACTGCTCAAGTCGCAGCTGCGCGACATCGTCAAGCTGCAGGTGGTTCGCCTCGAAGATCGCCTGGCCGACCGCAAAATGGCCGTCAAGCTCACCGAAGCGGCCCTCGACTTTTTGGCCGAGGTGGGCTACGACCCGGTCTACGGCGCCCGTCCCCTGAAGCGGGCCATCCAGCGAGAACTGGAGACCCAGATCGCCAAGTCCATTCTGCGCGGCGAGTTTGGCGAGGGTGACACCATCTACGTCGATGTCGAAAACGAGCGGCTGGCCTTCAGGCGGCTGCCCGCCGAACTGTTGACCCTGTAGGCGCGACGGCCAGGGGAGGACCGTTCCCTTACCTGGCTGATTCCCAAAGATAAGCCGCTGGCCGGTAGGCTTTGTTAAGATCCCCCCGCTTTACCGCTGAAGTTTTGTGCCTACGGTTGCAGGGATCCACAAAATTTTGCCATCATAGCCAGATAGGCCAATTCGGCATATTTACCCGGTCAGGTCATCCACTGCTCGATAGAAAATTCCGTAAGTTTTCGGAATTTATTTGGGCATACTGTTGTTAGTACAGGCCATTGCCCTCAACCATCCCCACTGCCTTAGTTAACCCCTGGGTACATTTTTAGGGAGTTTCTGGTTGAGGGGGGTGGTTAACCAATCGGGGGCATCGCCGTGGCGATTCCGATATCTCGGAGCTGCACCAGTTTATTCAACCGAAAATGGGGTTGGTTATGAAAATCGCTCATGATGTTCCAAGACATAGCTATATGAATGTTATGGAACTCCTCGTTGCCGAAGAGGTGGACAAGCAGGTCAAAACCATGCACCCCCGCATGCTGAAATATCTCAAGCGGGTCGAGGTGGAGACCTACGCCCTCAACCGCCTGCCGTCGCTTTACGCCTCTAGCGAGAAGGGGTGGCAGCTGCAGTACGAAAAAGCCAAGCGCGAGCTGCACAACCAGATCAAAAGTGCGGTGCGTCAGGCTTTTGCGGCGGTTCAGGTAGACCCCATTCGCGCCTCACAGCCCCTGCGCGGGCAGGAGGACGAAGCCGCCAACGTGGCCCTCAACGCCCTGCGGGAAATTCTCAAGCAGCCCGATCTCAGCTGGGATGGCGCTATTAACCGGCTGCGGACGGTGCTGGGTCGCCGCAGTGATGGGGCCCTGCCGACCGCTGACGCCACCGATACCTCCCACCGCACGCGCTACCGGGACGGGGCGGCTAATATGACCAGCGCCGAGCGGGCCGACGGTAGTCATGCTCACTACTGGCGCCCTGGCACCTATGGCTCCGATGTGTCATGGCAAAAGACGCACACCCCCTCAGAGACAGGGTTCGACTGGAATGACGCCCGCTACTCCAAGTAGCTTGTTCCACGTCACGCTGGGCAAACACCGTTTGCCCCTACACCAGTCCCGTCTGGGCCAATAGTCCGGTCGGGATTCCCAGTTTGGCTACCCCCTGGCGCAGGCTGGCGGCGGTGGCCGGGTCGGTGGTGTCGTAGAGGGCGATCGCCCGCTGGAAGGCCTGGAGTGCCTCGGGCAACTGACCCAGCTTGAACAGGGCCACGCCCAGGTTCTGGTGAGCGGCCGCGTGGTTGGGGTCGAGGGCGATCGCCTGACGGTAGGCCGCAATTGCCTCGTCGAGGTAGCCCCGGGCTCGGTGGGCGGTGCCCAAGTTGTAGTGGGCCACCGCCAGGGTGGGGTCGGCGGCGATCGCCTGCTGAAACAGGTCGATAGCGGCCTCAAAATCCCCCTCAGCTTTCTTCAAACTGCCGCAGTTGATCCACGCGCCCAGCTTGAGCACCGGGGGCACCGCCTCGGCCAGGGCGGCCTGGTACTCGCGGGCGGCCTGCTCGGGCTGGGAGGCCAGGGCCAGGGCGCGGTGGTAGTGCAGCTCGTAGCGGGTGATCTCATCAAGGGCACCTGCCTGCTCCAGGGCGCGGTTCAGCAGGGGCAGAGCCGCTGCATTCTGGTCGGACTCGATGTAGAGGGCGGCCAGCTTGTTCAGTAGGTAGCCGTCGTCGGGGTGGTCGGCCAGGTAGCCTTCCATAATGGTGCGGGCGCGATCGAACTTGCCCCGCTGCATCACCACCGCCGGGTCGTAGCCCGTGTGGTGCAGGGCGGGCTCGGCCAGGGTCACCACCTGCCAGTGGGGAGACTGCGCCTGGAGGGCCGCAACGGCGTCGTCTACGGTTTCGTGGTAGGGGCGGCTGAAGCTGACCTCGCTCAGGCGGCGAAAAAATCGGGTGATCAGCGTGTAGGGGGCCTGGGGCGCACCCAGCTCCAGGCGCAGCAGGTTCACCGCCAGCACGTCGGCGGCGGCGACCTCCCCCAGGGGCTGCCCCCGGTCAAGGGCCATCAGCACCTGGGCGGTTTGGGGCAGCAGCACCTCGTCGGCATCGAGCACCAGCACCCAATCGCCGGTGGCGTGGCGCAGCGATGCGTTGCGGGCGGCAGCAAAGTCGTTGGTCCAGTCAAAGCGGTGAACCTGGGCTCCGTGGGCCTCAGCGATCGCCACCGTGTCGTCGGTGGAGCCGGTATCGACCACAATGATTTCTCCCACCACCCCCTGCACACTGGCCAGGGTGCAGGGCAGGCTTGCCGCCTCGTCTTTGACAATCATGCAGAGGCTGATCATTACCCTTCTCCCAGCGCCTGTTTCGCCCGCGCGATCGCCTGACGCACCTGCTCAAAGCCGGTGCCGCCGTAGCTATTGCGGGCTGAAACCACCTGCTGCGGGGCGATCGCCGCGTAGATGTCGTCCCCAAAGGCGGGATGGATTGCCTGCCACTCCGCCAGGGTGAGTTCCCGCAGCAGCTTGCCCGCCGCCAGCGAGGTTTTGACCACCTGGCCCACCAGGTTGTAGGCCTCGCGGAAGGGGATGCCCCGCGCCGCCAGGTAGTCGGCCACATCGGTGGCGTTGGCATAGTCTTCGTTGACGGCTTGGCGCAGGCGCGGCACCTGAAACACCACCCCCTCCCCCAGCAGAATGGTCATCGCCTCCAGACAGCCCTGGACGGTTTGCACGGTGTCAAAAATCGCCTCTTTGTCCTCCTGGAGGTCTTTGTTGTAGGCCAAAGGCAGCCCCTTCATCATCACCAGCAGCCCCTGTAGGTGGCCGAACACGCGCCCGGTTTTGCCCCGCACCAGCTCGGGTACGTCGGGGTTCTTCTTCTGGGGCATGATGCTGGAGCCGGTGGAGCAGCTGTCGTTGAGGGTGATAAAGCTAAACTCCTCCGAGGCCCAGAGAATCATTTCCTCCGATAGGCGCGACAGGTGCACCATGATCAGGCTGGCGGCGCAGGCAAACTCAATCGCAAAGTCGCGATCGCTCACCCCGTCCAGGCTGTTGCCGTAGACCCGCTCAAACCCCAGCAGCTCGGCTGAATACTGGCGATCGATGGGGAAGGTGGTGCCCGCCAGCGCGCCGCTGCCCAGGGGCAAAATGTTCACCCGCTTTTGGATGTCACCCAGCCGCTCCCAGTCCCGCTGAGCCATATCAAAGTAGGCCAGCAGATGGTGGGCCAGACTCAGGGGCTGGGCCCGCTGCAGGTGGGTATAGCCGGGGATCAGGGTTTCCACATGGACCTCGGCCAGATCGAGCAGGGTCTGCTGAAACTGGCGCAACTGCCCCTGAATGCCTTCGATCTGGGCCCGCAGGTAGAGGCGCACGTCGGTGCCCACCTGGTCGTTGCGGGATCGGGCCGTGTGCAGCTTTTTGCCCACATCGCCAATCAACTCGGTCAGCCGTCGCTCCACGGCGAAGTGCACGTCCTCGGCCTCCACGCCGGGGGCAAAGCTGCCGCAGCGGTACTCCTGGCGAATGGTCTCCAGACCGTTCACGATCTGCTCCCCTTCCTCAGGGCTGAGAATGCCGGTCTTGACCAGCATTTTGGCGTGGGCCTCAGAGCCGGTGAGGTCGTACTCGATCAGCTCGATGTCGAAGCCGATGCTGGCGTTGAACACCGCGATCGCAGGATGCAGCGCTGTTTCAAAGCGCTGGCTCCAGGTCTGGGGATTGGGCGTTTCCATGGGCAGGCTAGTGCGTTTAAGCGATTGCGGTTAAAAAGCGGTCAGGTTGCGGATCATATAGCCAAGCACAATGCCAAACAGCAGCGCCCACAGCTGGCCCGACTCGACAAAGTTATTCCAGATATCGACCATATCGCCGAGAATATCCTGGTCAAACTGCTGGGCCAGTACGGGGGAGAGGGGGGCTGAAGACGGCGAGAAGCCTGCCATTCCGGCTACGGCCAGGGGCTCCACTCCGGTAAAATAGCCGCTGAACCCATCCCCGGTATCCAGACTGACGGGGCGAAGGACTGTATCTATAGAAAGGGACTGAGCCGCGCTTTGAAACAGAGAGTTGGGCAGAGAAGAACCGTGAGGCTGGGGTATAGCGTCCATGGCACCGTGACGACCTGAACATGGTTAACACCCAACAGACTATCACCATACCGCAGCGACCGAGCCTCTGGAACCCAAAAACGGTCAGCGCTTTAGCGGTTTTGATCGGCCTCGGCCTGGCCGCGTACCAGGCGGGGCTGGGCCGACCCGGCTTGGTGCTGATCAACTGGGGCGGCTGGCCGCAGCTGCGGGAGTTCTGGCTGGCCAGTCTGCACCCCGACCTCAGCCCGGAGTTTGTGGCGCTGATGGGCCGCGCGGCGCTAGTCACCCTGGCCTACGCGGTGCTGGGCACCACCCTCAGCGTGGGGCTGGGGCTGGTGGGGGGAGTGCTCTCCTCGGCGGTGTGGTGGCAAACGCTGCTGCCTGGCGGCGGGCCGCGTCAGGGGCTGCGCCAGGGCCTGTGGCTGGGGGTGCGGGGGCTACTGGCCTTTCCCCGCGCCATCCACGAGCTGATCTGGGGACTGGTGCTGCTGCAGGTGCTGGGGCTGGACCCCATGGTGGGGGTGCTGGCGATCGCGATTCCCTTTGGCGCGATCGTGGCCAAGGTGTTCTCAGAAATTTTGGACGAAACCCCCCAGGAGCCGCTGTACGCGCTCCTGAACGCTGGTGCGCCGCCGCTGGCGGCCCTGGTCTACGGCCTGCTGCCCCAGGCGTTGCCCAACCTGCTCTCCTATACCTTCTACCGCTTTGAGTGCTCCCTGCGGTCCTCGGCGGTGCTGGGCATCATTGGAGCGGGGGGACTGGGCTACGAAATTTTTCTCAGCCTGCAGTCCCTGCGCTATGAGCAGCTGTGGACCGGATTTTACGCGCTGATTCTGCTCAACGGGGCCGTCGATGCCTGGAGTGGCCTGGTGCGCCGCCGCATGGGCTTTACCAGCCGCCTCGACATCAACCGCAAACCGGGGGATGTTGCCCCCCGGCCTGGACTGAAGGCCCCCCGCCAGGACCGATGGCTGCGGCTGTCCTGGTTGGGGGTGGTGCTGGCCATCCCCCTGAGCGGGTGGTTTCTGGGGCTGGATGTGGCGGTGCTGTGGTCGGCTCGCACCCAGCGGCTGCTGGGCGAACTCCTGGCCACCGGCTGGCCGTCCCCGCCGAGCTGGCCTGAGATCATAAATCTGGCCCAGCTCGCCTGGCTGACGCTGGCCATGTCCATGGTGGCGATCGCCCTGGCAGGCCTCTTCGGCATTTTCGTCTCGCTGCCGGCGGCCCAAAACCTGCTGCTGCCGGGGGGGCTCCTGCAGCCGATCGGGCAACATCGGCCCTGGCCCTGGGTGGAGTACGGACTGCTGGGCCTCAGCCGACTGGTGCTGCTCATCAGCCGCGCCATCCCGGCCCCGATCTGGGCGCTGGTGCTGCTGTACATGCTGTTTCCGGGGGTGCTGCCCGGAGCCCTGGCCCTGGCCCTGCACAACTTCGGCATTCTGGGCCGGCTGATGGCCGAGGTGAACGAAAACCTGGACGATCGCCCTGTGCGTGCCCTTTCGGCCCTGGGGGCTGGCCCCGGCGCGGTCGTAGCCTACGGCATTTTGCCGCAGAATTTGGGGCGCTTTCTAGCCTACATTCTCTATCGCTGGGAAGTGTGCCTGCGCGAAACCGTGATTGTGGGTCTGGTGGGAGCCGGGGGGCTGGGCCGCCTGCTGACGGAGCAAATCAGCAGCTTCGACTACCGCGGCGTGACGATTACCCTGGCGGTGTTTGTCGCCCTCACCTTTGGCGTGGATGCGGTGAGCCAGCAGCTGCGCGGAGTGCTGAGGGAGTGAGGGGTAGAGGGTAAGGGGTCAGGGGTAGAGGGTAAGGGGTCAGGGGTAGAGGGTAAGGGGGCAGGTGCAAGCCGCAGCCGTCAACCCAAAACCCCACTCCCCACTCCCCACTCCCCACTCCCTACTCCTTACTCCTTACCTCGCCAGTCGGGACACTCCCCACCCCCCTGCCAACCGTGGGGATGGATGGCGCACACCAGAATACAGCGCTTGGCGCGGCTGGTCCCGTAGGCAATGCCATGGTAGTTGGTGCAGCCCTGGCAGGGGCTGGGCCGATGGGTGGGGATTGCCTGAAACCCCACCTGCGATCGCAGAATTTGCTGCTTGCTCTGTTTGCGATGCCACTGCTCGTAGGCCCGTCGGCGGCACAGATCGTTGGCTCGGTAGAAGAGTTCGTTGGTCACGCTCATGACCTATCCTCCCTGTAGGGGCTGATGACGCGGGACGCGCCGGGGTAGCTGTGGATGAAGGCTAATCAGTCAGCCGCTGCCAACCGCTTATCTGCACAGTACCAGCGATGGCCCTAAAACTAGACTACCCAACGGAGCAGAGCGATTCGGTAAACGTTAATGGGTTGCAATGTCGCGTTTTGACCCTGGGGCGTATTGTCAATTCTAATTACACGTCTTATCTCGTCAGGGTTGCCACGCCCGACACCAAACTCAGGCTAGCGCGCCACCCAACCTACGGGAACCCTAATTTTTAGCTTTGACGCTGCACTAGTCTAGAGTAGCGGCTGAGGAGAATGGATTCCCGTAGACCCATCCGGCCGCAGTGTTATGCAGAAGCCGCATTGATTATCGCAAATAACGCATATTACGGAACCGCAACAGTCAATGGTGTGCTAGGCGACAAAATTACAGCATTTGTTAATGGCACAGCCTCTTCATTAAGGGGAAAATAAGCGCAAGCTGCTAGTCAAACCCTAAAAACTATCAGTAAACTGGGATACGGAATCTAAAGATTCTTGTCTGGCTTATTTGACCTTTGTCTTGTGCAGCTCCTCCGTCGTTAACTGGGTTTAGGTATGCTTCAGTCCCTCCACTATTCCATCGACATCATTCGTGACGAAGCCCGACAGCTGATTCAAAAGGGCGTAGTTAGCCGTCAGCAGCCCATCTATACCCTCTGCCGTCACATCCCCGCCCGCGAGTGGGCACTGGTGGAGACTGAGCTAGAGTCTTCGGGTTTTCTACTGCGCGATCGCGTGGGCGATCTCATGGGCCGCGAAGACTGGGAAAACGACTAGACTGTCACTCCCGTGGCCATTTCAACCGTTATCCAAACAAACTGAGCTGGGTCGAGGAGGCTTCTTCCTCGGCCCTTTGTTGTGCGACCACATCCCACAGCAGCGGGGGCAGTGGGGCACCGGCCTGCTGTAGCTGGTGATAGACCTCGCGGGCCACCGCTGGGGACCGGGCCTCCTGGGGACAGTGGGCAAAGAAATAGACGTCGGTACCCCCCGCCAGCCACTGGCACAGCCGGGGCACCCACTCGTCGAAGTAGGGCTGGTTGTAAGCCAGGTTAGGGTGGCTGATGTAGCGCACGATCGTAAACGCCGCCGTCACCTCAGGCTGTAGCGGCAGCTTGGGCTTTTTGCGCTCTGAGCCGATCTGCGGGTCGTCACTGGGGGTATTGATGCAGTCGTAGATCGGTCGGGTATCCAGCAGCACCCGACCCACCCCCAGGCCGGTGAGCAACTGGTTGAGGCGGGTGGCGTGGGGCTCGGCAAACCACCCCAAGTGGCGCACCTCCACGGCGATCGGGGACTGCTGCCGGGGCCAGCGGGCGAGAAAATCCCTCAGATCGGCCAGGTGCTCGGGGCCGTAGGTGGGCGGCAGCTGAATGAACAGTGGCCCCAGGCGATTCTCCGCTGGAGCTGCGCCAACGCCCAGGGGCATCAGCGTCTGTAGAAATCGGTGGGATGCTTCGACAAAGGGCACCAGTTTGCCCTGGTGGGAAAACGCGCGGGGCAGCTTAGGGCAAAACCGAAACCCTGGGGGCATGGTGGCCGCCCAGCGATCGATGGTTTTGGCGTCAGGCATGGAGTAGAAGGTGGTGTTGCCCTCCACGGCGGTCATGCGATCGCCGTAGAGTCGCAAAAAGTCTCCCGCCTTGCTGCCCCTGGGGTAAAAGCTGCCCACCCAGTCTTTGAACGCCCACACGGCGCACCCGGTAAAGTAACGTCCTGCCATGGCTTTCCTACTACCCTGCCCGATTCTAGTTTAAGGAAGGGTTGCCCGGAGTTTTGGACGCTCCCGTCAGGGTTCGTTATGCTGAAACCCCACTTGGCAAAGGTAATCTTTGTCCCTCTCCCTGCCGTTTACCGTGCTATCCATGGAATCTTCCTCTGTTCTGGCTGCTCTCCATCCCGACTCGATGGTGATTGCCCCTGGCACCCAGGTCAACCTGAAAGACTTTGACTCGGGCTTTACCGGTGCCCTGAAGAAAAAAGAGGCCAAGGACCTTTTGCAGGTCAGCGTAGGGGAACTGGCCAAGTACCAGGACGTGCTCTACGCCCAAAACACCTACGCCCTGCTGCTGATCTTTCAAGCGATGGACGCAGCGGGTAAAGACAGCACGATTAAAAACGTGCTGTCGGGGGTGAACCCCCAGGGTTGCCACGTGGTCAGCTTTAAGCAGCCCTCCAGCGAAGAACTCGACCACGACTACCTGTGGCGGGCCAGCAAAGCCCTGCCCGAGCGCGGCAAAATCGGCGTGTTTAACCGCTCTTACTACGAAGAGGTGCTGATCGTGCGGGTGCATCCCGAAATTTTGAACACCCAGCAGCTGCCCGACAGCCTCAAGAGCGAAAACCTTTGGCAGCAGCGATTTGAAGACATCAACAACTTCGAAAAATACTTGGTCAACAACGGCATTCTGGTGATGAAATTCTTTCTCAACGTGTCGAAGGAGGAGCAGCGGCAGCGGTTTCTCAAGCGGATTAATCGCCCCGACAAAAACTGGAAATTTTCGGTCGGCGACGCCAAAGAGCGCGGCCACTGGGACGACTACCGCATCGCCTACGAAGACGCCCTTACCCACACCAGTACCGACTGGGCCCCCTGGCACGTCATACCCGCTGACCACAAGTGGTTTACCCGCCTGGCGGTGGCCAGTCTAGTCCAGCAGAAGCTGGAGTCGCTAGATCTGGCCTACCCCGTACTGGAGGAAAACCATTTGGAGCGGCTGCAGGAGGCAAAGGTGATGCTGGAAAGTGAGGAGGAGTAGGTGAGTGGGGGGTGGATAAGGGAATGGAGGGATGAGGGGATGAGGAAGTCTTAGGTTTTGGATTTGGACTTACCCTTCCTCACCTCCTCATCTTCCTCACCTCCTCACCATTCCGTTTTCCGCCAACCGCGCGGCGACTCGAAACAACTGCGCCTCCTGATACGGTGCGGCTATCAGCTGAACACCCACGGGCAGTTGTCCCGGTCGGTGAATGGGCACAGAGAGCACCGGCAACCCGATAAACGAAAGGGGCTGGGTGTAAAACCCCAGGTGGGGGCGCAGGGGGTAGGTGTCGCCGTCGATCTCTAAGATGGTTTGGTCGAGGGGTGGGGCGACGCAGGGGGTGGTTGGGGCAATCAGTACGTCGTAGGGCTGAAAGATGTCGCGGACGCGATCGCGGTACCAGCGCCGCAGCCGCTGGGCCTGCAGGTACCAGGCGGCAGGAATCATCGCTCCGGCCAAAAAGCGATCGCGGGTGGCTGGGTCAAAGTCCATCGGGCTCTGGCGCAGTCGTTCCAGATGCAGTTGGCTGCCCTCGCAGGCGGTGATGATGTAGGCGGCGGCCCGAGCCCGGTGGGTTTCGGGAAATTCTACCTGTGCAGAGACTCCTAGGGCATGGAGTACTTCGGTCAAAACCTTGCGCACCAGCGGCTCCATGCCCCGCTCAAAATGCCCCCCCAGTTGGGCAATCCGCAGCCCCTCGGTTCCCTGGGTAAGGGCGGGAGTGACGGGCACTGGGGGCCGTTGGGTACAGACGGGGTCGCCTGGGTCTGGCCCCTGCATAGTGTCGTAGATGGTGGCGAGGTCGGCGAGGGACCTGGCCATTGGCCCCACATGGTCTAAGCTGCTGGAGAATAAAAACGACCCTGCCCGCGACAGCCTGCCGTAGGTGGGCTTGAGGCCGTAGATCCCGCACAGCGCAGCGGGTACGCGAATCGAGCCATTGGTGTCGGAGCCGAGGCTAAAGGGCACCAGCCCCGCCGCCACCGCCGCCGCCGACCCGCCCGAGGAGCCGCCCGCCATCCGCGTCGGGTCGTGGGGATTGGGGGTGGTGCCGTAGTGGGCGTTGATGGTGACAAAGCCGTAGGCGTACTCGTCCATATTCAGCGCTCCCACCAGCACCGCCCCGGCCTGCTGGAGGCGGGCGATCGCCGTAGCATCCTTTACCGCTGGGGGATGGCTCTGGTTGAGCTTGGCCCCCGCGATTGTAGTCAGCCCCGCAATGTCAAACAGGTTTTTGACGGCAAAGGGAACGCCCGCCAGGGGGCCGGGGTTTTCCCCTGCGGCGACGGCAGTGTCGATGGCCTGGGCCTGCGATCGCGCCCGTGCTGCCGTCACCGCCGTAAAGCAGTTCAGCGCTGGGTCGCGAGTGGCGATATCGTCCAGCGCCCCCTCCACCACCGTGGCCGCACACAGTTTCCCGGCCTTAACGGCAGCGGCCAGGGCCAGGGAATCGGGCGGTTTGCTCATGGCTCAAAGGTGGCAGCACTTTCCACCGGATCTGGCAGCGGAAAGGTCAGCACGGGCTGGGCCAGCTCCCACAGGTGCTCCACATTGGCCACCACCCCCGGTTTAATCTCGGCGGGAATGGAAAGCCCCAGGGATGTGGCGATCGCATCAATATAGTTGGTCAGGGCAGTTGAGTCAGGCGGTCCAGCGCTCATGTCGCTCAATAACATCTACAACGTACTAATCCAGTTCACCCTTTTGCTTTGCCAAAAATGGCTCAGTAAAGCGAACGCAATCCAGACATGAGCTAAGTTTATCCCAGTTCTGCAATGAGCAATAATGCTCAGGGCGGCTCAGAGGTGTGTAGCCCAATGGCTACTTTTGCGCTTGCAGAAAAAAATATCTCCAACGCCGTGCTCCTGATGGTCATACCCTCTACTCCGACAAAGGTGGCCACCATTGAGATCGTGGGATGGATAATCGGTTAAACCGTTGCGGCTAAATCAGCCCCTTGTTCGTGGGGAATCCCTCCCTGTAGCCCCTGATCCGCAAACAGCGCCCCTTCACCCCACACTATCCAACTCCTGCTGCCAGATCTGCTCCTGCAGGGCCTCGTTCTCCAGGCTGAGGGCCACCGCTCGCTGCTTCAGGCCGTCGCGTTCGGCAGCGATCTCCTGGCAGCGGTACTTGAGGCTGGTCTGCTGGTGGAACTGCTGCCCCAGCTCGGTGCTGAGTTCGGCGATTTTTTGCCGCTGGGCCTCAATGATGGCCCGCAGTGCCACGGGATCGTCCGCCTCTGAGGGTTGCTCTGGGGAAGCGGGGGGCAGGGCGAGAGACATGGGCGGTTCGATCCCCCCCCCTACCCCCTGGTGGGATGCGTTGACGTAGGCCTGCATCCGGGCCAGGGTAACCTGGTGGCGGGTGAGGGTGTTGTCGAGGTGCTGAATGTGCTGCTGGGCCGCCTGGAGCTGGCTGCTAAGGCTAACCGTGAGCGATCGCGCGATCATCACCTCAGAGTTCAAATCCAAATTTTGCCCGGAGGGGCGACCCAGGGCCAAGTTCTGGTAGTGGTTCTTGAGCCGCACCAGGTAGTCCTGCACCTCGGCCTGGCCCTGCTGAATCCGCACCCGCAGCCGCTCTAGCTCCAGCTGCTGGTCGGTCACCAGGCCTGTCACCCCACCCAGCAGCTGGTCGAGAACCTCGTGCTGCCACTGGTCTTTGGCCTCGAGCTGCTGCTTGAGGTTGACAATGATTTTTTGCTGAACGTTGGAATATTCTTCGGTTTGGACGAGATGAGCCTGGAGCATCTGGTGGTTAGCCAACTGCTCCTGCATGTCTTCTAGGGATTCTTTGGCCTGGTCGAGGGCCTGCTGCAGCAAACAAACACGTTGAACCAGCTTGAAGTCCAGCGAGCTTTCCTGGAACATAAGCGAAACCGATGAAGAGGAACTCGGAGCAGGGTGACGATTTTGAACGGTAGACGGAAACGGTAGGGGCGGTCGTAGGGGCGCTTTGGCGGGGGTAAGCTGTACCCTATCAGGCCGGGCCTGGACGCAACTGTGGGGGGCACTACTTTAGGACTGAACCCTACTGAAACTTTACACGGCGGCGGGGATTAGATCGATAGGGGCCGCACCCTGCTTCAACCGCGACGGTGGCCTGGCTAAAAGCCCGGAATCAGGCTCCACAGGCTGAGGCCCAGCAGGACCGTGCAGGCGTGCTGAAGCCAGCGCTGCAAACTCGACTGGCGACCAATTTTGGTGGTTAGCCACACCGACAACCCCATTCCCAACAGCAGCGTTGCTCCCTGTAGAAAGGCTACCACTGCTGGGTGGGCAACCCAAACCGGCAGATTTGCCCCTGAGAGTCCAAAGGTGGCTAAAGACACGGGCAAAACGCGCCCCCCCTCCCCCAGACCCAGGCGCAAATAATGGGCCAAATTGGCCGCCCACACCAGGGGCAGATAGCCGTAGGCCAGCCGCACCACAGGTCGGGGGGATAGGCCCCGGGACTTGCGCCAGAGCCCCTGCGCCCCCTCCACCCCCAGGGGTAGCAGGGCGGGCAGCGCCAGCACCCCCAGGGAGACCAGGCTGTGGCCCAGCACTGTCTCTGTGGGCAGCTGAATGCCCAGCCGGGTCTGGATTTCAGGCAGACGGTGCAGGTACACTGCCCCCAGCAGCAAAAACATCAGCGCCACCTCAGCGGCGCGGGGGCGGTGGGTGGTCCACAGCTCGATACCGGGGGGGCGCAGGTTTAGTTCGACGGAGCGGTGGGGGCAGGCCTTGAGACAGGTCATGCAGAGCACGCAGTCGCGGTTGTCTTCCAACTGGGCCGGGTGGGAGTACAGGGGGCAACCGTTGGTCTCCTGGCCCTCCCCTTTGGCGGGGCCGCCCTTGTAGCACTGGTAGGTGGTGCACTCCGCCGAGCAGGTGCCCTGCTGCGCCCGCAGCTCGGTCACGGAGAGCTTGGCGAACATCCCGTTCATGCCGCCGATGGGGCACAGGTAGCGGCACCAAAACCGGCGCTCAAACAGGGCCGAGAAGATCATCGCTCCGGCGGTGATCAGCAGCAGCAGGCAGGCGGAGAGGTAGGCGGTGTTTTCTAGATTCCACACCTCTTCCCACACCAAGATCAGGGCAAATAGGGCGAACAGAAACCAGGCGCCCCAGCGCTCGGCGGCCTGACGGGGCCAGCGTTTGAGTTTTCCCGGAAATAGCCGCTGCGAAATCCACTGGGTGACTTCGCCGTAGATCATAAACGGGCACACCGCGCACCACAGCCGCCCCACAACCGGAAAGCTCAGCAGCACCAGGGGCCACCACCAGGCCCAAAACACGGTCAGCGCCACGTTCTGGTCTCGCGCCTGGGGGCCAAGCCAGAGCACCGCCACGACGACGGCAAACAGGCCCAGGGTAAGGCCGTAGTTGATGCGATCGGGCCACCAGGGGCTGCGCAGAAACCGGCGCAGGCCGGGGTAGCGGTTGAGCAGGTTCAGCCGCAGCTGTTTCTTTTTGCTTTGGGCGGGCCAGATGATTTCTTCGGTGATCAGGCCGCCGCCGGAGAGCTGGGCCGCCGCCCGCTCCACCAGGTTCTCCAGCTCCCGCAGGTTGTTGGGGAAGTCGTAGGACTGCAGGCGGCGAATGGCCTCGGGGGCAACGGTGATGCGCCCGGTACCCCGGCGGCGGCAGATTAGCGACAGGTAGTAGTTGACCCAGTCTTCGATGTCGGCCTTGCGCACCCGCAGGGGCGGCACCTTGATGGTGTCGTCGATGGCTTCATTGAGGGTGGGCAGCCCCTGCTCGGAGAGCAGAATAATTCGGGCTTCGGAGGTGACCAGCGGGGCGTCGCCGTTGCGGCCCACGGGGCGGTACTGCCCGGTTTTGAGCAGCTCGGCCACGGGTTCGACCAGCTCGGCATCCAGTTCGTTGGGGTTGTTGAGCACCAGGGTGCCTGCCCCCAGCGCCCCCAGCAGGCCCAGCCTGCCGCCCGATCGCCCAAATAGGTCAGCCCCGCTGGCCTGGAGCTGGCCGCAGTCGACTTTGATGATGGGCTGCCGCCGCTGGATGGAGCCAAAGTGAATCAGGGCGGCCAGGTTGTCTTTTTCCAGCCCCGGCTCGCCAAAGATCAGCACCGATCGCCGATGGCTGGCGGCTTGGCGAATTTCGGCCCGCAGGCGATCGCCGTAGCGGCTGCGGCCAATGACTCCCCGCTTGGCCTTGGCCACCAGGTAGGGGCGCAGCACCCCCTGGCGCTCCTGCTCGCGGTCAAACTGAAAGGACAGCCGCTTGACCGCGTCCACCAGCTGCCGGGTAAAGGTCTGCAAAATGCCGGGGTATTGCTCGACCAGGGCCTGAAACTGGGCGCGATCGATAAACCACAGGGTGCTGTCCGTGAGGGTGCGGATGGTTTGGGCCACGGGCTGTTCCAGCAGCAGCGCCTCCAGGTTCAGCACCGCGCCGGGCAAAAAGCTGACGCCCCCCAGGTCCGCCTCGGTTTCGAGCTTGCCCTGCCAGAGAATGTACAGTCCCTCGGGGTCTCGTTCGGCCTCGACCACCGTATCCCCCGCCGCCAGGGTGAGGGGCTCTAAACGCTGGGCCAGGGGCGTCAGGGTGGTCGCAGGCAGCAAACTCAGGGGCGTGCGCTCCTGCAAAAAGATCACCCGGTCGGATACAGTCATGACATTCACCCACGATTCCCACGGTGTAGCCCCCATGATGATGGCAAATGACCTCTGGGTGCCTCTGGTATTACTCAGCTTAATCATTGCGGCGGCGATCGCCTTCAGCCGCGCCAAGTAGACCTGGGGCGTGTCATCAATTGTGGTCAAAATCCTTTGATAACAGCGGGGCTACGCCCACTCGGAATGAAAACTCAGAGGTTTTGAGAGCATTTATGAATTTCTTATGTTTTTGATTTAAAGTCTTGATGCTGAAAACAGTGGCATGCTGTTGCTGTTCTTTCTGCAGATCCATCGATCGGCTCAGGCGTTAAAAAACCTGTTCAAATCGTGAAAACTGTAGGACAAATATGTTCCCTGCATCGGCAGAATGCCCGCCTCGCCCACGCGAGTGTCAGGGTTTTTCTGTCGAAATAAAGGTTGCTTTGGTCGCTTTGGATAAGCAACGGCAGGACTCAGGATGAATTTACTTGGTTTATTTTCTGTGCTTTAGACATTGCTGAACTGGCTTGAACCAACCTTAAAGATTGTGGGCGTGATGGCCCTGCGGCTCGATGGATTGAAACTGGTTTCTATGGTCTTCTTTGACGTCCAAACATTCTGGTGATTGAGTATGTTTAAACGCCACGGTGCCCCTGCCCCCAGCGCTCTAGCCAACCCTAGGGCAACCCGCCGAGGCTGGCCCTTGCTGTGGATGACGGCCACCCCTCTGCTGGTAGTTACCACCCTCGGGCTTGGGCCGGATAAAATCCTTTGGGCCCAGCCCCCCAATCCCCTGGAGGGGGTCGAAATCCCCACCTCCCTGGAGCCCGGTAGCCAGCTGGTCATCGGCAGTTCGGAGGCCATGCGGCTGGTCAATGATGCCCTGCGATCGCGCTTTTCCAGCCTCTACGACGACGCCGAGGTGGAGGTCACCTACGACAGCGCTGACGACGCCATTCAGGCCTTACTCGCTGGCGACACCGACCTGGCCGCCGTGGGCCGTGCCCTCAGCGAGGCCGAAGTCAGCGCCGGGCTGCGTGAGGTGCCCGTCAGCCGCTCGAAAATAGCCATTCTAATCAGCCCTGAAAATCCCTTCGCCGGCAGTTTGACCATCGAGCAGTTTGCTCAGATCTTTCGCGGCGAAATCACCAACTGGTCCGAGGTCGGTGGCCAGGATGCTCCCATCGTGCTGGTCGACCATCCAGAGACCAGCGACACTCGCCAGGCCTTTCGCAACTATCCGGTGTTTGAAGCCGCCCCCTTTGAGGCCGTTCCCAATGCCGTGACGCTGAGCGAGCCCAGTGCCGAAGCGATTGCCTCCAGCCTCGACGCAAACGGCATTAGCTACCTGATCGCCGAGCAGGCCCTCAACAACCCGGCGGTCAGCATTGTGCCCATGCACGACACCCTGCCCGATGACCAGCGCTATCCCTTCTCCCAGCCGCTGTCCTACGTCTACAACGCCGAAACGGCGAGCCCGGCAGCCCTGGCCTTCTTGGGGTTTGCCGCTAATCCCGATAACGAAGAGTTGATTGAAGCCGCTCGGGCTGCCGCCGTCGCCCCCGCTGCTGAGCCCACAGCCGAGGCCGAGGCCGAGACCGAAGCTGTGCCAGGGGCAGGGGCCGCAGCGACGCCAGAGACCACACTCGACCAGGCCGATTCGGTGGCGGTGGCCCCCGCCCCCACCCGAGGGCTGCCCTGGTGGCCCTGGTTGCTGGCCCTGCCCCTGCTGGGCGGGCTGCTCTGGTGGCTGCTCAAAGACCGTGCCTCGGCCCCCCTGGCGGCTGGTCCCCTGGCAGCAGCCCCCCTGGCAACCGCCGCCGATCGCCGCATCATACTCACCCCCCGAAACTGCCGCGATGCCTACGCCTACTGGGAGCTGCCCGAGGCGGAGGTGGAGGCCCTGCGCCAGCAGAACTGCTCCCTGGCGCTGAAGCTCCACGATGTCACCGACATCGCCGACGTCGATCGCCAGTCTCCCCACAGCACCTACCAGTTTGACTGCGACACGGTAGCCGTAGGCGATCGCCACCTGCCCGTCGACGTCGACAACCGCGACTACCTGGTCGAGCTGGGTTACCTGGGCGGCGACAACACCTGGCACGCCCTGGCCCGCTCGGCCCACGTGCGGGTGCCTGCCTGCCCCAGCACCGTCACCCAGGCGGCACCGGGTTTGGGGACGGCGGCGGCGGCGGCGGCGGGCCTGGGGGCGGCAGCAGCAGGGGCGGCGGCGGCGCGTCCAGCCCAAACTGTTGCCCCAGCCAGAGTTATCCTCACCCCCCGCGACTGCAAAACGGCCTATGCCTACTGGGAACTGCCCCAGGGCATTGTAGATGAGCTGAAAACCGGTTCTCGTACCCTCAAGGCCCGACTCTACGACGTCACCGAGCTGCCGGGGAACGGCCACGGCCTCAACAGCCTGCAGGAATTTAGCGCTCCCCTGGCGACCCCTGGCGACCTGCACCTGCCTATCGCCATCGGCGATCGCGACTACCTGGTCGAAATCGGCTACGTCGATGGCAGCTACCAGTGGCAGGCCCTGGCCAAGTCTGAGCCGGTACGGGTACCCGCCTGTCCGAGTGCCGCCGCCGCCGCTGCTGGGGGCACATCCCTGGGCGCTGCTAGCGCTGCGGTGGGCCTGATCAATGGCAGCTCAGTCGCCGCCCCAGTTCCCGAGGCCCCGCTTCCGGGCGCTGCCATCGCCGCCGCTGGGGTGGGAGCCGCTACCCTGTGGAACCCTAACCTAGACCCGGGCGCGTCCTCTATGGCCGATGCGGAAGCCGGCCTCGCCGCTGGGGTAGGTCGCCGTACCGATATGGGGGTCGAGAGCAAGATTATTCTGGTGCCCCGCTCCGCCGATGCCGCCTACGCCTACTGGGAAACTGCCCCAGCCCACCGGGACGCCCTCCAGCAGGACGGAGGCCGCATGCTGGCCCTGCGTGTCCACGATGCGACCAACCTGGAGCTGGACTACCAGGCCGCCCACGCCACCCAGGAGTACATCCTGCAGCCCAACGACACCGATTGCCACGTGCCCATCCCCGTCCCCAATCGCGACTACGTGGCCGAACTGGGCTACCTCACCGACAGCGGCCAGTGGCTACAGCTGGTGCGATCGCTCCACGTGCGCGTCCCCGCCGCCTGACCCAAGTCTCACCAGCCCTGGGTTGCCCTTCTGCCCCAGGGCCAGCGCCCTTGACCTGTCATTTCAACTTACAGATTCCAACTTACAGAAAGGAAACCCTATGTCGCTCTTTTTTGACGTGCTCAGCTCGATCAACAACCCCAACCAGCAGGGCAGTATCGACCAGCTCAGCTCGATGCTCGGCTCAGTGCAAGATTTGGCCGGTAGCCAGGGCCTCAGCAGCGATCAGGTTGGTTCGCTGCTCAACGCCCTGGGCGGAGCCCTCCAACCCGCCCTCCAGCAGCAGGCTTCCGGCCTGGGGGCAGGCCAGCTCGACGGCATGCTCGGCAAGCTCGCCGGAGCGGGCGGGGCCGCCGCCCTGACCTCGGCCATTCCACCCCAGATGCAGCAGCAAATCATTCAGGCCGTCGCTCAAAAAAGCGGCATGAACCCCGGCATGATTCAAACCCTGCTGCCCAAGCTGCTGCCCGTGGTCATGGGTCTACTCGGCATGGGAGCCGCCAAGCCCGGTGCCCCCAGCGGGGGCAACCCGCTACTCGGAGCCTTTCTTAACCCAGAAACTGCCAACACCACCGACCTGGGCACGGTGATGAAGTTTGCCGGGCGCTTTTTGAACCCGCCCCAGTAGCTGGATGGATTTGCTTACAACCTCTCCGATGCGCTGCCCTTGGGTGGCGTTTTTTTTGGGTGGGATGGGTGGATGGGTGGGAGAGTGGGAGGGTGGATTTTCGGGTTTGAAATCACGCCACCTCCTCACCTCCTCACCTCCTCACCTCCTCACCTCCTCACCTCCTCACCTCCTCACCTCTTCACCTCTTCACCTCCTTACCTCTTCACCTCCTCGCCGCAGGGTCCAAAAGGTTGGGGCCTGCTCCCCGAAGGGGCCGGTTTTGACAATTTCAAAGCCGTGGCGCTGGTAGAAGCGCACCGCGCCCTCGGTGGAGGTTTCGACGTAGCAGGGCTGGCCGACGCGATCGCTGCCCTCCAGGCCCGGCTGCATCAGCTGGTGGCCGACGCCCTGGCGCTGGTAACGGGGGCTGACCGCCAGCAGCATCAGGTACCAGTGGGGCATGGGCATGGCCTGTTTGTGGTCGCGATCGAGGGCCAGGGCGGACTGCCAGCGGAGCAGGTACTGCCAGGGTAGGCGAAAGGGCAGCTCGTACAGCCCGAACCGCAACAGGTCGAGCAGATCCACCGTTTCGCCTGGGGGCAGCCAAATGCCCACGCCTTTGAGGGTCTGGTCATTGTCATCGTTCAGGCCATAGGTGTGGCCGCTGCCGCAGAGCAGCAGCATGCGAAACAGGTAGGTCATCACGTCCTGGCGATCGCTCACATCGGCGGGCACCAGGTAGTTGAACAGGGGGTCGTCGGCAAAGGCGGCACAGAGCAGATCGGTGGCGGCATCGAACTGGGTCGGTTGCAGAAGGGGCAGGGGGGATAGGGTTTCCATGGGGTTCACCAGAGCAGATCGTTGAAAAATTCCGTCAACTTGACACTGTCGATTTTGACCAGGGTGGCCATCCAGCGAATGGCGGCGCGATCGCGGGCCTGACCGCACTCCACCAGCAGTTGCCAACCCGCCACCGTCAGCACCAGCCAGGGGTAGACCCGGCGGCGACCGTAGCGGCACCAGACCATAAGGGATCTGAGGTTCACGGCTGGCCTCCCGGCGATTTCTCCAGGTAGGCGGTGAGCAGGTCGGCCAGCAGCTCAGCCTGCTGCCGGTACGACACCAGCTCCGGGTTGACCATGCGCTCCGAGATCAGGCCATCGACCAGGCAGAGTACGTGGGTGGCCAGCAGGGGGCTGTCGATCTGCAGGGCAGTCATGATTTCGTCGCGCGATCGCAGGCTCGCCCGCTGCACGGCCTCATTCACCCGCGATGGCCCCAGCCCCGCCTGCTGGTAAAAGTCCATCATCAACAGGGTTTGCTTGATGAAGTAGTCTTCGTTGGCTTCCAGGAAATCTCCCAGGGCCAGAATGCGCTCCCGCAGGCTGTGCAACCCGGCGATCTCGGCACTGGCGCGCAGCAAATCCTGGGTAGTTATCTCTTCGATCAGCTGCATAAACAAATCCTCCTTGCTGGGGAAGTAGTAGTACAGCGTGCCGGTGGAAACGTTCAGCGCCCTGGCAATCTGCCGGGTGGTGAGGCTGGCGTAACCATGCTCGGCAAACAGGTCAAAGCATTGGTTTAACAGCTCTTTGCGGTACTGGTCGTGGTCGACAACCTTGGGCATTTATTTTTAACTGAGCGCTCGTTATTTTTAAGAATAGCACGAGTTTTTAATATGGCAAGCCCTTGGTCTGCGTTAGCTTAGGGTAACGCTGTCCCCTCCAGCGGAGGGGTGCCCGCAGGGCGGGGTGGGTCAGATCTGGGGCAAAATGCGAGCCTCTTGATGGGGCCGTTGCCTGGCTGGCAAAGATTGACCCACCCCTACCCCTCCGAGGAGGGGATGGCGAATCTGCTTGTGCAGAAGCTCCTAGACCTGGGCACCCAGTTCTTGCAGGGCGGCGATCGCAAACTCGTCCAGCCCCTGGGCCTGGGTTAGGGCCATGCCCTCATAGAGGCGGGGGTTGCGTACCACCTGCAGGCACTCGCCCGTCTCAATGTTCCACAGGCGGATGGTCTCATCGTGGCTACCGCTGGCCAATACCGCAGGGGTGTTCTGACCGTGGGGGTCGCTGGGCAAAAACGTCAGCGACGACACGGAGCTGGTATGGCCGGTTAACAGGTGCAGGCAATCCCCCTGGCGGTTCCAGACCCGGAGGGTGCAGTCCTGACTGGCGGTCACCAGAAATTCTCCCGTGGGGTCAAAGGCCACCGCCTTGACCTGGCTGGTGTGACCGGTGAGGGTGTGCAGGCATTCCCCCGTGGTGGGGTCCCAGAGCTTGGCGCTGTAATCTTCGCTGCCCGAGGCGATCAGGCTGTCGTCGGGCGATAGGGCGACCGCCCAGACCCGCTCCCCGTGGCCGGTGAGGGTGCGCAGGCAGTCACCCGTGTGAATGTCCCAGATTTTGATGGTTTCGTCATTGCTGGCGGTGACCAGCCAGGGCTGGTGGGTGGCCAGCACGCAGTCCCACACCCAGCTGCGGTGCCCCTCGAAGGTGCGCAGGCACTCCCCGGTGGCCACATCCCACAGCTTGGCCAGGGCATCGACGCCGCTGCTGGCCAGGGTGAGGCCGTCGGCACTAAAGGCCAGCCCATAGACATTGGCGTTGTGGCCGGTGAGGGTGCGCAGGCAGTGGCCCCGGGTGACATCCCACAGTTTGACGGTGCCGTCGCCGCTGGCGGTGGCCAGCAGTTGGCGATCGGGGCTGGTGGCCACCCCCCAGACCCAGCTAGTGTGGCCCTCCAGCACCTTCAGGCAGGTGCCGGTGGCAATATCCCACAGACGGGCCACGTTGTCATCGCCGCCGCTGGCCAACAGCCCTGGGCCAAGGGCCACCACCCCATAGATCTGACTGGAGGCTCCCTGGATGGTTTTGGTGCACCGTTTGGTATCCACCTGCCAGAACTTGACCGCTTTGTCGTTGCCCACGCTGACCAACTGAGAGCCGTCGGGGGCACAGGCCACGCCCCAGACCTCGGCCCGGTGGGCCACGGTGGTGTGCACACAGGTGCCCTGGTCAATATCCCAATACTTGAGAGTTTGGTCAAAGCTGGCGCTAACCAGCAGATTCGTGCCCGGAACAAACACCGAGGCGCTGACGATGTGGGTGTGGCCGCTCAACACCCGACGACAGGTGCCGGTGGCCACCTCCCACAGGCGAATGGTGCCATCCATACTGCTGGTGGCCAGCAGCTGCCCGTCAGGGCTAAAGGCCAGGTTCCATACCAGGTTGGTGTGCTCTCGCAAAATATGGAGGCACTGGCGGCGCTGCAAGTCCCACAGGCGGACAGTGCGATCGTGGCTGGCACTGGCCATCATCACCCGGCCCTGGGCATCGGCCACCGGAGCAATGGCGACAAAGGTAACCCGATGGCTGTGCTCCTCCAGGGCACCGATCAGGGCCCAGGTACCGGTATTCCAGAGGCGAACCTGGTTGTGGTAGGTGCCCACCAGAATGCTGTTGTCGGGGGTAAAGGCCACTGAAGATCCGCCATTTTCCTCACCCTCCAGCACCCTCAGGCACTGCCCGGTGGCCACCTCCCAGATTTTGATCACATTGCCGGTGCAGCCGCTGGCCAACCATTTACCGTCGCGGCTAAACACCATCCGCCAGGTCCAGCGCATGGTGCGCATCAGCCGCCCGGTGGAGACCTGCCACAGGCGCAGGTAGTTGAAGTCGGCGGTGGCCAGCATGTCTCCCACAGGGCTAAAGGCCACGGCCCGGCTGTAGGTGCTGGGTTCGGCAAAGACAGTGTGTTCAAAGGTCGCCCCCGTGAAGTGGGTCTGGTGCAGGGGGGTGTTGACCAGGTAGGCCTGCCGAATCCAGAGGCCAGAAAAGTCGTAGCCGGTGAGGTCTAAACCCAGATGATGGAGCAGGTTGAGCAGGTTGCCCGCGCTGTAGCTGGGGGTGCCAGCAAAGCGGGCTCTGACCTGGGCCAGCAGATGTCGGGCGTGGGCCTCCAGGCGTTCGGAGGGGCAGAGCTCTACCCTGAGACGCTCGGCTAAGGGCGTCAGGATGACCCGCACCTGGCTCTGGCGAATGTAGTCTTTGGCGCTGGCCTGAATTAGGGAGTAACGATGAAACCAGGGGTAGGCGCGCAGGTCCGGGGGGTTGGGCTCGCCCCAGGCGATCAGGTCGTCGAACACCTCCTTCAGCAGGCTCTCCACCAGGTATTCCATCACCACGGGCTGTTGGGTAAAGCCCAGCTCACCCCGTTCCACCAGGGAGCGGCGGTGGAGCGCCTCGATCGCCTCCAACAGATGCCGCCGGGAAATTGCCGTGCCCAGGTCCTGCTGGAGTTGCTCCAGACTCACCCATTCCCGATGGATGGCCAGCCAGGTCATGATCTGCTTTTCGAGATCCGAGGCGCGATCGCACTGTTGTTGCAGCAGCCGTCGCATGCCGCTAAAGACCAGGGTGTTGTCCTGCAAAAATTCGCCGATGCTGCCGCCAAACAGGTCGCGGATGGAGGTGGCGACAATTTTGAGGGCGAGGGGATTGCCCCGGTAGCGATCGATCAGCTGCTGGTGGTCGCTGGGGGTGCCGCTCAAGCCCTTGGCCCCACAGAGGATCTCACTGTCGCTGGCCTTAAGACCGGGCAATAGGTAAGAGCGCACCGGCAGCCCGTCGCCCTCCAGGGCGGCGATTTCCCCTGGCTTTTCGCGGCTGGTCAAAATCAAACAACTCTGGTGGTCGCTTTCGCTCACTTGCTGGAACAGGTCGCCGTAGGCCTCGTAGCCGGGCAGGTAGTGGCCAATGGTGCCACCCCCTTGCAGAATGGTTTCGCCGTTGTCGAGCACCAGCAGACAGCGGTGCTGCCGGAGATAGGTAAGCAGGCGGGCAATCTGGGCGGTGGGGCCAGGGGGCAGCTTAACCTCCTGCTGCTGCGACAAAATCGGCAGCAGATCCGCCAGCAGGTCGCTCATCTGGGGGGCATCGCGCAGGCTGCGCCACAGCACAAACTCGAACTGGGGCAGCAGGGTTTGGGCCAGCTTCACCGACAGGGCAGTTTTGCCCATGCCGCCCATGCCCAGCAGGGCCACCAGGCGGCAGCGGTCGCCCACTACCCACTGGTCCAGCAGGGCCAGTTCCTGGGTGCGGCCGCAGAAGAAGGAGACATCGATGGCTTCGCCCCAGGAGGTGTGGGGTTGGGGGAGTGGGTGGGTGGATGGGTGGGAGGGTGGATGGGTGGACGGGTGGGAGGGTGGATGGGTGGATGGGTGGATGGGTGGATGGGTGGATGGGTGGGAGGGTGGAGTTCTTGGGGATGGTGGAGAGGTGTCGGGGAAGTTGTAGTCGGCGCGATCGAGGATGAGGTCGAAGGCGGCGAAGAAGGCTTCGAGGGTGTGGCGATCGACGGTGACTTTGGCGTCGAGGACTTTGGTGATGGTTTTGAGGGAAAGCTGGGTGCGATCGCACAGTTGCTCTAGGGTGAGCCGCTGGCCGTAGTTGCTCTGGAGTTCTATCTGGCGCTGGGCTTGTTGTAACTTTTGTAACCCCTGGGGGGTCAAGGTCACTCCTCGCCGCCGCTGCGATCGCGTTTTTTCCACCCAATTTTCTACCCTTGCTCTAGCTCCATGGCGGGCAGGCACCTCCCTTGCCTGTCGCGGGCTGTCTCCCTCAGAGCATCGGTTCCAGCTTGAAGGAAATCATGCCATGAAAGACTTAAGAATCAGCTTTAAAAACAATAAACTTGATTCACTGACCTCCCCAGATAATCGGAAGCTCTGGACAACATTTGGCCCACTTCGCAATCGGAACCCTTAGAATCAGAGCTACCCCTTGAGATTGGGGATGACAACCGCTGTATTTATGGAGTCCAGACAAAAGGGTTGAGCACGGGTACCTGGGCCTCCTCGAAATCGGTGACGTTGCGGGTCACCACGCAGAGATGGTGCTTGATAGCGGTTGCTGCAATAAATAAATCGGGTTGGCTAAACGTATAGCCCCGCTTGCGGCCCTGCTCGACCCGTTGCCGCCAGATCAGAATCACGTCTTCATCAAGGGGCAATAGGCGATCGGCAAACCAGGGCCGTAGGGTGCCGTCGAGCCATTGGCTCAGTTCTTCGCGAAAGGTCAAATCCTCAAGCTGCTCAATGCCAAAGCGAATTTCTGCCAGAGTTACTGTGCTCAGGTAAAACGACTGCGGTGGCTGGCGTTCTGTCCACTGCTTGACGTTTGGATGGCAGTTGGTTTTGCGCAGCTCAGAGACAATATTAGTGTCAAGTAGCCACCCTTTCATAGTTCTATTGGGCGCACAGGAGCTTGAACGCTGGGTTGCTCGAAGTCTAGGCGGCTGAGGGGTGACTGGCTCAGCAGGTGGTGGAGATTGGGCTCTGCCAGCAACGGCAAAAGTCGGGCAAAGGTTTGGGCCGACAGCATCACCACCGCATCTTGCCCTCGCACAGTAATGCGCTGGGGTTCAGTATCCCGCGCCATGCGTACCACCTCACTGAGGTGAGCTTTAGCGTCTTCCAATTTCCAACTGCGAAACTGCTCCAGGTTGTGCAGCTGGGAATCGCTCGATGGTAAGGGGGCCATGGCCACAGCTGATCCGACTAGTACTAGTCGTATTGTAACCAGGCGGCGACGGTAGGCTGAATCTTGCCTTTAAACTTACCGCCTAACTTACTCTATCTTCCCTGGTATGCCCGGGGTGGGGAAGCGATAGTTAGAACAACGAAACGTTCACCACAAGCGTTTCCCGCCCAGGTTCTCCGCTTTTTTCCTGGGTTTGGCTTTTTCTCTCCGCTTTTTCCCTGATTGGGAGGTTTGTATGATTCACCACATGTCGATTCCGGCCAAGGATCCCCACCGGGTGGCGCAGGTTTTGGCCGAACTGTGCCAGGGCAGCGTGATGCCCTTCCCGCCCCTGGAGGGGGCCTACGCTGTCGCTGCCAAGGATGTCTACGGCACCCTGTTCGAGGTCTACCCCATCGGCAGCGAAATTATGCCGGGTCAGGGGCAGGATGAGGCCAGCTTTTGCCAGAATGCCCACCCCTACCATTTCACGGCGGTCCATGCGGCGGTGTCGGTGCCGGTGAGCCAGGCAGAGATTGAGGCGATCGCCCAGCGGCAGGGGTGGCGCACCCTGGTCTGCAACCGCGATGGCCTGTTTGACCTGGTGGAGTTTTGGGTGGAAAACCGGCTGATGCTGGAACTGCTGCCCCCCCAGATGGCCGAGGGCTATCTGCAAACCATGAGCCCCGCCAACCTGGAGCACCTGGAGGCCCAACTGGCCATGGTGCCCACCCGCAGCTAAGAGATATCCATTGCCCCATTTTCACCTTTGGAGATTTTAATCATGGCTAATGTTATTGCCCAAGCCCCCTCTGCCCCCAAAGTGCTGGCCCCTGGGGAGGGCGATCGCTTTCAAATGCTGACCCACGAGATGGTGGTCAAAGTCGATCGCACCGCCACCCAAGACCAGTGGGTTATGTACGAAGCCAGCGACACCCTGGGCAATGGCGCACCGCTGCACACCCACCCCTGGGAAGAGACCTTTTACATTCTCAGCGGTGAGCTAGAGGTCACCATTGGCCGCCGCGAGGTGGTAGCTGCCGCCGGAGCCTCGATCTATTTCCCGGCCAACATCGCCCACGGTTTTCGGATTAGCTCTGCGGAGGCCAGGCTGTTGATTATTTTGCCGGGCTTCTCCGAGGGCTTCTACCGGGAAGTGGGCAGCAGCGGCGTCCAGCTCCCGGCAGATATGGAGGAGTTCTTCGCCATCTGCGATCGCCACTCGGTCCGCATTCTGTAGATCTCTGCTACAGATCCCTGGGTTCCAAAGCCCATTGATAGCTGTCACCGAAATATCTCAGCTAGAACCCAGGGATCTAGCGTTTTGAACCTTGAATTTTGAATTGGAGTGAACCATGCAAGCAACCCAACCAGAACCCTTCAAGTGGCTGTGGATTGGCCTGGGGCTGCCCGTCGGTGGACTGGCGATCGCCGCCATTGGCTTTGTAGTTTTCTTTAGCTTTGGCCCCGAAGGCGGTGTGCGCGTGACCAGCACCCTGGAGCCCTACGCCAAGGAATACCTCGAAACGACCAAACTGCTAGAGCCCGATGAGAAAGTAATCGCCTACTACGACGCCACCATTGCCCTCAAGGGCACCGAGGCCGCCATTCTCACCGATCGCCGCGTGCTCTACCACCGGCCCAGGGGCAACACCAGCATTCCCCTGGTGCAGGTGGCCCGCATCGAGCACGAAGAGCAACCCGTAACGGGCGATATCATCCGCATCTTTGCTGAGGGCGGCGAACTGCTGGTGATCGAAATTGCCCCCCTCAACGGCGGCCTTAACTTTCTCAGCGCCCTGGAAAACCAGGTGGCCCTGGCCAAGCGAGTCTCCCAGGGCCAGCCCACGCCGCATTTATCTCAATTGGCGGAATAGAACTCTGTCAAACAATTCACCAACACATCCGATCCCATAGCCCCGATTCCCCCAAGGCCAAACCGCAGGGCAAATACCATTCGCCCTGCCAAATCGCAGGTCACTGAAGCCCAATGGAGCCCCATTATGATTAGACCTCTCAAGCTGCTGACTGCGGCGATCGCCACCGCCACCCTCAGCCTCGCCGCCCCCCGTCCCGCCGAGGCCCAGTTCACCAACCCCTACACCTTCAGCACCTGGAACAACCCCATCTCCAGCAGTGCCGACACCGCCATCATGAACCGCGCCTTTCAGCGCATGATCGAAGGGAGTTCCTCCAGCTCGGCCCCAGCGGCCCCGGCCCCGCTCAGCGCCAGCACCTTTCGGCCGGTGGCGGCCCAGCTGATGCCCCAGCGGCTGGCCGCCGACCCCGCCCTCAGCCCCACCGAACGGCAGCAAATGGCCGCCGTCTACAGCGACCTGCTGACCTTCTACCACGACTGGCTGGGGCAGGAGGGCGAGCAGCGCCTGCAAAACAACGTGGCCGGAGCAATGACGTACCTGCTGTTGACCAGCCACTACATCCTCAACAACGGCGCAGAGCTGAGCCAGTCCGACCAGGAGGCAATGCTGCAAAACTTTAACGAGGCGCTGTCCAGCGATGCCCACTTTCAAACCCTCAGCGCCCAGGCCAAGCAAGAACTCTACGAGATCCTGGTGATTTCGGCGGCGCTGCCTTTGGCCCTTTTCTTCGAAGGCCACGAGGTCGGGGATCCCGCCTCCGTGGCCGAGGCCCAGGCCATGGTCGAGGCGGTGCTGACCGCCATCCTATCGCCCTCCTGAGCAGGGGCCGCTGGTGGGATAAGCCTCTGGCCTGTCCAGTAGGGAAACGCTAGGGCAACCGTCTAGGAACTCTGCGGTGGGGCGATCGCCCCGCCAATGCCCTTGAGAATCTGCAACACCGCCTGCAATTCCTCGGGCAGGGTATACAGCGAAAACACCCGCGACAGACTGTAATTACAGATTCAAGAACTTCTCCAGGGCGGCGACCATGGCGGGAGGCCAGCGGCGCACGGTGCGCACCCAGTCGAGGTCTTTGTAGCGCCCATCGAGGCCCACCACCGCCACCCAGTTGCTCTCGGCCTCGCCGAGCTGGCCCTGGCCCCAGAGGGCGGCGGTGAGGGCAGCGCGGGCGTCGGCAAAGTTGGGGTAGCGGCGGGTGAGGCTACGGAACTGGCGGATCGCTTCCTCAGCGTGGCCCAGCTGATATTCCGCCAGGGCGGCGTTGACCCGGGCAAAGGCAAACTTGGGGTCGAGGTCGGCCGCTTTTTGGTAGTCGGCCAGGGCGGTTTCCCACTGACCCAGGCCCGCCTCGGCATTGCCCCGGTTGTTGTAGGCGGCGGCATCCTCGGGGTTGAGAGCCAGCACCTGGCTGTAGTCGGCGATCGCCTCCTCCCACCGCCCCAGCCCTTCTAAGGCCGCGCCCCGGTTGAGGTAGGGGTCGGGCTGCTCGGGGGCCAGGGCCACCGCCCGGTCGTAGTCCTCCAGGGCCTCCGCCAGCCTGTTCTGGCTCACCCGCACGTTGCCCCGGTTGCTCCACAGGGCGGCCTCATCGGGCAGGTACTCAATTAGCTGACTCCAGTAGGCTTCGGCCTCGGCAAACTGCCCCTTTTGAGACGCGGCAAAGGCTTTTTGGCGCAGATCAGAAATGTCTTGCACTACCTGAAGCGATAGCTCGGATGAATCGGATTGTGCCTGGGCAGGAAAGCTCCAGCCTGTAACGCAGAGCAGGCAAAAAGCAAATAAACATAACAACCGACACAAACCCAGCCTACTCATAGCGCAACTTTTTTGATTTGATTACGTCAAGCACATCATCATGCTTCTGGCCTTCAATGACGTCTTTGAGGTGAATCTCACCATTGACATATTGAATATGAATTCGCCAACCTGGAGTTTTATCAATGTCAGCCCGATAGATCGCTTGCTTGACGCCCTTTATCTTGTGAAGCCTGGTCTTTAGAAATCTTCTCGTTCTGTGACACTCGGCATCTTCAAGCTCAGCTAAAGCGTTTAAGAAGCTAGTTTTCAAATGATCATCGGGAAAAATCCTCATTGCCTGGTAGATCACTCCATATTCATCACAGAGAGTCAAAGTTTGTGCCATACGCACTTATGAGGCTTGGATGGTTTCTTGACCATGACGAACAATCTTCCGAGGAACGATTTCCTGATACAAAGATTTAGCTATAGCTTGATATGTCATGGTTGCATCGGCCAAATTTACCACTCGAAAAAGCGTAAAAATAACTTGATCAAAAATGGGATCTTCGTCCACTGCCAAAATTATTCTTAGTCCCTTTGAAACTCTTAATATGTATAGAGAAGACTCATACCCATTTAAGTCAATACCTAAAGTAAGACGATGAAGTTTGCGAAATACGTGGGCTTTTTGCGTGGAGAAAAGGTCTGCGTGTGCGTTGATCGTTTCGGCAACTAAAGCCTTTTCGTCATGGCTCAACCTGTCTAGGTCTTTTTCAAACCCTTTGGTTGATTCAATGAGAATATCCACGATGTGTACCGCCCATTAAGCTAGGTTTCTACTCTCAGTCCTTAGCATAACAATAAATGTTTCAGACAAACCCCAGGTTGTTGCTGCGCCCGGCGTGGGCGAGGGCGAGCTGGTAGTACTTCTGGGCGTGCTCCAGCAGCTCCAGGGCCTGCTGGTCGGAGACATCGCGAACGACTTTGCCCGGTACGCCCATCACCAGCGATCGCGGCGGCACATCTTTCGTCACCACTGCCCCGGCCCCGACAATGCTGCCGCTGCCCACCCTCACCCCATCCAGCACGATCGCGCCAATGCCAATCAGGCAGCCCCGCTCGATGTAGGCACTGTGGATGACGGCCCGGTGGCCGACGGTGACGTGGTCGGCCAGCACCGTCGGCTGGCCCGGATCGCCGTGGAGAATGGCCCCATCCTGCACATTGCTGTAGGGGCCTACCTCAATGCGTTCGACATCGCCGCGCAGCACTGCGCCGTACCAGATGCTACAGCCTTCGTGGAGAATGACATGGCCCATCACCGTAGCGTTGGGGGCGACAAACGCGGCCTGGGACAGGTCGGGTTGGGGCCAGAGTGAGGCAGAAGCAGCATCCATAGTCAGCCAGTTTTCTCAGCAGGTTCCTAAAAAAGTTAGCGGATTCCGTCAATGGGATGCCCAGCGCCCGGGAGAGCTGAGTTACCAAAGGTATAATGCAGCTACGGATATCGTGCAAACTGCCCGCCTCTTGAGGACACGTCTGGTTTCAGCCCAATGGTCAACTCCGCTTTGCAGTACCCCATCTATGGCCCAGAAATCCAGTGCCCTCACTGTCGGCAAACGATTCCGGCCCTGACGCTGACCGATACCTACCTGTGTACGCGCCACGGTGCCTTTGAGGCCAACCCCGACTCGAAGGAGCTGGTGCACCTGCAGTCGGGGCGGCACTGGCGACAGTGGGAGGGCGAATGGTACCGTCAGCACACCCACCCCGACGGCATTCGCTTTGAAATCCACGAGGCCCTCGATCGCCTCTATACCCAGGGCTACCGCGCCACCCGCGTGATTATTGCCCAGCGCTACCAGGAGCTGGTCAACGCCTACCTGGAGCGCAACTCCCCCTGGCGTGGTCAGATGGAAACCTCCGCCGCCCCCAAGCTCTACGGCCTGCCGGTGGAGTTTAGCCCCCCGGCCGAGGTTGACCCCCGCTGGGCCGTGATCAACTTCAGCCTTGAAAAAGAGCCGGGTGTGCCCGTGCGCTATCCTTATTTTCGCCTGTTTGAGTAGCCCGCCCGATGCTCCACCACGCATCAATTCGCACCCAGGACATTCACCGCGCGATCGCCTTCTACGAAGCCCTGGGGTTTACCGTCCACGAGCGGTTTTCCGCTGGCATCACCCTGGCCTGCTGGATGGAGGGGCTGGGGGGCCGCATCGAGCTGATTCAGATCCCTGAGCCGCGCCCCCCTGCCGATGCCTTCGGCGATGAGCACTACACCGGCTACTATCATCTCTCCTTTGATCTGACCCAGATGGCCCCCAGCCTGCCCGAATGGCTGTCGGAGGTGCGCCAGCGGTTTGCCGAAAGTCCCGGCGCGGTTGGTAGCCCCAAGGTTTTGCTGGAACCGCAGCAGCAGATCATCGGCGATCGCGTCTACGAAGTCGCCTTTTTGGCCGATGCCGACGGGCTGCCTTTGGAGTTTATTCGAGTGCTGGGCAATGTCCAATCCTGAGGGCCCCAACCCTGAAAAACTGGCTCCCTTTGCCGACAACTGGGCCTACCTGAAGACCGAGCTGGCCTGGCTCGATCGCCTGCTGATGGTGGCCGTATCGCGGCAGAAGCGCGAGCTGCAGGAGCTAGACGACTTTGCCATCTCCGATCAGGACCGGGTCACCCGCCACTGGTGGAAGGGCATCATTCACCTCACCGGGCAGCCCAACTACGACCACGCCCGCCCCCCCAAGGTGGCGCGCCCGGGCGGGAACTATGCCCAACAGCTGGAGGCCCGGATTGTGGCCAGCCAGCGCCAGGGGGTGGTACTGGCTTTGCCACAATTGCGCGATCGCCTCCAGCTCACCCTGTTCGAAAAAAATGTGCTGCTGCTGGCCCTGGCCCCCGAGGTCAACCAGCGGTTTGGGCGGCTCTACAGCTACCTGCACTACCAGCACGATGAGGCCGACTGGGACCTGCCCACGGTGGATCTGTGCCTGCGGCTGCTGTGCCGCAACGATCTGGAATGGCGGCGATCGCGCCCGCTAATTGCCCCCAACAGCCGCCTGGCCAGCCTCGGCCTGGTGGAATGGCTCAACGCCGACGACACCACGCTGCTCAGCCGTCACCTGCGTCTGACCGAAGACCTGGCCACTTACCTGCTGGCCGAAGCCCCCGACCCCGCCAGCCTCGACACCTGGGCCATCGCCCCGGCGGCTGAGGCCGGAGAGGCCTCTGAAGTTCCGGCGGAGAGCTGGGATAGCCTGGTGCTGCCCGACCCCCAACTGGCTCAGCTCCACACCGTGGCCGCCGCCGCCCGCGCCACCGATGGCACCATGGTGCTGCTGACCGGCCCCAGCGGCACCGGCAAAACCCTGGCGGCCAAAGTGCTGGCGGCGGAGCTGGGGCTGCTGCTGGTCATGGTCGATCTGGCTACCATTGCCCCCGACGAGGCCGGCACCATTCCCGAACTCGACGACCTGGCCGAGCTGCCCCCCTGCGTACTTCTGCTCAAAAATGCGCCCCACTGGTTTGGCCGCAACCCCGCCGCCGAAGCTGCTCTGGTGCAGTCGTGGGTGATTCAGCGCCGTCGCCAGCCGGGGTTGACCCTGCTGACGACGCCCTACCTGCAAAGCATCAAACCGTCCTGGCGACAGGCCATGAGCGGTCTGGTCGAGTTTCCCCTGCCCGATGCCGCCGCCCGGGAGCAGCTGTGGCGGCGAACGCTGCCCCAGGGCACCAAAAAAGCCCGCAGCCTGCGCTGGTCCCACCTGGCCCAGCAGCTGCCCCTGAGCGGTGGCGAAATCGCTACCCTGGCCCAGACTGCCGTGGCCCTGGCCCAGCAGGAGGATCCCCCAGTGCTGACCCTTGACTGCCTGCACCAGGCCCTGGCCCTGCACCACCCCGGCCTGACGCTCTCGCCGGCCAAAGCCAGCCGCGCCAGGCGATCGCCGTCGCCTAAATCGAGCTAATCCGATCGCCCCATGTACTGCCCGTGAATGCTGACGGCGTAGGGCACCAAAAAGGTGAGGCCCGCTGAAATCCAGCGGGCCTGAGTCATGGCCCCGGTTCGCAGGGCGGGGCCGTGGTTGATCACAAACAGCACCGTACCCACGAACAGAGCAACGCGCACCGCCCTGCGCGCCAGGTGGGGCGTGACTAGCGCCACCAGATAACCTTCAACTGCTTTCATCATCGATGGCAGCCCCAAGCACCCAGTCCCCTAGGAAACCATTGCTTCAGCCTTGGCCCGGTTTTCTTCCCACTTGCGGGGGGGGCTGGCGCGGCGAATCGTGCGCCAGATCTGGGTGGCGGCCAGGGTGCCATCGGCCACGGCAACCGACACTTGGTTGACGCCCTGCTTCAGGTCGCCAATGGCAAAGATGCGATCGTGGGAGGTTTGGCACATCGTGTTGGTGACCAGGTTTTCACCGTCCCACTCCAGGTTGGCAATGCCCTTGAGGTAGTGGTTGTGGTAGATCGACCCCATGTTGATCAGGCCGGTGGTGGCTTCGATCACGGTGCCATCGCTCAGCTGTACGCCGCTCATTTTGTGGTTTTCGCCCAGAAATTTGGCGATCGGGGCCTCGTAGAGGGGGTAGCCGTAGTCGGCCAGTTTGGCCCGCATCTCGTCGCCGACGGTACAGAGGCCGTGGGTGAGCACCGAAATGTAGGGGGTAAACCAGTCGAGCACAAAGGCGGCGTTAATCTGCGACTCTTTGCCCGCAATCAGCACGGCTTTCTGGTCCCACATGTCGAAGCCATCGCAGATCATGCAGACGTGGAGCGTATAGCCCGCGTAGTCGTAGACGTTCTGCATGTCGTCGAGCTGGGGCAACACGTCGATCACGCCGGAGGCCGCAATCAGGTATTTGGTGCGAAAGACCGGGTAAACGCTGTTGGTCTTGCCCACTTTCACCTGTACCGCCAGATGGTCGCCCTCGTCGACCACGTCTTCGACAAAGCCACGCAGGTAGTCGGCCCCCCACTCCACCGCCTGCTTCGCCCCGTGGATCAAAATGTCGCGTCCGGGCGTGTCGGGGTTAACGCCGACCACGTTGCGGACCTCCTGCATCCACAGCGATCGCCCCTTGCCCTTTTCGATCACCAGGCACTTGAGCCCGTAGCGGGCCAGGTAAATAGCTGCCGACAAGCCCCCCATGCCGCCGCCTACAACAATGGCGTCGTAAACCTGGTCCGTACGTTCATGAAGATTTTGGCGGGATAGTTTCATAGCGGTGATGGATGAAGAGGACTGCGTTCGGCCTAAGCCGTAGGGAAAGCATTGATCCCGCTCCAAGCCCAGACGTGGGGTTTGTTAGTGGGAAAACTCTAGATCTGGAGCTGGACTTGATCCGGGCTCTATCTCTAGGCTAAAGGATTTCCAAAAATCGAGATGAGAATTGTGTAAGAGGGTCAGGCTGGCGCACCTACCCAACCCCCCAACTAAAAAGGCAAAGGGGTACATGCCATCCCCTTTGCCTCAGCGCTCACCCAGGGTGAGTCAGCGGGTCACTAGCCCACGAAGGCCAGGCGAGGCTCGGACACACCGGCCGGCTCACTGCCCTTCAGGTAGGCCAGCATGGTGTCGGCATCAGATACCTCAAAGGGGTCGATGGGGCAGTTGTCGCCAAAGTCGGGCTCAACAAAGATTTTTTCGATGGTGCCGTCGTTGACGAGCATGGAATAGCGCCAGGAGCGCATGCCAAAGCCCAGGTTGGACTTGTCCACCAGCATGCCCATCTTGCGGGTAAATTCGCCGTTGCCGTCGGGCAGCAGGAAGACGTTCTTGGCCCCGATCTTCTGGCCCCACTGGAACATTACAAACGCGTCATTTACCGAGACGCAGACGATGGTGTCAACCCCGTGGGCTTTGAACTCGTCGTAGAGCTCTTCGTAGCGGGGCAGGTGGTTAGAGGAGCAGGTGGGCGTGAACGCACCGGGCAGAGAGAACACGACGACTTTCTTGCCAGCGAAGAGATCGCTGCTGGTCAGGTCTTGCCAGCGGTAGGGGTTAGACCCACCCACAGACTCGTCCCGCACGCGGGTCTTGAACGTAACTTCGGGTACACGTCCGTTAGCAACCATAATTACCTCTGTGAAAGTTTTACGAACTACTTAACTGCGTTTCCAGCCTTTGCTGTCTAACCCAGAATAATTCTGAGTTAAGAAATCTTCAATAAGCATATTAGCCTAAAAACTCGGACTTGTTAAGAAGTCAGACTGATTCTTAGATGGGAATGCTAATCTGTTAAGGGTGAGCTATCTTAGAATGCCAGGCCGCTGTCAGCTGACACCCGCTGGATGGCCCAGTTGCCGTACGCTAAACGCCGGAGTCGGGGAAAATGTCGTCCCAAGCCGATCAAATCGTCGCGATACTGAAGTCCCGGGGGTTGCGCGTTACGCCCCAGCGATTTGCCGTGTATGCCAACCTGTTGGGCCGCTGTGACCACCCCACCGCCGACGACATTCTCCATGACCTCAACCAGGACGTCCCGACCTCGTCCCAGGCGACGGTGTATAGCTCGCTGCAGGCGCTGCGGGAGGTCAATTTGGTCCGCGAGGTGCTGCTCGAAGCCGGGGTCTGTCGCTACGACGCCAACGTTGGCCCCCACCACCACTTCCGCTGTCAGTCCTGTGGCGCGATCGCCGATATTCCCTGGGAAACCCTGGCCAGCCTCAACCTGAAAACCCTCAGCCCCCAATGGCAGATTGAGGGGTATGAGGTGACGGTGCGCGGCCTGTGCGATCGCTGCCAAACCGCATAGGCTAGTTTTAATTAGTTTTGAACGGGTTTCAACGATGCCTGACCCTACCCTAGTCACCAGCCCCTGGCAGCTCAAACCCTGGTGGTGTCAGCCCTGGTCGATTGTGCTGACGGGGGTCACGATTGTAGGCGGCAGTTGGCTGCTGTTCCATCGCCTCTGGCTGAGCGGCCTGATTGCTATTCCCATTGGGGTGTGGATGGGCTTTTTTCTGCTCCTCTGGCCCCGCCTTATGGCCGAGGCCGGGCTGCTGGAGCCCCACCACCAGGTCGACACCCCCGACGCTTGATGGCTCACTCCCGCATTCCCCACCATCGCAATGCCCAGCCTTTATACCTTTACCGACTACTCCCCCGAGTGGCCCCACGCCTTCGAGCAAGCGGCGGCCCAACTGCGATCGCTGCTGGGTGACGACCTGATAGCCATCCACCACATCGGCAGCACCTCCGTGCCGGGGCTGGCGGCCAAACCGATCATCGACCTGCTGCCCGTGGCGCAATCTATTGAGGCCATTGCAGCCCAGACCCCACAGCTCGAAGCGGCGGGCTATCTAGCGTGGGGGGAATACGGCCTGCCGGGGCGGCGCTACTTTACCCGCGATCGCGACGGCTACCGCACCTACAACATTCATATCTACGGCCAGGGTGACCCGGATATCGATCGGCACCTGGCTTTTCGGGACTATCTCCGGGCTCACTCACCAGTGCGCGACGAGTATGCTGCTGTTAAGCGAGCCGCCTATGCCCAGCACCCCACGGACATCGGCGGCTACAGCGACAGCAAACACGACTGGATTCAAACGGTGGAGGCCAAGGCTATGGCCTGGTACCTGCAGTCCGGCAGCAACCCAGTTCCCGTGCCCTAATTAGGTAGCAAGCTCGCTAGCGTGGAGAGCCCGTTTGTGGCCATTGAGCTGCCCAAGCACAAACACCGGGGGCGATCGCCTCCGTCGTGCCCTATGTCCAGGAAGAGCGAGAAGAAGCCCTTGGGATGTCGCTGAATTGAGGCATGAATGTAGTTAGGGCCACCCAAGCTGCTTAATCTAAAGCTGTCTCTGTCATTGCGGTTTGGCCATTGCGGTTTGGCTTGGGCCTAAACCTTTTCGGGCACCCCGCCGTAGGAAGGTTCCAGCGCGGCCAGCTGATTAACCAGGGCGGTAATGGTCTCTGGGTTGGCGGGCTTTTGGAAGGTGGTCAGCAGCTCGCGGCCCAGCACGGTGCAGCCCAGGTGGGAGAGCTGTAGCCGCATTGCCACCAGTACCTTTTGGCCGCCGCCGCCGCTGTGGGTGGCCAGGGCCACGGGGCGACCGTTGAACAGGGCGCGAAAGTCGTCGGTGCTGACCGACAGCCAGGCGATCGCATTGCTGAGCACCGGCGGAATGGAGCCGTTGTACTCCGGGGCGCAGATAATTAGCCCCTTGTGGCGTTTCAGCGCCTGCTCTAGCTTGAGCAGACCATCGCCGCTGCTCTCCAGGAGCGAGTCGTACAGCGCCAGCTGCAGGTCAGGCAAACTCATCACCTCTGCGGGTAGCCCCTGGGCGGTAGCTTCGGCCTCAAAGGCATGGGCCAGCTCGAGATTTTTGCCGCTAGTGGCAGATAAGATCAGCATGGTTTTTAAGGGTGACTTTTTGGGTTACGTAGGGTGGTGAAGGGGCTGGGTGCGCTTTTAATCTACCACTGGTGCCAATCGGGCCTCTGTGCGGCAGGTCGTTAGCCCCTGATCGCCGACTCAGCCAAGCGACGATCAGGGCCATGGGAATCGACTGGGGAAAACTCGTGACCTACCCCAGGTTCTCTCCCAGGAAGGTCATCAGCGATCGCCAGGATTTGCGATCGGCCATCCCGTCGTAGCGGTTGGCATCGCTCCACAGGGTAAAGGCGTGGTCAACGCCGCCGTAGATTTCCATTGTGAAGTCGACTCCGGCTTCGTCTAGCTCGGCGGCCAGCTGGGCCACATCGGCCATGGGGGCGGCGGGGTCGTCGGATCCGTGGAGAACGAGAATTGGGCCCTGGGTCTGGCTGTAGTCCTGACCGTCGGGGGTTTCAAAACTACCGTGGAACGACACAAAGCCATCGACATCCATCCCCGCCCGGGCCATTTCCAGAACGGCGGCTCCGCCAAAGCAGTAGCCCATAGCCACAACCCGGCTCCCGTCCACGCCACTCTGGCTTTGGGCCTGGGTGAGCCCGGCCATCAGCCGCGATCGCATCGTCGCGCGATCGGCATAGAGGGCCCTACTCTGGGCGCGCGACTCGTCGGTGTTGCTGGGCCGCACACCCTGGCCATAGAGGTCCACGGCAAAGGCGGCATAGCCCTGCTCCGCCAGCATTTGGGTACGGCGCTTTTCGTAGTCGTCCAGGCCATTCCAGTCGTGGACGACCAGCACCAGGGGCTGGGTCTCGCCAAAGTTCTGGTTGAAGGCAAAGTAGCCCTCAAAGGGTTGCCCGTCGATGGTGTAGACCACCGGCTCGGCCACAATATCGGCTTTGGCCTGGGGGGACAGCCCCACGGCAACCAGAGTGCTGACAACAGCGGCCAGCAGCACCAGCAAAAGTTTTTTGATCACAAATGTCTCCTTAACCTTGACAGCACCAATGCCGCAACCGACAGGCTCAGCGCGGGGAAACCGCCAAACCAGCTATTCCCCTTGGCCCAGCCCTAACCTGAGCCGTCCCGATGGCGATTTCTCATTTTTGAGAGAAAAATTGTCGCCCAGGGGCCCTGGCTTTGGTCGTCGGCCGGTTGGCTCCAGTTACTGATATCGTAAAGAAGTTTGAAGCTGAACGCAAAATTGCGCCTCTATCTATGGAATGGACTGCTGACGCTGAGGCTCGCCTCAAAGAAATTCCCTTCTTTGTGCGCCCCGCCGCCCGCAAGAAGATCGAGAAGTTTGCCCAGGATCAGGGCCTGAGCCAGATCACCGTCGAGGTGTACGAAGCGGCCAAAAAACAGTTTGGCTAAACGAAAGATCCTCTTCTGCCCCCGATGGTAATGGCGTACCCGCTTGGTTCAGCTGCAAAAAGCGGGCGTTTCTAAACACAGGCCTGAAGCAAACATCCAATGTCCCTTGTAGGGGGCAAACGGTCGCTTGCCCCTACCCAAATTCTTGCCTCAGCTCAGTAACATGAAAAACCGCTCCCCAGAGACTAGGGAGCGGTTTCTACCGGTTGATAACCGAGCTATTGGGAATGGCTCAGATCAGCTTTAGCTCGGGGTACTGGGCCACCAGTTCGTCGCTGCTGAGCGTCTCGCCCGACTGCTGCGGCGTCCACAGCACTTCTACCGCTAGCAGGTTTTCGCCGGAGACCGCTCCAATTTGGTTGAGGGCCTGACGCAGGTCGCTGGAGGAGTAGATGTCGGGCAGGTCGAGTTTGCCCTGGGTTGCCACAACTACCGTCGCCAGAATGTATTCCCCAGGGGCCTGGTCGGCATCCCCGGGCAGCTTAGCCTGGGCTTCGGCCTGGGTGAGCTGGTTGTTGACATTCGACAGGGTTTCGGCGCTAAACCGGCTGCGGGCCGAGAGGGTGTAGCGGTTGAACTCTTGCTCGGCGCTGAGCAAGCGCGTCTGCTTGTCCTCGCTGGCGGCGTAGGCCCAGTAGTCGGGGTGGCGCAGCAGGGCCAGGGTGGTTTCCTGCAGCAGCTTGGCCAGCCCCTGGGAGGTGCCGGTATCGGCGGTGGTGGCCAGGCGATTGAGGTCATCTTGCAGGGCGCGGGCCTCGGCCAGCAGTCCCACCTGAAGTTTGGCCACCGCTACGGGAGGGTTGCTGCTGGCGGGAGCGGCGTAGTCATCCCCAGCGGTGGCACCCCTCAGGCCGCGCACCACCACATTGGCGATCGCAATGAAAATCAGCAGTGTAAACAGACCGCCAAAGCCGCCCCCAATGCCAATAAAGGGGAACAGAAAGGGAAAGCCAAACCCACCGCCGGGGTAGTACCCACCGCCACCAGGGGCGTAGGTACGCGGCGACGGAGCCATCGGTCGCGGGGCTGGTGCTCGAAAGCTACCGCCTCCCATCCGCCCACCGGCAGCGGCCCAAGCCCCGTCGGCGGTGCCAAATACCAAAACCACAGCCAGAATAACGGCCATCAGGGGCTTAAGCAGTGGCCTCAGGCGCTGAAAGAGTTGTTTAACCATCGGGTAAAACCGCAGTACTAACGTGGAATGCTTTATGTCTTTAATTTAACGCGAAGTGCCGGGGCTGCTGTGGTCAAAAGGCGTAAATTGAAGGCGGAAACCCGTACCCCAGGCCCTAACCGCCGCCCACAATGGTGACAATTTCGAGTTTGTCGTGGGGGCGCAGCCGAGTGCTGTCCCATAGCTGGCGGTGAAGAATTTCGCCGTTGTACTCTACAGCTACCAGGCGCGGGTTGAGGCCCAGGGACTCCAGAAATGCGGGCAACAGGGTGCCAGCAGGGCACGATTGCGATTCTCCATTGACCAGGACAGCAAAGGCATCGGCACTGGGGTCAAACATGGCGAGGGACGGGAGTTAAGAGATTGGTTTACGGTTTCAGGTCTTGGATTTTAGTACGTTACCCACACCGTTGGAATCGATCCGACGCCAGGAATTCTGGGGGTAGAGGGGTCCAGAAACCCATCTGGGTACCCTCAACCCACCGGGGCCGCGACAGCGTGAAACGCGTGGCGATGGTTAGTTTGGGCCACAAAGTACTGGGCGATCAGGGTGGGGTTTTCGGCCTCCATGATCGCCCTGACGATGGCCACTCGCTCTGCCCCCACCTGCAACACTTCGCTCACGTTTTCGGTGTCAATGCCGCCGATCGCGTACCAGGGCACCGTGGCGTGCTCGGCGGCGTAGCGCACGTACTCCAGGCCAGCGGCGGCTTTCCCAGGTTTGGTTGGGGTTGCGTACACCGGGCCCACGCCGATGTAGTCAGCCCCCTCAGCGATCGCGCGCTGCATCTCGTCGGGGTTTGTGGTCGAGCGGCCAATAATCCGCTGACTGCCCAGCAGCTGGCGGGCGGTGGCAATGGGTAGGTCGGTCTGGCCCAGGTGCACCCCGTCGGCCTCCACCGCCAGGGCTAGATCGACGCGATCGTTGATCAAAAACAGCGCTCCGTAGCGGTGGCACAGGTCTTTGAGCTGTTGGGCTAACTCCAACCGCAGGGAGTCGTCGGTGTGCTTGTCGCGGTACTGCACCAGGGCGATTCCTCCCTGTAGAGCGGCTTCAACCACCGGCAGCAGGCGATCGCTGGGGGAGGTGACCAGGTAGGTCAGGCCCTGGCGCAGGCGCTGCAGCCGGTGCCCCCCCAGAATCTCGCTTTCCAGCGCGTAGATCTGGTAGCGCATCGCCTTACTACCGGCAGCCAGGTCACTGCGGTAGAGCTTGCCGTACTCCTCCAGGGCCCGCAGCGCCTCCTGCACGCGGCAAAAATTGGCCTGCAAAACCGCTGTGATGCTGGTGCGCTCAGCTTCCTGGGGATGGGTAAGGGCTGTGCCAGGGTCCGCCGGAGTGTCGCGGCACAGGCGTAGCTCCGGGGCATGCCACTGGCCCAGGGTCTGGCGCAGGTGCTTGAGCCGCTCGGTCTGGTCCGCATTGTTCAGCCCAAAGCGGCACCACTCTTCAATAATGCGCAGTCCCTCTCGAGCCCGATCCAGATTGGCGTCGAGAATGCGGTAGACGGCGGCATCCGTGGGGTTAGGTAGCGCTGGCAGCCCGGTCAACTCCGGCATAGCAAGGGTGTCCAACAGAACCTCCACATCCTAGCAGGCGGCAGGGGCCAGGCGGCAGAGGCCACCGGGCGGGAAAGCAGGAGGTGGGTTGGCGGCTACTTCTGCTGGTCTAAAATTTGCTGAATGCCCTGCACCGCCGGGTCTGAGCGCCAGGTTTCAAAGGCCTTCCAGCCGACGAAAGCCAGCAGGCCAATGGCCGCGATCGCCACCAGCGTCGAAAAAAACTGACTGACAGAATCACTCGAATCGAGGCGCATAAACCAACTCCATGAGTTAACGACAGCAAACAACACGGGTAGATTCACGGATGAGATGGGTCACCGCCTGTGCAGTGCCCCCTATTGTCTGTATACCCCAGCAGCGGCCCATTTTTATCAAAGGTTATGGAATCAGCACCTGAATATGGGAGGGTGAGTTCCTCGTAGCGGTACCAGGCCGTTGCCAGTCCCTTGAGTGAGGGGCAGAGCGGCTAACTCGAGGGCGCGACGCGTTTTCTTAGAGAGTCGGCCCGGCGGCGGGAGGTGGAGTTTTTGGGTTCCAGGGCCAGAGCGGTTTCGTACATTTCCAGGGCCTGAGTGGTGAGCTGCTTGCGCTCGTAGGTGTGACCAAGGTTGTTCAGGGCGGTGACGTACTCAGGCGATATTTTGAGGGCTTCTTTATAGTTGCGAATGGCCAGGTCGTACTGCTCCTGAGCAAAGTAGGAGTAGCCCAGGGCGTTGTAAACGACGGCGGCATTTTCGGCTTCGTCGTCGCCTAACTGCTTCAGGGCTTGCTGCAGGTACAAAGCGGCCTGGGTGTAGAGCTTTTTGTCGAGCAGCAGGCTGCCCAACTCGTAGTATTCCTGGGCGGTGCCTTTTTCCTTAGTCAGGCGCGACTGTAGCCGCGACAAAGTGCCCTCAATGCGCCGAGTTTTCAGCACTTGGCGCACGACAAAAAAGGCGGCAACGCTTAGCAACGTCAGCAGAACACCTAGGTAGATCAGGAGCAGGTTGCTGTTTTCCATCCGGTCTTGGTTTTTCGTTTGGGATCTAACTTATCTTGCCACGGCTAGGGACCGCCATCAATTGGCCTCTGATGCCCAGAAACCAACGATCGCAGCCCCTGGTCTATCGGTTGGGTCGAGCGTGGCAAAGCTCTGGCCATGGGGGTTTCAGCAGAAATGGATCGTGCGCTCAGGGCAACCCCCAGAAGGTGGCGCGGTCTTCCAGCCAGCCACTCTGATGCCACTGGGTCACCGTTTGGTCAATCAGGCGGCGCAGGTCAGTGTACTGGTCGCCCTTGGGCAGAGCGATCGCCAGCGGCTCCGCCGACAGCAGACTGGGCAGCAAATAATACCCTGCATGGTCCTGCTGCCAGCCGGTCAGCACCGTCACATCCCCAGCGAACCCGTCGATCTGGCCGCTGCTGAGGCGGTTGAGGGCTTCCTGGTAGCTGTATAGCGGGGTGAGGACCGCCTGGGGCAGCAGGTACCGCAGGACGGCGACAGTACTCGATCCCTGCAAAACCCCCAGTCGTCGCCGCTGCAGATCGGCCAGCCGACGGTACTGGGGATCGCGCACCAGTACCCCGGCCCCGTCGAGGTAGTAGGGTTGGCTAAAGCTGACCAGACGCTGCCGCTCTGGGGTGAGGGTAACCCCGGCTATCGCCACATCGACCCGGTCCTCGAGCACCGCAGGCAGGCGATCGGCATTGGGCACCACCCGGTATTCTACCGCTGTGGGGTCGGCCAGAATCGCCGCCGCCAGCCCCTGGGCAATGTCAATTTCAAGGCCGATCAGATTGCCGTCGCGATCGCGAAAGCTCAGCGGTCGCCATCCCTCCCGCACGCCCACCACCAGGTGCCCCCGAGCCCGGATGGTGCTCAAATCTGCAGCAAAAACTGGGAGCACAGCTAGCTGCGCTCCCAGTGCTAAACCAAACCCAAACCAGTTCCATGCCATGGTGCCGACGTGTCGAGGCTACGACTGCTCCGCGTTACTCGTCGGGTCCAGGGGCTACACCCGGTTGGCCACTTCAACCACTTTGGCGAAGCCGTTGGGATCTAGCACCGCCATCTGGGCCAGCATTTTGCGGTTGAGGTCGATGTTTGCTTTCTTGAGCTGACCAATTAGCTGGCTATAGCTCAACCCGTGCATGCGAGAAGCCGCGTTGATACGGGTAATCCACAGACGACGAAAATCGCGCTTACGGTTGCGGCGATCGCGGTAGGCGTACCGCAGGGCTTTCATCACCTGCTGGTTGGCCGTGCGAAACAGCTTAGAGTGGGATCCTCTGAACCCCTTGGCCAGCTTGAGAACTTTGTTGCGGCGCTTGCGTGCTACGTTGCCGCGCTTGACACGTGCCATGACTGTTTAACCCTTGGAACTAGTGAAACATGACTTATTCAATGGCCGACCGCCGAAAGGGCCAGGCCGGGCAGGATAACCCTAGAGGTAGGGCAGCATCAGCTCCACATTGGGAGCGTCCTCCTCTGACACCACAGCAATCTTAGACAGCCGAGAGCGGCGCTCAGCATTCTTGTGCTGTAGCAGGTGGTTCTTGAACGCCTTACGGCGCATAATTTTGCCGCTACCACTGCGACGAAAGCGCTTGGCGGCAGCTTTGCGGGACTTGAGCTTGGGCATGGTTACCAGAATTTCGACACAGTCTTAAACTATATCACGGGCGCTTCCCATTGGCACCCCAAGACTGATTGACGTACCGCTGGAATCCTGCCCTGGATCAGGTCGGCAAACAAAACAGGCGGCATCGCCTCAGCTTTTTTTGAATTTGGGGTTGCCAAGGTTGCACCCTTGTCGCTAGTATAAGTTTTGCGCGTAATCCTCAGTAGCTCAGTGGTAGAGCGGTCGGCTGTTAACCGATTGGTCGTAGGTTCGAATCCTACCTGGGGAGTTCTAGCTGTTTTATCAGCACTAGCTCTAAGTCTTAACACCGAAGTCATGAAAGGCTTCGGTCAGCGAACCCTGACACTGGGCAACTCTTGACATCGCTGCAAATCAAAAGGGCAAATCTAAAGAAAATCTTAAACCCTCGGGCTGCGGCCGCCTGGGTCGAGAAAAATTAAGCGTTTTGCTTATAATTTAGCGAGGAATTGTATTATTCCGACACGGCTCTTTACGTTGGGAGTGCTAGGCTACTCAAAGCTCTGTCGTTTTGTTTCGGGTCGGGCCAGTTTCTGTTTAGGGTTGTCAAGTTTAATTGCTAATGCCTCGTATTCTCGTCATTGATGATGATCCTGCGATCGCGGAGCTCGTCTCCGTCAACCTGGAAATGGCAGGCTACGATGTCAACCAGGCGGGCGATGGCGTCAAGGGGCAGGCCCTGGCGGTGCAGCTACTGCCCGACCTGATCATGCTTGACCTGATGCTGCCCAAGGTTGACGGACTTACCGTTTGCCAGCGCATCCGCCGCGATCGCCGCACCGCCGATATTCCCGTGCTGATGCTGACGGCCCTGGGCCAGACCCAGGACAAGGTCGATGGATTCAATGCCGGAGCCGACGACTATTTGACCAAGCCCTTTGAGCTAGATGAAATGCTGGCTCGGGTGCGTGCCCTGCTGCGCCGCACCGATCGCATTCCCCAGGCGGCTAAGCACAGTGAAATCCTCAACTACGGCCCCCTCACGCTGATCCCCGAGCGCTACGAGGCAATTTGGTTTGACGGTACCGTCAAGCTCACCCACCTGGAATTTGAGCTGCTGCACTGTCTGCTTCAGCGCCACGGGCAGACCGTATCGCCTAGCCAAATTTTGCAAGAGGTCTGGGGGTACGAGCCCAACGACGACATTGAAACCATCCGCGTGCACGTGCGGCACCTGCGCACGAAGCTCGAACCCGATCCCCGTCACCCCAAGTTCATCAAAACAGTCTACGGAGCTGGCTACTGCCTGGAGCTGCCCGCCGTCGTCGTCGATTCGTAGCGCTACTGTGCAGCGTCAAAGCTAAAAATTAGGGTTCCCGTAGCTTGGGCGAAGTGGAGCGTAACCCAACGGCAGTCAGCCCTGTTGGGTTACGCTATCTCGCCCCCAACCTACAAAGCTAGGCTTGACAGGGCATTAGGGCGTGTCATCAATTGTGGCAAAATGCCCGGTATATCAAGCTTTGCCACGCCCGACCCAAACGACAGGCTAGGGGCTGTACCCTTGATTTTTGAGCGTTTAGCAGCTAATTGATGACAGCCCCTAGAGGGTTTGAGTCAGAACTGATGAGACCCCCTAGCTGAATCGGGGTTGGGGCCCGAGGCTTTAGTCAGCGGTCATCTGCATGCTGCCGCTTCCGTAGATTAACTCGATCACCAGATTGCCATCCTGGAAGAAATAGCTGTCTGCATTGCCCAGCGCCTGAACAAAGTCGTTTCCGATAGACCCCTCTGGACAGGCTGCCAGGGTAGTGGCGATGGGCGACACTTCAAGGCTGCGATCGTCGCTGGTGGAAAACTGACCGCGACCGCGATTGCAGTCGGCCCGGACTAGCAGAGTGCCATCGGCTAAAAATTCGGCGGTATAGTGCTCGGGTTGGTCGGGCACCAGCAGGGTGTCATCATTCATCTGAATTTGCTGGAGTTTCCACAGGGTACCGACCAGGGCGGGGGTAGGGGCACTGGAAAACTGCATCGTACCGCTGTCCAACTGAAGATCGATAAACAGGTCGTCGTTGTCAAAGAAGTAGAGGCTGGCGTTGTCTAGCGCCTGCAAAAACTGGGTGCCAATGCTGCTTTCGGGACAGGCGGCGAGCGTTGTTGGGCCGATATCTATGGAGACTTGACCATCGGCGGTAGCGGTGAACTGGCCAATAGCCCGGTTGCAGTCCGCTCGGATAAATACCTGGCCATCCTCTGAAAACTCGGCGGTATAGTGTTCGGGTGGATCAGCGCTCAGCAGAGTGCCATCGCTCATTTGAATTTGCTGTAGTTCCCATACGCTGCCGGTTAAGGGGGGTACCCCAGGCTCGCTCGAAGGAGCAACGCAGGCCGCGGCTCCCAGTAGAGCGGCGGCGACCGTCATAACCGCAGCGGTGCGAGATGAAATCATACAATCACCCAACTTTTGTAATGAACTGATAGTCCCATTGCGCCTGTCAACGTTGCTTCGAGTTAGTGAACTCAAAGGGGCTTTGGGGAAAGTCTTGATTGAAATTCATAAGGGCTGATTACCAACGTTTATTGAGAGCTAGCAGAACACTTGCCCGGCCCCCTAATAATTGCTGCAAGGCCCGAAAACGTCAACGCTTCGGCGATAAAGTCATGGTTTTTAACCTGAAACTTTTCGCGCCATAGCCATTTTTGAGGTGGCGTTCCTATTTTTTTCATATTTTTTGAGGCCCCATGTGAGCTGCGATCGCTATTTTGATAATGACCTTCTGGGCGTTACCAAAAATACTGATTGACTTCGAACGACGGTTTGATTGGTGGCCAGTCCTGCCAAGGCTCAAGATAGTTGCGTCTTCGCTGGGGCATGCGATCGCATGTACCCAGACTTGGGACAGTGGAACCAGCGCCAGCATCGGGCGCAAGCAATTAATTGGATCAATAGAATATTCTTTATTGAATAAGCCTGGCTTATAGACTGAATTGAGCATTACGTTCTAAACTCGAGCCCCAAAGGGGTTTACCCCCGGAAAGATTGGTATAGACTGATAGTCATGGCAGAAGCCGAAAGGATTGATTAAAGTCAATCGAAGCCTTGGCTATACTGGGCCTAAGCCTGGTTTTTGGGCTTCACCCTATTGCCATCGCTACCAGCGATCCAGTTTTGATGCGCTGCAAGGAGGTTTTGTGGTCAGTTTTCGGCTATCGATCTGCCGCAGGTTTTGGGTTGCCGCTGGCGTCCTGATAGTCAGCGCCATGCAGCCCCATTGAGGAGCGGGATGGATGGGCCAGGGAAGGGAGGTCACAGCTTGAGGCTTGCTGTGACCTCCCTCCCTAACCCGATCCCCTCTCCTTCTCCAGCACTGGTTCAGAGAGAGATGACCAGGGGCAAAAGCGTGGGGCCTCCATCGCCAACAGCAGCTCCGCACCCCTTTGCCCTGGTGCCTGAACCAGCCTACCCCGGTCGGTCTCCCCAAAGAAAGACCGGGGTGGGTTTCCTCTTCACCACCTCTGCTGCAGCCAGGCTACAACGCAGGTCACAACAGTGGCCACAGCGAACGTAGGACATGATTGCCTATTCGTGCGATCGCTGGCAGACAGTCCTAACGCTTGCCTGGCTGAGGATCCCCACAATATCGATGAGGCCGTGTTTTGGCCCCTGCAAATTCCCGTTTTGTTGGTTATGCTTTAGCCAGCCGATGTTCTAACTCAAAGCGCTATGAATCAGAAGAATGTACTGTCCGTGCTTGGCTGCTCAGGCTCATTGGCGCTAGCCGTAGCATTTGCCAGTCCTGCCTCTGCGAGTTTGATGGCGCCAGGTGAGGCTGAACAACTTCGGGCTGAAGCGGCTTTTTTGGTGGCCAGCCAGGACCGGGGCAGCACTCTGCGCGATGCCCTGGGCTGTAGCTGTGCCACCTGCCAATCTACCCAGCGACAAACCCTGTTCTAAACTTCTCTGGTTTGCAAACAGATTGCCCTGGGTCTGGGCCGGTGGTGATTCGCCCCGGCAGGCTGTTTAGGAATCTGGCTGTTTAAGAATAAGTAGGAATGGGCGTAAGTAGAAAGGCACTATCGAAGACGCGATTAAAAACTTAAGCTCTGCGCAGGGTGGGCAAAGCAAAATCGGCCCATCAACACCGCTGATTGAAGAGTAAATTATCGCGATCAAACACTCTCTCCGAGTCCTCTAAAGGGCGATCGCAGGTCTTTCAGCATTAAGATCCACCTGTGCCTGTCTGGCCACTATTGAGGCAGGTGCCGTAAGATTTTGTTGACCTGGTAAGCTGTCCCTATGGACTTTGAGCAGGCGATCGCCGCCGCCAATGCCAAGCTGCAAGCCCACTGCGATCGCTCCCTCACCGACCTAGAGATCGATCTGTTGCGCGGTGCCTGGAATAACCTCACCTACGAGCAAATCGCTGACCTATCGGGCTACTCGCTCAACTACCTCCAGCGCGACTTTGGGCCCCGGTTCTGGAGGCTGCTGAGCGAGGCCTATGGCCGCAAGGTGAGTAAGGTCAACGCCAGGGCGGTGTTGTCGAAGGGGGTGGGGAGTGGGAGAGTGGGAGGGTGGGAGAGTGGGAGGGCAGGCAGTGGACGCATCCCACCACCCCATCACCCCATCACCCCATCACTCGACGGACCCCCTAACCTGGTCGGACGGCAGACAGAGTGGGCGGTGCTGCACCAGTGGGGCCAGGGACTGGGGCGACTCGGCCCGGCAGATCCGGCTCGGCCCGTGCTGCTGCTGACGGGGGAGCCGGGGATTGGCAAGACCCGCTTGTTAGAAGAATTTTGCGCTAGGGTGCAGCAACAGCAGGGGCGGGTGCTGTGGGGGAGCGGTTTTGCGGCGGAGATGATGCGCCCCTACGGCATCTGGATTGATGCGCTGCGATCGCTCGCTCTGCCCACCAAAGCAGAGCTTGCCCTCGAGCTGGGTTTTTTGCTGCCGGAGCTGGGCCAGCCTACCCAGGCGCTGCCCGACCCCAGCCACCTGTTCGATGCGGTGGTGAAACTGCTGGAGCAATGGGCCAGGCAGGCGCCGCTTCTGCTGGTACTGGATGACATTCAATGGCTGGATGAGGCGTCGGCGGCGCTGCTGCACTACGCCCTGCGGGTGCTGCGATCGCGGCCAGTGTGGATGGCATGCACGGCACGGTCGGGGGAGCTGGCCGACAATGCCGCCGTGGCCAAGGTGCTGCGATCGCTGCGGCGGGAGCAGCGGCTGCAAACCCTGGCGATTTCCCCCTTAGATGCAGGCCAGATCGCTGAGTTGATGACTCGATCGACGGCAACCGCCCCCAGTTTGGCAGCCGAGCAGGTGTTTGTGGACAGCGGCGGCAACCCCCTGCTGGCGCTGGAAATTGCGCGATCGCAGGGGCACGCCCAAACTAGCTCCGCCAGCAGTCTGGAGGTGCTAATCGGCGATCGCCTGGAGCAGCTCGACGATTCCACCCGCGAGCTACTGCCCTGGCTGGCGGCGTTGGGCCGCAGTTTTCAACCCAGCACCGTTGCCCTGGTGGCCGACTGCTCCACGGGGCAGCTGTTGACGGCGATCGAGCAGCTCGAGCAGCAGTCCATCATTCGCCCTACCACAGCGCTGTCCGGTGCCACGCCGCCGATCAACGGGTATGACTTTGCCCACGGCATCATCCGCCAGGTGGTCTACCAGCAGCTCTCGGCCCCCCGCCGCCAGCTGATTCACCAGCAGATTGCCCAGCGGTTGCACCAGCAGGCCCCCGACGACGACACCCTGGCCAGCGACATTGCCTACCATGCCGGGTTGGGCGGTGACCCTGCCCTAGCGGTGGCGGCGGCGGTGCGGGCCGCCGAGCACAGCCTCAAGCTGTTTGCCTACGGCGAGGCGCTCCACCAGGCCCAGCAGGGGCTGGCTCACTGTCAGGCGCTCGATCGCCCGGCCCAGATTTTGGCTCAGACCCAGCTGCTGCGCGTGTCGGCCCTGGCGGGGTTTTCGGCGGAGTCTGCCGCCCAGCTCGAAGTCGAGGCCCAGCAGCTCATGCAGGAAGCCAAACGCCTGGGCCTGACCGACGCCGAAGCCGGGGCGCTAGAAATTCTGCTGATTTTGCAGTTTGAGGGAAACAATTACCGCAAAGTGCACCAGCACTCCCTGCGGGCGGCTGAAGTCGGTCGTCTGGCCAGCCCCGTGACCACGGCGCGGATGCTGGCCTACAGTGGGGCCTGCCTGGCCGAAATTGGCCGCGACATGGCCCGTGCTGAAGCGCTGCTGCTAGAGGCCCAGGCTTTGGCCAGCCGGGCGGGCATCGAGCACTGTGACATTGCCAGCGGCTTGGGGTCGGTGCATCGCCACTGCGGGCGCTACGACCAGGCCCGGTTGCACTTTCAGCGGGCCTGGCGCATGGCCCAGACCCAGCGCGACCACTGGCGCGAATCGACCTGCCTGAGCTACCTAGCGATGACCGAGCTAGAGGCCGGGGCCCCGGATGCGGCCCTGCCCTACTGTGCCGAAATTGTCGCTGTAGCGGCCCACATGCCCGAAGACAGCAGTGCGGCAGCGATCGCCCAGGCTCTGGCAGCGGTGGCCCACTACCAGCTCGACACCCCCGCCGCCGCGCCCGAGCTGGCCCAGGCGATCGCCGCCCTGGAAGAGGCCGATGCCAAACGTATGCTGGCCTACGTGCTGATGCAGGCGGCTGAGATGGATCTGAGGTGCGATCGCCCCGATCTCGCCCTCAGCCGCGCCGAGCTGGCCCTGGCCCATGCTCAGATCATCAACCACCCCAGCGAAATTGCCCAGAGCTGGGCGATCGCGGTGCAGGGGGCGATCGCCACAGCAAACATGCCCCAGGCCATTGCCCAGTTTGAGGCCCTCTACCCTACTATCAACCTCTACGACCTCAGCCTGCCCGCCCAAACCGCCGTCAACCAGGCCGTCCAGCAAATACAGCCCGATCGCAAATAAGGAACCTCCCATGTCGCTTATCGTTGTCGAAACCCTGGCCGATGCACCCCTGACCCCAGAGAACCCTACCGAAACCGACTACAAAATCCTCGACTGCCTGGGGGCGCGCCTGGGCACCTGGCAGTATTCGCTGCTATCGAGCGATCGCCTGCGCATGCTCTGTGTCTTCGAGGCTCCCGACGCCGAGGCGGTGCGCGAGTCCTACCACCGAGCCGGGGGTGCCTTTGACCGGATTTGGAGCGCCCAGCGGATGGCGCCAGCCACGCCGTCCCAGGCTAATGGGGCCACACTCCAGGTGATTGAGAGCGTCTATTCCCCAGCGCTGACCCTTGACCAGTGGCAGGCCACCCACGACTCGCTCCAGGCCTACTTTGCAGGGCAAGAAGGGGTGGAATGGGTCAAGTCCTACCTTTCGCTCAACCGCATCCGAGGCTTTTGTGAACTGTATGCCCCCGACACCGAGGTAATACAGGCGGGCTATCGACAGGCGGGGGGGCCGTTTCATCGGGTGTGGTCGGCGAAGGTGATTCAGGCCTAGGGCAGGCGGAGGAGATATTACCGACCGGATGGCGCCTTGGAGACCTGGCCTGGCGGTAGGGCGGCGTCAGCAGGGGAATGATGTCGGTGGCGGGGATGGTGCGATCGCAAATCTGCAATGCGCTAGTCATAGGGGGCAACCTCAATGAATTGCTGGGACTTGAAGCAGGGAAAGTTGAGATCCCAGGGTTCTAAGCGCAAGGCTTTGGTCATTTGGGCTGGTGGGTCGCAGAACCCTGGGATTTGGGTTAGAACGGGTCGGTGCTCAACACTCTGGTCAGCGGTGTGTACTGGACGCTAAAGATAAGCGCTGTTGCGTAGGAAGCAGCGTTTAAGGGGCGATCACGAGTCCAATCGCCGCCAGTGCCTTGAATCTGAATAATGTTGTTGGCGTCGTAGCGCTCCTTGAATCCCCTGGTGCCGACAATCTCATGCTTCAGGGTGTCGTAGATGAAACTAATCCCCTGCTCCCCCCACTCTGGGGCAATGTCGGCCCGGTCGTGGCCAGTTTTGTCGTCATCGTTGATATCTACATGCACTGCCAAGAACCGCCGATTGGGGTTGACAAAGTGAGTGAACGTTTGATCTCTAACCACGTCACTATCGGTGAAAGGGCCAAAGTCAAACCTGCGATCGTCAATTCTCACCGTGCCGACAAAGTCAGCCTGATGCCAGTTGGTAAACGGCACTCGGGGGTCAAACTGTTGTATTGCACGGATTTCGTGCAGTATCACCCGGATTCGTCCCTCTGCCAGCGGGTTTGCCTCCAAACTGAGGCGGTAGGCGCTGGTGCCTGAGCGGGCTGGGTTTCGCACTTGCAGGTAGTAGGTGCCAGGAAGAAGCATCCTGTGTTCAATCGTCTGAATTTGAGTGCCGGGTTGGGTCGATAGCTTAAGTCGCTCGATTGAATTGTTGCCTGCACCAGACGTGTCTTCGCGGTGAAGCGTCAACGTCACCCCTCCCCGCAGCGGTGTGGCCACGGCCTTAAAGGTCACCGACTGGGTCAGGGTAAAGCGATAGAATCGACTAGATTGGGGGCCAGCGTTCATGGCTCCGGCAAACTCCCGTAACCCATTGAGATGTCCGGTAATGACATCGGCTCGCTCCATCACATCTGCCGTGGCGGGCACCTGGGGCATACCCACCCGAGCGGAAAGGTGGATGCGGTAGTTGCTGAACCCCCCAAGGTCGCGACCTACCTCCAGGAGGTAGGTTCCTGCCCCCAGCCCTTCTAGGTGCAGAGGTTGACTGGGCTGGGCTGGGGAATGGGTGCCAAGAATTACATCTTTGGCTTCGACAGCATCGTCAGGGAAAAACTGACGGATTAAACGCATCGGCACCGCTGGGCTTTCCTTGCTCCAGCCCACGAACAGGGTAGCGGGTTGATGCAGGACAAAGCGATAGTAGTCCACTACAGTACCCACCACATTGCGACCCACAATTTCGCGGTGGTAGGTCTGAGCGTGGGAGGCACTGGCGGGTACCAGGTCGCCAAAGCTCATAGCCCGAGTCGGGGTGGACGTATGGCGTTCGGGGATAACGGTTTGAGCAGTCATGACGGGTTCTCCTTGGGGGAATAGATTAAGGTTTGGAGGTTTATGGCCTGGGGGAGGGCGTTGGCTACCCTTTGCCGTGCATCCGGCATCTAACACTCACTACCCCAGCAGGCCCAGCTGCTTAAACAGGCCGATCGCATCTTCTTCGCCGCGCTCTTCGACAATGCGGCCCTCCAGCAGGCGGTAGATGATGATGCCGCTGAAGCGAACAGAGCGTCTGGTCGCTTCCAGATTCAAAAAGCCGATGGGGCCAGTGTTGGTGCCCTCTGCCGTCCAGGCAATGACGACCTTGTCGCCCTCGCCAACCACGTCGGTCATCGTGAATTGCAGATCGGGCAGGGCGGTGTGCACATCGCTGACCCAGGCTTTGAAGCCATCGCGATCGAGCGGCGCAGGCAAAATTGGGTAGTCAACAATGAAATCGGGGCTGGTGAACTGGTCTACGACAGCGAGACGGCCTTTACCCCAGGTGGCGTCGCAGAACTGCTGGGCAATCTGCTTATTGCGTTCGGTGGGAGTAGGGCAAAACCACTGGTGGGCGGTGCGGCGCTGCAGGGGCAAGAGGTTGGGGGCAAGCATTAGGGGACTCCTTTTGGGGGTGGATGGGTGGATGGGTAGGCGGGTGGGCGGGTGGATGGGAACGCATTGAGGGCTGGTAGGGGCAGCGCGATCACACCCCGATCGCGGACAACGGATTTTGATTCAGATGCGCCCAGGCGATGGGCAGACAGGCATTGGCGATCGCCTCCACGTGACGAAAGTCAGTGCCGCAGCAGCCGCCCAGCACAGTGATCTGGGGAAACTGCGCCCGCAGGGCACGGTACTGCTGGCCCAGTTCGGCGGGGTTGCCGTCGTCCAGGGTTTCGGCCTCATCCAGCTCGGCATGGCTGAGGGTGGAGGCGTTGGCCCGCAGGGCGCGAATGCGCTGTACCCAGGGCTCGCCAGCGATCAGGGCATCGGCGAAGTGGGTGGGGTGGGCGCAATTGATCATGTAGTAGGCTGGCCCGTTGCCCGTGGCGCCATCCACCTGGGCAATGGCCTCGCCCAGGCTTTGCCCGCTGGGCAGGTGGCCATCGGTCTCCACGGTGAAGGAAATCACCACGGGCAGGCCCACCGCCTGGGCCGCGCGGACGATGCCGATGGCTTCCTGCACATAGTTCATGGTGAAGGCGCTAGCCAGGTCGGCCCCGGCCTCGGCAAAGGCCTGGATTTGGGGCCGGTGGTAGGTTTCGGCTGCGGCCACGGTCATGGCGGTGCTGACGCTGTAGCCATCGCCCCGGGGGCCAATGCAGCCGCTGACGACGATTGGGGTGTCGGGGGTGGCGTAGGCCTGGCGCAGCAGGTGCAGCAGGGCGATCGCCTCGCGGTTGGCCGTGGCCAGTTCCTCCGCTGAGTAGCCCAGGCGGCTACCCCAGTCGGAGTTGGCCCGCCAGGTGGGGGACTCTAACACAAAGCCCACCCGCTGCTGAACGGCCAGATCGAGGTAGGTGCGAAAGTAGTTGGCGATCGCCTGGTAGCCCTCGGCGGTTTTCAGCAGGTCGAAGGCAGCGAAGTGGGGCAAGTCAAGGCCCTGATGGAAGATAAAGGTGGTTTCCATGCCGCCGTCGGTGAGGAAGAGGCGATCGGCGAGTTGGGGGAGGGGGGGGTAGGCATGGGTGGGGGACTCCTTGGGGAATGGGGGTGAGGGGATGGGTGAGGGGGTGAGGGGAACATCAACCAACGGGCGCACCGAGCCGTCAGCGCTGCAACTGGGGGTTGCAGACTGAGGGTTGCCGAGCCGCAGCGGACTCGTTTGATTCAGGCTGAAAGCTTGGTGGTCAGGGGCTCATGGGTGGAGCACCGCTGATGTTTCTAACGATAGGGGCAAACTTTGGGCCTGTCTTTACAGAAAAGTATGCAGATGGGTAGGGTTGGCTGCCCTCAAGAGTATGGTGATGGGCTCAAGGTATGGTCTTGGCCATACCTGGGCGGAATCGGGGGCGATCGCCCCTACGAGAGCCTGAGGATCGAAGCCATCCTGGGGCTGCCAACGGCTCAAAAGTCTACTCTGATCGCCCTGGGGGCATAGGGGACGAAATAGAGTCCGGCCATTGACTAAACTACACCGTTCAGTTAAATTTTTGACAACAGCCCTTTCGCTACGGTTTGGGCTGAGGTTATGGGCTGTTAGCCTCACATTTGTGTCTTGCCCCTGTTACGTCTATGTCTATCAACCCTGATCAACCCTGGAGAAGGCCGAGTTTTTGGCTTTTAATTGGTGCTCTACTGATTGTGGGCACTGGCTCTACCCTGGCCGTTCGCAACGTTTTGCAAACCCGCCAGGCGGCCCGAGAGCAGGCCGAGCTACCGCCCCCCCGCCAGGTTAAGGTGGTGGCCCTGGGTCGGGTTGAGCCCGCCAGTCGGGTGATCGACGTCGCCCCGTCGGAGTCGGGCCGCATTGAGCGCCTGGAGGTGCAAAGGGGCGATCGCGTTGAGGCGGGCCAGATTCTCGCCTACCTCGACACCTACGATGTGCGCCGGGCCGAGCGCGATGTGGCCGCCAGTCAGCTGGCCGAGGCCCGCGCCCAGCTGGAGGCCGAAACCACCCTGGGCCGTTCCCAGGTGCAGGAGGCCAGCACCCGCGTGGCCCAAATCGACGGGCCGCAGCAGGCCGCGATCGCCGCCCAGCAATCTGCCATAGAGAGTCTCCAGGCCGAGCTGAGCGTGGCCGAAATTGATCTGGCTCGGTTTCAAGAGCTCAACGCCTCGGGGGCGATCTCCCGCCAGGAGTTCGATCGCCAGCAGGCCACCGTCAACAGTTTGCGCGCCGATCTGGGCAACGCCCAGGCAACTAAACAGCGGCTAGAGCAGACCCGCCTCAGCGACATTCAAAACGCCCAGGCCCAGGTGGTTTCGGCCCGCGCCACCAGCACCCGCGCCCAGGTGGCCAGCCGGGTCGACTCGGCGGCCCAGAGTCTGGCCCTGGCCGAGGCCCAGCTGGCCCGCACCATCGTGCGATCGCCCCAGGCCGGACAGGTGCTCGATATTTTTGCCTACCCCGGTGAGGCAGTGTCGGCCTCCGGGGGGCCGATTGTGGCCCTGGGGGACACTCGCCAGATGGTGGTGGTGGCGGAGGTCTACGAAACCGACGTGGGTCTGGTCAGGCTGGGGCAACCGGTCACCATCACCAGCCGCAATGGGGCCTTTAGCGAGACCCTGACCGGCACCGTCAGCGAAATTGGCCTGCAAATTGCCAAAAACGACGTGCTCGACGACGACCCCGCCGCCAACGCCGATGCCCGCGTGGTCGAGGTGCGGGTGGCGGTGGACCAGAGCGAGGCCGTGGCGGCACTGACCAACCTCCAGGTCGATGTCGCCATCGACATTGAGTCGTGAGGGCACCATGAAACTCCCCTCCCTGCCCCGCATTCCCCTGGCCTGGTACAACCTGCGCCACGATCGCCCCCGCCTGCTCGTGGCCGTGGCCGGGGTCACCTTTGCGGTGCTGCTGATGTTTATGAACCTGGGCTTTTTGGGAGCGCTGGTCAGCACCACCACCAACTTCTACGACCAGTTCAACGGCGACATTTTTTTAATCTCGCCCCAGTCGCTGGAAATTAGCTCCACCAAGGCATTCCCCCGCGAGCGGCTGTACCAGGCGGCGGGGCTTGAGGGGGTGGCGCGCACCATGCCCCTCTACGCCGAGTACGCCCTCTGGAAAAACCCCGAAACCAGCCTCAGTCGGGCCATGTTTGTCTACGCCTTCAACCCCAGCGACCCGGTATTTTTGATGCCCGAGCTGAATACCCCTGGGGCCAGTCAGGCGCTTCAGCAGCCCAACTCGGTATTTATCGACCGGCGATCGCGGCCCGAGTTTGGCCCCCAGACCGTGGGCCTCGAAACCGAAGCCGACCGCCGCCGCATCACCATTGTCGGCCAGTACGACCTGGGCGGAGGCTTTGCCGCCGACGGCACTTTGATCATGAGCGACCAGAACTTTCGCCGCTACTTTGCCCCCCGTTCCCTCAACCAGATCAACCTGGGCCTGGTGCTGCTGGAGCCGGGGGCCGACGCCCAGCGGGTCAAGCTGGCTCTCCAGAATCAGCTCCCCGCCGATGTTGAGGTCTACACCAAACCCGAAATCGTTCTCAAAGAAAGCCAGTTCTGGATTCAAACCACATCGATTGGCTTCATCTTTGGGCTGGGGGTGCTGGTGTCGTTCATCGTTGGCACGGTGATTGTGTACCAAATTCTCTACACCGACATTCGCGACCACCTGCGGGAATACGCGACGCTGAAGGCGATCGGCTATAGCGGCGGTTACCTGTTTAAGACCGTGATCCAAGAGGCCATTTTGCTGGCCCTGATGGGCTACGTGCCGGGGCTGGTGCTGGCCCTGGGGCTTTATGAACTGGCTTACAACGCCACGGCGGGCACGCTGCCCATGCAGATGACCATTTTTCGGGTGGTGTTTGTTTTTACCCTGACGGTGCTGATGTGCGCCCTGTCGGGCTTGATCTCGGTACGCAAGGCGGTGACAGCCGATCCGGCGGAGGTGTTTGCGTGATGCAGCGAACTCCGCTAGCCCTCCTCAACCTGCTCCACGATCGCAAGAAGTTCCTCACCTCGATGGCCGGGGTGGCCTTTGCGGTGCTGCTGATGTTTTTGTTCACGGGGTTCAAAAATGCCCTCTACGACAGCCAGACCCAGTTGCTCAGTCGGCTCAATGGCGATATCGTGCTGATCAACCGGCTGAAGGAAAACATGTTTGTGCCCCGGGCCTTTGCCCGTCGCCGCCTCTACCAGGCCCAGGCCTTCGACGGCGTGGAGGGGGCCTACGCCCTCTACATCAACGATGCCCGCTGGAAAAATCCGGAGACCCGCAAAACCCGTCCGGTGCGGGTGATCGCCTACAACCCCTCCGACCCGGTGCTGCCGCTGCCGGAGATTCTAAATCACCAGCAGGAGCTGCGCCTGCCGAATACGGCGCTGATTGACGTGCGATCGCGCGCTGAGGTCGGCCCCCGCGAAACCGGCGTGATCACCGAGCTGGCCGATCGCGAAATTCGCATTGTCGGCACCTTCAGCCTGGGCACCGACTTTGCCTCGGGCAACGGCAACTTGATCATGAGCGACCAGAACTTTTTGCGGTTTTTTGCCAATCGCGGGCCTGAGGAAACCGAGCGCAGCTTTGCCACCGCCGACATTGGTCTGCTGCGGGTGGCCCCCGGTGCCGACGTGGCTACCCTGGTGCAAACCCTGCGGGACAACCTGCCCCAGGATGTACTGGTGCTGCCCATGGATGGCCCGGAGGGGTTCATCGCCCGGGAGCGCACCTACTGGGAAGAGAACACCAACATCGGCTTTGTGTTTTCGCTGCTGACCACCATGGGCTTTGTGGTGGGAATTATTCTGGTCTACCAGATTCTCTACACCGACGTGGCCGACCACTGGTCGGAGTACGCCACCCTGAAGGCGATCGGCTACGACAATGCCTACCTGTTCGGGGTGGTAATTCAGGAGGCGGTTATTCTCTCGGTGCTGGGATTTATCCCTGGGCTGCTGATCAGCGCCCTGTTCTACAACCTGGGGGCCGCCGTTACCGGGCTGCTGTTTCAGCTCACCCTACAGCGAGTCGCTAACATTTACATCATGACGTTTGTGATGTGCCTGATTTCCGGTGCCATTGCGGTCCGCAAGGTGCAGCGTACTGACCCCGCCGAGGTATTTGGCCTATGAGTTCTGCCCCGCCCACATCCCCGTCTGCCCTGCCCGCCGCTGTTGAAGCGTCGATTCGGGTGGGCAGCCTCAGCTATTTCTTTGGCCGGGGCGATCTGCGCAAGCAGGTGCTGTTTGACATTAGCCTCGACCTGCACCCCGGCCAGATTGTGATCATGACCGGCCCCTCCGGCTCAGGCAAAACTACCCTGCTGACGCTGATTGGGGCGCTGCGATCGGCCACCGAGGGCAGCCTCCAGGTGCTGGGGCAGGAGCTGGTGGGGTTGGGCGATCGCCAGCTGGTGGGCATTCGCCGCAACATCGGCTTCATTTTTCAGGCCCACAATCTGTTTGAGTCGCTGACGGCGGCCCAGAATGTGGAAATGGCGGTGGAGCTAACCGGCCAATTCGGCAGCAAGCGCCAGCAGGCGATCGACATCCTCAGCCAGGTGGGGCTGGCCGAGCGGGCCGACTACAAGCCGGGGGCCCTGAGCGGCGGGCAAAAGCAGCGGGTGGCGATCGCCCGTGCCCTGGTCAACCAGCCCCAGCTGATTCTGGCCGACGAACCCACCGCCGCCCTCGACAAGCAGTCGGGCCGCGACGTGGTCACCCTGATGCAGCACCTGGCCCAGGAAAAGGGCTGCACCATCCTCATGGTCACCCACGACAACCGCATTCTGGACGTAGCGGATCGCATCATCAACCTGGTGGACGGGCGGCTGGAGTCCGACGAAAGCCCCCAGCAGTTCGTAGACTCCCACGCCCCCAAGTCCCTCGATCAAAAAATGTTCATCATGTGAGGGGCTGGCGAAAGCCGGTTGCGCCACCCAGAAGCAATGGTGGCACTGCCCACGCTACAAAGACTAGGATTCACTACCCATCCCCCCTCCCCCCCATCCACCCATCCCCCCTCCCCCCCATGCCCATCTCCTTCGCCAGCAACGTCCAGGCCCTCACCTACACCAAAGTCGCCGACTACCTGCAAACCGCCGCCCTGTTCAAAGACAACCTGCGAGCCTACGGTGACATCCCCCGCTTCGACGTGCTCTACGGCTCTACCCTGGTCGAAATCGAGGTGTTGCCCTGGGAAGTTCATCCCTGGGAAAAGGCCGACCTGGCGACGGTGCGGGCCACTAGCTGCGTCACCATCGGCAGCACCATCGACCACGAACTGATGCACTTTTTGCTCACCGAAAACCGCCGCATGCGGTTTGGGGCTTTTCACCTCGACGAAGCCAACCAGGTGCTGTTTGCCGAGAGCGTTCTGGGCGGCGAAAACATGGATCTGATGGAGCTTCAGACCTGCATTCTCTCCGTCGTCACCATCGCCGACACCTACGACGACATCATCGCCCAGCGCTTTGGCGGGAAGCGGGCCATCGATCGCCTGGAGCAGAGGGCGATCGCCCCTTAGGAGAGGCCCCAGGGAGCGCTCTATACGGGCCGAACAAGACCAAAGGTATGAAGCAGCCGTACCCAAGCCTTACCCTATGGCCGCTCACTCCGGGCTGTTGCCAGGGTATCTGGTCATCCCCAGGGGGAACGGCCAACGGCAAAGCTTATAACCCAAAGCCCCTTCAGCTTCATGCAGGTTTTGGGCGATCGCCTTTGCAGAACGGTGCCGCCAGGCTTAGAAAAATGACTCAATGATGCCTTGCGCGGATCACCCGTTCTGCCCACAACCCTTGGAGTAGTAACCTTTCCGTGAGCTAGTGGAAGTTACTTGATCGCCATACCAGGGCCAGCCAAGTACCTTAACACAAATTTAATAAATCAGGGAAATTACTTAAACAAAACAAAAAGTTGTATTTCCAAAAAATACTCAACCTCGATTTTAACCATAAGGTTTGGATAATAGATATGCTTCTACCAAAGCCTGGTTTTTAATCGCCCTACACCTCATTTGCTCACATAGCCAATTCGCAAACGGCCTAGACGGTCTTGTAGCCTGAAATACAATTTTATCCGCGGATCGACAAATTATTTCTGTAAAAGAGTGGCTCGATCACACTGTTTGGCACACCATTGAATAAGTTGACAAGCAGCGATCGAATTGTATAGCTATAGCCACTTAGGTTAGGACACCGCTTGCTTGAGGACAGCCTCAATAGCGGCCCGCAGGCCATCGTCGTGGGGGAGGGCTTTTCGGATCCGGCTTTTCAACCACCCCCAGCACTAGCGGACTCGTTTGATTCAGGCTGAAAGCTTGGTGGTCAGGGGCTCATGGGTGGAGCACCGCTGATGTTTCTAACGATAGGGGCAAACTTTGGGCCTGTCTTTACAGAAAAGTATGCAGATGGGTAGGGTTGGCTGCCCTCAAGAGTATGGTGATGGGCTCAAGGTATGGTCTTGGCCATACCTGGGCGGAATCGGGGGCGATCGCCCCTACGAGAGCCTGAGGATCGAAGCCATCCTGGGGCTGCCAACGGCTCAAAAGTCTACTCTGATCGCCCTGGGGGCATAGGGGACGAAATAGAGTCCGGCCATTGACTAAACTACACCGTTCAGTTAAATTTTTGACAACAGCCCTTTCGCTACGGTTTGGGCTGAGGTTATGGGCTGTTAGCCTCACATTTGTGTCTTGCCCCTGTTACGTCTATGTCTATCAACCCTGATCAACCCTGGAGAAGGCCGAGTTTTTGGCTTTTAATTGGTGCTCTACTGATTGTGGGCACTGGCTCTACCCTGGCCGTTCGCAACGTTTTGCAAACCCGCCAGGCGGCCCGAGAGCAGGCCGAGCTACCGCCCCCCCGCCAGGTTAAGGTGGTGGCCCTGGGTCGGGTTGAGCCCGCCAGTCGGGTGATCGACGTCGCCCCGTCGGAGTCGGGCCGCATTGAGCGCCTGGAGGTGCAAAGGGGCGATCGCGTTGAGGCGGGCCAGATTCTCGCCTACCTCGACACCTACGATGTGCGCCGGGCCGAGCGCGATGTGGCCGCCAGTCAGCTGGCCGAGGCCCGCGCCCAGCTGGAGGAGGCGCTAGGCTGCCAGTGGCGGCTTTACGCTTGAGCCACAAGTCGATGGTGTTGCGACTGATCCCAAAAACAACACTGGCTTCGCTCTTCTTCATCCCATCCAGTTCGATGGCGTTGATGACCTTTTGTCGCAAATCGAGGCTGTAGGGTTTGGCCATGGCATGCAGGGGGAGATGGCGTTACCTCTAAATTATGTCCTAATCAGGCTGGCTATAGCTATATATCCTGCTCTAAAAATTTTTGCTTAGATTGCTCTATTGACATTGGTGAACAGTAAGTCAATTTCATTGATCTTTTAATAATTAAAATATAGGCTGGTCAATGCTTAAGAACCTCTCACAAAAATGGCTTGTCCAAGAGTCAGCTATTACCTTTGACTCCTGGCCAATGACTCACCAGAACGCCAATCAATTTTTTATGTATATAGACAAGCAGCTAATTCCCTTGGATGTACACGATCCAAATTTACCTTCTGGTTGCTTTGTTGAGTATTTTGGCAAGGCGTTGCAAGTCGTCGATAACGCTCTGAATAATCAGGGACTTGTTTTTTATCTCACCATGACCGAAATGGAGGAAATGCCTTCCTATGGTGCCAATGTTTTTGTGCTGATACTGGGAGATGAACTCTACCGGTTGCCAAGTTACATCGATCGCGTGGGAGGTGTTTTTAAGTGCTACGGTACTCATCAAATTCGTGAGCAGCTCAATCTATTTCGACCGCTTCTAAGGCCATCTTATTTGAAACTTTTGATTCTTGCTCAGGTGGCCAAAAACCTTGGCCATCGCTTGGTCAGAAAAATTCGTCATAGACTTAGAAAAATCAAAACCTTGCTTTTTGATGATCGAAAACTGGTTCCTGTATACGACATTCCGCTAGGTTATTTCAATTCTGAGAATCTGCCTATCAAACCCATGGCCAGTCGCACCTGCGATGTGTTCTTTGATGGCAGCATAATTCATCATGAGTACCCGGTTTGGTCGTTGAGGTACTGGTCCAAAACGCCAAAGGCCCATGCCCGAGAGCAGATGGTGGCGAAGTTAAAAGAGTTTGGTGCTGAAAACCCCCAGTTTCAAGTTCACTTAGCCCTCGCCGTCGGTTTTTCTGGCTTCCAGAACACGGCAGAAAATACCTATAGCCAAAATTTAATGAACGCCAAAATTTGCCTTGCTCCCAGAGGCACTACTTTGGAAACCTATAGGCTCTTTGAGGCTATGCGCTATGGCTGCGTCATTATCGTAGAATCTCTGCCGTCTCGGTGGTTTTACGATGGGGCTCCCATTATTCAAATTGGCAACTGGCAAAACTTGGGCCCAGTGCTAGACAAACTGCTTAACAATCCCACCCTGCTAGAGACCCTCCATCAGCAGACCCTGGATTGGTGGGAAACAAAGTGCTGTGAAAAAGTGGTGGGCAAGTACATTGCCGATGAGATCAACGCGCTAAGGCTAAGGTTCTAGGGCGTGTTATCAATTGCGGCCTACACCCGGTATAGCCATCGCCAGGACCATTAGGACATGACCCAAGCCCCTGAATCGATGGCTATACGCCATTGCGCCGCCCCAGTTTTTGCCTTTGGATGAGGCCAATGTCCTAAGCGCAATGGCCACCGCTATGTACCAAGCATTGCTGTCCTCGAAGCGCCCAGCCATCCCCGCTGTAGCGGTCTACTCCTACAACCGTGCCCTTAACTCAATAGCAACCGTACCAGCAGCAGCAGACAGGCCACCCCCAGCAACGGGGTAGAGATGGCCACGACCCGGGCCGAGAGCCAGGGCGGCAGATAAATATCCTGGATGGTTTGCCCTGGCGGGGTCAGAGTTTCGGCCCAGGTTCGCAGGGGACAGCGAAAGCCGTTGCCAGCATAGATCACGACCTCAATGGTGATGAGTGCGAAGGCGATCGCCGTCCAGAGGGTGAGTTGATTCGCGAGGCCGCAGTACAGCAGGAAGAGAATGGCCCCGAACATCACCACAAAAACGAGGGTATGAAATAGCCGTACCCAGACTAACCGCATGGCTTCTCCCTCCAGGTCTGCTGCTTCTATGGTATCTGGTCACCCAGGTAACCCTGTTCACCACAAGGGGCACCGCTAACGGAAGGCTTAAGACCCCAGCAGCCAGGACAGGAAATGTTGTCTCCGGGGGAATAAAGGTGTGTAGCAGAGCTAGCGCTGATCTATTCCAAACCCTGAAAAATGTGTTGGGTGGTGAGTAGGGCGCTGAGCCCGACAAAGCCATGGCAGCGGCCTCGCTGGGCGGTCATGCCGAGCGCGATCGCGGCGGACTGGGCCGGATTGCGGACAAAGCGGGGGGAGGTGTTGATGTAGGCCACGGCGCTGGTGGCCAGCTGGGCGAAGCGGCTGCCCTCAGCGTAGGATTCGGTGGCAATGGCGTTGGCGTGGCCACTGCTGTGGCGGTTGATCAGGGCCGCGGCGGCCTGCACGTCCTCTACCGCTCGCAGGGCAACCGTTTTGCCCAAAAAAGGACGATTCCAGTCGGCGGCAGCGGCGGGCTTGACATCGGGGAGTTCCCCCAGCAGGGCCTCGTCGGCCAGCACCTCAAAGTCCTGATCCCACAGGGTGTGGCAGAACTGGGCCAGGGTAGAGGCGCTGCAGCTCCGGTGAACCAGCACTTTTTCGATGGCGTTGACAGCGTCGGGGTCGCCCCGGTGGCTGTCTAGCACCATGTGGGTTACGGTGCTGAGCTGACCGGAGGCCGACCAGTAGAGGTAGCAGTTGCCCATGGCGGTGGGTAGCACGGGCACCCCGGCCTGACGCACCACCTGCTGCACCAGACCAGGCCGCCCATAGGGAATGATCAGATCGATACCGGGGTCCTGCAGCAACCAGGAGCGGGCGACATCCCCCTGCTCCTCGGTCAGGGAAAAGACGCACTCCTGGGGCAGGCCCACCTGGTCGAGAGCCTGGTGGATCGCCTGCAAAATGACCTGGTTGCTCTGACTGGCCTCGTTGCTGCCCTTCAAAATCAGGCCGTTGCCCGTGCGCAGGCTCAACCCCGCCGCGATCGCCGCCAGGTCAGGAAAGGCTTCGTAAACCAGGCCCACGACCCCCAGGGGAACGACCTGGCCATAGCCCACGGTGGCTTTGCTCAGCCGACTGGGGGCGGGGTGCAAGAGCCCGCGCGGATCCCCCAGATAGGCCAGACGGCGCAACATTTTGGCGGTGGTCTGCAGGCGCTCGGGGGTGAGTTTGAGCCAGTCGAGCACCCGCTCGGGCACAGCCATGTCCAGACTGGCCTCCAGATCGAGGGTATTGGCCTCCAGGATGTCGTCCAGGCAGGCTTCAAGGGTGGTGGCAACAGTTTCGAGCAGGTGGCTCTGAGCCTCGGCTCCGGCGCTGACCAGCACCCGGCTGGCCTGGCGCACCTGCTCAACCGCAGCGCTGAAGTCTGCCTGGGTGGCTAGATTCACCATCGTCTTACCGCCGAGAGGCCAGCCAGAACATGCCCACTACCGCTAGCGATACCGCCAGGGTGGTCAGCAGTCGGGCAATGGATTGGGCGCCATCGGGGGTTTGCAGGGTGGCCAGCAGCAAAAAGAAGACCATCACCCCAAAGGCCGCCAACACCACCAGGGGGAGATAGCTAACGCTGAGGGACGAGCGATCGAGCCGCCACTGCTGGCCCGTCCAGCGCCAGATGCGCTTGTAAGGGTAGTGGGTGGAGAGCTGCTCAATCACGTAGCCGTCGTCCTGGACGACAAAAATCTGTTGGCAGCGATCGCAGCCAAAGGCCTCAGTCAGCGTAATCGGCTTAATACAGCCATTGCGGCGACAGGGGCAGGGATAGTCGGCATTTTGGTCGATCTTCTGGCTTTTGTAGGTACGCACAGCACTGCCAGTGGGGAACAACATGGGCTGCTATCCCAAGTCCAGCTGGGGCTCTGGAGATGTGCCCGTGGGAAAACTCCACCGCTGAACCTGGATGGGGTTCTAGTCCCATCATGTAGCCCCATCATTCTGACACATTAACCAAAACCTCCTCTGAAAAACAACTAGCTGAGATAGGTAGATTGGCCAACCGGCTCAAAACGGTAAGTTTAGGTTTAGATGTAGCGACAGCGGCTTGAAATTTTGGGGACAACCGTGCTAGTTAAAAGCTACTTAACTATGCGACTCCTGTTCTTGCCCAGGGCAGGGGTCTCCACTATCGGGTTCCTGACATAAACCCCTGGCCCCGATCCCCTCACCCCTACGGACAGGATGTTGTTATGGCTACCGAGCGCCTGGAGACGGCCATGAGAAATTTTCAGCACGTCAATCAGATGGTGGAACGCTACACCCGCCTGTGCCGTGCCTACGTCAGTTTGTCCGAGCGATTTCACCAGCTCGATGTGGACCACATGACGCTGAAAGGGCAGGTCGTTCCCCTGCTCAAGGCGCTCCAGGAGCACCAGGCCAAGCTAAAAGCCGTCGAGGCCGAAAATTTCCAGCTCCAGTCCGATCGCGACCAGCAGGAGGCGCGGCTTCAGGCCGCCCTCGACCAGCAGGAGGCCAAACACCGCCAGGAGCTGCAGCAGCTCACCAAGACCTACGAAGAGCAGCTGCAGAACCTCTCCAGCCATGTTGCTGAGCTTCAGCCCCTGGAGCAGTTGCTCAGCGGGGATACCCACCACGAACTCAGCATTGCCGAAGAGCAGATGGAGCTGGTCGAAACCACACTTCAAGAAATTGAAGAGGACAGCTCCCCCGACCTCTCGGACGAGGAAAAAGCCCTGCTGGCGGCCTACCGCTCTGACCCAGCAGCCTTCCTGGTGGCCGCCGCCGCTCCCGTGGGGGGTGAGCCCCTGGACAGTGAGCTTCTGGACAGTGATCTTCTGGGCAGTGAGCTGCCGAACAGTGGGGCAGAGGCCGAGGAACCCGTCGCCGTGGGGCACTACTACTACGATGACCCGGTATCTGACGCATTCAGGGCCTAGGGTGGGTCATCAATTGTGGTCAGAACCCCCAAGGGGCGTTCCTGAACACAGGTATAAATCAAAAATTCAATGCCTCTCGTAGGGGCAAACGACCGTTTGCCCCTACCCAAATTCATGCCTCAATTCTGCAACGCCGCCCCAAGGTATTAGCGTTGTGACGCCCAATCTAAGAAGATGACTGAGGCCCTGGGCCATCTCAGGACACCAGCTTACTCACCAGCCACTGGGCTAACCCGCCCCCGTAGGGAGCACAGAGGCGGTGAATGGAGGCTGCGGTAAACCGCTGCTGAGCGAAGCAGAGAATGTTGCCGTAGACGCCATTGGGGTAGAAGGGCGATTCCTGGGCCAGGTCTAAGGCCTGGAGGTCAAATAGTTTAGCCTGGGTGCCAGGCGCATAGTCAATCATGATGCTGAAGTCGTAACCCCGCTGTTGGAGGGTCTTGAGGCAGGTCATGGTGCCCTCAAAGAAACGCGGCGACCAACCCTTTTCGCCTTGCCTACGGCTGCCGCCGCCGCCGTACTCAAACATCACCACCTCAGGCAGTAGCGCTGGGGGCAGTTCGGCAAACTGCTGAATCACCACGGGTTCCCAGCCTTCAATATCGATCTTAAAGACGGTAATGCGGGTTGCGCCCACCTGCGCTAGCAGGGTAGCCAGGTCAAGGGTGGGCACCTCCCGCGTGTTGCTGGAGGCCCCAAACCAGTCAGCAGCCAGGGAGCTAAAGTTGCTGTTGGCCAGGTTGGCAAACTGACCCAGGTGCAGGGTCTGGGTGCCGACGCGATCGGACAGGCACTGCTCGACGAGCTGAATAGGGTACTGCTGACAAATGGCCCGCAGCTTGTCAGTCGGAGATGGCTCGACGGCAACGGCGGCAAACCCGAGGCGGGCAAACAACTCGCAGTAAAAGGCAAAGGTCCCTACCCCCACATCAAAACACAGCCCCTGGCGCTGGGGATCGATGTCGGGCAGGAGGTGCTCAAGCAGGGCCTGGCAACAAGCTTCTACGCGCATTAATCTGGCCCTAGAGAAAATTTAATCTAAGCGTAAGGCATTTAGGCCGTGCGGAGGTTGCCGGTTGACCGGTTCATCCGCTACGCAAATAAATAATACATATAGACAGCTAGATAGGTGCCTGAGCTGAGCCACTGCTCCCTATCCCTCGGCGCTAGAGCACCGGTTCAGTATGGCTGCGATCTCGAATATGCCCCCCGCAGGGTCTACAGAGTCCTACCGATTTCTTGGCCAAACAGAGGTTTAAACCGATGATCGATCACTCTTTTCCGTCGGGTCCAAGGCGGCCAATAGTTGCATTTGCGCCCCAGTAGGGGCGACGCCCCTGGTCGAGGGGGGTCTGGGGCCAGCGACATGGCCCCAGTAGCACCTTGGGCTTACCGCCGCAGTTGTGGCTCGCGTGCCCCGATCTCGCTGCAAAACAAATTCTGTACCGACGATCTAGGGTTCGGTTCATCCAGGGAATGGTCGGGCGGGCCATGCCCACCTGACGGAGATGGCTGGACAGGGTTAGGGCCAGGCGGGGCTGCAAGCTAAAACGTCATCGGCGCGATCGGTTCGATGTCGGGGTCGTGGCCGCCCACCTGGCTCGTGCGCAGCACCCAGGCAGACGCGCCGTACTTGAGAAACCTGTGCACCACCACATCGCTGGCCTTGCGAGGAAACACCGTGCGCCAGCTGCCCAGGCCCATGATCAGGTTGCGAATCGGTTCATCTTCGATGGAGCTACCCAGGTTAAACTCGTTCTTCTCCCAGGCAGGGCGCAGGCCCCCCAGGGGTTGGAGGGTGTCCTTGAGGTCGCGGCCAAATAGGGCCAGCTGGTGCAGCGGCTCGGCCTGGTCGGGGTGCTGGTCAATCAGGGCGTCGGCATGGCGGTGGAGGCTTTGGGCAATGCCCTGCAAGCTGGCAAACAGCGCCTGGTTGGAGTCCTGGGAGCAGTTGTTGGAGGGGCCGACGAAGGTGCCGCCGGTGCCGTCGCCGATGCGGTAGCGGGCGGTCATGGCCTGCAGGTGGGCTTCCATGCGGCCCAGGGGAGAGCGGCGCTCGTCGTCGAAGTAGTAGTAGCGGCTAAAGGCGTCGAGCTTGACCAGAATATCGCAGGTGGGCCGGGTGCCCAGCCAGCCCCGCTGGCGATCGCCCTGATACCTCGACCAGTGAATTGTGCCTGCGATCAGCCCGTCGATGTTGTGGGCGTAGACCTGGTAGTAGCGGATCTCGAAGCGCTTTTCGTCAGCTAATCGGTCGTGCACCACCTCGGCCCGGCCGTAGGCAAAGTGGCCAAAGAAGATGGGGCTAAAGGCGGCGGGCTCTTTTTTGGTGCCGCCGATGCCGCCGTAGGTGTGGAGGATGAGGGCGCGATCGCCCACCTGCCACTCGGCGATCGCGTCGTGAATTGCCTCCGGGCGACCGTTGTCTTTCGCGGTACAGAGCACCGAGCTGACCCGGCCCTTTTGGGCCACCACCTCGGCCCACGACTCTTTGCGAATGTAGCGGTAGGCCGCTTTGGCGCCGCCAAACACGACGCGATCGGGCTGCAGCCGAAACAGGGCGCGGGGACCGAGGGCCTGCACCACAAAGGTACCGCTGGCGTCCTGTGCCCCGTAGATGTACCAGCCCGACTCGTTGTAGGGCGATTTTTCTAAATCCCGCGTGGTCGAAGGGTCGCTGCCGTAGGCCTCCATGGTGGCTACCGGGGGCAGGCTGAGCTGTTCCTCCGGGCCGTCAAAGGCGCGGCTGACCCGGTTAAAGTGGCGCACCCGCCACCGGTCGGTAACCGCCACCGGCTCGACAAACTGCACCAGGCCGTAGTAGCGCCCGGTCACCTCCATGGGCTGGGTGCTGATCAGGAGGGTAACGCCGTCTTTGTCCAGCACCACCTGGGGGTTCTCCACCACGGCAATCATGTCGTCTTCGGGCAGCGAACCGGCCAGGGACTCCAGCGGGTCAACCCGCAGCCAGTGGTTGAGCCGCACGGGGTTGATCACCCCGTCAAAGCGGCTGGCGTACTCGGCATCGGCGCTAAAGTGCACGTCGTGGGTGACCGCCTGCACCATCCTTTGGGTGAGGGGATGGTCTGACCAGCGCAGCTTGACCACTCGGCCCACCAGGCCCTGGTGATCGTCGGGGGCATGGTGAATTTCGTAGAAAACGCCACCAAACCGCTCCTGCTTGGCGGGCAAAATCAGCCGCCCCACCCAGTCGCCCAGGGGCAGGTAGAGGGCCGGGTCGGGTCGCCGGTCGAGGGGGTAGTTCTGGTAGCGCACCAGGGGGTGAGCGGCAAAAATGTCGTAGTTGTTGGCCTCGCCGCCCCGCTCCAGCTCGGCCTCCAGGATTTCGCCCCGCAGAATGGCATTGATGGTGTCAATGGTTTGCGCCAGCGAACTGCGGCCATCGGGCAGGAGCAGCTTGGGGTCAAGGATGCCCCCCGGCACCTGGTGCCCCACCGGCCCCATGGACACCAGGGTGATTTTGCCCCGGCGCTTGGCCCGGTTCCAGTAGGAGAGGGGAAACAGCTTCCAGCGCCCCGGAAAGATCTTCGGCCCCAGCTTTTCCACCGTGTCTTTCTCTCCCACCAGGTGGTAGAGGTGCTCCAGGGCCAGGAGGTTGATGTTGGCGCTGATCACCCCGCCCAGGGAAATCACATCCACCGGTGCCCCCAGGGCGCGCTTCAGGTAGGGGGCGCAGGCGCAGGACATCTGCCCGCCGCCGCTGTAGCCAATGAAGGTGACAGGAATACCGCTGCCCACCGGGTAGCCATTTTTCAGCAGCCCGTTGTAAACCACCTGGGCAATCCCCTGGTTGTAGAGCGGGCCGTAGCGCTTGTCGGCGGAGACCCCCACAATCAGCACGTTGCGAATATTGACCAGCAGCCCCAGCAGGCTGGCGGGGTTAGCAAAGCGCAGGGTGTCGGCGTAGCGCCACAGAAATGACAGGGGACGATCCTCATTGAGGGGGGCATTCATCACCGAGTAGGGCATGATGCCGCGAATCAGCCCCACATCCTCGGGGAGGGTGGGGGCAAGGGTATCGAGAAATTCTTCAATATCGGGCAGGTACTCGAAGCTGGAGATGCCAATGCCGTCGAGGTAGACCAGGTAGCGGCTGACCTGGTTGGGGTCGGCGAGCGGTTCAGCCAGTTCCCCGGCGTTGAGGGTGGTGTTGACTTCGTCGTCGTACCAGCCCGCCCACCAGCCCAGGGTTTCGAGGGGGGCCAGGAGCCCGGCCACCACCAGGGCCACCAGGCCAATCCAGATTAAATTCAGCACCAGCACCAGGGGGGCGGGTAGGCTGCTCAGCCAGCCAAACCACCACAGCCGCAGGGGACGCAGTAAGGTCAGTGTGGCCACCGTCAGCACCACCATGGCCAGCAGTCCCAGGAAGGGCTTCAGGTTGGGCCACAGCCGTTCGCTGGTGGGGACCGGGGGAACGGCTACCGCAGCGCCACCACTGGCCGGGACAGCAGCCAGCGGTGGCGGATCGCCGGTAACGGCTGCGATCACCTGGACCTGGCTGAGGGCATTGATGCGTTGGCTGAATTCCTCCTGCCAGCGGGTGGAGGTTTGGGCCAGGTCGTCCCGGTAGGAGGCGGTCAGGGCGCGGCGGCTGGTGACCAAATCCACCCCCGCCGCCCGGTTGGCGATGCGTTTGCCCAGACTGGCCAGGGGGCGGCCGACGGTGTTTTGCAGTACCTGCAGCAGCACCCAGCCAAAAACGACGTAGCCAAAGGCATTGCCAAGGCCAAGGTTGGCGATCGCCGCCACCCCCACCACCATGGCCAGCAGATGCCACACCGACAGCAGATTGAGGATGGGGAGGCCCAGGTAGGGCAGCGCCCCCAAAAACGCAAACAACAGCGGCGCATAGGCCGCCCCCAGCACCGTCACCAGCTGGCCAAAGGGCAGCGATCGCGTCCAGGGAGCCAGGGTAACCAGCCAGGTGCTCAGCACCAGGGCTAAAAAGCCAAAGGCAAACAGCACCGCATTGATGGCCAGGCTGAGGGCAAACCGGGCCGGCCTTACCTGATTGATAAACAAGATAATGCTCTGGCCAATGCCCTGGGACAGCCCCGCCAGCAGCACCACCAGCAGCGCCAGTCCCTGCCCTCGGGGGAGGGTGGTGGCAATCCGAAAAGCTTCCGCGTTGAGAGCAAAGACGTACCCCAGCACTTCCCAAAAGCGATCGAGCATTGACCCCGGCCTCAATGGTGTGCCGAGATCTTACTCCAAGGGCAGAGCCAAAATAGCCTCTGTTAGGTTAAGTGAAGGATCTCGAGGGGAGCCTGGCGGGGAGACTCCAAAACCAGGCTGGGGGCTGTAACCGTTGATTCCTGAGCTGTCAGAGGCTAACTGATGACAGCCCCTAGAATAGAGCCAGCGCTATACCCGGCATTTCTATGGCGAAACTCTGGCCCTACGCCACCCCCGGCATTCCCGACCACCTGTTCGAGCAGCTGCCCGGTATTCCCCTCAGCAGCCGGGAGGTGCGGTTGCTGCTGCTGGGCTACCTGCGGCTCCGCCCCAAGGATGTGCTGTGGGATATTGGCGCGGGCACCGGCACCCTGGCGATCGAGGCGGCGCTGATGATGCCGGGGGGTAAGGTGGTGGCGGTGGAGCGCGATGGCGATGTGGCCGACCTGGTGCGGCGCAACTGCGATCGCTTCGGCCTCTCCAACGTACAGGTGATCCAGGGCAGTGCCCCCGACTGCCTGGGCGACCTGCCCCACCACCCCGACTGCATTTTTGTTGAAGGGGGCCGCAACCTGAAAGATATCCTGCTGGCCGCCTGGGACTACCTGCCCTCCCTGGGCCGGGTGGTGGTGACGGCGGGCAACCTGGAAACCCTCTACGCGGTGTCCGAGACCTTTGCCCAGCTGCGGGTGCGGAACATTGAGGCGGCCCAGCCCGCTGTCAATCGGCTGGAGACCAAGGGCAATTACCAGGTGTTCACGGCGGTAGACCCAATCTTCATTCTCAGCGGCGAAAAGTACGAGTGATTCCCAGGAGGGCAGCACGATGACCATCACTGCATCAGAACGCTTTCGGGGCTGCCTGCTGGGGCTGGCGGCGGGGGATGCTGTGGGCACCACGGTCGAATTTCGGCCCCGGGGTTCATTTTCGCCAGTCACCGATATGGTGGGCGGTGGCCCGTTTGACCTCCAGCCGGGCCAGTGGACCGATGACACCTCGATGGCCCTCTGCCTGGCCACAAGCCTGGTGGAGCAGGGGGCCTTCGATGCCGCCGACCAGATGGATCGCTACTGCCAGTGGTACGAACAGGGCTACCTCAGCAGTACCGGTCACTGCTTTGACATTGGCAACACGGTGCGACAAGCGCTGGAGGAATACAAGCGGTCGGGCCAGCCCTTCAGCGGCTCTACCCATCCCCAATCGGCGGGCAATGGCTGCCTGATGCGGCTCGCCCCCGTGCCCATGTTTTACAGCGCAGACCGCGATCGCGCCATAGCGTTTTCGGGCGAGAGTTCTCGCACCACCCACGGGACCGCCGAATGTGTCGAGGCCAGTCGGCTGTTCGGCCATGTGCTGTTCCAGGCTCTCTCAGGCGCTGGCAAACGGACCATTCTGCTCGAACACGATCTGGAAACCTTTGCATCTCCCGCCATTCGGGCCATTGCCGCCGGAGCGTATCAACGTAAGCCCGTCGAGGAGATTCGCGGCACAGGGTATGTGGTCGACAGTTTAGAGGCGGCGCTGTGGTGTTTTTGGACCACAGAAACCTACGAGCAGGCCGTTCTGGCCGCCGCCAACCTGGGCGATGACGCCGATACCACCGCCGCCATCTGTGGTCAGGTGGCCGGTGCCTACTACGGCGAAGCGGGCATCCCCGAGCGGTGGCTGAGCCAACTCACCCTGGGGGATCAGATTGCAGCCCTGGCCGATCGGCTCCAGGCTGCCGCTGTCTAGTCTGGGCTATTCATCAGAATTTTGAGCTATCCTCTTATGGGATGGGCCTCTGGCCCGTTACGCCCTGAGCATTAAATAAATCTAGCTAAACAGCCAGCACCTGCTGAATTCGGCGCTCCAGCTGATCGAGGTCGAGGCCGCCCTGGTCGCGGTTGATGCGGCGCACCGTCGAGTTGACCTTCGACAGATCCTCCAGCAGGTCGGTCAAAATCTCCTGCTGCTGCCGCGACTGAATCACCTCGCGCGGCTCCTGCACCAGATCGCGCACAATAGTGTCCTCGGTGCGGGAGGCCACAATGGGGTCGGTGTGCCCCTCCAAAAATACAAACGTCCGCCGTCCGGGGCCGCGCTCCTCTTCAACCGGCTGGAGCGAGGTCACCTGGTCCGATCGCACGTACTTACCAAAGCCTAAATGTACCAATACCGACGATTGAATCTTCATACTGCCACTGCGTCTACTACCGCTATATCCCCATGATAAATACCGTTTAGAACCACCAGAAGCCAACCCAGGAGAGGATTCTACGGTAGTTTAGGTAGGGGTTTACGCGGCGGTTTCAGCCGTGACGGGTTGACCTCAAAATCCCTGGGACAGTCACCGGAAAAATGTCGCGATCGCCCCATCCAAGCCCTGGTGAAACCACGGCTCTGTTGTCCATTATTTCAAGGGTGAAAATGCCTCCTTCTATGCAGCATCCCAGTCGCCACGTGTGGGACTTTTGGTATTACTTTGACGCCGCCAATCATCTTTTTCATATTTTTTATTTAAATGCCGATCGGGACTTAGTGGCCTCAGACCAACATCACTTTGCTTCCTGCGTTGGCCATGCCACCACCGCCGATTTCGACCACATTGACTGGGGCAAGGCCGACAGTTGCCATGTTCTGAAACCCGCCCTGGGCCACTGGGCCAACACCTGTATCTGGAGTGGCGATGTGATCCAGGTGCAAAACGGCTACCTGATGTTTTTTACCTCCCGCGATCGCCATCGGGATGACGGCTTTACCCAGAGCATTGGGGTAGCCTATACCGACGATGTGGGGTCGCCCCACTGGCAAATTCTAGACACCCAAATTAGGCCTGGTTCTGTCTACCACACCAGGAGCATCGACGGAGATCTGACCTTTCACGCCTGGCGCGATCCATTTTTGTTTCGGCAGCAAGACGGCCAAATTTACATGCTACTTTCCGCTAAAACTGGCGATGGCCACCTGGGGCGCAGCGGCGCGATCGCCCTCCTCAGCGTTTCCGAATCGGACTTTTCGGCGGCAGTCCAGGGCCACCGCGAATGGGAATATCTATCCCCAGCGGTGCAGCCCCGCTGCTATGCCGAAATGGAAGTGCCCCAGCTGTACAAAAATCCCCAGGGCGGCTACGAACTCGTCTTTTCCACCTGGGCGAAATACGATTTTGCGCCGACCACAGAAGGAGCGGGCGGCTTTCAGGGGTTAACCCTACCAAGGTCTGGCGACACCGAAGCGGCTATCGAGTTCTCCTCAACTAACCCAAATTTTCGTGTGCTGCTGCCTGAGAAATACGGCCTATACGCCTGCCGTATTGTGCCCGAACTCGACGGCGAAATTATCGGGTTTGACATCCAGATGGGAGGCATTCGCCGCAGCGGCATCAAAACCAGGCTTGCCGCAATGGACCGCGATTTTTCAGACTTTTCAGTTTAGCGTTAGCGTCAAACTATTGTCCCGGCCCAGCGCCTAGGGTGCACAGGTCTGGTGGAGCTGTACCCGATCGCCTCCATCCCCCCTGCCAGGCTGACTATAGTAGGATTTGGACATCCCAGCGCCAGCACCCGATCTAATGCAGAACTCCGGCTTTTTCCGCAGCGCCCAGCGGTGGCTGTTTCGCACCCCCGAGCGCGCCCTCAACCAGGCCTACGAAGCCGCCCAGATGATTGTGGCGATCGAGCGCGAGTACTTCGGCGGCAACCCTATCTCAACCCGCTACGGCAGCTACGGCGACAGCGCCATGGAGTATTTTCAGGGCGAGCTGAAGAAATACCTGAACCTGATCAAGGTGCGGATGGCCGAGTTTCGGGCCAGTCGTACGGTCGTGCGGGTCAGCGATCCGCGCACGATGGAAGTGCAGCTGCCCGCCTCCGAGGCCGACGAACTGGCCGTCAGCGTAATTGACCAGCAGGCGATGTTTTTTCGCAAGCTGCGCCTGGTGGACGAGGTGCTGGCCCGCTACGCCAGCCTGGATGCCAACCCCGAGCGGGTAATTACCCTGGCCAATGGATCCGATGGCCGCCTGGAGCCAGCCCCCTCGGCCCAGGTGTTGCGCTCCAAGGCCAACCAGGCCCGCGGCGGCGGGGCGAATCTGGCCAGCCAGAATGGCGTCGCCGCCACCAACCCCCTGAACCCCGACGGCACCCGCGCGGCGGGCCTTTCCGATCGCGTCAACGTGCTGCCCCGCTCCATTCTGCGCACCGTCGATCGCATTCGGCAGGACCTCGACCCCAACGCCGAACAGGAGGTGGTGAAAGAGTTTCGCAGCTCCAAGTCCAAAACCACCGCCGCTATTCGGTTTGTGCTGCTGCTGATCATTGTGCCGCTGCTGACCCAGCAGTTTACCAAGGCCTTTATCGTGGGGCCAATCGTTGACCGGGTGCGGGCAGGCGGCTCCGAACCCGAGGTTTTTCTCAATATCGAAATGGAAGAAGAAGCACTCCACGAGCTGCAGCAGTTCGAGGAGCGGCTGCGCTTCGAGGTGCTAATCGGCAAAGCGCCGCCGCTGTCCGAACTCAACATCGAGCAGCGGGTACGCACCAAAGCCAGCGAGATTGAAGACGACTACCGCGCCCGCAGCGCCAGCGCCGTCAAAAACGTGTTTGCCGATATTCTGGCCGCGATCGCCTTTGCCCTTCTGCTCATCTACCGTCGCCAGGACGTCGCCAACGTCAAATCCTTTATGGACGAGATCGTCTACGGCCTCAGCGACAGCGCCAAAGCCTTCATTATTATCCTGTTCACCGACACCTTCGTCGGCTTCCACTCCCCCCACGGCTGGGAAATCCTCCTAGAAGGACTCTCGCGCCACCTGGGCCTACCCGCCAACCGCGACTTCATCTTTCTGTTTATCGCCACTTTCCCCGTTATCCTCGACACCATCTTTAAATACTGGATCTTTCGCTACCTGAACCGGATCTCGCCATCGGCGGTCGCCACTTATAAGACGATGAATGAGTAGGTGGGTCAGTGAGTGGATGGGTGGATGGGTAGATGGGTGGGGAGAAGCGGCTGATTGAAGCTGCCTACAGGCTGATTTGCAGAACAGAGGTTTAAACCGATGATCGGCTGGTCCTTTCCGTGAGGTCCAAGGACGGCGGAACGTCCTTGTCGACGGGGGTCTGGGGCCTGCGAAATGGCCCCAGCAGCAGATCTGGCTTTTGCCCCCAATTGTGCGCCGCCCCGCCCCACCGACCGCCTTGAAGCAAGTTCCCCAGCGTTGCGTTGCGGCTGCTCAAAGCAACCGAGTGGTGCTGGATGAGGGTAGCCGCGAATGCACCCTAGGGTAGACCTGGCTTTTAACCCCAAATGTACGCCGCCCCGCCCCGCCCCACCGATCACCCTGGGCAAAGGCCCTTTGCCCCTAAGGCGGCATACAGCCCGATACCCTACCTAAAGACAGAGTGTTCCACTCTCAACACGAATTAACATTTCATAAAATTAGGTCCGCTTTCCGCCATCCCAGTGAGAGAATCTGCCCACACCCCGGCTGTGGACAACTGCTGACCCTGGCGATTGATAGCTGTGATACCTACCCTATAAAGAGCCACTTGTTATGCTCAGGCCAGCCCCAATCCTCCCCTAGCGACCCCAAACCCATCTCCCATCGCTTTGGGAAATTGCTCTAGCAACGCCCTGATCTAACCCGCAAGCCCCCAGCCTGCCTGGTCTTCCCCAGGTTCAACTCCCCAGGAGACATCCCCGTGTTTGAGTACCTGCCCCCCCTCAACAGCCACAACCTGCCCTACCCCGATACCATTCACCCCATCGTGGTGCATTTCGTGATTGCCATGGTGCTATTCGCCGTGCTCTGCGACCTGATTGGCTTTGTAACCAAAAATACTCGCCTGTTCGAGGTCAGCTGGTGGAACATGGTGTTTGCCACGGTATCCATCTTCATCGCGATTATTTTTGGCCAGATTGAAGCCGGCCTGGCCGAACCCTACCCGGCGGCGGTGAGCGATCTCAACCTGCACACCCTGATTGGCTGGTCGCTCTCGGGCATCATTGCTGCCCTGACCGGTTGGCGCTACATTATCCGTATTCGCACCCCCGAGAAGCTGCCTGGGGCCTACCTGGGCCTCAACGGACTGCTGACGGCGATCGTGCTATTTCAGATCTATCTGGGCGACAAGCTAGTGTGGGTTTACGGACTGCACAGCGAACCGGTGGTCGAAGCTACCCGGGGAGGGCTGCTGTAATGATGTCTTCTCTCGTCGCTAGCGTCGGTGCCAACAACCTGCCCTACAGCATTCCCATTCACCCCAACCTGGTGCATTTGACGCTGGGTCTGTTTATCGTGGCGGTCGGTTTTGATATTGTGGGGGCGCTGTTTCCGCTGGAGAAGCGGGTGTTTAAGTTCCTGGCCATTCCGGCCACTCGCTCTAACCTGTTCGATGTGGGCTGGTACAACATGGTGGCCGCCGCCATCATCACCTTTTTTACTGTGGCAGCGGGCTTCTACGAAATCTTGATGGCCGACATGACCGTCGAAGGCGTCAGCGACTGGGGCCTGGGCTTTAAAGACACCATGATCTGGCATGGCCTGGGCGGTGTACTGATCTTAGCTCTGATCGTGCTGATGACCGTTTGGCGAGGATTTCAACGCTACCTGTGGCGACAGGACCGCGCCCGCCAGGTGCAGTGGAGCTATCTGCTGGTGGGACTGGCCGTCTTTGCGCTGATGTTTGCCCAGGGCACCCTGGGGGCCCACCTCGGTGGGGAGTTTGGCGTCCATGTCACCGCCGATCAGCTGCTGCGATCTGGCAGCAGCCCCAACCAGCTTTAGAGGAATAACCGACAGCGATATGACCACACCGACCACACCGACAGAACCCCGCAGCCTTTCCTTCCGCACGGTTGCCCTGCTGGTCGCCCTGGCGATCGCCGACGCCGCTATCAGCTTCTGGGTCGGTCGCCAGGCTTACCTCTGGATGCCGCCCCAGGCATCGGCTGAGGCTCTGCTGGTAGACGATCTATTCGGGTTTTTGACCACCATTGGCTGTTTTATCTTCCTGGGGGTTACCACCGCGCTGGTGGTTTCGGTGCTGTTTCAGCGGGCCGATAAGTACGACACCAGCGATGGCCCCCCCATTGAGGGCAACCTGTTGGTGGAAATTCTCTGGACGACCATTCCCCTGGGGCTGGTGATCTGGATTGCCACCTACAGCTACCAGATCTACGACAAAATGGCCATCCTCGGTCCGATGGAGCACATGAACCATGTGCCCAGCCTGAGCCTGATACCTCCGGCGGAGGCCGCAACGCTGCCTGCGGTGCCCGAAAAGACGCCGATCGAAGTTCACGCCCGTCAGTGGGCCTGGGAGTTTTACTACCCCGATCAGGGGATCACCAGTACTGAGCTGCACCTGCCGGTGAATGAGCGGGCCAGGCTGGTGCTGACCTCTGAGGACGTGCTGCACGGGTTCTATGTGCCTGCCTTTCGCATCAAGCAGGATGTCATCCCCGGCAGTTCTATCGATTTTGGGTTTACCCCCATTCGCGAGGGTAGCTATCGGCTGCGCGACTCTGACTACAGCGGCACTTACTTTGCCGCCAACCAGGGCACTGTGGTAGTAGAGTCGGCGGAATCCTACCAGCAGTGGCTGGCCGATGCTGCCGCAAGTCCGCTCACCGTTGCCGACAACCGGGCCTACCGCGAATTTAACAAGGCTCCCGAGCGCCTGGGCTGGAAATCAATTCAGCCCGCCCCGCCCCCCCGTGTCAACTACGCCAGCGCTGAGGACAATAGCTATGAGTAATGCGTCGTTAGAGGCGATCGCCGCCAAGAGCGGCCAGCCGTTTCCCGGTGCCCCCAACAACTGGCAGCGCTTTTTTAGCTTCAGCACCGACCACAAGGTGATCGGCATTCAGTACATCGTCACCGCCTTTGTGTTCTTCCTGATTGGCGGGCTGCTGGCCATGGTGATGCGGGGCGAGCTGATTACCCCCGAGGCCGACCTGGTCGATCGCACCGTCTACAACGCGCTGTTCACCATGCACGGCACCATCATGCTGTTCATGTGGACCTTTCCCGTGCTCAACGGCCTGGCGAACTACCTGGTGCCGCTGCAAATCGGGGCCAGGGATATGGCCTTTCCCCGGCTGAATGCCGCCGCCTTCTGGCTGGTGCCCGTATTTGGCATTCTGCTGATGGTCAGTTTTTTTGTTCCCGGCGGACCTTCCCAGTCGGGCTGGTGGGCCTATCCCCCGGTCAGCCTGCAAAACCCCACCGGCAACCTGATCAACGGCCAGGTGCTGTGGCTGCTAGCCGTAGCCCTTTCCGGGGTGTCGTCGATCATGGGGGCGGTCAACTTCGTCACCACCATCTTTCGCATGCGGGCACCGGGCATGGGCTGGTTTAGAATGCCTGCCTTCTGCTGGACAGTGCTCAGCGCCCAGATGATTCAGCTGTTTGGGCTACCGGCGCTGACAGCGGGGGCGGTTATGCTGCTGCTGGATTTGACGGTGGGCACCAGCTTTTTCGACCCGGCTCGGGGCGGTGACCCGGTTCTCTACCAGCACTTCTTCTGGTTCTATTCCCACCCGGCGGTCTACGTGATCATCCTGCCGGTGTTTGGCATGTTTTCGGAGATTTTTCCGGTCTATGCCCGCAAGCCCCTGTTTGGCTACAAGTTCGTCGTCGTGTCGTCGGTGATCATCACCATGCTCAGTGGCGTGGTGTGGGTTCACCACATGTTTGCCAGCGGCACCCCCAGCTGGATGCGGATGCTGTTTATGTTCTCCACCATGCTGATCTCGGTGCCCACTGGGGTAAAAGTGTTTGCCTGGGTGGCCACGGTGTGGGGCGGCAAGCTGCGCCTCGATACACCCATGCTGTTTGCCCTGGGCGGCCTGATTTGCTTTTTGTTTGCGGGCATTACCGGGATCATGCTGGGGGCAGTGCCCTTCGACATCCACGTCAACAATACCTACTTTGTGGTGGGCCACTTCCACTACGTGATCTACGGTGCCACGGTGATGGGGGTCTACGCCGCTATTTACCACTGGTTCCCCAAAATGACAGGTCACATGTACTATGAAGGGCTGGGCAAGCTGCACTTTGCCCTCACGTTCATCGGCGTCAACCTCAACTTTTTTCCCATGCATCCCCTGGGGCTGATGGGCATGCCCCGGCGGGTGGCCTCCTACGACCCCGAGTTTGCCTACTGGAACGTAATCGCCAGTCTGGGCGGCTTTTTGCTGGGGGTTTCGACCCTGCCGTTTATTCTCAACATGATCAGCTCGTGGATACTGGGCAAGCGGGCTCCGGCCAACCCCTGGAATGCGATCGGCTTGGAATGGCTAATTTCGTCACCGCCGCCGGTGGAGAACTTTGAAGAAATTCCGTTAGTAGTGTCTGGCCCCTACGGCTACGGCTCCCATGAACCCCTCGTTGCTAACCACCCCGCTGGAGAGTTGAACAGTGAGCACAGCTAACTTAGACCCGACCCTCAACACCCACGGTGCCCACGCCGCCGAGCACGAAGAAGAAGACCACCGCATGTTTGGCTTCATCGTCTTTTTGCTGTCAGAAAGCGTGATTTTTCTGAGCTTTTTTGTGGGCTACACCGTCTACAAAACCAACATTCCCGATTGGCTACCGGCAGGGGTCGAGGGCCTGGAGGTGCGCGAACCGCTGATCAATACCATCGTGCTGGTGTCGAGCAGCTTTGTGATTTATTTTGCCGAGCGGTTTTTGCACAAAGAAAATCTGTGGGGATTTCGTGCCTTTTGGCTGCTGACTATGGCCATGGGCAGCTTTTTTCTCTACGGCCAGGCGGTGGAGTGGATGGGGCTGCCCTTCGGCTTTACCGATGGGGTGTTTGGCGGCACGTTCTATTTGTTGACCGGCTTCCACGGCCTGCACGTGATGACCGGCGTGCTTTTGCAGGGGATTATGCTGGGGCGATCGTTTTTGCCCAACAACTACGCAGGCGGTGAGTTTGGCGTGGCGGCCACCTCGCTGTTCTGGCACTTTGTTGATGTGATCTGGATCATTCTGTTTATTTTGATCTACGTGTGGCAGTAGAACTGGTGCCCAGATCCCAGGGTTCTTACCTGCTACCTTAGATTACCTACGCCTTGCCCAAGGAACCCTGGGATCTCTTGAGGCACTGCCCACCAATTCCTAGCCCGTTAGAGCCGACCCAGTGAGGACCCCGCCATGATTATCGACGACCAGCACTACGACATAATCATTGTTGGTACGGGGGCGGGGGGCGGCACCCTGGCCCGCAAGCTGGCCCCATCGGGCAAGCGGATTTTGCTGCTGGAGCGGGGCGAGGCCATGCCCCTCGAAGAACAAAACATCAGCGATGTGGATATTTTTCAAAAGCAGCGCTACCACGCCCCGGAGCAGTGGTATGACGAGAACGGGGAGCCGTTTACGCCGCAGATGAAGTACGCCATCGGCGGTAATACCAAAATCTATGGGGCCGCTCTGCAGCGGATGCGGGAGCAGGACTTTGAAACGGTGAACCACCAGGACGGCACCTCCCCCGAGTGGTGCCTCAAGTACAGCGACTTTGAACCCTACTACACCCAGGCGGAGGCGATGTACCAGGTGCATGGCCAGGGCGGGGTAGACCCGACAGAACCGCCACGCAGTGCGGAGTTTGCCTACCCGGCGATCGCCCACGATTCCACCATTCAGCCCGTGGTTGAGGGCCTCACCCGGCAGGGCTGCCACCCTTACCCCCTGCCCATGTCGCTGTCGCTGCGAGAGGATGACCCGACGGGCGACGCCGAGGTGTTTGGGGTGGGCCCGGCGCTGGATTTTGGCAATGTCAGCCTCAAGACTGCGACCCAGGTGACGGGCGTTCTGACTAATCCCTCGGGAACGGCGGCTCGAGGGGTGCAGGCCAATATCAACGGCCAGCCCTACCTGTTTCTGGCCGACATTGTGGTGCTGGCCTGTGGGGCAATCAATTCGGCGGCGCTGCTGCTGCGATCGGCCAACGAAAAACACCCCAATGGGTTGGCAAACCGTTCTGACCAGGTGGGCCGCAACCTGATGAAAATTCAGCTCAGTTCAATTGTGCAGGTGACGGCCCAGTCTAACTCAGGCAAATTTCCGCGATCGGTGGGCATCAATGACTACTACTGGGGCGACAGCCAGGTTGACTACCCCATGGGCCACATCCAGAACATGGGCGGCGTGCTGCAGGACGCGATTTTTGCTGAATCGCCGCCGGTACTCTCGCTGGTGACCAAATTTATGCCCAACTTCGGGCTAAAGCAGCTGGCGACACGATCGATCGCCTGGTGGGCCATGACCGAGGTACTGCCCGACCCCAAAAACCGGGTGGAAGTCAAAAACGGTAGGCTCTATGTGTCGTTTACCGCCAACAACGCCGAGGCCCACGATCGCCTGGTTTACCGCTGGCTCGACGTACTCAAGTCGGTCGAAAAAGACAGCAACCTGTTCTCGCGAACGGGCCTGCACCCGCGCGGCGAGGTGCCCCTGTCGGTGATGGCCTACCAGTGTGGCACCTGCCGTATGGGAACCGACCCCACCACCTCGGTACTGGATGCCAACTGCCGCGCCCATGACCTCGACAACCTCTACGTGGTAGACAGCAGCTTCATGCCCTCCAGCGCCAGTGTGGGCAATGCCCTGACGGTGATCGCCAATGCCCTGCGGGTTGGAGACCATCTACTGGAGCGGTTAGGGTAACAGCCCATTCACGGCCCTCTAACATTCCCCTCTAACATTCAAACGACATTGAGCCTGGGGGGCCGCTCTAGTGTGTGTAGCGATGGCCATTGCGCTTAAATAACCCTGATGGCCCCTTTCCTAATTCCTTCGAAAAGTCTATTGATAATGCTAACGTGCTCTACATCCATGTCTGGTTCAGATAGCAGACCGATCAAAAGGCTCTGTTCCTTTTGAGAAATTTTCCGTGCCATCAAGACATTGGCAAACAATGCTTTGACCAAGTCAGAGGATAAGTTCTTCGTTTGGGCTTTGAGTGCTTTAAACTGAAGATAAACCTCTTCGGTAGGAACGCTATGGGTTTTGGTCATATTGAGTAAACATAGCAAGCTTTTCTCGGTGGAGATATACTTGTCAATAGCCAAAGTCCAGAATTTCCAGCTCGTTTCATTTAAAAACAGCTGATTTTCATGTTCACCGTTGTTGATTAAGAGATTTGCCAAGTAGTCTGTTACTCGTCTGGCGAGATCGTGAGAGTCCTGCTTGGGGCAGGAAAAATCAAACTGCCCACGGAAGAGAAGGTTTAACCGTTCGGGGCTTTGATTGAGTCGGTACCAGATCCAGATTTGGTGGGTGAAACAGGGTTCGGCTCGGAAGGGAGAAAATCCCTCGCCAGGAATGAGGTCGAGGTGTTCGCATCTAATGATGTGTCTTGCTCTTCCTTCAAGTCCGGGCAAAAAACCGCAGTAGGAACGGATAATCCTTCCACCCTCCGCCATACAGGAGAATCGTTTAACGGTTTGGCTTCGGGGTTCTCGTCGAACTGAATGCTCATGTATATTTGAGTTTCCCTTGGGTAGATATGTTTCCACAGGCAGCTGCGATTTTACAGGAATTTAGATTAAACCTTATCAAGATGCACACCCATCATGAAATTTAAAGTTCGAGATATTGCCCGACCAACAGAAGAATTATGGCCCTAGCCCGTCTGAAAATCAATGGTCTTAGTCGGTCAGAGGAGCTAGATCGTGGGTTGGCCTTGTTTTTTTCTCCAGACGGTCAAAAACGAAACCATCAGACTGCCTGCTATTTTAACAGGGGTTATTTCTCTTTCCAAGGATTCCCAGCTTCAGGTCCAATAGCACATCTAAATTATGACTATTGATTAATTTTGCGCTAACGAAAATATCTTGAGTCCCTGCGGGGCAGCATTGCCAAGAAACTCCAGGCCTTTTATCGCGGGTGGCCTAAGTCAAGCGATTAGGGTGACCGTGCCAGTGTCGAGGTCGTAGCGGGCACCGACCACCTGGAGCTGGCCCGATCGCTGGCGATCGCGGATCAGCGGCGATCGCATCAGCTGCTCCATCTGGTAGCGCACATTGGCTGACACCGCATTGTCCACCGCATTGCCCGGCTGCCCTTTTACTTGAGCGATCGCTGGCAAAATGGCCTCGACAAACGTACCGATTTGACCTGGCAGAGGGCCATTTTCAACCGCCGCCGTCACCGCCCCACAGCGCTCGTGACCCAGCACCATCAGCAGTGGGGTCTGCAAAAGTTCCACGGCGTACTCGATGCTGCCCACCACTTCTGGCGTGGCAATGTTGCCCGCCACCCGCACATCAAAAATGTCGCCGAGACCCTGGTCAAACACGATTTCGGCGGTCACCCGTGAGTCGGCACAACTCAGCACCGTGGCGAAGGGATGCTGGGCCTGAGTTAGCTCCAGCACTCGCTCCTCCGTCTGGTCGGGGTGCTCTAGATGGTGCCCTGTAAAGCGCTGGTTGCCCTCTAACAACCGCTTTAGAGCTGCCTGCGGGCTGAGGGACGGCGATCCTGAAGCCGCTGCCGCCGCCGATTGAGTCGGCCAGATGACAGGGGCCAGTGCCGCTAACCCCAACAACTGGCCTCCCACAGCCAGTACCTGGCGGCGATCGATACCCCTAGGGCTGTAGTCCATAACCCAACTCCTTGCAGCCTGTTTTTTATAGCGACGCTTTATAGCGACGCCACGCATTTAACCGAGCGAATTTCCATTACATCCGAGATGTAGCAGGTACCCCCAAACTTGTTCAGCAGCGGTCGCACGTTCTCGGCCACGACTTTAATTTGGTCAGGCATACAAAACGCAATGATGTAGACGTTGTCGCCCATGGTCATATCCAAATCCTCGCTGCCGTCGCGCAGCCCTTCTCCCTCCACGTTGCGAATCACCGCGTGGCCATGAACGCCCGATTTTTTGAGGCTGTCCAAAATTTTTGTCAGCTCAAAAGAGTTGGCAATAATTTCAATTTTTTTGACAGGGTGCATAGGCTTAGCTCCACAACAGGTTAATGCCTTACAAATAAAGCGGTATTCCCACAATGATATTGAACGGAAAGGTAACCGCCAGAGCTGTAGAAACGTACAGGCTCGGGTTGGCCTCGGGCACGGTCAACCGCATGGCCGCGGGCACCGCAATGTAGGACGCACTGGCACACAGCACGGCAAAGAGTAGAGCATTTCCCTGGGACATATGAATTGCCTTAGCGATGAGCAGTCCCACCCCAGCATTGAGGATTGGAATCAGAATGGCAAAGGAAATCAGGAATACCCCCGTTTTTTGCAGGTCTTTAATGCGTCGGGCAGCTACCAGACCCATGTCGAGCAGAAAGAAGGTCAGCACCCCATAGAACATCTGCTGGGTGAAGGGCGACAACACTTCCCAGCCGTGTTCTCCGGTCAGTACGCCGATGAGCAGACTGCCGACCAGCAAGAAAACCGAGCTGTTCAAAAAGGCGTCGCGCAGCACCTCAGACCAGACAAACTCGCGCTTTTCATCCCTGGCAAAAAAATTGACCAGAATCAGTCCAACAATAATGGCGGGAGACTCCATCAGCGCCAGCGCAGCGACCATAAAGCCATCGAAGGGCATGCCCAATTCGGTCAAAAAGGCGCTGGCGGTGATAAAAGTGACGGCGCTGATCGAGCCGTAGGTAGCTGCGATCGCAGCTGAGTCGTAGGTGTCGAGCTTAATCCGCAGAATAAAAAAGGTGTAAAGCGGCACCACACAGGCCATAATGATGGCCGCCAAAATGGTCAAAACCACCTGCTGGTCAATGCCACTTTTGGTTAGCTCAACTCCCCCCTTAAACCCAATCGCCAACAGCAGATATAGCGAAAAAAGCTTGGGAATTGGCGGCGGAATTTCTAAGTCGGACTTGACCAGCACAGCTGTCATTCCCAAAAAGAAAAACAGCACCGGAGGATTCAAAATGTTGGACATGATCAAGTTGGCATCCATGTCCATCTCCCCTGCTGCGGATATTGACTCAGGTTAAATAAAATTTGCATTTGCAAGTGATAATTGCCCTATGCTCCTTGGTGTATCGTGTTGAATCTTCTCTGTCAATCATTTTGGTAAAAACTTTGCCGATCTCTACCAGGATTTGTAATTCATCACCTCGGATCCACAGATTTAACCGTCGCAGTCTTTGGCCTAGGCAATTCCTGCAGAGGGAGGATGTTCTAAAAAAGGAGTTAACCGCTAAAGGGCTAACTCCTGTATTGCTCTACTGGCCAACCTGCCAGCAAAGGGATTTAATGGCCGGGACCAAATTTAGTGCGTTATGCAGATGATCTCAGGCGCTAGGATTAACCAAGGTTTGTCTTTTGAAGACCCATTTTGGTCACTGCATTGCGGGTGAAGTTAATCCGCTGCTCAAAATCAAGTTCTTTGATCTGGTTGACAAAGCCCTCGGTATTTTCAGGCAGGGAATAGTCATTGGGAACGTTGATAATTTCGCCCGACTCCATGCCCTGGGCCAGCAGTAGCCAAAACTCCAGTTTGGACGAAGGGCTAAGCGCACCGTACCCTTTGCTGATGTCGGTATCGGCCCTGTTGGCAATGTCGCGCTGGGCCTGAAGCTGGTCATCTTTGGACAAAACGACTACCTGGTTGTACAGGGTTTGGCCCAGACCTTCTACTTTGCTGTCGGGGTTGGGCTGGAGTTGGTCTTTGAGGTCTAAATAGCCATACCACAGCAGGGCTAACTGAGTGTCGGCATCAAACTTTTCAAACTGGTTTAGGGGTTCTTTAACAGCGTCTACGGTTAAGTAGGTCATGGAGACCTCCTGTGTAAGGTTTTGACGTTGAGTGCTGCTTAGAAACCTGAGATTCAGGCTGAACTTCAAGTCGGCAAGCCAAGCTTTCAACGCCTTCATTACAAACTGTAACGATCTGACTCAGGGGTCGTTGTCCGTCAGAAGAAATAACCTTAAAACTTCAAATTGAAGTAGCTTTGCCTCCCCAGGCGATGGTTTAGCCTTAACCTTACACCACCGCCGGAGCCTCGTACTGAAGGGCCAGGGTACGCAGCACCGCCTTGGTCGAGCCCGTCCAGCCAATGATGCCGTCCTGGGCGCGCACCATTTCCAGGGTGGCCTGCTTGAAGGCGGGAAAGTAGCTCTCCGTGGCGTCTTCCACCAGCAGGCACTCGTAGCCGCGATCGTTGGCCTCGCGCATGGTGGTCTGCACGCAAACTTCGGTGGTCACTCCGGTGATGATCAGGTGGGTAATGCCCAGGCTCTGGAGGTGAGACTCTAAGTCAGTGGCGTAAAAGGCCCCTTTGCCCGGTTTGGGAATGATGACCTCTTCCGGCAGTGGCGCAAGCTCGGCAATGATGCCGTTGCCCGGTTCGCCCAGCACCAGAATGCGCCCCATGGGCCCGCGATCGCCGATTTTGAGCGGGCCAGAACCGCGATCGCGCTTCGACGGCGGACAGTCGGACAGATCGGGCAAATGCCCCTCCACCGTCTGAAAAATTGGCAGGTTGTAGCGGCGGAAGGCCTCCTGCAGCGCCTTGACTTGGGGAATGATGGCCCGCAGCAGGCTGACATCGTTGCCCAGGGCATCGCCGAAGCCGCCGGGCTCAATGAAGTCCCGCTGCATGTCGATGATCAGTAGCGCCAGGCCGGTGAGGGGTAGGGGGTAGGGGTAGGGGAGGGCGGGGATGGTGGGCATGGTGGGTAAGAAGGTAGGCGGGTGGATGGGTAGGTGGGTGGATGGGTGGATGGGTGGGGGACGGGGGCTGCGGTAGGGGCTTAGCAGTGCTCGGCCCCTAAGGTCTGGGGCTATTCTTCGATCTGGACGGGTTTGGCCCAGATGGCGAGGACGATGCAGCCGTCGGGGCTGTGGACGGTGTGGCGGGTGCCGGGGGGATTGACTACCAGGGTGCCCACGGGGTAAGTGCCGTTTGCGTCGGACTGACTGCCGCAGATCACCAGGATGTGCTCGAAGCCGGTATGCAGGTGGGATGGCACGGTGGCCCCCGGTTGGTAGCGCAGCAGGGCGGCGGCGGCCCCACCGGGTTCGGCGGGGTAGAGCCGGTGGATCTCGACCCCAGGGCGAAAGGGTTCCCAGGAAAGGTTAGGGTCGAGTGCGATCGCCTTCAGGTCATCTAAAACAATCGGTTCCATCAAGACTCTCCCATTGGTCAACCTCTTCTCGCCAGGGCAGGACAGACCCGTGGGTCTGCCCCTACCCATCCACCCCCTACCCGCCTACCCGCCCACCCATCCACCCATCTACTCCCCTAATGCCCCGCCATCCGCTGCCCCAGCACCTTGATGTCTGCCTCAGCGGTGGGGCTTTCGTAGACCAGTTCGCCGTCGCTGATGACAAAAATGCGATCGCTCAGCTTCAGCAGCTCGTCCAGGTCTTCACTGACCAGCAGCACTGCGACGCCGCGATTGCGGGCGGCGAGGATCTGGGTATGGATGTAGTCTACGGCGGAGAAGTCGAGGCCGAAGCAGGGGTTGGCAGCAATCAGCAGGTTGATGTTGGTGGAGGACAGTTCTCTGGCCAGCACGGTGCGCTGCACGTTGCCGCCGGAGAGGTGGCCCACGGGGGTATCCACCGAGGGCGTTTTGACCGAAAACACCTGCACCAGTCCCTCGGCCATGCGCCGAATCTGGCTGAGGCTGAGCAACCCGCCGCGCTTGGCCTGGGGGGGCTGATCAAAGGTGCGCAGGGCCATGTTTTCGGCCACGCTCATGTGGGGCACGCAGGCGTTGCGCAGGGGTTCCTCGGGCAGGGTATAGACCTGGTGCTGGGCCATTTCCCGGCGGGTTGACTGGTAGGGGGTGCCGTTGACCAAAATCTCGCCGCTGTGGCGGGGACGCTGCCCAGCTAGCACCTCCACCAATTCCCGCTGGCCGTTGCCCGAAACCCCGGCAATGCCAACAATTTCGCCGCTGTGGACGGTGAGGCTGGCGCTGCGGACAGCGGGCAGGCCATTGTCGCGATCGGCGCAGAGGTCTTTTAGCTGCAGCACGGGGCGCGAGTCGGCGACGACGACTTTCTCCACCGGGGTGGCCTCCGTCTTTTCGCCCAGCATCATGTGGGCCATGTCGTCGACGGTGAGGTCGCGCACGTAGCCGTGGCCCGCCAGTTTGCCCTTGCGCAGCACCGTCACTTCGTCGGTAAAGGCCATTACCTCGCGAAACTTGTGGGAGATCATCAGCACGCTGAGGTGCCCGGCGGTGACTTCCTGCCGCAGCAGCCCCAGCACCTCGTCGGCCTCGTCGGGGGTGAGCACCGAGGTAGGCTCATCGAGAATCAGCACCCGGCTATTCAGATAGAGCTGCTTGAGAATTTCGAGTTTTTGCTTTTGACCCGCCGCCAGTTGGGCAATGGGGGTGCGCAGGTCGATTTGAAAGGGGGAGGTAGCCATAAAGGCGTCCAGGCGTTCATACTCAGCCTTCCAGTTGATCCACTGGGGGCTGTCGTAGCGCGAAAGCACCAGATTTTCGGCCACGGTCATGGCCGGTACCGAGGTGAAGTGCTGGTACACCATGCCTAGGCCAAAGTGGTGAGCATGCTTGGGGCTATTGATATTCCGGGACTGCTTATCGACCAGCACGTCGCCAGAGGTAGGGGTGTAGAACCCCATGATGCATTTCACCAGGGTGCTTTTGCCCGCCCCGTTTTCCCCCAGCAGGGCGTGGAAGCTGCCGGGGGTGACTTTGATCGACACCTGGTCGAGGGCGGTGAAGGTGCCAAAGCGCTTGGTCAGGTTGATCACCTCTAGCTCGGGCGGGGTGGTTTTGGTGGGGGGGGTGGCGGTGGTGGTTTGCATGGAGGGTAGGGGGTAGGGGGTGGGTGGGTAGGGGGTAGGGGCAGACCCACGTGTCTGCCCTCAAGAATTTTGGATTTGTGATTTTGGATTTGGGTAGGAATTCCTAGGGTGGGCACTGCCCACCATTGTCCTCAGACCCGTCTCAAATTTCTTGGCCTGATCTAAACCAAGGCCTCGATCAGGGCTTCCGAATGGGCCACAGCGCCAAACACGCCGCCCTGCATTTTGACCATTTTGAGGGCGGCGAGGTGGTTGCCGTAGTCGGTGGCTCCGGTGCAGTCGGAGAGCAGCAGGCACTCGTAGCCGCGATCGTTGGCGTCGCGCATGGTGGTGTGGACGCAGACATCGGTGGTGATGCCGGTGAGAATGATGTTGCGGATGCCTTTGCGACTGAGGATCAGGTCCAGGTCGGTGGCGTAGAAGGAGCCTTTGCCGGGTTTGTCGATCACCACCTCGCCGGGCAGGGGTTGCAGCTCGGGGATGATCTCCCAGCCGGGTTCGCCGCGCACCAGGATGCGTCCGCAGGGGCCGGGGTCGCCAATGCCTGCGCCGATCTGGCGCGATCGCCACTGTTTGTTCTCTGGCAGGTCGGCCAGGTCGGGGCGATGGCCCTCGCGGGTGTGGATGATGGTGAAATGACGATCGCGCATCACCGCCAGCAGCTTGGCGATCGGCTCAATCGGGGCGCGGGTGAGGGCCAGGTCGTAGCCCATTTTGTCTACATAGCCGCCGATGCCGCAGAAATCGGTCTGCATATCGATCACAATCAGGGCCGTATTCTCGGGCCGCAAATCGCCGTCGTAGGGGTACGGGTAGGGTTCGGCGTCAACAAAGGTTCCCATGGTTACTCTCCATTGCGATCGGACTTGAGATGCACACTGACGGCAGGAAGGGTTGAGGCAATACTGGGCAATGGGGACTATTCCTGCGTCTGTCCCAGCGCCCCTGGGGCACCCGTCAGCGTCCGCTTCGGCGAACAGGTGACGATCATAATAATTAGCGTCAAAATATACGGTGACGCGTTGAACAAATAGTAGTAGGCGTCGATGCCCACCGACTGTAGGGCTGGGCCGATCGCCTGGGCACCGCCAAACAGCAGCGAGGCGTAGAGACACTGCACCGGACTCCAGCGGGCAAAGATCACCAGCGCCACCGCCATCAAGCCCTGACCGCTGGAGATCCGCTCTGACCAGCTGCCGGGGTAAAACAGCGATAGCGATGCCCCACCAATTCCGGCCAAAAAGCTGCCCGCCACAATGCTGGCCATCCGCACCTTAAAGATTGAGATGCCCATTGCTCGGGCGGCATCGGGGCTGTCGCCCACGGCCCTCACCAGTAGCCCCCAGCGAGTGGAGCGAAAGAACCACTGCATCAGCGGGGCGATCGCCACCCCCAGCAGAAACAGCGGACTAATTTGCAGGGCCGATCGCACCTGGGGCATTTGACTCCAGGCGCCCAGCGCTATCACCGGCAGCTGGGGGGCCGATGGCTGAATGAAGGGTTTGCCCAGGAAAAAAGCCAGGCCGCTGCCAAAGATAATCATGGCAATGCCCACCGCCACATCGTTGACCCTGGGCTGCTGGGACAGCCAGCCGTGGATCAGGCCCAAAAACATGCCCGCCACTCCGGCCACAATCACCCCCAGCCAGGGCGACCCGCTCAGGTACGACACGGCGTAGGCGCTCATTGCCCCCATCAGCAGGGTGCCCTCCAGACCCAGGTTGATTTTGCCGCTTTTCTCGGTCAGGCATTCCCCCAGACTGACAAACAGAAACGGGGCACTCCCCCGCAGGGTACCGGCAAGAATGGCGAGGGGAATGCCCCACCAGCCTAACGCTTCACTGGCCATGGTTTTCAGGCTCCGTAGGTGTGATTGAAAGGGGTGACGGAAAACGGTTAAGTGACTGATTCAGGGGTGAACTCCTGCCCCATCTTTGCTGGCCCAGCCGCTGCTTGTGGCCAACCTAAACCGGGGTGGCGGTGGCTACCGGGGGAGTGGTAGGTCGCACCTTGGGCGGGCGAGCCTTGAAGATCGGCAGCTTGCCGTAGAGGGAATCGCTGTAGAGCACCGAGAGAAACACGATGCCCTGGAATACCATCACCGTGGCGTCGGGCAGACCGTGGCTGCGCTGGAGAATGCCGCCGCTGGCCAGAATGCCCCCCAGCAGCAGGGCCACCAGGCTGGCGGCCAGCGGGTTGTGGCGGGCGATGAAGGCCACCAGTACACCGCCGTAGCCGTAGTTGGCGTTGAGCGATTCATTGGCCCGACCGTGCACCGCCGCCACCTCCACCATGCCGGCCAAGCCCGCGCAGGCTCCGCCCAAAAAGCAGATCGCCAGGGTGAGCTTGCCCACCGGCAGCCCCGCCACCCGCGCCGCCCGCACGTTGCCCCCGGCGGTGCGGGCCGCAAAGCCAAAGGTGGTGCGCTGAATTAGAACGTAGGCCAGAGCACAGGCCATCAGCCCCAACACCAGCCCGTAGTGCACCCGGCTGCCCGGCAGCGTGCCCAGCATGTGCATCTCAGGAATGGGATAGGTGGAGGGCTTGTTCAGCGAGGCCGGATCTTTCATCGGGCCGTTGACCATATGGTTGAGCAGCGCGATCGCGATGTAATTCATCAGCAGGCTGCTGATCGTCTCATTCACCGCCCGGTAGTGGCGCAGGGCACCGACGATGGCGATCCAAACCCCGCCCGCCGCCATGCCCGCCAGGGCCATACCCAGCTGCACCCCAGCGGTCGGCAGCCCCCAGCCGCCCAGGGTAAGACCACCCGCCACCGCCGCCAGCCCCCCCAGCACCAGCGCTCCCTCGTTGCCAATGATCACCAGCCCCAGCCGGGCGGGGAGGGCCGTACAGAGGGCGCTCAGCATCAGCGGCGATGCCTGAATCAGCGTGTTTTGGAACGAACTCCAGCTGCCAAAGGCGGCCCGATAGATCGAGTAGTAGACCCCAAATGGGTTGGCCCCAGCCAGGGCACAAAACAGGCCAAACATCACCAGGGCGGCCACCAGCGCCCCCACGGGAATGCAGATTTTTTCCAGCAGACTCCGCCAGCGATCGCTCATCATCAAGCTCCTTTATTCACCGGATTATCAATGTCAGGTGTTAGGTGTCAGGTGTTAGGTGTTAGGTGTCAGGCAGAACCGATACCCGATACCCGACACCCGATACCCGATACCCGACACCCCTCTACCCCACACTCCCCATCACCCCTTCCGCTAGCCAGTTCATCTGCTCCAGCTCGACGGCTGTTTGGCCCAGTTCCTTGCCGCCTGCGATCGCGACCTTGCCCTGGTTGTCTTTGATCTCGCCTTTGTAGATCACCAGGTTGCCCGCCACCAGTTCGGCCTTGGCGGCCTCTGCCGCCTGCTGGGCTTCGGGGCTCACCGCCGGGCCAAAGGGCGACAGCTTCAAAAAGCCGTCCTGGAAGCCGCCCCGCACCAGGTGGGGAATGCCGCCGTTCATCAGGGTTTTGCCCTCCTGCATCAGGGTGACGTAGTTCTTGTACACGTTTGACCAGTCCCACTCGGCGCCAGTCAGGTAACCTTTGGGAGCCAGTTCAGCCTGGTTGGCGTGGTAGCCGGAGGCAAAAATGCCCCGCCGCTCGGCGGTTTCAATCACCACCTTGGGGCTGTCCACATGGCAGGTAAGCACATCGATGCCCTGGTCGGCCATGCTGTTGGCGGCTTCGGCCTCGCGCACCGGGTCGGCCCAGTCGCCCGTAAAGATCACCTGGGTGGTAACGCTGGGGTCAATGCTGCGGGCCCCCAGGGTGAAGCTGTTGACGTTGCGCAGCACCTGGGGAATCGGTTTGGCGGCGATGAAGCCCAGCCGCTTGCTGTTGGTGGCATGGGCGGCGACGATGCCGGCCACGTACTGGGCCTCATCGATGTAGCCAAAGTAGCTGCCGACATTGTCGGGATGTACGCCCTCCTGGTAGAGCCCGCCGCAGTGGAAAAACTGCACTTCGGGGAACTGCTGGGCCAGGGTCAGCACGTGGGGGTCAAAGTAGCCAAAGGAGGTGGCAAAGATCGCCGTGGCACCATCCAGGTCGATCATGCTGCGGATGGTTTCCTGCACAGCGTTGGTCTCAGGCACGCTGGCCTCTTCGGAGGTTTTCACGCCGGCCATCCCCTCCAGGCTGGCCCGCCCCTCGGCGTGGGCCTGGTTGTAGCCGTAGTCGTCCTTGGGCCCAACGTAGATAAACCCGGCGGTCAGCGTATCGCCGCCCGCCGCCGTGGGGGCGTTGCCACAGCCGCTGAGTTTGACCGTTAGACCAAAGGCACCCGTGGCCAGCAATCCCCGGATGGCCTGGCGTCGGGTCACCTGAAACGTGGGTTTCCGCATGGGGGTTCTCCTGAATTGAGGGCAGAGTCAAGATGAAGCGCGCGGCCCTAACCCCGGTGGCATGGGAGGGGCAGAGAGGAGGGCTTTGGCGCGATGTGGTTGTGGAACGCTGTTGAACGTTAAGAAGAGACTATCAATGGGACCCGAAAACCGAGGTTCGAGAAAGGTGTGGCGGAGGTGCGCTGATGGCTGGGTCTCCCCGGACGATGCAGCAAAATGTGACCTAAAGTACAAATTTGGCAGGTGGGCTTGGCTACGATGGCAGCCATCGGGTTTGCTCCAGGCCTTGTGCTGCGTTAGTTTCAGGCCAGCGAGTAGCATTGAATACAGGCCCATAGCTGCACTATGACCGCCGCCGACGCCCTAGCCCTGGTTGAGCGATTACTGGCCGCCCGTGGGGCGAGGGGCTTAAACGCGATTCAGGCCACCCTGCTCCGGCAGACCTGGAGCGATCGCACCTACCAGGCCATGGCCCTGGAGCTGGGCTACGAGGTGGGCTACGTCAAGCAAATTGGCTCCGACCTCTGGCAGAGCCTATCTGACACCCTGGGCGAAAAGGTGACCAAACGCAACCTGCGGGAGGTGCTGGCCCGCCAGCAGAGGACGTTACTGGCAGACGTTGGCTTGGCCTTACAACCACCCAACCTGGGCCGCTGCCGCGACTGGGGCGATGCCGCCACCGCCACCCCTTTCTACGGGCGCACCGAGGAACTGGAGCAGCTCCAGCGCTGGGTGCTCGGCGATCCGGCGGCCCAGGGGCAGGGCCAGCGCTGTCGGCTGGTGGGGCTGTTTGGCATGGGCGGCATGGGCAAAACCACCCTGGCGGTCAAACTGGCCCAGCAGCTGCAAGACCACTTCGAGGTGGTGATCTGGCGATCGCTGCGCCATGCTCCCCGGGTTGAGGACCTGCTGCGAGACCTGCTGGGGGTGCTGGTGCCGGGGGCCGATACCGCCGCTACCGACTTTGCCAACTCCTTTGATGGGCTGCTGCGATCGCTGCTCGACCAGCTGCGCCAGCGCCGCTGTTTGCTGGTGCTCGACAACGGCGAAACGATTTTGCAGCCCCGCGATCGCACCGGCACCTACCAGCCCGGCTACGAAACCTACGGCCAGCTGTTCTACAGCCTGGGTAGCACCGACCACCAGAGCACCCTCCTGCTCACCAGCCGCGAAAAGCTCAGGGAAATTGCCCAGCAGGAAGGGGCGGCCCTGCCGATTCGATCGCTGCGGCTGAAGGGGCTACCGCCCCCGGTGGGGCAGTCGATCTTTCAGGCCCGGGGCCAGTTTAGCGGCACGCCCACCGACTGGCAGCACCTGGTCAACCACTACGCGGGTAACCCCCTGGCCCTCAAGATGGTGGCCGCCGTCGTACAGGACTTTTTTGACGGGCAGCTGGGGCCGTTTGTGCAGATTCTGGCCCAGGGGGACTCGGTGTTTGGCGACATTCGCGACCTCTTGGCCCACCAGTTTGACCGCCTCTCGCCGCTGGAGCAGCAGATCATGGCCTGGCTGGCCATCCACCGCGAGCCGATGACCCTGGCCCAGGTGCGATCGCACCTGGTTGATCCCCTGGCCCTGGGTGATGTGATCGAAGCCCTGACCAGCCTGGAGCGGCGATCGCTGATCGAGCGCGATGCCCCCAGGGCGACCAGCCCCCGCAGCACCCGCTTCACCCTCCAGCCTGTGGTGATGGAATACATCACCGACTGGCTGGTGGAGCAGGTCAGCCAGGCCATTCTGGCTGAGCCCACCACTGTCCCCAGCCCGCTGCACACCCACGCCCTGATTTTGGCCCAGACCAAAGACTACCTGCGCGACAGCCAGACCCGGCTGATTTTGCAGCCAGTGCTCGATCGGCTGCGGCTGCGACCCCAGGATCTGGCCTGCCGCCTGCGCCACCACCTGGCGGCCTGGCGCGGGCAAAACCTACCCGGCTACGCCTGCGGCAACCTGATCAACCTGCTCCACCAGGCCAAGATTTCCCTGGCGGGCTGGGATTTTTCTCACCAGACCGTGTGGCAGGCCTACCTGCAGGACAGCACCCTGCACCAGACCAACTTTGCCCAGGCCGACCTGGCTAGGTCGGTGTTTAAAGACACCTTTAGCCAGGTGCTGGCGATCGCCTTTAGCCCCGATGGTCAGCTGCTGGCCGCCAGCGACGTCAGCTACGAAATCCACCTGTGGCGGGTCAGCGATGCCCAGCCCGTGCTCACCCTGTGTGCCCAGGACGGCTGGTGCTGGGCGGTGGCCTTTAGCCCCAACAACCAGACCCTGGCCAGCAGCGCCAACGGCACCATCGACCTGTGGAACCTCAGCACGGGCGATCGCTACGGCCAGCTCAAGGACTCCTCCAGCCGGGTGTTCTCGCTGGCCTTTAGCCCCGACGGGCGCTGGTTGGCCAGCGGCTGCGAAGACCACCAGATCCGAGTTTGGGACCTTCGCAGCGGCACCCTGGTTCACCGACTCAGGGGCCACACCGACGAGGTGCGATCGGTGGCGTTTTCGCCCCAGGGCTACCTCGGCGGCGGACTGACCCCCAGCGCCCACACCACCCCCTACCACTTAGCCAGCGGCAGCTACGACGGCACTCTGCGCCTGTGGAGCCTGGCCAGCGGCGACAGCACCGTTCTGGCCACCGGCTCCCCCGTCTGGTCGGTGGCCGTTCACCCGGTCAACGGCCATACCCTGGCCACCGGGCACCAGGACGGCACCATTGGCCTCTGGGACGGGGCGACCCAGACCCGGGTGCGATCGCTCCGAGGCCATACTCAGGCGGTGCGATCGATCGCCTTTAGCCCCGATGGCTGCCTGCTGGCCAGCGGCGGCGACGACCAGACCCTGCGCCTGTGGAACTGGCAGAGCGGGCAGGTGGACTGGGTGCTGAAGGGCCATAGCAGCTGGATCTCCAATGTCGCCTTTAGCCCCGTTCGCGGTGGCTCGACCGAAGCGATCGGCTACACCCTGGCCAGCGCCAGCGAAGATCAGTCCGTGCGCCTGTGGGATAGCCAGACCCACCAGGCCCTGCGGGTGCTGCGCGGCCACAGCAGCGGGGTGTGGTCAGTGGCCCTGCATCCCCAGGGGAACTACCTGGTCAGCGGCGGCCAGGATCGCCAGGTGCGGCTCTGGTCCCTGGCCGAGCAGGCTGCCCCCAGGGCATTTTCAGGCCACGACGGTTGGGTGTTTGCGGTGGCCATCAGCCCCGATGGTCGCTGGATTGCCAGCGGTGGAGAAGACCGCACCGTGCGCCTCTGGGATAGCGACAGCGGTACTTGCCAGACCACCTGGGCCGTCCACAGCCACGAGGTCTGGGCGCTGGCCTTTTGCCCCCGGAGCGACTGCTTGGCCAGCGGCAGCCTCGATGGCACCATTCGCCTCTGGGACCCAGTTAGTCGGTCTGGTCGGGGCGTTTTGACCGGCCACAGCAGCGGGGTCTGGACCCTGGCCGTCAGCCCGGACGGACGCCGCCTGGCCAGCGGCAGCCAGGATCAAACCGTGCGCCTGTGGGACTTGGATCGCCAAACCTGTCTACAAACCCTGCCCTGCGAGGGCAGCTGGGTGCGGGGACTGGCCTTTAGCCCCGACGGCCGGTTTCTCTCCAGCGGCGGGTCCAACGGCTACGTCATGCTGTGGGACTTGAAGCTGGGCCACCGCACCGTCATCGGCACCCACCCCAGCCTGGTGCTGGCCGTGGCCTTTAGCCCCGATGGCCAGTGGCTGGCCAGCTGCGGCGGCGACGCCACCATTAAACTCTGGCACCTGCCCAGCCGCCGCTGCCATCAAACCCTCTCCGGCCACGATAAGTGGGTGCGCTACATTACCTTCAGCGCCGACGGCGATCGCCTGATCAGCTGCAGTCAGGACGAAACCATCCAGGTCTGGGGCAAACTCGTGACTCCAGACGGGTTCATTTATTGTCATCAGCAAACCCTGCGGGTGCCCCGCCCCTACGAAGGCCTGGTGATCACGGGCGCAACAGGGCTTACGGAAGCCCAAAAATCTGCCTTAATGACCCTAGGGGCCAGCGAAACCCTCCCCCTGGAAAACAGCGCTGCTGCACCCGCTACGCAGTCCGTCGGTAGCGGTATACCTCTACCCGGGCAGTCGGAGAAGGCGTAGGAACGGGCTGCCAGACTACACGGTCCGCCGCCATCCGATCGCTAGCGCGGCAACGGGAGGGGAAAGCTACCGACCTATAGGTACGCGGCACAGGGTATAAGGTTGAAGGGAAAGCCATGAACTTGAGCCGCCGCCCTCTGCCCCTGACCAGGCTAAAGTCAGCCTGTCGGATCTGGAGAGCATCTAGCTTCGGTTCTTGGCCCTTAGCTCTGTTCTAAAAATAGCTATGTCATCTGAATTTACCATCGGCGATCGGGTGCGCCTGATTGCCCTGCCGTCTTACTTCAAAACCGCCGACCCCATGCCCATGCTGCGCCCCGCCGACACGCTGCCCCTGGGGGCCGAGGGCCTGGTCCAGAGCCGCCGCCCTGGCGGCTACTGGGGGGTGAAGTTTGCCAAAGGGGCGTTTTTGCTCGACAGCCAGTACCTGGAGCGCATAGAAGCCCCGGCAGACGAGGCTACCGGGGCTTCTCAGTGAGCGCTACAGTTTGAACGCTACAGTTCTTAGGGGCTGGGTAAAGCGAAGCGCCACCCAGCGGCAGTCAACCCGGTTGGATTTTGCTAGCACGCCACCCAACCTACCATTTAGATTTGACAGATTAGATTTGACAGATTTGACCGGGCATTAGGCTGAGGCTGCTTCGGAATTTTCATCCCCGGCATCAGCGGTAGCTTCAGCCAGAGGTTCAGCTACAGTTTCAGCCTCGGGCGCAGTTTCGGTCGCTTCGGCCTCAGGCGCTTCGGCTTCAGGCGCATCAGCTCCAGATTCCTCAGCCACGGCCTCCTCGGGCAATTCCTCGGCTTTGGATTTGGGCTTGGGGCCGCGCATCAGGGCGGGAGAAACCGCAGGTTTGCGATCGCGCTCATCGCGATCGCGGCCCCGGCCTCCGCGTCGGCCCTTGCTGCCCTCCCGGCGTCCTCCGGTGCTGCGCTCACCGCCGCTGTTGTCTCCCACTGTAATAATCTTTTTCTTAGGCTTCTCGGGGGAGGTATTGGGAGTGTCTGCCATGACCCTACAGTAGTTAACGTCGTGGAGATCTTAACCCGAATCAGGTCTCAAATCTGGCTTGCTCCATCGTTCAGCTTTGATCTGATTTGATCTGGCGGAGATAGCGGCCCGATGGAGCCCACTCAATCCTTCTGGACAGAAGGATCCCGCTGTCGGCGTGATTGCGATCGGCTAATCGACCACCCGCAAACGCCCCTGACTCAGCGCCTCGTAGACCCGATTGATCAGGGCGGCATCCTTGGGGCTCAAATCTCGCTGGGAAAACATGGCCATGAGCTGCTGCTGATCGTTGCGGGTTAGGCGGCGGGCCGCAAACATTCTGTCGATGGTTTGCTCAAGGTTTGACATGGTGACGCACTCTGAATGAACAAGCGGAGGCTACTTTGACGACGCGCAGAAGGTCTCCTTGGTTACATTACTCAACAACCGTAACGCTTTGTATTATTAACCTGATTTTACTGATTGCCAAGGGGAGGCACATCGGGAGGATAACTTACTTGTTTGCCAAACTTGCACATGCCCCAGGGGCTCAAATCCGTATTCCTACGATCCCCCGATTGGGGGCCACAAAAAAGCTCCCGCCCTGGGGCAGGAGCTTTTATGGGTTAGCCCACTAGGCTTGGCCTCAACCGTTAGTCGAGGTCGCCCATAGCGAGCACGGGTTCAGCTTCGCGATCGATCCCTTTCTCGAAGCCTGCCTCAGCCGCACGGGCGCGGCCAGCATGCCAGAGGTGACCAATCAGGAAGAAGAAGCCCAGCACAAAGTGAGAGGTGGACAACCACTGGCGGGGGTTCACAAAGTTCACCGAGTTGATTTCGGTGATCACGCCGCCCACCGAGTTGATGGAGGCGTTGGGCGCGTGGGTCATGTACTCAGCCGCACGACGCACCTGCCAGTCCTGGATGTCGTTGGTGAGCTTGTCCAGGTCAAGGCCGTTGGGGCCACGCAGGGGCTCCAGCCAGGGGCCCTGGAAGTCCCAGAAGCGCATGGTTTCACCGCCGAAGATGATCTCACCGGTGGGAGAGCGCATCAGGTACTTACCCAGACCGGTGGGGCCTTGGGCGGCACCGATGTTGGCACCCAGGCGCATGTCGCGCACCAGGAAGGTCATCGCCTGAGCCTGGGAGGACTCGGCGTTGGTGGGGCCGTAGAACTCAGAGGGGTAGGCGGTGTTGTTGAACCACACGTAGCAGGAGGCGATGAAGCCCATCAGGGACAGAGCGCCCAGGCTGTAGGACAGGTAGGCTTCACCAGACCAGATCAGGGCACGGCGGGCCCAGCCAAAGGGCTTGGTCAGAATGTGGAAAATCCCACCGCCGATGCAGATCAGGCCAACCCAGATGTGGCCGCCGATGATGTCTTCCATGTTGTTGACACCGATGATCCAGCCGTCGCCACCAAAGGGAGAGCCTAGCAGGTAGCCGAAGATCACGGCGGGGTTCAGGGTCGGGTTGGTGATGATGCGCACATCGCCACCGCCCGGGGCCCAGGTGTCGTAGACACCGCCAAAAACGCAGGCCTTCAGCACCAGCAGCAGCGCACCACAACCCAGCAGGATCAGGTGGTAGCCGATGATGTTGGTCATCTGGTTCTTGTCTTTCCAGTCGTAGCCGAAGAAGGAAGAGTACTCTTCCAGGACTTCGGGGCCGCGCAGGGCGTGGTAGATACCGCCCAACCCCAGCACTGCCGAGGAAATCAGGTGCAGTACACCAACGACGAAGTAGGGATAGGTGTTGATGACTTCACCACCAGGCCCTACCCCCCAACCCAGCGTAGCCAGGTGGGGTAGCAGAATGAAGCCCTGCTCATATAGAGGCTTGTCGGGAACAAAGTGAGCGACTTCAAACAGGGTCATAGCCCCTGTCCAGAACACAATCAGACCAGCGTGGGCCACGTGGGCCCCCAGCAGCTTGCCGGATAGGTTGATCAGTCGAGCGTTACCAGACCACCAGGCAAAGCCGGTGGATTCCTGGTCGCGCCCTGCAATGTACGAGTTGCTAGAGAGCGTTACCACGGGGGAGTACCTCTTCGGGGAATACAAACTTCTCATGGGGCTGGTCGGTGGGTGCCATCCAGGCCCGGATGCCTTCGTTCAGCAAGATGTTCTTGGTGTAGAAGGTCTCAAACTCGGGGTCTTCCGCCGCCCGAATCTCCTGCGACACGAAGTCGTAGGCCCGCAGGTTCAGGCCCAGACCCACAACACCCACCGCACTCATCCACAGGCCGGTCACCGGCACAAACAGCATGAAAAAGTGCAGCCAGCGCTTGTTGGAAAACGCAATCCCGAAAATCTGGGACCAGAATCGGTTCGCGGTCACCATCGAGTAGGTCTCTTCGGCCTGAGTGGGCTCAAACGCACGGAAGGTGTTGGCGTTCTCGCCGTCTTTGAACAGCGTGTTCTCCACGGTGGCACCGTGGATGGCGCACAGCAGCGCTCCACCCAGCACACCCGCCACTCCCATCATGTGGAAGGGGTTCAAGGTCCAGTTGTGGAAGCCCTGGAAGAACAGCAGAAAGCGGAAAATCGCCGCTACGCCGAAGCTGGGCGCAAAGAACCAGCTCGACTGGCCCAGCGGGTACATCAGAAAGACGCTGACAAACACCGCAATCGGGGCCGAGAAGGCAATGGCGTTGTAGGGCCGCAGACCCACTAGCCGGGCTACTTCAAACTGGCGCAGCATGAAGCCAATCAGTCCGAAGGCACCGTGCAGCGCCACGAACGTCCACAGCCCGCCCAGCTGGCACCAGCGCACAAAGTCGCCCTGGGCCTCGGGACCCCACAGCAGTAGCAGCGAATGCCCCAGGCTGTTGGCCGGAGTCGATACCGCCACGGTCAAAAAGTTGGCACCTTCCAGGTACGACGACGCCAGGCCGTGGGTGTACCAGGAGGTCACAAAGGTGGTCCCCGTCAGCCAGCCCCCTACCGCCAAAAAGGCGCAGGGAAACAGCAAAATGCCGGACCACCCGATAAACACAAAGCGATCGCGCTTTAGCCAGTCGTCAAGGACGTCGAACCATCCTCGCTGGGCTTGCGCGCGTCCCATTGCTATGGTCATGTCAAATCCTCTTTATATGACATCCAATCCATAAGGTCGCGGCTCTGTTGGATCCAAACCTAAGGGTTTGGCAGAGCATTACCTCAGAGCAGGGGTTTATATCTACTAAGTATTCCAGATATTAGAGCCAGGAGGAAAAATATTCCTGCCTCCGTAGCGATCCCCTGTCTGAGTTACACCAGCTAGCCTCCAAGCCAGCCCTGGGGCCAGCCTTAGAAAGGCCAGATTTCTATTTATGATAAGGAGTGTTCTAAATTTTTACAATCTGACACGTAAATTCTCAGGGTCATCGATCGGAGACTTTTGCCCTGGCGAGACGGGCAAGCGCTGCGCAACCGGGGTTTGCCCCGGTTGGAGCGGTACCGAAGGGGTTTAAACTGGAGCTACATCGCTGTCCTAACGACTACTTGCTACGGACGATCGCCCAAGTATCCCTAGCGGACCTGGGGGCGTCTACCGCAAATGTCTTTACTGGTATGGCTGGTCGGGATCGCTGGAGAGTCGGGGAGGTGCCCGTTGGCGGACATTTCCCGGTCGTCTAGCTGATCCTGGGACACCTCAATCGTTTTTGCTGGCGTTTTCAATCTATTTTTTCTTAAATTTCTATGGCCGCCTCTGTTTCTTCGACCCAACCGCAGACTTTGAAACGCACCGTACTGGGAGCCCGCCGCGCAAGCAATATCTTTTGGGCCTCGGTACTGACCCTGGGAGGGCTGGGCTTTGCTCTGGCAGGGGCCTCCAGCTACCTAAAAACTAATCTTCTGCCGTTCTCTGACCCCACACAGCTGGTGTTTATTCCCCAGGGCATTGCCATGGGCTTCTATGGCGTGGCCGCCCTGGGCCTGGCGACCTACCTGTGGGTGGTGATTGGCCTGGACGTGGGGGGTGGCTACAACAGCTTTGACAAATCCAGCAACCGCCTGAGCATTGTTCGCAGCGGGTTCTGGGGCGAAAATCGCCGCATCGAAATTGAGCATCCCCTGGAGGATGTCACGGCGGTACGGGTCGCCATCAAAGAAGGGCTGAATCCCAGACGTACGCTTTACTTGCGGATCAAAGGGCGCTCTGACATCCCTCTGACCCGGGTGGGGCAGCCCATCCCGCTGGCTGACCTGGAAAACCAGGGAGCTGAACTGGCGCGGTTTTTACAGGTGCCCCTCGAGGGCCTCTAGGGGCTGTCCATTAGGTGTTCAACTACCTGCTCAACGCTCAAAATCAAGGGTTACAGCCCCTAACCTGTCCTGGGGTGGGGGGCGGGCGTGGCAACGCTTGATATATAGAGCTTTTGGCCACAGTTGATGACACGCCCTAAGCCGCGTGCCTGGGGTGAGAGGTGGCTAAGTTCCCCTCGGCGCTAGCCCCAGTCGCCGATCCCTTGAGATAACATGGGGGGTCGGTTGCACTATTAGGAATTGACGTATTAATGGCTCTTTACCTGCGCCCCTTTACCCTGGCTCTGGCCGCGCTACTGACCCTGTGGCTGGGTGCCTGCGCTAATTCTGCCAATCTGGAAGCGCCCCCCAGCGATGCGGCTCCGGCTCCCGGGGTTTCAGAACTGGCCGCCTCGTCAGCCAATCTGCCGGTGCTCGAGGGGACGGCCACGGTGGAGATGGTGGTCAACGGTAGCCCCATTGTGATGGAGCTAGACGGTACCAATGCCCCGATTACCGCCGGTAACTTTGTCGATTTGGTGAATCGCGGCGTTTACGACGGTCTGGTATTTCATCGGGTAGTGCGCGACCCGCAGCCCTTTGTAGCCCAGGGCGGCGACCCCCAGAGTAACGACCCCAGCGTGCCCGCCCAGCAGCTGGGCACGGGCAGCTTTATTGACCCCGACACCCAGGCCCCTCGCTACGTGCCCCTAGAAATTAAGCCAGCGGGAGCGGCGGAACCGATCTACAGCGAAACCTTTGAGCAGGCCCGCATCAGCGCCGCCCCGGAGCTGCCCCACACTCGCGGGGCGGTGGCGATGGCGCGATCGCAGGCGGTGGACTCGGCCTCGGCCCAGTTCTATATCACCCTGGCGGAGCTGCCCTTTTTGGACGGTAGCTACGCGGTGTTTGGCTACGTCACCAGCGGCATGGAAACTGTAGATGCCATTCAGCAGGGCGATCGGATTGAGTCGGCCCGGGTGATCGAGGGGCTGGAGAATCTCAGGACTGAGTAGCCGCAATGCTGGGGATGGGTGGATAGGTCGATGGGTGGACGGGATAGCGGGCTGGTGCGGTTGCCTTGAGCGCATCCCTGGGTAGCCAAGAGGCAGGCGATCGCCGGGTGGTGGTGACGGGCCTGGGGCTGGTGACGGCTCTGGGAACCGCCGCCGCAACGACCTGGAAACGACTCCTGGCCGGGGAAACGGGGATTCGCCGGTTGCAGCCCTTCCCCGAGCTACCGCCCCGTCCCCTGGCGATGGTGGGAGAGCAGCCCGCAGATTTACTGGATCTGCTGCTGCCGGCGGTGGCGGAAGCCGTTGCCGATGCCGGGCTGACTCTGCCGCTGAGCGACTGTGGGGTGGTGATTGGCTCCAGCCGCAGCTTTCAGAGCCGCTGGGAGTGGATGGCACGGCAGCCCACCGGGGGCGAACGGTCGTGGCTGATGGCGTTGCCCCACATGGGGGCGATCGCTGCCGCCCGTCAGATCCAATCCCTGGGGCCGGTGCTGGCCCCGATGGCCGCCTGCGCCACGGGGCTGATGGCGATCTTTCAGGGCTACGAGCTGGTGCGGCGGGGGCAGTGCGATCGCGTTCTGGTCGGTGCCGCCGAAGCTCCGATCACGCCTCTGACCCTGGCGGGCTTTGAGCAGCTGGGGGCGCTGGCCACCACGGGCTGCTATCCCTTTGCCCCGAGGCGGGAGGGACTGGTGCTGGGGGAAGGGGCGGCGGTACTGGTGCTGGAGTCGGAGGCGGCGTGGCTGGCGCGAGGGGCCCCCCAGCCCTACGGCTGGATTCTTGGCGCTGGGTTTAGCGCCGATGCCTACCACCGCACTGCCCCGGACCCAGCGCTGAAGGGGAGTCGTTTGGCCCTCAAAAACTGTCTTTACTACAGCGGTTTGAGGCCCGAGCAGGTGGGCTATATCCATGCCCACGGCACGGGCACCCGGCTGAATGACGACCACGAGGCGCGGCTGCTTCAGGCGGGCTTTGCCTCGCCGCCGTGGATGAGTTCGACCAAGGGGGCGACCGGGCACACCCTGGGGGCCTCGGGGGCGATCGGCGCGGCGATGGGTCTGCTGGCCCTGCGGCACGGGGTGCTGCCGCCCAACGGGGGCGCTCGCGGCTGCGGCATTTACCCGCAGCTGGTGACTGAGCCGATGGCCTACGAGGCCAAGGTAGCGCTGTGTCTGAGCTTTGGCTTTGGCGGGCAGAACGGGGTGCTGGCGCTGGGCCGGTAGCCAAACAAAGCCCGCTTACTGCCTTAGCAAGCGGGCTTTGGGTACAGAACAGGTTGTAAAAATCATGATTTTGCTAGAGGATTTCGACCGTTTCTGCGTAGGCATCGCCATCAAAGGGCTGAACGCCAATGTTGGGATAGTTGTCGTCGTCGGGGCCAAAGATTCTGCCGACGGGTTCAGCAAAATACTGCACTAACCCTTCAAAAAAGTAGCCAAATACTGAGAGATTCAGACCTTTCATGACTGGCACCTCGCGAATTTAATGATAGTGATAACGGCAAACTGTGCCGATCGCTCTGTACCAATTGCCCTACCAATTGCACGGTGGCGATCGCGGTGTAGCGGGTCAGGGTTTGATGATATTTGGTGTACCCTGATACTTAAATGCTACGGGATTACTCCAGGTCTAACGGTGCAACGGTGACCATTCTTTACAGCGGTTGGCAAGTTGTAATATATGGAATGCACCCTTAACGACTTGGTTATCAGTAAGGAGACTTCTCTGTGAAACGCAGTCACGCGGCGATCGCACTCTTGAGTGGGCTAATCGGCAGCTGGGTGGTGATTCCCAACGTTCAAGCCGCTGCCCCAGCGCCGCCATCCCCAGCCCTCAGCCAGTTTGGCCAGGCCCCAGAACCCATGCCGCCGCTGTGGGTTGCCCAAAACGGCAGCAATGGTCTCAGCGCCGCCCAGCAGGAGCAGGTGGATGAGCTGCTGCGCCAGGGCCAGGCCAGGGTGACGGCCCGGGACTATGCCGGGGCGATCGCGATCTACCAGCAGGCCGCCGCCATCGATCGCCAGAACCCCCGCCTGTTTTCCGGCATTGGCTACCTCCAGGTGCAGCAGGGCAACTACGGCGAGGCCATCACCGCCTACCGCAGCGCGATCGCCCTCGACGGCAGCAACCTGGCCTTTCGCTACGGCCTGGCCCACAGCCAGTATAAAAACGGCCAGTTTGACGACGCCCTGTCCACCTATCGCGACATTCTCGCCATCAACCCCCGCGAGGTGAACGCCCACCTGGGCATTGGCGGCATCCAAATCGAGCGCCGCGACTTCGACGGGGCCCTGGCCACCTACCAGAACCTGTCCCGCGTCGCCCCCGGCAACGCCCAGGTCTACGAGGCGCTGGGTTCCCTCTACATTCAGCAGGAAAACTACGATCAGGCCCTCACCTACCTGAGTCAGGGGCTGCGGGCCAACCCCAACAACGGCGATCTCCACGTCAGCGTGGCCAATCTCTACCTGCTTCAGGGCAACTACGCCGAGGCCACCAAAAACCTGCGCGAGGCCCTGCGGGTGGCCCCGCAAAACGCCAACGCCCAGCACCAGATGGGCTACGTGCTCTACCAGCAGGGCGATCGCGAGGCCGCCTTCGACTTCCTGATGCGGGCGGTGCGTCTCAACCCCGACCTGATTGCGGCCCACGCCCTGCTGGGGGCTCTGCTGCTGGAGCGCGAGCAGTACCTACAGGCGGTGCTCTCCTACCGCCGGGTGGTGGAGGCGTTGCCTGAGGACCCGGCTGCCTTCTACAACCTGGGGCTGGCACTCCATGGGCAGGGGCTAGAGGCCCAGGCCCTCTCTAACCTGGAGCTAGCGGCCATTTTGTACAGCCGCCAGGGCGATACCGAAGGAGCTGCCCGGGCCCGTGAGCTGATGGCCTTTTGGGGTTTTGGGCGATAGGCCATGCCCGAAGGCCCTGAAATTCGCCGGGCGGCCGACAAAATTCAGCGGGCGATCGGCGGTGAGATCGCCGCCGATGTGTTCTTTGCCTTCGACCGACTCAAACCCTACGAGGACGCGTTGGTCGGTCGCACGGTGACGGCGGTTCAGCCCTACGGCAAAGCCCTGGTCACCAGCTTCGACAACGGGCTGGCGGTGTACAGCCACAACCAGCTCTACGGTATCTGGGTGACCTGCAAGCCCAATGCCGTGCCGGCCACCCGCCGCCAGCTGCGCTTTGCGGTGCAGACCTCGCGGCGGTGGGCCCTGCTCTACAGCGCCTCCGATATTGAGGTGCTGAGCGCCGACGCGGTGCTCGCCCACCCCTATATCGCCAGGCTGGGACCCGACACCCTCGATGGCACCCTCACCGCCGCCGAGGTGGAGGACAGAACCCTCAGCCCCCCATTTCGCCGTCGCCAGTTTGCCTCCCTGCTGCTCGACCAGGGCTTTTTGGGCGGCCTGGGCAACTATTTGCGCACCGAAATTTTGTATGTGGCCCGCATTCACCCTGGCCAGCGGCCCCTGGATTGTGCCCCAGAGCAGATCGCCGCCTTTGCGGCGGCCGCCCTGGCCCTGCCCCAGCAGTCCTACCGCCACAGCGGCATTACCAACGACCTGGGGCTGGCCGCCCAGCTCAAAGCCAGCGGCTACCGTCGCCGCGACTACCGCCACTGGGCCTTTGGCCGGGTGGGCAAACCCTGCCACCGCTGCGGCACGGCGATCGCCAAAATTGTGATTGGCGGGCGTCGCTGCTACCTTTGCCCAGTCTGTCAGCCCGTCAGCCGCTTGTAATCGAAAGTCCATCCACCAGCACCGAAGGGGTATAGCAGGAGCCATTCCAGTCGGCGTCGCTGCCCAGTTCGATGTTGTCCTTCAAGGCGGTGTACACATTGCCTGCCACCATCGTGTCCTTGACGCGGCCCACCAGCTCGCCCCGATGAATGCGGTAGCCCAGGTCAATATTCACCGAGAAGTCCCCGGCAATGCCCGCCCCACCCCCCAAAATCTGATCAACCAGAATGCCGTTTTCAACGGTGGCAATCAGCTCCTCCAGCGATTTTGTCCCCGGCTGCACCAGGGTGTTGTAAAGGCTGGGGGTGGGGTAGCTGCCCAGCCCCGGGCGAAAGCCGTTGCCGGTTGATTCGGCCCCCAGGGTGCGGCCCACGGCGCGATCGCTGTAAAACAGTCCCACCACCCCCTGTTCGATAAACACCAGCCGCTGGGTGGGGGTGCCCTCGTCGTCAAAGGGGCAGCTAAATGGACCGGCCTCAGGGTCTTGCAACAGGGTAATGGAGGACGAGGTCATCTGCTCGCCCAGGGCGTTGCTCCAGGGGGACGATCGCTCCAGCACCCGCTTGCCGCTGAGGGCGGACTGTAGCGTGCCCCACAGCATGTCGGCAGCCTTGGCCGTAAAAATTACTGGCAGACGTCCTGTTTCGACCTCAGCCGATTGCTCTGCCCAGGCCAGCCGCTGCAAGACCTGGTCGGTGAGCGCATCGATATCCAGAATATCCCGCTGGGTCTGGCCATCGCTCACGCTCAAAAAGTCATCCCCCCGCACCCAATCGGCGGACAGGTAGGTGCTCAGGGTGGCGTCGCTGTAGCGGCAGTCGAGTCCTCTGCTGTTGAGAATGCGAGTGGTCTCCACATCGCATTCCACGTCGACGCCACAGATCACCTCCGGGTAGGCCCTGCGAATGCGATCGATCATCGCCTGGCCCCAGTCAATCAGCTGCTCCACCGGCACCTCCTGGCCCATGTTGGCATAGACGCGGCTGGTTTCTCCGGCCAGATCGATGGTTTCGGGGTCGTTAAGGGCGCTGATGGCCAGCGCCTTATCAATAATCGCTTCGGGATCAACATTGCCGTAGGCAACAGCCAACCCCGGTCGCCCATTCACCCACAGCCGCAGCGCCGTCCCCAGGGCCGCAGAGCTTTCCAACTGCTTGAGGCGGTTGGCTTCAAAGAAAACCGGGCGCGATCGCGATCGCGATTGCAGCACCTCTGCCGCTTCGGCACCCCGCTGTAGAGCCAGATCGATCAGTTTCTCGGCCAGCAGGTCTTCGGCAGGGGCAGGCACCATAGCAGTCGTTTAACAGGGCTTAACAGAAGTCTTCTTATCTTCCCGGATTGCGGTACCCCTGCAAAGGGCGCTGCCCCTACATCCGACTAAATAGCCGCTAGGTCTGATGGCTTTGGCGTTTTTAGCCTCCAGGGTCGCCTGAAGAGCCGATTCAACGCTAAAATAGCAAAGCCCCTGGAGAGGTGGCAGAGTGGTTGAATGCGGCAGTCTCGAAAACTGTTTGGGGGTAACACCTCACGAGGGTTCGAATCCCTCCCTCTCCGTTGAAATCCAGCTCCCGTAACGATTTGCGGCGTTCCCCTTGCCTCACTCAGCTTATGAAAATTAAGCTGAGTGCAGGTAGTTTGTACTCTTTTTGGGGGAGGAATGGGGGAGATGGGGGGGAGAAGTCTGAACCAGAGTGCGCCTGACCTCAAAGAACGGATCAACCAGGTGAATCAGGGGCTGGAGAAGGTCTCGATTCGCGAGAAGGACCACCGGTTGTACGTGCGGGGGAGACACTTCCCCCCCAAGCCAGGGGATAGCACCGGGGGCCGCTACGAGATCGCTCTTGGGGTTTCAGCCACTCCTGCTGGCCTGAAGGTGGCGATCGCGAAGGCAAAAGACATTGACAATGCACTGCTATGGGAAAAATTCGACTGGGAACCGTTCCTCAAAGGGAACCAAAAGCCCCCTGAAACCGTAGCAGAATGGGTAAATCGTTACGAAGCGCAACACTGGGAGCAAACCCTCCGGAGTCCAACCAAGGAGAATACCTATCACAAGAACTACCGATTGCTGTTCAATCGACTCCCTCAGAACGAACCGCTAACGATTGAGCTGCTGCGATCAACGATTCTGAGCGAGACCCAACCGGGAAGTCGCAGTCGCAAAGGATTTGCCATAGCATTCCGAAGATTGGCTGACTTCGCAGGCTTGGATCCAAGCATACTAAAAGAGCTGAGCAAATTAGGGAAAGGGTACACCTCCAAATCGGTCGAGCCGCGCAGCTTGCCTCGTGATGAGGAAATCGTAGATCTCTGGGAATCGGTAAAGAATCCAGCCTGGCAGTGGGTCATTTCGATCCTTGCGATTTATGGGTTAAGGCCTCACGAGATCTTTAGAATTCGCACAGACAGGATTGATGAGGATCCACCTATTCTTGAGGTGGAAGAGGAAACCAAAACAGGATGGCGGATTGTGTATCCTAGCTACGGCAAGGGGTGGGACATGATGACACCGCACATTGTGAAGTATCCCAATATTGAGACCGAGGGAAAAAACAACAACCAACTGGGCGGCAAAATTTCTCAGGAGTTTCGCGAACTGAAAATTCCCTTTCCTCCCTATAACCTACGCCATGCCTATGCTCAGCGGATGTACAAGCAAGGGTTTAGCGACACCTTCATTGCCCGCTCTATGGGCCACTCTGTCGCCGTGCAACGGTCAATATACCGAGCTTGGTGGGATCAGGACACGTATGATGACGAATATCGTCGGGTGATGGGGCTTCAGAACAAGGCGTAAGCCATATTGGTAGTGCCTACTGAGACGGCCTTAGCTCTCGCAGTTTTTTTTTCGAGTCAGTTTCATCAAGGCGCAAAAGCATTGCCCTAAAGGGATTTCGAATATTTGAATTCAAGACTGCCCAAGAATTGCCCAAGAATGATTTTTCGCATTCAGACGGCTGATGTGGGGAAGTTGCCAGTTGAAGAAGCTGCTGGCTCATCACTGGTAAAGCCTGTGATATGTGTCGCCACAGCGTACGAACAGAGAAATTGCTTACAGAGTCAATCATGATATTTAGCGGCGTAAGATCGCGCTCTGCTACCGTGCCATCAACAGTGGGGGGATTGAAGGATATGGCAGTAATTTCGAATGGAGCTGCCCGAATAGCGATCGCCATTCGGACAGCACAGAAAAATTGGTGACCGAGTTAATCTTTGACAATGCGGCCTTGGTGTTCGTTCAATTGTAGAAACCCTGGACCATTGCCTTCAGCATCAGACTGAGCAATGACATAGAAGAAGCGCGATTCGGTGTTCTTAGCAATGATGAGATAGGGATAGCCATCTTGACTGATGGCAGCTTTGCAAACTTGGCCGCCAACTAGTTGGCTGAGATCTTCTGAGTAGGAAAGCGTCATAGGAGTGATTCTCTAGGTTGTGGATGTCGAAAGTAGGGCAGTTTTAAGCTCTGAGGCTATCGGAGTCAGCTCTGACCGCTGCGGTATCAGCAGAGCCTCCTTATTTTGTGGCTCTGGAGTCTTATTGCCCTCTTATACATAAATTATATCCCATGTATACGCGGGCTATTGGGATAAAAAATGGATTTTAAGGGGGGTTTGATGAGAATTGCTGATCGATATCTGGGAAATCCTACTCATCCCATAAGTGCAGTTGATCGATGGATGCATGGGTGTAATGCCTCGTATACTTGGGATGATTCTGTCTTTCTAGCAGCAGTAGCAGTGGAGTATTTCCGGTGATGAGTGATGAGGCTGCCCGCAGAGACTATTTGACCCGCTTCCAGCAGCAGGGGGAAGTAGCGATGGCGGAGCGCCCTCTCTGTGTGCGGTTGCCGGAAGATATTGACGGGCTGATGAGGGAGAAGGAGAACCGCACGGCCTGGCTGCGGGATGCGATCATGGAAAAGCTCTGGCGAGAGGGGCATCTGCCGAAACGATATCAGAGCTTGATGGAACAGGCATTGGATTAAGGGGAGGCAGTTGATGTCAGCACAGCCCTTAGGCAAGTATCTGACGTTAGAGGAATTTTGCACCTGCACACAGACCTACCAGCGGTTCGCTGACCAGATTGACCCGTTTCCTAAAAACTTGGAAGAAACATTGCCCGCCCTAGAGGCGCTGTGTCAGTACATTGTTGACCCGGTGATTGATAGGTTTGGGCGCGATTCTCCTTCTGCTGAGGCAGACGCTTCGCGAACGGAGAGGCTGCACCAACGCTTCCAGCTCACCTACGGCTTTTGCTCTGCGGATTTGAAGCGATGGCTGGCGAAAAAAGACCCGGTGACGGGCAAGAAGTACGGTATAGCTACTCCCAGCCTGGATCAGCACATGGCCCATGAGGTAAATCGGAACGGGCGGTACTACTGCGATCGCCTCGGTGCAGCCTGTGACTTTCGTATCCTTGACCTACCCAGCGATGTGCTGGTGGATTGGATTATGGCCCAAGGTCTGCCGTTTGACTCGCTGTATTTTTATGGATGCGATCGTCCTATCCACATCAGCTATGGCCCTCAACATAAGCGGGACATTTGGGGTTTTACGGCAAAAGGCACTCCAACGCGAAGAGGAACTGAGAGGTGGCTAATGCACATACGGGCTTCAAAAGTATTTTGACAGGTGTATGGGCATCATTTCTCGGGTTGGGCAAAGTGTCAGGTAGTGCTTTCAGACCCGCGCCAGAGGCAGGCAGTGAGTTTTCTGCCCTGCTTCAGCTCTTCTGCGGGGGTAGTGAGCAGGGGCCAGCGCAGTGCTTTGTAAAGTTCTAGCCGATAGAGATCAAAGGCAGACTCTAGCAGGGCGGCATGGACGGTAGCCGCATCTAAAATCCAGCGTTGGTAGGCGGTCCTTCTTCCACTTCCCCGCTGAGTACTGGGCGCATATTTGTACCACCAATCCGATTGAATCGACGTTTGCCACCGTGCGACTCAGAACCGGCAAAACCCGAGGTTGTGTCTCCAAGGACACCATCCTGGCACTGGTGTTCAAGTTGGTCGAAAGCCATCAGAAGAGCTGCTCAGAATTCGAGGCTTCAAACACCTCGCCGATGTGATTGAAAGAGTCCCGTTCAAAGATATATACCGAGTAGATGACACAACCGATGTGACCCAGATGCAGGACGCCACCTAGGGCAGTGAGTGGGGCGATCGAAACACTGGACCAGTTGCATTAGGAGTCTACCCACACAATACTGAAGTTTTTAGAAGGAAAGATGGACGCCGCTGAGGTGACGGTTGGGGGAAACCGTGGAAACTTACTTGATAAAAGTATTCACCAAAGGGCCATAGGTTTCAATCAGACGATTTCGCAGCATATCAACATTAGGAATCATCCTTTTTTGCCGAGATAGTGCCAAATTAGCATAGGTTGGCATGACCGCTCCATGTCTAGTCGTTCGTGGAGCTGAGATGTTTACATCCCAGTGGGGAAAGCCGTTTGGAGGAACAACAAAAGATCCCCCTGGATAAGGACAGTCTGTTCTATTTACACAAACTAAATAAACACGATTATCTTCAGCTTTAGGAACAGCTAGTAATTCCCTTTCTGAAGGTTGTACCCAAGCGCTGCACCAAACAACAATATCGGCTCCATTTAATGCAAGAATACGTGTGCTTTCAGGATAAAGGCCATCATCACCCAAAATGATGCCAATGCGGCCAAATGGAGTCTCAAAGACCGGCAGCTCATCACCCGCCTTAGCCCAGGCCTGCATAGATGGGCTTAGATGAGTTTGTCGATAGCGACCGATTACATGGCCATCTGGGCCAATCAAAGTTGCTGAAGAAGAAAGGATATCGCCTATTTTCTCAATAACGGGAAGAACGATCGCACAACCATAATCTCTCGCGATTTCTCCAGCACGGTTGATATGAACCTCTGCATCCTTAGCCGCATCTTCTGCTTCTTGGTGGTTAAGATTCCACATTGGGGAACTAAAGTGTAACGGTAAGGCCAAAAGCTTAACTCCCAACTTAGCTGTATGGCTAACCATCTCGAAAGCAGCATCCAGACTGTTAGGATCATCAGTCCTATGACATTGAACAGCTGCTACTTTAGTCGTTTCCTCTTCAGGAATGAGTGGCTGCTTGAGGAAGGCCGCGACTGGGGTTTCCTCAAAAGGAGTCAGCAGTCTTTGATAAATATCGGGACGGCGATTGCCTAACTTAGTTTTAAGTTCTTCTGAGAAAGCAATATCAGCGGATACAACACCATGGGTATCGTAGGGGATCTTCGCGGCTACCTGACCAGTAGGAGCCACAATCATACTGCCACCAGGATAGTAGATGCTGCGTTCTACCCCAGCTTTAGTGGCTGCAATAATCCAAGATTCATTTTCAAAAGCTCGTGCTGGCACCCACATCTCTGCTTGATCCATCGCAAAGAAGTTTGCCATATCTAAAATGATGTCGGTTCCCTGCAATGCCAGACATCTAGCAATCTCAGGTATGCGACCATCAAAACAAATGAGCAAACCAATGCGGCCCAACTCTGTATCAACAACAGGAGAACCTTTAACCCCGCATTCAAACCAGTTTTGGTCGTGGGTAGCCAAAAACTGTTTTTGGTAGTGAAGGATTAACTTGCCTGTCTTGTCTAGGAGCAATCCACTGTTAAAGATTTTTTCATTAACTTCGTCTTTCTCAGTAAAGCCACTAGCTATAAACAAGCCATGCTTGCGGCAAAGGTCAGCCATTGCCTCGACATATTTCCCAGTAATTGTCTCGGCTAGCTCAGAGCAGTGCTGCTGAGAATCGAATAAGTATCCTGTATTCATGCACTCAGGGAAGACAACCAGTTCAGCACCCTGCCGAGTTGCTTCCTGAGCGTATTTATCCAGAAGATTGATATTGAAATCCAGATTTCCCAGAGCAGCTAAGGTTTGCACAACAGCTGCTCTAAACTTTCGTCTTGCCATTTTTAGGTGACCTTATGATATCTATGCTAGTTCTTCCTTGCCAAGCATCATCTTTTGAGCGCTCATTTCTTGATTAAGCACACCTTCAGACAAGAACACATCGATAAACTTCTGATAGGACGTTACGTCTTCAGCGTCTAAATCGTTAAATCCTCTTAGACGAGGCTGGGCAACATACTCTGCTTGGTCTGGTTCTAAAGCCGTGTACTTAGAAATGATAGGACGATACTTATCAAAGTTCTCATTTGCCATCTTCGTAGCTTCATCAATAATCTGAACTACTTTTTTGGCTGTTTCAGGGCGGTCAGTAATAAACTTTGATGTCAGAACTGCTGCCCCTGAGTAGAATGGGTCAGAGATAAATTCAGAAACGGGGTTTACCATCGCAATTTTAGCCTGCTTTGTGGCTTCTGCAATTGACCCTACAGGTTCAAGCGAAAGAGTAGCATCTACAGCCCCCGATACAACGGATGGTAGGTGTAATCCTACGGCCATTTGCTCAATAGTTACGTTGGTACCTGGTTCTAGTCCATTCTGCTTCAATAGATGCTTGAGGATAGTTTCCCACTGAACCCCTGGGATAGTTCCTACTTTTTTACCTTCAAGATCTTTGAGTGACTGAATAGAAGAGTCAGGCTTGACGATTAACCCATCATTTGTGAATCCGCTCTTAATACCGCCCCCTTGAAGCCCGAAGACTCTGAACGTTCCGGGTGCTTTAGCTTCAGCTAAGACTGTAATTCCAGCTGCGGCTCCAGGCGGGCCAAAATCAGCACGACCAGATACTAGAGAATCAATGATCTGGTTTGGATTCTCAAATTTGGCAGACTCAACTTCAATGTCAGCTTGCTCAAATAGTCCCTCTTCTAAGGCTACATAGTATGCAGTTGTCTGCATAATTGGCAACCAAGAAGCAACCACCTTCTCTTTCTTAACGATTACCTGAGGGGAACCCTGACTAGAATTTCCTTGGGTGCCATTATTGCAAGCAGCCAAAGCACCTGTTCCTAATGCGAGGGCACCATACTTAACAAATTTGCGGCGATTCAGGTCAGTCATGATAATTATCTTCCTTTCCAATGAACAAATTTATCCTCAATGATCAGAAAAATCTGGTTTAAGGCATATCCCATAACCCCTGTAGCGATAATAGAGGCATACATTTGGGGCATATCAAAAACTTGTTGTGAGTCAATAATGCGCTGTCCCATGCCGTGAGTAGAGCCAATGAACATCTCGGCAACAATAATAACAACAAGAGTTAGTGAAATTGATGTTCTTAGTCCTATAAATGTTTGAGGTAAAGTTTCAAGAAACGTAACGTCAACAAAAATCCTCCAAGAAGGAACTCCCATTGCTTTTGCTGCCATAACACGAGTTTTTTTCGTGTTCATAACACCATAAGCTACGTTGAAAAATACGATTAAAGCTCCTGCAAAAGCTGCAACGGCAATTTTAGAAAAGTCTCCGATACCAAAGACAACCAAAAACAGGGGAAACATTGCCGTTGCTGGAGTAGAGCGGAAGAAGTCTATCAGAAATTCAAAGGAGCGATATACCTTCTGGTTTGATCCTAATAGAATGCCAATAGGGACTCCCACAACTACAGCAATCACGAAGGCGTAGAGGCTTCGATAAAGTGTAAGCCAGAAGTCTCTAATTAGATCTCCACTGAATAGGCTAATAAAGAGCGAGTTGAAAGTTTCTAAAGGAGTTGGCAGAAGTACAGGATTTATTAATTCTAGGGATGCTACTACCCACCAAATGGCAATGACTATTAGAGTGCCAACATTAGCAATTAGGAAAGATGCTAGAGCCTTACTATTCATCTTAGGCATCACCTACTCACCTCCCTCCTAAAAATATCTAGGCTATAAGCTTTGGTGTCAATGAATCGAGGGTCGGAAAGCGTATTTGCGGTACGCGGATGGCTGATATCAAATGAAATTATCTCAGCTATATGGGTGGGTCTTTTGGTTAGGAGGACAACATTGTTAGAGAGATAAATGGCTTCCTCTAGGTTATGTGAAATCATTACCATAGTGACACCAGAGGATATGAATACCTCTTGCAACTTTTCAATGATGGATAACGTAGCTTCGTAGTCTAAAGCTGAAAACGGCTCGTCAAGGAATAAGACCTCTGGGCCTGTCGCTAGTGCCCTCATAATTGAAACAAGCTGCTGCTGCCCCCCAGATAATTCATAGGGATAGCGTTTAAGGTCAAACTTTACCCCGAATTTATGTACTAACTCCTCTAGCTTTAATTTGCGCTGTACTTTTGATAAGCCTGCCCTAGATAATGGATAAGTGATATTGTCACTTGCTCTCAACCAAGGAAAAAGAGCATCCCTATAGTTCTGAAATACATATCCTATTTTTGTTTCTGCAAGCGGCTTTCCGTCAAAATAGACTTCCCCACTATCAAATGGGATAAGCCCAGAGATCATGCTAAGAAGCGTTGATTTTCCACAACCATTAGGACCAAAAATTGATGTGAACTGGCCCCCAGGTATACTCAGGCTGAAGTTTTGGTAAAGAATTTCTTTATGAAATTTTTTGGTTAAATTTCTTACTTCAATGCCTGTGGAAAGTGATGTTTCTCCCTGCTGATTTTCCGAAGCGCCTACTAAATCTAAATGCATGTTCAGAAAAGACAGAACAACTTAGTGAAAACAATTCTTTTTTTTGTATCTTTGTGCAAGTTATCAGTCACCCTACGTCAGTATTGTTGTCTCAGATACATTTTCTCTGCTTCTTTCCCTGACTGAAAGCTCTTGAACTGTTTTGGGGATACCCAAGAACAGTGGCCGATCACAGTGTTTATGGCTCTCACCGACCCCGAAAGCATTCTCTCTAAGTCCAGCGAGAGGAAAAAGTACCTCTTTCACATTCTCAAAACCAAGCTGCTCGAGGTTTTTATCATCTGGTACACATTAGCGATTTGGCTTGAAACTAGCAAAACTAAAATTTGAGGCCATTAAGGGCTTCTACAGACTCTGGCGTTAATGTTGATGTTCTGCTTCCTTTTCTGCGACTAACTCGTGCATTTTTTGGTCGATCGCCTCAGTGTCCAGTAAGCCTTTGTCCGCTAGCAGTTTTTCACAGGCCATGACCCACTGTTCGTAATAGGGTATGGAGTCAGAGGCATCGTTTTCGGTGGCGGCGATCACGGATGAGAGATACTGGGTCCATTCCGGCCAGGTACAGTGCTCAAGCGTAGCCAACTGATTCACAATGGCGAAGGCCTTGGCTTCCCAAGGCGCATTAAACACGCGTTCCTGATCGGTATTGGACATGCCGGAGCCGGATTGAACGGGCGGTGGATCTTGAGGATATTGCATAGGATTCAGGTCGCATCTAAGTGGTCGTCAAACAGGTCGATATAGAGGCAATCTCTGGGGGAGGCATCTGGCCCCCAGAGCTCCTGAGCGGCAAAGCGTACGCTGTATACGTACTGCGGTTTTGTTGCCAAACGCTGCCCCACCTTGTCCGGAAAGACGTAGACCCCATTCACCTTGGCGATGGTGCCCATCTTTCCTCGTACATAGCGAGGCAGGCGAGTGTAGGTGATAGGGTGCATGACTTTTGCTCGAACCCTGTCCCCGGCTTGAAATCGAGGCGGATCGTCACTGACGCCACGGCAGTCAACGCCATTCTGGAGTAAATACTGAGCCTGGGCGACTGTCATGCACTCATTGCTGGTTTCGATGGCCATCGTGATTACTCTCCTTGTACCAGCTCAGCGATACGTTGCTCAATTTCTGCAAGGGTGACCAGGTTGTGCTCAGTGAGCAAGAGTTCCAGGGCATACAGCCAGCGCTCGTAATAGGCCGAACTGAGATAGTCTCCCGGTGGCATCCGTTCTGAAGCATGGCGGGTTTCATCTACCGGGAAAAAGTTGCAGAAGGTTGCAAAGCTCATGGCAAAAACTTTGGCTTCCCATTCGGAATGAAAGACGGGTTCATCTGGCTCGATGGGGATAGGCCCCATACCGTGCATACCACCCATGTCGTGGGGACCGTTCATCGTAAATCCTCCTAAGCGGCAAGGGTGGAAGGTTGTTCGGGGGGCTGAACCTTGGCCGTGCCAATCATGGCGTTACGAGTTACTAAACCGGCCAGCGCCGCTTCGGACAGGCCCTCGGTGCCCTGCGGTCGCTCTGGCAGAACTAAATACCGCAAATCGGCGTTGCTGTCCCACACTCGAATTTCGACCTCATCAGGAATGACCAACCCAAATTCCTGTAGCACTTTGCGCGGTTCGATCACGGCCCGCGCTCGGTAGGCAAAGGACTTATACCAGGTGGGCGGCAAGCCTAAAATGGCCCAAGGATAGCAGGAACAAAGTGTGCAAACAATCAGATTGTGGACTTGAGGGGTGTTTTCCACCACGACCATGTGCTCGCTGGAGAACCCCGTTAACCCAAGTTCTGCGATCGCGCTCGTGCCATCGGCCAGCAACCGCTGCTTATAGGCGGCGTCAACCCAGGCTTTCGCCACAATCCGGGCTCCGTTGTGGGGGCCAATTTGGTGTTCATAGGCCTCGATGATGGTATCCAGAGTTGTCGGATCAACGATGCCTTTTTCAACGAGCAGCGACTCAATTGCTTTGACGCGGAGGGCAATTTCGGACTCTGGGCGGTGAGTATGGGCCATGGCTTAGTAAAAAGTAGCGGACATCAATATTGGAATGGCTGGACAGTGATTGTACAAAAAACTGCTAGTTGAAACTCGGAATTTGTTGACAAATTTCACCGAATAAGTGACAAAACTTAGAGTTGTATTATAGGCTAAAACAATCAATTCTCTAAAACGTTTTATGGCAATAATCAACACCTATACCCATCCATTTGAGCTCCCATTAGAGAATACAGCTCTGCTCGTCATTGATATGCAAAATGATTTTTGCCATCCTGACGGCTTCAATAGTAGCCAATTAGATCTTAGTCTAGAGTCCATCAGGGCTATTATTCCATCAATTCAGACTTTGCTTGAGTGGTCTCGAAAAATGGGACTGATGGTCGTTTTTACCCGCGAAAGTCATTCTCCTGATTTATCTGACTTAACCTCCAGCAAACAAAAGCGATATACCAATGCCGGTTCCCCGATTGGTGAGCCCGGTAAAATGGGACGGTTTCTAGTTCAGGGAGAAAAAGGGGTTGAAATTATCGACGAATTGAGGCCTCTCCCCCATGAAATACAGCTAGATAAACCGGCCCATTCTTGTTTTGTCAACACTCAACTTGACCATAAGCTCCGCAGTCAAAACATCACTCACCTTCTCATCACGGGGGTCACAACTCAATGCTGTGTGCTGGCAACCTATCGCCATGCCAGCGATCTGGGCTATGACTGCCTGTTGTTAGATGACTGCTGCGCTGCGTTCGATCGCGCTGATCATGACGCCACGATTCACATCCTGCAATCCGAAGGTGGTGTATTAGGTTGGGTTGCTCATTCCTCCATGCTTTACCATGTCTAGCTTTCTCCTTACACCGAAGTGATAGAGGCTGCTCCTTTGTCAAGAAAACGTCAGCATCTGCCGCTTATTTTTGCGAAATGCGTAGGACATAAGCCTGCATCTTGTTCTATAAGCAAAGAATGACAGTTTTTCTTGCGTAAGTTGTGCCCTTCACTACAAAACTCATGGACTGATGCCTTTATTCTCAGAGCCAAGCGGTTACTGGGCCTATGCCTGATGATGACTCGGCTCTTGAGCATAGCAACCCGTGATCTTCCCTTTTAGTCTCGTCAAGCTTTATCGCGATCGAGGTTTGTGTTCCTATGCTGCCGAAGCATGTTTTGATTCTTTCCGCATTGGGTGCTTTGTTTGTTGGGGGCTGTGGGGCGTCGCTGCCCACCGAAAATACGGAAGCGCCCTCCTCAGAGAGCGCCGGAGCAGCCCCTGCTAATGAGCTGATCTCGGTAAAAGCGGGTCACTTAGTGGCGTTGGATATGGCACCGTTGTTCTTGGGAGTCGAATCGGGCTGTTTTGAGCAGCACGGTCTGGATGTCGAGACGGTGTTCTTCACCAATCCCGGCGATAACAATGCCGCCTTGGCCGGTAGCCAAATCGACTTCAGTACTAATCCCTTTACCCTGCCGTTTTTTGCGGCCAATAGCGGCGTGCCGATTAAAACGGTAGCGGCAGCTGGGGGATGGGGCGTTATGCAGGTGATTATTGACAGCGACTACGGAGTTGAGTCCATCGCCGATTTGACTACCTTCGTGACAGAAAATCCCGACCAGCCGTTGAAAATTGCCACCCTCCGGGGGGACACGCTGGAGTTGATTCTGGTGGATGCCTTTGAGCAGGCTGGCCTTGATCCAGAAGCCTTTGAGATGGTCTATTTCGACGATCTACTGGCTATGGTCGATGCTTTTCGATTGGGAGAGGTGGATATCCTGAGCCACATCAAGCCTTACACGACCCAATTTGTCGCCGCTGGCGAGGCGAATGTCATCACCGACAATGCTGAGGTTTGGTCGCCGACAACGCCGAACACTGTGGTTAGCGTGCTGGAGAAGACTCTCAACGAGCGTCCTGAAGTCGTGGAAGCCTACATTCAGGGCTTGCAATGTGCGGCAGAGATTATTAATACCGACCCTGAGCAGGCTATTGAACTCCTTGCGGGGGGCAACTATTACCGAGTGGAAAATGACGTGTTGCTGACTGCCTTCACCACTCAACCGTCCCCTATCACCTTTACTCCCGACCTGGATGCGGTTCAAACGGTGGTCGATAAGATGGTGCAGTTGGAGTATATCCAGGCGGACGTACCCGCAAAAGATATCTTTGATGTCTCGATTGTGAAAAAGCTAGAAAAGTAGCATGGTGAAGGGCAATTCTGGCGGACTAGGTTTCATATCGCGATCGCTGCTGCCCCTAGTTTGTGGGGTGATTTCTTGCGTCGTCTTTGTCGGAGCTTGGGAAGTCATTGGTGCTAATCCCGAAAACCCCATTGCCCAGGTTTTGCCCCCGCCATCCAAATTTCTGCCGGTGCTCTTTGAGAGTGATTTCAAAATTGGCCTGGGTTCGCAGTCGGCATCGATTTATCAGTCAGTCATTGTCACTTTAATCCGGGTAATTTCGGGAATGACAGTGGCCTTTGTAGGATCAATTGTTTGTGGCCTGTTAATCAGCCTTTCAAAGTGGTCAGAGTTGTTTATCCTGCCGATTTTAGGACTGATCGCGCCCATTGCTCCTATCGCCTGGGTGCCCCTGGCTCTAGTGGTTTTTGGCGTCAGTAATCTGACGGCGGTGTTCATTGTCTTCATGGGGGTCTTTTTCACCCTGACGATCGCGACAGTAGCGGAAATCAAGAGAATCCCCGAAAGCTTGTTAATCACTGCCGAAAATCTCGGGGGGGATAACTTTGCCCGCTGGAGGTTCGTCATTATCCCCGCTGTTTTACCCGGTGTATTTACCCTGCTCAGACTCAATTTTATTGCTGCTTGGATGGCCGTTTTAGCCGCTGAAATGACTGGCTTAAGGGATGGCCTTGGCACGGTTGTGATGACTGGACGCAACCTGTTCAACAGCAACCTAATTTTGCTAGGCATTTGCATTATCGGCATTACCGGATTTGCTGTTGACCGATTGCTGCTGCTGATTCAAAGAAAGTTTTTCTGGTGGAAGATTTAACTGATGAGCAGTCATTCCTCAGCTTTAGGTGAACGCCATCACCAACCGATTCTGGCCTGTCAGCAGGTGGCGAAAGTCTTTCATGCCAATCAGCAGTCTTCGTTCACGGCGCTAGAAGACATCAATCTGGAAGTTGCCAAGGGTGATTTTGTCACCATTCTAGGCCGTTCAGGAGGCGGAAAGTCGACCCTACTCAAGTTATTAGGGGGGTTTATTCCCCCTACCTCAGGACAGGTTTTATTTCATGGCGTGCCCTTGCCAGGCATTACCCCAAAAATTGGCATGGTGTTTCAGGAAAATTCTCTGTATCCCTGGTTAACCGTTGAGCAAAACATTGGCTTTGGATTCAAAGTTCGCGGCAGACAAAAGTGTCAGTATGCTTTGCGCGTTCAGGAAGTGATGGAACATGTGGGGCTAGCTCCAGCCCGCCACCTATACCCTCATCAGCTTTCAGGAGGCATGAAGCAGCGTGTTTCTATTGCGCGATCGCTAGCCAATCAACCCGACGTGCTACTGCTGGATGAACCCTTTTCGGCCCTGGATATCCAACTGCGGCGGCGACTTCAGAAATTTCTCCTGAACATTTGGCAAGATACCAAAGAAGCAACCCTGGTGCTGGTCACCCATGATGTGGAAGAGGCGATATTGCTGGGTCAGAAGCTCATTGTGGTCGGTGGGCAGCCAGGCCAAATTATAGAAGCAGTAGACATTTCGGCTCCGGCTTTTAGCGATCGGTATGATCGGCATTTTTTAGAACTGCAACAGCATCTAGAAAGAGTAGTCGGAGAAGAGCCCGACATGATGGAAAATCCCTTTTCATGGGCGGCGAACTCAGGTCAAAAAGTCACAAGTCACTCTTGACTAATTCGAGCTGGGTATTGGGCCTTATAGATTTTTAAGATATTTCTGGATTTTAATGCTGTAACGCTATCTTTCTGCTTTAACCAATTAATGAATTCCAGCAGGTCCTCATTATCTTTGTAGATGTACTCAAGCATAATATCGAACTCGCCAGTAACAGCGGACAGGTAACTGATATTTTCCATGCCAACTAATTCATCAAGTGTTGCCCCAAAAAAAATAGGATCGACTTTTATTTCGATGTAGGAGACATTTTCATGCCTAACCTTTCCCGTATTAATGAAAGCGCTGATAGTGATGATACCATCATCCAAGAGTCGCTTCATTCGATACCTAACCGTTGCTTCTGGCGTATTTATTGAGCGAGCGATATCTCGGTAAGGGATTCTGCCGTTATGTTGCAAAAGCTCAATAATCCTGAGGTCAAGACTATCAATCTCAGAATTTTCTAGATTCTCGATAGCGACACTGACGTTAGTCATCATTGCATTGTTTTCTAAGATGCCTAGGGCTAGTATAACAGCCACATTTGGCTGGTAATATCACAACATCCTAGGAATTTATATGTTCATCAAAAAACTGAATAATTCATCCTTTAGCATGTTGTCAAATATACAGTTTATAGTATCTTTCTTTCCTATATTGATTTTATTGGGATATAAAAAGAATGGTGAGGCTGAAAATTAGCTTCAATCACTTTTAAGTCTTCTCACTTTTTGGTCAAGAACTCTCAAAGAAGCTTTTTCTGATGGAGGTCTAATTGGCCTTTTAGAGCTGGTAAAGTATTTTAGGGGGGCTGTAAACTTTGCAAGACCTGATTCCAACGACTGTTTTAACCGGGTATTTAGGCGCTGGTAAAACTACGCTCCTCAACTACATTCTGACGGCTCAACACGGTAAGCGTATCGCCGTCATTGTGAATGAGTTTGGCGAAGTTGGCATTGATAATCAGTTGGTGATTGATGCTGACGAAGAAATCTTTGAGATGAACAATGGCTGCATCTGCTGCACCGTGCGGAGCGACCTGATCCGCATTGTCAGCAATTTGATGGAGCGTGCAGAAGATTTCGACTATTTGATGATTGAAACGACGGGGTTGGCCGATCCAGCACCAGTTATTCAATCCTTTTTTGTGGATGAGGTGATGCGATCGCGCCTCCTCTTAGATGCCATTGTCACCGTCGTCGATGCCAAATATATCTGGGAGCACTGGGACAGTAGCGAAGCCCAAGAACAGATTGCCTTTGCCGATGTGGTTTTGCTGAATAAGGTCGATCTAGTGTCACCGCCCATTCTGGAAGAGCTAGAGCAGCGCATTCGGAGTATGAATGCGATCGCCAAAATCCACCAGACACAGCACTGCCAAATTTCACTGGATACTGTGCTCGGTGTCGGAGCCTTCGACCTGAAGAATGCCCTCAGTATCGATCCAGAGTTCCTTGGCGAAGATGCTCACGATCATGACGAAACCGTGACCTCGGTTGCGATTCAGGAGGCGGGCGTCGTCAACGGTGAGCAATTTAATCGCTGGATCTATCAGTTAGTGCAAGCCCGTGGGTCTGACCTCTTCCGCATGAAAGGCATTCTCGACATGGACAACGCCAACCGCCGATTCGTCTTTCAAGGGGTGCATATGACCCTGGATGGCCGTCCCGGACGCCCTTGGCAAGAGGGAGAAACGCGGCGCAATGAACTGGTGTTTATCGGTCGCAATTTAGACGAAGCGGAGCTGCGGCGCGGTTTTAGCGCGTGCTTGATGTAACCCCCAATAATTCTGAACGCAATTTGCCATGAAACAATCCGAAGCCTTAACAATCAGCATCGGCGTACTCGGTGGTGTCGATGTTTTCCTGACTGCAACGGTCATTCCGGTACCGGTTTGGGTCACTTTTACCGCCTGGGCCTCCTTCTTTATCGTGGGGGGCGGTGTGCGGGGCTTTATTAAGTCCATTTCCTGCAATATTACTGGCATTATCATTGCCGCGCTTTCGCTGTTGGCGATTGACTTGATCGGGCCGAGTCCTCTAGTGGCCGCCATTTGTGTGGGCATTGGCAGTGCCGGTATGGTGCAGGCCTCAAAATTGCCCTTTACCCATGGTATTACCCCGGCCATCGTCTGGGGCTTTTCACAAACGGTGGGGACGGTAGCGGTCACGGGGTTATCAGTCACCGCCCCTCTGCCCAACAACCCGGTGTTAATTGCGATCGCCGCGATGATTCTCGGCAACTTGTTCGGTTATCTCTCGGAGGCTTGGGGTAAGGCCATGACCACCTCTGCCTTGGCCACGACGGGTGAATGATCATGCCCCGGCACAACTCGCCCCACGACTGAACCCACAAACAGGTCAGTTTTGCACACCTTTAATCAGGCCAAGGAGCCATAACGCTGATGAAACTACAGCATAATCTGGGGGGGCTAGAAGGGCTCGACCCCATCAATACTGAGACGCAGGTCTTTGTCGAACCCTGGGAACAGCGCATCTTTGGCATTCACACCGCCATGATGGCGCTCAGTAATCATCTGGGGGACTCACTACCCGACTATGCGATCGAGGAAGTGCCTACTGAGTTCAAAAGCTTCTGGACGTGGGGCCACCTGCGTATGGGAGCTGAAGGCATGCACCCCTTTGACTACTTCCGCTTGCGTTACTACGAAAAGTGGCTAGGGGGGATTTCCGGTTTCTTTGTCTCGGAGGGGTACATCACCGAAGAAGAACTGGACGCTCGCACCGCCGAATTGCTGGAGGATAGTGAAAAAGCAGCGGCCCCCTTACCGTCTGGAGGCGCTGCCGAAATTGACGCCCAAGTCTTGAAATATTTACAGGAAGGAGACTCCCCGCTGCGAGAATTGCCTGCCCCACCGAAATTTAGTGTGGGCGATCGCGTCCGGGTAAAAAACATCTCACCAGGTGACCACAGTCGCCTTCCCGGTCACCTCAAAGGCCACCTGGCAGAAGTCGTTCTGGTGTATGAAGGGGCTTTTACCTATTTCTTCCCGACCGAAGATGGCATTGGTGTCCCGATGCCCGTGTACAGTCTAGCCTTCAAGAATGAGGAGATCTGGCCAGAATCGTTGACTGAGCCCAATTCGTTCTACTACAACGACATTTTTGAAGTGTATTTAGAAGCCGTTTAAGGGGAAAACCTCATGCCTAGTAATTATCCAGGATTTAAGTACGGAGCCGATCGCGAAACTGTCAGTGCTGCGAAGGTCAAAGCGCTGGAGTCGCTCTTAATCGAAAAGGGCATCATCACAAGTAATACAGTTGACAGCATTCTTGGCTATTTTGAAACGGAAATGGGTCCGTTTAATGGCGCTAAGCTCGTCGCCCGTGCCTGGGTCGATCCGGACTTTAAGGCGCGGCTGCTGGCAGATTGTAATGCGGCCTGTGAGGAATTGGACTTTCCTCAGGGCATGTCAGGGGCTGAAGGCGAGCATATGCGCATTGTCGAAAACACGCCTGAAGTACATAACATCATTGTGTGTACGCTGTGTTCTTGCTATCCCTGGCCCACCTTAGGATTGCCGCCCTACTGGTTCAAAGATCCGACCTTCCGGGCTCGCGTGGTGCGAGAACCACGCAAGGTCTTGTCTGAATTTGGGGTTGAGCTCGACGACTCTGTCCAGGTACGGGTATGGGACAGCAGTGCCCAGATTCGTTGGTGGGTGCTGCCGATGCGTCCCGAAGGTACTGACGGCATGAGCGAAGCAGAGCTGGCGGCCTTGCTGACCCCTGAGGCCATGATGGGCGTCGCCACTGTCAAGGTTTAACACTTTGATCCCCGGCAAAGGCGGAGTTCAGGGGACTGAGCACAGCCCGGACTCCGCTCACAGATAGAGACACACACGCGCTATGTTTACCAAATTTGAGCATTTTGCGGCGACTAGCTTAATGGGGAATCCCACAGAAGCACCGCCCCGCAAAGACGGACATCTGCATTTCGATCGCGACTGGGAAAAAATGGCCTTCGGAGTCGCGATCGCCCTCTCCAAGCAGGGGTACTACGAGTGGGAAGACTTTCGCCAAACCCTGATGGCCACGATCAAGGAGTGGGAGACTACCCACGACCTCAACGACCCCAACTGGGACTATTACCAGTGTTGGTTAACCGCCCTGGAAACGCTGCTCATTAAATCAGGTGTCATTGCCGCTGGTGAGTTAGAAACGCAACTGGCGCAATTACTGCATTGCCAACCTTCTGAACTGTAATCATTCGAGAACATAACCAATGAAACCAACCCCTCATTTTTCCCGGACTCGTAAGTTGGTCACGGGTGGCTTCGTTAGTCTGAGTAGCCTCGCCCTCGCCGCGCCCGCCCTCGCGCATCACCCGTTTGGTGGGAGTACACCGACCAATGCCATCCAAGGCTTTTTGTCGGGGCTAGGGCATCCTGTTATTGGGCTGGACCATTTGGCGTTTGTGGTCATCATCGGCTTGCTCGCGGCGGCAATGGGGCAAGGTTTGATGATGCCCATCACCTTTACGCTGGCGGCGCTAGCGGGCACCGGACTGCATTTAATGGGTCTCAACTTACCGTTGCCTGAGATGATGATCTCGGCCTCGGTATTGTTATTTGGCATTTTGCTGGCCCTTAAGCAACCGCCCGCCACCCCCATCGTGGTCGCCTTAGCCGCGATCGCTGGGCTGTTTCATGGCTATGCCTATGGAGAGGCGATCGTCGGTGCCAATATGGGGCCGCTCTTTGCCTATCTACTCGGCTTTTCCAGCATTCAAATGGTCATCGGCATCGTAGCCTACACCTTCGCGCAGCGCCTCTCGCCCCAGTCTGAAGGCGGAGCCCTCAACCTTCGGTTTGCCGGGTTTGCCTTTGCCGGTTTAGGGTTCGCCTTCCTCTCCGGCATCTTTTTCGCTTAACGATGTCATCAGCTTGGCCCTAATGTAGCTGCGCCCCCTCGGTGACTAAGACTCCGGGGGGTATCATTTGCCAGAAGCTTGACAGTCTTTTCTACAGACCGCTATCCCGCAGGCGCTCAAGCTGATTACCATACACGCCAGTAAGGGGCTAAAGTTCTCGGTTGTATTTCTCCCTGGGGTGGACACCAATATTGGGAAGTGGCTGATGAGGCCCGGTTTCTTGATGTGGGACATGACCAGGGCGATCGAGGTACTGGTGTTGAGATGTGATCGGCGATCGCAGATCGGTTGCACCCAAACCTACCAGCGGCACGCGGATCAGATTGACCCATTTCCCAAGAACTTAGATGATATGTTGCCAAGCCCTAGAAGCGCTGTGTCAACATATCATCGACCCGGTGATTGATGGGTTTGGACGCGATTTTCCCTCGGAGAGGCTACGCCAACGCTTTCTGCTCACCTACGGCTTTTGCTCGGTGGACTTGAAGCGGTGGCTGGCGAAGAAAGACCCGGTGACGGGGAAGAAGCACGGTATCGCTACCCCCAGCCTGGATCAGCACATGGCTCACGAGATGAATCGGGATGGGCGGTACTTTTGCGATTCCCGCAGGGATCGCTTCGCGAATCGCATCGGTGCCGCCTGCGATTTTCGCATTCTCGATCTGCACAGCAATGCCCTGGTGGATTGGATTTTGGCTCAGGGATTGCCCTTCGACTCACTGTATTTCTATGGCCCAAACCGCCCTATCCACATCAGCTACGGCCCCCAGCACAAGCGCGATATCTGGGCGTTCACCGAACGGGGGACACCAATGCGGTACCGTCCTGACGGGTCATAATTCAACCAAATGTCGCTCAATGTGCCAGAGCTGATCCGCCGTGAGCCACTCGGGCTGAAACCTGAGTAGGTCAATGCGGTAATCCGGGTCAAGATCCCGCAGCACATCGAACGCTTTCCACGATTCGTCAAAATTTTCCCAATGGACCAGGGTGATATCTGACCAGTAGTTCAGCGGCTGAGGCATTGTCAGGTCGCCGATCACCCCCAATCGTCCGAGGTTGAAGTGAGTCCGCAGCCGCTCTGCCGCCTGGTGGGCCAGCTGCCACCATTCGGTCTTACGCTCCGCGTCCTTCTGCTCCCACTCCAGCCGCTGGCGCAATCCCTCAATCCAGGCTTGCGGCGGCAACAGTTTGACCGCACTCTCCAAGCCAAAGGTCATCAGCAGCATGGCTAAAACGTTTCGGGTACCTGGGGTCGAGCCGATCAGTGGTTTGCCTTCTATAAACTCAAATTTTGCCCTCGGGCACCAGCTGATGTATTCCTCAAAGGCGATGGGCATGGGCGATGGCTGGATGTTGGGGATAAACAGCAGGGAGCCCCACTGGGGGCCTTCCTCGGCGTGAACCTGCTGAAAGCCTTCCACTGGCTGCTCTATCTTAAAGGTCTTGGGTTCCAGGGGATTGTAGTCCTCATCCTCTTGCCAGAGAGCATCGGCTCGAAAGGCTAATCCAGGAATGCTGCTGGGGCGGTAGTAACCATCGCTGTCGGGTTGATGGCGTTGATACCGACCTTCGATAAGCCGGTAGAACTCGATCTGTTGACTTTCGGGCTCAATCAGCCAGTATTCTGGGACACCTGCCGCCTGGTAAGCCTCGAATTTGGTGCTGCGGTCAGCCGCTTCATGCCCCGGCATCAAAATTTCAATCACCAATTCTGCTGGGCCGCTCAAAAAATAGGAAAAGAGCTGATTGAGCCCCTGGCTCTTGTAGAAGATTAGATCCGGTGTAAAGCCGTCATCGCCCAGACGCATGACAAAATCTCGCCCCAACGATTCGCAGCCAGCCTGATTCGCCAGCCGAAAGGAATCCACTGACAACTGCTGCTGTATGCGGTGATGAGTCCAGGTTTTCTCTGCTCGACCGGCCTGCAAGTCCTCCGCAATGAACTCAACATCAACGATCTGTTGCTCCAAAAGGTTGAGTATTTCAAGGGGAGAGTCGAGTTTAGGAAGGGTGAGGCCATAGCCTGCGGCAAGGGCCTGAAGCCAGCTTTCGGTTGGGGCAAGGGCGATCGCCGCCTCTGCCCTCCTGCCCTGGAGAATCTGCCTAAGCAATAGCTGACTCCCGATTAGGGAGTTGCCCACGACCAGCTGACCGTCGATCAATTCCAGCTTGCTTTCGGGTTTGTTATTGATCCAGTTGTCAAACAACTCAGATGTCGGTGGATAGAGCGCCATAGCTTTACAAATGCTCCCACAGCTTGAAGTAGCATGGGTCTGTCTGAGGTGGGCTGTCACCAGGGTAGGTCAAGAACCGTCAGAGTAAACCATGAGCGCTGCCAACGAGCCGTCTGACCAATCGTTTCAGGACGAGTTACAGAAGCGTTGGGCTTCCCAGAGCGTTGAGATGCAGTTCTGGGAATGGCCAGAATTTCGTTTGGAGTTGGTCAACGGGCAGTTTTTGGTGGGAGGCACCCTGGCAGGGAGCCGCTGGTTACTCAGAGAAGCATTGAAGGGTTGGGGGCTGGAAGCTGCCATTGCCTTTGCTCCGGTAGAGCTGTGGTGGGAGGCACTGCGGCTGGCTTATGGAGTTCCTTGCCAATCGGCAGAGGCGTGGCTGCTGTGGGCGGAGTCTTTACCCTTGACGTCAGCCTATCAGGAAGAGTCTGGGCCATTGCTGGGCTCCCATTACATGGGGGAGCATCGCTGGGTGCGGGACTACCTGCGTCAGGTGCTGACGACGGCAGTAGGACGAGCCCAGTTGGGTACCTGTGCCGGGCCGAACTATGGTTTGCAGCTGGGTCAGGATGTTTTGACGCCAGACGTGCTGATGGTAACTGCTGAGCAACTGGCGACGGGGTGCTTTCACGATTACTACGTCGAGATACCGGCCCAATTGGTTATTGAAGTCAGCCTACCGGAGCGGCGGGGGCTGGATGTCCAGGAACGGCGCAGCCTGTATGAGCAGGGGCAGGTGCCCCACTACTGGGTGGTTGACCCGGTGGGGCGAGAGTTTACGTTCTGGAGATGGACGCCGGAGGGCTATCAGCCGGAGCCGCTGGATGTGGATGGCTGCTATCGGGGGGTGGAGCATTTGAGCTTTAGTCCCGAGATTTTCTGGCTCTCTTTTGATGAGCAGGTGTCTCCCTACAATTCAACGCTGTCGGCGTTTACCAGCGAACCCCGGCCTCGTAAGTGGGAGCTGCGGCGGGAGCCCGGTGTGGAGCTGGGCTATGGGAGCATTCCGTTGCGACCGCAGGTGGATCTGGAGCCTCACCCCATTACCGTTGAGGAGTTTATTGCCTGGTGTCCAGAGACAAAGCTGGAGGGGCCGCCGTTTCCGCTGGTGGGGGGAGAGACGGGGACTCGAAATGCGATCGCATTGCTGTTGATGAGTCTGGGATTGGTGGAAACGGTGCGGCTGATGCCAGGCTATGAGTGGGTGCGGGTGCTGCGGCGGGTCGAGCGGGAACAGCAACAGGATGCTCAGCGGAGAGAGCAGTGGTGGCAACACGCTAGAGCCATTGCTCGCCAACTAAGGGAGGACCATAGAGTGCAGGGGGTCGGCGTGATCGGTGCCTTGGTGAGGGATGAACCGCTCAACGTCTGGTCTCGGATTCAGCTGGTGATGTGGGATGTGCCGGAGGGGGTTCAAATATGGCAATTGGGACAAACCCTGCCGGAGAAGCCGTCGATTGAGTTGATCTCAGCGGTACGGGCATTGCCAGGCGAGTGGGAGGACATTTCTCAGCGAATGGAGGTGTTAGAAGGGGAGTGGCAGCCCTGCGGCCCTCGGCCCCAAGAGCGCATGGTGCTTCACTGGCAAGAGGATTGAATAATCTACGGCCCTCAGCTTAAGCGGGGTATTTGGGCCTTTACCGAATAGAGGACAGGACATCAACGTGCTATCACCTCTGCGTCACAGTCGTTAATCCCACCAGTAGCAGATGAGGACGGCGTCGAATCTGTCGCCCAGGGTTTTGCCGCGAAGGCCACCTCTGAGCCGCATGGCAAAGTATTCGCGAAACTCCCAGTCCTCCTGGCCTTCGGCGACGTTTCCACTGTAGACATCGACTGAATCGGCCTGCCATTTTTGGCCCAAGTCCATCAGTTGAGCCACGGTGACGTCTTGGTTTTCGGTCAGCAGATATAGGGTGTCTGCTGGGTAAGGGACGAAATGCATCAGGCTGGTTTCGGGCATGGGACGATAGTTGGCCATGGCCAAAAGGGTTTCAAGCACTCCGTTGAGGCTCAGGCCGTCTCGGTCGGGGGCGAAGATGGGCTTCGTAAACACAAAGCTTTTCCATAAATGGGGCTGCTGGGCCAGGTCGGTGATCACCACTGACCCATCGAATCGGTTGAATCGACGCTGCCAGACCAGGGCCGCCATCAGCTCATGCGGGGTATAGGCTTGGGCGATCGCCCCGATTTTCTCCACCTCAAGCATCAGCACTCTCCCTGGCTACCTGCGACCGGAGCCTGGATTGTACTTTCTGCTTCTGCTCGTCGCTGGCATCCTTGCGCCATACCACCCGGTGCCCTTGCAGCTCAGCCCCGTGGTCGAGTAAACACCGCTCCCAGCCGCGCCGGTCAAAAATCGCCTTTACATCGTTCAGCAGACCCCATTTTTGCTCTTGCTGGCTGAGCTTGGCGAACTTGGCATGGCTAGGATAGTCAGGCGCGAGGGTTTGGTCTTTTTGGTGGAGCAAGGGTGGGTTGTCAGAGTCGTAGTCGCGGTAGCGAACATAGAGATCTTGAAGGGCGATCGCCATACTGGTTTTCAACGCCGGGTGCGGATCTTTGTCGAACTGGGGAAAGGCCAGGTAGGTGATCTGTGGCTTCTGAACGTGGAACTTGACCACGGTGGCTTCTTCGGGGCGTCCGATAGTGCGAGAAGCACAGCCCTCGTAGAGGCGCAGCAATGGGTCAAGTTGGTCTATCGCCGACACATGCACCCAGAGGGAGTTGGGGCGCTGCTGACCGATCGCACTCTGCCGACAGCGCTGCTCGATCATCTCTGTGCGGCCTAGGGTCATGAGCATGAGGTCGGCAGCGGTGCAGGCTTGCTGGTAGCTGCCAAAGAGGGCTTTGATATCTGCTTGAACTGAGGGCGAGAGGTCTTTAAACTTGGGGCGGTTGCCGAAGTGGCTGAGGGCCAGGTAGACCAGCAGATCGTTGCGACGCTTGTCTGCGATCGCATCCCATTCCCCCGCATCGGTCGCTTGCAAGACAACGGTGAACGCCCGCCTAATACTGCCAAAGGTTTCCTGTAGGGGTGCGAGGGTGTCGGTGCCCAGTTCCTCAACTGTGGGTAGTCGACCGCGATCGGTATAGAAGTCCATCAGCGGTTGCAGGCGATCGCGGTATTCTTCAAACTTGCTGACCTTGAGGCGAATGCGGGGGGCCGTAGCACGGGAACGGAACCGGGAGGCCCGAAAGGCCTCGGCCTGGGCTTCATCGCGAAAGACAAAGTAGATGCCCAGGGCAATGGGGATGGCGTCTACCCCCAGTACCTGGTCGATGTAGGCCTTGAGTTCTTCTTGCTCGTAGTATTTCTGAAAGGTGTTGCGGCTGGTGATGATGCCGTCGCCGTAGGCAATGACGCCTCGGGTGCGATCGTCGATCAGCACTTGGGCGGCAACGATGAGGACTTTTTGGGCCAAGCCCCAGGCGTTGATCAGGGCTTCTCTGCGCTCGGCGGTGTCTTCGATGACGTTAATGACGTAGCCCAGGTTGACCACGGCGGCTGGGGTGCGGGGAATATCAGGGCGAAAGTGGGGATCCCAACCGGCGCTAGTGAGGCCCAGGCGGTGGATGTAGTCGATGTCGGCCCCGTGGCCACAGCCGTAGTCGAAGTAGGTGGTGTCGGCGGGGAAGAGCCCAGCTTCCACAGCGAGGCGGACGGGTTTAGAGGCAGTAACGCGGGCGATCGCAGCTCTATGTCGCTGAATCTTAGGCTTAGCCTGTTGAGCCGACTTGATTGGGCAAGCCAGGGCGTGGTTGTGAATTTCGATGCCCTGCTGGGTGAGGCGACGTTCCCAGTTGAGTTGGGTGCCAATCTCGCGGGAGTTATCCAGTAAACCCATGGCGACCTGCTGCTGGGTCAAATGGGCGAAGCGGGTGTAGTTGGGATAGTTGGGGGCGACAAAGGTTTCTTTGCGGTGGAGCAGCGGCGGGTTGGGGGCATCGCTGTAATCGCGGGTTTCGACGGTGTCTGTGGCCCAATCGACGATGGTGCTGTTGCGGAGTAGGGGGTGAGGTTCGGTGTCGAACTCGGGATAGTAGAGGTAGGAGAGTTTGGGCTGATCGAAGTGAAACTTGACCAGAGTAAAGGGCAGTTCCTTTTTCAGCAGGCGACGGGCGCACTGTTCGTGGTGCCGCAGGGCTTCGTCTAGGGAGGGCAGAGCGGATTGATGGATGTAGAACGCATTGGGCAGGCACTTGCCGATAGAGCTGCCCTGACAGTGCTTAACCAGCTCTGCTTGGGGCAGGCTGGTGGCAGGTTGCCCCACGACTTCAACACTCTGAGTCATTTTCAGTACACTTGTATGACACCCTCGCCGAGGTCTTCCTCGACCCAACTCACCCAATTGAAAAAGAAACCTGTATCTAGTGTTTGGCTACTCGTTTGCCGTTAGAATGACGCTACCCAGACCTCATCACCACTGTGACGACTTGCCTACATGAGAACGCTCAGCTTATTTGAAAGCGATCGCCTCTCTCTTGACCGCAGCATTGAGCTATCGGCAGAGTCGTTGCGCCACTATGGTTCTTTGTATAAGCATTGGGCGATCGCGTTCTCGGGCGGCAAAGATTCTTCAGCCACTGTTACATTAGTTGCTGACTTGCTCGATAAGGGGCTGGTGCCTCGACCTGCGAGTATCACGGTGCTCTATGCCGATACCCGCCAGGAGCTGCCGCCGCTGCACAATGCCGCGATGGGAGTCTTGAAGACGCTGCGAGAGCGAGGGTTTGACACTCGGGTGGTGTTGCCTGAGCTAGATCACCGCTTTTTTGTCTACATGCTGGGCCGGGGGGTGCCGCCACCGAGCAATACCTTTCGCTGGTGTACGCCCAAGCTCAAGGTGATGAGCATTGAAAAGGAACTAGAAACGCTGCGGGAAGAGTATGGCGAAAAGTTTCTGATGCTGACAGGGGTGCGCGTTGGGGAAAGCGCGGCCCGTGACCAGCGCATTGCCGTGAGCTGTACGAAGGATGGGGGCGAGTGCGGCCAGGGTTGGTTTCAGCAGACCACCTCGGGGGCGATTTCCGATACTCTTGCGCCGCTGCTGCACTGGCGGGTTTGCCATGTGTGGGACTGGCTGGTGAAGGCCGATATTGAGCTGGGCTTCCCGACGTTCGAGATCGCCGAGGTCTATGGCCACGACCCGCAAGATGATCTGGGGGAAACGGAGCCGATGAATGCGCGAACGGGCTGTATTGGGTGCCCGCTGGTGCAGAAGGATGCGGCTCTGGAACGGGTGGTGGCTCAGCCCAAGTGGGTCTATCTGGCACCGCTGGAGAAGCTGCGGCCTTTGTATTGGGAGATGAAGAAGCCCCAGCACCGGCTGCGCAAGCATGGGGAGGTGAGAAAGGCGGCGACCAAATATATTGGTCGAAATCGGTTGGGGCCGCTGCACATGGAGGCCCGCCGCATGATGCTGGAGCAGGTTTTGGCGATTCAAGAGGAGGTGAACCAGGCGGCTAGAGCCCAGGGGATGCCGGAGGTGATCTTGATTAATGAGGAGGAGTTGGCCAGAATTGAGGAGCTGATGGCGGAGAATACTTGGCCTAACCAGTGGGATGGAACAGAGGTTAGGGGAGATGCTATGCTGCCTGAGATTTTGCCTGATGGTAATGTTCAGCAGCTTTTGTTTGAAGAAGATGGGCTTTGGGGCTAAACCGTACTGCTTTGGGTTGAAACGCTATGAAAGAACGGACGATTGCTGAAGCTGCTGTTGAAGTCCTTAAAGCGGCTAAAGAGCCGATGACAGCGGCTGAAATTACGCAGGTCATTCTTGATAAGGGGCTATATGAGTTCAATACCCAGGATCAAGTTGGGATGGTGAGGCGGGCGATCGCTCGTCGATGTGAAGGGTATGAGCGTAAAGATTCGATGCCAGATAAAATTTTTGAAAAAAGGCCGAGCAGCAAATACACTGTAAAAAATTAGTGAAGGCACAGATTTAAGCACTTGTCATTGCTTCCATATAAGATTCAATATCTATTTCAATATCAAAAATTATGCCCATAGCAATTTCGGGATTGAACTTGAACTTCTCTCTGTACGAATAGGCCTTGACATCTGGCTGAAGACCTTGCAAGAAAGAATGGCTATTCAAAACAAAGGTCTCTACCTCATTTTTCTTAACCACTCGAAACCCGTGAGTTTCACGAAGATAGTTTCTGCAATCGTTCAAATCAAGAATAAATCTTCGTTCAGAATCGCTAAAAACTCTACTACTCCTGTCATGAAGTGACCAGAATACTGATGTGAATTTTACATGCTTTTGATTGTCGTCAATCAGGCCATTGGCTGTCGGAAAAACTTGTCTTTCTCGATGACCTATCAATAGTAAAGCGCAATCGATAGAACGATGCACGCAAAGTAAAGCCATTTGAAAATTATTAAAAGTTAGCCAAAACTCCCCTAAAGCTAAAAAATAGCCAGAAGCAGCTTCAAGCTTTTCCAAACCTCTTAATGCTGCCCACTGACCTAGCCCTTTATCTACTCTTTTGTAAGTATCTACAAGAGGTTTTAATGCATTGATGTCGTTTAGGCCTTCTAAATCACACCTCTCTTCCATCTGATTAAAGACTTGGCGAATAGTTAAAGATTGATTCCACCATTGCTTGTAACTGTCTTGAGTAAGAAAATCTATTGGAGACGTTTCCAAAAACGCTTCCCGAAGAATGCCTGCATAATTCAATAGCTCATCAAGCAACCACTTTATTCGATACATATAAAAGTTTTGAAAATTAACCTTTGAAAGATCGCTGACGATTTTATTGCAACGACTAATATCAAGAAGGTGAAAAGCTTGAAAAAACTGGCTAAGTAAACTGATCAAGTAACCTGAAGAGCAATCGTGACATCTAGGATCGATCTCAAGATCGGGATGAGAACTAGACAATTTCAAGGCAATATACCAAGCAAAAATTTCTGGATTTTTGCTCACGCTAGGTTTTAATTTAAACTTCTGACACTCACTTACAGAATTATCCTCCAAAAAAACTTCGAAATACTCATATTCTTCATGAGCAACAAGCGTGTAGTCAAAAACTTGAGTAACCGACTCATTCCAAATTCCTATACTCTTTCCCATCGTATCTCTGCTGGATTTAAATCTAACCGATTGCTCAATTTTTCCACGGCTTCTTTATATTCCGCGTTAGCTAGAGCCTCAATTTCGGCAATAAACTTTTCTGGGTCTTCTTTACTATACAATTCAAGTTTGTCCTTCAATCCACGTTGATAAGGTCGATTAGCCCAGTCTTTTTCAACCACATCACATATTTTTTTGTGCAGCTCAGATAGGTATCGCTCAAGGGCCTCATCCGCCAGCTTATAAAGAAAGCTGTATACTTCATCTGAGTTGCTTTCGTAGTTTTCCTTGAGCCAGCTCTTGATTCTATTGTTGCTATCAGGCTGCAATAAAGATGCGGTTAACAAATCTCTCCAAGCTTTTTTTGCATATTGCGCGAGCAATACTCTGTTTCCAGAGTAGATCAAGAAGTTGGTATAGGGAAGGTTTTTGTCAAATAATCTCTTCTCTGGCTTGAATGCAAACTTATTCAGTGCTTCAACAACTAACTCTGCCGATTTTTCTGGTGGGATACCAAAGTCTTTAGCCAGATTTGCTGCAATACTTGCCCATACCCCAACAAGTGCTTGTTGAAATACATTCAAAAAATAGACCCTATCTTCCTCATTTTGTGTAACAAGAGGATCAAATTCTTTCTCTTGAAAGTTTCTTATTGATGCTTGATCTTTGCCAGTACAACGCCTAAACCGAGATAAAACATCTTCTTTAAAGGTCGCTGCATCATTTTTCCCTTCCTGAATCTGTTCGTCGATCCTTGATACAGCTTTCAAAAAGCTTTCTCTAATTTCTTTGTATGGACGAGGTTTTGTAAACAAAACGTCCAATGCCGGAGTGATCAAGTGATCGATTTGTCTCCTAAGAACGGGTTCCTGGGATGCGTGAAATTCACTTTCTTCTATTGAAATTGCAGATATTGCGTTTTCATCTGTAGCTAATTCAGTTTCGATCTCAGCAAGATTTAAGAGCTGATACTGAAAGCCCTTTTCAGCATCAGAAAAAGCATAAGCTCGCAAGGCTTCAGCAATTATAGATACAGTTGTGATAGAGTACTTTCTTTGAACCGTGTTAGCCCTATTATCCCTTCTTTCATTCCACTCAAGCTGCTGAAGCTTGGAATGACAGGGGTCTGGATTTGATTGCTTCCATAGATTAGCTAAACTCCTGACCGCCATTGAGGCTAAGCTTTTATCCTTAAGCAGGTCAATGAAATGTCCTGACACCTCCTTTGCCGTAGTATTTATAGTGACAAACATCTCCCTGAGATCTTTAACAATAGATTCAGAGTTCCCTGCAGCAGACTCTGCTGCAGGAGTAAATACAATACAAACTGGCAGCTCTACGAATTGAAGCAATTCTTTATTCTTTTCATTTAACCTCATCAATGCTTCAAAGCGATGTTGACCATCAATGACAATTAATTTTATCTTCCTGCCATTATACTTGAACGTAGCCCATGCAGGATTATAGTGATAGGTATCTCCATCAATATTGAGTGAGTAGCCTAAATCCGCTTCAGTCGTTGGAAGTTCGACACAAAACTTGTCTTTATCAAAAACTATAGTCAGATTGTCATTTTCGCTGTCAAATCTTCTCTCAATGACATCATAAGCATCCTTAACCTGATCATTTTCCAGGGAAACTACAGACACTATAATCGGAGGAAAAAATAAAACTCTGTCTGTGCCTTTCTCTAGATATTCCTTGATAATTTTTTCGTCAACTCTCTCATAGTCTACGTCACGCTGCATAAGATCCTCAAAACGGATCTTTGAGAATTCAAATGCTGATGAAGCGGTGGATAGCCTGCCAATTTCTTTGATATTTAAGCAGCAAAGAAGATAATTGACTTCGTAGCTTTCAGTCGTTTTAAATCGCCCAAACACTCCATCAATTATTTCGGGGAAAATTGATATTTCTTTTTTAGGGGGTTTGGCCATTTTTGGTGGTTCTTATTTAACGACTATTCTTTATCGAATCTTCAACGATCTTCAGGCTGCCAAAGACAAGCTGCTCATCCAGCTAAAGAAACTAATTCTTGTATTGATCTCAGGCTTATGTTGGCCGATAGGTAGCCAATTCCTCGATGCAGGTGTAACCTAAATTGGCCTGAGAGAGTATCCTTGTTGATTTCTATGCCGTCTCTCTCACATCTCTGTCTAAGTGCAATTATAAGCAAATCCGAGGTTTCTCCGCCAAACACTTGCCAGGTCATTTCTAAATTGCTGTCGGTAGGGATTGGCACTGGTGAGGGGGGAGTCGTCTCTGCCAATGAGAGGCAAAAGGCCCAACGGCAAAGAATGTTCCACTGGTCTATTTTGGTCGTTCGCTTTAGTTTGATGAGCTGATCCTTGCCAGCTTGGGAGATGCGAACACGGTCTACCGGGGGTTCTAGCATAGTACTTACCAAAAATAGCCGGGCTCAACATCGGTCTGGTGTTGCTTGGCATCGTAGCGCAGCAGGTACTCACGGCTGATCGCCTTACTGCTTCTAAGCTGTTCTACCTCAGCTTCGCGAATCTCGGTATCCGTAGACAACAGCAAAACCTGGTGGCTGGCTTGGGGGAAGTATTTTTCAACCAGGTTGTTGCGGTGGTAAGAGTCGAGCCGCCCCAGGGGCGTGTCGATCGCCACCGGCAACTGACGACCCGAGGCGCGGGCCAACCCCCACAGCAGGGCGATCGCCAGCAGCTGCTTTTCCCCCGCCGAGAGCCGATGCTTGGGTACCGGCTGGCCTGCCCGGTCAAACAATGCCAGGGTAAAGGCTTCGGTGTTAATTTCGACTCGATGCACCAGGTTGGACTTGTGCAACAAGTAGAGAAAGCATTGCGTCACCAGGGTTTCGAGCTGGTTCAGCTTGCGCAGTTTGAGCCGCTGTTTGAAGACCTTGAGCTTTTTCTGCACCGTCGCGATCGCCCTTAGAATGTGCTCGTCGTTCAAGTACTCCAGGGTGGCTTGGCTGTACTCCACCAGTTCTTTGCGGGCTTTGTCGATGGCGTGGATGATTTGGTTGTAGTCCTGCTGGGCCTTCTCGTGTTCCACAGCGAGGCGGGTCACCTCTGCCTGGGCTTGGTCTACCTGCTGGGATAGCTTTTCGTAAATTTCGGGAGAAGCGGCGGTGGCCAGATAGCGCTCGGTGGTTTCGATGGTTTCTTCCAGGGCTTGCAGGGCGGTGAGTCGTTCCTGGGCCAGCTGCTGCTGGGCTGGCAAGCCATGGTCTAGGAGCTGGGTCAGCTGGTGGAGGTGATCTACACTGGCGTGGAGCCAGGGCTCGGCATGGGGATGGGCCAGGTCGTCGTCTTCGCGGGCCAGGAAGTCTCGGATTTGCTCAACCGCAGTTTTTTTCAGCTTTAGGGTTTCCACAAAGTCGATGAGGTGCTGGTTGCGCTTCTGGAGCAGGTCTTTGGCGGCCTGAAACTGCTGGTAACGGACTTCGACCTGAATCTGCGCCTGGGCTTCGCGCAGCAAGGGCTGAATCAGAGCCAGGGGTAGGCTGCCAGCGGCCAGGTCTCGGAGGGCTTGCCGCTGCACTTCAGCTTCGGCTTTGGCCTGCTGCAATTGCCGGTCGAGCTGGCTTTTTTCGGCGGCAATTTTGCCCCCTTCCGCAAAGAAGCGTTCCTGGGTTTCGCTCAGGGTTTTCTTAGCAATTTGGAGCTGGGTGTAGGTCGCAGCGATCGCCTTTTTGGCCGAGCGACGCTGGCCTTCCAGGTCATCAAGCTGCTGCTCAATGGCCTCTAACTGTTTGAGTTCCTGACTGCTGGAGAGCTTTTTGCGCTTGCGGGAGGCCAAGACATCGAGATCAGCAGAGAGGCGATCGGGCAGTTCTAGTCCCAGAAGCGATCGCATCGCTCCAATCACCGCTGGGGGCAGCTCGTCCTGTTCAGCTAGCTCCTTGACTTGTTCACCATCGAAAAGGAACAGGTTAGCAATCCCCAGGGGCAGCAAGTCCTCAATCCGCTGATCCCAGCCTTTCTCCAGGGCTGGGTCTGGCTCCCCATTCACCAAAATTTCCAGCTGGTCGCGGCTGCTTTTGGCGTCTTTCATCCAGCTGCGGCAGATGCGAAATTCCGTTGGTTGGGCGGCGTTATTGAGGGTGAGCTGGAGTGATAGCTCTACAGCGGTGGATTCATCCTGGGCTTGGCGGTTGACAGCCTGGTTGAGAAATTCTTTGTAGGGTAAATTGCCACGGGTAGAGCAGGGGGCGCGGTGGCCATAGAGGGCCAGGCGAATAGCATCCATCAGCGTCGTCTTGCCGCCGCCATTCATGCCGCCAAACAGAATGATCGGCTGCGCGGCATCCACCGGGGCCATATCGATGACCTGCCGTCCCCGATAGGGGCCAAAGTTTTGAAGCACCAGTTCGCGAAAAATCACGGGTTTACGTCCTCGCCCCAAACTTCATTGCGCCCCAGGTGGGTGCCTCCTGAGTCTGGTCTTGGTCTTGTTGTTCAGGTTGGTCAGCCTCCGGTTGCTCTGGGGCAAAGAGTTGCTTGATAGTGTCTACCTCTCCACTGGTGGCCGCCTGCTGAACCAGCCGTCGGCTGCGGGCATAGTCCATGGCCTCATCCCTTGGCCGAGAACTGGTGTCAAAGGGTTTTTCGAGCGCCTCAATGACGCCCTTGCGGCGAGACATGGTTTGGTATTGGCGCTCGGTGTCTAGCAGCCTGGCGATCAGCTCAAACTGCATAGAGTCGTCGCAGATGTCTTCCAAAATGCTCCACTCGTCTTCCCCGAGCAGAGAGTTGCCCGCGTTAGGGCGAGGGTCACGAAATGGGATACCCGTGACGGTTTCGTAGATGCGGGGCAGGGAGTCATCAAACTCATGAAATTCTTCCAACCAGATGCGGCGAATTTCGCTGAGTTCTTCCAGGGCTATTAGCTCAATGTCCTTCATCTCGTTAGGGGCGTTGTGGCGGGCTTCGGCCTGGGCCTGCAAGACTCGCCGCAGCCATTCTTCGCGCCACTGTTTAGTGTAGGGGCCGGGAATATTTACCACTTCGGTGGTGTCGGCCCCTGGCACAGAGCGTTCATAGAGCTGCACATGGCCCTGTCGTCGTCGGAAGTCGCGCCGATCGAGGTCGTTTTCCACATCTAGTTCGTTGCGAAGATCGAGCAGCGGCTGCATCCACTCTTTCTCTTCGTCGTTTTGGATCATGGCTTCCATAGACTTGTCTTTGGCGACCAGGGTGCAGACCCAGCAGCCAAACCGCGAACTGCCGCAGCTGGGGGTGGAGGTGTCGATCACCAGAGGGCATTCGTTGTCAGCGGTGGCCCCTCGATACATGGTGAATAGGTCTTTGTTGTCGTTGCCCCAGGGGTTGGGCCACTGCATTAGGTACAGCCATACTTCGTCGGTGCGCCAGTCTTCGATGGGGGTGTAGATCAGCGAGTTGGGGCGGCTGGGGTTGTAGTTCATGTGAGAAAAGACCCGCCACTTGCGGTGCTCGGTCATGAGAGCGGCCCGGCTGGCGCTCTCGGCTTTGCGGGTGCCCAGCACGAGAATGACCTCGCCACTTTCTCGAATTTTTTCGCGAATGTAGTCGTCGGAGGGGCGAATTTTGAGGCGCTCGGTACACCAGCGGAATCCCTGACGCGGCGCGGGGTAGCCCTTGCCGATCAGGTTGACCCAAAAGGTATCTTTGACGGCGGGCTTGAGCAGCAGGGGTTCGATAGGCATTCCCTGGGCCTGGGCGGCACCTTTCATCTGCTCTAGGGATTGGCTCACCCAGGCGGCAACTACGGGGTTTTCGACCAGGGTGTCGGTGGTGATGACGTGGATGGTTTTGGTGCGCTGTTCGGGGGGCAGGGCGGCGATCGCACCCCAGACCAGTTGCAAAATAACGGTGGAATCTTTGCCGCCGGAGTAGCCAATAATCCACGGCAGCGAATCTTGGCAGTAGAGCTGCTGAATTTCGGCGGTCAGTGCCTGAATGTCTTCTACCAGTTCAGGGACAGTTCGTTGAGCCGGGTCAGTGGCCTCGGTGGGGGTAGGGTGGGTCATTCTGGCCTAAGTCCGTAATAAGTACGTATAAAATGACGTACGTATGAAATCTACATTTCCATCTCGTCGGAGATTTGCCTATAGGTTTCAACCATTTCGCTGAGGCGGGTCTTGCCAGTGGTCGGTTCTCGGTTATACACAATCTCTGAGGCTTGCAGAACCTGCTGTATCAAAGCATCTGCTTTCTGGTCAGCCTCTTCTACGTTTTCAACGTAAACCAGCTGAACTCCTAATTCGCTTGCCCGACGCTCCAGTTCTTCTGGTGAAAGGGTGGTTACCGCAAAGGCGATACACTCCTCACGATGCGTAGGCGTATCTCTGTCTTCAATCCAGACTTCGATGTCAACGTCTTCGGCTCCAACGGCTGTCATAAACTGCTCAGACTCAGCTTCTGTACGAGTTATGATTTGAAACTCATACTGGACCATGGCGGTTATCTCCCTGCTAGTACGTAAACCCGCTCTAGCTGCTCCTCTTCTTGGGTCAGCGATAAGCCTAATGCCTTTTTGATGTAGGTCGTCATGAAAATAACGCTGGTTTTAGATTTTGACAGCCGCCCAGCCACCATAATGCGCCCCTCCCAGTCACGGTTGGAGCGCAGCCAGTCGATCTTGCGCAGCCCCCGCAGCAGTTCCGCCCAGTCGCCGTCGGGGTAAGTCGCAATTAGCGCGGCCCCGGCTTTGCCAATGCCTGACAAGGTAACGGCGTGGCTGTGGACGTACTCGCGCCGAATCTCGCCAGCGCTCACTTCCTTCGCGAGCACCTGGTGCCAGTCAAGAATGTTTTGACTGACCGCCTCCCAAAAGCGGACGGCAAGGGCAATTTTTTCCTCTATGGCAGCATCGCGGTGGTTGGTTAACAGGTGCTGAGTGGCGCTGTAGATGGCGCTGAGGGTGAACAGTTTGCTAGAGCGCACCGGCAGGTTGCTGCGCTCTGGGTCTGTCAGCTTGGCGAAAATGGGTACCCGCTTGACGACCTCCTTGGAGAGGATCGCTTTCTTGTCGCGGGAGTCGTAGAGGATGTTGAGGGAGGCGTCGGGGCGGGCGGCGTAGCGGTTGAGGTCGGTGAACATCTGCTGCGATCGCTTTAGCCCCAGGTCGAGGAAGAACACTACAGCAATGGTTTCATCCCCCAATTCGGGGTTTTCCTTCAGCGCCTGCTCGAAGGCCGCTCGGCGGTGCTGCCCATCGTTGATGACAAACCGGGCATCCATAGGGATCTTGAGTTGGCCGATGTCTTCCCCAGCTACGGCTTCAAAGGCGACGGTGGCATTCACCGAGACTGTGATCGCTGAGAACACATAGTCTTTGGGGTTGTCGATGATATAGCGGGCAATCTCGGGCACCCGCTGCTTGTTGAGTACCCGCTGAGACCTGAGTTCAGCAGGGATCTCCTCATCGTCGAACGAGAACAGCTTGGGGATGAGACGCACCGGGCACATGGAGACGTAATACTCGTGCCCCGCCTGAATGCCCCTGATAGCCGGAAACAGATACTCGAATGGGAGAGCCATAGAACTAGCCCAAGACCTTCCCAAGCAAGATATCATAAAAAATAACGCACAGCACGTTAAAAATTACATACAACACAACCTGTCGCTTCTATAGCCGTTCCTGATTGCATGAACATTGTGGAGACTTCTCTGATAACCATACAGTCATGCTTTTTACCGTTGAAGCCCAAAAGCATTGTCAGTAAGCACTCTTGAGAAGCAAGTTCTCAAGGCACACTAATAACAAATAAGCCACTTGTGGAATGTTGGCTAGAAAAGCAGCTGATTTTCCAGTAGATCACGAAAAATTACTAGGCAGTGTTTTAAAACCCTTTGAAAGCATTGATTTCTGGCACGGCAGAATCAGGCTTTTACCAAGTTTTAAAACATGCCCTAGTGATTATGCTAATAATGACCAAGACTTTCTTACCCCTTCCAGCTTTCATTTTGATTAACTGAATCTCTCAATAGCTTAGTATAGGTTCGAAGAAACTCCTCAACGTGGTAAGGCTTTGAATCAAGTTTCTCGGAAAGATAGTCATATCCACCACTGGCATACTCGTTCAATCTGTCTATTCCTATATCAGTTAAGTTTGTTGGATGCTGTGGATCAACTAAATCAATAAATAGTTTGCGAATCTCATCCTTTTCAGTGACACTAACCCCTAAACGGGAAAGTTCTGATCTTATGAGCAAACCTATAATTAGCCTTTGATAAGGCTTATAGTCGCTCACAAAATTATCCATAAAGTCTGTTACTTCAGAACACTGTTTCACTGGATCAGTTTTGCGGCCCACAGCCAACCCAAGCATTAAGCAAAAATAGTAAAGATCAAATTTAGTGCGGATTGGCTTCTGGTCTCGAATATTAGAGAACCAATTTTCAGTATCCTGGCGGATTCTAAAGTTCTTAAATGCCATATTCTTATCCCTCTGCCTCATTTAAATCAAATTTATCAAAATATTCCTTACCCTCTATGAGAGCTGAATTTGAGGTTTTTTTGACTCCCTCAGCAGGAAGTGAAAGCATCAAACTTTCTGTGCCAGGTGTAAGTCTAAATAAAGTAAAGAACTTGGTTGAGCTTCCCGAACTTTCATGCAAAATATCTGTGAATCCTGCTCTCTCCGATGAAATTGTAAATGCAACAAATTGCTTGCAAAGACTAGGTATCAGCTTTGCAATTTCTCGCCGTACTTCCATTGAAAGAGGGTTTGCTGGGCTGTCTACAATTAGTGGAAACTGATGCTGTCCTCTACTTAATAAAGTTGTTAAGAAAGTGTAACCAACAGAAAGAGTCTGGCCAACACTTGCTCCTTCCTGATTTCGAAGTTTAAGGGAACGATCAATTTTTTCGATTCGAATTGGATCACGCGACAGCACCCTTTCAAGACGGTTGTTACATTCCTCAGCAATCGCCATTTGCAGGTTTAACTGTGCTTTCTTAAAGGCCTGTTCAACTATCATCGTTAAGATATCTGTTTTAGCACGCAGTTCTAAAGTCCCTGTAATTTCTGCTAGATCACTCTCTGCACTCTTGAGCAACTTCTTTAACGATGCTAGACAGAGAGTACTCTCGTTATCACTAGAGCTTGCACTACGATCTATGTCTTCAAGCAAGTCTTTTAGTTTCTTTCTGCGCTCATCCTTACTTTTTCGCTCATCAACCCAGATTCTTAGTTCTTCATCACCCTTATCAATTAGTTCTTGCTCTAAAACTCTAACAGCAGTTTCAGCTAGCTTATTGTCCGATACTGCTCTCTCTAAAATTTCTATTTTTTGAGTTAAGTCTACCGATGTTTCATTTCCTACTTGACGCACTTGAAGATCGATATCTTGTTTCAGTGCATTTAATATTCCAGACGTATCTTCAGCTAAGTAAAGTTCGCTCCGCTTACTGATTACCTCCCGTGAGTGGCTATCTAAAGGACGTCCGCAGATGCACTCATCTTCCTCCAATAACTCATTAAAAAATTGACTCGATGTACTAGCTGGTAAGCGCAAACGATCTAATTGGAGTTTAAGCTCTCCTAACGAATCGGAAAAAGCCTCATGCAATAAGTGAGGTTGTCGAATTCGGTTCATTACCTCTAATGCCGAAGCTTCAACTCTATTGCGAGCATTAATCTCATCACGTTTTTTTGCTTCGAAGTTGTCTCGTAAAGTTTGTTCACTACCAATCTGATCGTTGATTTTTTGCTCTAATAACTCTATTTGTGTTTCTAGGGTTTCTAACTCTATAACTGCTTCTTCTCGGGCTTCAGATACCCGGCTTATTCTTTCTCTTAACTTATCAACCTTATTTCTACGCTGGCTTAATCCCTTTTCAGCTTTTGCACTCTTGTTCTTGGTTGCTGTCTCCCAAGACTTTTCTGCTAATTGTTTTATATCTTGCAGTAAATATAGTTGAAAAAGTGCATCAATTGCTTTAGAAGCTTCCGACTCATTTGAATCCAAAAGTTTATCTGCAAATTCGCCATCAAACACAAACAACTGAACAAACCTACTGTCAAGGAATCGTTTTACTTCCGGCGGAGGATCCCAACCAGGTTTTATTCCTCCACTCCCAACAGAAGTAGTGCGATATTCAGCTTTTCCTCTATCAAAATCTAATTTAAGCTCAAATGTTAGAGGTTTTTCATCTACTCTTAGTTTTAGTATGAAAATTCCTGCTGAATGAGATTCAGCAGGTCTACGGAGACTTCTAATTTTTTCTGGAGTCCATCCTGATGCTTCTCCATTCATTGAAGCTCGTATCATTGTTAAAGTTGTGGTCTTGCCTGTTCCATTAGGCATCTGTATTAGTGATACAGGTGTAATCTCTTCATGATTAGTTAAATCAATTTCAACATCAGGACATCGTAAGCCTTCGCTTTTCCAACCAGCCAACTCAATTTTCATGAAGATCACCAGTTACGTTAACAGTAATAGCAGATCGGACATTTTCTAAATAATCTTGCTCATCACTTGCACTAAGTTCTGAAGTACTCATGGCGTTAAGCCATGCTTCAATTCGTTTGGCAACCTTGTCTAACTGACCTGACTCGCTTACGGCCTCATAAAGAGCACTAATAACTTCATAATCTAAGCTTGACATCTTTACTCTATTCTCCTGGTTTGCGAAAGTGCAGATAGCCAAATGCACCGAGCCTCATCTGCATTTAGTTCATTGTCTTCATCCTCTTTAGAACGCACAAAATCAACGATCATTGCTCTTTTTTCAGGAAAACTTGGATCAGTACGCAGACATCTTCCAATGCGTTGAATGGTCTCTAGCCGCGCTCTCGAAGATGAAAATAGGATAACGTTTTGAAGATTTCGGATATCAATTCCTTGTGATATACGATGACAAGTAATCAAGCAATCAATACTGCCTCGAGAAAAATCAACCAAATTTCGGCGGTCATCTTCTGCATAATACGTTCTATAGCGGTGAGTGTAGGAATCCAATGCTTCTAAAATCGGTTCACCATAGGCTTTATCCTCTACGAATATAATGGTAGATTTAATCACCTGAGGATTTAAACTCAGATATTCGGCGAAAATTTCCGGTTTCTTTTCTGCCGTTTTATAGACTCGCGCAAGTTCTGTCCACAACTCCTGTTTGGTCATCGGTCTACCTTCCCGTTGTCGAGCCGAACGTTTAGCATAAACTTGTTGCAAACGCTGCCGATCACCTTCTGTAACAGGGTAGGTTAATGGAACATAATCAAACTCACACAAGATACCTCTTTCAATCGCTTCTTTTAGCCCAAATTGGAAGAACACATCACCAATTTCTTCGAAAATAAACTTTGTTCCTTCTTGATCGTATTCTCTTTCTGGAGTTGCACTTAGTCCCAACCTGTATCCAAAAGCCTGATGTTCTCCTGCAAGTTTAGTTCGCAGTGATGGGCTTCCTAATCCGTGCACTTCATCATGAATAATGATCAAACGCTCTTTGAAACTACTGTCGAGGCGGTTAAACAAAGAGGCAAGCTGTTCACGGGAAATAACTAATATGGCTCGATTATGGTTTAAAGCAAACTCTCCTAACTCATGATGCTTATCATAATGTCTTAAAACCCTATATGGGCGAAGTCGTTTGATAGCCCAAGGTTCGATCTCCTTCCGCCATTGGTCTAATAAATCTGTTCCTTCTGTACTAATAACAATTCCATCGATTTCATTGTTTTGATCGAGCACTGAAAGAATATTAATTGCTGTACGGGTTTTTCCTGTGCCCGTAGCCATTTCTAAAACTCCATGTCTTATTTTCAGAAAAGCAGCAATTGCCTCATCTTGATGTCTCCATTGAACTTTATCTCTCTTATCTTGTTGAGAGTTTGTTAAGCCATTTAAATAAGTGTTGGGTTTGTCTTTTGCTATCGATTTTTTGAGGTCACACTCAAGATCAACGCTGGGCTTCTTGTCTGGAGCTTTGCTACGAATTAGTGCGGCGGACTCTAGCGATAGTGGTAAAACTTTTAAACCCACAGCCTTTGCTGCCCAGGCTTCTTCAAATTGTTCCTGTTTAATACGAACCCTTTCCTCATCTCCAGAAATCCAACTTCGGTAAACATCAATCGACTCATAATTACGTTCATATCCATTTTCTGACTCATTAGCTGAACCGGTAAAGGCAACTTTGTCACCCCATGGAAAACGAAAAATACCTATCTTCTCATGAAATATTCCTGGCTTTTCAACATGCTCTGGAAATGCAAACTGGAGAACAAGATGGTCATTTGCCACCATCCAAGCAAATAACTGTATGCTTCTTTCAATATAGTCACTTACAATTGGTTCATTCAAAAGCTCCTCAATAAGGCTTTCGGCAGAAAGCTTTCTGAGCTTTTGTCTCTCTTGTTCGTTTAAAGCATTCTGTAATGCAATACGATCTCCACTAGATAGTTCAGGGGATATTAGCAAATATATTTTTACTGATTCCTCGCTAAATCTTGGCAAGACATCCAGCCATGCAAGCAGTGCCTTGCTTGAGAAGTAGCCGACAGCCCTCTGATATTCTAAGCAATGCCTTAAACAAGGAGAAAAAAACTCTTTCCCGAGGTTTGATTCTCCGCTTCGATAATGACTTGCCAAACTTCTGATGAAATCCTTGCTAATTAATATTTCATCTGAGTTGTTATGCATAATTAATTATCCTTAGATCGAATTAATGACTCTAAGGCTCTTTCAAGTTCTTCTGATCGTCTTTTATACTGGTGTTCCTGAATTAGTTCCTCTAGACAGTGATTCTCTTCTTCAGAGATTTCGCTCAGTGAATTATGGTTTTCAATAGTAAACTTATTTTTTAGACTCCACCTATAATAAATATCCCTCGAAACTAATTCTCGCAACGAAGTGTATAAGTATTGATTTACTTCCTTCCGCGTTGAACCTATGGCCGTTGCAATTCTCCTAGCTCGAACAGGAATTCCTTTCTTTAAGACTTTAATTATTGCGACCTCAATATCATCCATCTTTCTGCGCTAATTTAAAGTAAATCTCCACTATAGTTTGCTTAGTATTCCCTGTTGCTCTTCTTTGAGTAACACAATTCCTTGCAATTTCTAGGCCAGCAAACGTGTAGAATTCATGAACCTATGATTCAAAAATTGATGCAGAACACTCAACCTAATTGACTTAAGTCAATGGACAGCCTGAAATTCCCCTTCAAGGTAGCTTGCATCAAGCATGTACTGAGTTAGTGGCCAAGCAAACAAGCCAAACGATTTTGAAGGCCTGTTCCAACTCGCGCAGCAGCGCCCACTCGATCCCTGGTCTCGCCCTCGCAGCCCTCGGGCGCTTCCGGAACGGATCGCTCTGCAAATCGCCTCAATGTCATCGTTCGACAGCTTTGGCGACGTTACCAACTGCATCCGCCCTTGTGAACGGACAAACGCCGTCAACCCCTGGGCCACCGCCGCCATCGATGAGCTAGAGAAAAACCCCACCGCCCGACTGTAGCCCGACGACTGCTCTAGACAAGGGATGTAGAAATCCTGGATGAGGTGATCGCGATGGCCCCTAGGGGCCGGTCTTTGACCATCGCTACGATACTCATCTCGAATCTGTAGCTCTTTCAGGCTCAAGGCGCAAAGCTCAAGGAGGTTGCCTTCGAGTATAGGCAAGGCAACTGGGGAAGGTCGCTAATTTATAACGTTATGTTCACAAACAAACGGGGAGCAGTCTATCAACCGCTCCCCGCTTCAATGCTTCTATTCTCTGCTTTCCGCAAAAATGCTAGCCCTGTCTCATGTTCCCTGCCCCATCCCGCTAGGTTTCCGTCCAGAGCAGTCGCAGCCTTTGACTAAACGCACCTCGGTCAATGCGCCGCTGCATCTGGCAAGCCAGCACTTGGTTCCGCTGAATGCCATACGCGCCCATCGTTGCATCAATCACCTCGCAGAGGTCAGCGAGTTCGGTCACCAGGTTGGTCTCCACAGCCTCAGCGGCTTCCTGCGCTTCCTCGATCAGCTTTTGCCGCAATGCCTGGCAGTAGTCGGCCTGGGTCATCTCCTCAATGCCAAACTTGATCTGTTGGCTTTCTAGAATTTCGGGGATGCGATCGCGCACCAGCTTGTTATATTCCTTGCGCACCATAAACGTAGATTCCTCTCCGGGGGGATAGTAGAGCAGCGTGTAGTCACGACCAGTCGCAGCGCGACGCAGCACCCGTAGACATTCTTCCGCATCAGAGCGGCGACGAAAGCGATTGACCACTATCCGCTGCATGTCGGGCAGAAAGCGCACAATCGCCCAAACATGGAATGGGCTGATATTCATGCTGTAATAACTTGAGCCAGGGCAAATGAGGGTGAGACACTGATCCACAGTGCCCTCCCGGTGTTTTTAGCCTGTTCTAGAACGAAACTAGAAACTAGTTTCCAAAAAAGAGGCCAAATTGTCAACTGATTCCTAGAACTTGATTTCTAAATGCCGCGATCTCAGTCCGATCAGCCTAACCAGCCAACCCTTAAAGACTTGAGAAAGCGAGCGGGGCTTTCCCAGGAGGCGCTAGCGCGGATTTTGGATGTCAGCGGCAAGACCGTGAGCAACTGGGAGCGAGGCATGAGTATAGCTAGCCTCACGGTGCCGCAAATGAAAGCCCTATGCGATGCCCTAGGTGTAACGCTCAGTGAACTGCCCGATGACTTTAGCTCTTAGCTGCCTACCCTATAGGCAACCCTTGTAGTGAGTCCCTAGGTATGGATGACGATCGACTGCCTTCTGGGGCTTTTAGTCAATTACCTGACTCAAGCAAGGTCAATGTTGCTGCACTAACCCGTCTATTTGCCAGCACCACCAACTCCTACAAATACCTCTTCTTTCTGTCACTGCTCGATATTATGAGGCGTCGCTGCTTTGAGGTGACAGAGCCGATCAGCTTTCAAGACCTGATTGTGGAGATGCTGTCTAACGCCTGGTTCCCCCACACGTTTTTCAAATTGTCCTTTGGCACCCAAGACCAAGTGGCTCAAAAGCTGGATGCCCTGGATCTAACTATCACTGAGCCCATTATCCGCTTTCGCGATACCGATAAAACCCTTTTCAGAAGAGCGATCGCTCTTCAGGATTTAGATGATGTGGTGTCTCACCTCAGCCGTTACGTTCCCTTCCGGCTGATTGCGCCCTTTCTAGAACACCAACTGGCGGGAGTCAGTCGGGGCAAGGGGAACCAGCTAGAGGTCGCTATACCTGCGATCGCAAACCGTTGCTTCAACAGCGACAAACCACTCTACCGATTTGACTCAGAACAGCACAACCGCTGTCAGGCGGTGATCATCCATCCAGCCTGGGCCAGCTACCTAGAGCAGCACCACGGAATTGTGCGCGGTTGGGCCGCGTGGGAATGGCTGACTTACATGCAAAAACGGAACCCGAGTACTCCGGCGATCGCTAACAAGCTGTTCATGCCCACCCGGCGCGATTCGCTGACCAAGCAGACCGACTACTGGAAGTTGGTGCTGTGCTCCCAACCGCTCCGCTGCATCTATTCTCAGCAGGTGATTGACCCCAACCGCTTTTCCCTAGATCATTACCTGCCCTGGTCATTTGTGGCTCACGACCAGCTATGGAATTTGGTGCCGACACTGCCAGAGGTCAATTCAGCTAAATCGAACAATCTTCCATCCAATGAGTACTTTGCCCAGTTTGTGACAGTTCAACATTCTGGGCTCTTGGCCACTCGCGAAGCCTTAACAGCAGGCAAATGGGAAAGACAGATAGAGCCTTTTATCAATGATTTAGGCATAAGCACTCAGGATGAACTGCTAGATGTGCAGCGACTCGGGAATGCTTATGAACGTGTGGTAAAACCACTGGTATCCCTGGCCGCGAACCAGGGTTTTAGCATTGAGTGGCGATATTAATCTGTCTAGAGTAGTGACCGATGTATAGGCTCATTGCACAACAACCGGCTCGTCCCAGTGGGTAGTGTACCGCTGGGTGCGGTTGTAGGCCTGCAGTAGTTATACCCAGGCCGATACAACCGTTTAGTACCGTCGCTTACTTAGAATCCATCGATCGCCGGGGCTTAGACTTGCCCGATCGCGAGAGGTTAAAGGACTGCGAAAACGCCTTCTTCCGAGCGCTGGTGACATTGCCACTCTGGTAGTCAGCTTCTAAATCTTCCAGCACCGCCTGTTCCTCCATCAGCATGGCGCTGGGGGGCATAGCGGCCATGGCGATGCGAGCACGGCTGAGGGAGTCGGTGGCAGCGGCGTAGTCGCCCCGATCAGAATACATCACGGCCTCACGGCGAGCGCGGGCCGCCATCAGCAAGGCTACCTGCTCTTGCACCGCTGGGTTGGCGGGGAAGTCGCTGAATTGTTCGGCCCTCACCAGGGGCAGCTCCAGCCCGGCCCGTATCACCTGCCGACCGGGCTGCTCAGCATCATCCCAAGCCAAGCGCACCTGCATCAATTCGCCGCTGCGCTCTAGGGCAGGCACCTGCAATCGCACCACCACCTGAATGAGCGACCCCACCATCAGGTTGGGCAGCTTATAGCGCCGGGTGTCGGTCTGCTCAAAGTCATTCAGCACGTCCATAACCGTGACGCCATTGCCCGGCTTAATCCCCAGGCTGACGCGCTGTCCCAGGGTAGCCGCTAGACCGGAAAGCTCGGTTTCAAAAATGGTCGGTAACTGGTCAGCCGACTCGATGTGGAAGAAGTTGCCGTCGCCGCTGCGGGCCATCGCCGCCAGCAGGTCTTCGCTGTAGTCGTCGCCGATACCCAGGGTGGTGGTGCTGACGCCACGTTCGGCCAGACCGTGAACGTCACTGGCGATCGCATCCACCCTCGTCTCCCCCACATTGGCCAACCCATCGGAGAGCACAATCACCCGGTTAAGCTGGGCAGGGTTGAGGTACTGGCTCACCTGCACGCCGCCCTCAACCCAACCGGCGTGCAGCGCGGTAGACCCCCGTGAATGGATATGGCGTAGCTTCTCTAGCAGGGTGTTTTTGTCGGTGGCCAGGGTGCTGGACACCAGGGTTTCAATACGGTCGTCGAAGAGGACGATGCTGATTCGGTCACAAGGCAGCAAATTCTCCACGGCAAAGCAGGCGGCTTCGCGGGCGTAGTGCATCTTTTGTCCCTGCATCGAGCCGGAGCGATCGATCGCCAGGCTGAGGTTAAGCGGTACGCGATCGGTCTTGAGGGTGACGGCTGGGGGTGTGATGCGCACCAGCACGTCGAGGGTCATGGGTTGCTGAGTAACGATCCCCCCATGGAGCGGAATCAGTTCGACGGTGGGCAGGGCGGGTTTGGCTTGGGTCATGGTGGCCTCTGAGTGGATTTAAGGTGGGCGAGATGGTCAGCGATGAGCTGGAGCAGGCTGTCCCGCTCGTGGGCAGTGGCGGGTGCTACAAAGTCTTGGCGGACGTGGAGTTCTAAACCGTCGAGAATCTCTAGACGAGTCCAGGTTTGGGGGGTAGATGTCGATGGGGTGGCGGGTGGCGGGGCAGGTGCCGCCAGGGGAGCCTGCATCGCTGGACTGGCAGAACGCTTGACCGAACGATCTGATGGAGAGAATTCCCTGCGGTCCCGAATTTGAGACAAAAACGCCAGCGCCGGGTTCGCCGCCTCCACCGTCAGCTGCACACCGCCTTGCAGAATGTCTTCTAGCGCCGTGTCAGCCTGACCGCCAATTAGGCTGCCGATGGAACTAGCGCTGTAGCCTTCCGCCAGTAGACGGCGCAGCACCAGCAATTGGAGTAGATGTCGGTAGGTGTACCGAGCTTCGCGCCCCTGCTTGAGGGGCTTGTCTAACCATCCCTGAGTGGTGTAGTAACGCACCAGCCGAGGGTTCACCGGTTCTTGCCCACGATTTCCAGAACTCTGGTCGGGCAAAAACTGGGGTAGCAGGTCGTTGGTCACCTCAACGAAGCGATCTAAGACCATCTCGGGCTGTTGCTGGGCAATCTGTTGCAACATGCTCATAGGCCCATAATAGACACTTGCAAATTAAACTGTCAATATCATCTTGAACTGCAATTATCCCTATGGCATCTCCTGTTGTCCTGATTACCGGCTGTTCGTCAGGTATTGGTCAAGCGCTTTGCCAAGCCTTCCATCGACGAGGCTGTCGGGTGGTCGCGACAGCCAGACGGTTAGAGACCCTGGATAGCCTGAAGGCCCACAGCATTATGACCTTGCCTTTGGATGTGACGGACTCGGCAGGCATTCAACAAGTGATTGCGACCGTAGTAGCTCAGGAGGGGCGCATTGACCTGCTGGTCAACAATGCGGGCTTCGGGCAGTTTGGCCCGTTGCTGGATCTCAGCCCAGCTCAGATCCAGGCCCAGTTTCAGACCAATGTATTGGCTCCCCTGGAACTGGTGCAGCAGGTGGCTCCGGTGATGAAACGGCAGCGATCGGGCGTCATCGTCAACATCGGCAGCATTTCGGGCGTGGTGACAACGCCCTTTGCGGGGGCTTACTGTGCCTCGAAGGCGGCATTGCACAGTCTGTCCGAGGCACTACGGATGGAGTTGGCCCCCTTTGGCATTCATGTAGTCACGGTACAGCCGGGCGCGATTCAGTCGAACTTTGGCCACATTGCTGAAGAGGGATTGGCAGAAGTGCTCTCGCCGGAGTCGTGGTATGCACCGCTGGAGTCCAGGATTCGGGCCAGGGCGGTGCTGTCTCAGACTCAGGCCACGCCAGCAGACGCGTTTGCGGAGCAGCTCGTCGCGGCGATAATGAGGCCGCAGCCGCCAATGACAATTCGATTAGGGAAAAAGAGTCGATGGTTGCCGTTGCTTAAGCAGGTGTTGCCGCCCAGGCTGATGGAGTTTTTGCTCAAACGACAGTTTGGGCTCACGCAAGTCTTGCGATGAAGAGAATGCGCCCTGCTATTGCTTTGCTCCTGGCATCTGGCTACCACAAGCCGATCAATCATCTGCTTGAAGCCTTTCGATGTGGCACTCATAGCCCTCTCCGAGCGCCCTGCGCCAGCATTGCAGTACTCCCTCCGAATCATCTGTAAATTGCACGATCAGCAATTCAGTAACAGCTCGGCGATCAGGCACGCTACCCTGAGGATGCGACCAATTCGTTCGCCTCAGCACCGCTTTGACTCGCGCTAAGGTTCTCCATCCACACTGGGGCGCAGGCGAAAAGCTCTCCCACACCTCGGAAATCAGCGACACTGCATCCGGGGATAGGGTCTCTGGGCACAGCGATTCCGGCAACCCAATCGCCGTCGTCAACTGTTCATCCGACCACCAGGCCCACCACTCTTCCCGGTGCAAGAGTTGTACCTCCTCAGCCTGCCGAATCTCTGCCCAGGGCGTTCCGTCCAACGCAGCTAGACGAAGCGCCTCAGTCCAAGTCACCGCAACGTAGCGGCGCGTCATAAATCGAGCCATGATGCCCCTACCCCGCTACCGCCCTACCCAGAACAACAGCAACGAGATCGGGAACGCCTCCCAATGCCTTGCCCCCAAAGCGTCGATTCAAGAACCTTTTCATGCCAGCCCAGCAATCCTGAACATAACGATGGTCTGGTGATGTGAATCGCGCCTGCCTGGGGGCGAACAGAGCTTCACGACACTACTCGGTTTTTTGAGTAGCAAATATCACCAGTACACCATCTGTACGGAGTTGCCGCGCTAAATCCGGAAGAAAAAGAAAACCTGTGGCGAGGTTTACCCAATCAATTCGGGCGGCCTTCAATATCGGCTTCCATCAGCGCTATCGCTCGCTCATAAATCCTTAAACCCAGCAGTACCAGTCGCACCAGCATTTGGTCAGGATTGCGCTGACTCGCCGCCGCCAACTCCATAATCCGCTCTGTTGGGATATGTTCATGGAACAGAATCAAGTTAGCCTCCAGTTCATGAACCAGAGGGCGGCGGTGCTTTTGGGCACTTTCCCGCAGAACTTGTCCTGCCTCACTGGTGAGCAACAGTTCCAGGATTTCGGCGATGAAGGGAGACCGTTTTCGATTGCCTTCCACCGCACATTGCGCCTCAATCGCCTCCATCAGTTCCGTCGTCATGTACAACGTAGGACGACATCCTACTTCCGAAGATTCTGACGGTGATTTGTCTTGGGGCGTAGAGGACTTGACCATAGGAGTGACAGGAGTGAGACCAACTGACGCTATCCTAGCCTCCCCTTCGGGCGAACGAAACGTTGAAATGTCATAGCTTTACAGAAATCTGAGGTAGATCGGTAGAAGGGTCCTCCGCCTTACAGGATTTTGACCGGTAAATTCATACTCTGCTTGGCAACCAACACTGAGTCTCAACGAGATAGCTATATCTTAGTTGGCACAGTCATATGCCTTCAAAAGCTGTAAAGCATTGGCTTCAGGAGACTTTAGGCTTTTTTGGACATTGTTAGCTCTCTTGAGCCATGGCCATCATCTCTTTGTAAACAAAATCTAAAACCTACTTTACTTTCTAAGATTCATACCTCAGTATGGCTTCTAACACTTTCAATGTGAAAGTTCAGCGAAGATTGAGTCGTCAATCTTGAGTTCCTGATGAAGTTCCGTGCTTGACCTACAGATGGCGAGACCAACGATCTGCCGCCCATAGTTGAAAATCGTCCTACTCAATCTGTTCAGGGAGCAATCTACCTACGTCCTCATTGCTTGGAGTAGGAGATATGAATCTTGTATCTAACCGCCTGGGGTATCTACGACCTCTAGTTCAACGCAGCCGTAAGACTCTTTCTAGGGCTGGAAACCAACTAACTCACTTCAAATTTCGTGGCCTCAGCGGATGGACGCTGTTGGGCCTAGCCGCCGGAATCCTGCTATTCATCAGCATAACCAGCCACGCCAACCCAGCCATGGCCCAGCTCTTTGACACTGTCGAAGGTGAGGCCCAGAACATCTTCGGGCAATACCTGGATGGCGACATCATCAGCTTTATGTTTGGCCTGCTGCGCCTGGTGGTGTGGGTCTCAGCAGTGGGTTTTGTGTTCTTTGCGGTTTATCAGGCGCAACGGGGCGAACAGTGGCAACCGCTGCTGCAAAACGCCTTCATCATCATTGCCGCCGTCGTCATCGTCGAAGGCCTGAGCCGCCTGTTCTTCGGAGCCTGAGATGAGCGACGACTCGCGCCTGTACTGCCCGGTCAATCCGAGTCTGGGCCGACAGCCTTCCCTTGGCCCTATCCCCGCCAACCTGCTCGCCCCCTCGGGCGGCATCTTCGTCGGCTTTTATATCTTGATTGAAGTGCTACTTGGACTGGGATTTGTCCCATTCCTGCTGCTCAGCACCTGGGGCATTTCCACCTGGTGGGTGGTAGTCGGCGAAAAGACCTGGCTCTTTACCCACAAGTTTGTGCCTGTGCCCGATTGGAAACGGGGCCATGTGCCCTATCAGCGTCATTTATCCAACCATTATGAGTAAACCAAGGCTTGGAACGCAACGCTACCGCTTTCGCCCCTTTGAAGATGAAGCGCACCTGGAATGTCTCTGCCGACTGAACCTGCGGGGCCGCAATGTCGGAGCCTATCTGCTCAAGCACCAGCGACAGTACAGCCTGGTGTTTGGCTTTCGCAGCCGTGGGATTCACACCCAGCTGCAGTCGGGGCAGGCAGAACCGACATTGAAGCGACTCGAAGATGGGTTGAAGGGGTTTCGACCGGGCGATCGGCTGCGGATTCACTGGCGCTCGTTTGCCGATGATCGCGATCGCCAACAGTCCCTCGAAACCCTGATTCAGTTCACCGCTACCCTGGAAAGTCAGTTCTTGCTGCTGGCGCAACAACGCGCTACCCGCGATTTAACCACCGAGAAACAGCGTCAGCCCAAACAGCTTTATCTCTTCGCTACTTACCCCCTTGGGTCAGGGCAAGAGCAAAGCGCTGATCATGTTGAGAAGCTGCTGGCCTGGGTGGTGGCCCAGTACGATACCTTCAAGGGGTTGAAGGAGCAGAACCAGCAGCAGTCCTACGTGCAGCTTTTAACCCAGGGCTTCACCGACGGCTACCTGCATTGGGAGCAGCAGCTCAATGCCCGCATGGGTCTTCAAGTCACGCCCATGGGAACCGAGGACTTGTGGCAGTACCTCTGGACTCAGTTCAACTCAACGACAGCCCCCCCTGTCCCACAATGTTTAGAGCTGAGCGACGACGACGGCGATGTAAAGCTCAGTGAACTGATCTACGATCCGCTGCACGCCACGTCCCGCTTGATTCGCGGAGAAAATGGCCAACCCAGCCATCCCAAGGCTGACCGCCAGTGGGTGCAGGTGAAGGGGAAATTCGTGGGAGCCGTAGTGCTGGAATCTAAACCCGCCGGATTCACAACCCCCGAGCACCAGCTCTACTACCTCTGGCAAGCCCTGGCTCAGTTCCCCGATTGCGAATGCGTCTGCGAACTCGCTGCCGCAGACCGGATGATGACCCGCGTCACCCTGCAACGACTGACCAAGCAAAGCGTCACCGCCACCTTCCGCGCCAACCTGCTGCGAGATGTGGATGTGGCCTCCCAGATGCGGATGAAGCAGGGAGTGGAAGCTCAGGAGCGGATCTATGAGGGTGCCCTGCCCATCTGGGTCAGCGGTCTGGTGCTTCTCCACCGCGATAGTCCCGAATCGCTAGCGGAAGCCTGCCAGAAACTGACCAACGCCTTCCATCAGGGCGACTTTATCCGCGAGACCGAAATTGCCTGGCAGTTGTGGCTCAGGGCATTGCCAATTGTGGGCGATCGCTTGATCGACGATGGTCGCAGGCAAATGTACCTGACTAACGAAGCCCCCGGACTGATGCCAGTGGCTTGCCCTCGCACTATCGACAACCGGGGCATCGAGCTGATCACCCGCGACGGTCAGATGCCGGTTTACCTGGACTTTGTCAATCAGCACCGGGGGATGCTGATTTTCGGGGAGACCCGCAGTGGCAAGTCGGTACTGGCGGCGGAAATCTTTGTGTGGGCGATCGCCAACGGCATGAACGTCATCTCCCTGGACTATCCCAAACCCGACGGCACCACCACCTATACCGACCTGGTGAAGTTCTTCGGCGACCAGGGAGCCTATTTTGACATTGGCTCCGAGAGCAACAACTTGTTTCAGATTCCTGACCTGCGCAACTTACCGGATAATCAGCGGCAAGAGCGCCTGGACGACTATAAGGAGTTCCTGGTCAAAGCCCTCGACACTATGGTGATGGGCACCGAGACCGATAACCAATTGGGCAAACGGGTCCACACGGTGCTCTGGCAAGCGCTGTCCACCTTTTTTGAAACTCCCCAAATTCTGGCTCGCTATGATGCCGCCTTTGAGGATGGCTTTGGAAGTTCTGCCTGGCAGCGAATGCCGACGCTGGCTGATTTTGTGGAGACGGTGGTTCATTTAGATCTAGAAGTAGAATCCGCTTTGCTCAATGAAGCTGTCGCCACCATCCTGCTGGAGCTGCGGGGCTGGCTCTCCAGCCGAGTCGGCAAAGCCATCTCCCAACCTTCCACCATTCGCACCGATGCCCGGCTCACCGTCTTTGCCCTCCGCAACGTCGGCGACAACATCGAAGCGGCGGTGCTGGCCCTCTCGGCACAATCGATGGCCTTCCGCCGAGCCCTGGAAGTCTCCGACTCCCTGCTGGCGATCGATGAAAGCCCAATTCTGTTCAAGTACAACGGCATCGCCCAGATCATTGGCCAGGTCTGCGCCAACGGGGCCAAGTCCGGCATCCGCCCCCTGATCATCGGCCAGGACCCTGACACCATTGCCCAATCCGTCGCCGGGTCGCAGATCCTGCAAAACCTCAACACCCGGCTGGTCGGGGCCATCCAGCCCAACGCCCTGCCCTCCTACCAGCGCCTCTTCGGCTACGACCCCAGCCTCTTGCGACCCAATACCGAAGAGTCCTTCCGCATCAGCCCTGGTCGGCTCTGTTCCCACTGGCTGCTCGATGCCGATGCCAGGCTTACCCCCTGCGCCCACTACCCGTCTCCCGAACTGCTGGGGGCAGTAGCCAATAATCCCAAAGAACAGCGGGCACGCCAGCGGGTGCTGAGTCAGCATCCCAACAAGTTTGCTGGGTATGCCGCCTTTGCTAAAGCCTACGTTCAGGCGCTACGCAGTGGTCAGTCCCTCGACACCATTGCGCCCGCCACCCCTCAGTTTGAACTGATCCACTCAACGGCTGAGTTATCTCCTAACGGTCATCAGCCCCAATCATCAACCCCTCGGAGGTCATCATGACGACTCAATCAAAACGTCAACGAATTCGGTATCGCCTTATCCTCGGCACCAGCCTTGGTCTGGGTCTACTCGGCATCGGCACCGCTCGTGCCTCTCTCCAGCCCGGCGGCTGGGGCCAGCAGTGGCAGGACTGGGCGACAGAAAATCTATCCAATCCTTTAGAAGATATCCTGGCTCAAATCGAGGAAACCACAGCCTTAGCCGAAGAGACACTTCAGAATGTCTTGGGCGACCAGTGGGAAGCCCTGAAATCCGCCTTAGGCAGCAACCTGCCCGACCCTAGCCGGGTACGGATGGACGAGGTAGTGCCGATTCAAAGCATCCTCGGCACTGACCCCACCACCCAACAGCGAGAGCTGGCCAACCGCTATGACCAGGAAGTGGCTCGCTCGATGGCCTCGCCCTGGCTGGGCGACCAGGGTCAAACCCGGCTCTCCAATCAAGCCGAACAAACCACGACTCTTTTGGAAGGGAGTCAGGCGCGCACCCAGGAGGTGCAATCTATGGCTGAAGCGGCTCAAGGCATGAACGTCACCCAGGACGTGATGAAGCAAAACGCCCAGATCCAGGCGTCCGTTGCAGCCCTGCTCCACGAACAAACCCAGCTCACCGCCGAAAATAATACGACGCTGACGCAACTCCACCAGCTTCAGGGGATGCTGACTCAGCTCGCCGCTAACACCAGCGAAGGCATCGACGAAACCAACCGGCGTGAGCGGGTGGAGCGGCAGATTTCGATCTCCGGCTCCGCCCAGGCTCCGATCTACATCCCCGGTGCTCTTGGAACCGACACCTCTGGAAACTAAGACCGATGCTCAACGCTCTCCTACCATCAAGCGTCATCTTCCCCGCTCAGGTCACAGGCGGGGTCGGCATCATCGACGACAGCGTGCAGCAACTGGAGGCCGTGCAGCAGGCCTGGGATGCCCGCTGGGAGGATATCTTCGCCTCCAGCAGCGGGCTATACCTTGGCATCAATCAGTTTGCCTCCATCATTCTGGTCGGTGCATTCCTCTTCTTTGCCGTGGGCTGGGTGAAAGAAGCCATCGAACGGGGCATCTTCCCGGCTCTGCCCAACGTGCTCTGGGTTCTGACCATCGCGGTACTGCTCTTTAACAATGGAGCCTTGCTGGGGTCCGCTACCCTCGGCATCCGCAACCTGATCAATGCCCAAACCCAGACGGTGCTTCAGGTGCAGGTGGGTGAAGTGTCGATGCTCGAAGCTCTCAACGATGTGATTCTGTCCCAGCAGGCCAAAGCCGTGATTCAGCAGGAGTACGCCACCTGCGATGCCCAAACCGGGCAGGCTCAGGTGGATTGTTTTGTTCGTGCCGGAGAACGCGCCCAGCAGCGGCTGGAGCAGGAATACCGTTCCCGAGGCTTCTGGAGTGCCGGACTGCAACGGCTCTGGAGTCGAGTGCAGCAGATCAGCCAGCAGGTCGAGCAGGTCTACCAGTCTGGCGAGGCTCCTATTGGGGGCAATCCCCTGGCTGACATTCTGGTGGGAACTGTGCTGCAAACCAGTAGCCAAGCGCTGGCGGAGCAGTTCCTCAAGGGCTGGCAGTGGGCCTTTGCCAATCTGATCGAAATGGCGATGCTGTTGACCGGGTTGATTGGCCCGATTGCGGTCGCGGGTTCCGTCGTGCCCCTCCAGGGTCGTCCGCTGTGGTCCTGGCTGGTGGGCTTTTTCAGCCTGGGGATGGCTAAGTTTTCCTACAACGTCATCGTCGGTTTGGCGGCAACGGTGGTCGTGGCTGCCGATGCCCAGACCTCTAGCGACTTTGGCTTTCTGCTACTGATCTCTATCCTGGCTCCGGTGTTGGCCCTGGCTATTGCTGGGGGTGCCGGGATGGCGGTCTTTCGTGGTGTTTCCGGTGGGGTGACCCGACTGATTGCGGTCGGCACCTCTGCTATTCCCATTCCGAGGTAAGTGATGGAACTGCTTGAACTCAGCCGTAAGGTGAAACGGCCTCGTATCCATTCGAGCGACATTCTGCCCCTGGCCTTTGCGGGGCTGTCGGTAGGGGTGATGATCTTCGCGCTATCCCTGCTCTGGCTCGCAGTCTCAGTGTCGCGGCTGGCCAACCAGAAGCCGCCGACTCTGGTGCAGCAGGTGGATGGTCGCGCCTTCTCGGTGCGACCTGCTGACTACCGCCACCGGGAACCCGAGGTAATCCGCCAGGTGGTTTCGACCTGGGCGGTGATGACGTTCACCTGGGGTAAGCTGCCGGGTGAAGGGGAGAGAGCTGCTGATGAGGGGGTTCAGGTCACGGGGCGAAATCGAGTTTCAAAAGCGGCCTGGGAAGCCTCATTCCTGCTGGCCCCTGACTTCCGCGATGCCTTCCTCCAAACGCTGGCCACCGAAGTGATACCCGAGGGTGTCTTTGACGGGCAGGTGTCAGCGGTCTTGATTCCCCAGCACATTTCTCCGCCCCAAGCGATTGGTGAAGGGCACTGGCAGGTGGATCTGGTGGCGACCCGAGTGGTGTTTGAAGCCAGCAACCCGGCGGGGACAACCCTAACCTTCAACCGTCGGTTGACTGTGCGGGCCGTTGAGCCCACCGACAAGCCCCTGATTCCCGATGCCTCGGAATATCAAACCATTGCCTACCGGCTGCTGGAAAGCGGGGTGCAGATTGAAGCGATTCGACCCATTCAACCGGAGGATGTCAGCCGATGAGTTCCCTCCCAGAACCTAACCTAGAGATGCTGCGCACCATGATGGGCGCACCGGATCTCGCAGAACCGCTGGTGGCCGAAGAGGCTTTCACAGAACCTGTGCAGTCTGAGCGGCCCCTGTGGAAGCTGCCGGTGCCGAAGCTGGTGCTGATTGGTTCAGCCCTGGTGCCCGTCTTTGCCCTGGCGGGTGTTTTCATCGCAGGCAGCCGCCAGGGCGATACGCCCGGTAAAACGACAACTACAGCCGAACCAAATTCAACGGAAGCTCAGCCTCAGACGGTGGAAGCTGAACTGGAAGAAGCCAGAGCAGAGATTGCTGCCCTTAAAGCGCAGATGGCGCTGGAAGATCAGTCGGTAGTGCAGACGACTACTTCAGGTGAACCACCTCGTCCGGTTACGACGCCTGCACCGCCGTCTCCTTCGTCTGTTTCAGCACCAGCCAGGTCAACCTCTCAACCCGTCGCATCAGCCCCACCGCCCACCATTTCAGCAAGACCTGCCTCCCCGGCTGTCAGCTACCCAGCACCGACACGTCACCTGCAACCCGCCACGACAACTACTCCTGTCACCTCTCGCCCATCAGCGAATCCTGCTGCGTCAGCGCCATCGGCTGAACCTGATATTGATCCGGCTGAACGCTGGCAGCAGCTGGCTCAGGTCGGTAGCTACGGGAGTTTGCCTCTGCCCGAGGAATCCGCTGAACCTGCCTCAGTGCCGGAGCCTATCACTCAAGCGCAATTTGCCTATGCCACTACTCTCCCTCCGGCACCCGCTCCCGTCAGTCCGCCAGAATCCACAACGACAGGGGAAATGCCAGAGTTTTCAACGGCTGAACCTCCTGACCTCCAGCCTATAGAAGCATTGGATGAAGGCTCAGTGGCAGCCATTGATGATGAAGCACCCACTTATCCAGACATCCTGGCAGCTGAAGAAGCTCGGATTCTCCAGCCAGCCCCGCCAGCATCTTTAGTAGCAGGAACTCAATCCAGTGGCTCTCTGGTAACACCCGTCATCCTCGATAGCACCGCTGAGGGCAACAATCTATTGGTCGTACTTTCAGAACCGTTAGTCGATAGCCAGGGCCAGGTAGCCATTCCAGCTGGGGGCGAACTGGTCGTACAGGTGGAAGCGGTTTCAGATAACGGGCTGGTGCAGCTCTCTGCCACCCAGGTGATCTGGAGCGACCAGGGCCAGGCTCGCGAACTAATGCTGCCCCAGGGCGTGATCCAGATCCGTGGTCAGGGCGGCGCACCGCTCCAAGCTGAAGCTTATAACGACATTGGCCCCGGCATTGCGGTTATGGACGCTGGACAGTTTGCCCTGGGCTCCATCCGTCGCGCCAGTGAACTCTACACCCGCCCCAATACTCGGGTTGAAACCGGCAGTAGCACGACCGTTGTAACCACAGAAAATCCGGCTCCGAATGTGTTGGCCGGGGTACTGGAAGGGGGCACCGACGCCATCCTCGACACCATTACTGAGCGCAACCAGCGGGCAATTGAGGAGCTGGAGCAGCGACCCCGCATTGCTTACATTGAGGCCGGTCGGCCTGTGCAGGTGTTTGTGAATCAATCAATGCAGATGCCGATTTGAGGGTAGCTCAATGATTCGATCTTGGAAAACGTTAGCCCTGTCGTTGGCTTTGGTGGTGGCCTCTGGCCCAGCCTGGGCACAGGCCACCCGCACCATTTCTAATCGGGCCGCTCGGGGAGATCACGCCCCGGTCGCGGTTGAGATTCATCCGGGTCACGGGGTCACGCTCAACTTTCGCCCGGTGGGAGCGGTTGTCCGCCGGGCTTGGTTGGATGATCCCTCTGAGGTGACGCTGGATTTTGACGACACTCGCTGCGCAGCAGTAGCGGCACCGGGAGAGTGCGCCGCCACGGTGATTCACCTGCGGCGGATTCAACCCCTGGCGTTTCCAGGGTTACCTGCCACAGCGACAACGACATTAACGGTCGTGACCGAGCGCGACCTCTATACCTTTCAACTGGCCTTTCCGAATACCGGCGCACCAGCCTACAGCATTCTAGCCATTCAACCGGATGCTCCATCGCCCTATGCCAGCGCCATTTTGACGACACAGATCGCTAGCCCTACTGGGGTGCAATGGGTCGAGCGAGGACTACTCGAAGCTCAACACCGCAATCTGGTGGTCACTGGTGATCCGCTCTGGGAACGCATTCAAGCTCTGCTAGAGCGACTTAGGCAGGGCCGACCTTTGAGGGAAGCCGCGCAAAATGCTGGGGTATCCGAAGCTCTAGTGGTGCGACTGGCGGAGTTAGGCCGACCGGATTCTGGAATCACCCAAGGGAGATAACCCATGAATAAACGATTTCGACGACGTCTTCAACGTTTGGGCCTGGTAGTCCTCGGCCTGATCACAGCCAGTTTGGTTTGGTTTAAGCCAGCGCCTCAAGCGGCGACAGAACCCTGGATTCCTACGGTGCCGGTGCAGTGGGATAAACAGTATGCGCGAGTCCCTGACTGGTCACAACTGACCTTTGCCAACCTGCCGCCGCTGCTGTCTGGCGGAGCCGTTGATATACCCGACGATCTGGTCAGCAGTCTGGGCTACGACCCGTCTCGCATTTGGCAGGCCGGGCAGTCGGTGGCTGAGGTGCTCAAGCTGGGCGATTTTCAAACCAGCCTATATCCTCAGTTGTTCAACCTCCAGACCCTGGCCCAGTTCGCCCAGCTCGATCTGAACCAGGTGGCATTAGTTGCCTTTGAACTGGTCGGCTGGCAGCGGGTTGAGGATTTGGTCGCGACTATTCCGGGGTTAGGCAACCTGCGGCTAGACCAGGTGCCGCCCCTGGAAGCGCTGATCTCCCAAGCGCTGCCGGTGTCGAGTCTTCGAGGACTCAGTGGGAATGATCTGTCCCTTGCTAACCTGCTGGCGGAGTTTCCAGATCTGGGCCAACTGAGCCTGGGGCAACTGGGTAGTCAGCTCAACTCGTTTGCCCTGAGCGATATTCCGGGCATCACCGGCATTTCCTTACAAAACTTTCGCAACTGGGGCAATAGCACCATCAGCGGGGTGCCGGGGCTGGCCTCGGTACCGTTGGATCAGATGCCCAATCCCCTTTCTGGGGCTGGGGCGATTGGTCAGATCGATATGGTCTACGGCCAGGTGGAAACCCAGCGGCAGGCGACAATTTCAGGCAGCAAACAGGCCGGGTTTCAGGTGCCTTGTGAGGAGTCCTGCGCCCATGTGGAATTTGCCGGAACCCCAGACCTGCATGGCAAGCAGTGGATCTCAGGCCAGGTGCAGCAGGTGCCAGGGGGTGAAGGGTTTCTATCGTTTGTGAATGGGGGCCAGGAGCCCACCGGACGACATCCCTTTGGCGATGCGTTTAAAGTAGCGCTTTGGGATGTGGATGAATCCTCGGGCACGGTCAGCACGGCCCTGTTTTTCCGCATGTGTCAGCGGGGAGGATTCTTGACCCCAGATCTGGGTTGTACACCCTACTTCATTGGGCCAGTGCCCTTTATGACCTACCAAGAAACCGACTTCATGCTGGTGGGGGCGTTAGAAGGTGGAAGTGGGGGGCAAGCGGCTTCGAGCCTGCCCGTGGTATCAGCGTCTCCTGAAACCTTGGGGCAGTCAGTTGCGCAACAAGCACAACCGCAAGCAGGGGATTTAACAAGACTACAACCCTGTGGATCAAGCAAGGACGGGCTTGATTTAGGAGCACTTTCAACCGCAATTTCCGCCCTCAGCCGCTATCCCACCGCTATTGGCCCCTATGGCTGCGATACCCAGGGCCACTGCGGTCGTCGCTTAGGCCAGTACCCCCTGATGAGCTATCAGCCACAGGTGCAGGCGATGATTGCGGCGCAGCCAGGAGGGCAGGAGTTTCTCAAGCGGGTCGAGTCGGGGGCTGAGATCAACGCCAATGAAGTTGAGCGATTCTTACCGACAGCGACTCAAACTCATCTGGTAAAGGAATCCTTGCAGGCTATTGCTGAACAGTTCCAGAGCGAGGGGGTATCAAATGCTGCCTTGATTGAGCGAGTTGGCCAGCACTACTTTGGTGGCCCAGGGGTGCCGACCGAAGGCACGGTGGCTGATATTCAGGGCCAGGTCTTTCTCAACCCACAAACCGCTTCGTTGAGCCAGGCCTATGGCCAGGTCCAGGGCTGTTTGGCACAGAGAGGTAGCTGAAGATGAAACAACATATCTTCCCGCTTTTTGCTCTGGTCTTGCTCCTGGTTTTAGCAGTCTGGCTCTGGCCTCGGCCATCTCAGACCGACTGGCGCTTAGCCAAAGAGGTGGCTCCTTTGCCGCTACTGAGCCAAATGCTGCAAGACAACTTGAGCACTACTTCCCCGGCAGATCCAGGTCGGATGCAGATGTGGAAGGTGCAGGTCGCAGGCCAACGGCACCCCCTTTATCTGGTGGATTCTCGGATTGAGGGCATGGAAATGCAGCCCCTCTGTGGGGCGATTGGCTGTGCGTTTTTTGGCTATATCCCTTACTACGGTGGCTTTCGGCGGGTGCTAGCCACCTATCTCAATCCCCATGTACCGCCAGGGCAGAGCCTGATTGAGCCGACGACAACTATGGAGCGTGGCCTACCCCGACTGATGGTGAATCAGTTAGGCACTGAAGGCCTCCAGCAATACACCCTGGGCTTCAACGGTGAAGTCTACGAAATTCAGCAAATTGACACCCTGGCAGGATCATGACAGCCTCCTCTCAACCCCAACGCCCCCTGGATCTAAGCATTCTGCGGGACACGGCCCAACCTTTCCTGGACTCCGGCATGGGTACCCTGCTGCTTGGCCTGGTAGTGCTGTGGGTGGGGATGAGTCTGTTTGGCAATAGCACCAACAAGAACAAACTGGCGACGGGGCGCTTTGCGGGGAAGGCTGAACGGCGACGGGCGAAGGCTCTGGGGCGTAAGCAGCAGAAGCAGAAGCATCCGGCCAAAGTACCGCTCAAAGCTGGAGATCTCGATATCCCTCAGGCTCAGCAAAGCATTGTGGTGGCGGGAGCCCCGGACTCCGGGAAAACCTACAGCATCATTGATCCGGCGATTCGTTCGGCGATCGCCCAGGGGTTTTCTATAGTGGTCTACGATTTTAAGGGCAGTCAGCTCGCCGCCCATGCCGCTTGGGCTGCCAGTCAAGGCTATCAGGTCGATGTGTTCGCCCCCGGCCAACCCTACACCGGCATCTGCAACCCGCTCGATTTCCTCGAAGATGAAACCGATGCCCTGATGGCATCACAGCTCGCGGCAGTACTGCAAAAGAATACCCAGCGGGACGGTGGCTACCGGGATAACGACTTTTTCAACAGTGCTGGTACCAATCTAGTCGAGGCGGTGATGCTGCTCGCCAAGCGCACGCCCTACCCTGACCTGCTGATGGCGAGCAAAATCTTGAACCTCTCCCACCTGCCGGGACGTATTCGACAGGCCGGGGAGTCGGGATGGATTCCGCCCTGGACGATGGAGAGTTTTAGCCAGCTGATTGCCTCTGAGGAGGCTGATAAGCAAATTGCCGGGATTGTCGCCACCGCCCAGCGCACGTTCAAAACCTTCACGGGCAAGCAGTTGGTCTCCAGCTTCTGTGGCAAGACCACCATTCCGCTCGATATGACGGGAAAGCGGATTCTGTTCTTGCAGGTGGATATCCAGAAACGCGATGCCGTGAGTCCTCTCCTTGCAGCTATCCTCCACCTGATCGTCACCCGCAACTTTGCTCGACCTCGATCTGAACCGTTGGTGATCGCCCTTGATGAGTTGCCGACGCTCTACCTGCCAGATCTGCCCAAGTGGATTAACGAGTTTCGCTCTTACGGGTTTGTGGGGCTGCTGGGCTACCAGAACTTTGCCCAACTCCAGCACATCTACGGGCGCGATCTCTCTAGAGCCCTATTTGCCGCCTGTGGTACCAAGGTGTTCTTCAACCCCAAAGACCGGGAGACGGCCCAGGAGTTCTCGGGCTACCTGGGCGAAAAGGACGTGCGGATTTACACCCGCTCCCGCAGTCAGGGGCGCTATGGCAGCAACAGCCGTTCTGAGCAGTGTCAGCGGGTGCCGCTGATGACGGCGGATCAGATTTTGAAGCTGGATCAGGGGGAATGCGTGTTTATCAATCCCGCCTATCGGGGCGGTGGGGAGGCGTCGGTGCCGCTACGGGTGCGGGTGAAGGTGACTAAGCAGGAGCAGAAAATCCAGGAGCGCAGTGAAGCACTGTGGCACAGCACCGTGCAGCCAAAACTTATTGCCCGTTGTCAACAGCAGCAGACGCTGAGCGATCTGGACGTGGAGAACCGATCGCGTAAGGAAATGGCTGAACGATTGTTTCCAGTATCAGTCAATCAGGAGAAAGCCTTTTCAGGATCATTTGCCGATTCCGATATTACTGACGAAGAGTTTGATGAGGCGTATCGACAATGAAGCACGACTTAACAACCTGGGATTTATCTTCAGACACAGCGACTTATCTGGGCCAGCATCCCGAACAACTCTCAGCCTTGGCTGAAGCCAAAGCGCTGCCGCCTTTGCCACCAGGGTATGTGCCTGAGGTGATAGAAGTCCTGTTTGACGATGTGCCCTACCTCCGCTCAGTTGGCGGGGCATTGATCTTTGCCAGAGACTGCTTACCTGACTACCAGCCGGGCTGTGTGGAATACCGCCTGGATGATCAGCTGGCCTTTTTCCAAATCGGCAGCGAGGTGGTGATTGATCGGTTAGGTGGTCTGGCGCTGGTGCAAGGGAGGGTGGCATGAATCCCTTTGTGATTAGTCCCCAGGAAGCCCAGGCCATTCAAGAAGATGAGGTGCAGCTGGTCATGGCCCTGACCCAGGTGAGTCAGCGGCTAGCGTTGACCTTCCAGCAGTCGCCACCACTGCCCCGAGCGGGTCAGGATGACCTGCGAATTCAGCTGGGTCAGCGGGTGATTTATGGGCAACTGGCCGATGGCACTGTTCGGCGAGAGCTGAACCCCAACAGCCTGAAGGTGATTCTCGATGCCATTCAGCAGCCGGTCACCCCAGGGGTTGATCCGGATGCGTATCGGGGCAAGGTTCCGGCGATTGAGATCCGCGATCGCGGGACAGTGCTTTTCCGTGAAGAGCGGGACGGTGCCATTACCGTCAACCAGATCCAGATGCAGATCGGGGAGACTACAGAGAAAGTCAAGCCTGCCGTTCTCAGCCCAAATCTGAATGACCGCAACGGGAAAACCCCTGAGGCTCCATCGCTAGATTTGACGGTTACCCCAGAGGTTGTGGCTCAGGTTGACCCAGAAGTTGTGGCTCAGATCGCAGCCCGGCTGATCAATCCTCTCAACGAGGCCCAGCCCATTTATGATGCCGTAGCCGTTGGTGACTACCACATCAAACAGAGTGGTCACCATCTGAGCATCAGTCGGGATAATCAGGTGCTTTTGGTGGTTCGTGACGGGGCCGTCGTGTCCAACCAGTTGCAGGACACTGATCGGGCCGCATTCCTGGAGTTGGAGACTCGGCTCTCTCCAGCCGTTGCAACAGAGGCAGCTCAGCCAGAACTATCCCGCAATGGTTCAACCCCACCCGCGATCGCTGTACTGAATCGGGAAGTGGAGCGATCGGACAATAGTCCGACCAAGACTCTGCTGAAGGCGACGACGGAGAACTGGCAACGACCAACGCTGGATATTCGCATCACTCAGTGGCTCAGTCAACACCTGGAAAACCGGCGCAATCAGGAAATGGCGCGGGCGGTGGTGGAGCTATTTCAGCGGGGCCACGAACGCACCGGAGAAAGCCTCTATCAAATCGGGGACTATAACCTCAGCCACAAAGCCGGTGGTAACTACAGTCTGCGAGACCAGCGGGGAGAGCTGATGCAGGTGCGGGTGACAAGACCTGCGGGGCTAAGCCGGAGCATTGAGGTGGTATCGGTAGCCGAGCGAGCCAGCGATTTTCAACGGCAAGAGTTGCAAAACTTGCGCCACAACCGGGCGGCTATGCCCCAGGGCAAGCTGGACGTGGAAGCGGTCTATGCGGCCCGCACCCGCCGGGTTGAGCATACCGTGCGGAACTTCCTCCAGAGCCACGTCTACGCCAATACCTGGAATAAGGAAGGGGGCCAGTTCAAGCTCGAAGTAGGCACCGACGACCTGCTGCGCATTACCGATAAGTGGGGGCGCGGGGTGGTGTTTGAACGCCACCACAGCAACGTCGTCTCACGGCTGAACCAGCAAGATTTGCTTCACTTTGAGCGGCTAGAGCAGCGGATGCAGCTGGTTCAACAGCAGACCCATCGTCAGCCCAAGGCCCAGATGGAGCTGGGCTAAATCATCACCGCAATCAGGGATTCTCCGGCATCTACCTCGACTGCTCATTCCCGGAGACCAACACCATGGGCCATCCTCAGCTGGCTGAGGCCTATGCGTCCCACTTCCTATCGGGTCAGGGCTTTGGCTCTATTGTCGAAGCTCGACGGTTTGCGGCGGCGGTGCTTGGGGAATCCGTACCGCCGGGGACAGCGCTAGCCAAGACGGTGGATGAATCCATTGAGGCTGCTGTAGTGCGGGCCGGAAAACAGGTGGTGGCGGGTTCTCAGTTCACCCATGAGGCCTATGACTACCTGGTGGAACTGCTCCAGCGACAGCCTAATTTGAGCGTGCGGTCATCCACCTCAGTGCTGCAACAGGCCTACAGTACGCCAATTCCCATCGCTTATCTGGCGTCGGTTTTAGGTGGCATCAACGCTGACACGACAGTCTATGAGCCTACGGCAGGGAATGGAGCGCTACTGATTGGGGCCAACCCAGAGAACGTAATCGCCAATGAACTGAATCCAGATCGCTGGGCTGAACTCCAAACCCGTGGCTTTAGCCAGCTCACCCAGGCCGATGCCTTGACTTACAAGCCTGAAACCCAGGTGGATGTGGTCATCTGCAACCCTCCCTTTGGGGTGGTGAAAGACGAGCAGCGCCATACCCGCCGATTTCCCATTGCTGACACCTGGACAACCCAGATCGACCAGGTGATCGCCCTGAAGGCATTGACGGTGATGAGGGAGGGTGGTCGAGCAGTACTGATTTTAGGAGGTAAGCAAGGTCGTGAAGACGAACACCGCTCTGAGCGCTACAACAGCCGTGAGAGTCGTGCCTTTTACTATCTGCTTTATGCGAATTACCGGGTCACCCAGCACCTATCTATCTGGGGTGACCTGTACCGCAAGCAGGGCGCTGGGTTTCCTATCGACGTGATTGTGATTGAGGGGCGGGGTAAATCAAGTCGCCCCCTGCCTGCCGCTGAGGTGCCGACCATCTACACATCGTTTACCGAATTAAAGGAGCTACTCCCAAATGAACCTACCCACTATGCCCGTTTCTCCCTGGACGTATCCGTTCATGACCAGCCAGTATCCCAGCTTTCCCAACCTCTGGACGTTGGAGGGGCTGGGAACGCTATTCATCGTCAAGGTGCCTCCCGAACTGGAGCAGCTGAGCGAAGCCACTTACCTGCAGCTGATGCAAACTCGGCTGGACAGAATGATTCAGGCCTCCGTCTCGGAAACCTCTCAGATCGAGACGCAGCAACAGTTGGCGAGCACCCTCAGCGAATTGGATCCGGTTCAACACACGCCGATATTGGAGCCGGACGACGACCCGGAGTTCGCCCTGGAGTATTGGCGGCAGCAGTGGGCGGAGACCTTGATTCGGAGCAACTGGCGGTTTCAGGAACGATTACGCCACTACGGGGGGAGCTTCCCGGTAACGCCCGTAACCCCCAGCTATCCGGACTATCTGGACTGGATCAGCCTGCACGACGAGACCACGTTAGAGGCGTGGCTGGCGGAACTAAGCCTGTAGCCCTTCACCCGGAAATTACCATGAATACTCCTCTTTCAACCGGCGAGGCTGTGGCTGCGTCGGCAGACACTTACGATGTCCAGCCCCGGCAGGTAGCCTACGTGCCCAAGAGCAAAGGCTTTTCGACCCAAACTCTGATTCCCTTCAACATGGCCAGTGCCGCTCAACAGGCGCTGGAGCGATTTGAGCAGCAGCACGGCAACATTGATGAGTACCTGGCTACCCGCCTGGGCTATGGTTCTGTTTCTGAACTCCACGGCTACTTCAGCGCGGAGCAGGTGGATGCTTCGGCCCTAGCGATTAGCAATATCGAGCGGGGGGCGGGCTTTATTACCGGCGACCAGACCGGCATTGGCAAGGGCCGCATCTGTGCCAGCATTATGCGCTACGCCCAGCAGCAGGGGAAGATTGCCCTGTTTATCACCAAGGATAAGCCGCTCTACGCGGACATGATGCGGGATGTGGGTGATATCGGGATGCAGCGGTTTTCGCCCTTCATCACCGATAGCGGTACTGAGATTCCGCTGGCCAATGGCGCGGCACTGAAGACCGCTGGGGCGGCCAAGCAACAGGCGGAAATGCAGGCAATGATTCAGCGGGGGAATCTGGGCCGCTACAGTGCCGTGTTTACCACCTACAGCCAGCTTCAGACCGTGGGGAAGAAGGAACCGCTGCGGCGCACATTCCTGAGGCGGATGGCTCCTAATGCCATTTTGATCCTCGATGAGGCTCACCAGGCGGGAGGCAGTAAAGGGGGATGGAAAGAAGCGGGGCTACCGGATCGGGCGGATTTTGTCCGCGAGTTGATCGACCTGTCCTCGGGGGTGTTTTATTCCTCGGCCACCTATGCCAAACGGGCCGATGTGATGGACTTGTATGCTCGGCGCACCGACCTGCGGTTGGGCGTCAGCAGCATGACGGCGCTGGAGAATATCTTGACCCGTGGTGGGGTGCCGCTTCAGCAGATTGTCGCTAGCAAGTTTGTGGCCTCGGGTCAGATGCTACGGCGGGAGCGCTCCTATGAGGGCATCTCGTTTCAGGCCAAGACCGTGCCGGTGGATCGGGTGGTGGCCGATGACTTCTCGGCGGCGATGCGGGCGATTAAGGATTTTGACCGAGCTAAGCAGAAGGCGGTGAAGGCGATTGGTAATGAGGCGAAGGCGGAGGCAAAAGCCCTGGGTGAAGATGGGGCGATTGGCGAGGTGGGAGCCAGGAGCACCAACTTCACCTCGTTAATGCACAACTGCATTGAGCAGGGTCTGCTGGCCCAAAAGGCGGATGCTACGGTGCAGGAGGCGATCTCGGCCCTTCAGCGGGACGAAAAGCCAGTGATTACGGTGGCCAACACCATGGGCAGCTTCATCGAGGACTACGCGGAGTCCCAAGATTTGAGCCCAGGAGATGGGATGAACTTGTCATTTGGGGATCTGCTGGAGCGGTATCTGGAGCGATCTAGAGACGTGGTGGTGACCGACTACCGGGGTCACTCCACTCGGCTGCGACTCAGCGATGACCAACTGGGCGGCGATGCCGTTCTGGCCTATGAGGAAGCCCTGGACTGTATTCGCGAGTCCGACTTCAGCAGCATTCCTATCAGCCCGATTGACTACATTGAGCAGCAGTTAGAACGATCGGGCTACCGGGTTACTGAAGTTACCGGGCGGAAGTCGGGCATTGAATATGGATCCGATGGCACCATGGCCTACAAAGTGCGGTTGGGGGAGGAAACCACGGCCAAGGGCAAGATTGATGCGGTGGCCCGGTTCAATGCGGGGGATGCGGATGTCATTCTGCTGAACTGCTCGGGCTCGACCGGGATTTCGCTCCATGCCTCGGAGAAATTTGCTGACCAGCGGCCTCGACACATGATTGTGGCTCAGGCGGAGCGGGACATCAATGTGTTCATGCAGATGCTAGGCCGGGTGCATCGCACCGGACAGGTGGCCTTGCCGAACTACACCTTATTGATGGGGGATCTCCCGGCTGAAAAGCGACCGGGGGCAATCCTCTGTCGCAAGATGGCGAGTCTGAATGCCAACACGACGGCGGCACGGGAGACCGATATTTCCCTCAACACTGTGGTGGATTTTATGAACCCCTACGGCGAGCAGGTGGTGACGGAGTTGTTGGCGGATGACCCGGAGCTAAATGCCAAGCTAGATTTCCCCGCTGCCCAGGGGGATAGCGGGGCTTCAGATATTGCCTTGATTAAGAAGGTGACCGGGCGAATTCCCTTGCTACCCATTGCAGAACAAGAAGCGGTTTACAGCCTCATTGAGTCGGAGTACTGCGACCTGGTGGATCAGGCCAGAGCGATGGGGGAAAACATTCTGGAAGCGGATCAGCTGGATTTGGAGGCCAGGCCCCTGGCGCGGATGGAGGTGATGGCCGATGACAGCGAGACGACCAGCGAGTTCACCGGGCCGGTGTATCTGGAGCTGGTGGAGGCCAAAAGTGAGAGTAAGCCCTTGACTCAGCTTCAGGCGATCAATGCGGTGCGGGAGTCGGTGGGGTTGGCGGAGGTGACGTTGGTGGAGGCCCACGACGTTGATGCTTTGGCCATGCAAGCACGACAGCAGGTGACAGCGACAATTACCCAGTTAGGGGCAGAAACAGCTCGGTATCGACAGGCGGCGATCGCCCAAAAGCAAGACAGCAAGGCGATTGAAAAACTCAGCGATCGCATCGAACAGCAGTTGATGCATGTCTCCAGCATCCTGGAAACTTTCGTACCGGGGACACCGCTGCGGTTGGTGACACCGGCCAGCAAAACCATTCTCTATGGCGTGGTGGCGGGGGCGGATGCCAAAAAGCGATCCGGAAGTCCAGCGGCACCCAATTGCTGGAAGCTTAGAATTCTTGTCGCAGATTCGGCGCGGCAGATTACGGTGCCCTTGTCAAAGTTCAACACGGGGCGGGCGGGGGCGATCGATGCCACGGTTCAAGCCGAAGACTGGTTTGGCAATAGCGTCTACTCGCTGTTCGATAGGCAGCAGGAGGCGGGTCGGGTCAATCGGCAAATCTTTACCGGCAATCTGATCAAGGCCTTTGAGAAATACTCCAACGGCAAGTTGGTGAACTACACCGACTACCGGGGTGAGGTATGCCAGGGGCTGATCATGCCCAAGGGCTTTGATATTGAATCGGAGCTGACGAAGGAGCCGGTGGCCTTTAAGGAGCCCCAGCAGGTGTTCCGGTTCATCACAGAATTGACTAACCGACAGGGGACGGTGAAGACTCTGGATGAGCTGTTGCTGCTGAAGCCCCAGCAGGCAGGGGAGGGGTTCGTCCTGCAAGCGCCCAAATCTAAGGAGTCGGGTGGGCGGTACTACCTGGATGAAGCGTTGATTGCGGCGGCGGGGTCGGATTTTTATTCGGTGGCCGATCGCATGGAAGTCGTCATTCCCCCAGAACGACTGGAGCGGGTGCTGGGAGTGGTAATGCAGCAACGGAACTACACGCTAGCGGCGTTTGAGTTTAAGGAGGTGGCGCGGCAGTTGATGGGGGTGTCACTGCCCACGCTGGAAAAGGTGGAGATCCAGGAGGTAAAGCCCCCTGTTGTTTCTCAGCCGGTTGCGCCTGCGATCGCAAATCAACTCAGGTCAGAACCATCGGTAGAAATACCCGTGGCTGAAGCTCCAGTGACCCCAGTTGTTCCCAATCTGCCCCCAGTGGGCCAGCTGGAGAAGCGAATTCTTCGCTTTTTGAGGAATGCGGGGATTGAGCAGGAGGTCATGACGTCCCAGGAGTTTCACTTACGGATCGAGAATGAGCCCTTCATTCCGCTGGTGGTGGAGCGGCAGGGGGATGAGCTGTATCTGACCCACTACCTGACCCAGAACGGGGATATGTTCATCGACTCGGAGATGGTGTTTCGGGTGCGGGGTGCGGGGCAGATCGAGTTTAAGGAGACGGCGGTACAGAGTTTGCGGGGTGGGGAGTCGCGGATTCCAGACCGTGCCTTCGCCCAGATTTTCTCCAAGAACATCGTGCAGCAGGGGTTTGCGGAAGCCGCCCAGCTTCAGGTACAGGCGAAGCCTGAAGTGGAGGGAGTGACCCCGCAGGAGCCAGAGGATGAGCGATCGCAGATGCCCAGCGACTTGCGGCAGTATCTGGCGGTAAAAGAGCAGTATCCCGATGCGATCGTGCTGGTGCAGTCGCCAGATCAGCGGTTCTATGAGGCGTTCTTTCAAGGGGCTCGGCCTTTGATCGAGCATCTGGAGATGATTGGCACCAGCATGGAGTCTGGGGTGAAGGAACTCGGACGAGTACGAGTGGCAGGGTTCCCGGTGCAGAGTTTGCACAAGTACTTGGATAGGCTGCCCCAACACGGGGAGGTGGTGATTGCGGAGGGGGAGGGTGCGATTGCTGTACATCCCCATCAACCGCCAGCCCTTACTGTGGAAAAACCAACGCAGCCTGAACTCGAAGCTGTGGTTACTGCTCCAGCCACTGAAGAGCCGGAGTTTCAGGTGCAGAGCTTGTTTGATGTGGAGCCGTTTCGGACAGGGCACCCCACTGGCCAAGGGCCGCGATCTGGCTCCGATCCGCTGTGGCAGCAGGAGCCAGCGACGGCGGTGCCCGCGCATGAATCATTACCTCAAAATCCACCCCAGCCCAAACCCCTGAAGCCTGCCCAAGGGCCAACGCTGCAAGAAGTTGCCGATGAGGTGCGGGGGGCGGATTTAGAGGATGTGGCGGCGCATTTGGGGCTGGAATGCGATCGCCACGACAAGCACAAATGGCGCAATGGCGACCACATCATCAGCATCAGCGGGCCACTGTTTATGGACTGGCTGGCCGATGCCGGGGGGCGGGGTGCCATTGACTTGGTGATGCAGGTGCAGGGGGTAGAGTTTAAGGAAGCGGTGGAGTGGTTGTCAGGACGAGATTTGTCCCAGCGTCCTGCGCAAGTAGCGACCTATGCCCAAACTCAAGACCGAGGACCCCGGATGTTGGAGGTGCCCACCGCGAACGAACATCGCTGGGCGGGGGTGCGTGAGTATCTGGTGGAAGCCCGCAAGCTACCAGCGGTGCTGGTGGATCGTCTCAATGAACGGGGTTTGATTTTTGCCGATGACCATCAAAATGCCGTATTTTTGCGCCACCAGTTGCAGGCTCAAACGTGGAGTCGGGGTGAGGTAATTGGGGCCAGTTTGAGAGGCACGTGGGGCGAGGAGAACCATTTCCATGGGTTAGCGCCAGGCTCGGCTAGAGACCAGGGATGGTTTTGGATTGGCACAGGGCAGGGGCCGGTGAACCGGGTGCTGCTGGTGGAGTCGCCGATTGATGCGATGTCGCTGGCGGTGCTGGATCGGGCACAGCGGGGGCCGGAGGGGGTGTCAATTTACCTCTCGACGGACGGTTCTGGAGGGGTACCAACTGAAGCGTTGAAGACGGTGCTGCGGAGTGGAGGGCTGGTGGCGGCGGCTTTTGATGCGGATGTGGCAGGGGAGACCATGGCCTGGCGGGTGGCGCAGCAGGTGCCGGGGATAGAGCGGTTGACGCCGAACCAGGGGAAGGACTGGAATGAGGTGTTGGTCAATCCGGAGGGGTGCGGCAATGGGTGGCAGCAAAGTCACCCGGAATTGGGGCAACTCTGGCGATGGCATGGGGCAGCAACTGTTCTGGGGAGACCCGAGGGATATTCGAGCCGAATTACAGAGGTCGCCAGGGAAGTAGTTAAGGGACAGACTTTGTCCGAGAAGGCTCAAGCGGCTATGGCAAGAGATGTAAGTGAGGCATCAAACAGCCTTGTTTCTGCCCGTTCTCAGGGTTCAAAAAAGTCAACTCGGTGTGAACTAGACAGATGAACTTAGGAAAAACTAGGTATTCACATGGGCTGCTTTGGGCAACTGAATGGTAAAACAGCTCCCTTGGCCGACGTCGCTGTTGACTTGAATAGTGCCGCTGTGGGCATAGGCGATCGCATGCGCAGTAGCTACCCATAATCCCGTTCCCTCAGTCTTGCGGGAGCGATCGCTGGTTTATGCCCCAGCCCAAACAGGCGGAACTGGAAGCGACGTTTTCCAGTAATGGCTCACCGCAATCTACGGCAACTTACCGCTAGTGCTTGCTTTGACCACCGTGCATCCAATCATGGAGTGATTACGAATTTGACTGGATGTCTAAAACCCCCATCATGCCCCGGTCTTCGTGATCGAGGACGTGGCAGTGGTAGACGGTTTTACCGGTATAGTCGCGGAAGGGTATGCGAATACGCACGCTCTCGCCGGGACTGACCGACACCACATCTTTCCACGCGGCATAGGGCGCAGGCTGACCATTGCGGCTGAGCACCTGAAACTTGTTGATGTGAACGTGAAATGGATGGGCCATGGTGCCGGTATTGATAATTTCCCAATCTTCCACGGTATTGAGCCGTACCTGGGTGTCGATACGGTCATGCTCAAAAGCTTTGCCATTGATCAAAAACACCATGCCCATGCCCATACCGTGGTTAAGAGTGAACTGGCGAGTGGTTTGAGGTTCGGGCAGCGGCTCAACGGCGATGAGTTGATTGGGCAACGGCAGCGCATTGGTAGTGCCACTGTAGGTCAGGGTCGCCACGGTTTCGGTCGAGTTGCGACTTTGAGACCCCCCCATCATGCTGCCGCCCATCATGCCCTGGGCCGGGTTGAAAGGCTGGTTGAGCAGGCGATATTGTCCGGGTTCGCGGTCAGCTCTAATGAGAACTTCGACCCGTTCACCAGGGGCCAGCACCAGGTCATTGAGTTCGACGGGAGCGGCAATCGCGCCCCCATCTGTGGCAATCAGATAAAAGGGATGCTCCTCTAGCGACAGCCAGAAAAACCGAGACGTTGATGCATTCAGCAGCCGCAGCCGTAGCAGTCCGCCTTGGGCGACTTCAAGTGATGGGTTGAACTGACCGTTGGCCGTCAGGAGATCGCCAATGCGTCCCGTCATCTGGGCCATGTGGCCAGGGTCGGGAATGTTGCCGCTGCGATCGAGGGCAAAGTCTTTGAGAACGATGAATGCTTCCTGCGCTGCCTGAATTTCGGAAATCTCATCCAGTTCGCCGCGCACCACAAATAGTCCAGCCAGCCCACCAAAAAGCTGCTCTGCCACCAGTCCGTGATAGTGGGGGTGATACCAGAAGGTACCTGCCGGATGGTTTTGAGGAATCTGGAATTCGTAGGTATGATGTTCGCCGGGCGGAATTTCGAGAAAGACGTTATCCCCTGTTCCCGTTGGTGGAATGTGGAGCCCGTGGTAATGGAGGTTGGTGGGCTGGTTTAGCTGATTGGCGAAGCGGATTTGCACCGTGTCGCCGGGCTTGGTCTCCAGACGCGGTCCGGGAACTTGGCCGTTATAGGTCAGCAAATTGGCGTTGCGGTTACCCAGCTTCACCCGTTGGGCCTCAGCCACCAGGTCAAAGCTGAGCAATCCGTCTTCGCTGCTGTGTACTGGAGCTTGAGCTAACGCTGGACCTGGTGCGGAGGATTGCAAAGTTCCTCTTGAGCATTGAGAGAGCAACACGGCCCCTGTCGTTCCGAGGCTCAATCCCAGAAAGTCTCTTCGCCTCATGGCTTTCGTTACGGTCATAAACAAATGCGAGAACTGAATCAGGTGAGGAGCGCTGTATTGCAATCAAGCCAGTTGAGTTGTGGTGGCTAAGCTAGCTTCACTAAAGGGAACGGCGACTGGATTCGCGCTGCTGCATCCCCAACCGCGCATCATGCCGCTGCGCCCCATCATGCCGACCATCAACAACACGCTAACGAGCAGGGTTACAACGATACCAGCAGCAAACCCAACCGCACCAGACGCTACGATTTTGGCATCCATGGTTGAACCTCCTACATCATGTTTCCAAAAGACCTTTGGGGTCTGAAGGTTGATACTGCGATCGTAGATCCTCTAGCCGACTAGAGAGTCAAGGCAGCGATAAGAAACGCAATAGTGCGATCGCCTCTTGGGTCGGCCTTTGACCATTACTAGCCTAGAGAGACTCTGTGAAATGGCGATGAAATGAGGGCTGTAGAAGCTAATTCTTCAGTCCTTATGTTGATTAACATTTATGGATGAAATCAAGATGAAATTGAGCTACCTCTTTGGAGTGAAGTCGAAGTTCCTGCCATTGATGGGTGATGTAAAAGGGTATTTCTTGCTATCTCTGAGCCATCGCTATTCGAGAAAACGTTATGCTTCTTAACCACGAACAGTATCAATCTAGCTTTGATAAAGCAATGGCCTGTGTGGTGGAATGTGAGCACTGTGCCGAAGCCTGTATGGGCAAACCGGAAATGGTGAAGTGTGCCCGCATGTGCCTAGATACGGGAGAAAGCTGTCGCACGCTGGCAACCTTCATGGTGCGAGGGTCTTACTTTATTGCGCCGCTGGCTAAGGCCTGTGCCGAAATTTGCGAAACCTGTGCTCAAGAGTGCGAAAAGCACGATATGGATCACTGTAAAAAATGTGCCCGCTCCTGTCGTGAGGCTGCAGAAGCCTATCGCAAGATTGCGAAGGCAGCGATGGCAACGGCCTAACTTCTTTGATTTGAATACCTAGGTGAATGCCTATCGGTGGGCCATCCCGGTGCGGGCACTGGCCTACTTAATTGAATAGCTTTTATTAAACCGAGTCCTGTTTCTGACGGTTATTCATTCTGACTAATTTTTTTCAACGTGTTGATTTTGAGGAAAACCCATGACAACTGAAGGCCGCGCAATGAACTCCCATGCTGATAAAGCGCATGATAACAGTATGGGCAGCAGCTATGTTCGATACTTCGCCATGATTGGCACGTCAATTGTGGTGATGTTCTTTCTGATGTATCTGCATTCGTATCAAATTCTCGACCATGCTTGGTTTAGTGAAACGCGGGTTTATATGGCCCTGATTATGGGTGCCGCGATGATGGTGATTATGCTGTCGTACATGCTGCACATGTATAAGAACCGCAGCATGAATATCGCTATTTATGCTGCGGCCATTGTCTTATTTGGGGCTTCGCTGTGGCTGGTACGTAGTCAGATCACGGTGAGCGATGTGGACTATATGGAAGGGATGATTCCGCACCACTCGATCGCGATTTTGACCAGTGAGCGCGCCCAGATTCAGGATGTTAGAGTCCGTGAACTGGCGGATGAAATTATCGAAGCCCAGCGCCGCGAAATCAACGAAATGGAATGGCTGATTTCTGATATCCGAGAAAACGGCCTGGTCAGCTCAGAAGCTGAGCTAGAAGGGAGAGAGGTGCCAGACTTTGTCAGCACTCCCACCCCTGAATAGGGCTGAGACGCAAAAATTGGCTACATCCAGGCATTACCGTTGCCCCTCTAGCACGAATTTTTGTTGCAAACACTAGAGCTTGCAGTTGGCCTAAGGCTTTAGCGTAACCCTATTCACTACTGCGAGCCGTTGCTCACCCCAGTCCTATGAACCATCCCCACCATCACACCACTCAGGCCGAAAATTCCAGAGGCAGTCATCATTCGGGCAACCATACTGGCCATCCCGTAGAGGCGGCTGGTGCATACCACGGCGACCATACCCACAGCGCTCAGGGCGGCCACAAAGGTCACGGCGGACATAGCGGCCACGGACACCACAGCCCGGCGATGTTCAAACAGCGGTTTTTTGTCTCGCTGGTGCTGACCCTGCCGATTCTCTACTTTTCGCCGCAGTTGCAGGGCTGGTTGGGGTATGAGGCGATCGCCTTCCCCGGCTCCGGTTGGATTAACCCGATTCTCGGCATTGCTCTCTATTTCTACGGCGGCTGGCCATTTCTAAAGGGGGCGTGGCACGAGGTCCAGAGCAAAATTGGCATGATGACGCTGATTGCTCTGGCGATTACGGTGGCGTTTATCTACAGCCTTGCCGTATCCCTGGGGCTGGAGGGGATGCCCTTCTACTGGGAACTGGCGACGCTGATTGACATCATGCTGCTGGGCCACTGGATTGAGATGGCCTCGGTGCAGGGAGCTAGCAAAGCCCTGGAGGAACTGTCCACTCTTGTCCCGAATGAAGCGCATCGGATGCGAAACGGCGACATTGAAGATGTCTCTGTGGATCAGATTCAGACCGGGGACGTGATTTTGATTCGTCCGGGGGAACAGATTCCCAACGACGGCGAGGTGATTGAGGGCAGCACCAGCGTCAACGAGTCGTTTTTGACGGGGGAATCTAAGCCCGTTCATAAGGAAGTCGGCGATGAAGTCGTTGCGGGTTCCGTCAATACGGAAGGTTCGGTGCAGGTGAGAGTCACCCGCATCGGCGATGACACGGCCATCAGCCAGATCATGCGGCTAGTGGAAGAGGCGCAGTCGTCCCGCAGTCGCTATCAGGTGCTGGCGGATAAGGTGGCCTACTGGCTGACGATTATCGCGATCGCCGCTGGCACCCTCACCTTTGTCGTCTGGCTGACGCTGGCGGATCTGATCTTTTCTATCAACCGGGCGGTGACGGTGCTGGTGATCACCTGCCCCCACGCCCTGGGACTGGCAATTCCCCTGGTGATTGCTAACTCGACCGGACTGGCGGCGAGGAATGGGATTTTGGTACGCAATCGCGATTCGCTGGAACGGGCCAAGGACATCAAAATCGTCGCCTTTGATAAGACCGGCACCCTGACCCAGGGCAAATTTGGAGTTCAAAATGTTGCAGCTGATGGCATGGGTGAGGAGCAGGCGTTGGCGATCGCCGCTGCCCTCGAAAATCCTTCCGAACATCCCCTGGCGAAGGCGATTGTCGATTCTGCCAAAGAACGTAAGCTCGACCTACCCCACATGCGCGACTTCCAGACCGTGACTGGACGGGGGGTAGAAGGCATGATCGACGGGCAAAACTACCGAGTGGGTCGCCCCGAATGGGTGAAAGAGGAAAACCTGTCCTTCTCGGATTCCTTGCAGCAAGCGCTAGATCGAGCCGACGATCGCGGCGAAAGTGCCGTAGTGCTGATGACTGGCGATCGCGCCATTGCTGTCATCGCTATGGCCGACCAGGTGCGAGAACGCGCCCGCACCACCATCGATCGCCTCCACGAAATGGACATTCAGGCGGTGATGATCACGGGCGATGCCGAAGCCGTGGCCCGTGCTGTGGCAGAGGATTTGGGCATCGATCGCTACTATGCCCGCGTGCTGCCGGAAGACAAGGTGAACCGTATTAAGGAACTTAAAAAAGAAGCCCCTACCGCTTTTGTGGGGGATGGCATCAACGATGCGGCGGCGCTGCTGGAAGCCAACATGGGACTGGCGATCGGGGCGGGGACGAACGTGGCGATCGAATCTGCCGACCTGGTGCTGATAGAAGATGACCCCCTGGATGCGGTAAAAGCCCTGGTGCTGGCGAAAAAGACCTACGGCAAGATGATTCAAAACCTGTTCTGGGCCACGGGGTACAACGTGATTGCCATTCCGCTGGCGGCGGGGGTGCTGTCGGCCTGGGGCATTGTGCTCTCGCCTGCGGTGGGCGCATTGCTGATGAGCCTTTCCACAGTCATCGTGGCGATCAACGCGGTAATGCTGCGGAGGGCAAAGCTAACTTAAATAGGAGTTTTGAGTTTTGAATTCATCAGCCAAAATTCGAATTCAAAACAGAGAAACTCAAGGAAAGACGAGGAAATGACTACCCAGAACATCCAAGACACTGCTTAATCCGATGGCGGGACGTTAACGAACTGTTTACCTAACTAAAACCATGGAAAATATTAAATACCTCAGCGACGACATTGCGATCGCCACCAACCAACCCGAATCCACTAGCTTTGAGCAAGCGGCCCAGGCTGGATTTAAGTCGGTGTTGAATTTGCGATCGCCCCAGGAAGAGGGGGCTTTAGCCGACGAAAAAACCAATGTCGAGCAGGCGGGGCTGACCTATGCCCAAATTCCCGTCAAGCCCAGCGACATCAGCGACGAACTGACCGATCGGGTAATGCAAACCCTAGACGAGTTACCCAAGCCCGTGCTGGCTCACTGCAAAAGCGGCATGCGATCGGGCGCGATGGCGCTGATGTATGAGGCCACCCGCAATGGCATGAGCGCGGATGCCGCCCTTAAAAAGGGCAAAGAAAACGGTTTCGACTGTGATGCCCATCCCCAGATGAAGCAGTTCTTTATTCACTACATTGACAGCCATACCGATCCACATGCGTCTGCATAACTCGTAGCAATTGGGATTTTGGCGTCTGTGAAGCGGCACCAGAATCCGCGTATGTACTATGCGTCTGCATAACTCGTAGCAATTGGGATTTTGGCTGTCTGATCTTTAAGCGAACGCCAATCCCAACTGCACGTTTCCTTGAGAAGCTTCCCCTGTGTTATTCCTAGTAAAACCATGTTTTTCAAACAGTTTTATCTCGAAAGTTTAGGTCACGCCTCCTACTTTGTTGGCTCCGAAGAAACCGGCGAAGCCCTGGTGCTTGATGTGCGTCGCGATGTTGACACCTACTTCGACACGGCCCGCCAGCAGGGGATGCAGATCCACTATGCCGCCGATACCCATCAGCACAACGACTACCTTACCGGCATTTGCGAACTGCCTGAGCGCGGCGACGTGCAGCTGATCGGCAGTGCTCGGGCCGAACTAGGCTACAGCGTGCGGGGAATGGGCGATGGCGATCGCCTGGAGATGGGCGAAATCGTCTTTGAGGCGATGCAAACCCCAGGTCACACCCCAGAGCATATGAGCTTTCTCGTCACCGATCGGGGTCGGGGCGATGAACCCGTGATGCTGCTCTCTGGTGGCGCACTGCTGGTGGATGATGTCGGTCGCCCCGATTTACTCGGCTCAGACGAAGACATTCGCCGCCATGCGGGACAACTCTGCCAGACGCTACAAGAAAAAATTCTCAAGCTGCCAGATTATGTGGAAGTCTATCCCACCCATGTGGCCGGTTCCCTTTGCGGCGGCAGCATCGGTAGCCGCCTCTCCACCACCATTGGCTACGAGCGTCGTATGAATAAAATGCTGGCGAACCTGGCCTCTCAGGATGATTTTACGAAGCAATGCTTAGATTTGTCGGAGCTGCCCACCGTCCCGCCCTACTGGCCCCGCATGCGAAAAGCCAATCAGCAGGGACCGGCGCTCTTGGGCGTGCTGGCCGATCCACCACCGCTTACCGTCAAGCAGTTTGAGCAGCTGCAAAAAGACGGTGCAATGGTAGTAGACTGCCGCTCGCCCGAAGCCTTTGCCAGCCATATTCCCGGTGCGGTCAATGTCGCCCTGAGCGCATCCTTTGCTACCTGGGCCGGGTCGGTGCTGCCGCCAGATGTGCCCCTGATTCTGGTGCTAGAGCGCTCCAGCGATCTGTGGGAAGTCTGCTGGCAACTGCTGCGGATTGGCTACGACCTGCCCCAGGGGTGGCTGGCGGGCGGCATGAAAACCTGGCGCACAGCGGCGCGGGAGATTGAGTTTTTGCCGTTGTGGAGTGTACATACCCTGCGGGAGCAACTACAACGGCAGGATGATCTGTTTGTGCTGGACGTGCGCCAAAAAGGGGAATGGAACAGCGGCCATATCAAAGGCGCGACGTTTATTACTGGCGCTGAACTACCCGATCGCCTGGATGAAGTGCCCCGCGATCGCCCCATTGCGGTTGTGTGTGGCAGTGGCTATCGAGCGTCGGTGGCGGCCAGTCTACTCCAGCACCACGGCTGGCGCGATGTTGCCAATGTGTTGGGGGGGATGAGCGCCTGGAAACGGGCCAACTACGAAATGGTTTGACGCTAGGTCAATCCAGGCCTCACGTTCTCATTAATACCGATTGAATTCAACAGATTAAGGGTGCTGAAATTAGCTGAAACTTACAATGGTTTTTGGGACAAAGCTGCCTAGGAGACACCAATTGAATCGTTTCATCCATTCCCCCGAATGGAATATCGCGATTTTCGCCTTCTTGCTGAACTTCTTTTGGGAAGTTCAGCAAATGCGTTTCTTCTTGCTACCGTCAGACCTGTCGTGCCAGGAAAGAGTCACAAATTGTACATTAGCGACTGTAGGTGATGTCGGTATTGCACTGCTGGCCTTTTGGACTGTTGCGGCGATCGCTCAATCTCGCCAGTGGCTACGACGGCCCAATGTCCAACGGATGGGTATTTTTGTGCTGGTGGGTGTCGTTGTCACTGTAGTTTTTGAACTCTTTGCGACAGGGATTTTGAACCTTTGGCAATACGCCGACACCATGCCGATCGTGCCGTTATTGGGAACGGGTGCGTTGCCGTTTTTACAGTGGGTTTTAGTGCCCCCCCTCGTCGTTTGGTTTGCCAGACGGCATCTGGTTTAACTGGGGTTGATTCATCTTCAAGAAAGTGAAAGGCGCGATCGCCCTCCTCTTCAGCAGCTAGCGATCGCGCCTTCAGTTCAGCCTTGTGACAGGCTACGGTTTGTACATCACCGTCGATGGTGGTGCGCCATCGCTGGAAAACGCCGCCTCATCTGCCTGTTTTGGCTTGGGCATGAACCAGCGACCAAACCGGGCATAGAGCGCCGGAATCACCAGCAGCGTCAGGGCAGTGGAGGTAAACAAGCCCCCCAGCACTACGATCGCGAGGGGTTGGAGGATTTCGTTGCCCGCCCCGCTGGCGATCGCCAAAGGCAGCATCCCCAAGGCCGAGGTCAGCGCCGTCATTAGAATGGCGTTCACCCGCTCCAGAGAACCGTGAAATACCGCTTTCTGCAGAGGTAGACCCTCGGCGAATTTGGTGTTGTAGTTGTCCACTAGCAGCAGGCCGTTGCGGACGGCGACCCCAAACAGCGTAATAAAGCCGATCAGCGAGGCTACCGACATCACCCCACCCGTCAGCAAAATCGAGACAATGCCCCCCACCAGCGCCAGGGGCAGGTTGATCATGATCGCCACCGTCGCGGGCAGCGACTTGACGGAGAAGAACATCAGCACGGCAATGGCGATCGCCGCCAAGATGCTGTACACCAGCAGGCTGTTGGTGGCGTTTTGCTCCGCCTCAAACTGGCCGCCGTACTGAATGAAGTAGCCGCTGGGCAGTTGCACATTCTCCCAAATCTGGGCCTGGATGTCGCCGACGACGCTGCCCAGATCGCGATCGGCGACGTTGGCCGACACCACAATCAGGCGCGACACATCTTCCCGGTTGACCACGTTTGCCCCCATGCCGTAGCCAACATCGGCCACATCGCCCAGGGCAATGATTTCCCCGGTTGGCGTGGAGATGGGAAGGTTGCTGATGGCATCCAGGCTGTTGCGATCGCTCTCCGCCAGCGCCACGGTTACGTCGATGAGCTGCTGATCTTCCGGCACCTGGGAGACGACACGCCCGTTCAGGGCCGTTTCTACCACCTCGGAGATCTGGGCCATGGTCAGGCCGTAGCCAGCAGCGGCTGCCCGGTCGTACTGAATCTGCACCTGGCGGATGGGTAATTGCGGCTCCAGTTGCAAGTCCACTACCCCAGCGATCGGTTCAATGGTGTCACGCACCTGTTCCCCGATGCTGCGCAGTTCGGCCAGGTCAGGGCCGAAGATTTTGATGGCGATCGCGCTCCGCACCCCCGACAGCACCTCATCCATGCGGTGGGAGATAAATCCACCGATATTGGGTGCCACCCCCGGCAGTTCCAGAAACGCCTCCCGCAGTTGCTGGACGCTGGCTTCGCGGTCTTTCAGGGCTTCGTCGCTGAGTTCGACATCAACGTGGGCCATATTTACACCCGCCCCATCGGCATCGCCGGGGGATCGTCCGGCCCGCACCTGCACCCATTCATAGAGAGGATTGTCCTTCAGGGAGTTGGCCAGGGCTTTACCCGCCCCTACGGTGATGTCCAGAGAAATGCCGGGAAACAGCACCATGGAGTTGACCAGGGATTTTTCCTGAAACTCAGGCAGGAAAACGCGACCGAGGGAGGGAACCACTGCCGCTGTCGCCACCAACGCCGCCAACGCCAGCGCCAGAATGATCTGTGGTGCCCGCATGGAAAATCCCAACAGTGGACGATAGATGCGTTCCGCTAACCGCGACACAAAGGTGCCTTCCTGAGGCAGATTCTGATTAGCCAGCAAAATTGCGCACAGGGCTGGGGATAGCGTCATCGCTACCAGGGTCGAGGCCATGATGGAGAACAGGTAGGCCAGTCCCATCGGGGCAAAGATGCGGCCTTCCACACCCGTCAGGCTAAAGATGGGGGCAAACACCACAACAATAATTACCGTGGAAAAAATCACCGCCAGCCGCACCTGTACCGACGTGTCAAACACCACCTGAAAAGGATGCTTGGGTCTGCCCTGGGCCTGGTTGGTCCGCAGACCGCGATAGCAGTTCTCCATATCTACAATGGAGTCATCTACCACCGAGCCGATCGCCACCACCAAGCCGCCCAGGGTCATGGTGTTGATGCCCAGGCCAAAGGCTTTCATGAACAACAGGCCAATCAGCAGCGATAGGGGAATGGCACTGAGGGTGATGATAGCTGTGCGCCAGTTCATCAAAAACAGCAGCAGAATAATCGAGACGATGATGATGCCTTGAATTAAGGATCCGCTGACGTTGCGAATGGCGGAGTCGATGAAGTTCGCCTGTCGGAAGGTGCGCGTCACCTGCACGTCGGAGGGAAAGGTGGACTGGAGTTCGGCGATCGCCGCCTCTACCGCATTCGTCACCGTGGGCGTGTCCACCTGCGGCTGCTTGTTGATCATCAGCACTACCGCTGGCTCACCGTTGAGGCTGGCATCCCCCCGCTTTAGCGCCGCCCCAGTCTGCACCGTCGCCACATCCCGCAGCAGAATCGGCTCACTATCCTGCACTTTCACGACGGACTGCTGCAAATCCTCGATAGACTGCATCTGGCCCATACCGCGCACCAGCAGTTCTTGGCCGCCGCCAATCAAAAAGCCGCCTGGAGCACTGGAGTTTGCCCCCGTCGCCGCAGCGGTAACTTCGTTGAGGGACACGTTCAGGGCTTGCAGGCGCTCAGGATCCACTAGCACCTGCTCCTGCCGCTCGTCGCCGCCGTAAACCGTCACCTGCGACACCCCCGGCACCGAGAGAATCTGGTTCTTCAGGGTCACGTCCACCAGGCGGCGCAGCGCCATCAGGTCGGTTGGCCCCTGCCCATCCACGGTAAAGGCGTATTGCAGAATCGTACCCAGCGGCGACACCAGCGGCGAGATTTCCGGCGGGTGGGCATTCTCCGGCAGTTGACTGGTGACCTGTTGCAGTCGCTCGGTCACCGCCTGCCGCGCCTGGTAAATGTCGGCATTCTGGTCAAACACCACGCTGACCATCGACAGCCCCACTTTGGAGGACGATCGCACCGTCGTCACCCCCGGCAGCCCGTTCACCGCACTTTCGATCGGCACGGTGATCTGGGTTTCCACTTCCTCTGGGGCTAACCCAACGGCTTCCACCTGCACATCCACCTGGGGCGGGGCGAAGGGCGGAAACACATCCAACGGCATCTGGGTGACGCTAAAGACGCCCCAGATCGTGACGGCGATCGCCCCCGCCACAATAAACCACCGCTGGGCAATGGAATTTTTGAGAATTTGATTTAGCAGCGCGTTCAGCATTTACCTAAACGCCCCCCTTCTTGCCACCACCTAAAACAACCACTGCACCCACTAACAGAACTGCACCCGCTCCGAGGGCCGCAATCACACCCATTGGAAAACCTCCGGAAGCTTCTGTCGTTTCAGCGGAGGCCTCTGCCACTTCGCTCGCTTCCATCTCGGTAGATTCCATCTCGGTGGATTCCATCTCAGTAGCCTCTGCCACAGGCGCTTCAGCGGGAACTTCACTCGTCGTTTCAGCCGCTGCCGGTTCGGCTTCTGCGGTTTGCGTTTTGCGAGACTCGGCATAGAGCGACAGGCTGCCCTGGGTGACGAGCTGTTCACCTACCGACAACCCTTCTAAAATGGCAACCATTTCGCCCTGGCTTTCGCCTGTTGTGACGGGCACCGGCTCATAGAAATTTTCATACTGTACAAACACCAGTTGCCGACCGTTGTCTTCGACCAGAGCCGTAACGGGAATCAAAACGGCACCGCTACCATCGGCGGCAGACTCAATGGGATCCACCTGAATCCCCAACAGCGAATCGGTTTCGGCATTCACCTCAACCCGGTTCACGCCGCCTTCGGCCTGAAACTCATCGCCATGACCGACGTGCGCCAGGGCAGCAGGCGTACTCAAAGCAAGGCTCAACGCCAGAACAGAACTCAATAACGGTAAGCGCTTCATGGGATCCTCCTCACAGTTGCGACAGCGCGAAGCAAAATCCTCAACAGGGTGCCACAGGGAAGATGAAAACCAGATGAAACGGAAGCGACTCCGGTAGAATCGGCTTCGTGGTGGATAGCTCCAGTGCCATGCGCGTCCTGTTAGTAGAAGACGAAGAAGATTTGGGACAGGCGATTAAGCAGGTGCTGGTCGGCGAAAAGTACGTGGTGGACTGGGTCACCGATGGGGCGCAAGCCTGGTACTGCCTGGAAAATCAGTGGGCCGACTACACCGTGGCGATTTTTGACTGGCTGCTGCCAGAACTCTCTGGCCTGGAGCTATGTCAGCGGCTCAGGTCGCATCACAATCCCCTCCCCGTCCTCATGCTGACCGCGTTAGGACAACCGGAAAATCGCATCGCCGGACTGGATGCCGGAGCCGATGATTACCTCGTCAAACCCTTTGTGATGGACGAGCTGCTGGCCCGACTGCGCGCCTTGCAGCGGCGATCGCCCCAGCTCAAACCCGAGCAGTTGACCGTAGGTGCGTTCACCCTGGACGATGCCAACACCCAACTGCTCGTCAACCTGCCGAATCAGCCGACCCAGGAAATTCCTTTAACCTTGAAAGAGTTTCAGGTGCTGGCTTATCTCATGGAAAACGGCGATCGCATCATCCCCGGCAGCAAGCTGCGCTCCCAGCTTTGGGACATTGACGAAGAACCCGTCAGCAACGTCGTTGCCGCCCAAATTCGCCTGCTGCGCCGCAAGTTTGCCCGCTACGCCTGCGACTGCCCCATCGAAACGGTGCCGGGGCAGGGGTATCGCTTTCGGGTGACACCATGAACAGCCAGCAGCTCTTTCGCCGCAGTCGCCTGCGCCTCGCCGCCTGGTATGCCCTGGTAATGGGCGGTATTTTGAGCCTGTCGGGGTTCGGTATGGCACGGGCGCTGGTGCAGGCCAACTGGGTGGCCCTGGAGCGCGAAATTGAATCTATCGCAGGTACGCTCCACGACAGTCTGGAGCCGATGTTGCCGCCCTCCGAAGATCCGACTGAGGTATTGCAGCAGATCTTGCCGGACCTGTGCATTGTAGAGCAGCCCTGTGAGCCAAATCCGTCGCTGATACAACGCCATACGCTGGGAATTAGCGATCGCACCACCTACTACATTCGCCTGTTCGACGATCAGGGCAACCTGCTGGCCTTTTCGACCAATCAGCCGCAACCGCTGCCGGACACGCTCAATACCGCCCCCTGGCAAACCCTCCAGACCGCAGACGGCCCCCGCTACCGCCAGTTCACCACCATTCTGCACAGCGCGGCCCATGCTCATGCCCCTGGTGAGGCGACCCATGAACATCCCTCCTGGGGGTATTTGCAGGTAGGGCGTACCCTGGCTCCCTTCGATGCCGAACTCCAGCGACTGCGGTGGATTCTAATCGGCGGCTTTCCACTGGCGTTGGGGCTGATTGCGATCGCAAGTTGGGCGCTGTCGGGGCTGGCCATACAGCCGATTTATCAGTCGTACCAGCGGCAGCAGCAGTTTACCGCTAATGCGGCCCATGAGCTGCGATCGCCCCTCGCCAGTCTGCTCGCCACGGTGGAAGCGATTCTCCGCCTGCCCCCAGAACAAGCGGCACAGGTGCCCGTGTTGCTGCATACCGTAGAGCGTCAGGGTCGTCGCCTCAGCCAGCTTGTGGCCGACCTGCTCTTGCTCACCAGCCTGGAGCAAGACACTGCCGCTAAGCCCCCTCAGCCATGCTGCCTGAACGATATTGTTGCCGACTTAACCGAAGAACTGGCAGAGTTAGCAGCCACGACTGACATTCACCTCAGCAGCCAGATTCTAGATACCCAAATCTATGTTGCGGGTTATGAGTCTCAGCTCTATCGCCTAGTGTCTAACCTCATAGCTAATGCCATTCAGTACACACTGCCAGGAGGCTCTGTGGTCGTGAGTTTAGCGACCCACGATCGCGCTGCCACCATCACCGTCAAAGATACGGGAATTGGCATCCCCGCTGAGGAGCAAAACCGCATTTTTGAGCGCTTCTATCGGGTCAACAGCGATCGCTCCCGCAAGACTGGCGGGACAGGCTTGGGCTTGGCGATTGCCCAGGCGATCGCCAAGCGGCATCATGGGCAAATATCCGTCACCAGCGAAGTTGGGAACGGCAGTATGTTTGTCATTCAGCTTCCGCTGGCAGCAATCTCCCCTTCTGGGCAACAGGGTACAACGTCATCGCCATTCCGCTAGCGGCGGGGGTGCTGTCGGCCTGGGGGATTGTGCTCTCGCCTGCGGTGGGCGCACTGATGAGCCTTTCGACCGTGATTGTGGCGATTAATGCGGTGACGCTGCGTCGGGCAAAGCTGACTTGACGGATGATATCTGAATTGAGGGTGTTATCCGCCATCTGTGACAGATAACACCGCAATAAAGGGTATTATCCATCAAATATGACGCTGAATACATAGTCAGACTTCTCTTTTCTCTTTTGCGATAGTACAATTGAACACTACTAATTAGAGCACATAGGCAGGCATGGGAAGTAATCGATTTAATACAATTGAACGCGAAGGTGTGAATGCAGTAGAACGTGCTTTTCTAGACATCGGCTGGATCTTTAGGGAGCAACCAATAGTCGATGTCGGAATTGATGCTCAAGTGGAGGTTTGTATAGACGGAAAACCAACGGGACAATTAATTGCCATACAGATTAAATCTGGTAGTAGTTGGTTCAGCGAGAAGGTCAAGAATGGATTTCTGTATCGAGGATCAATAACGCATCTCGAATATTGGAAGAGTTACTCATTGCCTGTAATTATCGCTTTATATAAACCTGAAGATCATCAAGTTCACTGGCAAGCAGTTCAGGAGAGATATATCGAGACGACTAGAAAAGGATGGAAGATCATTGTTCCATTTGATCAGAATATAAATGAGTCCTCTATTCCTAAATTGCTTAAGCTAGCATCAGCCTACATTGTGGATGCAATGTTACCCGCTGTTCCATATTGCATTCATACGCAAGAAATTGTTACTCAGCTTGCAGAGATTCATAAAGTAGATTTACAAGAAACAGGAGCTTGGTTTCAACTAGAACATAAAGACAAATATCACCTCCCTTTGAACATCGAAACAATGGGTTATGGATTAATCAGTGTTAGGCATTTAAATTATGATGGCGAAGGATTGAACCGTGAGGTAGTCTTTGATCCAAGTATCATATTCTTTACCCAGTATGAAGACCCACGCGGTGATTGGGATCATTGGGTTCCTGTTAGTATGACTCAATATGACTTTTGCTTAGGTGTTAAACACTTTGTGTGTGCAAGCGTTGAAGAAAATGGATTAGTTGTCCTAGACAAGACTTTGCAGAAGGATATTGCATCTTTCGCAGAGAATTGGGCAAGAATATTACGGCAAAATGGTTGGACTAAATATGGTCAGAAGTCAAAAAAACTTAAACATGCCGTGAAGTCTAATAATTCAAATTCAGCGGATGGTTGAAAGGTACTGGTGGTAAGTTTGAGGTATTTGCCGCTGCTGATTTGAGCCGTTAGAGAGCTAGGTTCACACCGCGATACAAGTCCCTAATTTCAATCTTCAACCCAATACTCCTCAAGTAAACTTGCTCACCCTCAACATAGATCTCGGTTTCCCATTGACCAGAATTTGGTGTCACTCGCCGCCGACATTCAACCCTCATTTCATCTTGAGAAATCAACACATATTCTTCCAAAGAATCTAGCGACTGATAATCCTCAAACTTGACGCCTCGGTCAAATTCCTCCGTCGAAGGAGATAGCACCTCGGCGACGAGTTTTGGGTAGCGCTTCACGTAACGATCTTCCCTATCGCGCGGATCGCAGGTGACAAACGCATCAGGATAGTAGAAAAAGTCGTCGGCATAGTTGACCTTGACATCTCCCGAAAAAAACTGGCAGTCGCCATCTCGTAAATGCAGATTGATTTCCGTCAGCAAATTGATGCTAAGGCGGCTATGGTCGTCGCTGCCGCCCGCCATTGCGTAAACCAAGCCCTGCCGATACTCATGGCGAATGACATTCTCCTGCTCCATCGCCAGATATTCTTGCGGGCTAAACCCGGCTGGAATTGCAATCATCGTGGCGATCGCCCCATCGAGACGTGACTGACACTCTTAATCTAACGAACGCAGAAGTCTTTTAAGACGACTTGGGCAGAGTAATTGCAAACGTGCTGCCCTTGCCGGGTTGACTCTGCACCTGAATATCCCCGCCGTGGGCCTGGGCGATCGCTAGCGCAATCGACAGTCCCAGGCCCGACCCGCCGCTATGGCGAGAGCGATCTTTTTCGACTCGGTAGAAGCGATCGAAAATTTTGGTCTGGTCTTCTGGCGCAATGCCGACTCCAGTATCTTCAACCGTCACCACCGCCTGATTTTTTTCGCCTTCAGGAAATGTCTTGCGAATAGTCTGCTGGAGCCGGATGCTCACTTTTCCGCCTGCGGGGGTGTGCTGGAGAGCATTGCTGACAAGGTTGAATACCAATCGATAGAGGTGTTCTTCATTGCCCATAACCACGATCGCAGGATTTTCGGGTTGATTCAGGATGAGGTGAACGTCGCGGGCGATCGCCAATGCCGCTAGTTCTTCTTCAATGTCGCTGAGAATATCCTGCAAACAGCAAGGTGTTTTGGCTGATGGCACCTGGGTATCCAACCGAGACAGCAGCAGCAAATCGCTCACAAGATTGGTCAGGCGTTGATTTTGACGGTTGATCACCTGTAGCGTCTCGCGGGCCTCAGCGTCAGAAATTTTGGGCAAGCGCATCACAGATTCCGTGGTGGCTTGAGTCGCCGTCAGGGGGGTGCGCAGCTCGTGGGCGGCATCGGCAGTGAACTGCTGAATTTTGCGGTACGACACCTGCACCGGCCTCAGAGCCAGCCCCGCCAGCCACCAGCTGGCCGCCGCAATCAGCCCTAGCGTGATGGGCAAGCTGAGCAAAATAATTCCCCGAATCGTGGTCAGGTAGGCGGCAAAATCGTGGAACGAGCGCCCCACCAGCAGCGTTCCCAGGCGGCTCTGGTCATTCAGGTTGTAGAGGGGCAGCGCGATCTGGCGGTACTGGCTGCCGTCCTCAGTCCACAGGGTTTGCCAGGCCGCCTCGGTGCTAGTCGGGGGCAGCCCCTCAGGCCAAATGCCCGCCGTGGCCATCAGTTCACGTTCTAAAGACACAACTCGAAAGTAGTAGCTGCCGCGATAGGGCGACCCGCTGTGGTGCCCCCGCGATGGCTCAAAGGGAACCCGACAGGGTTCCCCGGCAACGCACAGGTTTGGCAGCAAGTTGGGCGAAACGCCATCGATTTCGCCGTTGGCGGTCAGGGTGGCTTCGAGGGCATCGTGAACCGTTTCGGCCACAGATTTGAGTTCGCGATCGGCGGTGACGCGGTGGGCATGGGCGATCGCCTCATACACCCCAAACCCGCTGATGCCCAGCACCACCGCCATCACGCCGGTATACCAGACGGTGAGCTGTCGGCGGCTGCGGCGAAACAGCCTATTGGGTGTTGAGGCGGTATCCCATGCCATAGACAGTCTCGATAAACTCTTCACAGCCATACTGCGCCAATTTTCGACGGAGCAGGCGCATCTGGGCCGCCACGACGTTGCTGTTGGGCTCAGCCCCAATTTCCCAAAGCTGATTGAGCACCTGATCGCGGGTCAAAATTTGATTGGGATGCTCCATGAAATATCGCAGCAGTTGAAACTCTTTTTGGGTGAGTTCGATGGGTTTTTCGTCAAGTTCGCCGGAGTGGAGGAAAGCGATTCTGCGATCGCAGTCCAGCACTAGCGGCCCCACCTGTAGCTTACTGGGTTTGAGTTCGGGCGATCGCCGCCGCAGTGCCCGCAGTCGCGCCAGCAGTTCCGCCATGCTAAAGGGCTTCACCAGGTAGTCATCGGCCCCGGCATCCAGACCAGCAATGCGGTCTTCAATCTGATCCTTAGCTGTCAGCATCAGGATAGGCAGAGCATGATGGTGCGACCTGAGCCACTCACACAGCTCAATTCCCGACTTTCCCGGCAGCATCCAGTCGAATACCCCTACCGTGTAGAGCGATAGGTCGTGCTCCAGATAGGCCAGCGCCTCATCCCCCGACTGCACCCAGTCCACCACGTAGGCTTCCTGGGTCAGGGTGCGCTTGATGGCTTTGCCCAAATCGGGCTCGTCTTCAACCAGCAGAATTCGCATGGCATTCAAGTAAATTTCCTGGGCGGTTGATTTAGCATCAAGGTTTTCGGGCTTGTGGTTCAAACATCGAGGTGTCGATTCCCAACACCTGTTGATACTTGATGTACAGAAAGGCGATTAGGGTCTCCCAACCCTTCAGCTCTTCGGCCAGCTGCCCGTATTCCTGGGGCATTCCGGCTATCACCTGGTCAGTGACCAACGCTACCTGATTCCTGATTGACGTCTAAACGACGATTTCTGGCCACCTGGAAGATAACGCCATCCAGCAGGCGCTCAAAGGTCTGTTTATCCACCGTTTGAGCAGAGTCGACGGTTTTGATCACCTTAGCAACGACGCGGTCGAGTTCGCGCATCGCGTTGCGGGGAGAGTTGGGTAGCTTCATACAGTTAACCGATGAGGGTAGTTGACAGCCCAAAGGTCACAGTACTGCTATTTTGAGCCTAAATCCTCAAGTCGGTTTTAGAGTCAAGGGAAGCAAATCGTCAGGCCAAACAGGTTGTGCCTAAATTTCATTTTGATTTGAACATTGGCTGATAGAGTCCGGTTTAATCTAGTGCTTTGAATTATCTTCAGGGAAAACCGTATGCGTGTTCAGCCTTGCCGAGCCTCTGTTTGGGCCAGCTCAGTATTGGGGCTTGTGCTGGTATCGGCACCGATCGCGGCTCTGGCCCACACTGGCCACGACCACGGGGCTGAGTTTCAGTCGGGGACCAGCCAACCCGCCAGCGGCATTCGGGTAGACTCGGCCACCGCCGAGCGCCTGGGCATTCAGGTGGTGCCCGTCAAGCGAGAGGTTTTGAGCCTGGGCCTGCAAACCACCGGAGAGCTGATTGCCCAGCCAGACAAGGCCGTGATGGTAAATGCGCCAATCAACGGCACAGTGGTTGAGCTATTGGTCGAGCCCGGTGAAACGGTGACCGCCGGACAGCCGCTGGCGCGAATCCTTGCGCCTGATTTGATTGACCTGCGGGTCAGCGCTCAGGAAGACCGCGTCGGGGCCGAGGCCGATTTACGCTCCGCCGAAGCTAACCTGACCCTGGCCCAGCGCAACTACGAGCGGCAGGGGGCGATCGCCACCACCGAAATTCAGGCGGCCCAAAAGCAGCTCGATCTCGCCCAGGAGCGCTTTACCCAGGATGAGCGGTTGCTGGGAGCGGGGGCGATCGCCCGGCAGCAGTTTCTAGAATCTCAATCCGAGTTAGCTGAAGCCCAGAGCAACCTCACCCGCGCCCAGAGCCAGCAGCCCCTGCTCGAAGCCCAGGCCGAGCTAGAGCGCGCCAGGGCCACACTCGCCGCCGCCCGTTCCCAGGTGCAGCTCAGCACCGCCGCCTACGAGACGCGCCTGCAACAGCTCAACAGCCCCGCCACCGAGCAGGGCATGGTGACCATCAATGCCCCGATTGCGGGCAAAGTAGCGGAGCGGCCAGTCACCCTAGGGGAAGCGGTGGAAGAGGCCGTCACCCCGCTGCTGAGCATTGTGAATGGCGACAGCCTGCGGGTGACGGCCAATGTCTATGAAAAAGACCTGGGCACCGTGGCCCCCGGACAGTCTGTACGCATCACCGTTGCCAGTTTGCCGGATCAGTTCTTTACCGGCCAGGTGATTACAGTGGGGGCCGTGGTGGATGGCACCAGCCGCGTGGTGCCCGTGACCGCTGTTCTAGAGGATGCGGGCGATCGCCTGAAGCCGGGCATGTTCGCCGAGCTAGAGATTTTGACCGAGCAAACCCCGACCCCAGTGCTCACCGTTCCAGCCAGTGCTGTAGTCGATGCCGACGGTAAATCTCTGGTGTTTGTGCAAAACGGCGATGCCTTTGAGCCGGTGGAGGTCACCCTGGGCCGCACCGCTGGCGACGCGGTAGAGGTGCAGTCTGGCCTGTTTGAAGGCGATCAGGTCGTCACCCAGGGCGCGTTGCAGCTCTACGCCCAATCCCTGCGGGGCGACGGTAGCGAGGCTGAAGCCGAAGCCGATATGGCAACGACCCGCCAGGGCGCTCCCCTGTGGCTGTTAGCGGTAGGCGGCGTGGGTGCGATCGCCGCCACCGCCACCACCGCCTTTCTCCTCGGTCGCCGCTCCCGCCCAGTCCCGGTACATGCCCTCAATGGCTCGTCCCCCGATCCCAACTCCTCCTTTGCCGCCGTCCCTATCGCCCAGGAACCCGTCGCCGTCGAAGACAAGTAGGTTGGGTGAAACGAAGTGGAACCCAACAAAATCCTCACCAATGTTGGGTTCCGCTGACGCTCCACCCAAACTAAAGCTGAAGCGTTAGCCACCCACTCACCTACCCATCCACCCTCCTACCCATCCACACCCTCCATGCTCAACGCCATTCTCAAATGGTCCATCGCCCAGCGCTGGATTGTGGTCATCGCCACCGTCCTCATCACCCTCTACGGCCTGCGTACCCTGGGCCAGATGTCGCTGGATGTGTTCCCCAGCTTTGCCCCGCCCCAGGTCGAGATCCAGGCAGAAGCGCCTGGCCTGGCCCCGGAAGAAGTGGAATCTCTGGTGACGCTGCCGATTGAGAGCGCGGTGAACGGCACACCAGGGGTGACGGCGGTGCGCTCCACCTCCGTTGCGGGGGCCTCGGCGGTGCGGGTGGTGTTTAGCTGGGGCACCGACGTCTACCAGGCCCGGCAGCTGATTACCGAACGGCTCCAGCAGGCGCAGGCCCGATTACCGGAAGGGGTCGAAGCACCCCAGTTGGCTCCCCTCAACTCGCCCCTGGGCATCGTGCTGGAATACGCCTTTACGGCTGAGTCTACCCCGCTGATGGAGGTGCGGCAGCTGGTCGATCGCCAGGTCACCAATCGGCTGCTGGCGGTGCCAGGGGTGACGCAAATTACCACCTTTGGCGGCGAAGAGCGACAGTATCAGGTATTGGTGAATCCGGCCCAGCTCAGCGCCTTTGGCGTCACCTTAGAAGAGGTGAGTGCGGCGGCGGCGGCGGCGAACCAAAACGGGGCCGGGGGCTACTTGATTGACGCCGATCAGGAACTGCTGATTCGTGGTGTTGGCCGCATCGAGTCGATTCAAGACTTGCAGCAGGCTGTGGTGACGGCGCGGGAGGGTAAGCCTGTGTTGCTCCAGGATGTGGCGGAGGTCACCATTGGCCCCGCCCTCCTGCGGGGCGATGCCAGCCTGAATGGGGAACCCGCCTTGGTGATGCTGATCAATAAGCAGCCTCTGGCCGATACCCTGACCGTGACAGACCAGGTGGAAGCCGCCCTTGAGGAAGTCGGCCCCAGCCTGCCCCCCGATGTCACCATTACCCGCACCTTTCGGCAGGCGGATTTCATCGAAGCCTCCATCCACAACGTGCGCGACTCTCTGCGGGACGGCATCATTATCGTCTCTGTCATTCTGCTGCTGTTTTTGATGAACTGGCGCACCGCCGCCATTACCCTCAGCGCCATCCCCATGTCGCTGCTGATCTGCCTGATTCTGCTGGACTGGTTTGGCCTCAGCGTCAACACCATGACCCTGGGCGGGCTGGCGGTGGCGATCGGCTCGGTGGTAGACGACTCGATTGTGGATATGGAGAACTGCTACCGGGGGCTGCGGCGCAACCGCCAGTTGGGCAGTCCCAAGCACCCCTTTCAGGTGGTGTACGACACGTCGGTGGAGGTGCGCACCAGCGTGCTGTTTTCCACGGTGATTATTGCGGTAATTTTCGCGCCGATTTTTTCCCTCACTGGGGTGGAAGGCCGCATCTTTGCGCCAATGGGGATCGCCTACCTGGTGGCGATTTTTGCCTCTACCCTGGTGGCCCTGACCCTGTCGCCTGCCCTCTGCGCCTTTCTGCTGGCCGCTGCGCCGCTGCCGGAAGAAGATACCTGGGTGTCGCGCCGCAGTCAGCGGCTCTATCAGCCGGTGCTGCGGCTGGCCCTGGGGCGACCCAAGCTGATCCTGCTAATCGCGATAGGGGCTCTGGTGGCCTCCCTATCGCTGCTGCCCGCCCTGGGACGGGTCTTTCTGCCGGAGTTTCAGGAGCGATCGCTCGTCGCTTCCATGAACCTGTTCCCCGGCAGTTCCCTGGCGGCGACCAATCGGGCTGGGCTGGCGGTGCAGCAGGCGCTCCAGGACGATCCCCGGTTTGAAACCCTTCAGATGCGCTCTGGGCGAGCACCGGGCGACCCGCACGTGGTGGGCTCCAACTTTGCCGAACTCGACATCGAGCTGAGCGACGCGGGCATGAAAGACCGGGAGGCCACCCTGGAGATGCTGCGGGCTGAGTTTGAGAAGATTCCGGGAGCCCCCGCCAGCGTGGGGGGCTTTATCTCCCACCGCATGGACGAGGTGCTGTCTGGGGTGCGGAGCGCGATCGCGGTGAAAATCTTTGGCCCCGATCTGGCCGAGCTGCGCCGCCTGGGCACCGAAGTCACCGAAGTCATGGGCGGCGTTGAGGGCATCGTGGACTTGCAGCTCGCGCCCCAGTTGCCCGTGCGACAGATCCAGATTCGTTTTGACCGTACTGCTGCGGCCCGCTATGGCCTGACGATGGAAGCCCTGGCCGACACGATCGAAACCGCCCTTAATGGTCGCGTGGTCTCCCAGGTGCTCGAAAACCAGCAGCTCTTTGACCTGGTGGTGTGGTTCGAGTCGGGCGCTCGCGGCAACCCCGACACCCTGCGGGACATGCTGATCGACACCCCCGCTGGCCAGCGCATTCCCCTCGCTCAAATCGCCCAGGTGGACTACGGCACCGGCCCCAACGCCATCAGCCGGGAAAACGTGTCCCGCCTGATTATCGTGTCGGCTAACGTCAGCGATCGCGACCTGGGTTCCGTCATCACTGACATTCAGGAGGCGGTGCGCCAGCAGGTGACATTCCCACCGGGCTACTTCATTCAGTACGGCGGCCAGTTTGAATCGGAACAGCGCGCCACCCAAAACCTGCTGGTGTTTGGGGCGCTGGCCCTGGTGGTGATTGCCGTGCTGATGTACTTCACCGTCAAGTCGCTCCCCGCCACGGTGATGATTCTGCTAAACCTGCCGCTGGCGATCGTGGGGGGCATTTTCTCGGTGGCGATCGGCGGTGGCGTCCTTTCGGTGGCCTCCCTGGTGGGGTTCATCACCCTGTTTGGGGTGGCGGTGCGCAACGGTCTGCTGCTGGTCGATAACTACAACCAAAAGCTGGCGACGGGCATGCCCCTGAGGCAGGTGATTTTCACGGGTTCGATCGAACGGCTCAACGCCATTCTGATGACCGCCTTCACCTCTGCCTTAGGCATGTTGCCCCTGGTGATTAGCTCTGGCCCAGGTCGAGAGATTTTGCAGCCCCTGGCGATCGTCGTGCTGGGCGGGCTATTCACCTCTACTGCCCTGACCCTGCTGGTGCTGCCCGCTCTTTATGCCCAGTTTGGTCGCCATCTGGTGCCCCCTGAGCCGGGTGAGCGACCCTCAACCGACTCATTGCCAGACGCTGAGGCGATCGCCACCCGGCAACCGATCAGCTCAATTTAGTGGTTTCAAGTTTTTCCGGAGATTTATCCATGCGTATCCAACTCCTGTCTGCCCTGTTGATGACCGTTGCCCTAGCCCTGACCGCCTGCGGTGGCTCCGAGACGGTAACCGCTCCCGACGATGCCGCCGCCCCTGCCGAAAGCGCCACCGCTCCCCCGGAGGCTGAAGCCCCTGCCTCAGAAGACCACAGCGCGGCCAGTAAAGGCGGTCAAGTTGTTGAGACGGGGGCTTACCACATGGAACTGGTGCCCGTGCCAGAAGCTGACGGCATTCACCTGGATCTGTATCTACAAACGGGCGACACCCATGAACCCGTCGCCGATGCCACCGCTGTCGCCCAGGTGCAGCTACCCGACGGCACCCAGCAGGAAATTCCGATGGAGTACGACGCCGCTGGCGAACATTTCTTTGCCTTCATCCCCAGCCAGGTCTCAGGAGAGTATAAAACCGTGATTCAAACCGACATCCAGGGGGAGAAAGTCAACGGGCGGTTCAACTTTTCAAAGTAGATAAACCGTAGCGAGCATGATCGCTTGGTCAATAGTTCGGAGTTGTATCGAATCCGATCCACAAACCCCGATTCAAAACCGATATCTGGTAGGGAGCATTGCACTGCAATGCCCCTACAAAGCGGGTGTATACAGACAGGATTTTGTATTACCTAGCATCCCGGCGGCAAGAAAACTTTTTTTAGCGGATTTTCTTTGGCTCAACCTCTTGACCTTAAAGTTCACTGTAGGCTTTAGGGTAGCGTTATCAACATATTTGATGCCGCTGGGCATCGCGAGGTAAACCGATGACCGCTACCCTTCCCAACTCCCAAGCAACCCATATCGATCTCCAAACGCCAATCAGGCTCTACCGCATGTCTACTCCCAAGCACGAGTGTCCCTGGGGGCTGCGGGCGGTGAATCTGCTCAACGAGAAAGGCATTGCCTTTGACGATATCAAGCTCACCTCTCAAGATGAAGTCGCTGCATTTAAAGCCCAGCACGACGTGGCAACAACGCCTCAAATCTTCTTTGGCGATCGCCGCATCGGCGGCTACACCGACCTGGCCGCTTACTTCGATGTCGAGGCAGAAAAGGCCGAGTATTCCTACACTCCGGTCGCCGCGCTATTTTCCACCGCTGGCCTGATGGCTCTGGCCACTTCCCTGGGAGTTCCAGGCTTTATGGGCATCTCCCTCTCCATGCTGGCGTCCTTGAAGCTGATGGATCTCGACGCCTTTGCCGAAAGTTTCGCCAAATATGACCTGGTGACGCGACGGTTCAAGCCCTATGGCAAGGTGTACCCCTTCGCAGAACTCGCGATCGGGTTGGGCTTCCTCTCCGGAGTTGCGCCCCTGGCAACCGGCATCGGCTCGCTGGTGGTAGGCGTCAGTGGGGCGGTGTCGGTTTTCAAAGCCGTCTACATCGACAAAATGGCGCTCAACTGTGCCTGCATCGGCGGCAACTCAAAGGCACCATTGGGGGTCGTGAGTTTCGCCGAAAACGCCATTATGGCGCTGATGGGGGCAACCTTAATCTTCTCCGCCGTGGGAAACCGTGAGGTGGAACCGCAAGCGGTGTTGTCGCCTCAGGAAGCAGCTATCGTTCAGGTGCAGGCGATCGAATAGGGGGAGCGATCGCCGAACACCGGCCTCAAACGGCGATCGCCCTCAATTTCATTTCCATTTCATGATCATGCGTCAGGCTAGTGAGCTGAATTATCTTAGAAAAAGCACTAGCCTGACGTTCTGGTGGGGAGGAATTTATGAACCGTCGTTTGTTTACGTCTACGCTAGTCGTGGTGGGCCTGGTTTCAACGGGGATCGCCGCGACAGGCTGCTCACTGGCCCAAGGCCCCCATGCTCAAAATGGCACAGAAGTGGCTGAGCAGGTAGCGATCACGGCCGAAATTACCGTCTTTCGCAGCCCGACCTGCGGCTGTTGCGGTCAGTGGATTGAGCACATGAAAGCCGCTGGCTTCATCGTCAAAGACAATCTGACTGAAGACCTGACTGCTATCAAAGAGCAGTATGGTGTCCCTGCCAATCTGGCCTCTTGCCACACAACGATTGTGGATGGTTACGTCGTTGAAGGTCACATTCCCGCTGAGGATGTGCAGAGGCTATTGACTGAAAAGCCGGACGTTGCCGGTATCGCCGTTCCGGGAATGCCCATCGGTTCTCCCGGTATGGAATCCGGTAGTTACGTCGAGCCCTACACCGTCTTCTCCTTTACCGAGTCGGGTGAACCTGTTCCTTTTGCAGAACACTCTTAAATAACAATGGCTGAACGTTCCAAATCCAGACGCCGCAAAGCTCAAGGCCCCAATATTCTCGCGATTGTGCTTGGCCCCATTGGCATCACAGTGCTGATGGTAGCGGTGATTGGTACCCTCTGGTATCGCAATCGGCCCGAGCAAGTTGCCTTTGAACCCGACACCACCATTGGCGAAACCGCTCTGGTTTCAGTGCAAACGTTTCCTGACCAGGGGCGCGAGCACGTCGAGCTAGGAGAACCCGTAGACTATGACAGCGACTTCCCCACCTCTGGCCCTCACGACCCCAACCCCACAATGCCGGGAGTATATACAGATGTTCAACGGCCCGAACAGCTGGTGCATTCGTTAGAGCATGGCAACATCGTCATCTATTATGACCAGCCCGCAGCAGAGACTAAAAAGGCGCTGGTAAGCTGGGCCGATCAGTTCTCTGGTCCCTGGGATGGGATCGTTGTGGTTCCCAAGGCAGGATTGGGCCAGGATATCGTTCTCACAGCCTGGACGAAAAAGCTAGTGATGCCGGAATTTGATCCGCAAGCTGCGGCCACCTTTATTGATGAATACCGGGGACGGGGACCCGAAAACCCGGTGCGGTAGTTATCAGTCGGCTTATCTCAAACTGTACTGGAGGGTGATGACGATCGCGTTGGCCTTTGAGGGCCGGTCTTTGACCATCGCCCAGTCAAACCCCACACACAACGGCGGATACCACCGCTGGGAAATCTGAGCGCCGATGTGTACCGAATGATGGAATAGGAGACGCGGCGATAGTTTTCTGCCCCATCGCCGCCGAATCTATTGGGGGTACCACGCCTGCCGCCACTGCTGCATCTGGTCGATTTCCGCCTGCTGTGTATCGAGAATATTCTGGGCGACCTGGCGCAACTCAGGACGCTCACTATTCTCCAACGCTTGCTCGGCCATCGCCAGCGCCCCTTCATGGTGCGGAATCATGGCGTTGATAAAGCGCAGGTCGAATTCAGCATCGGCCTTGCCTAAATCGCCGCTCATCATCATGGCGGTTTGCATTTCCGATGTCATTACCATGGTGTGACCCATCTGGGCGTCATACATCACCAGCTCTGCTCCCGCATCGGGATACCAGGCTTGCCGCCATTGCTGCATCTGATTTATTTCCGCCTGCTGTGCCCCAATCACCGCCTCCGCTAGTTGCTTCATCTCGACTCGTTGAGAGTTTTGCAGCACCGCTTCGGCCATCGCGATCGCCCCTTGGTGGTGCAGAATCATACCGTCAATAAAGCGCAAATCAAATTCGGCATCCTTCGGTCCCAGATCCATCGTCATAGCATGGTCGGCCATAGCGGTATCGCCCATAGGCAGGGTATGTGTCTCGGAACCTTGAGACGTCATCTGGGAGGGACTGCATCCAGCCAAAATCGCTGGCGCTGAGATTAAACCTCCGACCAATACCCACGAAGCAAACGTTCGTTGCAAGCGCATATCGGTCTACATCCTTTTCTCATCAAGATGTGAACAGCCGTTTTCGGGTGAAGCGTTGAAGCGCTGACTCACTCGAATTACCGCTGACGTTCATTATGAGCTTAGAAAAGTGAAATCAGCGTGAAATGACAACGGCGCTGATTTCATCATTTTTTCGTTGGATACGAAACTGTATCCAACAAGCTTGCTTGCCTTATGAGGTTAATCTTCGGAACTCTTTATTTTTTTCGGTTTCCGTACAGTGGCTTAACGGATAAGATCTAGCTAATCTCCTATTTCCATAGCCCAACCTTTCCGTTTAGAAGACGGCACCTGCTGCTGCCCAGCCATCCGAACCACATGGGCCGCATAGTTCATAGCCTCCTTCTTCCCCTGTTTGTCATGGATCAACCTCACCGTCTCACTCCCCGCCACCAGCATCAGCGTCACCTCCTTAGGCGAATACCCATCCCGCAATGCCCGCTGCGCTACCCGCAGCTCCAAACTTGCTGATGGTAACCCCGCTGAGTACCGCTCCCATCGAGCCAAAAGCTGCTCCCTCGTATTCACCGCCGTCGGTTCAGGAGCATCTACCCTTTGCTGCTTTCGTTCAACCGTCCGTCCAACCGCTCTAGCGACTCTATCAAGTGCTGCTGCAAAGCCAACTCGGTCTTGAGCTGCCCGTTCCAACTGCTCAACGCCGCAATTAACAGTCTCAACTGCTCCTGCAAAGTCGCCTGCGCATCGGAAGAGGTCTCGTCGCTGACGATACGCTGCAATTGCGCGACCAAGCACCCCAAGCTCTGGTTCCAGTGCTGCGGCCACATCGCCAAATCTTCCCCCAAGCTCTGGACGTGCTCTTCGAGGTGCAGCACCCGCTGCGTATTCACGCAGATCTCGGCCCGTAGCGGCTCTAAGCTGTTCTGCAACACGCTGGCCAATACGCTCTCCCACTGCTCTGGGGTCAAGGCTGGGGATGGGTTCTGGTTCGCGCTGTTCCCGTTCGAGTAATTGTCCATGGTTAATCACCTGTTGAGTTAAGGGCACGTAGTCACTCACGTTCTCCTTGGCCCGCGACACCTGGGCCAGCCGCACCAAGTCGGCCTGGCTGGTTGTGTACAACGTCACAGCCCGCTTCGCCCTGGAAATCGCCACATAAAACGCTTCTCGATTCGTCGTTTCGCCCAGCAGGGCCAGCACCCGCTCCGCCGTCTTGCCCTGGCTGCTGTAGGTGGTGCTCACCCAGGCGTAGTCGATGTATTGATTCCCACTGAGGTTGATCGTGGCGGTATGGCCCGCGCCATCCTGAATTGTTGCTGTCCCATCAGATCCCAGCTCCGTCACCACAAACCCTTGCCCATTGCGGATTCCGGCTTTGGAGTTGTTGCGTGTCCATTTGAGGCGATCGCCCACCGCCACCTCAATGGATTGAGTTGTATAAACGGTTTTGCGCGGGCACGCTGCTGGATTGATCGATAATACTGATCCACTCGGCGTCTCCAGTACCACTTGCTGGGCCTCGACATTCACCGCTACCACCCGGTACTGCTCCCCCCTCAGCAACCCCTGCTTCTGGTAATCCTGAACTGGTACCAGCACATCACCTGACGCATAGACTTTGAGGTAACTGGCCTGAGCCGTGGTTAGATCCTTCCGTCGCAAGCTCTGCAACACAAACCCATCCGCGCCCAAAGCACCCTCATCCTGCAATCCCACCCGCACCGCCTGAGTCAGGGCTAATCGCTCTGCGTTGGTTCCCGCCAACACCAGCGTAGTCTCCCGCTCTACCGCCGCCAGCGCCAAATAATCTGCCGCCACCTGCTGAATCCGCTCCTTGGTTTGAGATCCTTCCTTCACACACCCAGCCTGGGCCAGGATCTCAATGCCTTCATTGACCTGCCCCTGGGCCACCAACTCCACAGCCGATCGCAGCACCCCAGTCTGTTGTCGTCGATGGGTCTCCAGGTAAGCGGTTGACATTCCCCCTGCTTGTAAGCTCTTGAAGGGATTGCCTGCCTCTACAGCGGAGAGCTGTCGGGTATCGCCTACCAAGAGCACCCTTGCCTGCTCCAACGTTGCCCGCCGCAAGAGAGCATGGGCATCCTTCATGCTCAATAGCCCTGCCTCATCGACAATCCATAGCGTTGACTGAGGCGGTTCATCCAAGGGTTGAGACACCAATAATCCAGCAACCGTAATGGTTTGAATGCCCAGCGACTCTCCCAATACATGAGCGGCTTCAGCGCTGGGGGCCAAGCCTCGGATCAGGTAGCCCTGCCCTTGAGCCAGATCCTTCAACACGCTTAGGGCATAGGTTTTGCCAGCTCCCGCTACGCCTTGCCAGGCCATCACCGCATCTGGTGTGGTCGCTGCCATCTCCACCGCATGTTGCTGTTCAGGGTTTAAGGAGTGAGTTACCAGATCGTCCAACTGGGTACCGTTGGGGACAATTGCGCTCACCTGCCCCTGTCCCTGTTGCATTAAGCGGATGGTGTTGAGTTCCAAATTCAGTGCTGTCTGGGTGGTCAACTTGCCGTCGACAACTTTGATAAGTTCAAGGCTGTCGGCGATCGCCTCCTCAATCGCCTCAAACCCCTGCATCCCTAACTCGTGCTCAAAGACAAACCGCTCCAGCGTCGTCTGCCGAAACACCGACTCCCGCTCCCCACAGTGCTGGATTGCCGCGTCAATTACTGAAGCAGCCGATGGCTGATCGCCAATTGCTGGGGTATTGCCTTCTGGTAGCTCCGGCAGTTCTAGCCCCTTCAACTGAATCAGCGCATTCCACCCCCGCTGTAACAGCCCCTCGTCCACCTCCTTAGGTTTCCGCTTCCGTGACACCAGGGTCGCCGTTTCCCGCATCGCTCGATTGTTCTTGGAGCCTGTCGACTCCCACTCTTCGATCAGCTTTAGAATCTGCTGCCTGCGGGTCGAGAATGCCTTGAGCAGATCCGGCGAGTATCCCACTATCTCAAACTGCCCGTGGGCCTTTGGCTCAATTTGGTAGCCCTGCCGCCTCAGCGCTACCGCCAGTTCATTTTGATAAATCTGGCCCAGGAGCTTTTGGTTGGCGATCGCACTTTCATTGCTCAAACTAAACCACCGTCCATCCTCCAACTGCGTCGCATTCATCACCACACAATGACTGTGCAGCTGCGGCTCCGCCTCCCGACTAGTGGAATGGGTAAACACAGCTGCCGCAATATTCCCCGTCGTCACCTTGGTTCGCCCCGCTTCCGTTGAAACTCTGGTCTGGGCATAGCGCTCTTCCAACACCGATAGCGCTTTCGCCACCGCCTGATGATGGGCCTCCAACACTCGCTCGTCCTGCTGCACTAGGGCCGCAATACTGACACTTTTCGGGGCGCTGAAGGTAAAGTCGGTCGCCGCCCGTCGATTTTCTGGGTCAATTGCCTTTCCTGTCAGCGATCGCCCGTCGGTCGCCTGCCCCGAGAGCATCTGGCTGAAAGCTTGCTGATTAACTGTCCCAGCTAGACCCAACGACGCAGCTCCTTTACCCACCCACTGGGTCGGGTGAGCGGCTTCTTCAACCGAGTAATAGTCCTCGTGGGTGTAGTAGGTCTCCGCTTGAGCGGCAGAGAGATTACTCGTGGAAAGCATGGAGAAGCAAGGTTAAAAACACGACGCTCCGTTGAAGGGAAACTGAAGCGTCTTCAAAAACGGTAGAAACCCTGCGGGGAGGGCCGTTGTCCGGTTTTTGCCAAAACCTTGGCGTACTGTGTGGCCTCTCCGCGAAGCCCCCGATAGGGGCGCAGCACTCGGATACAGGACCCGAAATACAATTCCCATATTATCCCTGTTTTGCGCTTTTGGGCTAAATTTACGAATGTTGACATCCCATATATTCCCATTCCTGCAAATGTGGTCTATGGTAGGGATGTCGCGTTTGGAACGGCCTATGCCGCACGCTATGACTGAGAAACCAACGGTTTTGATGGTGGCTGACCTCGGTTCGTCAGCCTCGAAGGTTTTCTATCGGGTTGGGGGAGGGGCTACGCTGGCGCTGTGGATGGGTGCAGAAGTTGCTCCCAATTTATCCCAGGCGGTGCTGACTCAATTTCGGGGCAGCACTCGCCCTCAAGATTCTGCCTGGCTGGAGTTGGGTGAGCAGGTGGTGCTGGTGGGGGAGTCAGCGAAGGCCTGCTTGGAGTCCAACAGCATTCGCGCCAATAAGTCTGAGTTGGCGGCTTACAAGATTGCAGCGGCGCTGGGGGTAGTGGCTGAGTTGGAGTCGTTACCTCCTTCCTTTGAGGCGGTTCTCTGGTTGGCCTTACCCTTGACCGAGTTGGGCACCCGCGATGCTATCCGCAAGCAAGCGGAGGCCATTTGCCAGGGGGGATTTCGGTTTCGGGGGGAACCGCGGCGGGTGGGGCTGAGGATGCAGGCGTTTCCCGAGGGGTTTGGGCTGTACTTGAACAGGAAGGGTGAGTTGGAAGCGGTGGGACAGGAAATTAACCAGCGGCGTACCCTGATTGTGATGATGGGCCACCGCAACCTGTCGGTGCTTTGCTTTGATGGCGGCTCGCTGCGGGCGGCGGGGTCAAATTCCAATGGGCCAGGCTTCTGGCCGATATTTGAGAAGGCGGCGCGATCTGCTGGGGTGACCCAGCCCGACTATGGGTTTCTGATGGCGGCGATCGCATCCAATCAATCCCAACAGCTCTCCGTGGCGCATGGGCGGTTGTTTGACTTTAGTGAGCCGATGACAGCTTGCTTGGATACCTACTGGCAGGCGGTGCTGACCTACTGGCAAGACCAGGTGATGCCGCAGCTAGAGGTCATGAATACCGAGGTGATCATCAGTGGTGGCGCGTCGTCGATCCTTCGGTCACGGCTGAGTGCCTACTTTACTGAGCTGGGGTTGTCGCAGCAGGTGCTGTTTACCGAAGGTGGCCCTCGGCGGCTAGAGGCGCTGGTGCGGGGGGTGCCCGAATCGGCCCAGATTCCCTCCATGACATTACGAATGGCCGATAGCTATGGTCTGTTTCGGGGCCTGATCGGTACGCTCGATTCCGTCGCCGTTTAGAGTTTAGAAAGCACGTCGCAAAACCTATGGCTTCCAAGTCTCAGCCCGATAAACGTCAAAACCGCAAGCGGATCCTGTTCTCCTTCAATGTCGATTTGGAGTCGCCCCTAGGGGTCGTGTTTCAGTACCTGATGCACAACCCAAAGATGCCGAGCCAGATGGGCAAGCAGAAGGGTGTGGAGGCGATCGCCGCTTTCTGGCGACCGTTTGCTTTTCAGATGCAGGGCCAGGTCAATGACGATGAGCTGAAGGTGCTGGCTCGCGAGTCGTTGATGACCCTCCAGCGGCAGATGGAGCTGATTGCGGAGACCTTTGAGGTGGAGTTGCCCCAGTCAGATGCGGTAACGCCGGAGCTAGAGGTGGCCCTGGAGCGTACGGTGGAGCGGGTGCTCCAGCGGTATGTGGGAGCGGGTGCGCTGAGTCTTCAGAAAACGCCAACACCAGCACACGCAGCGGGGGTGACATCTACCGACTCTATGCTGGTGCCGCCGGGGGAAGAGGGCGTGGGATTTGAGCTGGACATGTTCCAGGAATTTGAATCCGTTTCACCCAAAGATCTGGTGTCGTAGGGGGGTAGCGCGATGGAGTTGACACCAAAGGAACCAGCGACCGAAGTAGGGGTGCAGGCGCGGCAGGCCTATCTGACCTTTGCCCAGCGGGTGGTTGGGGATGAGGTAGATTACGCCACGCTCTACCAGCAGTTTGCCTCGAATGATTGGGCGGCGATCAAGCTCGACGATGCAGTGGCGGAGGCGGTGCTACGGGCGGGCTATTCGCAGAAGTCGGCGGTGGGGGTGTTGCACCAGGGGCCTTATGTGCAGCATCAGGTGCATCAGAAGGGGGCTCCGGCGGCGGCGATGAGTCAATATGTGCGATCTACCGTGCTGATGGCCGTGCAACGGGTCTCTGGGCAGAGCCAGGGAACCCGGCGGCAGCAGCAACCTGGGTTGGAGATGGAGTAGCCCTGGTGCATGGGAGTCTTGGCCCGATGACAAAACTCAACCTGTCAGAACTTGATAAGCGGCTCACCCTACTTGAGGCTCAGCAGCAATGGGTGTACCGCGTTTTGGAAACCTATGGGATAAAAGGGCTCTGGCTCTCTCCCGGCAAGGCCTCTGCCCTGTTGGGCATTAGCCGCGATCGCATCCTGGCAGAAGTTGAACGGGCCGAGAAGATGCGCTCTTTAGGCAAGCGCGGCGACGTTAGCTACGGTATTCACTACAGAAATATTCAGGATCCAGAGGTCGGTCAACCGACCTGGCAAATTCATGTCGCGGCATTTGACCAGGTGCTAGCTATTCCTCCCGAGCAGCGGAAGATTTAGCTGTTCTGGCAATGATGGCATAGATAGTTAATTGACCGGAGGGTGAGATGAGCGAACGGCAGGATTAAAACCCTGCCGTTCGCTCAATCGTTTTAGCCATCTCAAAGTGGTGCATGAGTCCTGGACGAATGACGCTATCTAACTAATTGGCTGGATCTTTAGCAACAAGTATTTGGGGGAGAAATGGGGGATTTATGTTGAGCTAATGCTCGTATTCCTTGTCAAACAGTGATTTCAAGATATACCCTCGCAGTCTCGAAAACTGTTTTGGGGTCAAACCCAACGAGGGTTCGAATCCCTCCCTCTCCGTTTAAATCCAGATCCGTGACGGTGTGCGGCGTTCCCCTTGCTTTACTCAGGTGAGAACAGTCAAGCTGATTGTAGGTAGTTCGTACTCTGCGTTGCTGAATGCAGGTATGATATACCCCCTCGCCCCCCAATTCTGGGGGAGTCGAACGCTCAAAGTCCCCCAGAATTGGGGGACTTAGGGGGCGATGATAAGGATGTCAAGTTTACAGATTCATTACTCAATTCAGCAACGCCTTCCAGGTGAGCGCCTCTCCGGCCCGCAGGGGCACCAGACCATCGTCCACAAAGGGCAGCTGATCGGGAATGCGCCAGGTGGTTTTGCTCAGGGTAATGCGATCGCGGTTGCGCGGCAGCTGGTAAAAATCTGGTCCATAGAAGCTGGCGAAGGCCTCCAGTTTGTCGAGGGCGTTAACGCTCTCAAATGCCTCGGCGTACAGTTCCAGGGCGTGCAGGGCCGAAAAACACCCGGCGCAGCCGCAGGCACTTTCTTTGCTGTGGCGAGAGTGGGGGGCGCTGTCGGTACCCAGAAAAAACTTGGGATTGCCCGAGGTGGCCGCCCGCAAAATGGCCTGGCGGTGGGTTTCGCGCTTCAAAATGGGCAGGCAGAAGTAGTGTGGCCGCAGCCCCCCTTGAAACAACGCATTGCGGCTATACAGCAGATGCTGGGGGGTAATTGTAGCCGCCGTGCGGTCGGTTGCCAGCACATAGTCCACCGCCTCTGAGGTTGTAATGTGCTCCAGCACCACGCGCAACTGGGGAAAGCGCTGCTTTAGGGGAATCAGGTGTTTCTCTATGAACACCTTTTCGCGGTCGAATATATCCACCGCCGGGTCGGTCACTTCCCCGTGGAGCAGGAGCGGCATATCGGCCTGCTCCATGGCCTCAAAGACGCGATCGCATTTGCCAATGTCGGTGACCCCCGCATCTGAGTTCGTCGTTGCTCCGGCGGGGTAGTACTTCACCGCTTTGACAAACTGAGCCTCCCTGGCCGTCACAATTTCCTCGGGGCGGGTGTTGTCGGTCAGGTAGAGGGTCATCAGTGGCTCAAACTGCTGACCTGCCGGAATGGCCGCAAGAATGCGATCGCGGTAGGCCGCCGCCTCGGCCACCGTACGCACTGGCGGCTTCAGGTTCGGCATCACAATTGCCCGAGCAAACTGCCGCACCGTGTGGGGCAGTACCGCCTTCAGCACCTCGCCATCGCGCAGGTGCAGGTGCCAGTCGTCGGGTCGAGTCAGGGTCAGCGTTTCCATGGTTTCATCCTATTGCAAACCTCCATTAGGGTAGGGCAGGTTCGACGCAGGGGCATTGCACTGCAATATCCCCATCAGAGGCGCCAGGCTGTCAAGGGGTTCTAGGGCATGTCATCAATTATGGCCAAAAGCCCGGTATATCAAGCTTTGCCCCGCCCGATCCGAAGGACAGGCTAGGGGCTTTAACCCTTAATTTTTGAGCGGTTAGCAGCTAATTGAGGTCATTCCCTAGCTCAGTCGCACGACAGCTTCGTTATCCAGCAGCGTATTGCCGGTGAGAATGTCTTCCACTGTAATGCGCAGCAGCCGATCGCGCTCCACCCGAAACAGCACCCGCACCCGATCGCTGCCCGGAAACCCCGGTGGGTCGAGCTGGGCGATCGTGCGGGCCCCGTCGCGATCGTTCAGGGGCTGCACCGAGGGGGCATCGCCGCCGAGCTGGCGGGTCACCAGGCGACCGTTCTCAAAGTACACCTCCGTTTGGGTGCTGGCGGCCCCCAGTTCGCCGATGATCAGCTCAATGCTGGGCTGCTTTTCCACCGACGCGCCCAGGGTCAGTTCAACCGGGGTACTCATGGGGTAGGGCTGCCCCTGGGGCAAAATTGCATGCCAGCCGTGGCGGTTGTTGCGTCGGTCCCAGTAGCGAATGCCGTAGCTGTGGTAGAGAAAGTCTTCCACCGTCAGCCCCTGGGCCACTTGTAGCGCCCCCTGGGCTACGGCCTCAAAGGGGCGATCGCACCGCACCTTTCCTTCCCCAAACCGCTCCCTCGCCCACCGCTGCACCGCCGGAATCTGCGCGGTGCCCCCCACCAGCAGCACGGCGTCGATCGCATCCTGGTCAATGCCCTGGCGCTGGCCCTGCTGCAGCACCTGGGTCAGCCCCTTCTCTAGCCGCTCAAAAAATTGGTTTTGGGCCAAAATTTGCTCAAACTGGTCGCGGGTCAACGCCAGGTCGTAGGTGTCAAAGGTTTCGTCGTCGAAGTAGGCTTCCGCCGCCTCGGGATGAGCCGACAGCGCAATTTTCAGCCGTTCAGCCAGGCGCTGCACCACTGGCCCGTCGGGCACGCCCTGGTTGTGAAAGTGCGCCACCAGCCACTGGTCGATGTCGGTCCCGCCCAGATTTTCCCCTGCCTTGGCCAGCACCCGCGCCAGCTCGGGCTTTTGGGCGCTGGTTTGCTCGGCCCCCTGCCCCCGCCACTTGAGCAAAAAGCCCACCGGCTGCTTTTGCGCCGGAGCCACCAGCCGCACCAGCGACCAGTCGAGGGTGCCGCCGCCAAAGTCGAGCACCAGTAGGGTCTGCTCGCCGCTGAGGCCGTAGCCCAGGGCGGCGGCCGTCGGCTCATCGATCAGCCGCACCTGGCCAATGTCGAGGGCGGCCACCACATCCCCCAACCACAGGCGGTAGGTCTCAAAGCTGTCCACCGGCACCGTCAGCACCAGGCTGTCGTTGTCTCCGGCCACCGGTTGCACCTGGGTCAGCACCGATCGCAGAAACCACTCCCCCAGCTGCTCGAAGGAGAGCGATTCGCCGTCGATGGTGGGCAGAAACCCCTGCAGCGGGGTGCCAATGCCGCGCTTGATATTGGCAAAAAAGCGGGGGTCGGTGGCCAGGTCGAGGCCGCGAACGCGCACCCCCTGCCCCACAACCACCCCATTGGCCTGGGGCTTTTCCACGTAGACCAGGCTGGGCACCAGGGGCGGTACTCCCTCTAGCTGCAAACTCAGCCCCGGCAGGGCCAGCGTTTCGGGGCTTTCTGTCGCCGGGTTCCAGCGGGCAACGACGGTATTGCTGGTGCCAAAATCAACCGCTATAGCCATAGGTGCACGTTAACAATGGTGCTACCCATCCTACCGGGAGTGGGGATCGCTCGGTAGGCTAGCGTCCTGCTCTGCCGCCGCCCGCCGCTGCTCAGGCCACGACTTGAGCAACACCAGCACCAGCGTGATCACCGTCAGCGGAATGACAAACAGCAGCATGACCTGGCTAAATAGGCCCAGCTGGTCGTGATCCGCCGCCCGCAGGATCAGGTAAGTGACGTAGGCCACGTAGTAGCCGCTAAACAGCACCCCCTCCCAGCGCGAAATCACATTGCCGGTGAGAAAAATTGGCAGGCAGGCCAGCGCCACCGCCACCATCACCGGCAGGTCGAAGTACAGCACCGAGTTAGGAATGGTGATACCCGGTCCCGACGTCACCGCCGTCACCCCCAGCACCGTCAGAATATTGAAAATGTTGCTGCCCACCACGTTGCCCACGGCGATGTCTCGCTCGCCGCGAAACGTGGCCACCGCCGAGGTAGCCAGCTCCGGTAGGGATGTCCCCGCCGCCACAATCGTGAGGCCAATCACCAGCTGACTCACCCCCAGTGCCTGGGCAATGCTCACCGCCCCGGTAACAAACAGCCTGGAGCCCAGCACCAGCGCCACCAGCCCAGCCCCCATCAGGGCCAGGTTGATGGCCCAGGTTGAGCGTCCCAACGGGGCAGCGCCATACTCCCGGTCATACTCCGACTGCACCTCGGCGTTGGTTTCTTTGCGGCTCTGGTAGATCAAAAACAGCGTATAGATCACCCCGCCAATGAACAAAATAACGCCGTCGGTGGGCTGCAGCAGGCGATCGAAAGAAAAAAACAGCAGCAGCGTCGAAATGCCCACCATGATTGGCACATCGAGCCGAATCAGCTGCTGCGCCACCGGCAGCGGGGCCACCAGGGATGACAGGCCCAAGATCACCAGCACGTTAAAGATATTGCTGCCGATGACGTTGCCCAGGGCAATGTCGCCCTGCCCAGCCAGGCTCGACTGCACGCTCACCGCCATCTCTGGAGCGCTGGTGCCGTAGGCCACAATGGTGAGGCCAATGATCAGGGGGGAAATGCCCATCAGCGCCGCCAGCTTGGCGGCCCCCCGCACCAGTGCCTCTGCCCCCACCAACAAAAGCCCGCCACCGGCAATCAGCAATAGGATGGCAACAGTCATACTTGAAAGCTCACTCAGTAAACGCTCTAGTTAAGATGGCCCGAGCCCTTGACCAGGACAGCGATCGCACTAAACCAAGGTCAACTTACAGTATGTCTGATTCTGATCCATCTCTGTTGAAAGCCGCCGCCCTGGCTCCCTGGCGAAGCTCCCTGGCGCGCGCCCTCCACCGCAACCGCAGCCGCCCCTACAGCCGCTACTTTCAGCTGGCGACCGTCACCGCCGCCGGACGTCCCGCCAACCGGACGGTGGTGTTTCGCGACTTTCTGCCCCACACCAACACCCTCACGGTAGTTACCGACCAGCGCAGCGCCAAGGTGGCCGATATTTCCGCCCACCCCTGGGCCGAGGTCTGCTGGTACTTCACCCACACCCGCGAGCAGTTTCGGCTGGCTGGCTCTATTCAGGTCGTCGGTGCCGCCGACAGCCCCCTGGCCGAGACCCGGCAAGCGGCCTGGGACGCTCTCTCTGACAACGCCCGCCAGCAGTTTTACTGGCCCCACCCGGCCCAGCCTCGCGATCCTGAGGCCGACTTTTCGCCCCCAGAAATTCAGCCGACGCCGCCCGCTGAATTTTGTCTGGTGCTGGTAGCCCCCAACCGGGTTGACCATCTGGAGCTGCGCGGCGAGCCGCAAAACCGCACCCTCTACGATCGCCACAGCGACGGCACCTGGCAGGTCAAGGCGGTCAATCCTTAACGGCTCAGCGTTGGCTTACAATTCAGCCCCACCTACTTAGGAGCGCCCCAGGCGGCGCAGTCGTCGGTCGAGCCAGATTAACACGGCCAACGCTGGTACCACCGTGCCCATGGTGGCCAACCAGAAGCCGTGGGCGGCGGCGTTCCCCCGGTCGAGCGCCCAGCCGCCTACTGGCGGGCCGATCAGATAGCCAATCGCCCAGCACATCGAGTTGACTGAGAGGTAGACCCCCCGCAGGGCATCGGGGGCGAGGGCCACCACCAGCGTTGAACCAATTGGCGTGTAGGCAACCATCGCCAGGGCCATAATCCCCAGGGCCAGCCCACCCCAGGCCAGCGGAAACTGGCCCGTGCCCGATAGCCACACCAGCCCAAACCCCAGCCCCCACAGCAGCGCCGACATCATTAGCCCCTGGGCCGGGCGGTAGCGCTTGAGCCAGCGGGCCACCGGCAACTGCGCGATCGCCGCCAGCACCACATGGCCGGTAAACAGCAGGCTCAGGGTGCCCTCCCCCAGGGTCTCGCCTCCCCCGGCAAAGCGATTTAAGTAGAGGGGGAGCGTGCTTTGAATCTGGGCCAGGTAGCCTGTGAACAGTACGTTCACCAGGGCGTACACCATTAGGGTATTGTCCCGCAGGGCATGGCCCCAGCCCTGCAGCAGCGAGCGGGCGGGGTTATCGGCGGGGCGAGTTTCGGCAATGGCGGCGTAGATGAGGCCAAAGAACAGCAAAAACGTGATGCCGTCGATGGCAAACAGCGCCCGGTAGGCCCCGGTCAGCGAAATTAGCGCTCCCCCGGCCACTACCCCCACCCCGAGGCCAATGTTGTCGGCCAGGCGCACCAGGGCGTAGGCCTCGTTGCGCTGGGCGGGGGTGCTAATGTCGGCGGCCACCGACTCGGCGGCGGGCCAGTACAGGCCCACCCCAAACCCCATCAGCAGGTTACCCAGCAGAAAAACCGGAAAATTGTGGGCCAGAATCAGCACCCCATCGGCGGCGGCCGACACCAGGGCCGACCCCAGCAGGGTGGGTCGCCGCCCCGCCGTGGGCGAATCCACCAGCGACCCACCCAACACCCGCCCCCCAATGCCCGCCACTGAGCCCAGGCCAATGCCCAGCCCCACCTGGGTCGCCGTTAATCCCACCTGGGTGGTAAAAAAAATCGGCGCGTAGAACAGCGTAAAGCCGATCCCCACCTGGGACAGCAGCCGTCCCGCCGCCAAAATCCACATCCGGTGATCCAGGGCAGGCAGCAGCTGGCTGAGCCATCGAGCCAAGGCGGTCTTCATAGCGGCGGCAGCCGTCGGGGGCGTCGCCAGGCATCGATCAGCGCCACGGTGCCACCGACCATGCCCCACACCAGCCACAGCCCCAGGTCGTAGCCTTTGCGGTGGGCCACCTGGGCAGCCACCAGGCCAATCAGGCAGTGCAGAAACAGCGGAAAGTAGGCAAGGGGCAACGTATCGGCCATAGTGGCAAAGGAAAAGACAGAGAAAACCACAAAAATGCAACGGAGTGGGCGATCGCCCCCAAAATAGAGCCAACCCGCCCAAACTTCCCTGATACTTGGCGCAATACCCACCTTACACCCAGAGCCAGATCTATGCTGATGAGACTATCGTTCTATTCTGACAATTAGAATCTGTCGGGAGAAATACCGCTGTGGCCGCTGGACTTTTTGTGGGGTTGATCACCCTCGACTGCATTTATCGCGTGGACCACGTGCCCAGCAGCGATGAGAAAATTGTCGCCACAGACAGCCTGCTGGTGGCCGGGGGGCCAGCCACCAACGCCGCGATCGCCTTCGCCGCCCTGGGCAACCGCGCCACCGTGGTCGGGGCTCTGGGGCATCACCCCCTGGCGGCGCTGGTTCGCGCGGAGCTGGCCACCTACGGTATTGCGGTGGTCGATCTTACCCCCGATCTGCAAGCGCCGCCGCCCCTGTCCACCATTCTGGTCACCGCCGCCACGGGCGATCGCGCCGTGGTCTCGCGCAATGCCGTGGGTCGCCAGGCCGCACCCCCCGCCGACCTCGAACCCCTGCTCAAGGGCGGAGATATTGTGCTGATCGACGGGCACCAGATGGCCGCCGGGGCCGCGATCGCCCGCCAGGCCCAGGGCATTCCCATTGTCGTCGATGCGGGCAGCTGGAAGCCCGGCTTTGAAACCGTGCTGCCCCTGGCCACCAGCGTCATCGCCGCCGCCAAGTTTCGCCTGCCCGATCAGGCCGATACCCTGGCGGCCCTGGGCGACCTGGGGATTGCTGAAGTCGCCCTGACCCACGGCCCCAACCCGATCGACATTTGCCACCGGGGGCAATGCGACCAGCTCCCGGTGCCTGCCGTAGAGGTCGAGGACACCCTGGGAGCCGGAGACATTTTTCACGGCGCGTTTTGCCACTACCGATTGCAGACTGCTTTCGCAGACGCCCTGACCCAGGCAGCCGAAGTTGCCGCCCAGAGCTGCCGCCACTTCGGCCCCCGCGCCTGGATCGAGGAGTTCGAGTTTTCAAAGGAGGGCGTCGCTGAACCGAGGTGATACGGAGAGGAACCCCAATTCAAAACAGAGATCTCGTAGGGGCATTGCACTGCAATGCCCCCACCACCCGACCGTATGAAGGCAGGATTTTATATGAGATGAGCGCAGAAAGAAACCCCATTTCTAGCTCCCCAGCGATCGCGCCGCCCCCCCAACCGCTATAGTGCTCTCTGATACCACCCCACCCATCCACCCGCCCACTTACCCACCTCTCCCCCATGCCCTACGAACAGGAAAAACAAACCGCGATCGCCGCCGTGATCCAGGCCGCCCAGCTCTGCGAACGGGTGCGCCAGGGTCTGGTGCCCCAGGCGATCGAGAAAAACGACAAAAGCCCCGTCACCATTGCCGACTACGGTGCTCAGGCGATCATCTGCAAGGCGCTGTCGGCGGCATTTCCAAGCGATCCGGTGGTGGGTGAAGAGGACACCACCGACCTGCGCCAGCCCGATGCCGTCCCCGTTCTTGCCGCTGTCACCGAGCAAGTGCAGCAGCTCGTGCCCAGCGCCACCGACGGCGACATTCTCAGTTGGATCGACCACGGCAACGGCAGCGTTGGCCCCCGCTACTGGACCCTCGACCCCATCGACGGTACCAAGGGCTTTTTGCGCGGCGACCAGTACGCGATCGCCCTCGCCCTGGTCGTCGATGGCGACATCAAAGTGGGGGTGCTGGGCTGCCCTTTCCTGAGTTTCGGCGGTGAAACCGGACTGCTGTTTGTGGCGGTGCGCGGCCAGGGGGCGACGATGGTGCCTCTGGCGGGGGGCGATCCCCAGCCGCTGCGGGTGACGGGGGAGGGCGATCGCGATCGTTTTCGCCTGGTCGAGAGCGTCGAGTCAGGCCACGGCGACCTCAATCAGCAGGGGCAGGTGGCCCAAACCGTCGGCATTACCACCCCCTCCCTGCGCATGGATAGCCAGGCCAAGTATGCCGCCGTTGCCGCCGGACAGGCCGCCCTCTACCTGCGCCTGCCCTCCCCCAAAACCCCCGACTACCGCGAAAAAATCTGGGACCACGCCGCCGGAGTGCTGGTGGTCGAAGAGGCGGGGGGCAAAGTCACTGACATGCACGGCAAGCCGCTAGATTTCGCCAGCGCCGCCCGCTTCCCCAACAATCCCGGCGTGGTAGCCAGCAACGGCACCATCCACGCTGCGGTGCTGAAGGCATTGGCCGAGTAATGAGACTTGTGGCAAGGGATGTGCCGTTGGGGGATAGAGAGGGTTTCTACATCGAGTTTGCCTTGAGCACCCCTGCTTCAAAACGTAGATCTTGTAGAGGCACTGCACTGCAATATCCCCATAAGTCAAGGGAAGAAAATGGAAGATATACAGATCTTGTCCTGTACCGAACTCATGTCCAAGCACTGTCCGTAGTGCTATAGTGGTGTCATGCCAGGTTTAGCTTCGCTCCGGATAGTTGTTGATACCAATGTTGTATTTGAAGGTCTGACCAAGCAGGGTGGGGCTTCAGGTCTGATTATCGATGCTTGGTTGGCTGGGCTGATGGTAACTTGTGTCTCCAATGCGCTTGCCTATGAATATAGTGATGTGCTGTCTCGCAAGCTCTTAGAAGAACGGTGGAGTAGACTGAAACCTGTGTTGGGGAGACTTCTGAGTATCGCTCAATACACAAATATTTATTTTTCGTGGCGACCAACATCCCCAGACAGAGGGGATGATCTCGTGATCGATTGTGCGATGAATGCAGGTGCGATCGTGGTTACGTCTAATATTCGGGATTTCCAAAGTGCAAGACAATCGCTTGGGCTGCGAGTTTTAACCCCTGTGCAGTTTGTGGGCGTATTAGCATCAGGAGAAAATTCATGAGCCGATTGACCTTACGGTTACCTGAGACTTTGCATCAACAGCTTGCTCAGCTTGCTGAAGGGGAAGGGGTATCGCTGAATCAGTACATTGTCTATGCCTTGACCCGCCAAGCAGCGTTAGCCCCTGCAATTCAGATCGTCCCTCAACCGGAAGTTGAACGACAACAACAGGCATTCCAGGCATTGACAAAGCAGTTAGGGCAAGCTTCGTCTGCTGAGGTTGAGTCTGTGTTAGCGGCGCGTGAGCAAGCTGATCAAGAAGCAGATCTGAGTGCAGATGTCATTGCGCGTCTCAAGGAACAAATTCAGATGGGCATGGGTAAACCAGATCGGAGTTAGCGCCAGCAAGATAACAAGTCGCCGCACTGGAACGGTGAAAAGTAGTTGGTGAGTAGCCAAGGTAGTCTGCGCCCGGTGGGCTTGGTCGTTAGGCCTTCATATATGGCCTTTTGCGATCGCAGATCTCCTGGAGGCTGGGTTGAGTTGGCAAATCCTAACACCATCGCTACTTTCTTAAAACCCCGTGGGGGGGCGTACCCCCCAAGAATTGTGGGGCTTCCTTCGCCAAGTCGACCGACAAATTTTAAGTTTGATAGACCATTAATCAAGGCTGTAGGTCGGTCGAGACGATTCTGCCACCTCGGAGTCATCGTGCAGCCACACCTGGCGAGGCGAGCCAATGGCGATGCGGTGACGATCGAGGGCCATCTTCAGCCGCCGCCGAAACTCCATTCCCACCAGCCACTGCTTCAGCGGCACCGTCTTGATCCAGATGCGAATCAAAATGCCGCTGTGGGAAATCTCCTGGACCCCCAGAAACTCGCGGGTGTCTAAAATTTTCGGTCCCCACTCGGGGTCGGCGGCCAGCTCGTCGGCGGTTTCACGCATCACCGCCAGGGCGTGGTTGACGTCGGTGGTGTAGGCCACCTCCACGTCGAGGGTGGCCCGCGACCAGTGGCGGGTCATGTTTCGCACGTGGTCAATGGAGCTGTTGGGCAGAGTAATCAGCTCTCCGGCGGGGTTGCGCAGCTGGGTCACCCGCAGGTTGAGGTTCTCGACAAAGCCGTCGATGTCTCCCACCTTGATCACATCGCCAATGCGAAACTGATCCTCCAGCAAAATCAAAAAGCCGTTGACCAGATCCTTGACCAGGTTCTGGGCCGCAAAGGACAGTACCAACGCCACCAGTGTTCCCAACGCCAGCACCGAGCCCGGTACCAGGTTCAGCCACTGGAGTACCCAGATCAGGCCAATGATGTAAACCACCACGGTCTTGACGCCTTTGATCACCTGGGCAATGGTGTGGATGCGCTGGAGGTTGGTGGAGGTCATCGGCTGCCCCTTGGCATACTTTTGAATGAACCGATCGACCGCCAGGTTGATCAGGCGATCGCTCAGCCCGACCACAAACCAGGTGAGCAAAATCACCACCGGGGCCAGCACTATGGTCTGGGCAAACTGGCGGGTTTGGGGGAACAGGTTGAGGCTGTAGGCCAGGCTGATGGCCCCCAGGGAGACGATGCCCCAAAACAGCAGCCAGCGCACTAGCCGCACCGCCTGAAGCTGGTGTTCGAGCCTGAGGTGCTGGTACAGCCCGTGGCGCAACTGCGGGTCCTGGTGGCCGTGGGGGGCCTGGCCAAACTCCCTGGCCTGGTGGATCTGAGCGTCAATCAAGGCCGACTCTGCTGTGCGGCGCTGGTGCAGCCGCTGCTCGAAGCGCCCCAACCCCACCCGCAGGGCAAACAACATCAGGCTCAGTACCAGCGTCGCCGCCACCACCTGGACTGCGGCAATGAACTGTTCGCGCTGGGCCTCGGGCTGGCGTTGGGCCACTGCCTGGGGCAGCTCCTGCTGCAAAATTTCCTGCCACTCCTCGGCCAGGACCTGCTTGCTGGAGGCCACGTGGTACTGGGCATCGGTATCGGTTACGGTCAGCAATACCCGCGGCTGGGCCAGGCCGGCATCCTGGGCAAACAGGACCGGATAGTTATCGATTGTTTGAATCACCACCTCCAGCGTCTCGGGGTTGAGCGGGGTGCCCCCCGCCTGGTCCGCCGGGAACAGACGCCGCAGGTTGGCCTCAATCTGCCGCGCCCGCACCTCCACCGGCAGCTGGGTGCCCACCTCGGCTCGGTTGAGGACCACGGGCGACGCCACCCGAAACAGTTCCTGCCCATCGAGCTGTACGCCAGCCGACTCCAGGGTGCCGCGCCGCTCTACGTTTACGGGTAGGGGTTCGTCACCGGGGACTGGCAGGGGCAAAAACTGCGCCACGGCAGGGCCCGAGGGCCGCACAAGCTGAATTGTGGCCACCGCAAGCAGAGTCAGGCTGGCCAGGAGCAGCGATCGCCGCCGTCGATTGAGGGGCCAAAAACGAGGTTTGAGCATAGGACAGACTTTTCAGCAAGCATTCAAACACAACTTAACCCTTAAACTCGCAGCGTCAAGTTGTCATTCGAACGGTTTAGAAATTGCTGTTGGAGGGAAGACAGTAAAGTTCCCGCACCGAATCCTGTACCAGCACCGCCAGGGTGGCTACCCCCAACACAGTGCCCAGGGGCGTAAACGTCAGCGCGGCGCAGGCGACCACAATGCTGAACCAGTAGTGTTTGCGCCGTCGCAAACAGCCGCCGGAGACCACTAGCGCGATCGCCAGCACCAGCCCATAGACAAACAGCGCCAGCCCAATTGCCAGAAAGATCAGCCCTACGGCGGCGGACGGTATCTCACCGTCGCCGCTGGTTACAGCCCCTGGGGCCAGCACCACCGCACCCCCGATCGCCACAAACACCAGCGGCAGCAGCGCAAAGGCCAGCACCAGCCCCGCCACCACGTAGTGCAGCATAGCCAGCACCTTCAACCTCTCGATATCTTGGCTAGGGGGCAGCGAAGTCATGACCCAAATATCCCAATTGATACATCTTCTACGCAGATCCTGTCCCGCCTATCCTGGGGAACTAGAACCCTGTGTCCCAATCTTAGGGGCTGTCATCAACGTCGCCGCGTCCTGGGTCGCAATCACCTGTTCCTGCCGTCAGCCCTGATCACGCTTCAATCCCCACCCCAGTAAACCTACCCTCACCCCCCCACCCCCTCCGCTATCCTAAAAGCATCCCCCTTCCACTCGCCCACCCATCCACCCATCCACCCGCCCACCCCTATGCCCGCTCCCGACCCCTCCCCCCTGCCCCCGTCCCCCGACACCACCTGGGACGATGTTGAGGCCGAACTGGGGGAACTGGTCGCCACGGTACAGGGAGCACCCCTGGCCCTGCCCCCCGCCGACCCCGCCATTTGGGAAGATGTGGAGACTGAACTGGGCGATTTGGTCCTCGATTTTCAAGACCTGCAGGACGACCTCAACTACCGCCGCGCCCAGGCCGCCCTGGGCAGTCTGGTGCAGCGGCTCAACCTCACCCCGCGCGAGCAAGCTGGGGTGGAAGAGGCTCTGCAAAACCTGCGGGGCCTGATCGACAAGCTGGAGCATACGGTGGTGCACATTGCCGCCTTTGGCCTGGTGGGGCGGGGCAAGTCGTCGCTGCTGAATGCGCTGCTGGGCGAGGAGGTATTTATCACCGGCCCCACCCACGGCGTCACCCAGGTGGTGGAGGGCAGCCGCTGGCAGGTCAGCCAGGATTCTCTAGGGGAGGACACCCCCGATCTGCTGCGGGTTTCGCTCAAGAGCCTGGGCCAGTCGCGCATCGAGCTGATCGACACCCCCGGCCTCGACGAGGTGGATGGCGCAGACCGCGCCGCCCTGGCCCGCCGCATTGCCGAGCAGGTGGATTTGATTCTGTTTGTGATAGCGGGCGACATTACTCGGGTGGAGTACGAGGCCCTGCAGGCTCTGCGCCAGGCCAGCAAGCCCATGCTGCTGGTGTTCAACAAAATCGATCAGTACCCCGAAGCCGATCGCCAGACTCTCTACGAAACCCTGCGCGATCGCCGCCTGCAGGATCTGATCTCCCCCGATGAAATTGTTATGGCCGCCGCCTCCCCTCTGGCGGTGCAGGCCACCCCCCGGCCCGATGGCACCGTTGCCTACCAGACCGTGCGCGATCGCCCCCAGGTGGACGACCTGAAGCTCAAAATTCTCGACCTTTTGCACCGCGAGGGCAAAGCCCTGGTGGCGCTCAATACCCTGATGTACGCCGAAGGGGTGAGCGCCGAAATTTTGGACCGCAAAAAGCAGATCTGCGATCGCATTGCCGACGACACGATCTGGAACGCCACCCTGATCAAGGCCATCGCTGTGGCCCTCAACCCTGTCACCGTGGCCGACCTGGTGGGCGGTACCGTGGTCGATGTGATGCTGATTCTGAACCTGTCGCGGCTCTACGGCCTGCCCATGACCCGCCCCGCCGCCCTCAAGCTGCTCCAGCAGATCGCCCTGGGGCTGGGCGGCATTACCCTCAGCGAACTGGTGATTACCCTGGGCCTCAGCTCCCTGAAGGGGGTGCTGGGGGTATCTGCGATCGCCACCGGGGGGCTGTCCCTCGCCCCCTATGTGCCCGTGGCCCTGGCCCAGGGCGGCGTGGCGGGACTGGCCACCTACGGCATCGGCCAAATTACCAAAACCTACCTCACCAACGGGGCTACCTGGGGACCCGAGGGGCCACGGGCCGTGATCACCGAAATTCTCGATGGCCTCGATGAAGACTCCATTTTGAACCGCATTAAAACCGAACTGCGAGCCAAGATTTCACCCTGAAGCAGTGAAGCGATGGCGTTCTTGCCTCCTGCACTTAGGGAAATAGCCAGTCACAGGGTTTCCCCCGTCCTGTTCACAGCAACCGCCGGGCGGGAGTAGGGCTGAACCGCTTGAGGCGGCGATCGCAGTTGCAGTAGGCTGACTGTTTGGGAGCAAGCGGTCGTCCTTACGCCTAGAGCCTCGGTACAGGATTGGTGTTGCAGCAAGGCCAGGGTATGCGAGCCACAACTGCGGCGGTAAGCCCAGGTGCTACTGGGGCCATTTCGCTGTGTCCCAAGCCTCACCACGCCCAAGCGCAGCGGCCATTGCTGCCCGCCCGCCAGGCCAGGCTAGTTGACTGTAGTCCCCTGGGGCTGGGGGGTTTGGGTGCCGGGAGTCGGAATCTGAGGTGGTTCGATGCCTCTAATGGGAACCGCAGGAACGGTTCGAGTGCTGCCAGGAAAGGTCTGGGTTGCGCCAGGCACAGGCTGAACCGGGCCGGGCCCAGGTTGAGTCGCGCCAGGTGCCGTTTGAGTTGTACCAGGAACGGGTTGAGTCGCACCGGGAGTGGTCTGAGTCGCGCCGGGAACAGTCAGAGTTGTCCCTGGAGTGGTCTGGGTGGCATCTGGTACGGCCTGACCTGGGGCAGTCTGGGTTGTACCAGGGGTGGTCTGGGTGGCACCCGGAGCCGTCTGCGTACCGTCGGGCAGAGTTTGAACAGCATCGGTGCCAGTACCCGGTACAGACGGAGGTCCCGTCAGGGTAAAGCTTCTGACTTCGGGCAATGAGAGTTGTTGAGGCTCAATTAGAGCCCCCTCTGGCCCTGCGGCCTGCCCCTGCGGTTGGGCAGGATCGGACACATTGTTACTCTGGCAAAGGCCGTCCAGGTTGATTACCTCTCCCCGAGCATTAACCATGTAGCAAAAACCCTGGGCGTGGCTAATACTAGGCCACAGCAGCGCACCCGCCACCAAGCCCAGGCCACTGGCATAATTCAGAAGATTAAATCTCATAGCCTCAAGCCTCGTCGCATCTATTGAACGTTTTCGATAGACCAAATATCTGTTTTCAACCTATCAACGGCGCGAGAAATACCGTATCGGCCGGGCGGTAGAAACCGTGGTCAGAAAATGTTTTGAAGCAATGACAAATACCCGGTTTTGTCGAATTTCACCCAGCTTGTCGGGGCGTTGCAGTGCAAATGCCCCGACGGATCGATTTTGAATCGGGTTTTTGGTGAACTCGTTGAGCGCCCAATTTTCGGCGGTTATTGCCGATCACTCTACAGTCGCTCCAGTACTCCCGACTGCCGTAGCCCCGCCAGATGGCTCTGCCCGGTGCAAAACAGCACCGTTTTAAGTTCTGCGATCAGCACCGCCGCCAGGGCCGCGATCGCCTCCTCTGAGTCACTCGCCGCCCGCAAAAACGGCATCGCCAGCCCCGCCAGGTCGGCCCCCAGGGCGATCGCCTTGGCCACATCCAGCCCGTGGCGCAGCCCGCCCGAGGCGATCAGCGGCAGGGCCGGGGCCACCCGTCGCGCCTGTACAATGCAGTCGGCGGTAGGCAATCCCCATTCCCCAAAGGTCTGCCCCAGCCGCCGCTGGTGGGCGTCGCTAGCCCGTTCGCTCTCCACCCGCGCCCAGGAGGTACCCCCGGCTCCGGCCACATCCACCGCCGCCACGCCAGCGTCGATCAGGCGCTGCACCATGGGGGCCGAAATGCCATTGCCCACCTCCTTGGCGATCACCGGTACGGGCAGCGCGGCGCAGAGCGGCTCAATTTTTTTTAGCAGGCCCTTGAAGTTAGTATCGCCCCCGGTCTGCACCGCCTCCTGCAGCGGATTGAGGTGCAAAATCAGAGCGTTGGCCTCCAGCTGGTCCACCACCCGACGGCACTGGTCGAGGCCGTAGCCGTAGTTGAGCTGCACTGCCCCCAGGTTGGCCAGCAGCAGAATGTCGGGGGCCAGCGATCGCACCGCAAAGGTCTCCATCAGAGCCGGATTTTCGACCCCCACCCGCTGGGAGCCCACCCCCATGGCCAGCCCATAGCGCTGGGCCGCGATCGCCAGGCGGCGGTTGATCTGGTGGGCCGCGTCGGTACCTCCCGTCATGGAGGAGATCAGCAGCGGTGCCCCCAGTCGATGCCCCAAAAACGTAGTGCTGATGTCGATGTCCTGCCAGTCCAGCTCCGGCAGGCAGCAGTGGGTAAACCGATAGTGCTCCAGGCCTGTGGTTACCTGGGTACACTGCACCGGCCCCTCCAAACAAATGCGCAGATGGTCGGCCTTGCGGATCTGGGTTTCGTGGGCGGCGGGCAGTGCAGTCACGGGCAAAATGGCTAAATCGACGCTCCCTATCCTAGGCAAGAACGGGGCCGCTAAGCTGCGATCGCACACCCAATGTTACACCGCCCTACCCTTTCAGCAACTCCACCCCATCGCGCCCGTCCACCTCCTGCAAAAAGACTTTGACCTGCTCATCTTTGGCGGTGGGCAGCGCCTTGCCGACAAAGTCGGGACGAATCGGCAGCTCGCGGTGGCCGCGATCAATCAGCACCGCCAGGCGAATGGCGCTGGGTCGCCCGTAGTCGATCACTGCATTTAGCGCCGCGCGAATGGTGCGACCGCTAAAAATTACATCATCCACCAGCACCACCACCCTGTCGGTGATGTCGAAGAGAATCTCGGTGCGGGCCGGGGTGCGAGTGCTGATTTTGTCCAGGTCGTCGCGGTAGAGGGTGATATCGAGCGCCCCCACCGGCAGCGCTACCCCTTCCAGCCGCTGAATCTGCTGGGCCACCAGGTGGGCCAGGGGCACCCCCCGGGTGTGAATGCCCAGCAGCACCAGGCGGTTCAGGTCGCCGCCGTGTTCTACCACCTCCGAGGCCAAGCGGTTGAGGGTACGGCGCATTTCCTCGGCAGACAAGATTTCAACCACAGTGCTGCTGGCACTCATCGTCAGCTCTCCCGACAGCGGTAAAGACCCACTATAGCTGACCCTGGGATGGGGGCGGGGACGGTGAGGGGGGGAGGCGGTGGGGGGCTATTTTTTGTGCTTGCGGTCACAATCGAGCTGGAAGTTGTCCGGCAGCATACCAGTGGTAGCAGTTAATCGCTCAGGGTTGATTGGCGACGGCATGCGTATTTTGCTGGTAGAAGACGATGGGCGACTGGCCGATGCCCTGGCCGAAATTTTGATCGCCCAGCGCTACACCGTCGAGTTTGCCTGCGATGGGGAGACGGGGTGGAACCAGATCAGCGCGATCGCCTACGACCTGGTTTTGCTCGATGTCACCCTGCCCCGGCTGGATGGCATTGGCCTCTGCCAGCGGATGCGCGATCGCGGCCTCACCACCCCAGTGCTCATGCTCACCGCCCGCGACACCAGCTCCGACAAGGTGTTGGGCCTCGACGCCGGGGCCGACGCCTACATGGTCAAACCCTTTCACCTGGAAGAATTGCTGGCCCAGGTGCGGGCCCTGCTGCGCCGGGGCCAGGCCAGCGTCACCCCCAGGCTGAGCTGGGGGCCGCTCACCCTCGACCCCACCAGCTACGAAGTCACCTACCACCGCACCCCCCTGCGCCTGACGCCGAAGGAATTTGCCCTACTGGAGGCGCTGCTGCGCTACGGTCGCCGGGTGCTCAGCCGCACCGCCATCATCGACCAGATCTGGCACTGGCAGGAAGCCCCCGAAGACAACACCATCAAGAGCTACATCAAAACCCTGCGGGCCAAGCTCAAAGCAGCCGGAGCCCCCAAAGACTTTATTGAAACCGTCCACGGCCTGGGCTACCGGCTCAAGGCGATGGATTAGGGCGATGGATTAGAAACGCCGCCCCCAGCGGTAGCGAGTTTTGATGTTAGAAAACCGCAACAATCTCCACGATTTCTCCACTTTTCCATCCCCAAAATCTCTACCCCTCAGCCCTAATCTAAGTCCCTAAGTTGTCCAGGCAAGAAATTGGAAATGGGCTAATTCACCAGCATTTCTGTATCGAATAATGCAATCTTAGCCTAACAGTTGAAACTGGTCAAACCAGTAGCGCTGATTTGCCTGGTTCACCACAACCCCACCGTTGCTGAGATGAGGTAGAACCAACCATGAGTGACGACCAACTGCGACTAGAGACCGCCGGGGCAGCGGCCCAGGTGCTCGAAGAACCACCCCGTTCATCCCTGTTCCCGCCCGTGGATATGATCTACGGGCTCAACGATAAACCACCTCTGGGGCAGACCATTTCGGCGGCCCTCCAGCACGTGATGGCGGCTTTTGTGAATATCATTGCCCCAGCCCTGGTGGTGGGTAACGCGATCGGATTGGAAGCCAGCGACATCAGTTTTTTGATTAGCCTGTCGCTGCTGATGTCGGGGGTGTGTACCTTTATTCAAATTCACAAAGTTGGCCCGGTGGGTTCGGGGCTGCTGAGTATTCAAGGCACCAGCTTTGCCTTTGTGGGCACCCTGGTCACGGTGGGCACCAACGCCGTAGAGGGGGGCAGAACGCCGCTGCAAACCCTGGCCTACCTGCTGACGATTTGCATGCTGGCCTCGTTTATTGAAATCGGCCTCAGCTTCTTTATTGAACCGCTCAAAAAGGTGATGACGCCGTTGGTCAGCGGCATTGTGGTGCTGATGATTGGCCTCAGTTTAATTCAGGTGGCGATGGTGGCTATGGCCGGTGGCCCCGCCGCCCGCGCCGACGGCAGCTTTGCCAGTCTGCAAAACCTGGGGGTCTCGATGCTGGTGCTGACGGTGATCATGGTGCTGAACTTCACCGGCAACTCGTTTCTGCGGATGTCGGCCATTCTCATCGGCCTGGTGGTGGGCTACCTGGTGGCCGCGCCCCTGGGCATGCTCAACTTCAGCGGGCTGTCGCAGCTGTCCCTGGTGACGCTGCCCATCCCCTTCCGCTATGGGTTTGGCTTTGGCCTGGCGGGGTTTATTCCCCTGGCGTTTTTGTTTGTGATCACCACCATTGAGTCGATTGGCGACCTGACGGCGACCTCGATGCTGGTGGGCGAGCCGATTGAGGGGCCGCTGTACCTGAAGCGGGTGAAGGGTGGCATTTTGGGCGACGGGGTGAATTCTCTAATTGCCGCCATCTTCAACACCTTTCCCAACACCACCTTCAGCCAGAACAACGGCGTGATTCAGCTGACTGGGGTGGGCAGTCGCTACGTGGGCTATTTCATTGCGGGCATGCTGGCACTGCTGGGCCTATTCCCAATTATTGGCGGCCTGTTTCAGGCGATGCCCCAGCCGGTGCTCGGGGGGGCTACCCTGCTGATGTTTGCCTCGGTGGTGGCCTCGGGGATCAAAATTCTCAGCGGTGTGACCCTCAATCGTCGCAGCACGCTGATTTTGGTGGCCTCTCTAGGGCTGGGCATGGGGGTGTCCTTTGTGCCCGACGCCCTGGCCAATACCCCCTACCTGATTCGCGGTGTGTTCTCCTCGGGCATTGCCACCGGGGGCACCGTGGCGCTGCTGCTGAATATGATTGTTCCTGGGCCACGCGAGTAGGCTACCTGGGAATACTGGATTCAGCCATTGAAACAGTCCTTCAACCCAAAAGCAGGGGTCAAACGACCCCTGCTTTTTTCGCTAACAGGTTGTGCCAGTAGGCGACAGGCTACGACGGCGACAGGAATAGGGTGAGGGCGCGGTGGTCAAAGGACTGCACCTTGCCAGCGTCGTTCAGGTCTTCTACAACCCGGTTCAGCAGATCGGTGGCGCGATCGCGGTGCTGGTGTTCCCGCCCGCGCAGCCGCACTAAAAACTTGACCGAATCCCCTTTACTCAACCACTCAGTGGCTCGGTTGATGCGCAGGGCGTAGTCAGACTCGCCGATGTTAGGGCGAAACTTGACCTCTTTGACGGAGGGGCGAGAGGTCTGCTTCTGGCGCTTGTTTTGCTGGTACTGGAGCTTGCCGTAGTCCATGATTTTGGCCACTGGGGGGCCATCTTCACTGGGGGAAACGACGACCAGGTCGAGCTTGCTCTCTTTGGCCATTCTGAGGGCGTCTCTGGTGTCGGTGACGCCCAGGTTTTCGCCGGTCTGGGTGATCAGCAACACCTCAAGGTCTCTAATGTCGCGGTTGACGGTGGGTTTTGGTTTCTTAGCGATAGGACAAATCTCCGAATTCTACAAAACATAAGACGGGTTCCCCAGGATTGAGCGCATCGCGTCGATCCCTTAGTTCCTATTAAGGAAGACAGGTAGAACTGCAACAGCCCAGAGCCGAGAAGACCTCAGGAGTTAACCTGTAGGTACCTTAGCAAACTGGGGCCCGCTTTATTTTTCCTCTCAGGATACGCTGGGCCGATCACAGCTACATCTCCCCGCCGACGGGTTCTTTTTTTGGGGTGAAACTTTGTAACGCAGAGGCCGAGAGCTGAGATTAGCTGAACGTTAGTATTGGTAGCAGAACTATAACAAGCCTGGCTAAGGGTGTCAGGTGCCAGGTTTCAGGTTTTGGGACTGGTTGGCCGACTGACGCCGCAGAGTGCTAGGTAGCTTGAGAAATCCCCTGCTGAAACTGTCGGATGGCTGCTCCGGTGTCGGTTTCGGCCAGCAAGATACAGCGTCTAAGCAGATCTAGATCGAGATCTTGCAACCCTGCTAGCTGGCTGCGATCGCACTGCCCATACCCCTGCGTTGGCGTAGCCTCTCCCTCGGAGACTCGCGGCCCATAGACCACCAGCCCCCCCCAGCCTGTTTAGATCACTCCAATGGCAGTTCCACGGTGACGGTGGTGCCCTGGCCCTCGGTGCTGGCAATCTGCCAATGGCCCCGGTGTTGGGTAACCACGGTGTGGACGATCGCCAACCCCAGACCGCTGCCGGGGCGATCGCCCACATTGCTGCCCCGCTGAAAGGCCTCGCGAATAGAGGCCAGGTCGGCGGCGGGGATGCCCCGACCACCATCCTGCACAGCGATGGTAGCCCGCTCACCATCGCTGCTGAGGCTCAGGTGAATGGGGCGATCGCCGGGGGAGTAGTTGGCGGCGTTGAGCAGCAGGTTGGTGAGCAGCGATCGCATCAGCCGCCGATCCCAAAAGGCGGTGACCGGCGAACCTGGAGCGCTCAGGGCGATCGGCTGGCTCACCTGGGGCTGCACCTCCTCCATCACCTCCCGGCAGAACGTCACCGCGTCCACCAGGGCGGGGTGGAACTCCAACTTGCCCGCCTCGGCCCGGGTGAGGGTGAGCAGATCGGCGATCTGCTGGCCCATGTGCTGGGCGGTGGTCAAAATTCGATCCACCTTGGGCTGGGCCACCTCTAGGGAGGTCACGTCCCCCCGCAGCGACTCCGCCGACAGCAAAATGGTGCTCAGGGGGGTGCGCAGCTCGTGGGAGGCCATAGAGAAAAACTTCAGCTTCATTTCCCCCAGGGCGCGGGTGCGGGCCAGTTCGGCCTGCAGGCTGTGCAGAAACAGGGCCAGGGTGCCCGTCAGCAGCAGCCCGGTGAGCAGGGTCAAGGGCGCGCCGTAACCCTGGCCCAGGCCATAGGTGGCCGCTGGGGCAAAGGCCACCCGCCACTGACGCTGCCCCAGGGTGAGCAGGCGGGTGCAGTCCTGGGGTCGGGGGCACACCGCCCTCGAGGGGCGCAGGGGGTCTTCGGTCGCCACTACGGTCTGGCTCGCCGCCTCGTACTGGCCCAAAAACTGTCGCTCGGCCTCGGCATCCTGGTCATACAGGGCAAAGTCAATGTTGTAGTTGAGGTCTTGCAGCGCCTCTTCAACCACATCGGCTACCCGAAACACCCCCAGCACAATGCCCTCAAATTCCGCCTCGCGCGTCGGCCGATCGGGGGGAATGTCGCCGTTGGGGTAGAGCGGCAGCACCACCAAAAAACCAAACTGGTCGCGCTGCTCCTGCACCAGGCGAATGCGCTCGGTGGCCATGATCCGGCCCGTGGCGCGGGCGGGGGCAATGGCCGCAGCGCGGGTGGGGTCGGAGGCCAGATCGTAGCCCAGGGCGGCTTCGTTGGTGAGAAAGGGGGCGACGTAGGTGACGGGCACATACTCGGCCCGCGCCCCGGCCCGCCGCAGCTGGCCCGTGGGGGACAGCTCGGTAATGTCAAAGGTGGGGTAGCCCTCGGCCCGCACCCCGGCCACAAAGGCGGCGCGATCGCCCGCCCGCACCAGCGGGGCCCACTCCAGCGCCTGAATGCCGGGATAGGTGACCAGCGATCGCGCCACAAAGGCGGCAAAGTCCTGGCGCGATACGGGCTGCTCGGCCACCCGGTAGTAGTCGTGCAGAAAGGTTAGCACATCGGTGTAGCGGTTGAGGCTGCGCTGGAGCGCCGTGGCCAGATTCTCGCTCTGCTGCTGAAATTCGGCCTGCCGCTGCAGCGCCTCCCCCTGCCCCACAAATTGGGCTGCCCCCACCGATAGCACCGCTCCCAGCCCCAGGGTCAGCCCCATCAGGACGGGGTACCAGAGCGAGGGCCTGGTCATTACCCCTTTTAGCAGCGCCACTTGCACCCGTCTTTTTCCCCAGCCCTTGACACCGCTCAACCCCAACTACACTCACAGCAGCGGTACTAGCCGCGATTTTTGATAGTCATCACCTGCACAATCTGCTGGGCCAGCGATTTGGGAATTTCTAGAATTATGTAGAGGTCTTCTAAAAAGGCCTGCTCCTGGGGCGTGACCGTGCGATCGGACAGCACCAGATCGGTGGCGATCGCAAAGGCCGCCTCCCGCAGGTCCGGCGACAACACCTGCTTAGCCTGGTTCACCATCGCTCCGGGGCCGTCCTGCTTCAGGCGCTGGAGCAACGTGTCAAACAGGCGGTGCAGGGCCTCGCTGGAGTAGCTGCTAAACAGCGCCATCCGCGACAGCAGCATGGTCATATCCTGGCCCTCCTGCTCGGCCAGATAGCCATCGGCAGCGATCGCCACCATGGCAATACTGGCTAGGGCTTCCGCCGGACTCATCGGTGAATTGCTCATACTCTCCCCAAGCGCTGCCCAGTGTTCACCCGTAGCAAGGGCCTGTGGCAAGGAACAGTGTCCTCAGCGCCATAGTCATTGCTATAGTTTTCGGGTGCCACTATTCTTGCCCCAAAGCGGTCGGGGCGCAATCCAGTCGTCAGGAGTCTTTACAGCTAGCCATCTCCGCTAACCACGACATCAGTCAAATTGCTTAACCTTGTGATCGATCTCACCGCTGGCGGTGACAAATTGGCTAGGTTTTTGGGAACCTTCCAGTGATACTAAGGTTGACTCAACTTTAGCCGAGTCATCTACAGGGAACACACAACCAAACCGGCAAGCCCTCAACGGGTCTGTCGGTTTTTTTTGTCAAAGGTCCATGCGCATACTGCACCCTCTTGGGCTGGGCAAACGCCTATGCCCCTACTTGGGTTGGGCAAACGCCTATGCCCCTACGCAATCTGTCTGTAAGGCGTTGGGTTGAGGGGTGGCCCTGCTGGCACCTCAACCCATCAGCCGTCCAGGGTTCCGGCCGCCTGCCGGTAAAAGCCCTGCATATCCTCAAACCACTGCCGCCGCGACTCATCCCAGGTGTAGAACATGTGGCCCCCCTGAAAGTGGCGCAGGGTGAGATTGGGGCGCAGGTCATCGCTGAGGGCCATCTGGTCCACCAGGTGGTTGGAAGAAAAGTAGGGCGTCACCAGGTCGTAGATGCCGTGGGTGATGTAGACCTTCAGGTAGGGGTTGAGGGCCATGCCCACCCGCAGATCGTCCACCGAACCCACAAACCCCTGGCGGTAGTCGCTTTCGGGCAAAAACTCCCAGGCTTTGAACACCTCGAAGCTGAGCAGGTTGTAGGTGAGGGTGGTGTTGACCCCCAGGGTGGAGCGCAGGTGGCTGTTGATGGCGCCGGTAAACAGGCGATCGATGCCCTCCAGGGTGGGGTCGGTGCCCTCGTGCAGCACGCGATCGGGGAAGGGGTCGATCGCCGTCACCGAGCCATCGTAGAGGCCCAAAATCCGCTGTTGGTGGCGCAGCAACTCCCGGGCAAAGACCGCGATATCGATTCGGCCCCGGTGGCGCTGCACCACCTCCGGGGGCAGGCCAATCAGCTCGGCCAACTGGCCAAACACGCGCTGCTGGTCCTCGGCGGCGGCGGTGCGGCCCAGGGCCAGCAGCGGGATCAGCGTTTTGCGGGCGAACTCGGCGGCTTTGGCCCCGTGGGCGGCGGGGCTATCGGGGGTATCGACCCGACCGTGGTAGACCGCCGTCGCCGCCATCGACGGGATTACCGTAGCCCAGCCGCTGAGGTTGTAGTCGTTGCCCTCCAGCAGCATGAACTCCATTACCGGGGAGATCAAAACGGCCCCGCACAGGCCCACGCCGTAGTCCTGCTGGAGTTTGCGGCAGAGTTTGGCCACCCGAAAGCCGCCGTAGCTTTCTCCAGCAATAAAAATCGGCGACAGCCAGCGGTGGTGGGCCGACAGGTAGCCCTGGATAAACTCGCCCAGAGCCCTGAGGTCGCGATCGACCGTCCAGAATTTTTTGGCGCTGTCGTCGGGTTTGTCGTCGGGCTTGGGGGACGATTTCTCGCCCGCTTTTTCCTCAGTTTTCTCGGCCTTGTCGTCATCCCTGGGCAGGGTGCGACTAAAGCCGGTGCCCAGCGGGTCGATAAACACCAGGTCGGTGAAGCTCAGCCAGCTCTCGCCATTGTCGGTGACCTGTACTGGGGGGCGGGGCAGGCTGCCGTCGGGGTTGAACATCACCCGGCGCGGTCCCAGCGCCCCCATGTGCAGGTAGGCCGAGGCCGCCCCAGGGCCGCCGTTGAACACAAAGGTCAGCGGTCGCTGGGCCGGGTTTTGGTCGGCTTTGGTGTAGGCCACGTGAAACAGCTCAGCCACGGGCTTATCGTTTTCGTAAAGGGTTTGCCACTGGGCCGAGGCGGTGTAGGGGTGGCTGCCCTGGGGGGTGGTAAGCAGGTGCTCGGTGGTGTTGCCCTGCCGCTGGGAAGTTGCTGGCATGAAGATGCGGTAAAAAGACTCTTCATTGTTATAGCGCGGGGCGATCGCACAGGTACTAATAGCTATAGGTGTGCTTCCCGCAGAGATACTCGTTTTGAGTTGGTTTCCGAACCCACTGCAAATGGCCTAATTCTTTGCTCCGGAGCGGACGTCGCTCCTGGTGAAGATTTAGATTAGGTTAAGGGCTGATGTCAGTTGACGGTTAACGGCGGGAGCATCGCCGATCGCAGTCCTGGCTGGCTTGGGGTCGGGCGTGGCAGGGCTGATGCCAGAGGGCTTGGGCCAAATGTGATGACACGCCCTGGATCAATCACTGTCTGCGTTTGGAGTTAAGACCTGATGAGATGGCTATTGCTCGACATTGTCAGAGCCTTTAACAACGTCTACAGCGGCTGGATTGCCTGGAATTTGTTTTTGGCGGCCATTCCGCTGCTGCTGAGCTTTGTGCTCTTTCGTCGCCAAACCCTGGCCAAGCGGTGGTTTTTGCCAGCCTGCGTGCTGACGGGGGCGATCGGGGTGCTGGGCCTGGGCCCTCGCGTCCCTCGGGTTATCTATGGCCTCGCCAACCTGGCCCGAGCTAATGCCAGCGGTGGCCTGTTTTCCTGGTTGGAGCTGCTTTGGCTGCTGGTAATTACGGCCCTGGCCACGCTGCTCAGCCTCGGAATTTTTAAGACTAAGCGGGACTCCCAGGGGTGGCTATGGTGGGTGGGACTGGTGGTGTTTTTAATTTTCCTACCCAACGCCCCCTACGTGCTCACCGATATTATTCACCTGATTCGCGGCACCAGTTCGGGGCAAGTTCGCATTTTGGTGGTGGCGCTGGTGTTCATTCCCATCCATGCTGTCGCCATTTTGCTGGGCTTTGAGGCCTACGTCGTCTCCATTCTCAACCTGGTCCACTACCTCAAACAGTCCGGCGCAAAGACCATGGTTCTACCCCTGGAACTAACGATCCATGCCCTCAGCGCGGTGGGCATTTACCTGGGTCGGTTTCTGCGGTTCAACAGCTGGGATCTGGTCCTTGCCCCCACCAGTGTGCTGGTGGACACCCTCGACGCCCTGACCTCCAGGCGGCCCGCCGCCGTGATTCTGGTCACCTTTTTGATTTTGGCCAGCCTGTACTGGGTGATGAAGCAGATCACCCTGGGGCTGGTGCTGCGGTTTCGCTACGCCCGCCAGGGAATTGATGTGGTTTAGCCTGGGCGCTGGGGCAATGTCCGGAGCGGGTCGTGCAGACAATGTAGGACTAAGCGGGCACTTTAGTCCCAGGGCTTGTCATCAGCGTGTCAACCGTAGCGGTCCATTGATGACAGCCCCCTGGCGTTACTGGCGGCGGCTATGTCATTTAAAACCAGCGTGCAGCACTTTCAAACCCTGATCACCTCGTTTCATCCCATTGTGGTGATCGACACCCTCGAAGAGGAACGGGTGCAGAAACTGATCGGCGCGGCCTGTAGCGATATGCAGATGGCGGCCTTTGAGTGGAGCATTGCCCAGGGGCTGATGCGATCGCCCGACAGCCCGGACAACCGCTGGCAGAACGAGTACACGCCCCCCGGCACCAGGCGCGGCCAGGCCTTGCCCAAAACCGCCGAACCCATCGACATGCTGCGCCACATTCAAGACCTCAATCTGAAGGCGATTTTCTGGCTCAAGGACTTTGCCCACCACCTCAAGGACCCGGTGGTGGCGCGGCTGCTGCGGGAAGTGGCCGATCAGTTTTCCCACCACCGCTCGACCCTGGTGATCAGCGGCAGCGGCCAGACCCTACCGCCCGAAATTGCCCACGATGCCGTCTATTTCGACATCAAGCTGCCCGAACCCGAGGAGCTGTATGGGGCGGTGTCGGAGGTGGTGCGGGTGCTGAAGGGCCGCGTCAAGGTAGAGCTGACCCCCGAAGACATTCACGCCCTGGTCAAGGCACTCCAGGGCATGACCCTGAGCCAAACCCGCAAAGTGGTGTCCTACGCCGCCCTCCACGACGGCAAACTCAACGCCGACGACATTAAGCGGGTGCTGGCGCGCAAAGCCCGCGTCATCCACGAAGAAGGGCTGCTCGACTACTTCCCGCCCGAGACCAACCTGGCCCAACTAGGCGGCTTTGAGGGGCTCAAGGGCTGGCTCAACTGTGCCCGGGTGGGCTTTACCCCCCAGGCGCGCCAGTACAACCTGCCCGCCCCAAAGGGCATTCTGATTGTGGGCATTCAGGGTTGCGGCAAGTCGCTGGCGGCCAAGACTATCGCCCGCCAGTGGCAGCTGCCCCTGCTCAAACTCGATGCCGGGCGCCTCTACGACAAGTACATCGGCGAGTCCGACAAAAACTTTCGCCGCGCTGTCACCATGGCCGAAACCATGGCCCCCTGCATTCTCTGGATTGACGAAATCGAAAAAAGCATGGGCCAGACCAGCGGCGAGGCCGACGGCGGGCTGAGCCGTCGCCTGTTTGGCTACTTTCTTACCTGGCTGCAGGAGAAATCCCAGGAAATTTTTGTGGTGGCCACCGCCAACGACCTGTCGGCCATTCCCCCTGAGCTGCTGCGTAAGGGACGCTTTGACGAAATTTTCTTTGTCGATTTGCCCGAGGCTGTTGAGCGCCGCGATATTCTCGCCATTCACCTGGGTCGCCGGCAGCAGGGGCACGACGCCTTTGACCTGGATGAGCTGGTGGTGGCCACGGAGGGCTTTAGCGGAGCCGAGATTGAGCAGGCGGTGATCACCGCCTACTACCGCGCCCTGCACGAAAATCGGGCCGCCGACACCGCCCTGCTGCTCGAAGAGATTAAGCGCACGGTGCCCCTCTCGGTGACCCGCCGCGAGGACATTCAGCGGCTGCGGGCGATCGCCCAGGAGCGCTTTGTGGTGGCTCGCTAGGGGCTGTCAGCCTGGCCGCGATCGCCTGTCACCTCCCTGTCATATTTGCTGCTGACCTTGAAGGAACACATTTCCTTACGGGAGGGCTTAATGGTTATGGACTGGCAGGCAATTTTGCACTGGCTGTATGTGGGGGGAATGGCCCTGGGGGCGCTGCACTTCTGGACCCTCAGCCGCAATCCGAAGGGGGTGCCCCAGTACGAATACGCGGTGGCTATTTTTATTCCAATCTGGTCGGGGCTGGCCTATATGGCGATGGCTCTGGAGCAGGGCAAAGTGGAGGCGGCGGGGCAGTTGGCCCACTACGCCCGATACCTGGACTGGGTTGTGACCACGCCGCTGCTGTTGCTGGCCCTGAGTTGGACGGCCATGCAGTTTTTGCCCAAAAAAGACTGGACGTTGATTGGGGCCCTGATGGGCACCCAGGTCGTGGTGATTGGGACGGGGCTAATTGCCGATCTGTCGGAGCGAACGGAGGTACGGTACCTGTGGTACTTCTGTGGGGTGGCGGCTTTTCTGGTGGTGATGTGGGGCATCTGGGCACCGCTGCGGGCTAAAACCCGCGCCCAGGGGCAGGAACTGTCGGATCTGTACGACAAGCTGCTGATTTACTTTACTGTGCTGTGGATTGGCTACCCGGTGGTGTGGATTATTGGTCCCTCGGGCCTGGGGCTGATCAACCAGACCACCGATACCCTGCTGTTTTGCGTCCTACCCTTTTTCTCGAAGGTGGGCTTTAGTTTTCTCGACCTGCACGGACTGCGATCGCTGCAAGCCCCCGGCACCGCTAGCGAAACTGACCATGTGGTGCGCTCCACTTTCAGCATCTGGGGCATTCCCATCGCCCTGCAGCCGTCGCAGCGTCGAGGCCCCCGCTACCGGTTCAAAGACTCCCGTTAGCGCCGTCCTGGGCCAGGTCGATGGGCACGATTTGCCCCTGACCCCACAGGATTGAGAAACCCAAGGGAGCCACTCAGGGAGAACTCGTTAATGGTGTAGGGTGCGTCATCGCCTAGAGCGTCGGTACAGTATTTGTTGTGCAGCAAGGCTATGGGCATGCGAGCCACAACTGCGGCGGTAAGCCCCAAGGTGCTACTGGGGCCATTTCGCTGGCCCCAGTAGCACCTCGACCAGAGGCGTCGCCCCTGCTGGGGCGCTAACGCGAACATTGGCCGCCCTGGACCTGACGGAAAGGAGCGATCGATCATCGGTTTAAACTTTTGTGCTGCCAAGGAATCGGTAGGGATCTGTAAACCCTGCGATGACAGATTCGAGATCGCAGCCATACTGAACCGGTGCTCTAGCGTGACGCACCCACCCCGAACCTGGCGGTGGGTTGGGCTTCGCCCCTAGGCGGCCTACTCCGCCAAGCGCTGGTTAATCTGCTCCAGCAGAACCGGATCGCGCTGGGCCTGGTACAAAATCTGGTCAAACTCTTCCACGGTCAAATCTTCGGCTTGAATGGCCGCGGCCATGGTCTCGTAGCCCGCAGACTGGATCGCCACCACCTGCTCGGCGGCGGTGCGGAAAGGGGCAACCTGCGGCGGCGGTAGCTCAGCGCCATTGGATTCCTGGAGGGTCTGCACCAGACGGTTGAACTCATCCATCGTCAGCCCTTCGGCCTCAACGGCGGCCACGATCGCGGCCTGAGTGGCCTGCTCAATCCCTCGAACGCTCTGTAAAGCGCTGACGAAGCGATCGAGCTGGTCGTCATCCAGGTCGAGGGGGGTGGTCTGGGGGGCTGGGGCCTGGGCCAGACCTGGGGCGGGCAGAACCGCCGCAGACAGACCCAGCAGGACTGCGGCCAGCGATCCGGATAGCAGGGCTGCTTTGAGCATGGGTAACGTCCTCATCGGGGGTTGGGTCCGGTCGAGTTGAGCGGTGGTTCAGAGGTTTCGAGATTGCCGGGCAGGCGCGGGTGCCGTGGGCTGCGGCACCACGAAATACGGCCGCAGCCGAACCAACCGCCCAGTCTTAAATTCCTGGATTCACTCTCTGGTGGCGCACTGGGGCTGATTGTTTTGAGTTCCTGGGCCCGGAATGGAGCGCACGTATAGAAATAGGCTTGGCGCTAAATGTGACTAGAAAATGACAGCGCCTCCCAGCCCACGGCAGCGGTGAGGCCCTGTCACTTTTTGGTCATGTTTGGCTGGAAGTCTGGAGGAGAGGGGATAGGAGAAGAGGAATGAGAAGTTTATTAATGCGAAACCCGATCGCGATCGCAACGGCCTGGATCGGGATTTATCTGGCCATTATTTTGTCTCCCCTGCTGATGTTGCTGCTGTACCCCACCGCCCCTGGGCGGGGGTTTTGGCTGGAGTTTTCGGTGGCCCTGGGCTTCATTGGGTTGGCCATGATGGTGCTGCAGTTTGCCCTCACGGCCCGCATTCGCACGTTCGAATCCGCCTACGGCATCGACGTGATTTTGCAGTTTCACCGCTACACCTCGGTGGTAGCGTTTCTGCTGATTCTGGTGCACCCAATCATTTTATTTGTCACCGATCCAGAGACGTTGCAGCTGCTGAACTTTTTTGAGGCCCCCTGGCGCGCCAGGGCGGCGGTGATCGCCACCCTGGCGCTGACGCTGCTGGTGGTCACCTCCATCTGGCGCAAAAAACTCAACATTCCCTACGAACCCTGGCGGCTGTGGCACGGTATTTTTGCCGTCACCGCCGTGGGGCTGGGGCTGGCCCACGGCTTTGGGGTGGGCAACTACCTGAGTTTGGAGTGGAAAATTGCCCTGTGGAGCCTGTTTGGGCTGGCGGCCCTGTGGATGCTGATTTTTGTCCGGCTGATCAAGCCCTGGCAAATGACCCAGCACCCCTACCTGGTGGAAAAAGTCGTCCCCGAGCGAGGCGATGTGTGGACCCTGGTACTGCGCCCCCGGGGCCACAACGGGTTCACCTTTCAGCCCGGCCAGTTTGCCTGGCTCACCCTCAACATTTCCCCCTTCCGCATGCGTGAGCATCCATTTTCCATGGCCTCCAGTGGTGACCAGGAGGACTGCCTGGAGTTTGGCATCAAAGCCGTGGGCGACTTTACCAACCAGATCAAAACGGTTAAACCGGGCACGGTTGCGTTTCTGGATGGGCCCTACGGGGTGTTTACCTTCGATCGCTACTGGGATGCCGCCGGGTTTGTGATGATTGCGGGCGGCATTGGCATCACCCCAATCATGAGCATGCTGCGCACCGCCGCCGATCGCCAGGACGATCGCCCCTTTTCGCTGATCTACTCCAGTTCCACCTGGGACGACATCACCTACCAGGAAGAGCTGGAGGAGCTAAAGGAAAAGCTCGACCTCACGGTGGTGCACGTTCTGCGCAACGCCGAGGACGACTGGAGCGGCGAAACGGGCTACGTCGATCAGGACCTGCTCGAACGCTACATCCCTATCCACCGGGGCAGCCGCCACTACTTCATCTGCGCCAATCCCAAAATGATGGACCAGGTCGAGCGCGCTCTGCATCAGCTAGAGGTGCCCGTCACCCACCTTCACATGGAACACTACAACCTGGTTTGAGGAGTAAGTCCGATGCGCTACAGCATCATGCTGCAACTGGTGGCCAGCATTAGCACCTTTTTTGTGGCCGCCGCCGCCCTATTTGCCTGGATTCAAAACCGACAGCTGGTGCCTGACCCGGAGATCGAGCGAATGTCTGCGATTCAACTACCCCAGGAGCATCACTTACCCCAGGAGCATCACTCCCAGGGTAGCCTCCAAAACGTCAGTCGCCGGGCTCGCGCTGAGCCCTGAGCGGGTCGTGAATGGTGTACTGGGTCAGCCGTTGAACGGTGACCGGAGATAGGTTGAGGGCACGGGCAATTTGCCTTTCCACCTCATCCAGGTAGGCCGTTTCCAGTTCGATCGCAACGCTCTGGGCCTGGCGATCGCTGGGATTGACCGCGACCTCAGTAAGGCCCCGGCTCCGATCGACTCGGGCTCGGATCAGGCGAATGTCGCTCCCCTGGTCCTGGCCAAGGGGCTCGGTAGGGAAGAGCTGAGCACTGCGATCGCTCCGGTGGAGAACTTGTTCTGTAACAAGCATGCCGACCAGCCAGAACAGGCCACCTGCCAGCGGCAGGAGCAACCAGAAGGTCGTTCCCAGGGTTGAGAAAGGCTGTACCCATGGACGCATTGACATGGCAATTTTCCGACTCATCCCCTCACCATACCGATGGACCCGAGGGCTGAAATCTAACCGGAGAAGGACGTGATCGCCGAGCAGCACCACCCCTGACCCCTCTGCCCTGTACAGCCTGGCCCCACCGAACGACAGCAAAACTGGCCTAACCAGGGGCCGGATTAAACCCGACTTTGGACCGAGTTAGACCCCAATTCAGACCAGTTTCAACCGTTGATTTCCGACAGATATGCTGCACTGAACTAGAGGAGGCATCCATGCCACTCCGCACCCTGATTGTCCTGATCTCCCTGGGAGTCCTGGCGGGCTTCCTGGGCTTCCAGCTAGAGCTGACGCTGCCCAATCGACCGCCGGATCTAGCCTCCACCTACACCCCACTCACCCAGCCCGCCCCTAAAGGGCTGGGCTCCTACGACGTCCTGGGTCATACCGTGAGCCGGGCGGAGGCGGCCCAGCTGCTGCAAACTGAAGCCGGCAAACAGCAACTTTCCCCTGACAATGGGGCAGTCGAAATCACCGAGGATCTGCTGGATCTCGGGCGCGAGACGTTTTATCAGCAGACCTTTGGCAACGAAGTGTTGTTTACCGACCTGGTCGGCATTCTGGATGGTCCCCTGGGACTGCCCAAGCTGACCAAAGCGATTCTGGCCCTGAAGGGACAACCCACCGACAACCTGCAGGTGACGCTGGATGAAACGCTGGAGCTGGGCGATCGCACCTTTCCAGCCGGCACCGTGATCAACACCGGCCTGGATGTGCCGAAGGGCTCCGTCTTTCCCCTCGGGCTGGTCACCCACATTGACCACGCCCGACCCAAGGTGGGCATCACCTGCGCCCTCTGCCACGCCACCGTCAATGCCGACACCGGCAAAATTATCGAAGGGGCTACCAATACCGACGTTAACCTGGGCATGCTGCTGGCGTTGGCGCCCAACTCGGCGGCCCTGTTTCGCCAGACCGACGTCAACCCTACCGAGATGCCGGCGGGCGATCGCACCTATCTCAACGACGAGGGCGAGGTGGGGCACCTGCCCGACATTGAGCAGCTAGAGACCGCCGTAGACGGGGCGCTGCTGTCCTGGCCGCCGGGCAACTTCGTCTCCAACGGCGACATGAACAACAACTCCGCCCAGGTGCCCTCCTCCTATACCCATGAGGCGTTTCCCTACGCCTGGAGCGGGGTGGCCTCCATCGGCTGGTTCCACGGGCTGACCACCCTCAACAATGCCGTCTTTGGCCTCAATGCCGACCCCACCACCACCGCCGATGCCGCCCCAAAGGTGCTGGGCATTGGTAAGGAAACCTACCTGGGGACCATGTTCCAAAACGCCGCCAGCGATCGCCTTCGGCTGCCGGAAGGGGCGCGCCCGTCGGAATTTTTTGACGCGATCGACCCTACCCCCGGTGCCCCCGGCCTCAACGCCACCATCAAAATGCCGGAATACCCCAACGGCACCCTGTTTATGCAGAACGGCCTGATGGCCGCTACCCCCGGGCACCTGGTCGCCGCCCAACTCAACGGCATGTCGGCCTGGCAAAACACCCTGGCCCCACCCCCCAACGACATCGTACAGGACGTGGCCTCGGTGCAGCGGGGAGCCAAACTCTTTGACGATGCCAACTGTGCCACCTGCCACAGCGGCCGCTACTTCACCAACCACCGGGTGATTGCCCAGCGGGAAGTGAAAACCCAGCCGGTGCGGGCGCCAGCCTCCAAGGATTTTGCCGAGGCTTTTGTCGAGCCCGACACCTATGCCCCCAACGTGCCCGTACCGCTGCCCGCCGACCCGGCGGTGCTGCCGGTGCCCACCGACATCACCCCCAAGGAAGACATCCAGCTCGCCTACGCCCAGAGTGACCCCAAGGGAGGCTACAAGGTGATGAAGCTGATCGGTGCCTACCTGCACGCCCCCTACCTGCACGACGGCGGCGTTGCTGCTAGCGCCACCGCGCTCAAACCCGAGCCAGACGGCTGGTTTACCGTCGCCGACCCGGCCCAGATTGGCATGGTGGGCACCTTTATGCGGGGCATCAGACCCGACCCGGCCGCCAGCCTGCGCATGCTGGTCGATCGCAATCTGCGGGAACCGATGGTGGAGGTCAATCGAGCCAGTCCCGACCTGCAGCGGGCCAATGTCAGCGGCCAGGGCCACGACTACTGGGTAGACCAGCAGGCCGGGTATCAGCCCCAGGACCAGACCGATCTGGTTAACTTCCTGCTGTCCCTGGATGACGACCCGATCGCCCTGCCGCCGTCGGTGAGCCCAGAGCGGGCCGAGGCCAACCTGGCCCTGGGACCGGATAACAGCAAAGCCGACGCCCACAACCCCGCATCCTAAACGGCCCAACCCCTAGGGGCGTGCGCCCTGCCCAACCCGGGGTAACCAAACAGGATTCGGTACAACCCCCAATCGCAGTACCAGCACCTGCCCAATAGCCGCTACCCTATCAGCTCAGCTGAGTTGATGGGGTATCCCACAATGACTCTCGAACATGCCCCGGACAGCGGGAGAGCCAATCAGGAACCGAAGTTAACCGATCGTTAGGGTTTCCATAATCATCCCTACTTAGCTTGATAAACTTGGCTGCCTACGATAAGGGCGCATTCCGTGCCTGGGTATCGCTGTGCCAATTTTTGGCCTGAACCGCCGCTAGCGGCCTCTGCCCCGGCCCCCTAGAGGAGCCCTATCCATGTCCGACAAGCGCAACCTACGCCAGAAGTACTCCCGTCTACTGCAAGGAGCGGTCAACACCGACGACCTGCGCCCCGGCGACGAGCCAATGTGCAATCATTCAAACAATCCCACCTTTGCCGATGTGCTCCACAGCCGCCTCCAGCGCCGCCAGATGCTGAAGGGCAGCCTGGCCCTGGCGGTGACCTCCATGTTTGCTGGCCCCGCCCTCAACGGGCTGCGCCCCCAGCCCGCCGAGGCCAACCCAGGCCGCACCCTGCTGGGGTTCAAGCCTATCCCGGTGAGCGAAGCCGACACCATTGTGGTGCCCGAGGGCTACACGGCCCGCACCATTCTGCCCTGGGGTGAGCCGATCACCGGCAGCTATCCCGCCTACCGGCTGGAGAACACCGGGGCCCAGCAGGGCATGCAGGTGGGTATGCACCACGACGGCATGCACTTCTTCCCGATCGAGGGCCGCGACCCCTACCAGGGCAGTTCCACCGATGGCCTGATGGTGATGAACCACGAGTACGTGGAGCCCCGCTTTTTGCACAAAGCCGCGATCGGCATGTCTCTCGACTCGGATGCACCGCCGATGCAGGGCGAGCGGCGAGCGGCCGACGAGGTGTTGAAGGAAATTAACGCCCATGGGGTGTCGGTGGTGCGTATTCGCCAGCAGGCCAACGGCAGCTGGGCCGTCCAGCGGGATGGCCGCAACCGCCGCATCACCGGCATGACGCCGATGGAACTGCGCGGCCCGGTGCGGGGCAGCGATCTGGTGAAGACTAAGTACAGCCCTAACGGCACCCGCACCCGGGGCACCCTGAACAACTGCGCCCACGGCGTTACCCCCTGGAACACCTACCTGACCTGTGAGGAGAACTGGGCGGGCTACTTCGTCAACAACGACTCCACCACCAACCCCCAGGGGGAGCGGGTGGCCAACCTGCCCCGGGAACACCGGCGCTACGGCCTGGCCACGGGCCGTTCCCGCTTTGGCTGGGAACGGGCCAATCCAGGTCTGGACCAGTATGCCCGCTTCGATGCCTCCACCAAAGCCGCCAGCCCCACCCAGGACTACCGCAATGAACCCAACACCTTTGGGTACGTGGTGGAGATCGACCCCTTCAACCCCAACAGCACGCCAGTGAAGCACACGGCCCTGGGCCGCTTTGCCCACGAGGGGGTCGTCTTCCAAACCCCGGTGGAGGGGCAACCCATCGTCTGTTATTCCGGCGATGATGCCCGCTTTGAGTACGTCTATAAGTATGTGTCGGCCCAGCCCTACCGCCGGGCCACCGCCAGCGGGGCACTGCTGGATGAGGGCACCCTGTACGTGGCCAAGTTTAACGCCGACGGCGCTGGCGAGTGGGTTGCCCTGGTGCACGGCCAGAACGGCCTCACCGCTGCCAATGGGTTCAAGGATCAGGCCGATGTGCTGGTGAACACCCGCGCCGCCGCCGACTTTGTTGGGGCCACCAAGATGGACCGGCCCGAGTGGGGGGCGGTGGACCCAAGCACTGGGGACGTCTACTTCACCATGACCAACAACTCACGGCGGACAGCGGAACAGGTCGACGCGGCCAACCCGCGCCCGGAAAACCGCTGGGGACAGATTGTCCGCTGGAGCGAAACGGGCAACAACCCCGCTGCCACCACCTTCCAGTGGGATATGTTTGTGCTGGCAGGCCCTGAAACGGATAGCAGGAAGTTCTCGGGGCAGTCGCTCACCGCTGAGAATATCTTTGCCTGCCCCGATGGGCTCTGGTTTGACGCCGATCGCCGCCTGTGGATTCAGACTGATATCGGTGAAAGCGAGCAAAACAAAGGTGACTTTGTGCCGTTTGGCAACAACCAGATGCTGGCGGCTAACCCCGTCACCGGCGAGATTCGCCGCTTTTTGACGGGGCCTGTGGGCCAGGAAATTACGGGCGTGATCACCACCCCCGACCAGCGCACGATGTTCATCAACGTGCAGCACCCGGGGGCCACCACCCCCGAGGCCGACTTTGCCGCCGGCAAGGTCAACTCCCGCTGGCCCGATGGCAACCCGGCGATCTACCCCCGTTCGGCCACGGTGGTAATCACCAAAAACGACGGTGGCATCATCGGCAGCTAGGGATTCCGGACTGCCCCAGCTTCGGTAGGAATGCAGGCCCCTCGGGTAGGTAAGACACCTACTTGGGGGGCTTGTTCTATAGTCCTCTCGGTCTCCGCGCAGGCCCTCTTATAGCGATGGCCATTGGGCTTAGGACATGGGCCTCTTCCAAAGGCAAAAACTGGGCGGCGCAATGGCTTATAGCCATCGCTTCAGGGGCATGGGTCATGTCCTACCAGTTCTGGCGATGGCTATAAGCCGGCGTTACTGCCTCTCCATAGGGTGGGTTAGGGCGTGTCATCCATGCTGGCAAAAACCCGCTTGCCATCATGCGTTACCCTGTCGCTAACACCCTTGCGGTTAAGGGACTCCTATGGTCACAGCTTTCCTCGGCCTATGATGAAGCGTCGGCTGGCTTTCTTCTTTCTGGCCCTGGTGGGAACGGTGGTTCTCGCCTGGGTCACGGTGCCAGCGACCATCCTTCCCCCCGTTGCCCCCGCCAACCCCACCACCGTCCACGTGGTGGAAATCGGCATCCACGCCCGCCTGCTGATGCCGGTGGGCGATCGCTGGCGGCAGTATGGCTTTGGCGACTGGGACTACTACGCCCGCCGAGAGCAGGATCTGCTCAGTGGCCTGCAGGCGCTGCTGTGGCCCACCCCCGGCGCCCTGGGATGGGGAGAGTTTGAATCCCTGGAGGCGTACCGGGGAGCCTTTGAAGCGGTGGGGGGCGAAATCTTGAGCTTTGACGTGCCCCTGGAGCGGGTGGAGGAGCTCCAGGACTCTCTCCATAGCCGCTTTGATCGGCAGATTCCCGCCGGGCAGGTGTTCAACGAGGTCAACAATCTCCGTTTGGTGAGAGATGACCAGACCTACTCCGTTTTTCACAATAGCAACCATGAGTTGGCCGGGTGGCTGGAAGCCCTGGATTGCCGGGTCAGGCACCTGGGATTGTGGATTTCGTTTCGGCTGGGGAACCCGACGGGGTAAAACGATTCATGGACTGGTTGCAATTCAGTTTTGAACAACTTTTGATCAATGGGTTCAAGGTGATTTTGGCCTTCCTGCTGGCACTGCCCATTGCCCTGGAGCGGGAAAAATCTACCCGCATCATGGGCCTGCGCACGTTTCCCCTGGTGGCCGTGGCCAGCTGCGGCTATGTGCTAACAGCTATTGGTTTTATCGGCCCTGGGGGGGAAGATTCAAAAGCCCGAATACTGCAAGGTCTAATGGGCGGGCTCGGCTTTATTGGCGGTGGAGCCATTTTGAAGGAAGGGGTGAATGTGCGCGGGACCGCTACTGCGGCCAGCGTATGGTCCACTGGAGCACTGGGGGCTGCTGTGGCCTATGCCCAGTACGAAGTGGCTCTTCTAATTACCGCCGTCAACTATCTTACCCTGCGCTTTTTGACTCCGATCGAAGAACAGATGGGTAAGTCTGACCGTCCGCCCTCTGCTCGTTCATCCCAGGATGAGGAGCCGTAGCCGCAGGCAGCCAAGATTCTACTCACCGACCATAGCTATGACACAGACTCAAGCCCGCCCGGACGTTCGCTCTGGCACGCCCAAACCGCCCTCCGGTTGGACACAGCTGAAGTGGTATGGCCCTGGACTGATGTGGATGATTTCATCCGTCGGGTCGGGTTCGGTGCTGTTTACCCCCCGCGTCGGCTCCCGCTACGGCTACGAGTACCTGTGGGCGTTGCTGATCGTGATTCTATTTATGTGGGTGATGATCCGCGAAGTGGGGCGCTACACCGTGGTCACGGGCAAGACCATCCTCGATGGCTACCGGGACCTCCCCGGCCCCAAAAACTGGGCTATCTGGCTCATCTTTCTACCCCAGGTGGTGGCGGCGGTGGTCACTATTGCGGGCATTGCCGCCCTGGTGGGCAGTGCTCTGATGCTGGCCCTGCCAGGAAACCAGGCCGTTTACGCGGTGGCGATTATTCTTTTGTCGTCTGTTCTGGTGGTATCGGGGCGCTACAGCAAGGTGGAAAAGGCCACCTCGGTAATGGCGGGGGTGTTGATTCTGGCGGTGGGGGCGGCGGCCATCCAGGTCTTCCCCGGCGTGGGGGAGATCGCTGGCGGACTGGTGCCCGGTATTGGCGACGACTTTGACATTGAATTTTTGCTGCCCTGGCTGGGCTTCATTCTGGCGGGGGCGGCGGGGATCATGTGGTTTTCCTACTGGGTGGCGGCCAGGGAGTACGGTGGGCCGGTGGAAGATAGCGCGGGGGCCGATCAGCCCCCGGACAATCTGGGTGACTACGACAACGACGAGGACTTTCAGCAGCGGCGGCGCGATCGCCTGCAGCGGTGGATGCGGGTGATGAGCACCACCGCCATTGTGGGAGTGGTCGGGGGCGGCCTGGTGATTGTCGCCTTTATGGTTTTGGGGGCTGAACTGCTGCAGCCGGAGGGCATTGTCCCCGAGGGCATTGCCGTGGCGGAAGACCTGACCCGGCTGCTGTCGGAGGTGTGGGGCGAGTTTGGCTACTGGCTGCTGCTGGTCAGCATTGTGATTGCCCTGGGGGGCACCATCGTCGCCAACCAGGACGGTTGGCCCCGCACCTTTGCCGATGCGACGCTGATTCTGGCGGGCGATCGCCTCAACCCCGAGCCATCCCCAGAGGGTCACAGGGATGAACGGCTCCAATGGCGGCGCTGGTTGGGCGATCGCGACAATATGAAAAACTTCTACGTCATCGTCACCGTGACGGTGCTGCCCCTGGTTGTCTTTTTTGTGGTGCGCGACCCCGTGGACATTCTGGAGGTGGGCGGCATCGTGGCGGCGATACACACCCCGGTGATCGTGGGACTGACGCTGTATTTGAACAAAACTAAACTGCCCGAAGACCTGCAACCCGGCTGGCTGGCCACTCCGATCATGGTGCTGTCGGGGCTGTTCTTCACGGCGGTGGCGGTGCTCTATTTCATGATCGAGCGGTTTGGCATGGATCTCTAAACGCAAATTCCATAAACGCAACTATTGATGGCGAATCAAACTCAAACCCAACCGGCCCAGCGGGAGCAGAAAGAACAGCAGGAGCAGGGCCTGGTGCGCGAAATGAGCCTGTTCAATGCCCTGGCCATTGGCCTGGGCACCATGCTGGGGGCCGGAATTTTTGTGCTGTCGGGGACGGCGGCCCAGGAGGCGGGGCCAGCGGCGGCGGTATCCTTTGCGATCGCCGGGTTGATCTGCCTCCCCATTGCCATGACCGTGTCTGAACTGGTCACCGCCATGCCCCAGGAGGGGGGCAGCTACTACCTGATCTCCCGCACCCTGGGGGCGGTGGCGGCGGCGGTGGTGGGGCCGGCCAACTGGCTGGGGCTGATGTTTGCCACGGGCTTTTACCTGATTGGCTTTGCCGAATACGTGGCCGACTTTGTCGAGGTTCCCCTCCGGCTCAGCGAGCTGGGGGCGGGGCTGTTTTTCATTGGCCTCAACTACCGGGGGGCCAAGCTGAGCGGCACCGCCCAGACCGTGATTGTGGCCATTCTGGTGCTGATCCTGGCGGGCTTTGCCGGACTGGGATTTTTCAACGTCGACGCCGACCTGCACGACCCCTTTGCCCCCTTCGGCTGGGGCACGGCCTTTGGCGTGGTGGGCCTGATTTTTGTCTCCTTCTCTGGCTTTGAAAAGGTGTCCACCGTCGCCGAGGAAATTCAGCAGCCCGGTCGCAACCTGCCCCGGGCGATCATTGGCTCGGTGGTGGCGGCGACCCTGATCTACGTGGCGGTGGTGTACGTGCTGACCGGGGTGCTGCCCTACGACCAGATGGATGAATTTGACACCCCGCTGCTGGCGGCCGCCGAGCAGTTCATGGGCAATCCGGGGCGAATTGTGGTCAGTGTGGGTGCCCTGCTGGCCACGGCCTCGTCGGCCAATGCCGCCATTCTGGCCTCGTCGCGGATTAACTTTGCCATGGGCCGAGACCAGATTCTGCCCCGCTGGTTTGGCCACATTCACCCCCGCCACCTCACCCCCAGCCGCTCCATTCTGGTGACGGGGGGCATTGCCCTGCTGCTGTCTTTGACTGAGCAGGCGGCCATTCTGGCGGAAATTTCCAGTGCCCTGTTCATGGTGTCCTACGCCCTGATCGTGATGGGGCTGATCGTGGTGCGCCGCGCCGCCCCCGCCTGGTATCAACCCACCTTTCGGGTGCCGCTGTTTCCCTGGTTGCCCCTGGTGGGCGGGGGGGCGGCCATCGTCGTGATTGGCACCCTCGATCGCTTCTCCCAGCTCTCCGGGCTGGGGCTGGCCGCCGCCAGCCTGCTCTGGTACTACCTCTGGGCCCGCCGCCGCACCACCATCGAAGGAGAACTGGGCCACTGGCTCCACGACGCCCAGCCGTTGCGATCGACCCTGGGTCGCTCCGACCTCCAGGGGGAGCGTCAGTACGGCGAAATATTGCTGCCCCTGACCGAAGATCGCCCTGCCCTGGGGCTGGTCAATCTGGCCACGGCCCTGGCCCAGGGGCGGCCCGGCACCCGCCTGAGCGGACTCCAGATCGTCCCGGTGCCCTACAACCTGTCCCTGCAGGCGGGCCAGCACCAACTCCACCGCCGCCGCGATCGCCTGCAGCAGCAGCTTGACCAGACCCTGGCCCAGGTCCAGACCCCAGGGGTGGAGCTGGAAGCCCGCGTCCAGGGAGCCCGCAATGTCGACTCGGCGATTGTGGCGATCGCCCAGCATCAGCCCCAGACCCACCTGGTGGTGCTGGGCTGGCATCGCCAGTCCAGGGCTAGCCCCTTCAGCCCCTCCACCTCCCGCGCAGTGCTGAACAATGCCCCCTGCGATGTGGCGGTGTTGCGCGATCGCCAGCTCGATCAGATTCAGCGCATCCTGGTGGCGGTGGCCGACAGTCCCCACGCCCTCACCGGGCTGCACCTAGCCCGCTACCTGCAGCAGGCCACCGCCGCCACCGTGGTGGTGTTCCACGGGGTAACGCCGTCGGCGGATCGCCGGGGGGCCGAGGGCACCGTCCGGCAGTGGGTGGAGGCGGAGTTTGGCCCCCGCCAGCAGGCGGTGAGGGTGCAGGTCGAGTCCGTGGATTCCGTGGAGCAGGCCATTTTGGCCGAGGCCGCCCAGGGTTACGACCTGGTAATTGTGGGCGCGTCCCAGCGGTGGTTCGCCCAGCGGTGGTTGTTCAGCGCCACCGCCGATCACGTGGCCGAAAAAGCGCCCTGCTCCGTTCTGCTGGTGCGGCGGCACGAACCCCGCCGCCTGCTGCGCCTCGAGCGGCTGCTGGCCCGGCTGCGCCGCTGGCTGTGAGGGCAAAGGACTTGGATTGGGGGTGGGGATGGAAGGGGGGCGATCGCCCGTCATTTTTCCGTCACCTTTGCCGTCAATTCTAAAACTATAGGCTGACCTCCCAGACCCCGCCCCTGGGATGATGCCGCCTCTGGAGCCCATTGAGAACCCCGTACCATGGCCATTGTCAGAAAAGCCCGTCGCCTCCTCAAAGGCACCGCCGTCGAGTGGCAAACCCAGGAAATTTCGCTGCTGTCCTCAGCCCTGGCCTACTCCACCGTGTTTTCCCTGGCCCCCCTGATGATTCTGGTGATTCTGGTGATGGGGTCGATCTTTGGGGAGGCCACCGCCAGGGAGCAAATTGTGTCCCAGCTGGCGGAGCTGATGGGGGAAGAGGGGGCAGAACTGATGGCCACCGCCATTACCAACCTGCGGCAGCAGACCGGGGAAGGCCCCTGGCAGCTGGTGCTCAACCTGGGCTTCTTTGTGTTTGGGGTCTCCAACGTGTTTGCCCGCATTCAAAATTCCCTGGACCGGATCTGGGAAGTCAAGCCCAACCCAAGGCGACAGATGCTCCACTTTGTCCGCAAGCGGCTGCTGTCCGTTGCGATGATTCTGGCAATTATTTTTTTACTACTGGTGTCCTCGGTGCTCAGCACCCTGCTGGCGGCGATGGTGGTCAATCTCAACGATTGGGTGCCCGGCCTGGGGCATCTCTGGCAGGGGTTGAGCGGGCTGATTTCCTTTGGGGTGATTAGCGCCGTGTTTGCCGCCATGTACACCATCCTGCCGGATGCCGATATTCACTGGCAGGACACCCTGATGGGCGCCATGATCACGGCGCTGCTGTTTCTGCTGGGACAGGAACTGTTTGGTCTGTTTCTAAACTGGGTCGACATCGGTTCCGCCTACGGGGTGGCCGGGTCGTTTCTGGTGGTGATCACCTGGGTGTTCTATGCGGCTCAAATTTTGTTTTCAGGGGCGGCCTTCACCAAGGTCTACGCCCGTCGCCACGGGGAACCGATCACCCCCTCCGATTTTGCCGTCTCCACCGCTGATCAGGAATCGAAAACCAGCCAGGCCAGAAACCGAGCCAGAAATCAAACCAGAGACCGGACGGGAGACTGACCTGTCATCTTCCCGTCACATTTGATTTTCAAGCTGAAAATAGCCCCTGATATTGCTGAAACTCCAATGCTTGACCTCTGGTACAAAAACGCCGTCATCTACTGCCTGGACATTGAAACCTACATGGACGGCAACGGCGACGGCATTGGTGACTTTGTCGGCCTGACCCAGCGCCTGGACTACCTGACCGGTCTGGGCATTACCTGCGTCTGGCTGATGCCCTTTTACCCCTCTCCCAACAAAGACAACGGCTACGACGTGATGGATTACTACAGCGTCGACCCAAGGCTGGGGTCTTTGGGGGACTTTGTGGAATTTAGTCGGCGGGCCGAGGAGCGGGGCATTCGCATTATTGTGGACCTGGTGGTGAACCACACCTCCGATCAGCACCCCTGGTTTCAGGAGGCGGTGCGGGACCGGGAGTCCAAGTACTGGGACTATTACCTGTGGTCTGAGCAAAAACCGGAGGATATCCAGGAAGGGGGCGTGATGTTTCCGGGGCTGCAGGACACCACCTGGACCTACTACGAAAAGGCTGGCGCCTACTACGCCCACCGCTTCTACGACCATCAGGCCGATCTCAACATCACCAATCCAGAGGTCAGGGCCGAAATTCAAAGGATTATGGGATTCTGGCTGGCCCTGGGAGTATCGGGCTTTCGCATCGACGCCGCGCCCCACCTGATCGAGTTGCGCCAGGCGGACAATCTCTTTGAGCGGGTTGAAGACCCCTACATCTATATCGACGAAATGCGCGATTTCCTCTCCTGGCGACGGGGAGATGCGATTTTGCTGGCGGAGGCCAACGAAACTCCCGACGAGCTGTCGAAGTACTTCGACCATGGCGATCGCATGCAGATGCTGTTCAACTTCTGGGGCAACCAGTATTTCTTCCTGGCCCTGGCCAGACAGGAGGCCGCTCCCCTGGTCCAGGCGTTTCAGGACCTGCCCCCCGTCCCGTCCATCGGGCAGTGGGCCAACTTCGTTCGCAACCACGACGAACTCACCCTCGACAAGCTCTCCGACGACGAGCAGGACGAAATTGCCGCCGCCTTTGCCCCCGATCGCGACACCATGTGGATTTTCGATCGCGGCATTCGCCGCCGGTTTGCCCCTATGGTGAATGGGGATCTACAACTGCTCAAAATGACCTACAGCCTGCTGCTGAGCCTGCCCGGTACCCCCGTGCTCAACTACGGCGAGGAGTTGGGCATCGGCGATGACCTCTCCCTGGAGGAACGCAAACCCGCTCGCACCCCCATGCAGTGGTCTCCCGGCAAAAACGGCGGGTTTTCCACCGCCGCCCCCGAGGATCTGATTTTGCCGGTGGTCTCAGAGGGGCAGTTCAACTACAAAGAGGTCAATGTCGCCTGCCTGCGCCGCGAACCGGGCTCCCTGCTGACCTGGATGGAGCAGGCGATTCGGCTGCGGAAGGAATGCCCAGAACTGGGCTGGGGCCAGTGGCAAATTTTGGACACCAAACACCCCAGTGTGTTTGCCCACCGCTGCCAGTGGCAGGGCAATGTCGTCATCGCGATCCACAACTTCAGCCCCGACCCCTGTACCGCCACCCTCACCCTGAAGGACGACCTGGACCACTGCCTGGTGGATCTGTTCAAAAACCAGCCCGAGGAAACGGTTTCCGCCCCCACCCACGAGTTTCAGCTCGAGGGATACGACTACCGCTGGTTTAGGGTGACCAATTCGGTGATCTAGTCCAGTTGCCGGGGCAGCTAGTCTGTCACCTTAGCGTCACATTTGCTTTTCACAGTGAAAATACTGGCAATTCTGGGCAGACACTGTGGTTCCCCTCCATGACAACAACCCCACCCAGATCACACCCTGGGTCAACTACGGACTGATTGCGACCAATATTCTGGTCTTCCTGTATGCCCTGACGCTGACCCCCAGCCAGCTAGAGGAGCTATTTCAAACCTTTGCGGTGGTGCCCGAGCAGCTAACCGCCAGTTTCCAGAGCGGCAACCCAGCCCAAATGTGGGCGGAGGGGATAACGCTATTTACCTCGCAGTTTCTCCACGGCGGCTTTTTGCACCTGGGCGGCAACATGATGTTTCTCTGGGTGTTTGGCAACAACATTGAGGAGAAGCTGGGCCGGGTGTCCTACCTATTTTTTTACCTGACCTGCGGGGCGCTGGCGGCCCTGGCCCAGTGGGGGGTGGCTATGCAGTCCAGCATTCCGGCGGTGGGGGCCAGTGGGGCGATCGCGGGCGTGCTGGGGGCCTACATTCTGCGCTTTCCCAAGGCTCGCATTCTCACCCTGGTGCCGCTGGGGTTTTTCCTCACTACCTTTCGCATTCCGGCCCTATTTTTCCTGGGCTTCTGGTTTTTCCAGCAGTTTTTGTACGGCTTTGCCAGCTTGCAGGCAACTACCACCGCAGACACGGGCGGGGTAGCCTACTGGGCCCATGCCGGTGGCTTTGTGGTGGGTCTCGCCCTCGGCCCGATGCTGGGGTTACTCTCCACCAAGCCCCGCTAACCCCCGACGTCGAGCATCCCCATCCATGAATCACCAAAATTACCGAGACTTTGTCAGTCGAGTGCTGCTGGTCGTCAGTCTGGTGGGGTTTGTGCTGGCGGTGGCCTGGTTCTCCTGGGCCGTGATCGATGTGCTGCTGCTGGGGGTGCTGGGGATACTGGTGGCCCTGATGCTGCGGACCCTGGCTGCCCCCATTGCCCGCCGCACACCGCTGTCGAGAAAGGCTGCCCTGGGCGTGGTGTTGCTGGTGCTGGTGCTGGTGCTGGCGGTAGCGGCCTGGCTGCTGGTGCCCGAAATCATTGCCCAGGCCAGTCAGCTGGTCGAGCAGATTGAATTGGGGATTGGGCTGCTGGAGGCGATCGCGATCGAGCGTCTGGGGGAAGAAGGCCTCTACAACGTAATTGAACAGTTCAATCGCCAGCGCCTCAGCTTCGACTACTGGTTTCCCCAGGTGTTCGACACCTTTACACTCACCCTGCGAATCTTGGGTGACACCCTGTTTGTCCTGTTCATCGGGCTGTTTGTCGCCTTTGACCCCTACCTGTATCGTCGGGGCCTGATCAGCCTGATTCCGCCCCAGGGGCACCAGCGAGCCCAGGAGGTGATCAATGCCATTGTGCAGGGGTTGCGGGCCTGGCTGCTGGGGCGCGTGATTTCCATGGTAGTAGTCGGCGTTGTGATCACCCTGGGGCTGGGGCTGCTAGACGTCCCCCTGGCGCTGGTGCTGGGGATCATTGCCGCTCTGCTGGAGTTTATTCCGGTGCTGGGGCCAATTTTGGCCTCGATACCCGGTGTTTTGATCGCCTTTACCGTAGGACCCATTAAAGCGCTGTATGTCGCCTTGTTTTACCTGGTGGTGCAGCAGCTCGAGGGCAATGTCCTGACCCCGGTGGTGCAGCAGCGGGTGGTTTCCCTGCCTCCGGCCCTGGGGCTGTCGACTGTGTTGGCCATGGGAATTGTGTTTGGCCTGCTGGGGGTGCTGGTGGCTACCCCCGTGACGGTGGTCGTGTTTATCATGGTGCGAATGCTCTACCTCAACCAGAGTGCGGCAGATATTCTGTAGGGGTTTGGCCCAGGCTGTGGAGCGGGCTTTTTTAACCAAGATCTAACCCAGGCCAGAGGCAGAGTTGTGGGTGCTTGCCTATGTTCAAAACGATAGGGCTGAGTTAGACACGGTGGTTAACCCCATGCGAATCCTGCTAGTTGAGGACGATCCAGAGCAGCTGGAACCGTTGGAAACGGCGCTCTCCCAGGCCGGACACATCGTCGATGGCCTGCTGGATGGTGGCATTGCCCAGGGCATGATCGCCCAGCGGGACTACGACCTGCTAATTCTGGACTGGATGCTGCCGGGGGTCAGTGGTCTGGTCCTGTGCCGCCAGTATCGGGAGGCTGGCAAAACGGCTCCCGTGCTGATGCTGACGGCGAAGGACAGCACCCTGGACAAAGTCGCCGGGCTGGATGCCGGTGCCGATGACTACCTGGTGAAACCCACCGACGTGATGGAGCTGCTGGCGCGGGTGCGGGCTCTGGGACGGCGATCGCAGATCTACGGCGGCGAGACCCTCACCCTGGCCGATCTGACGCTGCATTTGACCAACCTGACCGTAGAGCGAGGATCGGTCTGTATCGAGCTGTCCGGACGCGAGTTTCAGCTGCTGGAGTACCTGCTGCGCCATCCGCGCCAGGTGCTCTCCCGCGACCAGATCGAGCAGGCCCTGTGGGCCTGGGGCGACGAGCCCGAGAGCAACGCCATCACCACCCTGGTTCGTCGTTTGCGCCACCGGCTCAGCGCCCTCCAGGCCGCCGACTGGATTTCAACCGTCTACGGCATGGGCTACTGCATTTGCCCCACAGCTTGAGATGTTTACCCACAGCCGCCGCAACCTGACCTGGTGGTTCACCCTCTCCATGGGCAGCATTTTGCTTGTGTTTGCCGGGGTAGTTTACTATCAGCGGGTGGCCTACCAGATGGAGTCAGTCGACCGCCTGCTCTACAAGAAGGGCCGGGTGCTGGCCGCCAGCATCGAGTACCGCGACACGGCCTTAGGGGTGGAGCCGGCCAACCTCGACAATACGCCGCTGCTGGGCAGTACCCCCCCACCCGCCGATACGGATATTTTTTACGCCCGCTGGTACACCGCCACCGGACAACTGAGCCAGTATTTTGGCCCCTCGCCCCCAGAGCAGCTGCCCCCAGAGCCGCTGATCGAGGGCCCGGAGTTTCAAACCCTGCAATGGCCCATTGCCCCGGCGGGTTCTGCTGCTTCGATCGCAAATGGGTCCAGCCATCCCGCCCCGTGGGCCAGGCGCGCCCAGACGTTTCCCCTGCGACAGATCACCCTCCCCGTCTACCGTCGCGAGCAGGTGATTGGCTACCTGCAAATCGCGACCCCGATGACGCCTGTGCAGGACAGTCTGCGCCAGACGCTGGTTGGCTTTGCCATTACCGTGCCCCTCACCCTCGGGGTGATCAGCCTGGTGGGCTGGGGGCTGAGCGGCTTGGCCATGGCACCCATTCACAAGTCCTATCAGCAGCTGCAGCAGTTCACCGCTGACGCCTCCCACGAACTGCGGGCTCCGCTGGCCGCCATTTTGAGCAATGCCCAGGTGGGGCTGCTGGCGGGCAGCGATCGCGGCGCTGAACAGCAGCGGCGGCTGGAGAAAATTGTTGCGGTCACCCAGGGCATGAACACCCTGGTCAGTCAGCTGCTGGTGCTGGCCCGCTACAGCGAGTCCCTCAAGGCCCAACCCCTCCAGGTGCTAGACCTCCACCCCTGGCTGAAGGACCTGGTCGCCGCCGAGACGATCCAGACCGTGGCCCAGCCGATCACCCTGACGGTGGTCTGCCCCACTGCTCCGGTCTGGGTTCAGGCGGACCCTGACCTGCTGCGACAGGCGGTAAGCAATTTGATGATCAACGCCTGTAAGTACACCCCGGCGGGGGGCTGGGTCAAGGTCACCCTCTCGGCGGGCACCCGCAGCGCCTGGATCGGGGTGGAGGACAACGGCATTGGCATTCCGGCCAAGGATCTGCCGCATATTTTTGAGCGCTTTTACCGCGTGGATAAGCAGCGATCGCCCCAGACCGGCGGCCTGGGCCTGGGCCTGGCGATCGCCCAGCAGATTGTCCAGGCCCACGGCGGCGATATCCACGTCGCTAGCGAAGTCGGCCGGGGCAGTCGCTTCTATGTGGAGCTGCCCCACGCCAGGGCCAGGGGCGATCGCTGACCCGGCCCCTTCAGGCGGCGCAATGGCCACTGTAATATTCCTGCAATATTAAGAATTGCCTCCGTTGGCCAGCCAAGCCAGGAAAAGGGCTTTGACAGACCAAATCACTGTGCCAGAATGCCTGTAGCCTCCGATTATGGCGCATCGCTGCACGTCCCTCGCCCCAGGAGATTTTGAACATGCTGCTTTACCTACTGAGTGTTTTGGCCACAGCCCTGTCGCTGCTGCTGGTAGACGCGATGTTTGCCGGTGTGGTGCTGGCTAACTTCCCGGCCGCCATGGTAGCCGCGATCGCCATTGGCCTGGTCAATGGCATTATCAAGCCAGTCCTATTTATTTTGTCGCTGCCGATCACCATTCTGACCCTGGGTCTGTTTTCGCTGGTGGTCAACGGTATCTGCTTCTGGCTGGCCTCGCTGGTCACCCCTGGCTTCTCGGTCAGCGGGTTCTGGGCCTTTATCGTTGGCCCCATCGTGCTGTCGGTGGTATCCACCGCGTTGAACAACTTCTTTGTCAGTCAGGCCACCAGGCCCAAAACCCAAGAAATTAACGGATAAGGGGCGTTGCTGAATTGAGTAATTAACCTGTAAAGTTGACATTCTTTCATCGCCCCCTAAATCCCCCAATTCTGGGGGACTTTGAGAGTTCGACTCCCCCCAGAATTGGGGGGCTGGGAGGGCATATCACACCTGCATTCAGCAACGCCGGATAAGGCCTCCGGCTCACCGCGCATCTGACCGCAGCCATCCAATGACTCCATCGCCAAGATCGCAGGTCGGTGCAGCTGACCGGTCTACCGATCCTGAACCCGAAACCCAGAACCCGAAACCCGAAACCCAGAACCGCCCTCTTTGCCTTTTGCCTGACTGAATCTCTACTAAAACATCACAGCCCCGAACGGTGGCTGCGTACCGTTTGGCAAAACGCAGATCGCCTGGTACTGGTTGCGGCCCTGGGCCTTGGCCTGGTAGAGCCCCTGGTCGGCACTGAGCACCAGATCGGAGGGTAAACCGTTGGCCGAGGGCTGCACGCTGGCGATGCCGCAGCTGATGGTGACGGCGGTGGTCGGGGCCATGGCGTGGGGCAAGCTCAGGTTTTGCACCGACTGCACCAGGCGATCGCCGACTACCGTGGCCCCCTCCAGGGGGGTATTGGGCAATATTACCGCGAACTCTTCGCCACCGTAGCGAGCGACCAGATCGGCGGGGCGATGGATACCCTGCTTGAGGGTTGTAGCCACCTGCTGCAGGCAGCGATCGCCCGCCGGGTGGCCGTAGTGGTCGTTGTAGTGCTTGAAATGGTCAATATCGCAAATAAGCAGCGACAGCGGCACCTGGTCACGCACGCAGCGCCCCCACTCCTGCAGCAGATACTCGTCAAAACGACGGCGGTTGGCCACCTGGGTCAGGCTGTCGATCAGGGTCTGCTGCTGGAGTTGGTAGTTGGCCTCCCGCAGCTGAATCTCCAGCCGATGCTGAGAAATTAGCCGCCGCACCCGCTGACGCAGCACGGCCCAGTGGATGGGTTTGGTCACATAGTCCGCCATCCCAATGGCAAAGGCCTGATCGACCGATTTTTCGTCCTCCAGCCCGGTAATCATCAGCATGGGGGCTGGGTTGCCCTGGGCGATGGCCTGCAGCCGGCGGCACACCTCAAAGCCATCCATACCCGGCATGAGCGCGTCGAGCAAAACCAGGTCTGGCCAGTGGAGCACGTAAAGGTCCAGCGCCGCTTTGCCATTGGGCGCTTCAATCACCTGGTAGCCCTCCTGCCCCAGGTATTGCCCCAGCAAACGGAGCATGAAGGGGTCGTCCTCGGCTACTAAAATAACGGCGCCCTCAGGCTGGATTGGCATGACCCATTCCCCCCTGGGACACCAGGGCTGCGTGCAGGTCCGCCTCTACCCGCTCAGCGGCCTGGCGAATGGCCTCGCTTTGAGCGGTGTAATCGGCGTAAAGCCCCTGGCGCACGGCCTCCTCCAGATCCCGGCACAGGGCCGAGAGCGCGATCGCGCCCACCGTGGCACTGCTCGATTTAAGGGTGTGGGCCGCCCGCTGGAGGGTAGGCCAATTGCGCTGGCGGTTGGCGGCATCCAGCTCATCCAGTAGCTGGGCGGTGCTGGCCAGGTAGCTGCCCACCAGATCGGCCAGAATGTCGGGGTTGCCGCCGCCCAGGCTGTTGATCAGCTGGCGCAGGCTGTCCGGGTCAATGGCCGGGGCGGCGGCGGGGGCCGGGCCGGGGCAGGGGTCGCGGTTAGTTTCCAGCACCCGCACCAGATCGCCCACCCGAATGGGCTTGCTGATGTAGTCGTCCATTCCCGCTTGCAGACACTGCTCGCGATCGCCCGTCATGGCGTTGGCGGTCATCGCCACCACTCGCGGGCGTTGCTGGGGCCAGCGCTTAACGATCTCACGGGTGGCGCTCAGGCCGTCCATTTCCGGCATCTGCACATCCATCAGCACCAGATCGTAGGGCTGCTGTTCCAGGGCGGTCAGCACCTCCAGGCCGTTGGCGGCCACATCGGCCCGGTAGCCCAGCCGCTGCAGCATCAGCAGAGCCACTTTTTGGTTCACCACATTGTCTTCGGCCAGCAGAATGCGCTGGGGGCACCGCTGCCCCAAGGTACTGTCAAACCCGGAGGGGTCGGGCTGGGGGGTGACTCGCAGGGGCTGAGGCTTCACCGGCGCCACCCCTGGGGCCGCGGCTGGGACCGCTCCCAGAGCCGCTCCCAGGGCCGCCAGCAGGGCATCCTGCTTGACGGGCTTGCTCAGGCAGACCGCAAACAGCCCGCGATCGGCCTGGGTAGGCGTCCAGCCCAGGGAGGTGAGCATGATCAACGGCAGCGATCGCGGCAGCCGAGTAATGGCGCGGGCCAGGGTCAGCCCGTCCATGGCGGGCATCTGCATGTCCAGAATGGCCAGCTCAAACGACCGTTGCTCCAGCAGGGCCAGGGCCGCCATCCCCGAATCGACTGCCACAGGCGTCATCCCCCAGCTCTGGGTCTGAAGCTGCAAAATTTTGCGATTGGTGGCGTTGTCGTCCACAATCAGCAGGGAGCGCCCCTGGAGATCCGGGGGAACGGCGGGGGCGATCGCGGCCGGCTGCGGGTCCAGCGGCAGCGGCAGGGTGAAGAAAAAGGTCGATCCCTGGCCCTCCACGCTCTCGACCCAGAGACACCCCCCCATCAATTCGCATAGCCGCTTGCTGATGGCCAGACCCAGCCCCGTGCCGCCAAACTGGCGGGTGGTGGAGGCATCGACCTGGCTAAAGGGCTGAAAGAGACAGGACAGCCGTTCCGCCGGAATGCCGATGCCTGTGTCTTTGACCGCCACCGTCACCAGGGCTGGATCCGACGGGTCGCGAGGCTGCACCGAAACCGAGACAATCACTTCGCCCTGGGCCGTAAATTTGATCGCGTTGTTGACCAGATTCACCAGCACCTGGCGCAGCCGACTGACATCGCCCAGCAGGTTTTGGGGCACCTCCGGCGGCAGCAGATAGGCCAGCTCCAGACCCTTTTCGGCGGCCTTGACCGCCAGCAGCTGTAGGGCGTCTTCGAGGCAGGTCCGCAGGTTAAAGGGCTGGGTCTCTAGCTCTAGTTTATCGGACTCCATTTTGGAAAAATCGAGGATGTCGTTGATGATAGTGAGCAGGCTATCGCCAGCGTGGCGAGTGGTTTCGACAAAGTCGCGCTGCTGGTCGGTGAGGGGGGTGTCGAGCAGCAGCCCCGTCATGCCGATCACCGCGTTCATGGGGGTGCGGATCTCGTGGCTCATCATGGCCAAAAACTCGCCCTTGGCCTGGTTGGCGGCTTCTGCGGCCTGGCGGGCCTGCTCCAGCGCCTGCATGTGCTGATAGAGCTGAGCTTCGGCCTTCTTGCGATCGCTGATGTCGGTCTGGATGCCAACAAAGTGGGTGAGCTGGCCCTCGGGGCTGTAGATGGGCGAGATGCTGAGATCATTCCAGAACTGCTGGCCGTTCTTGCGGTAGTTGATCACTTCCACTGTGCAGTTTTGCCCTGCGGCCAGGGCCCGCCGCAACAGGTGGAGTCCGGGCTGCTGGCTCTGCCCCTGCTGCAAGAAGCGGCTGTTGCGCCCCAGGGCCTCTGCACTCGAGTAGCCGGTGATGCGCTCAAAGGCCGGGTTGACGAAAATAATTGGGTTATCGGGCTGGCGGGCGTCGGTTATTACGATACCGTTGCTGCTGGCGGCGATCGCCTGCTCCTGGAGCCGCAACGTTTCCTGCAGCCGCTGACGGTCCACCTGGGCCTGCTCCAGCTGGTTTACCCGGTAGTGCAAATCCATCTGAGCCATCACCTGGCAGCTCAGCACGGTCAGCACCTCTCGCTGCTGATCGCTCAGGTGGCGCGGCACCCGGTCGGCTACGCAGAGGGTGCCCAGGGTGTAGCCATCGCTAGTTTGCAGCGGCATGCCGGCATAAAAGCGAATGCAGGGGGTATGGGTGACCAGGGGGTTGTCGCAAAAGCGCGGGTCGACTAGTGTGTCGGGCACCTCCAGGAGCTCAGGCTGCAAAATAGCGTGGGCACAAAAGGCTATATCCCTGGGGGTTTCATTGACCGGGAGGCCCAGCTGAGCCTTAAACCACTGCCGCCGCTCGTCGATCAGGCTGACCATGGCCATGGGCGTGGCGCAGATCATAGCGGCCAGGCGAGTCAGGCTATCGAAACCATCCGCTGGGGGAGTATCCAGAATACGATAGCGATGCAGTGCCTGTAGCCGACAGGCTTCATTCGTGGGGAAAGGTGCAGGTTGCATAGGCCATTGCCCTAGGGCAGAGAAGCGGTTGAAACGGGGGCCAGTAACTGAGGCCAGAAAACAGGGAGCTAGATAAAGAAGGGGCAGTCTTGAGAGTACCCAGAATGGTGTAGCCGTTATTGCAGTCTGGCCCCGCCTCGGCTCAGGCTGGGCGGCTAACCATTGCCAACCCTGCGCAGAGTAGCCATTCTTACTGCCTGGGTGAGTCGAAGCCCTGCCGTAAAGTTTGGTAACGCGCCTTTTTGCTGGGGCATCGCCTGAAAGCCGGCCTGCACTGCGAAGCACCGCGCAACCGCCCCTGGCCCCGATCGCGTCAGCGCCGCTCCTGCACCCACCGGGTCAGCATCCCCTGACACTGAATCCTATTCGGCTAACCCCGTAGGGGCGTAGCATGCTACGCCCCTACGGGGTTGCTGGCTATGAATCGGGGTTTTGTGACTCGGATTATGTACGACTTGGTGTTGCTGGATTGAAGCATGAATTTGAGTAGGGCAAACGGTCGTTTACCCCTGCGAGAAAGGAAGCTCTCAAGCAACTCAACCCAGAAGCTGCCGAGGAGTTTTTTGCTTGTACCTGTGCAGCTAGGATCGCCTGCTAATTGACTGGCAAAACCTGTGAAATGTCTTCTACTCCCGATGTTTTGCCATTCAAACACTATTAACCAGAATGGCTTAAATGGCGTTGCTGAATTGAGTCATGAATCTGTAAACTTGACATCTCAGCAACGCCCCCTAAATCCCCCAATTCTGTGGGATTTTGAGATTTCGCCTCCCCCCAAAAATGGGGGGCTGAGGGGGCATATCATGCCTGCATTCAGCAATGCCGCTTAAACTATTTAAGCCTGTCCATTGGCCACCAGCCACAGGTAGGCCAGCACCCCCAGCGCCGCCACGCCCGCCAGCGCTTCGCCCTGCTGGTGGACAAACGTGCGGGCGATCGCCCAGCTGTCCCGCAGCAGCTGCCGCCGGGTCTGGCCCAGTTCTGCCATCAGCGCCTTCACTTCGGCGTTGACCTCGTCCAGGGTAAGCTCGTCGCGGCGGTAGGCGGCTTCGACCGCATCCAGCTTGCGCCAGTAGTCGCGGGTAGCGCCGATCAAATCGGGAAGCATTTGTTAACGTTTGTGACTGTACTGTTGACAGTCTAGCGCTTGCCTGGGTGAGGGGCGTCTGTAGGACGGGGGAGAGGACCCTCAGGCCTTGGACGATTCGATCGCGCGCTCCGCCAGTAGCCCATACCCCTCATCGCCGTGGGCTTTGTAGAACACCAGGGCGGCTTCCACCTGGGCTTCAGAGAGGCCGTATTCTTCGGCAATCTGCGCCGTGGACCACTCCCATTCCGTGGCCGCCATCACCACCGTGCGCACATGGATGCTGGTGCCATGGATCACGGGCACCCAGCTATTTTCGGCGTCGGAGCGAAAGGCGATGTCGGGAAAAGCGGGGTCGGGTTCCATCAGGGCACAGTGGTTCTCTTTTTGCAGCGAGGCCAAAACCGTGTACACCAGTTGCCAGCGGTCCTCAATGGGGAGTTGCAGAGCCTGGTCTTGGAGTTCCTGGAGCATCATAAACGTGAGCATTGCGTGGGGATTGAACACCTCTATTAAACTGCATATGCTGAACGGGGTCCTGGGGAGGGGTATTTGGAACCCGGCGCAGGAGGCGACTGGTTTATGCTGATAGGGGTACCTCTCGCCTCAGCGAGGGGGCCTTCCGTTCTCAGTTCTTCAGCCCTTGCGCTATGTTTGCCACCACCGCTCCACCGCTGCCCGTCAACCGCGATCGCATTCGTCCGGCAGTCCAGGCGCTACAGGATCAGCTGGTGACCTGGCGGCGCAGCCTGCACCAAAAGCCCGAGCTGGGGTTCAAAGAATGGCTGACCGCTGACTTCATCTGCGCCAGGCTGTCGGAGTGGGGCATAGACCACCAGCGCAACATTGCCCAAACCGGCGTGGTGGCGGTAATTGAGGGCACGCGCCCCGGCCCGGTGCTGGGCATTCGCGCCGATATGGATGCCCTGCCCATCCAGGAAGAAAACCCCGTGCCCTACTGCTCGCAGCACGATGGGGTGATGCACGCCTGCGGCCACGACGGCCACGTGGCGATCGCCCTGGGCACCGCCTACTATCTGGCCACCCACCGTGACTTTGCGGGCACCGTCAAGGTGATCTTCCAGCCCGCCGAGGAGGGGCCGGGGGGAGCCAAACCCATGATCGAAGCGGGGGTGCTAAAAAACCCCGATGTGGATGCCATGATTGGCCTCCACCTGTGGAACAACCTGCCCCTGGGCACCGTGGGCGTGCGCACCGGGGCGCTGATGGCGGCGTCAGAATTTTTTACCTGCACCGTGCAGGGTAAGGGCGGCCACGGGGCGCTACCCCACCAGACCGTAGACTCGATTGTGGTCGGGGCGCAGATCGTCAATGCGCTGCAAACCGTCGTAGCTCGCAACATTGACCCCACCAAGGCGGCGGTCGTCACCGTGGGCCAGTTTCACGCCGGTAAGGCCCAGAACGTGATCGCCGACACCGCCACCCTGGGCGGCACCGTGCGCTACTTTGACCCCGCCTACGCCGACTACTTTGCCCCCCGCATGGAGCAAATTATTGCCGGGGTTTGTCAGGCCCACGGGGCCAGCTACAGTTTCGACTACCGGGCGCTGTACCCACCTGTGATCAATGATGCGGGGATGGCGGATCTGGTGCGATCGGTGGCGCTATCGGTGGTGGAAACCCCCGCCGGGGTGGTGCCCGACTGCCACACCATGGGCGGCGAAGACATGGCCTTCTTTTTGCAGGAAGTGCCAGGGTGCTACTTCTTTTTGGGCTCAGCCAACGCCGACAAGGCCCTGGCCTACCCCCACCACCACCCCCGCTTCGACTTCGACGAAACCGCCCTGGGCCTGGGGGTGGAGATGTTTGTGCGTTGCGTGGAGGCGTACTTCGCTTAGGGGTTTTGGGTAGAGGATAGGTTAACTTCTTTGAGCGCAGGGGTGCGCGGCGGCCAGAGTTGCTATGCTTGGCGGTTAGGTAGACGAGGATTTCACCATGGGACAGGGCGGGCGGTGGGTTAGGGTGCTGCTGCTGGGGGCGATCGCGCTGGTGACGAGTCTGCTGCTGACCCAGGCCATCCAGTGGACGAGCGGCTCCGGCCCCCAGGCGGTGGCCCAGGGCAATGCACCGCCGCCCACCCTGGCCCCGGCCCTGCCTATGGTCAGCGGCAGTTTTGAGGATCCCCAGGGGCGGTTTCAGATCGGCATCTTAGAGGGCTACAGCGTCAGCACTGTGGGGGGAAACCCGCTGTTCCAGGCCGCTGACGGCAGCTTGGCCTACACCGTGGCGGTGGCCCCGGTGGCCGGTGCCCCTTCCCCCGAGGCGGCGGTGGTGGCGGCAGCCCAGAGCACCTTTGGCAATGGGGAAGGCTTTGTGGCGGGGGACGTGCAGCCCATTGCAGGCGGCGGCGTGCGGATCAACTGGACGGGCCGCCTGAGCCAGGGGGCCGCCCCACCCCAGCCCATCAGCGGCAAAATCTTTGCCCGCCAGCGCGAAGCCCAGGTGTTTTTGCTGTTGGTGGCGGCTACCAGCCAGGCCGAGGCCCAGGTCTCCGATGCGATCAATGCCCTGGGCAGCACCCTCATCGTGCCCTAGGAGCTGTGATCAATTGACCTCCTGATGCCCTGGAGTTAACCGTTGCAGCTCCTGGCCTGTTCTGTTTCGTTCCAGTCAACCTACGGGAACCTTAACTTTTTAGCTTTGACGCTGCCCTAGGCTAGATTAGCGCTAGACCGTATTCCCCAGAGAGAGGGTTGCCGAGATGGCCCCGCGCCGAACAACCTTTTGGAGTCAGCCCCAGACCTACCTGCTGCTGGGGGGTACCGCCCTGGGCTATGCCCTGTTTATGCTGCTGGCCGGGCCAAGGCCCCTGGCCGTTTTGACGGGGTCTGGCATAGCCGCCGCGATGGTGGGCAGCTGGGCCGTGGGCTTTCGCCCCAGGGAGTCTGAGGTCAGCAGCGGCGATTTGCTCCATAGCCAAACCTTTGCCGCCCAGCTGGGTACCCTGGGACAGCGGGTGCCGTCCAAATCCCAGCCGACCTGGCGACAGGTGCAGGGCTGGGCCACCGAATCCCAGCAGTTTGCGGCCCGCATCTACAGCCGCGACCCCCTGCTGCAGGTGGACCTGCTCGAAGCCCTGCACACCGTGCTCGACCTCTCGGGCCAGGTAGCCGACGGGCTGGTCGTCCTCGACCAGATCGAGACCCCAACCTACAAGCAAATGGCCCAGCAGCGCCTGGATGCCAGCTGCGATCGCCTGGCGGCCACCCACGCCCAGCTCCAGCAGCTGCAGGATCAGATCGCCCTCTCCAGCCTGGACGCCGCGGGCGACAGCACCCTGCCCCAGCGCCTGCAAACCCTGGTAGAAGCCAACAAAATCATCCTCCAAAATCCCCCGGAATAGTCCCCCACCCTCCCATTCCCTACACTCTCCCACCCCTAACCCCCCCCTACCCCTAATCCCCCCACTACCTACGCTCTCCCACCATGCGCCGCCTTCCCCTGCTTCCCTTCCTGATCGGTCTCTGCGCTGTGCTCCTGTGGAACTGCACCCCCGGCGGTCGCGTTCCCTCGGTCAACTCTGTGGAGAGTGCCCGGCAAGTTCTGGAGCAGTCGGTGCTGCCCCGCATCAGCGTCAGGGAGGACATCATTGCCGACGAGTTGGCCAGCCGCTACACCGTCGATCAGATTGAAGAGCCGCTGCCCGATGTCAACACCTTTCCCCTCTACGGGGCCCAGCCCGGCGGCGGCAACACCGCCTACATCGAAATCTACAGCTCCTCCGAAAAGGCCAATGTTGAACGCCAGAACGAGCGCTGGCTGGTGGAAGTGGCCAATGCCTTTAACCAGCGCCAGGAGACCCTGCCCTCCGGGGCAGTAATCCAGGTGGGGGTGCGTCAGGTGGCCTCGGGGACCGCCGCCCGCCTGCTGGGGGCGGGGGCGGTGCAGCCCGCTGGCTATAGCCCCTCCAACGACCTGTGGGTGGCCATGGTGCAGAGCCAGGGCGTGCCTACTGTGCCCGTCGCCGATCGCCTGGTGCCCAATACCGCTGGCTGGGTGCTGCCTAAAGCCGTCTACGATAGCCTGGCCCAAGATAGCGCCGGAAATGGCACCGTCAGCTTTGACCAGCTGCTGAACGCGATCGCCTCGGGCCAGGTCACCGTCGCCTACCCCAACCCCTACAGCAGCTCCACCGCCCTCAACCTGCTCTACACGCTGTACTGGCGGGCGGCGGGGCACCAGCAGACCGGCGGCCAACTCACCGTGGCCGAACTGCAAACCCCCCAGGTCAACTCGGTATTTGACCAGTTTCAGCAGCAGGTGCTGATCACCACCGCCACCACCCTCGACCTGCAAGAGCTGTTTCTGCGCGACCAGAGCAACCTCCAGGCTTTTCCGCTGGAGTACCAGAACTACCTGGCCCTGCGCCAGGTGCCCGGCTTTAGCGATACTGAATTTGTCCCCTTTGGCGTGCCCCACAACAATCCCCTGGTGGGCTTTAGCTGGAATAGCCCCCAGCAGCAGCAGGCCCTGGAGCGCTTCGCCACCTTTGCCCAATCGCCTGAGATGCAGGCCCTGGCCCAGCAGCAGGGGTTTGTGGAAACCGACTACCTGCGCTCGGCTCAGCTTCCCCCCTTCCCCAATGGTGAAACCCTGCTGGCGGCCCAGTCCAACTGGAAGCTGCGCAAGGACGGGGGGCGGACCGTCTATATGGCGCTGGTGATCGACACCAGCGGCTCCATGGAGGGGCCGCGCATCCAGTCGCTCAGGGATGGGCTGCGGGTCGCCGCCAGCCAGATTAACTCCGGCAACTACGTCAGCATTGTCACCTTTGCCGATGTGCCCGTGCGACGGTTGCCCCTGGCCCCCTTTGACCAGCTCCAGCACCAGAAATTTTTGGCCACCGTGGACAGTCTGCGGGCTGATGGGGCCACCGCCATGTACGACGGCACCATGGTGGCCCTGGCGGACCTGCTGGCCCAGAAGGAAAAAGACCCCACCGGGCGCTACTACCTGCTCCTGCTCAGCGACGGGGAGGTCAACCGGGGCTATACCTTCGACGCCATTCGAGACATTCTGGCCTACAGCGACGTGCGCTTTTACCCAATTGCCTACGGTGAGGTGAGCCAGGATGAGTTGCAGGCGATCGCGGCCCTGCGCGAATCCACCGTGCAGCAGGGCACCCCCGACAACGTGCAGACGCTGTTCAAGGATCTGTTCCAGGTTAATCTTTAGGGGTTTGGGGTATTGGGTCTCAGGTTCAAGGCGCTGCCCGCCCCCCGACACCTGAAACCCGACACCCGAAACCCAACACCCACCCCCCAACCCCATTCCCCCTGGTTTTTAAAGCCTTCCTCCCGCCCCCATGCGCAACCCCAACCAACGACTGATACTGACCTTGGGCCTGGGCTGGATCGCCTTTGCCGGGCTGGGATTGGGGCTGCGCCAGCTTCTCGCCAGCCCCAGGGTGACGGTGGTGATCGATCGCAGCTACTGCGCCCCGGCCCAGTGGCAGCAGCGGGTGGGCGATCGCTACGCCGATCTCTACGAGCAGCAGCAGCAGCGGCAGATCACCATTGACCAGGTAATCTACGTCAGCGACCTGGGCCAGGAGGTGGCCGCCACGGTACCCTCCCCCCAGGAGGTGCAAACCCTGAGCACCTACGGCCGCCCCAACCCCGACCAATTGCAGCAGGCGACCCAGGCGAACCCCGACGCCACGGTGCTGAGCTGCGGGAACTAGGGGTATCAGGCTGTCAGGCTAGAGTTAACGGGTGGGTGGGTTCACGGTGTACGGTTCAAGGCCAGCCGTAAACCGTACACCGTGAACCGTACACCGTATCTCCCAGGTCGCGGCCTGATCCTGGCACTGTCTTACACTGGAGACTGCGTCTCTTTCCGGCCTGCTCCCCATGATCGCTACCTCCCCCCGCCCCAGCGAGACCACCGTTCGGCCCGACAGCGACTGGCGGCTGTTTTTGCGCATGTGGCCCTACATTTACCAGCACCGCCGGGCGCTGCTGCCGCCGCTGGTGTTGCTGGTGCCTCTGTCGTTGGCCAATGCCCTCCAGCCGGTGCTGATCGGCCAGGCCATTTCTTTGATTCGCCAGGAGCCGGTGATGTTTTTTCTGGAGGGCCGCACCCTCCAGGGCGGGCTCAATTTGCTGGTGGGGCTGCTGGTGGTTACCGTAGCCATTCGACTGCTGCTGGATGGGTTTCAGAGCTACTTGGTGCAGGCGGTGGGGCAGCGGATTACCGCCGACATTCGCACCGATCTGTTCACCCACGTCACCGCGCTGGCGGTGCGCTTTTTTGACCGCACCCCCGTTGGCAAGCTGATCACCCGCATCACCAGCGATGTCGATGCCCTGGGGGATGTCTTTTCCACCGGGGCGGTGGGCATCATCACCGATGTCTTTTCGATTTTGGTGCTGCTGGTGGTGATGTTTACCATGCAGTGGCAGCTCGCCCTGATGCTGCTGGCGCTGCTGCTGCCCGTCACCTGGTTAATCATTTACTTTCAGCAGCAGTACCGCAAAGCCAACTACAAGGCCCGCGAGCACCTGTCTGAGCTCAACGCCACCCTGCAGGAAAACGTGTCGGGCATCAGCGTGGTGCAGCTGTTTCGCCGCGAGCGCTACAACGCCGAGGGGTTTCGCCACACCAACCAGACCTACATCACCGCCGTCGACAAGACCATCTTCTACGACTCCGCCGTGTCGTCCACGCTGGAGTGGATTTCCCTGGTGGCGATCGGTGGCGTACTGTGGCTCGGCGGCCTGCTGGTCATGCAGGAGGCGCTCACCTTTGGCACCCTGGCCACCTTTATTCTGTTCGCCCAGCGTCTCTTCGACCCCCTGCGCCAGTTTGCCGACAAGTTCACCGCCATCCAGGCAGGGCTGACGGCGGTGGAGCGCATCACCGACCTGTTCAATGTCCCCGTCGAAATTCGCGACCCGGAGCATCGGGGAGGCGGTGAGGAAGGTGGAGAAGGTGAGGTGATGAGGCGTGGGGAAGAAAACGGCCATAGCGGCATGACCGGGGGCGCATACGCAGCGGCTTTAGCGTCGTCCCAGGCTGCGCCACCGCTGGTAGACAGCCAGCCTGAAGCGAACGATTGCTCAGCCCCCTTTCCCACCACCTACCCATCCACTCACCCACCCTCCCACCCTCTCACCCCCTCCCCCGCCTCCGAAATCCGCTTCGACCACGTCACCTTTGGCTACAAGGCCGACGAGTACGTGCTCAAGGACCTCACCTTCACCATTCGCCCCGGCGAGAAGGTGGCGCTGGTAGGACCCACGGGGGCGGGCAAGAGCTCGATCATTCGTCTGCTGTGCCGCCTCTACGACATCGATCGGGGGGCAATTCTGCTGGATGGGGTCGATATTCGCGACCTGCCCCAGGCGGAGCTGCGGCGACGGATGGCGGTGATTTTGCAGGATGGGTTTTTGTTTGCGGGCGATGTCAAAAGCAACATTACCCTGGGGGAAGATTACCCGCGATCGCAGGTGGTCGCCGCCGCCCAAAAAACCAACATCCACACCCTGATCGAGCAGCTGCCCCAGGGCTACGACACCGAACTGCGGGAGCGGGGCACCAACCTCTCTGGCGGGCAGAAACAGCTGTTGGCCTTTGCCCGCGCCGCCATTCGCAATCCCGGTATTCTGGTGCTCGACGAGGCCACCGCCAACCTTGATGTGGGCACCGAGGCGATGATTCAGGAGGCCCTGGAGCGGCTGCTGGAGGGGCGTACGGCAATTATTATTGCCCACCGCCTGTCCACCATTCGCAATGTCGATCGGATTCTGGTGCTCAAGCATGGTGAGTTGGTCGAGCAGGGCAGCCACAACGAACTGTTGGCCCAGGAAGGGCTGTACTCCAGCCTCTATCGCCTGCAGCGGCTGGGGGTTTAAGGGGAAAGGTTAGGAAAAAGGGGACGTTGCCCAGGGGGAACGCCAAAACCCTGTAGGTTAAGGCTTAACGTTTTTATCCTTTGGGTCCAGTCTCCCTGAGTTGGTGCTATGGTACCTGCGGCCTCTTCCCCCGACGCGCAAGCCCATCTCTCTCTGAATGACGGTGACGGCTTTTTGGTTTGCGGGCTGGGCAGCCTGGGGCAGAACTGCGTGGCCACTCTAAAAAGTTTTGGGGTGCCGGTCCACGCTATCAACAGCACCCTGCCCGACCAGTGGGAGGTGCCCCAGCTGCGGGACATGATCGACCATCTGGAGATTGGCGACTGTCGGTCGGCGCAGGTGCTAGAGCAGGCGGGGATTCGCCATTGCCGGGCGGTGCTGCTGGTCACCCAGGACGAGCGAGTCAACCTGGAGGCCGCCCTGACGGCGCGGGTACTCAACCCTAGGGTGCGGCTGGTGATGCGCTCCGACAAACAAAACTTGAACGAGCTGATGGGGCAGCAGCTGCAAAACTTTGTGGCCTTTGAGCCCACCCAGCTGGCGGCTCCGGCCTTTGCCCTGGGAGCCTTTGGGGAAGAGCTGGTGGGTTACTTTACCCTCGACGACCATCGCTTTCAGGTGGTCAAGCAGCGGGTAGAGGCGGGCAATCCCCGCTACGATCGCCGCCAGATTTACGAGCTAGACACCATCCATCGGCGAGTGCTCTGCCACCGCCCCGCCGATGGCAGCGATTGGCCCAGAGCCGCCAGTGCTTCCAGCCTGTTTTACACCTGGTTGCCCGATACCCTTCTGCGATCGCAGGACGAGGTGGTCGTGATTGAGAGCGATACCCGGCTGCGCTCACCCCGCCTTGAGCCGCCCCCGCCAGAGCGGCACGGACCATTGACCCGCACCGTGCAGGTCTGGCGTCGGCTGCGCGATTGGCCCACCCTGAAACAGGAGGTACTCGGCCTCTGGCGGACCGGGGCCGAGCAGCAGTTGCGTCGGGTCGCCATTATTTGCGGCATTACGGTGGTTGTCCTTTGCCTGGTAGGCACTTTGCTCTTCGACCTCAACTCCCCCGCCGACATCGGTATTTTTGACGCCTTTTTGTACACCTTTATCACCCTGTTTGGCGGCTACGGAGATGTCTTTGAGGCGCTAGAGACGTTCCACAACCCGCGTCTGCTCCAGCTGTTTGGTGTGCTACTGACGGTGGCGGGGGCGGCTTTTGTGGGGGTGCTCTACGCCCTGCTCACCGAGAAATTGCTCACCCTGCGGTTTGAGTTTATGGAGCGCCGGCCCCCGGTGCCAGAAAAAGACCACGTGGTGGTGATCTGGCTGGGACGGGTTGGCCGGCGGGTGCTGCTGCTGCTGCAAGACCTCAACCAGCCGGTGGTGGGCATTTCGCCCCAGGCCCTCGACGCCGATGTGCTGCCCAAAGTGCCGCTACTGACCGGGGATGTGGGGGCCGCCCTAGAGAAAGCCCACCTGGCCACCGCTAAAAGCGTGGTAGCAGTCAGCGACGACGAGATTCAAAACCTGGAGGTGGGGCTGCTGGCCCACCGGGTCAACCCCCACTGCCGCCCCATCATTCGCACCTACGACCAGCAGTTTACCGATCGCGTTGCCCAGATTTTTCCCTTTGCCCAGGTGCTGTGCGCCTCGGCCATCTCCGCTGAGGCCTTCGCCGGAGCCGCCTTTGGCGAGCAGGTGATTGGGCTGTTCCGGCTCTACGGCCAGACGGTGCTGGTCACCCAGTACGAGATCGAAGCGGAGGATAGCCTGGAGGGGCTGCTGCTGGCTGAGGTGGCCTACGGCTATGGGGTCGTGCCCCTGTGGCACCAGCGATCGCCCCAGGCCGGAAAAGTGATGCCCTCCGACGATACCCTGCTCCAGGGGGGCGATCGCCTGGTGGTGCTGGCCTCCATCGGCGGGTTGCGCCGCATCGAGCAGTGCCAGCGGGCCCCCCGCACCTGGCGATTGCATATAGATCGAGCCCTCACCGCCGATGCCCTGTTTGAGGGGGCCGCCGAGATTGCCCGGATTACGGGCTGCTCCCTGGGTAACGCCCGGGAGTTTATGGCCAAACTGCCGGGTACCCTGCCAATTCCCCTCTACCAGCATCAGGCTCTGCGGCTGGCGCGGCTGCTCACCCGGGCTCAGGTCAAAGCCCAGGTGATTGCTCCCCAGAGCCTCTGACAGTCCGAGGGGTCGTCCGCAGCTACCCTGCCGAGGTCTCCACATTCCTGCCCATTCCCTGGCACAGGGCAATGGCGTATTGCCATCGCTAACGTTGAGAGATTCGAAATTTTGATGCCGGGGTCGAAACCTTTGCGATAGAGTTTGCCAAGGGAATATCTCAACTCACTCAGGACTCAGACTATGGCTAAGCGGCGCGGGTGGCAGGGGCCAGAGCACGGCGTCAGGGAGCAGTCGCCCAGGCTCCGTTCCCCAGGAAAACCGGCCCTGGCCAAGATCTTCCTCTGGGCCGCTGGCCTTGGCGGGCTGGTGCCCCTGGCTCTGCCGGTGCTGGCCCTGACCGAATCGGTTGGCCCCCAGGGCATCGATGCCCGCCGCCTGCACGCTCCGCCCTACAGCCTCACCGGCGAAAAAATCGCCATTGGCCAGGTTGAAATTGGTCGCCCCAGCCGCTTTGGCATCGACAAAGTGGCAACCGAAACCCTGCCCGTTGCGGTGCGGCGGGTGCTGCTGCTCGACCAGGTGGCCCGCCCTAACGAATATGTCGATGGCCATGCGGCCAATGTCGCCAGCGTCATGATCAGTCAGGACAAACAGCGCACTGGGGTCGCCCCCGAGGCGCTGCTGTACTCGGGGGCGGTTGGCCCCCTGGGCAATACCACCGCCCAGCCCGAAGAGTGCCTGGCTGCCCAGGCGGTGGCCCTGCAGAATGGCGGCGACGTGCGCGCTATCAACTTCAGCTTTGGCGAACCCCTCACCCGCGACCCCCGCAGTAACCCTGTGCTCGACGGCAATGCCCTGCTGACCCAGTGCATTGACTGGTCGGCGCGGGTGCACCAGACCCTGTACGTAATTGCGGGCAACCAGGGGCGGGGCGGCATTCCCATTCCCACCGACAATTTCAACGGCATCAACGTGGCTTACTCGCGCCAGGTCGGCGGCGAATTCAACCGGCTGGACGCCTCCAACCTGGGCAGCGAACCCACCGCGCCGGGGCGGCGGGGGGGGGCCATCGAAACCAACGAGGGGCCTCGCCGATCGATCAGCCTGGTGGCCCCCGGCAGCGCCATCGAGCTGATTGACCCCGACGGGCGCGTCCGCACCTCCAGCGGCAGCAGCTTTGCCTCGCCCCACGTGGTGGGCACCATTGCCCTGATGCAGCAGCTGGTCGATCGCCAGTTTCGGGCCGGAGTCCCCAATTGGCCGCTGGCGGGCCGTCACCCCATGGTGATGAAGGCGGTGCTGCTCAACTCCGCCGACAAAATCAAAGACAGCGGTGACGGTCTGCACCTGGGCATGACCCGCACCCTGCTCGACGACAGCGGCAATTCGTGGCTGGCCTCTGACGCCTACCGCGACCCCAAAATTCCCCTGCACAAAGACCTGGGCACGGGGCACCTGAATGCCTATCGCGCCTACCAGCAGCTTCTGCCCGGTGCCTTTGGGCCTGGGCAGCCGGTGCCCCCCATCGGCTGGAACATCACCGAACTGACCTCCCCCGCTGGCTCGACCACCGGGCATGACTACGAGTTTGCCACGCCCCTACAGGGGGGAAGTTTTCTGTCGGCGACCCTGGCCTGGGAGCGGGTGGTCGAGCTGGCCGATGCCAACCGCAACGATCTCTACGATCGCGGCGAAAGCTTCCGCGATCGCGGCCTGAACAATCTCAACCTCTACCTGCTGCCCGCCGACAGCGACGACCTGTCTGAGAGCCTGTGGTCCTCGGTGAGCGAAGTGGACAGCGTCGAACATATTTTTTATCAAATTCCGGAAACGGGGCGCTACAAACTGAGAGTTATCTATCAGCAGCAGGTGCACGGCGAGCCGACTCAGCCCTACGCCCTGGCCTGGTGGACGGTGCCTGCGCCCTAGGCAGGGCAACACCCGTTGCAGCCTTGCCCTCATCACGCCTGCCGCTATGGTTCTTTGGAGGAATAGTCAGTGGTAGATTACGCCCTTGCCCTCAGATGCTGCCGCCTGTGCCAGGAAGTCTATCGCGATTTCACCAGCCTGCGGTTTTCGGCCTATCCCGATATCGACCCTGTGTTTGTGGAGAGCCAGGACAATGGCTTTACCGATACCCAGGTGGCGATTCTGAACCAGCTCAACAGCGATCGCCTCTATATTGTCTTTCGCGGCTCCGACAAATCCGTCGACTGGATCAACAACTTCCAGTTTCGCCAGCAGATCTATCCCTACAGCGACGGCAACACCGAGGTGAAGTTTCACCAGGGATTTATGATGGCCTACTTTGCCGTCCGCAAACAGCTGCTGGAGGCGATGGACAATTTTTCGGGGCAGCAGGTGATCGTCACCGGCCACAGCCTGGGCGGTGCCCTGGCCACCGTCGCCGCCCTAGATCTTCAGTACAACCTGGGCAAAAAGCGCGACCTCCGCTTTGAGGTCTACACCTTTGGTGCGCCCCGGGTCGGCAACCGGGCTATGACAGAGTCCTACAACAAGCGCCTCCCCAACAGCTACCGCTTTATCTACGGCTGGGACATTGTCACCCGCGTTCCCCGCACCTGGCAGGGGTTTGCCCACGTGGAGGAAGCGATTCAGCTGGGCTCGCGCTGGACCTGGCAGGTGCTGAGCCGTCGCTTCAGCGACCACTCCATCCAGGGCTATGTTGCCGGGCTCGAAGCCGAAGTCGAGAACGCCGCGTGAGTCCCGCCTTGAGCTTCTCCCTCAGCTCGGCTCCCGCCCGCCGGGTTTTGACCGCCCTGCACTGGCTGCTGGCCACCTTTCCCCTGCTGCTGCTGGTCAGCCTGTGGGGAATGACGGCCCGGGCCGCCCAGCTGCTGGGCACGTTTCCCCGGCCCTTTGTCAACGACCCCTACCAGTTTGGTGCAGACGACCGCCCCTACCGAGCCTGGGCTTGGCTGGTGGCCGAGACGTTTAACCTGACGGCCCTCAGCTGGCTGCCCTGGCTGGGGCTGGTGGGGCTGACCCTGTGGTGTCAGCGGCGCTACTGGTCAAAGCGGGGCGGCGGGTGGTCTGCCCTGCCCTGGCTGGTGCCGGTCGGGCTCTACGTCCTCGCCCACCTGGCCCTGATTTTTGACCCCACCGGCCGGGTGAGCTGGTACCTCGACTAGAGATCCCCCAGCAAACCCGGTTCCTCGGCTGGCAGGCCAGCGATGGCCTCAGGGCAACGGCCAAGGAACCGGGTCTGGAGTGATTAGAGGCTGTCGGTCGTCCCCGTCTCGGCCAGGGGAGGGGGTGCGGTGACGTTGCTGAAGCCCATCTGGGTAGCCGCTTCGCGCAGCAGCGAGATCTGTGACTGAAACTCCAGGCCCTTAATGGCGGAGAGAATGTCATTGACCGGACCCTCGGCCTGGTAGTCGCTGGGCATGCCGACAATCTGGTTGCCCATGGCTTTGGCCCAGCCGTACCACACCAGCAGCTGGTTGTTGGCGCTGAGGCCGCCGTAGCGCTCGGAGATTTCGCTGTGATCCTTACGCACCACTTTGCGCATGGCCTCCAGCTGCTCCTCCTCGGAGAGATCAAACAGCGCTTCGATCAGAGGCTCGGCCAGCTCAGGGTCGGCAGACTCCGGTGCTGCCGGGGTAATGGAACCACCCATCGCCTCATAGATGTAGTAGAGCAGGGCCAGCTTGTCGTCTACGGACAGCGCATCGTAGCGCTGAAACAGGTCGTTGGTGGATTTCTCAGTAATTTGAGTTGTTCGTGCTTCAGAAGCCATACAGCTATCCAATATCAACGCTTCACTCTAAACCGGCGATCGCTGCCGCCACATCTTTACAGAGAGGGAACCAGGACGATCCGATGGGTAGAGGATCTAGGGCATCCGCGATGCCGCTGGGGAGTGCGCCTAACTCCTGAGCACCGACCTGGGGTTGGCCAGCGACGCCTCCCCAGGAGGGTCTAATCCCCGGCTTGGAGCAGGAGTATTACGGAGTTTAAACCATCCCAAGGGCTGCTGTATTAAGGGCTCAGGGGGCGATCGTCCGTTTATACCCCGGTAACCCGATAGGCTTTTTGGTGTTTTGTGGATTTCTGTGATAAGCTCCTTAGCTATGTCCGCAGAAAGTGTTCATTGCGGACTAAATCGGACAGTCCCAGAAAATTCTGTCCCTTAAAGACCAGGGGCCACGGCCTAATCCCCCGCCTTTATTAGCCACCCCAGTCTCTCCCTTTTCTCAATGTTGATGGAGTTCGAACCATGTTTGTAGACCGTTTGAATCGCTGGAAAGTCAGGCTGGCGGCTTTTCTGGTTGCCCTGGTGGCCGTGACCAGTCTGCCCCTGCTGAATGCCCCCGTGTTGGCCGACAGCCCCAGCACCACAATTGACTTTGTTAGCCCCCAGTGGCTGGCCGACCACGCTGACGATACCGACCTGCGCATTCTCGACGTGCGCATGAACCCCCTGGACTACATCAACAGCCACATTCCCGGCGCGGTCAACATTGCCGACAACACCTTCCGTGGCCCCAACGGTCGTCTGCCGGTGCAGTACTGGGAGCAGCAGAAGATTGAGGCCCTGTTTCGCGAGGCCGGTGTCAACAACGACAGCCACGTGGTGATTTACTCCGATGGCAACAGCATTCTGGGCAGCACCATGGTGGCCTACCTGCTGGAGCGCGGCGGCTTGGACCGGGTATCGGTACTCGACGGTGGCTTCAAGGGCTACCGCGAAGCCAGCCTGCCCGTGACCAAGGCCTTTCCTCAGTACGAGCGGGGCAACTTTACCCTGGCCGACAACGAGGCCATTCGCGTCACCCTCGACCAGGTGCGCGAGTTCCTCAGCGGCGATGCCGACGTGGTCTTTATCGACCCCCGACCGGCGGCCCTGTTTGCCGGTGAAGAGGAAATCTTCATTCGCAACGGCCACATCCCTGGGGCCAACAACATTCCCTGGCCCACCTTTACCGCTGGCGAAGACAACTTCCACCAGCTCAAGGCCCTGGACGACATTCGGGCGCTGCTGGCGGCCCGCGACATCACCCCCGACGATGACATTGTGGTCACCTGCAGCACGGGGCGTGAGGCCACCCTCCAGTACGTGGTGCTGAAGCACCTGCTGGGCTACCCCAACGTACGGGTCTACGAAGGCTCCTGGACAGAATACTCTGCCCAGCCCGACCTGCCCGTGGCCACCGGACGGGATCCCCGCGCCTAGGATAGGTTGGCTAGCCCGGTCGCTGGACTGGGCTAGCGGCGCCTCGGCCCCAGGCAAAGGCTTGGGGCCTGAAAATACCGTACTTTGATGCTATACCCTTTCAACACAGTTTATTTCTTGGAGAAGTGCGATCTATGCTGCTGCGTCTGCTGCTCATTGCCAGTGCCCTCACCACCGTCAGCCTGGTGAATACGGCCTTTGTGTCCACTGCCCACCGTCCCACCCAATCTGACACCCTTGACCCGGTGGCCGCCTGTGCGCCGACCCCCGAACCCGAGGACGACAAAGATCCAGAACCGCCGCGCCGTCCCCGCCGCACAAGCCGCGTCTTTGAGAGTTAGCGCCAGGTTTTTGGATTCGGTTCTGTCGCCGCTGCTTCGTAACGCTCTGTATTTCACCGCTAACTTCTACTTCTAACTAGACGTGTGCCATGTCCTCTGCTGAGCTGATTCAGGTTCAACGCCCGCGATCGCAGTCGCCGCTGCTCTACCTGCTGCTGGCCCTGGTGGCGGCCCTGGTGCTGGGGGTATCTGGCTTTGGCTGGCAGCAGAGCGCCCTGGCCCTGGTGGGCACCCTGTTTGGCCTGACGCTGTACCAGGCCAGCTTTGGCTTTGCCTCCTCCTACCGCCACCTGCTGGTGCGCGGGGACGGGCGCGGGGTGCTGGCCCAGGTGCTGATGCTGGGGCTGGCGACGCTGCTGTTTGCGCCCCTGATTCTGGGCGGTGTGGGGCGTGGTGCCGTTGCCCCGGTGGCGGCACAGGCAGTGTTTGGAGCCTTTATCTTTGGGGTGGGAATGCAGCTGGGCAGCGGCTGCGCCTGCGGCACCCTCTACACCATCGGCGGCGGCAGCTCGATGATGCTGTTTACCCTGCTCACCTTTGGCACCGGGTCCTTTTTGGGCACCCTCACCAACGAGGCCTGGACGGGGCTGCCCCAGACCGAAGCCCTGTCGCTGATCGGCCTGTGGGGCTGGGTCGGTGTGGTTCTACAACTGGGGGGGCTGGGGGCGATCGCCTACGGGCTCTGGCGCTGGCAGCGCTCTAAGCTAGCCGAGGCCGAGAATTTTTGGTGGCGGCCCAGCTGGCGATCGCTGCTCTACGGTCCCTGGTCGCTGGTGGCCGGGGCGATCGCCCTGGCCCTGCTCAACACCCTCACCGTCCTGCTGGCCGGGCGACCCTGGGGTGTGACCTGGGGCTTCACCCTGTGGACCGCCAAGCTGGCCCAGCTGCTCGGGTGGGACCCGGCCACCAGCATCTACTGGCAGCAGGAGCATGTGGCCACTGTGCTCAACGCCAGCGTTTTTGCCGACGTGACTTCGGTGATGAACTTTGGCATCGTGCTGGGGGCGGCGCTGGGAGCGGCGATCGCCGGGCAGCTCACCGTCCGCAAGCCCCCCTCGCGGCGATCGATCCTGGCTGCGCTGATCGGCGGGCTGCTGATGGGCTACGGGGCCTGGCTGGCCTTTGGCTGCAACGTCGGTGCATACTTTAGCGGTATTGCCTCCACCAGTCTGCACGGCTGGCTGTGGATCGCCTTTGCGCTAGTTGGCACTGCCGTTGGAGTTAAGCTAAGACCACTGTTCCATTTGCAGAACTAGTCCCCCGCCCCGAGGGTCTACCCATGTACGCCGTTATTTCCCGCGACACCATCCAGCTACCGCCGGGCACGGTGGTGCGTATGCCGGGCACCTGGCAGGACTACCAGACCCTCTGTCACAGCCGGGGGAATAGCTCTATCCCTCGGGTCAAATACCGTAGCGGCGAGATTTTGCTCATGAGCCCCATGCCCCGCCACGGTCGGGAGGCCAGCCTGCTTGCCGACATTGTCAAAGCTCTGCTGGACAGCGTCGGGCGCAATTACGAAGCTTTCACCCCAATCACCATGGAGCTGCCTGAGACCAGCGGGATCGAGCCAGACTACTGCTTTTACATCGACAACTGGGCGGCGGCGGTGGGCAAAGACCGCATCCGGTGGGACGCTGAGCCTCCCCCCGATCTAGTGATCGAGATCGACATCACCTCCTACACCGCCGTCGAAGATTACGCCGCCTACCAGGTGCCCGAGGTGTGGCTCTATCAGCGGGGGCAGCTGCAGCTGTTTGCCCTCACCGCTGGGGGCTATCAACTGACCTCCACCAGCCGCTACTTCCCCGACGTCGCTCTGGCCGAGGTGGTGGCCGACACCCTGCAAGTCGCCGCCACCCAGGGCAGCGGCGCGGCCATTCAGGCTCTGCGTCAGCGCCTTCCCTGATGTCGCCAGTGAGCGGTTTTCTGCCCCGACCTGCGGTACGCTCATAGCACTTGTATACCGTGCACATGGCAGGGGGCGATGCGCGACAACACCCAGAACCAGATGAAGCTGTCGCAACTGCGAATCTTAGTTGCCGTTGCCGACCAGCAGACCTTTAGCGATGCGGCACTGCACCTCGATATGTCGCAGTCGGCGGTGAGCCACAGCATTTCGGCCCTGGAAGATCACCTGGGGGTGGTGCTGTTCTCCCGTGGGCGGCACGGGGCCCGGCTGACCCCGGTGGGCGATCGCATCGTCAGCCATGCCCGCACTATTTTGCAGCAGGCCGAGGCGATCGCCCGGGAGGCCGAGCTGGCCCGAGGTCTGCAGGGGGGCCAGGTGCGAATCGCCTCCTTCCGCAGCATTGCCATTCACCTGCTGCCCGATGCGATCGCCCAGTTCAAGCAGCGCCACCCCAACATTGCCGTCAACCTGAGCGAGCATGACAACTACCTCCAGGTTGAAAAAGCCCTGCGCGAGGGCCGGGCCGATATTGGCTTTACCCTGCTGCCCGCCGCCGATGACCTCGACACCTGGGAAGTGCTCGAAAACGCCTACGTGGCCCTTTTCCCCCCCGAGTTCAAATCTGCCGGGCCGCAGATCACCTGGGCCGAAGTAGCCCACCACCCGCTGATCATGCCCCCCGCCGATCGAATCATGATGCGCGATGTCTACGACCACGTGCAGGCCCACGGCTACCAGCTCAACGTCGTCTCCGAGGTTGAAACCGACACCACCATCGTCAACCTGGTGGCCCAGGGGCTGGGGGCCACCATTCTGCCCCGGCTGGCTGCAGAGCCAATTCCAGAGCGGGTGCAGGTGTTTGACCTGCCTGTACCGCTGGTGCGGGTGATTGGAGCCGCCGTACTGGGCAACGGCCTGCACACCCCCGCTATCTACGCCTTTCTAGACGTGCTGAAATCCCTGGGCAATTCCCTGGCGGCTCCCGCCACAGCAGCGGTGGGAGCCGGCCAGTCCTGAGCCAACGACCGTGCGCGACTTGCCGACAAACGGCTTAGTCATCCCCAGCCCAGAGGTGTGATGCTAGATCCGAATCGCATGCCCCCAATTCAAAACAGGTGGCTGGCGTAGGGGCATAGGCGAAGCCAGGCCGTTTTACGGTGTTTGTCCGGCCCCACCGGAGGTCGCCAAGGCGGATTGAGCATGAATCATTCAGGTTAGGGAATTCTGACGGTGGGGCGTCGGCAGCAGGCAAAAAAAGCCCTGCCGTTGGTTGAAACAGCAGGGGCCATGTCATGTCTGGTCGAAGGATTGAGTTGATGCGTAGCCGGTCTACAGTCCGTTGCCAAACCCTTTGCTCATCTCTAGACCAAAGCGGGTGAGAGTATCTGAGGTCCAGGTATTGCCGACCGTGGTTTGGGTTGTATCCGCACCAAAACCAAATGCCCGTGCCAGCCAGTGGCCCAGTTGAGTCAGCTTTCGAGTTGTCCAGGCTTTGATCAGGGTCACAGGAGAAGCTCCAATCGCCGGAGTTGAGTTGGGGAGAGAAGTAACGGTGGTCTTGCTGGCCACTTCTGCATAGTAAAAAAACGCATCGAAGACTACAAAAAGTAGCTTGCATCTTGCCATGAGTAGCTTTCATGAAAACTCTTGTGGCGTTTTGAAAAGCCTATTCGAAATATCTCCAGGACGACCCTGGGACAGCAGCCAACCCCTGCCATAGCGTGGGTTACAGCCCCCAGGGTCCGGGCTAAACGTCGAGTCGCTGAGCCTGTTGTTCGCAACAACCATTGCGGAATTATACAAACGTTGTTGAACCTCAAAAAACACGTTAAACTGTATTTGTAAATACAGAAAATGATGCCGTTCATCCTGTCTGCCCCCTGAGAGTGCTATCGCGAACCGACAGGACGGAAGTAGAGACCCCCTCTCGAAGGAACGCGCCTCAACCACTTTTGCCTTGGGAGGCGAACAACCTATGGATACTGCTCTTGTTGCCGGACTCGAAATTATTGCCGCTGTCACCGTGATGACGGTGGTGGTCTGCCCCATGCTGCTGTGGGTGCTGCCCAACCGCAGCAACCCGGTGGGTTAACAAACTCAAGGGTCGGGTGCCTGGTGGGGAGTGCCAGCAAAACTGGCTTACAACCCCAGACCCCCGACCCCTTCAGCGCTAAACCCTAAAAAAAGGGGATGGATTAAACAATCCATCCCCTTTTTTGCATCAGACGCTCTTGCGTCAGTCTAGCGACCGGGCTGTTGCAGATAGACGGCCAGGGCATCGGCCATCACCTGGGCCATGGGCCGCCCCTCTTTGTCAGCGGTGGCCTGCAGGGTCATAAACAGATCGTGGGAGATGCTCAGCCGGTGCCGCCCTTCCTTAGTGTGGCGTGGGGTGTACTGGTCCGCTTTGTAGGTGGCGGCGAACTGGCGCAGGGCCTCAAAGCCAACGCGATCGCAGAAATCGCCAAAGCTTTCGTCCTTCTTGCGCCCGTCGCGGAAGAACACAAACAAAGGCTCCAGGGTGGTCTCGATGTCGTTGTCGTGGAGGCGCTCCAGGTAGGGGCGGGCCAGTCGGGTCTGGTTGGGCGACCCCCCCAGCCATACTTGGTACGACTCGGGGGCGCTGCCCACAAAGCCCAGTTCGGCCATGTAGGGGCGGGCGCAGCCGTTGGGGCAGCCGGTCATGCGCACCACGAAGTGCTCGTCCTGCAGGCCCAGCTTGGTCAGTAGGCCCCGCAGCCGCCCCAGCACCGTGGGCATAATTCGCTCGCTCTCGGTCACCGCCAGGCCGCACAGGGGCAGCGCCGGGCAGGCCATCGCGTAGCGCACCAGCGGGTCTAGATCGGTCTCTTTGACCACGCCGTGACGGGTGAGAATGGCTTGGATTTCGTCCCGGTCGGCGGGCTTCACCTCGTAGAACAGTACGCTCTGGTTGGGGGTGATCAGCATGGGCAGGTTGAAGCGCTGCACGATCTCCTTCAGCGCTGTTTTGAGCTGTAGCCCCTGGCGATCGAGAATGCGGCCATTTTCAACGGGGACACCCACAAACCAGTTGCCGTCGCCCTGCTCATGCCAGCCCAGGTAGTCGTAGAAGGTCCACTTGGGCAGCTTTTTGAAGGGCTTGAGCGGCTTGCCCAGGTAGGTCTCCACCTGCTGCCGAAAGCGCTCTACGCCCCAGTCGTGGATCAGGTACTTCATGCGGGCGTGGCGGCGGTTGTGGCGATCGCCGTAGTCGCGCTGGGTGGCCACGATCGCCTTCATCAGGTCGTAGACGTCGGCTTTGTCCACGTAGCCAATTTCGTCGGCGGTGCGGGCAAAGGTCTCTTCTTTGTTGTGGGTGCGGCCCAGGCCACCCCCGGCCAGCACGTTGAAGCCCTTGAGCTGCCCCGAGCGATCGGTAATCACCACCAGGGTGACATCGTGGGTGTAGGCATCGATGGAGTTGTCGCCGGGCACCGTCACCGCGCACTTGAACTTGCGCGGCATGTAGTGGGTGCCGTAGATCGGCTCGACGCTGTTGTGGACGATGGTGCCGTTGCCATTGCGCTGGCGGGCCGCCACTACATCCGGGTGCTCCTCGGCGGAGAGGAACTTCTCGCCGTCGAGCCAGATCTCGTAGTAGGCCTCGGTCTGGGGCCGCAGCAGGTCGGCGATGTTGTTGGCGTACTCCTGGGCCAGCTGGTACTCGGGCCGGTTTTTGTAGGGCGCAGGCGGAGCCATCACGTTGCGGTTGAGGTCGCCGCAGGCCCCCAGGGTAGAGCCCAGACTGCGCACGATCGCGCCAATGGTGGCCTTCAGGTTTTTCTTCAGCACCCCGTGCAGCTGAATGCCCTGGCGGGTGGTGGCCCGCAGGGTGCCGTTGCCGTACTCATCCGAGAGGCGATCGAGGGTGAGGTACAGCTCTGGCGACAGGTACCCGCCGGGATTGCGGGTCCGCAGCATCATCTGGTAGTCCTTCTCCTGGCCCTTGGCGCGGTTGTCGCGGTTGTCCTGCTGGTAGGAGCCGTGAAACTTGAGAATTTGAATTGCCGATTCAGAGAAGTGGTTGGTGTCTTGCAACAGTTCACTAGCCACGGGCTCGCGCAAAAAGTGGCTGTTTTCTTTGATCACTTCCAGCTTGGAGGGAGTTGGCCCAGGGGCAGCAGAAGTAGGCGTAGATTTGATCGGGGTCTGAACCATGGCGGCAGGCAAATAACCGTAGACAGAAAACCCCAGGCAACGACACCGCTGAAGCAGCTGTTCCCTGAAGTGAGGACAGGGGAATTCACCGATTCTCCGGTAACTCGGTCGGAATTGTGGTGAATGCCAAACTCATCCTACCATCGGATCCAAATAATCGGCCAGCTTGCCCACGGAAATTCACAGTATTAAGAGTAGTTACCCCTATGCCCCCCGAGGGGATGCCGGCGCTCAGGACCCTCACTAACCGTAACCCAAACCGCGCGAAGGGGGCCAGGGCGTTTACGATCAAACCAAGTTTCCCTAAGGTTTTATCCATGCCCGACGCCATGATGTATCAGGAAGAGATGTTCGTTGTGCTGATGCCCGGCGCAGCGGAGGAATTTCTCACCCCCGAAGAGCTGCTGGAGCGGCTGACGACCATCCTGGGCGATCGCCAGGATGACCTACCCCATGACCTCCAGCGCTTTAGCACCATCGCTGAGCAGGCCCAGCACCTGCGCGACACCGCCTGCGACCTGGAGCTAGCCCCCGGCGAAGCCATGCAGTGGTACGTAGTGCGCTTGGAAAAGTAACGAGGCTGAACCTAGTGTGGTCATTACGGTCTATTAAACCAACCGCACTTTAAAGTATTGAAGGGCTTAGCCATGAAGGTGGTTTACGACACTGAGGTCGATGTCCTACGCATTCTATTCAGCGATGCAGCGATAGAAGAAAGCGACGAAGAAAAACCTGGCACCATATTTGACTATGACGTGGCGGGGAACATCGTCGGGGTTGAGATTTTAGATGCCTCAAAACGCATAGCCAATCCACGATCGATTGAGCATGTGGTAACGGGCTAAAACAATAGAGTTTGAGTCGTAGGGTGCATTCGCGGCTGAAGTCCCCACGTTGCAAAGGTAAGATCGCTTACATAAGCTGCAATACACTGCCTACCCATTGCAAGCCTCTCAACTTACAGACTATATACCCGTCGCTAGCTTGATTGTGAGCAAAACTGTAGAGTAAGGATATAGTATCGACTAAGAATATGATGATATTCTCAAATGAAATAAATGAATGTTTTCCAAAGGGAACAAAAGTTTCTGGGACTGTTTGTCAACATCGTCAATTTGGTTTTTTTTTAAGATTTCTGGGACTGATATTTTAGGTCTTGTTGATGTAAGTGGATGTAAAAATTTGGAAACCTATCCAGAAATAGGCTCGACAATTGAAGCTGTAGTTCTACAGTTTAGGGATTCTGAAAACCCTCTTAAAAGACATTTTCGCCTAGGTGTCAATATATCTACATTGAAAGGAGCCAGGTTTCTTTGAGAAACTAAGTTTCTGACCGTGCTACGGAGCATCATCTAGATACAAACGAACAAACTCATCGGCGGCTTCTGAGTTGATTTCCCGTAATGCATCCCTAAGTTGCAAGACCATCTCAGCTCCTGGGTCGCATACCTTGTTGACCCAGCAACACACGTTCGATCGCCCAACTCCCATCTTGACGGCCACCCGGTTCTGGCTGATGCGGTAAGTCTCTAATACTTGCCGTAGTGCTTTGCCTGCTTGTCCCATGCCATTGATCCTGGCAGAAGGCTGGAGCAGGGTCAGTTCTTGATTGGAGAAGATTTCGATTTGAGGGGTCTTCTTCATTCTTCAAGATCTGGGAGTTGCTCTAATTCATTTGCCAAAGCGTTTTGAAAATCTTCTTCACAGTGGCTGTTCAAATGAATGGCTGAAGCAATTAGTTCAGCCAATATATTTGCCTTTTGATTGTCTTGTAGCTCTGGAAGCTGAAGCTGGTGAATGAGCTCAAGCACCCGGCCACATTCATCTCCTAGTTCTTGAATCAAGACATTAAGGGTTTTATCCTGAATGGCCAAATTACGAATACCCAGTTGCATGGTCATCTCCCTAGACGTTTTCTAGCCTGTCGGATTCCTTTTTCAAAAGCCAAAATTTCTGTTTCCCAATGTTGGATGAGTCCTGAGTCAGGAAAATCTTTTTGGCGTTCTTGCCTGATCTTCGATAAGTGTTCATCAATGCGTTTTTGCAAGCTCTCAATTGTTTTTCGATGTTTCTTTTTACCCATAAAGACTTAGAGACACTTTCATCATAGTGATTTCTATCGCATGTCACCCAGATATAGGCGAACAAATTCTTCGGCAGCGATGGGGTTAAGTTGTCTCAAAGCTTCCTTAATTTCAAAAATTACATCTCCGGCTGGGTCACGGAGTTCTTTTACCCAGCGGTTTACGTTAGCGCGATCGGTGCCCATCGTCACCGCCAGTTTGTTTTGGCTAATGCCGTAGGTTTCCAAAACCTGCCGTAATGCGCTGCCTGCCCTTCCCATGCCCAAATTTTGGCAGAGGGGGCTAGGCTCGTCCATGTTGCCAAAGTGTCAGCGTTCGTTTATGCTGCCAATATGTCAACGTTGTTTTCGCCATGCCACAAGCTAACCATTCACTTGCCGACGCAACTTCCCAACTTCGCCACTCTGCTTTTCTTGCTGCTATGCCACAATCCACCAATGAGCCTGTTGGAAATCGTGAACCTGTGCAGCTAATGGTAATCGGCAGCGCTCAGGGCATTGAAACCATCGTGCAAACGCTGCACCTGCGGGGCTTTGCCCACGTCAGCGAGTGGAGCGTGGCCATGCCCCACAGCTCTGGCAGACTCATGCGAGTGCTCACCCGGTGGGTCCAGCAGAAGCGCTAAAACCCCGTTCTAGCGTTGACAGCACCCTAGAACGGGGCTCAAACCTATTAGTCTGCAAAGCCAAAGGTGCCAGGCCAAAGGTGCCAGGCCAAAGGTGCCAGGCCAAAGGTGCCAGGTTAGTGGGGCTTACGGTGTAGGGTGTACGGTTCACGGCAGTCCTTGAACCGTACACCGTGTACCCTGCACCTTTAGACCGTTAGAGCCTGTCACAATCAGGTCTGCCGTCCCAGACGGGCCAGGCGGGGCACTCGCCCCAGACGCCCGGTCATCAGCCGCAGGGCCAGACGCTTCAGGGGGGGCACCGAGCCCAGCACCCACAGCCCCGTCCGCCGCAGGACCACCAGTGGCCACAGTTGATTAGAGAAGGTGCGGGTCAGCAGGTCGGTAAAGCTTAGAATGACCCAGTTCTCTACGCGTCGCCAGCGCTCGTAGCGGCGCAGCACCGCCACGCTGCCCAGGTCCTGCCCCCGCTGGTGGGCGGCGGTGAGCACCTCCGCCAGCGCCGCCGCATCGCGAATGCCCATGTTGAGCCCCTGGCCACCGACCGGGTGGCAGCTGTGGGCGGCATCCCCCACCAGGGCCAGGCGGGGCTGTACGTAGCGATCGCACTGCATCAGCTGCACTGGAAACATGGCTGGAGCGGTCAGCCGCTTCAGGTGCCCCATCTGGGTGCCGTAGCGGCGCTCTAGCTCAGCCATAAACTCGGCTTCGGGCATTGTCAAAATCGCCTCCGCCTCGGCGTGGGGAGCCGTCCACACGATCTGGCAGCGCTGACCCGGCAGGGGCAAAATGGCAAAGGGGCCGCTGGGCCAGAACCGCTCGTAGGCGGTGTTCTGGTGCGAATGCTCCGGTTCTAGCACGGTGGTGATACAGGACTGGCGGTAGCGCCAGCCAACGCTGCCAATGCCCGCCCGCTGCCGCAGCAGCGACCCTTTGCCATCGGCGGCGACAAACAGGGGCGATCGCACCGCAATTTTCCCGTCGGGCAAACTCACCTCGGCAACCATTCCTGCACCCTGCTCGTAGGTTGCGCCCAGGCTGGCCGAGCAGAGGTAGTGAATGTTGGGAGCAGCGGCGATCGCCCCTTGCAGCGCGGCCATTAGCACCCCGTGCTCGGCCCCGTAATACACGGCATCGGTGCCCAGGTCGGTGGGTAAAAACTGCACCACCCGACCGTAGTCCCCGTCGGAGAGCTGCACTTTGTCAAAGTGGCAAATGTGCGGCCCGATCTGGGGCCACAGCCCCAGGCCCTTAAAAATATCGGCTGAGGTCAGTGAAAAGGCGTAGGCCCGCTGCCGGGAAGCGGCCCCCGCCGCCGTTTGGGCTTCGATCACCGCCACCTGCAGGCCGCTGGGGGCCAGCGTTGCCGCCAGAGTCAGCCCCACAATGCCGCCGCCGACAATGGCCACATCGACCGCCAGTTCAGAGCGTAGATCCGCCGGGCGATCGGCGGAGACCGGAGAGCGAAAGTGAGGAGTGGTAGCGGTCATAGGGGCAGGGTTCACCGTGGCTATAGATCTATTCTGGCCCCATGATCTATCAGAAATCAAGGCTAGCCAGGGCAATGGCGAGGTTCGGATCGGCGGTTGAAAGGAGTTTCCCCAACGGTGGGCAATGCCTAATCCTGACCATACAACAGGTCCATATCCGGGGCTTCTGTGCAGTAGAAGTGCACCCAGACGTAGGCGTGTTGAAACAGGGCCACCGCCAGGGCCGCCTGAGACCCGATCAACAGAGCGATCGCCCACAGGCCCAGAAAGGCAAAGACATACATGGCATTGCCGCTCCAGGCAAAGGCTCCCTGCTGTACCAGCGGCATGGTCCGGTAGTGCGATCGAAAGTGGTCGCCGCCAATGGCGCGGGGAATGCCAAAGTAGCGTGCCACTGACCAGAGGGTGTAGAGGGCCGGAATTAGCAGCGCCAACCCCAGCCCCAGGGCAATAGGCTGGGGCAGCGCTAGAGAGCCGCGATTGGCGATCGCCAGCCCGACAACCAAAATCGGACGGGCCACCAGCAGGGGCAGAAAGAGCAGTCCCCAGACCACCAGGTCATACTGGCCAAATGCTCTGGACAACAGGGACCAGCCGAGCTGCGATCGCCAGACCAGCCAGACCGCCACCTGATGCACAATGGCGGCCCCCACCGCCAGCCAGAACCAAACCTCGTCTTCAAGCCCCAACCAGGAACTGACCCCGAGGGCAGGAGCGGCAAAGGCCCAGGCCAGCGGTAGCAGTAGAATTAGCGCCACCAGGTGCCACGGCTGCCGCTTGAAGAAGAACTGGATAGAACGAGCCGCTTCCATGCCTGCTTCCTCCCTGGCTGATACTAATCACCGTCAGGGCAAGCCTCGAAACGTTGCCCTACACCCTCTTTATCTACCTCAAAAGTGGGCTGTGCAGAGTTCTTAAAAGCGAAAGAGCAGGTTGGGTGAAAAAGGCTTTTGGTCCGAAGTGATGACCCTTGCTAGGCGGCCATCGGCAGCGACGACTGACTCAAAATGCCCTGGTAGAACTGCTGCAGCTGGCGGGTGGCGGCGGCCCAGCCCCAGCGCTCGGCCTCGGCCACAGCATTGCGGCGCATGACTTCGCGCTCGGCGGTGGCCTCTATCAGGCGACGGGTGGCGGTAATGGCTCCCTCCTCGTCCTGGGGATCAAACAGGAAGCCGTTTTCGCCATCGGTGACGATGTCGGGGATGCCGCCAGAATTGGCTGCCACCACCGGGCAGCCCGCCGCCATCGCCTCCAGCAGCACCAGGCCCAGGGTTTCGGTGCGCGACGGGAAGACAAAGGCATCGGCAGAGGCGTAGGCGGCGGCCAGATCTTCCCCGGCCAGGTAGCCGACAAAATTAGTATGGGTGCCCTCAAAGTGGGCCTCTAGCTCAGCCCGGTAGGGACCGTCACCCACCAGCGCCAGCCGCGCGTCGGGAATGGCCTCCAGCACGGGCTTAATGCGATCGATCTCTTTTTCGGCGGAGAGGCGACCAATGTAGAGCAGCAGGGGCGCTTCGGGGTGGCCTTCGGAAAGGCGATCGCGCATCGCCGAGCTAGCCAGCTCGGGCCGAAACAGCTCGGTATCGACGCCGCGCTGCCACACCTGAATATTTTCGACGCCGTGCTCCGACAGCTCGCTCTGCATCGCCGTGGAAGTCACCAGGTTGATCTGGGCCTGGTTGTGCATGGCCTTGATCAGCTCCCACATCACCCCCTCCAGCATGCCCAGGCCGTAGTGCTCCAGGTACTTGGGCAGGTGGGTATGGTACGACGCCACCAGGGGCAAATCCATTGACTTGCTGTAATAAATGCCCGCCAGCCCCAGGACGGCGGGATTGACGACATGGACTAAATCGGGCTGAAAATTTTCCAGGGCTTCGCCGATGGAGGGGCGGGGCAGCGCCAGCTTTAGCTCGGGATAGAGCGGCAGCGGAAAGCCCGACACCCCGTGGATCTTGGCTCCCCGGTACTCCGTCAGCCCGCCCTCGGGGGAAAACACCAACACCTGGTTACCCTGGCGCTGGAGGTGATCGACGGTGTGCTTCAGGCGGGTGACAATGCCGTCAACTTTCGGCAAAAAGGTCTCAGTGAAGAGAGCAATTCGCATAGGGGGCTTGGGGGAGTGGATGGGTGGGCGGGTGGATGAGTGGGCGGGTGGATGAGTGGGCGGGTGGATGAGTGGGCGAGTATGGGCGCGTAACTTTTGCGATTGGCTGGTCTGGGCTGACTATTCCAGGAATAGCTTGGCTAAGCGTCAACTAACCCATCTACCCATCCACCCGTCTACCCATCCACGATCAGTCCCGCCGCCACTTGACCTTGGGCAGAATCTGGCTGTGGTCGACGCGGTCTTTGTACTTGATGGCAAAGTTGAGCAGACTGTCGAGCAGGGAGTCGGACAGCATGTGGGGTTGCAGGCCCAGATCCAGCAGGTTGGTGTTCTTGGCGTTGAAGTAGTGGTCTTCGGCCTCCACCCGGGGGTTGTCCAGGTGGTTGATTTCCACGTCTAGCCCCAGGGTATTGCCCGCCTTCTTCACCATCATGGCCAGGTCGCCGACGCTAAACATTTCGGTGAACTGGTTGAAGACGCGGAAGACACCGGGGTCGCCGGGGTTGGCGATCGCGATTTCAACACAGCGCACGGTGTCGCGAATGTCGAGGAAGGCGCGGGTCTGGTTACCCTTGCCGTAGACGGTCAGGGGGTGACCCACGGCGGCCTGAATACAGAAGCGGTTGAGGGCGGTACCAAAGACGCCGTCGTAGTCGAGGCGGTTGATCAGCAGCTCATCCATGCCGGTCTCTTCGGTGAGCACACCGTAGACCACGCCCTGGTTGAGGTCGGTGGCGCGCAGGCCCCACACCTTACAGGCAAAGTGAATGTTGTGGGAGTCGTGGACCTTGCTGAGGTGGTAGAAGGAGCCGGGCTGCTTGGGGTAGGGCAGGGTGTCCTTGCGACCATTGTGCTCAATGGTGATGTAGCCCTCTTCAATGTCGATGTTGGGGGTGCCGTACTCGCCCATGGTGCCCAGCTTGACCAGGTGGCACTCGGGGAAGTGGTCGCGCAGCACGTAGAGCAAATTCAGGTTGCCCAGCACGTTGTTGGCCTGGGTGAGCACCGCGTGCTCGCGGTCGATCATGGAGAACGGGGCGGAGCGCTGTTCGCCGAAGTGGACCACCGCACCCGGCTCAAACTCGAGCATGGTCTCCTCTAGGAAGGAGTAGTCGTTGATGTCGCCAATATAGAGGTCGATGTGCTTGCCGGTGAGGTCTTTCCAGCGCTGCAAGCGGCTCTGAATAGGAGCAATCGGGGTCAGCGTCTCGATTTGAAGCTGCGCGTCCCAGTGACGCCGCACCAAACTATCGAGGATGCCAACTTCGTAGCCGCGATTGGAAAGATACAGGGCAGTGGCCCACCCGCAATAGCCGTCGCCGCCAATTACAAGGACTTTCATATCAATGCTTCAATCTCTTTGCCGATACCAAGACAATCTACCAGGTTTAGCGGACCTGTAAACCACTGAATAGTAGATTCCGGGATCAGAGCTTTTTTTGCAGTTAGCGAATTGAACAGGGTTTTTTGCGTTTGCCGCACCTGCCGACTGCGGCCCACGTCGCCAAAATAATCAGCTAGACTAACTGTTAGTTTGGCTAACCAATGCAAAACCGCACTTTCCCAGCCGTGATGAGCTCAGCCCTGACCACTGACCACTGTGCGATCGACCTAATGACTGTGGTACCTGCGGTAACCCGGTTTTTGCGGGCGGGCATTCGCTGTCACGGCAAGCCCCACCTGTCGCTGTCGCAGCTGCGGGTGCTGTATTTTTTGCGGCGGCGATCGCGCGCTTCGCTCTCCGAGGTGGCCGACTATTTAGATGTCACGCGACCCACCATGTCGGCCATGGTGGAGCGGCTGGTGCAGCGGGGCCTTGTCGATCGCAGCGTCGATCCCGCCGAGCGGCGGCGGAGCATTCTCACCCTGACGCCCGCCGGTGAGGCCGAGATGAAGCGAGTCTACGATGCCACCTTGAAGACCGTTGCCGATCGCCTCGCGGGGCTGTCCGCAACCGATCTGCAACAGGTGCAAGCCGGGCTGGCAATTTTGGGCGGCCTATTTGATGAACCTAACGTGCAGAAATGATCGAAATCTACGAACTCACCAAACGCTTCGGCCCCAGGCCAGCGGTAGAGGGTTTCTCCCTCACCGTGGAACCGGGCGAGGTCTTTGGCCTGCTGGGACCAAACGGCGCGGGCAAAAGCACTTTAATTAAAATGCTCACCACCCTGCTGCCCGCCAGCAGTGGCCGAGCCGCGATCGCCGGATGCGACATTGGCCGCCAGCCCGCTGGAGTGCAGCGCCGCATCGGCTATGTGCCCCAGGCCCTCTCGGTGGATGGCACCCTGACCGGCTACGAAAACCTGCTGATTTTGGCCAAGCTCTACGGGGTGCCCCGCAGGCAGCGGCTGGAGCGCATCCACGCCGCTCTGGCCTACGTGGGCCTGGACTCGGTGGCCGATCGCCTGGTGAACACCTACTCTGGCGGCATGATTCGGCGGCTGGAGATGGCCCAGGCCACCCTGCACCGGCCCCCGGTGCTGTTCCTGGATGAGCCCACGGTGGGGCTGGACCCGGTAGCCCGCAAAGCCATGTGGGACTTGATTTTGCAGCTGCGGCGCGACTACGGCACCACGGTGTTTCTCACCACTCACTTTATGGAAGAGGCGGATGTGCTGTGCGATCGCATCGCCATGCTCTACCAGGGGCAGCAGGTAGCGATCGGCACCCCCGCCGCCCTCAAGGCCACCGTGCCCCAGGCCGAGGGCACCCCTGGGGCCACCATGGATGACGTATTCATCCACTACACCCAAAATTCGCTCACCCCTGAAACCGAAGGACGCTACCGTGACACGTCAACCACCCGCCGTACCGCTAAACGACTGGGCTAACCGAGGCCCAGTTACCGCCCCGATCGCAGACTTTATCGCTAAGGCCCTGGTGGCCGCCGAGCTGGAAATCCGCAAGCTGCGCCACGACCCCATCCAGCTGTTCACCCGCGCAGTGCAGCCGGTGCTGTGGCTGACCATCTTTGGCCAGGTGTTTACCCAGGTGCGGGGCATCCCCACCGGCGGCCTCAGCTACATCGACTTTATGACGCCGGGCATTCTGGCCCAGAGCGTGCTGTTTATGTCTATCTTTACCGGGCTGCTGGTGATCTGGGAAAAAGACCTCGGTATTTTGCACAAGCTGATGGTCAGCCCCGCCCCGAAGGCGGCCCTGGTGCTGGGCAAGGCGATCGGGGCCGGGGTGCGCTGCCTGTCGCAGCTGCTGATTGTCTATATTGTGGCGGCCCTGCTGGGGGTGGGGCTGAACTGGAACCCGCTGGCGGTGCTGGGGGTGGCCCTGGTGGTGATGCTGGGGGCGGCCCTGTTTTCCACCTTCTCGCTGATTGTGGCCTGCTGGGCCCAGACCCACGAGCGAGTGATGGGGGTGGGCCAGCTGATGATGATGCCGCTGTTTTTTGCCAGCAATGCCATCTACCCGATTGAGATCATGCCGGGGTGGCTACAGCTGGTGTCGCGGCTCAACCCGCTGACCTATATGGTCGATGCCCTGCGCCAGCTGATGCTGGTGGAACCGGCGGGCCACTACAGCCTGGGGCTGAGCCTGGCGGTTCTGGTAGGCATTGCGGCGGTGCTGATCGCCTTTTGCGGCCGCCTGTACCCGCGCCTGGTGCGGTAGAGCCCGTATTCCTCAGCGCAGGTAGCTGGCCAGCAGGCTGTAGCCCTGGGGGTTGAGGTGCAGGCCGTCGGTGGTGAGGTCGGTGCGCAGCAGCCCCTGGCTGTCCCTAAAGGCAGGCTGGAGATCGACAAACTCGACGCCGCGGCGGGGGAGGGCGATCGCCAGCTGCCCATTCACCTGCGCTACTTTGGCCGGCGGTATCGTGGGCCATCGCGTGGGCAACACTGACAGCACCACAATGCGGGCCTGGGGATGCTGTACCTTCAGTCGCTGGGCGATTAATTCAAGGTTTGAAACCGTGATGCTAGGGTCTGTGCCATTTTTGAGATCGTTGACTCCGGCCATGACGTAAACGTTGCTGGGCTGAACCGTCGCAAAGTAGGTGAGACGACGCACCACGTGGGTTGTCGTTTCCCCTGAGATGCTCTGGTTGAGCCAGAGGCGATCGCCCGCCAGCTGATCCTGCGGCAGCCAGAGGTAGAGCGAATCGCCCACCAAAACCGTCAGTGGGCTACGGCCCTGGCGGGCCGCCATGATAGTCGCCTCGTGGGCCAGCAGACTTTGCCACTGCTCATGGGTGGGCTGCTGGGAGGCGGTCTGCCACTGCTCGGCAAAGGTGCTGGGGGGGATCTGACTGTACAGTTGTCCGGCTTGCAGAGTCGCCAACCGCTGTACGTAAAGCTGGCCGCCCGTGCGGGGGCGCACCATCTCCGCCGCTGAGGGGATGGCGACAGAAGCATACCCCAATACCATAGCAGCGCTTGCCATAGCCAAAACCGTCAACCGTACCCAGCGTTTCATGGCCCCTTCCCCAGTGGATAAACGTCTCAGTGCGCCCACAGCATAGTCAGTCTTGAAACGCTGTCAAGTTTAAACTCACACAGCATTTCCTACGTCGGGAAATTGGGGCGCATGGCTGTTGGTGTACCTCACACGGCAGAGAAATTGTAAGGATATGTTCAACGTTTACTCAGAATCTGAATTTAGATTTGATTTGAGTTAGGTCGATAAAGCCTGCTAGGGTTGGGGCATCGATATCAATGTACTTTACCCAAGCTCAATCCGCTATAAACGACTGTTTTTAGCCGGGAAATGTCCTATTACCAAGGTGCTTTGCAATGGCTTTCAAGACAGTTGTTTTTTACGGCTCTTATCGGCGCGATCGCAACGGCATCCGTGCGGCCAAGTTTCTACTCAATCAACTGGCCCAGCGAGGCCACAATGCTATCTTTGCTGATGCCCTGGAGTACGACTTTGGCCTGCTCGATCGCATGTACAAAGAGCACGAGCCTGGTCAGGTTCCAGTCAAAATGGAGGAACTGGCTGAGCACATTCGTAGCGCCGATGGGTTTGTGGTGGTAACGGGCGAATACAACCACTCTGTTCAGCCGGGGCTGAGCAATTTGATGGATCACTTTCTGGAAGAGTACTACTTTCGCCCGGCGGGGATTGTGTCGTACTCGGTGGGGGGATTTGGCGGGGTGCGGGCCGCTGTGCACCTGCGGGTGATGCTGGGGGAGATGGGTATGCCCACCATTTCGTCGATGTTTGCGATCTCAAAGATTACCGAGGCGATCGACGCCGATGGCAAGGCCCAGGATGAGTCATTGATCAAACGCCTGGGTTCCTTTTTAGACGAGCTGGAGTGGTACGAAGAGGCCCTCAAGCGGCAGCGCGACGAAAAGGGAAGGCCCTTTTAGACAACTTGCGAGAGGGATGGTTTTCGACTCGAACCCTTCCAAAGAGGGAGGGTAGCTCTAAATTCCTACGGAATCATGAAAATTGTGGGCAATGAGACATCATCAAACTTCTCGGTAGGAAATATCTCCAATGACTGATATGACAACCATGGCAACTAAGCTTGCTGACCTAAAGCTGTTCCAAAATGTCTTGATCGACAGTGAGCAGAAGCTAATGGCGGCCACCAACGATCACACCATTCGTGAGCGTTTGGAAGGGATGCTAAAGAGCGATCGCGCCAACCTCACCAACATTGAAGAAGCTGCCACTAAATTAGGCTCCGCCGCAGAGCCGCGCGACATCACTCAAAAACATGCTGAAGCCGTCACTAAAATGATGAACGGTTCAGAATTGTCTCTATACGACAAGTTTTTTCAGCTTGAATTGCTGAAGCACCAGCAGACGATGAATGGTTTGGTGTTGCACAAAGTAGGCCAGTCCTTGAGCGATGACCTGCAAGACGCCATGGAGCCGCTCAACAAAGTCAACTTTGAGAATCGGGCCCACCAGGAAGTGCTCAAAGGCGTTCTCTACTTTGTAGGCACCCGCGAAATCGCCGGTAAAGAGCCTGACATGGGCCTGTGGGCCAGCGTTGAGCAGGGGATTGCCGCCCTCAAAGGGGCGATCGGCAGCGCCGTTAGCTAGTCAACTTCAGGGATCTCGAGGGTTGCTGAACCCAGGTGTGAATCAACAATTCAATCCCTTCCGTAGGCGCAAACGAGCGCTTGCGCCTACCCAAATTCATGTCTTAATTCAGCAACGCCGGATCTCGTAGGGGCATTGCACTGCAATGCCCCTAGCAATCGGGTGCAGCTAAATAGAATTCGGTACTACATCTGCAAGCGCAGCAGTAGCAGCTGGGTGGCGCGATCGCCCTCAAAGTTGTTGTCGCTCACCATCAGCAGGCTCTGGCTGCCGTCGCTCAAGCGCGGTCCTAGGGTCATGCCCTCCAGGTTGTCCACCGCCAGGGGGGTGTTGGCAAAGTCCAGCACCAGCTGCTTGCGAATCGGGGCAATGCCCGACACATCCCCGGCCAGGCTGGGGATGGTGGAGGTGTCGGTGGCCCCGCCCGTGGCCAGCTGAAACAGCTTTACCTGTAGGCCCCGCAGCCCAAAGGCGCGCTCCAGGGCCAGAAAGTGGCCCCCCTGATCGATCGCCAGCAGGGCAGTCAGGCCGTTGATCACCGCGCCCGACGGCTCAAGCTCAAGCGGGTAGCGATGCTCGGCAATCAGCGTGGCCTGGTCGTCGCCGATCAGGTAGTGCAAGAAGCGGCTGTTGAGGGGCTGGCTGGGGTCGTCGTTGTAGTCCTGCACCAGGGCCGACTCGGTGGCGGCAAACAGCCGAAACGGTTCGATCATACCCGCGCCGCCGGCGGTGCCCGCCACCGTCAGCGCCTCAAAGCTGAGGTTGTTTTGCACGCCGCGGGTGGGGCGATCGGGGTCATCGGGCAGGTAGCGCTCTGGGAGCCGCAGGGTGCTGATAATCTGCCCCGTCTGACGGTCAAACTCACCGATAAAGGGCGGCGCATTTTGCCGCACATCGCCTTCGCTGCTGATGAACAGGGTGTCGCGGGGCGAGAGGGCCATCCCCTCCGCATCGACACTGCCCCTGGGGTAGGGGGTGCCGTCTGCATCGAGCAGGGGGGTAAAGGACTGAAGGGTGACGGTGTCGAACCGGGGCTGACTGGCGCTGCCGCCCAGGCCGATCGCCAGGGTGTAGAACCGAACCGGGCCAAACCGACCGCGATCGTCGGAGAGGGCGTAGAGTAGGTCGCGGGGGCGATCGTAGACCAGGGCCGACAGGCCGCCGACGGTGGTGCCCTCAAAGTCCTGGGGCGGCAGGTTGTAGACATCCAGCAGCTCGACGGTGAGGGGAATAAACAGCCGATCTTCAGCTTTAATCTGGGGAATGGCGCAGCCGGTTGCGATTAGCACTAAGCCCAGCAGTAGACCCAGAACCAGCGATCGCCGCCCCACCATCCGCCACCCCCGGCACATCCCCTCCACCATCAAATCACCCCACCTCGTTACCAGGTAAACTGTAGCCCCTGCTCAATTAAAAAGGCCTGGAGGACCGGCATCTGCCCTGTCACCACGATCTGGGCCGGGGTCAGGTCGTTGGGCTTGCCGTAGCGCAACAGCCACCCCGCCGTCGCCCCCGCCGCGCCGCCAACGCTCCACTCGCCGTAGTGGACTCGCGTCACCCCGTTGACAATGTGGCTAACAGCCATGCTTTTACCGCCAATCAGCACATTGTCTACACCCTGGGGCACCAGCGCCTCCAGGGGAATCTGCAGAGGCCGCACCACAAACTCTTTGATACTCGCCCCCGCCGCCTCGTAGGTGGGCCGCCAGGACCGATAGCGACAGCCGTGGATATCGATATCGTAGTGGGCCAGGGCCACGGCGGTAGCCCGAAAGTCGCGCCCTCCGGTCATGTCTTCGCGCAGGTCGGCCTCCACCGCCATGAAGCTGTCCTGACCGTAGGCAGGGCGACCCAAAATCCGCCGCCCCTCCCGAATGTAGGGCACCATGCTGAGGCCCGACAGGGTTCCTAGGGGGGAGTCGCCGCCGCTCAACAGGGTGAGAGGCAGCTTGTTGGTGGCCTCGGTTTCGATCAGCCACTCGGCAAACTGCAGGGCGTGAATTTCGCCATAGTTGAGCGATTCGATCGATAGGCCCCCCAACCAGTCCTGCTGCTGCCCCGAAAGGCGCACATCCTCGTCGGTGAACACCAGGGGCGGGTCCATAAAGTGCCAGTCGTTGCCCTTATTCCAGTTGATCAGGGTCATTTCTCCCGGCTGGGTGTTATTGACATTGGAGTTGCCGGGTTTCTGGCTGACAATGCGGCGATAGTTAAACACGCTGCCAAAGTTAAAAAACGGAAAGCCCTCCAGGTCAAACTCCTGGCGGTGCTCAGCCTTGCTCAGGGCCGGGGGAATTTTTTGCAGCGCCTTCAGGCTCTCGTTTTTGTCGTTCAGGGTGGCCAGCACAAAGGGATAGGTGTAGGCCTGGGTGCAATCGGGGTTGTCCTGGCTGGGCGCGTTGACTTCGCCCGTAAACGCCTGGCTGTCGGACCCCAGCCGATGGGGCAGGTTGGCCCAGCCCACCAGCTCCCCAGTATCGGTGGCGTCGATCACAATCATGGGGCGATCGTTCGGTGACTGAAGCCGGATCGGAATTTTGTTGTAGGCGTCATCGTCGGACCAGGCATACCAGCGCTCCAGCTCCTGGGAGAGCCGCCCAGTGGGCACATAGCCCGGATCGAGGGGAATCCGGCGCACTCCATATACCGCCGTCACATAGCGACCCGAGGCATCAAAGGCCGCCCCCTTAAACGCCGTGGAGGTGGCCCAGCGGCTTTCGGGAGCGCTCTTGGCCGAATCGCGCAGCAGCATTTCGGCAGCAGTGGCCCCGGCTCGGGGGGAGAAGCACAGTTCGCCGACCCAGCAGCTGTTGGTTTTTTCAACCGGCAGCTGAGCCGGCAGCCCGGTCCAGGCCGGCAGGTACACCGGCTGGCGCTTGATCAGAGCCTTAAAGGATTCCCAGCTGGGGGAAAAGTTGCGCCGCCAGCGCATGGCCCGCGACTCGTCAATGGCCGACACCCCCTGGGAGCTGATCTGCCCCCCCAGCCAGGGCGTTAGCTCAATCATGCAGGTGGTGGCTCCGGTTTGCATCGCGTGGGAGGCCGCCGCGACCCCGCCCAGGGTGCCGCCAATCACCACCACCTCGCAGGTCCAGACTTCCTCGGCCAGGGGTAGCGGCATCAGGGTGGGGCGACCGTTGGCGGTCTGAATTTGGCGAATACCGGTGGCCAACTCGGCTCGGTTGACAATTTGCCCCACCGGGCGCTGGGAAAAGGTCAGAGGCTGCCGCCAATATTCGGTCGCCCCACGAAAGGCCACCAGCAAAAGCGTGCTGCTCAACAGGGCCATGGTCATCAGCGCTCGCCGACGCTGAGCCCGACGCCGACGCCGACGCTTGGTTTTTGGAGTTGATGGCAGTGGAGGATGGCGACGGCGATCCGGCATGGACAAAGACAGCGTACCTGCGGCATTGGTCGTCTGTGAGTGTAGCAACGATACGGCTAAACGACGCACCTAACCCGCAGTAAAATGCCAGCAATAGTAGCCTGGATATGTATAGTCTTTGTTTAATTCCTGAAGCAACTCAAGGATTTAGGCCATAATGGGCACGACCTCATGCCTGCTGGCATATTTGTCTCCCATCCTCTCAGAATCTATGCAATTTAACCTTCGGCGCGGTTTACTGCTTCCCCTCGCGTTGACAACTCTGGCTTTGACGGCCGTGCCGACTATGGCCCAAAACGCTGTATACACACCGATTCCCCTGCCAGCCTCGCGGGAAGTCAACGACAGGTTGAGCGATCGCGATATTCCCACCGGGGTCGGAGGCTTTGCCCGCGACTACACCGTTTATTTTGAGGCCGGTGACCAGGTGGCGATCGATGTCACCTCCGACGACTTCGACACCCTGGTGATCCTGATGAACAAAGACGGCGTCATCATCGGCGAAAACGACGATGGTCCCGACGGCACCACGAACTCCCTGCTCTTCGCTCGCATCAAAGAGTCCGGTACCTACACAGTGCGGGTGCAGGCCTACGCAGGCCAGGGCACAGGCAACTTCTTTCTCAAAGTGGCCCGCCTGCGGGAGGTCCAGTAGAGATTTCAGTATTTTTTCCCCGGAGCCTTGTCAGGGGTGACACCAGCTTGCTATCTTAAGTGAGCGCTGGAAATTGCGCTCCCTGCCGGGATAGCTCAGCTGGTAGAGCAGAGGACTGAAAATCCTCGTGTCGGCGGTTCAAGTCCGCCTCCTGGCATTCAACCAAACCAAGTGAAAAGCTCTGAATCTCAACGGTTCAGGGCTTTTGCTTTGGGGCCTCGTATTTTTTGCGTTGTCCATTTTTGGACACCTTTAGGCGAGTTTGGGGGACGGATTGGGGGAAAATTGGGGGAATTTTTTGGGGGAATCTCCGGACAATTGCCACGGTATCCGAAGAGGGGATAGTACGAATGCTCTTTATTCCCCGGTGCTGCCATGTACTCGGTCACCCCAAGAAGCAAAGGCAAAAAAGGCTCAGTTCAGTTCAAAAACACTAAAGGACGGCTGCAAATCGTCTTTTCCTACCCCTTTGAGGTGGATGGGGAGGTGCAGCGCAAGCGGTTTTACATTTCCACGGGCTTTGACGACACCCCCTTAAACCGCCAGCGGGTAGGCGACACCGTCAGGGCGATTCAGCGAGATATCGACTATAGAGAGGTGGATCTGAGCCTACAGAAGTACCAGACCGTTGGATCGCTAACCACGGTTTCCCCCATTTCCCCCAATCCGCCCGCAGCCCCTGAGATAGGGCTGGATGAGATTTGGGAGAAGTACGCCCAGTTCAAGAAACCTCAGATCAGCCCCAGCACCTACGCCAAGGACTTCACCAAGCAGAAAAATCACATCAGCCGGTTCCCCAGTCGGTCTCTAGACGAGGCTATTCTGATTCGAGACCATCTGCTGGCGAAGCTGACCCCGGATGCGGCTAAGCGCTGCCTGTGAAGTGACCCCCGATTTTCGGACACAAGGCTAAGAGCAGTATCCTTGTTCCACAGGAGGGGGCAACTATGAGCGCAAACCGACGACAGTACACAGCTGAATTTAAGGCCAAAGTGGTGTTGCAAATGCTAATGGGAGAGAAAACGTCAGCCGAGATTTGCCGAAGCCACAAACTCCATTCCAGCGTGCTTAATCGCTGGCGAAAGGAATTTTTAGATCACGCGACCACGATATTTGAGGCCGATTCAGGCCATGAGGCTGACCAACAACGGATTGCCGAGCTGGAGCGATTGGTGGGCCAATTGACGATGAAATTAGAGATTGCAAAAAAAGCCTCGCAGTCCTTCAATCAACTGGCCCAGCGAGGCCACAATGCTATCTTTGCTGATGCCCTGGAGTACGACTTTGGCCTGCTCGATCGCATGTACAAAGAGCACGAGCCTGGTCAGGTTCCAGTCAAAATGGAGGAACTGGCTGAGCACATTCGTAGCGCCGATGGGTTTGTGGTGGTAACGGGCGAATACAACCACTCTGTTCAGCCGGGGCTGAGCAATTTGATGGATCACTTTCTGGAAGAGTACTACTTTCGCCCGGCGGGGATTGTGTCGTACTCGGTGGGGGGATTTGGCGGGGTGCGGGCCGCTGTGCACCTGCGGGTGATGCTGGGGGAGATGGGTATGCCCACCATTTCGTCGATGTTTGCGATCTCAAAGATTACCGAGGCGATCGACGCCGATGGCAAGGCCCAGGATGAGTCATTGATCAAACGCCTGGGTTCCTTTTTAGACGAGCTGGAGTGGTACGAAGAGGCCCTCAAGCGGCAGCGCGACGAAAAGGGAAGGCCCTTTTAGACAACTTGCGAGAGGGATGGTTTTCGACTCGAACCCTTCCAAAGAGGGAGGGTAGCTCTAAATTCCTACGGAATCATGAAAATTGTGGGCAATGAGAAGGTTGCGCCCAGGCTGGCCGAGCAGAGGTAGTGAATGTTGGGAGCAGCGGCGATCGCCCCTTGCAGCGCGGCCATTAGCACCCCGTGCTCGGCCCCGTAATACACGGCATCGGTGCCCAGGTCGGTGGGTAAAAACTGCACCACCCGACCGTAGTCCCCGTCGGAGAGCTGCACTTTGTCAAAGTGGCAAATGTGCGGCCCGATCTGGGGCCACAGCCCCAGGCCCTTAAAAATATCGGCTGAGGTCAGTGAAAAGGCGTAGGCCCGCTGCCGGGAAGCGGCCCCCGCCGCCGTTTGGGCTTCGATCACCGCCACCTGCAGGCCGCTGGGGGCCAGCGTTGCCGCCAGAGTCAGCCCCACAATGCCGCCGCCGACAATGGCCACATCGACCGCCAGTTCAGAGCGTAGATCCGCCGGGCGATCGGCGGAGACCGGAGAGCGAAAGTGAGCGAACAAAAATGGAATGAACAACAAAAGAAAAAGCATGATATAAAAGAGTAGATCTCTTAATTCCCTTGATCTACTGTCCGAATCTAAGGGTTCACTTCACTGACCCAGCTCAAAGCCTGCTGTAGCTGGGCAGAGGAGGAAGGGCTGATCGAGGGCAATCCCTTTCTAACCATGAAAATCAAAGCTCCTAAGGGGTTGTCTGAGGATGAGGACGTAAACCCCTTTAGCAAGGAGGAGCGAGACAGGATTATTGCTGGGTTTGAGGGCGATCGCTACTACAGCCACTACACCTCCTACGTGCGCTTCCTCTTTGCCACCGGGGCGCGCCCTTCGGAAGTCATTGCCCTTCAGTGGAAGCACATTACTTCATCGGTCATCAAGTTCAGGCAGTCGGTAGTAGTCTCCGAAGATGGCTTGACTCTGAAGGAGGGGCTAAAGACTCAGCGGAAGCGCGATTTTCCTATCACGCCAGAGGTCAAGGCCATTCTCGATGCTATCAAGCTGGAGAAGAGCGATAGCAATGCCTTTTTATTCCCTAGTCCAAAGGGGAAGTTCATTGACCAGCACAACTTTTCTACCCGTGCCTGGCAAGCCGTCCTCAAAGCCTGTGACATTCCCTACCGCAAGAGCTACCAGTGCCGTCACACTTTCATCAGCCTGTGTGTAGAAGCTCATATCAATAGCACCGCCATCGGTCGCTGGACAGGCACCAGCGCTAAGATGATCGACAAACACTACGGGGCTACCAATTTCACAAATTTGAGGCCTCCTGACCTCACCTGATATGCTTCCGTGGTCAGCTCTGGTTAAACTTGGAAACTTTCCGTTCAGATCCGGGCTTAAACCTCTCACCGTTCAGCATACGGATGTCAGCGACCGTCACCCTTGATATCCCCGATCACATTCACCAGCGCCTGGTGAATACTGCCGAAGCCACGCAGCGCCCTCTCAATGACATTATCCTCAGGGCATTGCAAATCGGCAGCCCACCCCCTTGGGATGATGTGCCACCGGAGTTTCAAGCGGCATTAGCTGCCCTAGATCGGCTGGATGATGATGCGCTGTGGAGAATCGCCCGGGGCCAACGGGACGAAGCCGAACTAGAGCGGTACGACGAACTGCTTGACCGCAATCAGAATGGCAGTCTGACAGCAGCGGAAAAAAACGAGCTGACTGCCCTGAGGAAAGAGGCAGAGCGGTTTATGCTCTGCAAAGCTCAGGCAGCTGTTTTGCTGCGCTGGCGCGGCCATTCGATTTTGCCAGAAGCTTGATGACCAGCTATATCCCTGTAAACCTGCGTAACCGAGTTCGAGCGTGCGATCGCGATGGCTCTTCCGGGTTCAGGGTGATAAGCTCGGCTAATATTCAGGCGCAGCAAGGCTTTCAGCGAATGCAGGGAAAGTAAAATGTATCAGCCAGCACACTTTCAACCACAGATCCGGAAGAGCCATCGCGATCGTTGCTGCTACTGCAAAACCAGCGAGGCACTGAGCGGCATTCGTATGGCCTTTGATCACATCCACCCTCGTTCCAAAGGTGGCGAAACCTGCTTTGAAAATGTTTGCTTAGCCTGCCGATCCTGTAACGAGTTCAAGGCCAATTCGACAACAGGCCAAGACTTACTGACCCAACAAATTGAGCCACTTTTCAATCCAAGACTTCAAGACTGGCATCAGCATTTTGCCTGGAGCGACGATGGCACCCGAGTTGAAGGTGTTACCGCACGGGCTCCAGTCTTGGCGTTGCAGATGAACAACGCAGCCATCCTGGCGGCAAGGAAACGTTGGGTCTCAGTGGGCTAGCATCCGCCTAGGAACTGAGCCTGGGTATGTTCATTTTTGCCATAAAAGGCCATGGGCAGGAACGTGAAAAAACGTTCTTTTTCGTGACTCTGAGCCTCTGTGCTGAAAATATCTCAAATTATTCGTGACATTTTGTGTTGAAGCTGAGTAGGGGCTGACACCTCAATTTAGGATCAGGTGTATCAGATTGCTGCGCCCCTATCGGGGGCTTCGCGGAGAGGCCACACAGTACGCCAGGGTTTTGGCAAAAACCGGGCAACGGCTCTCCCCACAGGGTTTCTACCGTTTTTGAAGACGCTATCGCTTTCGCTCCAGGGTGGCGTCGTATTTTTAACCCAGCTTCTCCATGCTTTCCACGAGCAACCTCTCTGCTGCTCAAGCGGAGACGTATTACACCCACGAGGACTATTACTCGGCGGAAGAAGCCGCTCACCCGACAAAGTGGGTGGGGAAAGGGGCTGCGTCGTTGGGGCTAGCTGGGGTCGTCAATCAGCAGGAATTCAGCCAAATGCTTTCTGGGCAGGCTCCTGATGGGCGATCGCTGACGGGGAAAGTGGTTGACCCAGAAAAGCGGCGGGCAGCAACCGATTTCACCTTTAGCGCCCCCAAGAGCGTCAGCATTGCGGCCCTGGTGCAGCAGGACGAGCGGGTGTTGGAGGCGCATCATCAGGCGGTGGCGAAGGCAATATCGGTGTTGGAAGAGCGCTATGCGCAGACCCGAATTTCAACCGAGGCGGGGCGGACGAAGGTGACGACGGGGAATATTGCGGCGGCGGTGTTCACCCATGCCACCAGTCGGGAAGCGGAACCGCAGTTGCACAGCCATTGCGTGGTGATGAATGCGACCCAGTTGGCGGATGGACGGTGGTTTAGTTTGAGCAATGAGGCCGCTATAGCCAACCAGAAACTCCTGGGCCAGATCTACCAGAATGAGCTGGCCGTAGCCCTGAAGCAGCAGGGCTACCAGATTGAGCCCAAGGCCCACGGGCAGTTTGAATTGGTCGGATATTCGCCGGAACTACTGAAAGCCTTCTCGACCCGCAGGCAGCAGATCCTGAAGCTGATCGAGGAATGGGAAGCGAGCGGTTCAGAAAACAACCGGGCGATGAGGGAGACGGCGACGCTGGTGTCGCGGAAGCGGAAACCCAAGGAGGTGGACGAAGGGCTGTTGCAGCGGGGGTGGAATGCCCTGATTCAACTCAAAGGGTTGGAGTTGCCCGAATTACCCGAAAGCAATCCCCAAACCGTTGACGACCTGATATCGGCTACATCAGTTGTTGACACGGCGATCCAGCATTGTGGAGAGCGGGAGTCGGTGTTTCGGCGGACGACGCTGGAGCGGTTTGTGTTTGAGCACGAACTGGGGGCGCAGGGGTTCGAGGCAATTGAGGGAGCCATTGCCAAGAGCCCCGAACTCATCCGAGTCTCTGACGGCAAGTTAACCACCCAGACAGCACTCAATCTGGAACTCAACACCATTCGCTTGATGCAGCAGGGACGGGGGCAGGTGACGGCAATTGTCCCCAGCAGTGCCCAGTTGGACAGCCTGGTGAGGCATTCCTTGAATCCGGAGCAGCAAATCGCGGTGGAGGCGGCAGCAACTACGCCGGATGCGGTGATGGCGTGGCAAGGCGTGGCGGGGGCGGGTAAGACCTATGCCTTGAGCGTGTTGAAAGAACTAGCTCAGGGTCAGGGCTATATGATTCGAGGTTTGGCCCCCAGCGCTGAAGCGGCTCATGTGTTGGGCGAGTCGCTGGGGATTGAAACTACTACGGTTGCTGGACTTTTGGTGTCTCAGCCGTTGGATGTACTACCCCAGCCAACCCTCTGGATTGTGGATGAGGCAGGGCTATTGAGCATGAGGGATGCCCATGCTCTGTTGCGGCGAGCGACACTGGAGCAGGCCAGGGTGCTTCTGGTAGGGGATACCCGGCAGTTGTCAGCGGTGGAAGCGGGCAACCCGTTCAAGAGCTTGCAGGCGGGGGGAATGACAACCGCTTACCTGGAGACCCATCGGCGGCAGCAGACTGGGGTGCTGCGATCTGCCGTGGAGTTGGTGGCCCAGGGGCAGGTCAGCGAGGGGATTGAACTGCTGGCGCAGGCCGGATATGTGAAGGAAGGATCTCAAACCCAGGAGCGGATTAAGCAGGTTGCTGCTGATTATTTGACGTTAGCGGCAGGGGATCGGGAGGCCACACTAGTGTTGGCGGGAACCAATGCGGAGCGGTTAGCCCTGACCCAAGCGATGCGATCAGGATTACAGGATGAGGGGGCTTTGGGTGCGGACAGCTTTGTGATGCAGAGCTTGCGCCGCAAGGATTTGACCACGGCTCAGGCCAGTTATCTCAAAGCTTACGCACCGGGAGATGTACTGGTGCCGATTCAGGATTACCGGAAGCAGGGGTTGAGCCGAGGGGAGCAATACCGAGTGATCGCGGTCAATCCCGAGGCCCAGCAGGTGGTGCTGGAGACGCCGAGTGGATCGGTGTTGTCGATCAATCCGGCAGCGTGCCCTCGGAAGACGGTGTACACGACGCAAGCAATTCCTGTGGCGGTGGGCGATCGCCTCAAATGGACACGCAACAATTCCAAAGCCGGAATCCGCAATGGGCAGGGCTTTGTGGTGACGGGGCTGGAAGCTGATGGAATAGCGACGATTCAAGATGGGGCAGGGCAAACTGCCACGATCAACCTCAGTGGGAATCAATACATCGACTACGCCTGGGTGAGCACCACCTACAGCAGCCAGGGCAAGACAGCAGAGCGGGTACTGGCGCTGCTGGGCGAAACGACAAATCGAGAAGCGTTTTATGTGGCGATTTCCAGAGCTAAGCGGAGCGTGACCCTCTACACCACCAGCCAGGCCAACTTGGTGCGACTGGCCCAGGTGTCGCGGGCCAAGGAAAACGTCAGTGACTACGTGCCCTTAACTGAGCAGGTAATAACCTATGGACAGCACGAGCAACGGAAAGAACAACAGCCAGAAACCATCTCTAGCTTTGACCCCAGAGCAGTGGGAGAGCGTATTGGCCAGCGTGTTGCAGAGCAGCTTAGAGCCGCTACGGGCCGAGACTTGCATGAACACTCAGCGGGTGCTGCACCTGGAAGATCACGTCCAGACTCTTGGAGAGGATTTGGCGATGTGGCCGCGACACTGGAACCAGAGCTTGGGGTGCTTGGTCGCGCAATTGCAGCGTATCGTCAGCGACGAAACTTCGTCCGATGCGCAGGCGACCTTGCAGGAGCAGTTGCGGCGGTTAATTGCGGCCTTGAGCAGTTGGGCCGGGCAGCTCAAGACCGAGCTGGCCTTGCAGCAGCAGTTGATCGACTCACTAGAGCGATTGGAAGGACAGTGGGTCGAGAGCCGCAAAAGCTAGATGCCCCGGAACCGAAGGTGACAAACACGAGGGAGCAGCTTTTGGCGCTTTGGGGGAAATACTCGGCGGGGTCGCCATCGACGAGTTTGGAACTGCGGGTGGCGCAGCGGGCGTTTCGGGATGGGTATTCGGCTAAGGAGGTGACGCTGATGCTGGTGGCCGGGAGCGAGGTGGTGAGGCAGATTCACGATCGCCAAGGGAAGCAGGAGGCAATTGCCTTTGCCCAGCACATTGTAAAAATCGCGGGTCAGCAGCCAACTCAGAGGGCTCAAAGGTCTAGGCAGCGAGAGTGTAACAAACTCGAGATAGACAGCTTTTAATATGATGCGTCTGGTGCCTACTCTGGGTTGAGGTTAAACGCCTGAGGCGCGATCGCGCCCCTTCCCCCAAATTCATCAACATTAGCTTCCCCCCGAGGGGATTGAAATATACTGGGCCTAAGCATTTCGGTGACCCTATGCCCAGAGCTGCTCCCAAAATTGCCCCAGGAACTGAGCTAGACCTAAATGCCAAAACCCTGTGGCCTACCCAAACCGAACTGGTCAGTCTGCGGTTTGACCTAGTGGCCGACCATGGCTACGAGCTGTACCCGCAGTACACCATCGGCCTGCACGCCTGGTTTTTGCAGCAGATTCAGGCGTTTGACCCGGCGCTGTCGGCGCAGCTGCACGATGGCGAGACAGACAAAGCCTTTAACCTTTCTGGCCTGAGCGGTCAGTTTTCGACCCAGAGCCGCAGCCTGCAACTGCAAGCGGGGAAGACCTACCAGTGGACCGTCAACGGATTGACGAAGCCGGTGGTGGCGGGGTTGGCCCAGTGGCTGAAGCAGCTGCCTGAGGTGGTGGCGCTCAAAAATGCGCCGCTGGCTATTCGCCGGGTGAGCTATGGCCAGGAGCCGACCACCTACGCCAAGCTGGCAGCGGTAGAGCCGGGGCGCAGCCTCAGCCTCACCTTTGTTAGCCCCACCAGCTTTCGCCGCAAGGGACACCATTTGCCGCTGCCCTGGCCCCGCAATGTGTTTCACAGCTACCTGCGGCGGTGGAATGAGTTTGCCAACCGCCCGGTGGACCAAGATGCTTTTCTCGACTGGGTGGATGACTGTGTGGTGTTTCAGCGGCACGAGCTGGCCAGCGAGAAGATCGCAGCGGGCAAGCGCGGCTCGGTGACGGGGTTTACTGGGGCGGTGACCTATGGGCTGGCGGGCAAAACGGCCGCCCAAGAAGAGTTTGAGCAGCTGTTCTACACGCTGGGGCACTATGCGCCCTACTGCGGCACGGGGCACAAAACCACCTTTGGTCTGGGGCAAACGCGCCTGGGCTGGCACCTGAACCAGGCGGAACCCCAGGCGGTACCTGTGGCCCAACGGCTACTGGCCGATCGCATTGACGAGCTGACGACCTATTTCATTAACCAAAAGAAGCGCACCGGGGGCCACCGCGCCCAAGACTCGGCGGAAACCTGGGCAACGGTTTTGGCGCGGCGGGAGTTGGGGGACTCGCTCCAGGCGATCGCGGCAGACCTGGGCATTCCCTACGAGACGGCGAAGACCTATAGCAAGCTGGCGCGGCGAGCGATCAAGGGTTAGGTGAAGGGGTAGAGGTCGTTGGCTTTGGCTTCTGGCCTAAACTGGGGACAGCATCATTCTGAGTTGTCTCCAATGCCATCTCCTTTCCCAGGCATGGATCCATACCTTGAGCATCCCAGGGCGTGGCCAAACATTCACCACCGATTGATGACGGCGATCGCCGATGATCTGGCCCCAAAGCTGCTGCCCAAATACCAGGTGCTGATTGAGGAGCGGGTGTACCAGGTCGATGGTCAAGACTCCATTGTGGTTGGGGTGCCGGATGTTGCGGTGACCAAAGGGCGTCGCAACCAGAGCGCCAGTGCCCTGGCGACGGCACCGCGCCCCAGCGATGCTGTAACGGTGACGCTGACGATTCCTGAAACGATTCGGCAGGGCTATTTAGAAATTCGAGAGATTGCGACCAGCCAGGTGGTAACCGTGGTGGAGGTGCTGTCGCCAACTAACAAGCGCCCTGGCCGGGGACGGCTGGAGTACGAGACAAAACGGGCTACGCTGCTGGGCAGTCTCTGCAATTTTGTAGAAATTGACCTGCTGCGCCAGTGGGCTCCGTTGGATATGCCGCAGGGGGTTAAACCTTCCGCCTATCGCATTTTGGTCAGCCCTCAAGACCTGCGGCCCCAGGCCAGTTGGTATGGGTTCAATCTGGCGGACCCGATTCCCCTGTTTGATCTACCGCTGCAACCGGAGGATCAGATTCCGGTGGTGGATTTGAAAGGGCTGTTGGATGGTATCTACGATCGCTCGGGCTACGGCCTGGTGATTGACTATGCCCAAGACCCGGTGCCGCCGCTAGACCCAGAGGATGCAGCATGGGCGAGGGAGTGGTTGGTGAAGGATGAAGGATGAAGGCAGAGGGAGTTAGGTCGGTCTTTTTTGCTTGGCGTTTTTGACTAGGGTGACGAGAATTGCGGTCAATTCGTCTGCTTCCTGGGCGAGGGTATTCAGGCGGTTGGCTTCAATCGTTTCGGATTCGGCTAATAGTTCTAGCCAGTAGGCAGTTTCTTCCAGCTCTTGCAGTCCACCATTAAGCTTGCTAATAAACTCGGCGGATGATCTGGCGCGATGGGCTTCTCGGTAGTGGGCACCCACTGAGGTGCCGCTACGCAAGATTTGTTTGCCAAGCACCTGGGCCACCGTGGTGTTTGGCAGGGCGGAATACAGTCGTATGATTCGCAGGGCAAAAGCTTTGGTTCTTTCCTTGAGGTCGCTGGGCATAGATTTTGGGCAGTGTGGTCTCTGTTAGAGTGCCCTGGAGGAAGGACGAAGTAGGAAGGCAGAAGGATGAAGGGGACATTGGCTACGGGTGAGGAGAAGCGATGTGGGGCAGAAGGATGAACACCTGTCATCAAAATACCTGGCATCGGTAAAAGGCTTGGGTGGGGAAGCGACCCACCAGACTACCCACAGACAACCTTTTCATCCTTCATCCTTCTGCCTTCATCCTTGCTTGAGGTTTCCGTCCCCTTGCGGGGAAGTGGTTTGAAAGTTAGCGAATGGTTAGGGGATCTGAAGGAGCAAGTCTCGTTTCCGTCCCCTTGCGGGGAAGTGGTTTGAAAGTCGTACCCCTAGTTCGTCCTTGATGCCGTCGTAGGCGTGTTTCCGTCCCCTTGCGGGGAAGTGGTTTGAAAGCTAGGGATGAATCTGCCCACGTTAATACTAACTATTGGATCGTTTCCGTCCCCTTGCGGGAAGTGGTTTGAAAGTTCTGTTACGGTTTCGGTTTGCATTCCTCGAACTGAAACGTTTCCGTCCCCTTGCGGGGAAGTGGTTTGAAAGTAAATATAATTGATGGGTGCATCCGTTTTTACTTATGTTTCCGTCCCCTTGCGGGGAAGTGGTTTGAAAGGAGCGAACGCCTTGCCATCCATCGCCCATCGCTGTGGTTTCCGTCCCCTTGCGGGGAAGTGGTTTGAAAGATGGGGCTTTTGCCGCCTTCAAGCATTGTTCCTGAGATTGGTTTCCGTCCCCTTGCGGGGAAGTGGTTTGAAAGCCCAAGGGCGGTATCCCCAAGCGAGGTCAGGTGTTCGAGTTTCCGTCCCCTTGCGGGGAAGTGGTTTGGAAGTTGGCGTTTACTAATGCCACCAAAGACGAATTAATGTTTCCGTCCCCTTGCGGGGAAGTGGCTTGAAAGCGAGGAAAGGCATCATCAGCGCCCTAGCCCAGGAGTTTCCGTCCCCTTGCGGGGAAGTGGTTTGAAAGCCTCGGGGGCGACTGCTGCGGCGTGGGGGTTCTGTTGTTTCCGTCCCCTTGCGGGGAAGTGGTTTGAAAGTCAAAAACCGTCCTATTAATTAAAAGGTAAATTAATGTTTCCGTCCCCTTGCGGGGAAGTGGTTTGAAAGCAGTGTAATCCCTGATGCTGGGTTCAGTCCCATTGGGTTTCCGTCCCCTTGCGGGGAAGTGGTTTGAAAGCGAGGAAAGGCATCATCAGCGCCCTAGCCCAGGAGTTTCCGTCCCCTTGCGGGGAAGTGGCTTGAAAGCGAGGAAAGGCATCATCAGCGCCCTAGCCCAGGAGTTTCCGTCCCCTTGCGGGGAAGTGGCTTGAAAGCGAGGAAAGGCATCATCAGCGCCCTAGCCCAGGAGTTTCCGTCCCCTTGCGGGGAAGTGGCTTGAAAGCGAGGAAAGGCATCATCAGCGCCCTAGCCCAGGAGTTTCCGTCCCCTTGCGGGGAAGTGGCTTGAAAGCGAGGAAAGGCATCATCAGCGCCCTAGCCCAGGAGTTTCCGTCCCCTTGCGGGGAAGTGGCTTGAAAGCGAGGAAAGGCATCATCAGCGCCCTAGCCCAGGAGTTTCCGTCCCCTTGCGGGGAAGTGGCTTGAAAGCGAGGAAAGGCATCATCAGCGCCCTAGCCCAGGAGTTTCCGTCCCCTTGCGGGGAAGTGGCTTGAAAGCGAGGAAAGGCATCATCAGCGCCCTAGCCCAGGAGTTTCCGTCCCCTTGCGGGGAAGTGGCTTGAAAGCGAGGAAAGGCATCATCAGCGCCCTAGCCCAGGAGTTTCCGTCCCCTTGCGGGGAAGTGGCTTGAAAGCGAGGAAAGGCATCATCAGCGCCCTAGCCCAGGAGTTTCCGTCCCCTTGCGGGGAAGTGGCTTGAAAGCGAGGAAAGGCATCATCAGCGCCCTAGCCCAGGAGTTTCCGTCCCCTTGCGGGGAAGTGGCTTGAAAGCGAGGAAAGGCATCATCAGCGCCCTAGCCCAGGAGTTTCCGTCCCCTTGCGGGGAAGTGGCTTGAAAGCGAGGAAAGGCATCATCAGCGCCCTAGCCCAGGAGTTTCCGTCCCCTTGCGGGGAAGTGGCTTGAAAGCGAGGAAAGGCATCATCAGCGCCCTAGCCCAGGAGTTTCCGTCCCCTTGCGGGGAAGTGGCTTGAAAGCGAGGAAAGGCATCATCAGCGCCCTAGCCCAGGAGTTTCCGTCCCCTTGCGGGGAAGTGGTTTGAAAGCCTTCACTGAAGCCATGACTAAACCGCGCAGCCTTAGAGTTTCCGTCCCCTTGCGGGGAAGTGGTTTGAAAGCTACACATTTACCAACAATAGATAGACTCTTTCGAGGTTTCCGTCCCCTTGCGGGGAAGTGGTTTGAAAGAATGTACTTATCAATCTTCAAAAGGCAAAACTTACGTGGTTTCCGTCCCCTTGCGGGGAAGTGGTTTGAAAGAGGCATCTATGGAAGATCTGACCGCTATGCTGAACGACCTGGTTTCCGTCCCCTTGCGGGGAAGTGGTTTGAAAGTGAGTGACTTTGGGCGGACGTTTCGCGCTCGCTTGTTTCCGTCCCCTTGCGGGGAAGTGGTTTGAAAGATTAATGGATCTTACAGGTTTAGGTCACGCTATCAGCAGTTTCCGTCCCCTTGCGGGGAAGTGGTTTGAAAGACAAACATTGTCTCTCAGAGTTTCATACTTTTCACCATGTTTCCGTCCCCTTGCGGGGAAGTGGTTTGAAAGAGGTGGGGCCAGGTGATGTTGCTCGATCCGACGCGTTTCCGTCCCCTTGCGGGGAAGTGGTTTGAAAGCTTCGCTTGGTAATTCACCTATCAAAGCACCGCAGCATGTTTCCGTCCCCTTGCGGGGAAGTGGTTTGAAAGCCAGCATCTTTCAAGACCGACAGCAGTACCCCACGTTTCCGTCCCCTTGCGGGGAAGTGGTTTGAAAGGAACCATTGGGCAGCAACCCCAACCTGGACCTTGACGAGTTGTTTCCGTCCCCTTGCGGGGAAGTGGTTTGAAAGTGGCAATTCCGACCATAGCGCCTGATTTAAATGCTCGACATGTTTCCGTCCCCTTGCGGGGAAGTGGTTTGAAAGAATCTAATCGGCCTCAGTCGAGGAATGTTGGGTTTCCGTCCCCTTGCGGGGAAGTGGTTTGAAAGTGGCCTGCACGAGTTTATGTGCGACCATCGGGTAAAGGTTTCCGTCCCCTTGCGGGGAAGTGGTTTGAAAGCCTCGTACCCAGGGCGGTGCAACACTCGAAAATCCATCGTTTGTTTCCGTCCCCTTGCGGGGAAGTGGTTTGAAAGGAAGAAATGGGATTCCCCGGTGTATCGAAAGTTGATTGTTTCCGTCCCCTTGCGGGGAAGTGGTTTGAAAGTCACCTGTTCTGAAAACATTATTCAGAGCGGGTTTTAGAGGGGTAAAACCACGGAGGGGCAAACCTTGTCCTAATCTTACCCCACAAACCACAAAAATTGATCAAAAGAACAGCTTGTAACCCTTGCAGGCCAAGCTATCCACGGAAGTAAACGAAACTATGTAGTTTTCAAGGTGCGGCCCACCTGCGTGGAGTTATCCCACACTGTAACCACAAGCTCGGCCGCTGTCGAGCCTTGGTTAAAAAATGTACGACGACGGCGGCGGCTCCGGCCTGGCGCTACCGATCGTCTTCGTCTTCGCCACCGCCTTCGGCGGAATCCAATAGATTCTCACATTGTCTTCCGCATGGTTGAGCCGCCCCGCCATCTGCTGATACAGCCGCTCCATCTCCGCCTGACTCAAAAAGCACTCAAACACACTCTCCTGCACCCGCCGCCCGTGACCCTCCAGCAGCTTAGAGAGCCGGTAGCGACGGCGATTGTCGGGAATGTCGTAGACGATGAGGACGAGCATGGGGGGGAAGAAATAGTGAAGAATGAAAATGGAAGAACGAAAAAAGAAGGCAGACAGGGGGAGAGGAGGAGTGGATGGGTGGAGTGCTATCTAATTTCACTCTTCGTTTTTCGTTCTTCGTTTTTTGTTTTTAACGCTACGTTTCACGGCGGAAAGGCTCATAGGGCGCATCGTCGAGCAGGCAGGCTTTGTAGCGGCGAATCTGGAGCTGGATGATGCGGCGGTAGGGGACTGGGTCGCGGGCATCGGGGTGGTGGAGGGTGGTCATGATGCGGTCTTCAAAGGCTTGCAGGTAGCGGCGGCGGGCGTCGTCGGTGAGGTAGACGGCTCCGTTGGCCTTGGGCGGTAGAAAGGCATCGGGCTTGAGCACCTGCTGGTTTAGCAGCGTCAGCACCAGCGTATCGACGATGGGCGAGCGAAATTCTTCCATCAGGTCAAAGGCCAGGTGGGCTTCGTGGCGATCATTTCGGTGCAGGTTGCCTAGGTAGGGGTTGAGCCCCTCCAGGTGCAACAGACTGAGCACATTGTTAAACAGCAGCGTGTAGCCAAAGCTCAGCAGGGCGTTGACCGGGTCGGTGGGCGGACGGCGCACGCGGGTGGTAAGGCTAAAGTCGGGGTTGGCGATTAGCTGGCCTAGGGCAGGGAAGTAGTAGGCAGCGATCGCCCCTTCGTGGCCCCGCAGCTGGTCGAGGCCCGTATCTGTGGCGCTGAGTTGGTCAATGGCGGCCAGGTCGCGATCGATACGGCTAATGGCCAGGGCAACGGTGTCGAGCTGGCGGCGGCGGTTCAGCTTGAGCAAGAGCTGCTTCGAGTTCCAGGCTTTGCCCCGCACGATCGCTTGGGCCACGGCCCACTGAAAGGTAAGGTCGTCGCGGTGGGCAAACTGGGCGGCGACGGCGCGGTGGTCGTCGTACTCGGCGCTCCACAGGTGGCCGCGATAGGTGCCGCTCTGCGACAAAAACACCACCGGAATCTGACGACTGAGACAGGCGGCCATGGTGGGGGTGGTGAGGGAGATATTGCCAAACACCATCACCTGTTCCACTTCGGTCATGGGAATGGCAACATCGGTGCGATCGGGACGCGACAGCACAAAGCGCCCATGCTCTTTTTGCAGCCGAGTCCCCTGCTGGGTGAGATACAGTAGCGACATTTTCAGGTCTCCTGGTGACGGCAGCGTTCTACTTCACCTTTCCCGCTGCGAGGGTAGAGAACTGGTCAGCAAAAGTACCGAACTTTTCCGTAAGGGTACTGATGATCCTGGGGGAAAGCAGGGAAAGAACGAAGCGCGAAGAAAAGTAGGGTGTGTTAGGCCCAAGGTAGGTTTGGCAAGTGCCCCAATCTGAGTCTGGGCCGTAACGCACCGCGCGAGCACGCACCACAAAAGGAAGTTGTCAGGTATTAGGGTCTTGCTGGTTGGTGGCATTCACCAGGTCTTGAAACGAGCAACCCAAAACTTCCATCAGCTGTTGAATTTCAGCAAAGGTTAATCGGGGGTCTACAACTCCCCGCTCCCAAGCGCTTACAGACTTTACCGTGACACCCATAGCATCAGCGAGTTGCCGTTGGGTCAGCCCTGCCCGTTTTCGTAAATCGGCAAAGGTCAATTGATCATTCCCATCGGACATACTATACTTTGAGGTGTACACCTAGAAGTTTATTCTTGGCCTAAGGTATACCGAAGCAAGCGCCCAAAAAGCCAGCAATTTGGGCTGTTGCCTTGGGTGTCTGTTTCGTTCGACCTGTCTTTAGTCTCTCATCAAATTTCCCTGAAACGGCTGCCTCAGGCCGTCAATTCGTGCTGCCAATTATTACGACAGCCCATCTCCTGCCTTTCGTTCTTCCCTTTTCGTTCTTCGTTCTTCCTTCTTCCTCCCCATGTCCTACCGCACTCTCCTCTACCCCTGGTGCATTGTGCGCCTGCTGCCCCAACTCCAGCGGGTAACCGTGGCCCGGTTCCGCAACCGCAGCCAGGCCGAAAACCATCTCAAGGTTCTGCGACGGCTGATGCCCACCGCCGCCTTTGTAATTGTGTTTGACCCGCCTGCGCCAGTACCCGCTTTGACCAGGCCAGAGCAGATAACCCCATCAACGCCTTCTTAGCAGTCATCATCCACTCTATTCGCGGCGGCTCGCTGTCGTTCAGCCATGCGATCGTCACTATTGAGCTGTAGTAGGTGGACGGTTGTACGACCTTCGGGAGTGAGGCCATTTACGCGATCGCCCTGCAACTGAAAATGTTCGGCCCAGGTCTGTTCGCGAGGGTTGAAGAGAAAGCTAAATCCTCCGGTTTCAGGATCAAATGAGCCCAGGTCTGTTCCTTTAAAGCGGTTACAGCGCCAACAGGCATAGGCCAGATTTTGGGGATCCGTCTTACCACCGTGTTTCAGGGCCACGATGTGATCGACTTCGTGGGGAAAAAAACTCACGGCGGCAGGCAGCAGACAATATTCGCAACGACCATTAGCGCGGCTTTCTACCAACCGCCGAATTGATGCAGGAATGGCTGTCACGATGTGGGTGAGGCTGTCAGATAAGGCAAATTGCCTAGCTTAATCATCACCATGACATGCTCGATACGTTCATACTCAGCTAACTCTTCGGCTTCTGAGGCAGACAAATCGCCCTCTTTGGCCTTCATGACTAGCTCTTTCAACCGAGCCTGCATGTCTTCTGTGGGCCTAAAGTTGGCGATATCGGCTGGCGTAGGCTGGCTGGCCAAAAAGCTCAGCACATAGCGATAAACCCTGGCAGGTAAAGGGGGCTGCTGCAAGCACTGCTGCAAGAGCTGAGGCAGGCGATCGCCCAATTGCTGCAACTGCTCTGACAACTCATCCGGCACGTCGATGGTAATGGTGGCCATGGGCTTTGAGGTGGATAGTGTCTCTGTGGCTATTGTAGTGCCTGGGGGAAAGGGAGAAGGCAGAAGGCAGAAGACCTGAAATCGAGACATCGAGAATCAGCAAAAGGCTTTGATAGCAAAGCGCCTCATCTGGTTACTTACAGGCACCCCTTTCATCCTTCCTCCTTCTGCCTTCATCCTTGCTTGAGGTTTCCGTCCCCTTGCGGGGTAATGAGATTTGAACAAGACCCCCCGAGCCCGGGCTGCATAACCCTTGACTAGTTTCCGTTCCCTTGCGGGGTAATGAGATTTGAACTTTCTCTATGCATGAGCATGAGCTAGAAGCCATCTAGGTTTCCGTCCCCTTGCGGGGTAATGAGATTTGAACAGCTAAAAGCAAAGGAGTCCAGATTTCAAACTGAAACGTTTCCGTCCCCTTGCGGGGTAATGAGATTTGAACCTTTTCCGAGGCGCTCCCGGCGGGAACCGTGATGGTTTCCGTCCCCTTGCGGGGTAATGAGATTTGAACGCAGCATTACGGGATGCTTGTGACCGCATGGGGTTTCCGTCCCCTTGCGGGGTAATGAGATTTGAACCGGCCGTGAAGGTCAGCTTGCTGATATTCGTGCGGTTTCCGTCCCCTTGCGGGGTAATGAGATTTGAACATGATTTCTCTAAAAGCCTGTGGCTGTATCTGTCGGGTTTCCGTCCCCTTGCGGGGTAATGAGATTTGAACACCCACCTACCGGGAGTATATCACCCAATCCACTATATGTTTCCGTCCCCTTGCGGGGTAATGAGATTTGAACTCATTGGCAACATGTCTTCTGGGTCTGTTATCATCACGTTTCCGTCCCCTTGCGGGGTAATGAGATTTGAACGTTGGGTCTGATCCCGTCGAGGCAGTGGCTCCTCAACGTTTCCGTCCCCTTGCGGGGTAATGAGATTTGAACTGGTAACGTTCCTCGGCCCCGGCCGAGGACTCTAGTTTCCGTCCCCTTGCGGGGTAATGAGATTTGAACGAGTAGGGAATTTTAGCAACGGTCGGGTGTCCTTGTTTCCGTCCCCTTGCGGGGTAATGAGATTTGAACCCCCTCGATCTAGAACCCTTGCAGGGCAAGGCTTTCAACACCCCAAATCTGAGGGGGTCAACCAAGAGGGCAAATACTTGAGAATTGCTGTCAATAACCCACCCTCAGAAAGGGCTGAAACCCTTATACGGAAAGGCATCTGAGGAGGTCAACGAGATAATGCGGTTTTCGAGGTTCGGCAGCCCCCCTCAGGAAGGGGTGTTGTTGAGGCCATACTACTCAACCTTATAGCGATTTGCCAAGAAAAATCAGAAATTTCTCCATAATTTCCGTAATTGGGGTTGGCGAAGACGTAAAGAGAAGTTAACATCCTCTGGGTTTTCTCGTAGGTCGAGGTTAACGTCGAGGGAGCTAAGCAGCCCAAGGGCTGTAACCAGCACACGCGAGAAGGTTTTGGCTTGGTATGAACGATTTGCGTCAACAGGTTGCAGGGGCGATCGCCCAATGCCTCACATGGAACACCACCCTTGACCTCGAAGTCATCCTTACCAACCTACAAGCTGCTACGGCTAACCTACAGACTCCCTTCGATGCGATTCAAACAATTGCTGACCTAAAGCGACTGGTCCAAGATCACCCCGTTCTGTGGAACCAAAAAATTGGCTTGGTCTATGGCGGCGCAACCAAAATCAAACAGTATGTGTTCGAGTCTGCCGACCTGCAAGAGATTCGCGGCGCTTCGGCCCTACTCGATCGCATCAACCTGATCGATCTGCCTGCCTTTTTTGGTAGAGAGCAAGACGGCGATCGCTTCCCCCAGTGCCAGCAGGCCGCCAGCTATTGTGAACGGGTGCGGTCTGAGTGGTTGCAGCAACATTTCCCCAAGTTGGTCGGGGCGCTCACCCCAGAGATGGTGATTTACTCCACCGGGGGTAACATTCTGGCCTTTTGCCCGGCAGAGTTAGTAGACGATTTGGCTGATGCGATCGAAAAGCGCTACACCGTTGAAACGCTGACCGCCAATGCCTGCGCTGTGGGGGATAGCTTCTACCCATTAGAAATTTATCTAGGCTTGCTGAAAGACCCCATTGGCAACACGTTCTGGTTAGATGCGGTGCAAGCAAACCGGGACAATTTTGCAGTGCAAGCTTACTTTGGGTTTGAGCAAAGTGCCGATACCCAAGCGGTTGCAGCAGCTTTTCGACAGCGCAAAGGCTTTAGCGAACTGGTGGGCAAGCTAGCGAACCAGTTCAACCAGCGCCGTAGCGGCTACGATACCCCCGGCTCGTCACGGCCTAGTCGGCGCTACCCACCCATGTTTGAAACCCATCCCTACGTGATGCGAGATGACAGCGACCGACGATCGGCGGTGGTTAGAGTTGAGGCAGCACATCTTCCAGATGCACCAAAATTCTCTGAACCTACTGCTCGTAAGCGCCGAGTTGGCCAGCTTACAAAGCGGGAAGAAACCGAACGGCAGCAGTGGTATACCAACTACGGATTTAATCAATACTGGGACGCCACCACCGCTGATGATTCACTGGGAAGCTGGGTTGAAAAGTTTGAGCAGTTTCTTCGAGATTCCCAACTGGTTGAGCAGTACGATCCACGCCTGGAGCTTTTGGATAGTGCTGGTCAGCCTAGGGAGCGTCATCGCCGAGAGGCGCGATCGCTGACTGAAATCGGTGCTGCCAGCGATGGCTTTGTGGCCTACATCTACGCCGACGGCAACAACATGGGAGCTTACATCCGCGACCAGATCAAAACCCCCGAGCATTATCAGCAATTTAGTCAAGATGTTTTTGAGGCAACAGAGCAATCAGTTTACTGGGCCTTAGCTCATTTACATCCCTATCACTACACCCCCGACGCCAAGTCCTCTCGCAATAACAAAAGTCCGGTGTGGATTCATCCTTTCGAGATCATTACCATTGGCGGGGATGATGTGCTGTTAGTTGTTCCCGCCAACACCGCTTTAGAGGTCGCTAAAGCCATTGGCGATAAATTTGAAAAGATATTAGCGCAAACCGGGCGCTACGACTTGGCACCTGATGCCACAAAAGACCCTACTGCCTGTCACCGTTATAGTTCCAGCACGGCCTCGCCCTCAAAGAGTCAACTGAGCATCTCTAGCGGGGTGCTGATTACAGCGGCCAATACCCCCATTTACTACGCCGACAAACTGGTCTCGCAATTGCTGAAGTCTGCGAAGAAAAAGGCGAAGACGCTCAAAGGCAAAGGTTATTCTGGCGGCACCGTAGATTTTCTCACTCTCAAGGCCGTCACCATGATTTCCTCCAATATCGATGCCTTCCGCCAGGAGGGGTTGACAGCGCGGTTTCGACAAGATCAAGAGCAGCCGCAGAGAGAGCAGTGGCTCAAGTTGTATGCCGCACCCTACACCCTCCACGAGCTGGGCGGACTGATCGAAACTGTGAGAGCAGTGAAGCGGGCAAAGTTTCCGCGATCGCAACTCTACCAAATCCGCAGTTTGCTAGAGCGGGGTCGCCGCACCGCCATTCTGAACTACCGCTACTTTCGGATACGGCTGAGCCAAGATAACCAGCGCCCCTTAATTGAAGACTTTGAAGAAGCCTGGTGTGAGGCTGCGACCAACAACGGCAACCTGGCCCCTTGGCTTCCCCCCATTCGCACAGAGAATAGAACAATCTACGAAACCCTATGGCGCGAACTGGTGGAGTTGTACCCCTTCATTGTGCTGCCTGAAGGAGATGAGCCTGCCCCAGAGCGATTGCCAGAGATGCCGCAGTCAGCCAGTACCGGGGAGGCAGCACGATGATTCAGCTCAGCACCGTCAATCAGCAGCTTGCCCAGGCAAATCAGTCTGACACTATTGATCTCACAGCCGTCATCGACACAGCTCTCTGCGTGGGTGCGGGCGGCTCTTCTGGTTCCCTGGCCGACAAACCCATGCTCAAAGCTGCCGATGGCCGCCTGGTAATTCCGGCATCACAGCTTAAGGGGCGGCTCCGCCACGAGTGCGAAAAACTAGCGCGGGCCTTGGGCTGGCCCACCTGTACATCTCCAGTGGCGCAAACCATGTGCCCCCAAGTAGGCTTGAGTAATCCTGCGTTTCAGATAGAGGACTATGCCCTCGACCTAACCTTTGCAGATAATCGCCCCCAGCATCATTGCCTGACTTGCCAACTGTTTGGCAACCCTGCTTTACCCGCCCGGCTGCAATTTAGCGACCTGGTCTGCACCACCCCGCCCGAAGACATTCCCGAAGTGCTGCGGCCCGGTGTCAGCATCAACCGCCGCCGCCGCACCGCTGAAGATCAGAAGCTCTACTTCTTAGAGACCTCCCCTGCTAACGCCGCTCTAGAGTTTTCAGGTGTGCTAGCCCTAAATCCAGCTCTGGTTCAGAATCGACCCGATTTCGCCAAAGCTCTTATTCTGGCGGGGCTGCGCCACATCCATGCTCTGGGAGGCGGCAAATCCACTGGGCTGGGCTGGCTCCACTGGCAGTCAACCGCCTTTGACCACCCTGGTATAGACCCAGCCGTCTGGGATTTTCTCGGCAAGAAAAAGCCAGACCGAGCAGCGGCTCAGCCCAGCGAGACAAGGGAGGCGGCCGCATGAAGCAGATTACCCTTACCATTACAGCCCACTCCCCCTTAGCGATCGGCCAGCGCAAGCCGGGTGGCTCCGTCAGCGAAGCGATGGACTACATCCCCGGTACGGTGATTCGCGGTGCGATCGCAGGCCAGATTTTACGCCAGACCCAGGAGACACCCGAGACGGGGGATGATTTTCATCGGTTGTTTGTCGATGAACAGGCCGCTGTGTTTCGCAACGGCTACCCGGCGGTCGCCAGGGTAAATGACGATACCTACGAACTTAGAGCCGAAGCCATCTCTGTCTTGCCCGTCACGGCGCTGAGTTCTAAAACTGACGGTGGCTTCAAGCCCGGCAAAGCAGGCGTGTTTGACTCGCTCATCGACAGCTACTGCGCTAAAGAGCATGGCTTGTTTTATGAACCTAATGACATAACGGGCAATCGCGTAGAACCCTTTAGCGGTTTCTACAGCAAATCGGGCACCTCCCACGCTACCCACTCGGTTAACAAGCGCCTGTTGACACGGGTAGGCATCAACCGCCAACGGGCCACCGCCCAAGATGAAATTCTCTACAGCCTGGAGGTGTTGAATGAAACCCAGGGAAAACAGCAGCCAGTGCCCTCGGTCTACCGCAGCACCATTTTGGTGAATGACGATGCGCTGGCTGAGCAACTGTTGGCGTTTATTCAGGGCAATGGCGACCGCATTCGGCTGGGCGGCTCCGCCTCACGGGGGCTGGGTCAGGTAAGCATTGCAGCAACTCTTGCTGAAGAACCAGCAAACTCTCTGCCCCATAGGGTTACGGCCTTTAATACCAAGTTACAAGAGCGCTGGGCGCTATGGAATACCTTTGGTAGTCTTGATCCCGACCCTCTGCAAGATCGCCTCTTTTTCACCATTGACTTTCAGGCTGATGCGATTCTTACCGAACACTGGCGACGCACGATGGTGTTGTCTGAAGCCATGCTGAAACAGTCTGCCGATCTTGCCAGCAGTGAGATTAGGTTAGAGATGGCCTACAGCAGCTATGACTACCGCTCGGGATGGAATGCCGCCTGGGGGCTACCCAAGGATGTGGAATTAGTGACCAAGATTGGGAGTGTGTTTTTGTACAGCATTCCAATGTCGGAGGGCGACGGTTGGTATGAGTGCCTGGCTCAGCTAGAACGCTGGGGTGTGGGCGATCGTGCCAGCGAAGGCTTTGGCCAAGTTCGAGTCTGTAATGAGTTTCACCAGGTTATGCGAGAGGCGTCGGTATAAATATGGATGCTAATGATCAGAAAATCAAGCTCAAAATTCAAAAGGAAATCCTTCAATCTGAAGATGATCTGGTGAATTGGATCGAATCAGCTCTGGAAAAGTGCAAGTATGGTCGGCCTAATACTCGAAATGAGCTAGAAGAAGCTCAATTTCGTAATCTAGTTAGGGTTGCAGACTCAACAGAAAGTCCTGCGGTGATCAAAAACTTCTTGAGATATCAAGTAGGTCGAGACGAAAAATGGGGCCGGGGAAAAGACTCACTAGCTGAACAAATTATTTTAGACATTGATGGAAACCTAAGGCTAGAAGCAGGAAAAATCGCCAATAAGGCATCTAGCACAGACACGAAGATAATTCAGATCGAACTAATTCGTCGCTATCTTGGTTATGGTTCTCGTTATCTTAAGTATCTCAAGGTGGAAGACAAAAACAAGCAAGGAAATGTTGCCAAAGAAAACAAGACAGGCAATTCAGAAGTGATTAAAAAGCGAACTTGATGACTCCACCCCTCCCACGGCTAAATCCTTGATCAACTCTCTAGTTCTTCCAGTATGTTTCACATATTCAAAAATCGCCTTGAGATAACTGGCACCCTCACAACCATTACGGCCCTGCGTATCAGCCAAGGGCGCTCTACAGAGCCGATTGGGTCAGACCTGCCGGTTGTCAAAGATTCCTTAGGCAGACCCCTGATACCAGGATCAAGCTTTAAAGGAGCTATGCGATCCCGCCTTGAAGCGTTTATGCGGGGCATTGATCCGACTCTTGCTAAGGAACCCTCTGAGCTAGTGAGTCAGGCGATGAACTCCCATGTCAAAACCCTTAAAGAGCAACATAAGGATGATGATCAAGCGCTGACCAAAGCTTTAGATAATTTGACGGATGAGGTTTCTAAAGTATTTGGCACTCCTTGGCAAGCCAGTAAATTTCAGGTGCAAGACCTGATGGTAGAGGCTGATACCTGGTTTGGCCAGTACCAAGAGCGCGATGGGGTTGCCATTGACCGCGACACCGAAACCGCTTCCGATGGCAAACTCTACGACTTTCAAGTAGTGCCTGCGGGTACGTCCTTTGAGTTCAAAGCCGTGGTCGAGAATGCCGACCCCTGGGAACTGGGTTTGCTGATGGTGGGCTTGCACCAGTTTGAAGCTCAGCAGATCCCTTTAGGGGGCGGTAAGTCGAGGGGATTAGGTGTTGTCAGTCTAGAACTCGATGAAATGATTTGGGTAAATCCAGATGGTTCTGAGGCACTAGTTAAGTACTTAGAGCACTTAGTTAATAATCAGCTCCAGTCTTACAACAAAACAGCACACGAGATTCAGTCTCTTAAACGGGAGTGGTCTACAGCGCTCATTCACAAGCTAACCCAGGCCGTATCAGCGGAGAAAGCCCATGCATAAGCGCTTTGTAAACCACTGCACTATCAACCTGACGATTTCTCCCCGTGGGCCGGTGCTGATTAAATCTGGCAAAGAGGGAGCTGATCCCACCAAGCCCGATATGGAATTTGTAGAAACGTATCACGGCGGGGGGCGCTCTATTTACTTGCCAGGTAGCTCTCTCAAAGGGGCTTTGCGTGCCCACGCCGAGCGCATTGTGCGCACCATTGGTAGCGATCGCTTTCCTCCAGACTTACCAAACTTAGATCCCCAAGATGATCTGCCTATACCTCTATGGGCAACAGATCCATTGAATCAAAAAAGTTACAAGTATCTAGAGACGCCGCAAAAAGAGAAAGATACGCAAACCATTTATCGATGGTCATCGTTTACCGACCAGCTGTTTGGCAGTGTGGCGATCGCCGCTCGCTTGCGCATAGAAGACGCCTACCCAGACCCAGAGCAACCCAAGCCCCGGCTTGAAGAACGTAATGGGGTAGCCATCGATCGCGTCTTTGGATCGGTAGCAGTGGGGCCGTTTAACTACCAAGTCTGCACTGAAGGAGCATTTCGCACCAAAATTCACCTCAAAAACTTCACTCTAGAGCAGCTGGGGCTGCTGGGGCTGGTGTTGCGTGACCTGCGAGAGGGATGGTTTGGGCTGGGTTTTGCCAAGTCGCGGGGCATGGGCCTAGTAGATGTCAAACTTAACGACGCCAGGATTGAGTATCCCGGCTGTGTGCTGGAAGGTGGGCAGATCTACACCCTGGGCAGCCAGACCCCGTGGGAGGCCGTTGCCCTCAAAGGATCTGGAGCATTTTTGCCTGAGGCAGAGCGCCAAAACTACGGATTTCCCAAAAAAGATGTGCAACCACTCGATGCCTCAAAGGCAGAATTCATCCTTGAGGAGATGGACTACGGATTGGGAGTACGGCTTAGTTGGTCTGACAACCAGATTGATGACCTGTTTCGGATGGCGGTAGCAGCCTGGCGCAAACGGCTGCAGGAGGTAGCCGCGTGACCCAGGCACAAGAGCAAAACACTACCGATCGCCCCTTTGTCGGTGACAATGCCATTCCGCTAGACACCACCGCACTGGTAGCTCTAATCAAGCATTACGTGGCAGAGCCTATATGGCACTGCCTGCGTTGGCCTCACACCATTTCTCTCGGGGCAGGGTTGCCCAGTACCACGGTCCTTGATTGCCCAGAGGGACAGGTATTTAATCGCGATCGCGAGCTGCGCTGGAGACGGCGACAAGATACCTACACGGTGCTGCTACTCTCTAGCACCCCAGTTCCTGATACCGACCTGAGAGCACTAGTGAATCCTCAGCACCAGCGACAAACCTGGCAGATTCGCAACCTAAATGCTCAGTTTTATCCCACCACCGAAACCCGGTTTCCGCAGGGGATTACCTATCCTGACCGGCTCGACATCGGGCAGCGATACTTTATTGATGAGCAAACTGGCATTGTGCAATTTGTGGCATTGAGGGCTTTATAACATGACCGCAAATCGACCTAGCAAGCCTATCCGGCGATCGCCCCAATCTGATGAAGGGCCAGATAAGCCCTATGCTCTGGTGTCATTTCCTCGGGAAAAGCCGTTTCTTAAACCCCCAGTAGGGCACCATCGCTACAGAGCAGACGCTTACCACGGCACCCTATTTTTGACCCTCAAGGTATTGACGGCCCTGTATGTCTCGACCGGGGTGACAGCTTTGGGTAGTGATATGGGTAGTCGAGTACCGCTCGTTAAAACTATGGTGCAGGGCAGGCAGCAGCAATTGCTGATTCAGGGCAGTTCGCTGAAGGGCTGTGTGCGTGCCATCTATGAGGCCATTACCAACAGCACCCTGGCAGTCATCACCAACCGCTATCGGCAAAAAATGCCAAAAGAGCGTCTGCCCTGCCGCAGCAAAGATAGTCTATGCCCTGCCAGCCAAGTATTTGGAGCACTCGATTGGCAGGGGCTAGTTCACTTTACCGACGCCACTTGTACCTCAGCCAAGTCAGTGACGGGGTTTATGCCCTCGCTCTACCGTCCTCGACCCGAGGAGCGAGATGCCTACTATGACCGAGAGTATGCGGCGGGGCGCAAGTTTTATCGCCATGCGGTGAAGGCAGTAGATAAGGGCGATCGCGGTATTCCAGTGCAGCAAGCAGGTACAGAGTACGTATTTAAAACCCAGCTGCACTTTAGAAACCTGACTGAGGCGCAACTGGGGACGTTGCTAATTGCCCTGGGACAGGATTCGCAGTACCCCATAGCGCTAAAGCTAGGTGGCGGTAAGCCAGTGGGCATGGGGACAGTGCAGGTGTCGGTGCCGACCCTGGAAGTGACGCAAGACGTGCGCGATCGCTATGCTAACTACGACCCACCCGAAGCCGAAACCCTGACCGGCGAAGCGGTAACACTGTTTATTCAAAAAATGACCCAGGCCGCTAAGTCGAACCAACTGGTGGAGCTACCCCAGCTAGAGGAACTGGCGGAGATTTTGCGCTGGCCCACTGACCGCACTGCACCGGAGGGAATGTACTAATGCTGGCAACCGAAGAACTCACTGAGGCCCAGTGGCAGATTGCCGATGCGATCGCCCGGCAGCTAGTGATTGAAGGTACAGATGTGAATGAGTTCCGCAAAGCGATTAGCTATTTGCGCGATCGCCAGGATGAGTCAGACGCTGGCAAGAAGTTTTTTGACTATTTGAAGACACTGGCGCGTCATGGCAATGCGATTGGCCACAGCAAGCGAACACAGGGCTACTACCAAAGCCTAGATGCAGTGTGTAGTCAGTTTTTAGAGAACTATAAAGATGATGCCCCCAGAACGCTGCACATTTTGAGCTGGGCGGCTCGCCTGGTGCAGTACTACGACAAAGGAGTACCGACTGGGGAAATCGAGAAGCCCACTGTTTTTGTGTCAGAGCGAGAAGCAGAGATTAAGGCTATAACCGAAGCTCACAAATTTGAAGTAGGGCAGGAACTTGAAGCAGTTGTCACAACTATAAAGAACAGTAAAGTAACCTATGAAATTTTGGGGAGCATTAAGCTTACTCAAAGAGAGCCAAAAATAGCAGATAAGGTACATGAAGGGCAAGCTCTTAAGGTAGCGGTTGCTGAGCTGAAGGAAAATGGATCAATCAAAAAAGTGAAAGCTGCTATAAACTAGCTTTGAACGACTTCACAACAGCATGAAAACATAAAAATGCAGCTAATAATCTCGGGCAATCCCAACATAAAATCAATTCAAAAGGTAGTGTATCTGGCAAACAAATTTTATTCTATGAAAATCACAAACGTGCTTTTCATAGACAATGTTTCTTCTGTAGAAGATGAAGAAGGAAATCAAGTTCGTCAAGGATCTATTTTCGATCAGCAAGGTAATTCGTAAGCGTCCCTCATCGAACTTTCTAAGCTAGAGAGAGAGGCTGACCATGAGCCTCCAGAGAGTCCTCCTGCTCGGGCTCAAATTGAGGAAGTAAAGATGGCGCGGGCCGGTTCAACCGAGCGGCGGCACAGGTTTGACTGAGGAAGGCCAAGACATTGCGATGCTGAGCCTTCAAGGAGGTGACCACCGTCAGCATGCGCGAGACAAACTGACTTCCTCCATGAGACTGGGAGCCAAAACTGGTGCGCCGCCAGATCACCGCTGGACGCAACGCCCGCTCAGCAGCATTGTTGGTCGGCTCCACCCCTGGGGTCTGCACAAACGTCCAAAGGGCGGGTTCTACCTGTAAGAGTTGCTGGCAGGTGCGGATGGTTTTAGCTAGCGGCGTCTTTTCGGCGATGGCGATAGGCAGGGCTGTCGCCGCAACGAGTTCAGCCTTAAAGCCAGCCCGCAAGGGTTTGACGAACTCGATAAAGTCGGAGCGTACCAAGGTGCCATCACGCACCCGGTGCCACCAGCGAAATAATCGCCGCTGCCGCCTCAGCAGCGCCCCAATCAGGGTTGTTGCTGTTGGGTGAAAGGCAGGGTTCACCCAACCTCCGAGAGCCCAAATTTTTGGGCTTGACGCTGCCCTAGATAAAACTACTTGCCGCCGTAGAAATAGGCGATCTCTTTGTCTTTGAGAGGGGCAAAGTCGGCGGCAGCCAGCATGGCGTTCAGCTCATCCTGGGAAAAATGCTTGGCCCCAATTCGCACAATCCGCGATCGCATGGAGTTGGAGACACCGCTGCGCTGCCGCCCGGCTTCTTTCGCCATTACCTGGTGGTAGAGGTCGAGCTTGGCAGGGGGAATGGGGGTGCCGTCGAGATCGATGCCGGCTGCGATCGCGGCATCAACGGCATCGGCCCCGGTGGTGGGAGTCTGAGACATGGCGGTTTCTGCTAGGTGAATCGTCTCAAGATCCTACCAGACCGCGATCCCCGTCGTCAGGACGGAACCGCCGCAACCGGCTGATGGCCCTCAATTTCTTTGACCACGCGGGTTTTGCTGGCCCGCAGGTGCTGGGTGATGGCGCTGACGGCCACCTCCGAGTTGCGGCTGAGGATGGCCTCGTAGATCTGGCGGTGCTCCAGGCGAATATCGAGCACGTTGGGGTTTTGCTGGAGGGTCTGGATCCGCAGCAGGGCCATGGCGTCAAACAGTGAATCGAGCAGCGACACCAGCCGCCGATTGCCCGAGCTTTCGGCAATCAGGTGGTGAAACTGGTAGTCCACGTTGAGCAGCCCTTCGGGGGAGAGGCTGCCGTGGCTGTTGGCGGTGGCCCCCTCGGCCTGGGCCACGCAGAGGGCAATTGCCTCCAGCTGCTCCGCTGTGGCGTGGGTACAGGCCCCGGCCACCGCCAGGGCCTCCAGGGCCAGCCGACAGTCGTAGAGTTCTTCGGCATCGGCGGCAGTAATGGTGGTCCCCCGCAGCCCGCCGCTGACATCGGCGGTAACCAGCCCGTCCTGCTGGAGCTGGCGCAGCGCCTCGCGCAGGGGGGTGCGGCTCACCTGCAGCCACTCGGCCAACTGGGTTTCAACCAGGCGATCGCCTGGGGAGAGGTCGCCGGTCAAAATCGCCGAACGCAGCGCGTGGTACACCTGCTCGTAGAGCGACTTGCTGCGGTTGATGATCGGTGAAGAGGATAGAATCACAGGGGGTTTAACCTCTGGCGCAGGTGGAACACTGGCCGATGCCAGTGTACTGAATTTCTATAGACACCCAACCCTTCTTGCGCTATCCCCAGGGCATGGTGCCTGGGGCTAAGGCGCTATGCGGCGACTTCAATGTAGGCGGAGGTGGTAGAAGGTTGCGGAACGTCTAAGCCTTCTAGCTTGAGGCTTTCGAGATGAAACTCGATCGCTTCACGCATGTTGCTTTCTACCTCAGCCCGAGTCGTCCCAGTCGAAATACAGCCCGGTAAATCGGGGGAATAGGCCGAAAAGCCTGTCTCAGTTGGTTCAATGACGATCAAATATTGAGTCACGACTTAATTCCCGGTTGTTGCAAACTCGGATTCCAGCTATCTCGATCTCGTCGCTCATCGCTTCACCTTACCGGGACTCCTAGCCCAAAATCCCTAAGCCTTCGTTAAATTCCTGGGACGGTTACGGTAATTCTATTGAGGGAGAGCGCAATGAGATAGTAAGACATTATATAGATAGTGTTTCTATTGAGTCAACGCTGGTAGAAAGGAATGAACTACACCAAGCAATCCCTAGAATTCTGAGCGAAAAGTTGAAGTTTTATAATCGATCACAAATAGTTGTTGATCTAACCAATGGAGACAAATATATTTCAAGCACTCTGTATGCATCTGCAAGTTTGTCCCAGATAGAGAACTTGTTTTTCTTGGTTGTGAATCGGGATAAATTTAATACTCCACCGGAAGAGCTCTCTGACAATGATTACAGAATCGACGTTATTTCTCCACTGAGCAACTTGGAAAGCATCGGGAAATACACTTTTTTTGAAATTTTTTACTACAAAGAAAAAATTTCTGAGTTGACGGCGAAATTCAGTGATGTAGAATTCAAGAGTAGTTTCTTGAGGAATCAGCTAAAGTTGCAATTAGAAAGCTGTATTGACAGCTATTTTCTAGAGCAATATCCTGATGCTATTGCTAAAATCAGCCAAATAATCGAAGAAATTTCTCTTGAAATTCCTGATCAAATAAAGCAGATCGCTGCAGGGGAGATAAAAGAGAAGACCTCCCTTAAGACTTTGGATGACTCCATTAAATGGCTAAGGAGTTATTTTTGTGAACCTCTTCGAGGCAAGCGAAATAAAAGCCTTTCTGAATATGAGCAGCAATTGAAAGAACTGCAAACCTGTGACAAACTTATGGATCTGGTCAGGGTACACAGAAACATAAGCGGGAGCATGTCAGGTTTGCAAGGTCGGCTGAAACAGGTGAGGATGCAAGTGTTGACCTAAAGGCCTAACTGATGACCCCTGAGAAAGCCACCCAACTCAAAACTCATCTCGCAGCAATCGCTCAATTGCTCTACGAGGAGAGCGATCCGGCTGACATGCAGACTCTAGAAATCACCACGGTGAACAGCATCACCCGCGTATCAAAGCGCTGAAAGCCGTAGCGAATGGCCAGATCGCCCAGCCCGCCGCCGCCGACTACCCCCGCCATGGCTGAGTTGCCAATCAGGCTGATCACCATCAGGGTGAGGCCCAGCACCAGGGCGGGCAGCGACTCTGGAATCAGCACATTGCGGACGACTGGCAGTGGGTAGTTGACCACCGTACACGCCAAATCTTGCGCCTTCCACCAGGAAGTTGTTGATCCCGAGACCCGCCGTCCAGCTAAAGTCGTCTCCCCCGGTGAACGAGGTAAACGCCCCGTGGCCAGCGATAAAGAACCCGCCAAAGTTGAGGTTCACCAGCCCTGCAAAGGTATCGGTGGCGGTGGGAACCGCAAAGCCAGCGGCCGCACCATCACTGTGCAGATAGGCCGCCGCTAAATTGAGAATTCCAGCGTTGACCAGATTAAGCTGAGCGATGTAGCTCTGGTTTCGGGCAGCGGCAATACCAACGGCAGGGTTGGTAGCACCGCCAGGATTCGAAGCGGTGTAGCCCAAGTCCAGAATCAGGTTGTCGGTGAAGGCGATGTTCAGGCCAACGCCAGCACCGTTAGACGTGCTGCCAAAGGTGTCATAGAACTGAACGCGACCCGCGTTGGCCACGGAAGGGCCATCGAAGGGGCGGGTAGCGGGGTTTACCCAGTCCCTGCCAGCGTTGCCTCGCGCAGAAACAGTAGCATTGATGCGGTTGCCGAGGGGAAAGCTGTAGGCGAAGGTGGTGACATCGACGTTAAAGCCACCGCCAGCAGCGGTAGCTAGACCGCCCAGAGGGTTGCCGGGGCCACCCGTGATAGCGTTACCATCCCCGGCCTGTAGACGAATGCGCAGGCGATCGCGACCGGAAAAACTCGTGTCAAAGTTCAGACGAGCCCGAGAGGCAACACTGGTGCTGGTTTCGGGAGCCAGGGTGTCAAAGGGCGTGATTAAGTTGAATACCGCCTCACCGCGCAGTTTGGTGGTAGTCGAGAACTGCTGAGCCCGCAGGGTCGCGGTTTCGGCTTCCAGAGCATCGACACGACCGCGCAGGGTGGCCAATTCGGCTTGGAACTCTTGCTGTAGGCGGCGGATGGCAGCCAAATCTTCGGGGTCAATGCCCGATTGGGCAATCAGGGTAGCGATCACATCCAGGCAGGCGTTCAGACCGGCAGCAAACTCAAAGCGGGTCAGGGCACGCTGACCCCGGAAGGTGCGATCGGGATAACCCTGGATGCAGCCATAGTTCTCCACTAGGCTTTGCAGCGCTTGGAAGGCCCAGTCCGAGGGCAGCACGTCGGTCAGTTCCGACACGCTGGTGATCTGAGCCAGTTGAATCGGCTCTTGATCGAAGCTGCCGACCTGGAGGGGCTGGGACTCGGCTGCGATCGCCGCACCCGACACCGCCACAGCAGCAGGCACCGCCAGCAGCGATTGCCACAGTAATTTAACCATTCGTTTTCCTCACACCATAGATAGATACGTTGGCGGGGCAAATATGCCCTGAATCAAATTCAAATAGATTGCAAATAAAATAGAAATATCTGGAGATACAAATACAAGCAATTTAGTTGCAAACCTCCCCAACCTGCGGGCTGCCCTTAGAGCGCGCTGCCTCCAGAACACCCCCCACCCCTACCCCATCACGCCAGTCCCTCAGTAAAGACCGACCAGCAACTCCTCCGTAGCGGCCCGCAGGGCAGTGGCGGCTCCGGCACTCATGTCGCGGGGGGCGCAGATGCGGTTGCGCAGGTAGGCATAGGTCATGGCTCCGATCGCGGCGATCGCCACCGCCTGGGGCGTCGATGTCTCTGCCCCCCCGGTGGCACCGCCGATGACGGGTTCATCCCCTCGCAGCAAGTGGGCGGCCAGGTGGCGCAGGTGGGTATCGACAATGTCGCCCAGGGCCAGATCGGTGATGGCCAGGGCCTGTACCCCAGAATTTTTGAGGATGTCGGCGATCGCCGCCTCGCGGTTGTCGGCCAGTCGCTCCGCCGCCTCCGCCCGGTAGGCCAAGTCGGCGCTGTCTTCGGGGTGGAGGGGCAGGGGTTGCCCCGTGGGTTCCAGGCCAAAGCGACGGCGCAGCAGCAGCACATTAGTGGTGTCGTCGGAGCGCACCCGGTGGTAGGCAGGGCGGCGGCGCAGGGCCGTAAACCAGGCATTGAGGCGCGGGTAGCGGGGGTTGCCCCTGAGGCTGTAGCCCCGGTAGACTGGCCCGCACGCCGCCAGCGCCCGCCGTGCGGGTCTGGCCCTGGGCACCGTAGGGGGTTGACCAGTAGTCGCCGCCGCTGGGGGCGGTGACGCCGATGAGGATAATGCGATCGCGCAGCCGCTCCAGATTCACCTGCCCATTCAAAAGCTGCTGGAGAGTAACCGTCGCCGCGATCTGGTCGGGAGCCGCCAGGGCGCGGTAGTTGAGCAATAGCTGGTTGCCGCCGTTGTCGATCCGTTGCAGCCCACCCGTACGCTGGTTGAGCCGGGGAAACACCACATCGCCAATGTGCAAATTGCCCTGGGCTGTGAAGCCGGGCGATAGTCCAGCCTGGTTGAGGTAGTGAATGGCCACCAAGGCTGCAAACCCATAGGACGACTGACAGGGCGAAACCGGATCGGGGGTCAGCGTTAGCAGCTGCCGCCTGACCAGGCCGTCAGATTCTTCAACAAAGTCGCTGAAGCCGACCTGGGCGAGGGGTAGCTCTGGCGGCGGACTGATGCCGACCGAGCCTGCGATCGCATCCCGGCTTTTGCACAGCCCCACCAGATTGGGCTGCTCCAGCGCTGCCACCAGGGCCGGGTCGCTGGCCGGAAAGTCACGGTACAGGTCAAGGCCAACGATTCGGGGCTCACTGTTGGCCAGGATGGTCAGAGCCTGGTGCAGGGTCGCATCGGCCACCGAACCCCGTCGATTTGGGGCGGTTTGAGATTGAATGTCGTTTTCATCCACCGTCACCACCACCAGGCGAGGGTCAGGGGTCTCGGCTGGGCGCGATCGCATTAAGGCGTCGTAGGCCCACAGTTCGGCAGGTTGCAGAAGGCCGACCCAGCGCAGGGCTAAAACCGTGGCGGTGAGGGCCAGGGTTCTCCATACAGTTCGACGCTGGGCGGGTTTTAGTGGAGGCCGCGTCATCGGAGCGGGCTTCACGGGCTGACCCGCTAGCTGGGGCCAGGTGGGGGGCACCTCCGCCGGATTTTGCACAATCACCGGCAGCCAGGCGGCGCAGCTGCCCAGCTCACTCAGCCCATGGAGCTTTTCGCGGGCTTCGCGCACGGCGCTGTAGAGCGGTGTGCCCTGGGCGAATGCGGCTAGAAACCCTTTGAGGAATTGGTGGGCGATCGCATCGGGTACCGGCTCCCGCATCACAATGGTTTGGGGCAGGTGCAGATCGGCCAGATCCCAGGCCAGCCCCAGCCCGTCGCAGGAGTTCAAAATCGCTAGCTGTAAGCCATTAGTGATGGTGCGTTGCAGGGCGTATTTGAGCTGCTCAATGGTCAGTGATTCAGTGGGGTTGACCTGGATTTGTAATTACCTCCGCAAGCATCGCCACCGCATTGTCAATTATGACTATTATCAACGCGAGCAAATCTGCTCGATTGGCTCAGGGGCGGTTGAATCGGCTATCAAGCAAATCAGCCGCAGAGTCAAAATCTCAGGGGCCCAGTGGAATGAGGACAATGTTCCCCAGGTGCTGGCCCATCGTTGTGCTTATCTCAATGGAGCCATTGGGTTACAAAGGTGACATGCTCCCAACATAAGCTCTCATCCCTATGATTTTCTGAGAGGAAAGGATGAAGCGAGATTAGTTATTAATACATCACTATACGTTCTTGAACGAGTCGAAAAAACTAGGATTTTCTCCGAATGAAATATGTCGGCATTGATGGCGATGACGTAGGGGCAAGGCTTGAGCTTGGATTTCTGAAAAATAGAGAAGAAGATGTTAGACTGCTTAGCAAAGAAGTAGATAAGTCTATTTTGATTATGAGTGAAAATCTTCAGTCTTTAGGCATGGAAGTCATTTTCTTCTCGGGAGATAGTCTTTTGTGCAAAGGAGAAGACTTGGACACGAATATGTTGGTTGAATTGATTGAGTCTCAGTCAATTACATTCAATTTTTCGGCGGGCATTGGAAACACGTTAAGAGACACCTATCTTGCTTTAAAGTATGCAAAGACATCTGGGAAAAGCAGAGTCGTGATATTTGAAGATTCAGAATACAAAGTCTTGAAAATTAATTGAGTTTATTGATATTTTCGGAAGTATTGATGCGGTTTTCAGCCTGAATAAGATTTTTTCAATTCTCTATTTTCCCTCTCACCCACTGCCGAAATGATCGCATCGCCCGATTCCGCCCCTCCACCTGGCTCTGGGCCACATAGGTAGGAATTGCCGCTTGCAGCGACCAACCCGGAAACGTAGGGCTGTTGTCTACCTCCACATACTGGCCATCCAAAAGCTGATAAATCCGAATGGTTTTTCCGACCCGCCGCCAAAGCTCAGGTACGCCCAAAGCCGCATAGGTATCTGGATGCGTGCGGGAGGTAATATCCACCTCCAGAACCAGATCCGGCGGTGGGTCTACAGTCAAATCTAGCCGGTTTTTGCCGCGCACCGCTGCTTCATTTTGAATGTAAAAGCACTGATCAGGCTCAATACCCTTCAACATGGTGGCGTTCTTAAAGGTCGTTGAGCCTAGACTGCGAAACTCAATGTCGAGCTCTTCTAGCAACGCTTTTATCAAATCGCCAATGATTTCCTTGTCCGACTCATGTTCCGGCAATGGGGCCATAATCTCTAGCAAACCGTTGGCATAGGCAATGCGAGAGCCGCGCTGTTCCCCCAGTTCGGCCAAAATCGCCTCAAACTCATCCCAGCTCACATCGTGGAGCAGCAATCGCTGCCCTGGGGGCACATCTAGCTGGCGTAGCTGTAGAGTAACCATGGGCAGACATCACAAGAGTGAAAAAGGAAAAATGAAAAAAGTAGGGCATAGCCCGTGCGAAGCAGAACGACCTTCGAACTTACCTTAATCTTATCTCCCCCACTTCCCCTCACTCCCCTTCCCAAGGCAAACCCAGCTCAGTAGCTAGAGCCATCGCCCGCTCAAACGCCGCTCCCGCCTTTTCTCGATCGCCCATCGCCTCATACAGCAACCCCAAATATTTATAGGCCGATGCCTCCAGCGATCGCGCCCCTTGCTCTTGGAGGATGCTGATCCCAGCTTGCAGATTGGCCAGGGCAGCATCGTATTGACCCACCTTCGTCAAGGTTTCGCCCAGGTTCGCCAGGGTCAACCCCTCGCTTAACGGAGCGCCAATCTGCTGCGCAATCGCCAGGGTCTGCCCGTAGTGCTCTACCGCCTGCTCATACTGGCCCAGCTCACTCTCAGCATTGGCCAGGTTCAGGTTGCCCAGGGCGGCAGCTTCAGCTCGCTTTTCGCCAATCTGACGCGCGATCGCCAGATCCTGCCGGTGGTAAATCGCGGCCTGACTGTAGTCGTGTAACTCGTCGTAGACGTTGCCGATACTGCCCAGGGCTGCACCTTCCCCAGCGATATCGCCCATGGCTCTGACCAGAGCTAAGTTTTGCTCGTGATATTCCAGGGCCAGCTCGTAGTTGCCCATCTGCATGTAGGTATTGCCTAACCCCTGCAGGGCGCGGCTAACCCCTGGCCGATCGCCCAGGACTTTGGCTAGCTCCAAATGCTGCTGATGGTAATCGAGCGCGGCCTGAAACTGTCCCTGTCCGTGGTGAAGGTTACCCAGGTAGCCCAGTGCGTTGGCCTCACCCTGGCGATCGCCCACCTGTTGCGCGATCGCGATCGCTGCTTCGTAGCACTGCACCGCCTGAGAATTGTTACCCACAGCGCTGTAGGTGTTGCCCAAGTTGCTCAGCGTCTGCCCCTCGCGGGTGCGATCGCCCATCTCTCGCACAATCGCTAACTGCTGCTGCAACGCCTCAAATGCCTCGCCGTAGTCACCCAATGCGTGGGCCACCACCCCTAAATTGCCGAGGGCTAATCCCATTCCTAGCTGGTCACCAATGGCTTTGGCAAGCGTCATCTGCTGCCGGTAGCAGTCCGCTGCCTGGGGATATTGGCCAGTAACGCTGTAGACATTGCCCAGGTTCCCCAAAGCGTGCAAAGTGCTCTGGGAATGCGCCAGGCTTTGGGCGATCGCTAGATGCTGACGGTGGTAGGCCAGTGCCTGCTCAAAGTCGCCGGTAGCGAAACAGACGTTGCCCAGACCGCCAAAGGCATTGCCTTCGCCCATGCGATCGCCGATCTCCCGGGCAATTTGTCGCTGCTGATCAAAATAGTGGGTTGCCAGGTCATACTCCCCCAGGCTATAGCAGGCGCTGCCCAGTCCGCCCAGGGCGTTGCTCTCCCCCTGGCGATGGCCAATTTTCTGCGCTAGGGCCAGGTGTTGCTGGTGACAGGTCTTAGCCTGGACGTACTGGCTCAGGGCGTGGTAGCAACTGCCCATATTGCCCAGGGCCGATCCCTCCAGCTCCAGATCGCCCTCCGCACGGGCCAGGGCCAGATGTTGCCGATGGTACTCCAGTGCAGTCGCGTAGTCGCCCTGGGACTCGTAGATATTGCCCAGGCTGCCCAGGGCAATGCCCTCGCCACTGCGTAGGCCAGCTTCACGGGCAATGGTGAGCCATTGCTGTTGGTAGTCAATGGCGGCGGCGTAGTCGCCCTGGGCGTAACGAATTTCGCCCAGGTGGCTCAGCACCATACCTCGATCTACGGGGCCGCCGACGGTTTGGAAAATGGCCAGGCTGCGATCGCAATACTCCTGGGCCTGCCCATAGTTACCCTGGGCCTGGTGCACCGCCGCCAAAAATTGCAGCAAGCGCCCTTGCCACACCGGCTCTACACAGTCCACCAGCGCCTCATACAGCTCCCTTTGCTCTGGCAGGTAGCCCCATAGCTTGAGCTGGTAGTGCAGCTGCGCCTGGGTGGGGGTATCCAGTTCGTGCAGCATCAGGCTCAGCGCCCGCTGCCATTCTTCAATTTCGCAGAGGTGATGAAAGGCTTCCAGGTAGCCCTGCACCTGTTCTAGGTTTGAGCCCGTCGCGGGGGGTTGGTAGCGGGTCAGCCAGTTGACAATCGCCTGCCAGTGGGTGCGGCGGGTGCGGGGTTGCACGTGGCGAATGCGGGCCGGGTCAATGCCGAGGGCGGAGAGCACGTAGAAAGAGGGAAAAACGAAGAACGAAAATAAGATTAAGCTTTGGCGCGGTTGGAGAGAGTGACGAAAATAGCGATTAGTTCGTTGGCCTCATCTGTTAAGCTAGTCAACTTCTGAGGTGCTACGAGATTAGCATCGGCAAGCAGTTCTAGCCAGTACACAGACTCTTCTAGCTCTTGGAGTCCGCCACCTACTTTGCTGATGTACTCAGCTTTGGAGCGCGATCGCACAGCTTCTCGGTAATGTGCCCCTACGGAGGTACCACTCCGTAGAAGCTGTTTACCCAAAATCTGAGCCTCGGTGCTTTTCGGCAATGAGCCATAAAGCTTGATGATCCGTAGGGCAAATGTCTTCGTTCGCTGCCGCAAGTCTTCCGGTTGAGGATTTTGGCTAACGGGCATTTCTAACAGGTAGTTCAGCTTGCCTAGAGTACCCAGAGGGGAGAAAGAGAGAAAAAGGAAGAACGAATAACGAAAAGGTTTGGCCAACATGCTTGAAGTTGACAGAGGGTTTTCTCTTTTCGTTTTTCCCTCTTCGTTTTTTTTAGTTCCGTTTCCGTCCCCTTGCGGGGTAATGAGATTTGAACGCGCCAATCAGACTGGCCTAAACTTTGGCTTTTTTGGCAAGGTTTCCGTCCCCTTGCGGGGTAATGAGATTTGAACCTTCGACCCTCGCCGCTACCATCCTGCTGTTTGGCGTGTTTCCGTCCCCTTGCGGGGTAATGAGATTTGAACCTTCATCGACCAACAACACAGTGGTCGCAAAATTTACATTGTTTCCGTCCCCTTGCGGGGTAATGAGATTTGAACCTTCAGAAGGTATGAGCTGGAACGACGTCATGTTGTACGTTTCCGTCCCCTTGCGGGGTAATGAGATTTGAACCGCAGTAACCAACGCTCCCGAGCCTACTCCTGCTCGTTTCCGTCCCCTTGCGGGGTAATGAGATTTGAACACTACCACGACTACTGTGTTTGGCCTTGTTTCTGTGTTTCCGTCCCCTTGCGGGGTAATGAGATTTGAACGAGTGCTATTCGTGTGGGTGGCCTGCAGCAGAGGAGGGTTTCCGTCCCCTTGCGGGGTAATGAGATTTGAACTTGCCCTTGGGCATACCCGGTACCCAACCCAGGGGTTTCCGTCCCCTTGCGGGGTAATGAGATTTGAACCTGGGTCTACTTTCGGCAATATCTCGGGCTTTGCGTTTCCGTCCCCTTGCGGGGTAATGAGATTTGAACCCTACGGGTCAGACCACGCGCACGTGACAGGCTTGAAAATGTTTCCGTCCCCTTGCGGGGTAATGAGATTTGAACTGGAGTATATCCGGAATTACAATAAGGTTTGGACCCTGTTTCCGTCCCCTTGCGGGGTAATGAGATTTGAACAAGATGAAATCCCCGTAAATTTTGATGTAACCTCCTCGTTTCCGTCCCCTTGCGGGGTAATGAGATTTGAACCAATATAACACAGTGGTTATCGGAAACGAGCAGTATGAAGTTTCCGTCCCCTTGCGGGGTAATGAGATTTGAACGCTTTTAAATAAGCGTTATCAGGGAGCTCAATACCAGTTTCCGTCCCCTTGCGGGGTAATGAGATTTGAACACACAAATGTTGGTGAATTCACATCAGCTGTGATGGTTTCCGTCCCCTTGCGGGGTAATGAGATTTGAACGGGACAAAGACCAAAGCGTCCCCTGCCCCAACGGGTTTCCGTCCCCTTGCGGGGTAATGAGATTTGAACCACAATTCGGTATACCTTCAACGGTCAGCCAATTAGTTTCCGTCCCCTTGCGGGGTAATGAGATTTGAACAAAAGGTCAGGCCCAGTTTCAAACGCTCCTGGAAGTTTCCGTCCCCTTGCGGGGTAATGAGATTTGAACAGCACGTCAAGAACTGCAAGAAGCTCGCCAACAAGTTTCCGTCCCCTTGCGGGGTAATGAGATTTGAACGAGACACATGGATGATGCGACATGAGATTAGCTGGTTTCCGTCCCCTTGCGGGGTAATGAGATTTGAACAGGTGGTCCGGGCTACTGCCCGACCATCGGAACCTGTTTCCGTCCCCTTGCGGGGTAATGAGATTTGAACATTCGACGGTGAAGTATCCTCTTTTGAGGAACTGCAGAGCGTTTCCGTCCCCTTGCGGGGTAATGAGATTTGAACCTCAGAGGAGCTCGCAGAGAACGAGGTTGAGACTGAGGGTTTCCGTCCCCTTGCGGGGTAATGAGATTTGAACCCCCGGCCTCTAGAACCCTTACGGGACAAGGGTTCTAGATAGCCATTTTCGTGGGGGTCTAACGGAAGGTGAAATTATTGCGAATTGCTGTCAACAGACACCCTGAGAAATAGGCTGAAAGCCTTACAGGGTAAGTGATTCGCGGGGGTCAACGAAATAATGCGGTTTTCAAGGTTCGGCAGACCCTAACGAAAGAGTCAGCTATACAGCGATATTAGCCAAATAATTTGCCATTGCCAACAGAAACCAATCATTTCTCAATATTTTGACGATTGACGTGCATCAAAATGTCGCGGAGAACACCGCTTTTGCCGTGGCAGTTCAGCAACACGACCTCTCCGTTAAGCGCTCCTGAGGCTTGCAGGCTATAAATGGCGCGGGTTAGAGGGTGGCTCATGTAATCGGCAATGATGACGATCAGGGTGCAGCAGCTAAGCTTTTTCTTGAGTTTGCCCTTGCGGATGCTGGCCTCTCGCAGCGGCGGAATCGTGACCCAGTGTTTGAGCCCGTAATGGGTGGTGAGTTCTTTGATCACGCTCCGCCGGGTGGCGGGGTGCCCACCCACCAGACCTAGGACGATTAGAGATAAATCTGGCGTCGGGGCTTCTGGGGCGGCATGGAGCGCTGGACAGGGCACCACGCTTTGGAGTTGGACGGGGTTGCCATGGGCTTGAGCCAGGTAGCCCATGAGTTCTTGAAGCTGCTGTTCAAGTTCCCAGACCTGCAGTTGCAGGTCGTCGCGTTCGTCTTCGGCCTGCTTCTTGAGCGCTGCTAGGCCCCGTATTTCTAGATTGGCCAGTCGTTGATTTTCTGCGGACTCTTGCTGCATAAGGTTTTGCTCGGCTTGTAGGGTCGAGAGGTGTTTCATCAGTCGTCGTTTGTCTCGGCGGTCTTTGCCCGACACTCCGTCAATTAAGGGCTGCAGCCTGGCCTGCGACGCTAGATAGCCTTGCCCAAGCCAGTTGAGGATGAGGTTTAGCATAGGCTTACTCCAGAGGTTTGACCCAAACAGAAGCGTTGTCGGCTAACCGCTCCAGGGCGGCAAAAATGGTTCGATAGTGGCCAAATAGCTCTTGTCCGGCTTCAGTGTCTAAATACCCGCACCGAATAGCGACCTGCACCCAGGTCTGCATCTCTGCCGCCTCCGCTTGGGCATCGCTGAGCTTAGCCACAAAAGCCTTACGGTAGCGACGCTTGCCCCAGGCCTCGGCAATGCTGGCACACACCGATCGCGATGCCGTCAGCGACTGCCGGGTCAGCAGGTCTTTCTCTTCCTCCGGAAACCCTCGCGAGAGGCGGTAAATATCCATCGAGCAGTTGAATGCCAGTTGATAAACCTGAAGCTCTTGGTAGCTGTGAATGAAGTCGTGCATGGTGGTTGTCCCTTTAAAAGTGAAGATAGAAAAGGGAAAAACGAAAAGGAAAGAGAGGAAAATTCATCCTGCTGTTTACGAATTACGCCTTTCGTTCTTCGTTTTTCGTTTTTCCCTCTTTCCCATCAGGCCGTCGCCCGCCAAATCGCCCCCCGGCTCCCCTGCCGCCGCTTGGCCGTCGCCATCGCGCTCGCCATCAGCTGATCGAGGGCCACATAAATGCAGCGATAGCGGTCATACAAGCCTTGCCCCACGTCAGCCGTGAGATACCCAGCACCAGTAGCCGCTTCAATCCAAATTTGCATCTCGGCTGCCTCCAGCTGAGCCGTGCTGAGATGGCCGATCAAGGCTTCCAAATTGCGTCGTTTACCCCAGGCCGCAGCAATATTGGCGCGCACCGCCCGAGATGTCGATAGGAGCTTTGCCGCCAGGTACGTATCGAAACCCTGAGGAAATTGTTGGATCAGGCGATATAAATCAACCGAGCCTTCAAAGGCCAACTGATAGACCTGAAGGTCTCGAAAGCTGTGAACAAAGTTCTGCATGATGATTTCTCCGGTCAGACAATAAAGGCCACGTCGTCAACTTCTCGCTGGGGCTGTAGCCCCAGAACGAGCACTTTTTTGCGATAGCGAGGTGAAAGTGGATAAAAGCGCACCTGGTCTTCTTCGGGCTTGATGTAGCGGCTGAGCTTGCGTTGCAACATCTCCCGCTGATCGGGGGTCAGCACACACTCAAACACCGACTTCTGCACCCGCATGCCGTAGCCTTCGAGGATGTGCGCTACCTTGTTGCGGCGGCGATCGAGCACGATGTCGTAGGTGACGAGGTAGAACATTACTTCTCCATCCTCATGGGTCGATACACCGGCTGCTCACCCATCAAACAGGCCACATATTCCCAGACCTGCAACTCTAAACAGCGCCGATAGCTGACCTTGTAGCCCGTATGGGGATGGGTTACGCTCTGCTGCAGCTTCTCCTCCCAATGCTTGAGAAAGCGCTTCATCGCATCGGGGTGTAGGTAAACTCCGCCGCGTTCATCGGGGGGCGTAAAGTCGTCCGGCTTGAAAATGTTGGAGTTGATCAGGTAGGCCACCAAAGAATCCACCGCAATGGCGCGAAACTCTTCCACCAGGTCGCACACCAGGGAGGGCCGGTTGGCCTGGGGCTTGTGTAGATTGCCAAAATGGGTGTGCAAGCCCACCCCCTCGACCATGGCATGCACGTTCTGCGATAGCAGCGTGTAGCCCAGGCTCAGCAGGCTGTTGACTGGGTCGGTGGGCGGGCGGCGGGTGCGCTTCTCAAACTCAAATTTGCCCTTCAGCAGCGAGGCATAGGCCTGAAAATACTGGTTGGCCCCAGTGCCTTCGTAGCCCAGCATGGCCTCCACCGAATCGGCGGTGGGCACCGTTTCCATTAGCTCCGCCAGGGTGGCTATGGCCTGGGTCGCCCTCTCGGTCTTGCGCCGTCGGTTCAACCGCAGCAGCAAAATCCGCGAGTTGTGCAGCTTGCCGACAATGGTGCTGGCCGCCTGGGTGCGAATAAAGTCTGGGTCTTGAGACTTGTAAACCTGCTGGGTCAGATACTCCAGCTTGGCCTGCCCGGTGGTCTGCAAACGGCCAAAATAGCGGCCCTTATTCGACAGGTATAGCAGCGGAATGCGCCGTTGTAGAGCCAGCCGCACCGCCCCGTGCGACACGGTGCAGGCTCCAAATAACACCACATGGCTAATCTGGCTGGCAGGTACTGAGCAGCGCAGCTCCTGCTGATGAAATACTTGAAACTGCTGCTGCTTGACCCGTAAATAGGCTCCCTGGTCGGTCACGTACAGAGTGGTCATGCCGTCCCTCCAATATTCGTCAGTGGATGATTTCGCTATGGGCTGGGGACTTTTCACGATGCTGCACACCTTCGGCGGCCCCCACACCGCCTTGGCCGTTTTCTGCTTTTTGCTTGCTACCTTTTGCCTTTCTGGCGGTTCCACATCACCCCCTTGAAACCGATGCCCCAAAAACACAAACTCCTGATCAGGCGGAATGATCTGGGTCTTCTCGGGATGCAGGGTGAGGTAGAGGTCTTCAATCCAGTCCTGCATAAGGGCCAGGGATCGGCTGGCTTCGAGGTAGCTCTGGCACACGGCCACGCAGTCGTCGCCGTAGCGCACCAGGGTGATATCGGCCTCTAGGCAGCGGCAGTCAAAGTCGTTCAAATACAGGTTGGCCAGCGCCCCAGACAAAATGCTGCCCTGCAATACTCCCTGGTTGGGGCGATAGAAATGGCCATTGATCACCATCCCCGCCTTGAGCTGATGCTCAATCCACCGCACCCACAGGGGCGGCAAGCCTAGCTGATCGAGCTGGTGCAGCAGCACCGGCCAAGATAGAGTGTCAAAAAACTGCTGAATATCAACCTTAATCACCCAGGCCGGGGAGTGACGATAGCGCTCCATCACCCGATCGACAGCGGTATAGATCGAGAGGCCGGGGCGATAGGCAAAAGCCGCATCGCTAAAGGCATCCTCCAGCTTGGGATAGATGCTTTGCAGCAGATAGCGCTGCACAATCCGATCCTTCACCGTAGGGATGCCAATCAGGCGATTTCCCCCACTCTTTTTGGGCAGGTAAAAGCCCTTGGCTGGGCTGGCGACATAGCGCTCCTGCCGCATCTGCTGATGCAGCAGCCGAATTTGCTCCTGGGCAATGCCCCTAAACAAATCCACCGTCATGCCATCTACCCCAGCGGCCTGGCTGCCCCGTTCGACCAGGTGCCAGGCGGTGGCGAGTTGTTCTCGATAGAGGTTCATAGGAAGAAAGAAGAATGAAAAACGAAGAACGAAGAAGGTGATTGGGTTGGGCCAGTGGCCTCCTCTGGTTCACAGGGTCATCCTCGCAAGGGGGTATCTGAACTCAGCCCTGAGTTGGGACTGAGTTTGGGACTGAGTTCATGCCTGAAGAACGAAGAACGAAAAAAGAAGAACGGAGATTGGTGGGTTGCCGATTCCACAGAGCTAATAGCCAACAGGTCTGCCTATTGAGAGCACAGCCAAAAGGAAAGATAAAATTGAGCCACATCCGCCTTTTCCCTTTTCGTTCTTCGTTCTTCCCTTTTCCCTCTTTCCCCCATGCCCCGCTCCGTTGCTGTTCACCCCCATCACAGGCAAGCTGTGGCGATCGCCCTAGAGCGCAACGGCTTTCTCACCCAGGGCGATCTGGCGGCTCATTTGGAAATTGCGCTTTCTACGGTGAGCAACTTTTGCCGGGGGGTAAAGGTATCGATCGCCAAGTTTGAGGAGATTGCTGAAGCCCTGGGCTTGGAACCGAGAGAGCTGATTTTGGCTCCAGGAGAGACTCAGGCAGCTGCGTTGGCGAAGCCTCTCGGGACGAGAATCGCTGAGGGGTCAGCATCACCGATGACCTTCTATGCCTATGACAAGGGCTGGGTAGGTCGAGAGGCGCTGATAGCGGAGTTGACGGCTCAGGTGCAGGATCGCTGTCGTCTGCTGATGATCACAGGCATTGTTGGGGTGGGCAAAACGTCTCTGGCCGAGCGGCTTTCGCTGGAATTATCGGCATTCGGAGTGCCCCTGAGAGAGACCGTGGAGGCCCAGGAGCAGGTGCCCGACTTTGGCAGCTTTGCGGCGCGGATGCTGGAAAAGCTGGGGGAGGCCGTCACCCCAAGCGATCGCACCGACCGACCCCAGCTTTTGGCCCGCCTGGTGCAGGCGCTCCAGACCCGTCGCCAGCTACTGCTAATCGACTCTTTGGAAGAATGGCTCCAGGGCAACGAGCAGGAGGGCTGGAGCGAATTTAAGGATGAGGGGTTTTTGCAGTTTTTTCAGCAGGTGCTAGCCGCTGACAGCTTCCAGAGCCGCATCATTCTCACCTCGCAGGAGTTGCCGAGCCAGTTGCTGGCCCTTGGCACTCGCTACCGCAACCACTGGGCTACCCAACTACTCACGGGGCTATCAGCCTCCGAACAACTGGCCCTATTCGACAAGACCGGGCTAGCCGCATCCCTTGATGCTGAGGGATACACCTACCTGGCGCGCATGGGCCATGCCTACGAAGGACACCCCCTGGCCCTGCGGGTGATCGCTGGCGAGATCGGCAGTCGGCCCTACTTTGGCAATGTGGTGGCCTACTGGCAGCGCTACGGTCGAGAGATTGAGGCGGTGGAGGGTGCGATCGCCGCTGCTACCGCTGGCCAAGCCGTTGGTGCCGATGACCGCTGGCAGCTCGATCGCTTTACCCAAACCCTACGCCGCAACGTGCGCCAGCGCCTAGAACACACCTTTCAGCGCCTCCGCCAAGAGGCCAAATTTGCCTACATTTTGCTCTGCGAGGCAGCGGTCTACCGCTGTGCCGTACCCGAAGACTGGTGGCTCAGCCATCTAGACTACTGGGACTGCGCCCCAGAAAAAGCGTCACTGGCCTTGGATGCCCTGCGCGATCGCTTTTTGGTCGAAGATGCGATTGAGTCAGAGCGCTACACCCTGCGACAGCACAGCCTGATTCGCAGCGTTGCCCTGGAGCATTTCAAGCACCTGGATGAACTGGTCTAAAACTTTCCTTTTCGTTCTTTGCTTTTCGTTCTTCGCTCTTCCTCCATCCTGCTATATCCTGAGTCAGCCCTCAAAACGCCATTCCCATGAGTACAGTGTCTCTGGTTGACTTTGCTCTGCCGCTACTGGCCCAAGCTCCAACCCCCTCACCTACCGCTGAGGTCGAGCTGCTGAAAAGCCAGCTAGAGTTTGTCTTACAGTTGAACACCGTTTTCCTGGGCTTTTTGGCGCTGCTGGGTGGGTTGCTCACCTGGTTCTTCAAGAGCAATCTAGACGATGCCCGAGAAATGGCCACCCGTATGGTGCGCCAGGAGCTATCTGACCACATCGAACCGCTGATTCAAGCTGAGGCGCGCAACATTCAGCGCACCTTCCGCACCGAGCAAATTATCAGCAACACCGTGGTGGACTACTACGTCCCTGCCCCACCCAGTAAAGAGCCCTTGGAATACGCCCTGCTGACTGGACGGGGTTTCTCGGATGTGCGCCTGTGGCACCCAAATCAAAAACCTCAGGGGCGATTGGGCAGCGTTCTAGTGATTGATTTTGTCAACTGCGAAATTTTAGCAGTCCCCGAGATTGCTTCCCCCGACGCGGCGGTACGAGAGGACGGCTATAAAAAACGCGATGCTCTGGTTAACGAGTTAATCCAGGGGCTGATCGAGCTTAGGATTGGTCGCCCAATTTTAGTTGTCTATGTGCGCCCCGGCCAGGGACGCATTGGGGCAATCGACCTGCTTAGCCAAACCTTCCCAGAGGATGTGAAATACTACTCCTCAGCAAATACCCCAGTAGCCCTGATGGGGGCCGTGGTGGATTCAGCTTATGTGGCTTATAGCGATCGCCAAGTGGTCCCTTAAGCATGCCATCCAACAAATACAGTCACCTGTGTTGATAGGACAAAATAGTGGGCCACTACATCTCCACTTCGGTGGCCTTGTTGTTCACTGGGGACACCCTACCTCCTAGATCTCGCTGCATAGCTGCGATCGCCTTCTCCGAAAGCGGCTGTCCTTTCGCTACTTCCTTTTCTCCGAAAGCGGCTGTCCTTTCGCTACTTCCTTCGCCACCTCCGTTATCCGCCCCAAATACCCCTCTGGTCTTCCCAGCGCCACGGCTGTCCATGCCATCCCCAGAGTTGCCCCAACTCCGGGCGGCTCTGCTGCCACCCATTGCCGCCGCCCTCCGGATTGACCAGCATCTCATTCCAGTCCTTCCCCTGGTTCGGTGTCAGCCGCTCAATCCCCGGCACCTGCTGCGCCACCCGTCAGGCCATAGTCTCCCCCGCCCCATCCGCATCAAACCCCGCCGCCACCACCCCCCCACTCCGCAGCACCGTCTTCAGTGCCTCAACCGGCACCCCTCCAGAACCATCCGTTGAAAGGTAAATCGACACCCCCTCCGGCCCCCGCTGCGCCCGATCCAGCACCGCCAGCGACATCGCATCAATTGGCGACTCCACCAGCAGCACCCGGTTCACCGGCCCCTGCCCCGTGCCAATCCAAAACTATCCCTGGTCACGGGCCGAGCCTGGCGCTAACCCATGAAAGTGGTTGCTCTCTCCCCAGGTACCGCGCAAGCTGGCCCCCAAAACCTTCCCCCGCTGCCAGGATTGCGCTTGCAGGCTGTGGCGCACAAACGCAGCATTCTGGTACGCGCATCACCAGGGCGATCGCGCCCCACCCCCCAGCATCCGCTAACCAATCCATAAACAGCGGCCCGCTGATGCTATCGCTTATCCTCCGGTTCTTGCGGGGACACTTCGGGCTCTGCCTGGGCCTGAAGCTGAGCTTGGGCGGCTTCCGCGAACCCTTGCTGAACAATGTTTTTGGAGAAGATCTCAGCAAAACGCGATGGCCCTTTGGGCCGGTCCTGTGACCATCGGGCAGCCGCGACTCCCCACCCCGCGCAATCTGCACCGCCGTCTCCTTAAACTCGATGTGCCCCTCCCCCCGCACCCGAAATACCATCTCCGAGTCGATGAACATATCGCCGTTCTGGGTCAGGTAGTGGGTCAGGTACAGCTCATCCCCCTGCCGCTCCACCACCAGCGGTATAAACGACTCATTCTCGATCCGTAGATGAAACTCCTAGGAGGTCTTGACCTCCTGCTCAATTCCGGCATTCCTCAAAAACCGCAGAATCCACTTTTTAAGTTGGCCCATTGGGGGCACCAAGCCCTGCGCGACGAGGTCAAAATCGGCATCGAAGCTGCCGAAGGACTAAAGACAAACAACAAGACCATGGCGTCCTTGGCCTGGGTGGTGGATAGGCAATATATCCCACTCATCTGAGCTGTATATCAACCCGTAGCATCACGGGTTTTCCATCTAATCGAGTTAGGAAATATGGTCTATAAGCGATTTGAATGAAGCCAGAAAAAAGAATGATGAGTTAAGCCGCTGTATAAACCAGGATGTATCTCGGTTTACAGTCTCTATCTAAGGTTGATGAATAAATGAGCCTCAGATGAGTTGATGCAGGAAAAATATGCGCTACTTTCTAGGTTGGTCTCGAAAAAAAATTGCGTCGGGTTTGTTGGTAACCTCGGTTCTTTTTGTGGGAGCTTGCTCATCAGGTGAAGTGGGTTCTAACGGAGGTAGTTCGGGGTCAGGAAGCAATTCAGGGCAAGTCATTCGAATTGCCATTGGCACCCAAGATCAGGTCATTAATACAGCGGTTGGTGGGGCAACGGTGCGTGAGCTAGAACTGCTAGAGAAACATTTGCCCACCGATGGTAAATACGAAGGCGTTAGGTACGAAATTGAGTGGTCAAGCTACACCTCTGGTCCCCCAATTACCAACAAAATGCTGGCCAATCAGCTCGATATCGGTTTGATGGGCGACTTCCCAGCGGTAATTAATTTAATTAAGTTTCAGCAAGAAGCTAAAGATGCAAATTCAGTTTTTGTGGGTACTTTAGCCTACAGTCCTACGGGTGCTGGTAATGCGGTGGTAGTTCCTAAGGACAGCACTGCTACATCCCTGGCCGATCTCAAGGGCGGCACCGTTTCAGTTCCCTTTGGCTCAGCCGCCCATGGCATGTTGCTCAATGCACTGGCCGATGCTGGTCTTGATCCAGAAACCGATGTGGAGCTCATTAGTCAGGCTCCAGAGGTCGGTGGTGCGAGTTTGCGCACGGGTCAAATTGATGCCCATGCTGATTTTGTTCCCTTTGGTGAATTGTTCCCCTTTCGCGGTTTTGCGAGGAAGATTTTTGACGGAGCCCAAACTGGTGTGCCAACTCTCCACGGAATTGTGGTGCGAACAGATTTCGCCGAAGAACACCCTGAAATTGTGGTGGCTTATCTGAAAGCAATTTTAGAAGCGAACCAGATGTTTCGCGAAGATCCTGAAGGTATTTCGGCACAGATTCAAGAGTGGTCTGGGGTCGATAAAGAGGTAGTCTATATGTTTCTAGGTCCCTCTGGTCTTCAGCCCCTTAACCCTACCATTGGCGAGGTGCAAGTTAACTCGCTCAAAAACAGCATCGCCACATTGACCAAATTGGGCCGCCTCGACAATCCCGTAGACCCGGCAGAGGTGACTAACTGGATTGATGAAAGCTACTTGCTCCAGGCGATGGAGGAAATGGGATTAGACTACGATGAGGTGGTTGCTACAGCAGAGGGTTACCAAATTAGCGGCGAAGATGCCCTCACTGGCGAGGCCATAACTGATCCCAAACAAGCAGCCCAGTTTTGGGTCCAGGGAGAAGAGACGGTCAGAAGCTTTGCCTCTATTGGCAACATGGTCAAGGCCCTGGTTGAGCTTCAGGCCGAGGGGCAGGCGGCCAATGTGATGTTTGTCCATGACCACAACAACGGCTGGAAACTGTTTGCAGAAAACTCTTACTTTGTCAGCAATGGGGATCAGGTGGCCGCCTTTTTAATTGAGGCCGATGCTCAAACCTATGCCGCGTCTAACGGAGGACAGATTACTGCATTCAGAGGACTGCAAGATCTCTATGCAGCCCGCCTTCCCCTGTTGGCGGGTGCCCAGCGCTAACCACCTAGGGCTTAGCACTGGGCCGCTACAACAGCTATAGGGGCAGTAGATTCCTGGCGCCAATGACCTGTAAAGAGATTAGACACCTTTGGACGGCGTCACATAGTGGGGCGGCAATGTAGACGACAGCCGCCTCCATACCTCTTTTCAAGCTGGCTTAACCCATGGGTGCTCGCTAAATACATGCTTAAACAGCAGGTAGCGTGATGGGTAAAACAGGTTGCGCTACTGCATCTGAGGGGGTTTTGTGCAGGTCGTAGGGAACAGAATGGTTCGATCGCTTGCTCTACCGTAGCTTTCAACTTACACACTTTGCTGTCATTAAGAGGCAAACCATGACGGTTTCGGTTTCACGGGTAGGCTATCCGCACTGGCTTGGGCAGATAATCAATGTTCTAAATGTTTTGTTTCTGGCCAAGCGACCGGTACGAAGACTGCTGGCTCTGATCCTGTTTTTTAGTATTTGGCAGGTTCTATGTACGATCAACTTCAACATCTTTATTGATTTCCAATTTGTACCTTCTCCCGTTGAAGTGCTCAAGGCAACGCTAACTTTTTTCGCAAAAAACCCATGGGTTCATTTCCGTTCTAGTATTGTGCGGGTGCTGTGGGGTTATACAATCGCGGCGGGGCTGGGGATATTACTTGGGGTGCTGATTGGATGGTTCGCAGTGGTCGAAGATCTATTACTACCCCCCTTAGAACTATTGCGTCCGATTCCAGCGGTAGCCTGGATTCCTCTGGCCATTTTAATGTTTCCGACTGCGGAGAGCGGTATGGTTTTCATCACCTTTGTAGGAGCATTTTTCCCTGTTCTGATAAGTACAATCAAAGGCGTAGAAAGCACCCTCAGCGATACGGTACTGATTCGCGTAGGTCAGTGTCTGGGTGCAAAGCCCTGGCATATTTTCAAAGACATTGTGGTGCCGGGGGCGATGCCCAGCATCGCGAGCGGTTTGGTGATTGGCATGGGTAATGCTTGGTTTTGTCTCGTGACTGCCGAAATCCTGGCGGGTCGCTACGGCATTGGCTATATCACCTGGGAGTCCTACGTAACCTCGAACTATCCACCCATTGTGATGGGGATGCTGTTAATTGGTCTGATGGGAGCGTTTAGTTCCTGGGCAGTGAGCCGAGTCATGGAGATGTTAATGCCCTGGCGGGTGATTAAGAAACAGGGCAGTATTTAGGGGTTGGGTGAGTTTTGAATTCCGAGGTTTGAATTTTAATTCTCAATTTGTAAGGTGGGCACTGCCACCACTATTACTCAGTCACCAACCTTAACTCCTGATCAGCCAAGACTTTTTTGATGCAACTTAATTTAATGCTACTCAAGGGGATACATCAACGTGATGATGACGCAGCTAGAGCAACGACAGACCACTAAGGGAGCCGTTCAGGTCGAGGGGCTATCGGTTGCCTTTCGCCATCGAGGTCACGAAACCCTCGTCCTTGATTCAATTCAAATGGGGATTAAACCGGGAGAATTTGTCTGTTTGCTGGGCCCCTCAGGCTGTGGCAAATCGACGCTGCTAAATGTAATTGCTGGCTTTATTAGGCCTACAGCGGGCTATGTAATGCTTGATCAGGCACCCATTAGCCGTCCCGGGGCCGATCGCGGTTTTGTGTTTCAGCAGTACTCGCTGCTGCCTTGGAAGACGGCGTTTCAAAACATTGAGCTAGGTCTCAAAATCCGGGGTATGGCCAAGGGCGATCGCACTGAGCTCGTCCACGACTACCTCAACCGGGTGGGGCTCTACAAACACCGCAACAGCTACCCCCACCAAATGTCGGGGGGGATGCAGCAGCGGGCCAGCATTGTGCGGGCGCTGGTCAACTCGCCCTCGGTGCTGCTGATGGATGAGCCTTTTGCGGCCCTCGATGCCCAAACCCGCCACATGATGCAGGAGTTGCTGCTAGACATTTGGGATGACTTGAAAACGACGGTGATCTTTGTCACCCACGACATCGAGGAGGCGATCTTTTTGGGCGATCGCATCTGCATTATGGGTGTGCAACCGGGACATATCAAGGCCGAGCTGCCGATCGGGCTGCGCCGCCCCCGCCACTTTGACGACACTCTCTCGGCGGAGTTTGTCAATCTGCATCGCCAAGTCTTCGAGTGCATCCGCGAAGAGACGATGAAAAGCATGGAGGGCTGCCTGTAGGGGCAAACGCCGTTTGCCCTGCCCTATTGAGGATGAAGAGACAAATTCCAAGAGGGTGCATCGCTGCGCGGATGCACCCTGCGATTGGTAATAAAATTGGCATCAAAAAGATGCGATCGCCCGCTCCAAAAATTCTGGCTGCATCCAACGGTCGAGGTTAATTTGCCCAAGATGTTCTTGCCCTGCGATCTGTCCCAGCTGCTGGATATGCGCCTGGAGCCAGTCGGTGCGCAACTGCGTTTCGGGGAGGTAGACCACATTGGCCTGGTCGCTGGCGCTAGAGCGCAGGGTCTTAGTCACAATCGCCGCATCCATCTTCACCCAGCGACTGACCAGGGTGGTGGCCATGGGCTGAGTGGCATACCAATATTGGGCGGCCAGCAGCGATCGCAGGTAGGCCACGGCAATTTCGGGATATTGCTCGGCCAGGGCGGCGCGAATCACGACGCCGTGGAAGGTGGGCAAGCCATCGAGGTTTTCGTGCAGCAGGCGGCGAAACTGGCCCTTGTGCCTGGCAATTTCGTGGAAAGGGGCGAAGTAGGCGTAGCCATCCACCGGGGCCGAGCTGCGGCCCGAGCGCTGGGGGCCAGCGCTGTCGATGGAGGTTAGGGTGACATCGTTGAGAATTTGGCGGTGGTGGAGCGATCGCATCACCATACCGTGGGCGGCCGAGCCAAAGGGCACCGCAATCACCCGCCCCGCCAAATCGTCGATGCAATCAAGGGTCGAGTGCTGCGGCACGATGATGTCATTGCCGGTGCCGTCTAAATTGCTGGCCACAAAGCTGATCAGCCGAGTGCCCGCCGCCGGAGCGGTACTGTCCCCCGCTGCCGCACTGAGCAGCAGCGGGTAATCCCCCAGCACCCCAATGTCGATCTGCTGAGCCTCTAGCCCAGCCACAATCGGTGCCCCAGAATCGTAGTCAGCCCAGCGCAGCCGATACTGCACCCCGCTGTAGCGACCCTCGCGGGGCAAGAAATGCTCCAACAAACCCAGCCGCTGAATAATCAGCCCGGCCGTTACGGTTTGAATCGTGCGGTTTTGGGTGCCAATGGTGAGGTTGATCGTCTCGGTGCCGCTGGTACCACCAGAGCGCACCAAAAAGTTAGGAGCCTGGAACCGGGGCACTTTCTCTGGAGTTTCAGCTGATGGTGCCGTCAATGGGCTGGGGAAAGACGAACCTTTGGCAAGCAGACCCTGGGCAACGCCGGGCTGGCCCTGCACCATGGCCAAAAACTGGCGAATCGGCTCTAGACCTAGTCCACTCCGACTAGCGGGCTGCCCCGTTAGTCCCAGGGCACGGCCCAGGCGCTTGGCCATCAGCAAAAACAGTGGCGTGCCGAGGGCAAATTCTTCGAGGGGAATGCGACGCAGCAGCCCAGCCTCGCACTCCATTTGAAACTCAAAGTCAGAGACAAACCCCAGGTAGTGGCCCTGGAGTAGATAGGTGCGCATTAAACTGGCGGCATCGACAACTTCGAGTTGAGCAAAATCGGTTAAATTTAGCCCCAATTCTTGCATCCGCTTTTGCAGCATAATGCGACTGGGTACGCCCTCTGGGGGCAAGACCCAGGCATGGTCAGCTAGCTCTTTTAGGCTCAGCCAGGGCCGCTGAGCGAGCTGATGGCTGCTGGACACGATCAGCGAGTAGTGAACGGAGCCAATTGCTAGCCCCAACATTTCATCAAAAGTCGAAAAACTTAGATCTGAGACAGCAATATCGACCTCGCCAGTCTTAATGGCGCGATACAGCGGTTCAACGGCGTCAAACTGCAAACACTTGGTTTGTACATCGGGATAAATCCGGCGATATTTGTATAGTACCGATGGCAGCCAGTTGCTCAGCACGTCGGGCATGCAGCCAACTTTTAAGGTGCTAAATTTCCCCTGCTTAATTTCTTCAATTTCAGCCACCAGGCGGCTTTCTAAATCCACCAGACCGGGGCCTTCTTCGAGCAGGTATTCTCCTGCCTGAGTCAGCTCTATGCGCCGCCCTAAGCGCCTGAATAAAGGAGTTTCAAGCTCAGACTCTAGACATTTAATTTTGGCGCTGACCGCAGGCTGGGTTAAATTTAGGGTGTCTGCTGCTTCAGTAAAACTGAGACAGCGAGCGACTTCTAAAAATACTTTTAACTGGTAAATTTCCATGTCGCCTGGCTCACCTAAAATTGTTGTTTAGAAATAGACTAAATTTTGCAATCGCCCCTCATTCAATCATATTCTTTACTGAATCTGTTACAGGAAAAAGCAATGCCAAAACCTTGTCCAAAAATGCTTTTTGGGTATCCAATGGAGCCAACAGTTTTATCTCATTTAGTTTTTTGATGAGTGTATAGAAGGCTGTGATGGGCAAACCGTAGCTATTGCTACAAACTACATTGATTGACTTTGAGGATCTCCTTTAAGCTAGGGTGCGAAGGCCCAGAAGCCAAGGATTAGCTATCAATCTTTAAGCATTAGCTAATCCCCAACAATTTGATTCACTGCCGTTTAAACCGAGGACGTGGTTACGTGAACATTCAGTATCTTAAAACTGATTTTCTAGTTGTTGGCGGTGGTACCGCTGGCACGATGGCAGGCATTAAGGCCAAGCAGGCCAGCCCCGAGAGCGACGTGCTGATTTTAGAAAAAGCCAACATTCGCCGCAGCGGGGCGATCGCCATGGGCATGGACGGGGTCAACACCGCCGTCATCCCTGGCAACTCTACCCCCGAGCAGTACGTGCGCGAAATCACCATCGCCAACGATGGCATCGTCAACCAGAAAGCTGTTTACGAAACCGGCCGGTTGGGCTTCGAGGTGATTCAAGAGTTGGAGAGCTGGGGCGTCAAGTTTCAAAAAGACCACGAGGGCAACTACGACCTCAAGCAGGTGCACCGGGTGGGCAAGTACGTGCTGCCCATGCCCGAGGGCAAAGACCTGAAGAAAATTTTGGCCCGCCAGGTGAAGCGTCACAAGGTCAACGTCACCAACCGGGTGATGGCCACCCGCGTCATGGTGCAGAACGGTCGCGTCACCGGGGCCGTGGGTCTGGACGTACGCAACGGCAATATGGTGGTGATTCAGGCCAAAGCGGTGGTGCTGTGTACTGGAGCCTGCGGTCGTCTGGGGCTGCCCGCCTCGGGCTACCTCTACGGCACCTACGAAAACCCCACCAACGCGGGCGACGGCTATTCCATGGCCTACCACGCCGGGGCCGAGCTGACCAACATCGAGTGCTTCCAGATCAACCCGCTGATCAAAGACTACAACGGCCCCGCCTGCGCCTACGTGGCCAGCCCCTTTGGCGCTTACACCGCCAACGCCGAGGGCCACCGCTTCATCAACTGCGACTACTGGAGCGGCCAGATGATGCTGGAGGTCTACAAAGAGCTGCACTCGGGCAAAGGTCCGGTACACCTGAAGATGTACCACCTCGACGACGACACCATCAACGAAATCGAAACCATTCTGTGGGACAACGAGCGCCCCAGCCGGGGCCGCTTCCACGCCGGGCGGGGCGAAAGCTACCGCACCCACGGCGTCGAGATGAATATTTCTGAAATTGGCCTGTGCAGCGGCCACAGCGCCTCGGGCGTCTGGGTGAATGAGCGAGCTGAAACGACAGTCCCCGGCCTCTACGCCGCGGGCGACATGGCCAGCGTGCCCCACAACTACATGATCGGAGCCTTCGTCTACGGCCGGATTGCTGGTGAAAACGCCATGGACTACGTGCGCGACCTGGAGCATGTGGAACCTGACGCCGACTTTCTCGCCGCCGAGCAGACCCGCATCTACGCCCCGCTCCAGCAGCCCGACGGCGTGCCCCACACCCAGATTGAGTACAAACTACGCCGCCTGGTGAACGACTACCTGCAGCCGCCCAAGTCGCCCAACAACATGGATATCGGCCTGCAAAAATTCGTCGCCTACGAAGAAACCCTCGGCCTGATGGGTGCCCGCGACCCCCACGAGCTGATGCGCTGCATGGAGGTGCACTTCATCCGTGACTGCGCCGAAATGGCCGCCCGCGCCTCCCTGTTCCGCAAAGAGACCCGCTGGGGCCTCTACCACTACCGCCTCGACTACCCCGAAAAGAACAACGAAGAGTGGTTCTGCCACGTCAACCTGAAGAAGGGTGAAACCGGCCACATGGAGCTGTTTAAGCGCCCGGTTGAGCCATACATCGTCGATGTCGATCTGGTGGAAGAAGTCTACGACGTCGCGGTTCGGTAGGGTGGGCACCGCCCACCCTCCGCCTGTGCTGCACCCATACCCCCGTAGGTTGGGTGAAACGAAGTGCAACCCAACGCCAATTCCCGCTGTTGGGTTCTGCTAGCGCTCCACCCAACCTACACTTCGACTTCAAATCTTTGTCTCCTGAAGACCTGGGCTAAAGAACATATCTGGTGAGGGCGCACCACCGTGCGCCCCTACGAAACCCTAATCCCTGACAATTGATTTAACGAAAAATTATGGCCTTAACTACCCAACGCGTCGACGTACCCGTCATTGTCGATGAATCGAAGTGCCTCGAAAAATGCAACGCCTGCATTGAGGTCTGCCCCCTGGACGTGCTGGTGAAAAACCCTGAAACCGGCAAAGCCTATATGAAGTACGACGAGTGCTGGTTCTGCCTGCCCTGCGAGAAGGAATGCCCGACGGGGGCGATTACGGTGCAGATTCCGTTCTTGCTGAGATAAGGGGGCGCGGTAAACGGTAAGCGGTGGACGGTGTAAGAAAAAGCCATAACCGCAGACCGCAAACTGTATACCGTAAACCCCTCCCCTCCCCTGCCGTCGTTAAGGAAACTCGCTTTATGTACACCGCCGATATGGATCCCGAAGTAGCCCAGTGGGTTGAGATGCTGCGATCGCCCGATCTAGACAACCGCCTAGTCGCTGTCAAAACCCTGCAACACCTGGGCGATGAGGATGCGATCGAACCCTTAATTGGGGCGCTTTACGACGAAAACCCCACCGTACAGGAGATCGCCATCACCACCCTGTGGGAGTTTGCTAACCCGGTGGCCATCAACCCGCTGATCGAGTGCCTCAGTTCGCCCCACGAGAACGTGCGCAGCGAAGCGCTGTCCGCCCTGAAGGAGCTAGTCTCCACCAATGACCTGATGCGGCTGCTGGATGTGTTGCAGGTGGGCAATGTTCACGCTCAGCTCAACGCCCTGGTGCTGCTGCGCAAAATCCACGATGCTCAGGCGCTGCCGTTTATTCTGCCCTTCTTTGAGGCGGAGAACCCCGAGCTGCGGGAGGCGGCGGTGATTACCCTGCGCTACCTGAACCAGGTGGTACGCTGCGAACCGGCCCTAGCCCTGGCCAAGGATCCGGTGGAGGCGGTGCGGCGGGCGACGGCGCTCACCCTGGGCCACCTCAGCGATGCGGCGGTGGTGCCGTTGCTCTGCGACCTGCTAGCTAGCGACCCTGACTGGCAAGTGCGGCGCAATGCGGCCCAGTCGCTGGATATTCTGGCTGACCCGGCGGCCGTTCCGGCCCTGGTAGCGGCTATGAATGACCCCGAATGGCAGGTGCGTAAGTTCACCGCTCGGGCGTTGCAGAAAACCCCGGACGTGCAGGCTTTGCCGGTGCTGATCAAGGCTCTGGCCGACGAATACTCCGACGTACGCCGCGATGCGGCCACCGCCCTGGGCAAACTGGCCGACGCCAACGCCCTGCCCGCCCTGCAACAGACCCTCAACGACCCCGACATGGACGTGCGAATTTTTTCCCAGCGCGCGATCGATGCCATCCAGAAGTCTCAGCCAGAAACCTCCCATGTCTAGCCATTCCTCTCCGTTCCACCGCGCCAGTACCGATCGCGCCAGTGCGGCCCCCGCCGAAGTAGCTCCCAGTGCTGAAGCGATCGCCCGCAAAGCCGAGGTCATCGCCCAGCTCAAAACCCTGCGCGAGCCCACCCTGGGCAATGACCTGGTTAGCCTGGGCATGGTGCGCAATCTGCAAGTGGTCGATGACTACGTCTACCTGCGGCTCTACGTGGGGCGTCATCAGCTGGGCCTGCAAGACCAGGTGCAAGCCACCCTGGGGCAATTGCCCTGGTGCAAAAAAGCCTACGCCCAGCTCTGCACCATTCCTGGGGTGCGCACCACCTTGGCGGTGTCGAGCGGCAAGGGCGGCGTCGGCAAATCGACCACCGCCGTGAATCTGGCGGCGGCCCTGGCCCAAACCGGGGCCAGAGTGGGGCTACTGGATGCCGACATCTACGGTCCTAACCTGCCTCAAATGCTGGGGTTAGGCCATTCGGACGTGCGGGTGATCGACACCCCCGAGGGCCAGCGGTTTGTGCCCCTAGAGGCCCACGGCATCAAGCTGATGTCGGTGGGGCTGCTGGCTGAGGGCGACCACCCCCTGGCCTGGCGCGGGCCGGTGCTGCACAAAATTCTCACCCAGTTTCTCCATGAGGTGGTCTGGGGCGAGCTGGACTACCTGCTGATCGACCTGCCCCCCGGCACAGGCGACGCCCAGATCACCATCGTGCAGGAGAGCCCAATCTGCGGCGTGGTAATGGTGACGACCCCCCAGCAGGTGGCCGTCTCCGACGTGCGCCGCAGCGTCCATATGTTTCGCCAGGTGGGGGTACCCGTGCTGGGCCTGGTCGAAAATATGAGCTACCTGCTCTGCGGCCACTGCGGCGAACCTACGCCCATCTTCGGCAGCGGCGGTGGTGCCCAGATCGCCACCGAACTCTCGGTGCCCCTGTGGGGCCAGGTGCCCATCGATCCCCGCATCTGCGAACAGGGCGATGCGGGCGTGCCCCTGCCGCTGAAGCTGCCCGACGCCCCCCTAAGCCAGATTTTTGGCCAGATTGCCCTGGGGTTGAATGCGACCTTTGGGGTGGCGACGGTGGCGGAAGTGGCGATGGTTTTTTGACAACCTACCATGGGGCAGGGAAAACGCCGTTTACCCCTACGACCTATCTACCCACCCATCTACTCATCCACCTCTTTCGGATCCCCACCGATAACCTCACTCCTGACTTAACCCGTCAACTGGGGATCCTTTTCTACTATTTGTACTGGCAGGATACGCGCCCATGGGCATTGAGATCTGGCTAATAAGTCTGGGGGTGGTGGCGATCGCAGGCTTTACCCGAGGCTTCTCTGGTTTTGGCTCGGGGTTAATTCTGGCTCCGGCCCTGAGTTTACTGTTCGACCCACAGTTGGTCGTCGCCACCGTTGTGCTGCTAGAAATGGCGGCTGGGGCTGGATTGGTACTCGAAGCCGTTCAAAAAACCCGGTGGAAAGAGGTCTTGCCCCTGGTGCTTAGCGCCATAGTGATGGTGCCGGTGGGGGCACATTTTTTGGCCCTGCTAGAGCCAACCCTGATGCGGCGCATTATTGGCGGGCTGATTTTGGGCTTTGTGCTGCTACTGCTGACCGGCAAAGGCCGCTATACTCGCCCCCACCTGGCCTTTGCGTCTGGAGTCGGTGCTCTGAGCGGTTTTTTAACTGGCCTGGCCGGCATTGGTGGCCCGCCCATTGTGCTCTACCAAATGTCGAGCAGCAACCCCGCCGCTGCTAACCGGGCCAACTTCATCGTATTTTTCGCGTTAACTCAGCTTGTGGCCCTGGGAGCTTATTGGGTCAGTGGCATGATGTCGGCAGCGGTGGGTCTGCTGTTCCTTCGCTTTGTACCCGCGTTTGCCGGGGGCCTCTTGCTGGGGCAGCTGTGCTTTAAGCGGGTTGATGAAATACTTTTTCGCCGCTTTGTCATGGGTCTTTTGCTCACGGTGGCGGTACTGGCGCTGGTGGCCTGATACCAAATAAACGGTTTTTACCTATGAAACTATCGTCTAAGCCTGAGCCTGGGGTGTCTTGTCTGGGCCTGGTCACTGCTGATTGGAAAACTCAATGCCTGTCGATTGGGCCAGGTCTGCTACTGACTACCCTGATTGCTGGAATGGCCCTGGGGTTAGATCGGCTGACTGATCTCCATACCCTCAATCCACTGCTGCTTGCCGTGCTCTTGGGCATCGGCTGGCGACAGTGGGGAGCTGTCCCTGCGACCTATCGCCCCGGCATCAAATTTGCGATGAAGCGGGTGCTGCGCCTGGCAGTAATCTTGCTCGGTTTGCGGCTAAGTCTGGCGGAAGTGGTGGCAGTGGGGCCAGGGGGGCTGGGTCTGGTGACTGTGGGCACAGTCAGCACCTTTTACCTGACCTGCTGGTTAGGCAAGCGGTTGGGCGTTAACCCCCGTTTGACCCAACTGATTGCGGCGGGTACTTCGATCTGTGGGGCTTCAGCAGTCGTGGCCACCAATGCCGTAGTAGAAGGTTCTGAGGAGGATATGACCTACGCGATCGCCACCATTACCGGCTTTGGCACCCTGGCTATGCTGATCTACCCCCTGGTGGGTACGCTGCTACAGCTGAGCCCCCAAGCCTTTGGCATCTGGTGCGGTGCCTCGGTGCATGAGGTAGCCCAGGTGATTGCCACCGCCTTTCAAAACGGCGATCTCAGTGGTGAGATCGCCACTATTACTAAACTATCGCGGGTGCTGCTAATAGTACCTATTATTGTCGGTCTGGGCTGGCAAACCAATCGCCTTGGCCAACCAGGACAACCCTCTCGGCCCGTTGCCGTTCCCTGGTTTGTTCTATTCTTTTGTGTTTTGGTAGTGGTTAATAGTCTAGATCTGATGGCACCAGCCCTCAAGGTCATAGTTCTCAACAGCAATCAGTTTCTGCTGTGCCTATCTTTGGCCGCCATGGGGCTAGAAACCAACCTTACCAGCCTGAACCAGCTAGGCCCCAAACCAATATACTTGGCCGGACTATCCTGGTTGTTTTTAGCTTTGTTCAGCTTGGTGATGATTTTTCAAATCAACTGATCAATACTCTGGTCTATTGGGAGAAGTTTGATGAGTCATGGAAGGCCTTTGATGTGCTGCAGGACATCGACCCGGACTACCGCATCGATCTGCTTAGGTTTCAGCCCAAGTGGCTCACGGTAGATCAGCTGTGGCAAATTGAGCAGCATCTGGTGGAGTAATGACCAATCAGGACGATACTGCGTTGGGGTCCGCCGTTCGGTGGACGCCCAGATATCGCGCTTGTGCTGGGGGCCATATGGGAAACAGGTCAATCTGATCGGCAAATCGCTAGTAAGTCTGTGTGCAGGTGCAGAACTCCGCCAGCGTCTAATACTTCCCTAATCGTCGTTCAATCATTCACTACGTTCCCATACCCCTGGTGCAAGTCGGTATCCGCCTCGACTGCCCCACCTGGAGCGCCTGGATTGCCTGCACCTGGGCCCCCGTCCCTCGGGCATACTGCTCAATCGTGGGGGGGCCACCCCCTGCAAATCTTGCTGAAACCGGGCATACCGCCCCTGGTGCAGCAGTGCCGCCACAGCCTCCCTCGATTCCCCCGCTCCCAGTGCCACCGCCGTCACCTTCTGATCAAGCTGAATTGCGGTCAGATCGCTGCTCACATAGTCCCGGTAGAGGTCGGGGTAGCTCTAGATTTTCCCCGTCACAGAGCAGGCGTATTCCAGATACCGCTGCTGCTGAAGGCTGTCCACTGTCTTCTGAGCGTACTGGAGCAGCTTGAGCAGGGCCTCTTTCTTCTCCGCGTCAGACAATCCCAAAATCTGCTGTTGAGTAAATGGCCCTTGGGCCAGCAGTTGAATCACCTATCGGGGAGCCTTACCAGTCTGTAGCGCGGACCTAGCCACCTCCTGATCCAATCCCTGGGCAGACGTTGGGTTGTCGCTGTAACGGGTGTAGAGGGTCTCGTAGTCCTTAGCATCCTTGAGCGAAGCCTCCGCCAGTGCCAGGTACTGCTGGCACATCAACCATCTGCCTCGGAATAATTGCCGGAGTGTCGGTAGTGGCTTAAGAACTGACCTCAGGAACCATTTGTAAATTAGCTACCTTCAGGAGGCAGTCTTAACCGAATCCAACTCTTGGGTTTGAATGACTCTAGAGTATGGGCCTTCGCCTGATAGATGCAGCCATGTCTAATCTTGTCCATCAATAGCCGAAGTAACCCAATTTATTGGCCATTGGGGGAATATTGGGGGAATCGTCCAAAGAAAAGCCTGAAACCCTTGCACAGCAAGCATCTGTTGAGGACTGAAAATCCTCGTGTCGGCGGTTCAAGTCCGCCTCCTGGCATACATTGTAGCGATTGCCCCGTGCAAGCACACAGGGCAATTGTTACATTGTTTCTCCAATGGAGAGGGTTATAAAATTGTTGAGGCCGTAGGAACGGATAAAGAAACCCACCAGCGGCAACTGGTGGGAGAGTTAAATCGAATTAGAGAAGCATTTACTTCTTCTTGCGTTTCTCGCGCTGAGACAGCGCTGATCCAGCAGCAGACCGCTCTGCCTTGCTGGATTTTTTGTCCCTAAGGACTTTCGATGCATTTGAAGCCGCTTGGCGGCCTGTCACCTTTTTAGCCACAGGAATTTTCTCCTTAATAAACTTGGCTACGAACTGACCACGATACCTTTGAGCCATTTCGCTGGGTTGTCGTGGTTGTCCTGATCCGTACCGGGATCAGGCGACCGCCTACGCGAACGTAGCTGGTCTTAGTCTGAACGCGACTTGAATAGTCATCGTTAGTGCTCCTAAAGAAAGAACGAGTTGCCTGCCTTGTAGCAGACGCTGCCATTGCAGCCTAACGTTCTCCAAATGGAGCATATTGGAGAACTCACTACTTCAAAACAAGTATTTAGAATTATTACGTTTTTGAGCACAGTTGTTCCAGTGCTACAATAGTAAGGTTTAAAGATAGCCGTAAGAGTGTGTGAGGCTTTATGGCTAGGCGAGATATTGGGCTTAATGGTTTTACCCGACAAGAAACCCTAAAACTGACTCAGTGCACTTCAAGTCGGCTGTCTTACCTTGAAAAAGTGGGGCTTGTTATCCCTGAGCGGATAGGTATCAGCAGAAAGCCAGTCGTTATATTTTCCTGGGAGCAACTGCTTGAGATAAAGGCGATTAAGAATCTCAGGGAAGATAATGTGTCGCTTCAAACTGTCAGAAAGATAGTTGAGTTTTTGAATCAATCTGGCTACGATGACTGCCTCAAGGATAAGAAGCTAGTTGTGGTCGATAACGAAGTATTTTGGGTCAGATCGGATATGACCGATCTAGGACAGCACATTGCGGCATTGACTGTTGCTAGCAAGACAGGCCAGGCAGGTCAGTTTGCATTAATTGTGATTCCTGCCCTTGTAGATATCGTCAATGAGATCTGGGAAACGGCTCAGAATTCAAACGTAATTGATTTTGAAAGCTTTAAGGTTAGGGCTAAAGCGAAGCCAGCTTGACTTCTATGGGCACAAGTTCTTTTCGGATCATTGAAACTTTTAATACACATGTACCAGCGAAATCTCCTGGCATAGTTGCGTGGGACGGCAACCATTCACTACGCCCTAGGGAGGCTCAGAACCTGTATGACCGGGGTTAAGTCGGTTCCCATTCTCCAATGGGGCTGGGGCTGCACTACAGCAGACTTCGAGGTTTTGCCTGTGTGCCAGTTGGGGGAATTAGGTCGTTTTTGGTCCAGGACAGCCGCTGGACAGGCACCAGCGCTAAGATGATCGACAAGCACTACGGGGCTACCAATTTCACAAATTTGAGGCCCCCCTAATCTCACCTAATGTGCTCCCTCGTCCAGCTCTAGTTAAAATTGGAATCTTCCCGTTCGGATCCGAGCTTAAGCCTCTCATAGTTCAGCGCACCGATGACAGCTACCGTCACCCTTGATATTCCAGAGCATATTCACCAGCGACTGGTAAATACTGCTGAGGCAACGCAGCGCCCTCTGAACGAAATTATCCTCAGGGCACTGCAAATTGGTAGCCCACCCCCTTGGGATGATGTGCCACCGGAGTTTCAATCTGCATTAGCTGCCCTAGATCGGCTGGATGATGATGCGCTGTGGAGGGTTGCCCGTAGCCAACGATCTGAAGCCGAACTAGAGCGGTACGACGAACTGCTGGATCGCAATCAGAACGACAGTCTGACAGCGGCTGACCAAAACGAGCTAACCGCTCTGAGGAAAGGGGCAGAGCAATTTATGCTCTGCAAGGCCCAAGCAGCGGTTTTGCTGCGCTGGCGCGGGCATTCGATTTTGCCAGAAGCTTGATGGCCAGCTATATTTCTGTAGACCTGCGAAATCGGGTTCGAGCGTGCGATCGCGATCGTTGCTGCTATTGCAAAACCAGCGAGGCCCTGAGCGGCATTCGGATGGCCTTTGATCACATCCACCCCCCGCTCAAAAGGTGGCGAAACCTGCTTTGAAAATGTTTGCTTGGCCTGTCGATCCTGCAATGAATTCAAGGGCGATTCGACAACAGGCCAAGATTTACTTACCCAGCAAACCGAGCCACTTTTCAATCCCAGGCTTCAGGACTGGCACCAGCATTTTGCCTGGAGCGACGACGGCACTAGAGTCGAAGGCATTTCCACTGTAGGACGGGCTACGGTTTTGGCTTTGCAGATGAATAACGGAGCCATCCTAGCAGCCAGAAAACGCTGGGTTTCAGTGGGCTGGCATCCACCTAAAGATTGAGCCTGATACATCTTCTTGCCTTGCAAGGTTACAGAAGGGAATGTGAAAAATCGTTCTCTTTCCTGGCTTTTAACGCTTGTGCTGAAAATATCCCAAGTTCTTCGTGACACTTTGTATTGAAGCTGATCAAGGGCTGATGCTTCGATTTAGGATCAGGTGTATCAGGATGCTGCGCCCCTCTCGGGGGCTTCGCGGAGAGGCCACTTGGATAGAGTTGTCAATCAGCAGGAGTTCAGCCAAATGCTTTCTGGGCAAGCTCCGGACGGGCGATCGCTGATGGGGAAAGTGGTTGACCCAAAAAAGCGGCGGGCGGCAACAGATTTTACGTTTAGTGCGCCCAAAAGCGCCAGCATTGCGGCTCTGGTGCAGCAGGACGAAGCAGGCCGCCCGGTGGGCATCACGGTAGAGCATTACAGCCAAACTGTGACCACTCCGGCTATAGAAGTCAGTTTGCCCGGTGAGCCAATGCAAGCAGCGGCAACGCCATAGCCACAGCGCGATTATACTCTCATGTGGTGGTTTTACCCATGCGGGGGATGTTAACGCCAATACGTTAGTGAAGCTATCCGCAGGAAGCGCGACACCTTCCCACTCACTCAAAAATCGTTGCCGCCGTCAGCCCAAATTCTGGCACAACCGTAGATTGCAGCGGTTCTGCCCCGCTGTAAACCCGGTCTTCGTACTGCCCATTCACCCACAGACACAGCGTCACCTGCCGAGTTTCTGGGTCAACAATCCAGTATTCTGCAATACCGCGCGCCGCATATTCCGTGTGTTTGTAGCGGTAGTCTCGTTCGCGATTGGCCTGGCCGGGGCTGACCACCTCCACCACCAGGGCCGGGGGCGGCATATCGCGGGTGATCGTGGCACGGGTCGCCCCCGCTACGGCGGCCTTCGACGCTTCGGTATGCACCAGCAAGTCTGGGATGCGGCCCGTGGCGCGGCGTCCGGTGACTTCAATCTCTGTATCTTTGTGGGCCAAGAGGGCGATGGATATATGCTTCGCCAGTTCAAACAGCAGCTTTCGGCCAATGTCGTTGTTTTCTTCTGATTCTGGGGGCATTTCCACCAGCACTCCATTTACCAACTCGTAGCGGGTATCGGTACCATCGTCGTGGCGCAGATAGTCCTCAAAGGTCAAAAGCTGGGTTTCTGTCGAGAGGGCTTGGTTCATCGGTACGTGCTCCCGTTGATTAGTAAGGCCCAAACATGGCGTTGGCCGGGTGGTTAGCATCATCGCTACAGCAAAAATCGCTGAAGTGCTGCAAAAACTCGACCTTGGTCAGCCAGCCATCGCCATCGGTGTCGAGGGCTGGAAATACCAGGGGCGCGTAGACCGGCGACTCATTAAAGGCGGCCAGCAGCTGCCCCCATTCCTCCTGGTTAACTTTGCCGTCTTCGTCCTGGTCAAAGACATCGAAGATGGTTTCCATCAGGCTGAGAATGTCGTCTGCGCGGGGCTCGGTATCAGATAGGCTGTCGTCGTAATAGGCCAGCCATTCGTCGCGGGAAACTTGATGGTTGTGGGCGGTGTCGGCTTTTTTCTCTAGCCCCTGCCATTTTCGCATGAGCTTGTCTTGCAAGATTAGGCAGCGGGGCGATCGCAGCGACCAGTTGCGCAGGGTAGAGAGCTTTTTGAACATCAGCTCGAAGTCTTTTTTGACCAGCACTCCGGTGTAGTCAGAGTCGTACATGCTAAAAAGCTTGGTCAATTTGCGCTGTTGCAAGTCGGTTAACATACCTGTCCTTCCCTCTACCCTGCCAATGCCGCTACAGTCATAGCCTATAGCACTTTCACCTACAAGTACCCCGCCGCTTGCATCGTAAACAAGCGGGCGTAGCGACCATCCTGATTGAGCAGGTCCTCATGGCTGCCCTGCTCGATCAGTCTGCCGTTGGCCAGCACGATGATGTTGTCGGCCCGCCGCACGGTCGAAAAGCGGTGGGAAATTAGAATCGCCATCTGGTTTTGGGTGGCCTCGCGGAATTGTTCAAACAGGCGGGTCTCGGCCTCGGCATCCATGGCGGAGGTGGGCTCGTCGAGCACCAGAATGTCGGCCTGGGTACGCATAAAAGCGCGGGAGAGGGCGATCTTCTGCCACTGGCCGCCGGAAAGTTCCTGGCCGCCAAAGAACCATTTACCCAACTGGGTGTCGTAGCCCTCCGGCAGGCTCTCGATGAACTCGGTGGCGGTGCCCTTGGCAGCGGCGGTCTGCCAGCGCTGGGCATCCTCAAAGTCGGAGACATCGCCGACACCGATGTTTTCCCCCACCTTGAACTGGTAGCGGACAAAGTCTTGGAAAATTACGCCGATGCGCCGCTGCAGCACCTCGCTGTCCCACTCCTGCAGGTCGCGCCCGTCCAGCAGAATGCGGCCCGTGCTGGGGCTGTACAGCCGGGTGAGCAGCTTGATTAGCGTCGTTTTGCCGGAGCCATTTTCCCCCACGATCGCCAGCTTTTGCCCCGGCTTGAGGTGAAAGGAGACCCCCTCCAGCGCCAGGCGATCGCTGCCGGGATAGGTAAATGACACCCCCTCAAACCTGAGCCCGTCGCCGGGGTCCAGACCGCGCACCGCTGTCCCCGTCTCGGCGGGCACCGGCTGTTCCAAAAACTCGTAGAGGTTGGCCAGGTACAGCCCGTCTTCGTACATGCCGCCGATCGCCGTCAGGGAGCCGGCAAAGGTAGTCTGCCCCTGGCGAAACACCGTCAGGTACATAGTCAGTTCGCCCAGGGAAATGCGACCCGCGATCGCCTCCAGTACAATCCAGCCGTAGGCCAGGTAAAACGACGCCGTACTCAGTAGCCCCAGCCCGTAGCTCCAGCCGCTGCGGCGCACCGTCAGGCTGCGGTCTTCGGCGTAGAGCCGGTGAAAAATATCCTCGTAGCGCTGCATCAGCAGCGGCCCCAGGCCAAACAGCTTCACCTCCTTGGCAAAGTCCTCTCGGGCCAGCAGTGCCTCCAGGTAGACCTGCTGGCGGGTTTCGGGCGATCGCCACTTAAACAGGCGAAAGGCTTCCCCGGCAAACTGGGTCTCGGCAATAAAGGCGGGCAGGGTGGCCACGGCCAGCAGCGCCACCGCCCAGCCCGAAAATTGCAGCAGCAGCCCGCCAAAGGTGACCAGCGACAGCCCATCTTGCACAATGCCAAAGGTGCGCGTGACCATGCTCAGCGGTCGCTGGGAGGCCTCCCGCCGCGCCTGGGTCAGCTTGTCGTAGAACTCAGAATCTTCAAAGTAGGTCAGGGGCAGGGTCTGGGCCTTTTCCAGGATCATCACGTTGACCCGCTGGCCCAGCAGCACCCGCAGCAGCGACTGGCACAGCCCCAGCCCCTGGCGCGCCCCCGCCAACGCCGCCACCAGCCCCGCCTCCAGGGCCAGGTACAGCAGCGCCATCTGCCGATCCGCCGCCAGCCCCGACTGGGCCGCCACCACGACTGCATCGACGATTAGCTTGCCCACGTAGGCGATCGCCGCCGGGAGTAGCCCCGCCACCAGTGTCAGCAGTCCCAGGGCCACCGTTAACCGCCAGTCAGTTTGCCACACCAGCTGAATTGCCCGCTGCCCATAGCGGTACATCCCCAGCGATTCGCCCAAATTGCGCCATGACGCCTTTTTCTTGGGGGGCGCAACCCGTTTTACCCGGTACTCACTCATTTTTCTACGATAGCGTTTGGTGAGTGGGTGAGTGGGTGAGTGGGTGAGTGTGGAGGTGAAGGTGTTACTGCATGATTGGGGTAGGGACTTGCCCTGAAAACAACGGCCTATTTTGAGCAAAAACTGCTGGAGAGACCTGAAATTCGGCGCGAATGGTGCGCTCTGGTTCTGCGGAATCCAAACAAAACAGTAGCTCAGCCCAATTGCCAAGGCTGCTTACGTTTCAAATTTTGGGTGGCTAAGGCAATGGCGGTACACCTATCCTGGTCGCAACAGCGACGGTGTCGTCCACAGAGGCAGCCTCGCCCCTTGGGTGCTCCGGCTGCACGCCGGTCAGGTACTCGGGGTGATTTAGCTCCCGCACTTTGAGCACAATTAAATACTCGTAAAACGCTTGGAGAGTACACCAGGCCAGCCCCGCCCGCCCGTCGCGCCAGCCGCCCAGGATAAACATCATATAGAGCCAGCGGGCCAGGGGCCGCAGGGGCAGCCGCAGCGAGAGATCTTTGAGGGCACGGCGGCGCTCGACTTCAGATTTGCCCCAAAGGAGGGCTTGCCAGTCCACCCTGCCGCTTTGCAACTGGCGCAGGGTTTCTGCCGCCTCGTCGGTGGAGTAGCGGTTGTGCTTGTCGATCCAGCGGCTGAGGCCTTTGCTGCAGGTGTAGTGGGGGTAGGTCTCGCGCAAAAAGTCGGTGGGGCCATCCACGACCTCGCGCTCAGTGTGGCCGTAGTCGTCAAACCACACCCTGTCCCGGCGCAGCAGCCTCAGCTGGTAGCGGGGAAACTGGGTGCTGCGGCGAATCCAGCGGCCCATGAACATGACTCGTTCGGCCACGTAATAGCCCACCCGGTCGCCCTGGGCGATCGCCGCCAGGCACTCGGCAAATAGCTCCGGCGTCATGCGCTCGTCGGCTTCGAGAATGTAGGCCCAGTCGTGGCGGCAGGGCAGGTTTTGCAGCATCCAAGTGCGCTGCTGGCCGTGGCTGGCGAAGGGGTGCTCGACAAAACGCACCGGATACTGGGTGGCGATCGCGCGGGTGCGATCGCTGCTGCAGGAGTCCACCACAATCACGTCATCGGAGAGCAGGGCCGACTCTATGCAGGCCGCGATATCCCGCTCTTCGTTGTGGGTCAGGATAAAAATAGTGAACATAGGCGCGACACATCCCAGCGGTAGACAGGAACTCTCCCTGCTCTAGGGAACCCAACTCGGGTCTTTAAACTGAAATTTACCCAACCCCGCGATCGTCAACCATTGTGTCAGCAGATCTTTACGCAGCCCTTACGGCCGCTCAGTCCCTCTCAAATTCATGTCTCGATTCAGCCACGCCCAAGCATCGTGGAAAAAAAAGGCAGCCATCGGCTGCCCTCTCGTGAGTGAGTAAGATTGATCCGTTGCTCAGTCGGTTAGCCTGCCTGTGCGGGTAGCCGTGACGGCTATCGTGCTCTAGGCAGGGCCAGGGGCTGTCATCAATCAGCTGCCAAACGCCCAGTAGTTAAGGGTCGCAACCCCTAGCCTGTCGTTTGGATGGGGCGTGGCAAAGCTTGATATACCGAGCTTTGGGCCACAATTGATGACATACTCTGGGGGACAGCGGTTTAGTCAATCGCGTCCTTCAGGGCGTCCTTGACGTCCTCTTTAGCGTGGGTGGCCTGGGCCTGGGCCTGCTTGGCCTCACCCTCGGCCTTGCCCCTGGTGTCGCCCGTCAGTTCAGCGGCAGCAGCCTGCATTTTGCCCTCAATGTTCTGGGCGGTAGCTTTAGCGCGATCTTCGATAGCCATAGGAAAAAGTCCTTAAACGCAAATCCTCCCCTACCGTAGGGCTAGACCCATCTATCGAGCACCTGCAGTGAGACCTAAGCCGGGCTCTGCTTTTGGGTAGAGATTCAGGTGGGGATATCCGCCTTGGGGGTGACCGCAAACCCGGCTCAATCCCGCGTTACACTGTTAAAAACCCGTAATTTGGGCGTCTTCGGTCCTATGAGTTTAGAGATTAAAGCCGTGCAGGCACCGTATGGCGATGCAATGTACCGCACGCCACCCCCAGACCTACCGTCGCTGCTGCTGAAGGAGCGGATTGTCTATCTGGGTCTGCCCCTGTTCTCGGGGGATGATATCAAGCAGCAGGTGGGCATCGACGTCACCGAGCTGATCATCGCCCAGCTGCTCTTCTTGCAGTTTGACGACCCCGACAAGCCCATTTTCTTCTACATCAACTCCACCGGCACCTCCTGGTACGACGGCAACATGATCGGCTACGACACCGAAGCCTTTGCCATCTGCGACACCATGAACTACATCAAGCCCCCGGTGCACACCATTTGCATCGGTCAGGCCATGGGGTCGGCGGCGGTGATTCTGGCGGCGGGTACCAAGGGTTACCGGGCCAGTTTGCCCCACGCCCGCATCGTGCTCAACCAGCCCCGCAGTGGGGCCCAGGGCCAGGCCACCGACATCGAGATTCGGGCTAAGGAAGTGCTCGACAACAAGCGATCGATGATGGACATCCTCGCCAAGAGCACCGGCAAGAGCCTGGAGCAGGTGATGCGCGACTCCGATCGCATGTTCTACATGAACCCCGAAGAAGCCAAGGAGTACGGCATTATTGACCGCGTGTTGGCCAGCCGCAAAGAGCTGCCAGCCCCTGCCGGAGCTGGGGTCTAGGGTTGACTCCAGGGGGCGCGATCGCCCCTGGTCCTGGCTCACCTGGTTCTGCCGTTTTCGTTTCAGGCAGGTTTCGTTTTTAGGTTATTCGTTTTAGGTAAAAGAGCACTATGCCCATCGGTACTCCCAAAGTCCCCTATCGTCTCCCCGGTAGCCAGTACTCCCAGTGGGTCGATATTTATACTCGCCTCAACCAGGAGCGAATTATCTTTCTCGGTCAGGAGGTGACCGACAGTCTGGCCAACTCCATTGTGGCGGCCATGCTGTACCTCGACTCCGATGACAACAGCAAGCCCATCTACCTCTACATCAACTCCCCCGGCGGGTCGGTGACGGCGGGAATGGCCATCTACGACACCATGCAGTACATCAAGTCTGATGTGGTCACCATCTGCCTCGGCCTGGCCGCCTCTATGGGGGCGTTTTTGCTGGCGGCGGGCAGCAAGGGCAAGCGGGTGGCCCTGCCCCATTCGCGGATTATGATTCACCAGCCCATGGGCGGTACCGGACGGCAGCGCCTCCAGGCCAGCGACATTGCGATCGAGGCCAAGGAGATTCTGCGGGTGCGTCAAGAACTCAACGAAATGATGTCTCGCCACACCGGGCGTTCGATTGAACAAATTCAAAAGGACACCGACCGCGACTACTTCATGTCGGCCGAGGAGGCCGTGGCCTACGGTCTAATCGACCGGGTGATTGAGGAGCGCACCCAGGAACTGGCGACCTCGGTGCCCTCGACCATCTAATTCGCTGCGCCATTTTCGTCCACAGTTGGCAGAATAGGGGCAGCACACGTACCTCTTGCTTAGAGTTGGCGAAATATGGCGCTGGCGCACTACTACCGCATCTTGGGTCTGAGAACCGGGGCCAGCTTTGGCGATGTCAAGCTGGCCTATCGCAATTTGGCCCGCCTCTACCACCCCGACACCAACCCGGGCGACCAGCTAGCCAAGGAAAAGTTTATTCAGGTCACCCAGGCCTACCAGGCCCTGGTGAATGCGCTGCCGCCCGAACCCGTCAAGGCCAGGCCCGCGCCCTCCCCCAGCCCGACTCCCGCCCCCCCAGCCGCTCCGCCCGTGTCACCCCCCGCTCCCCCGGTTCAGGCGGTGGAACCGGAGCAGCAGATCGAGCTGACGGTCAGCCCTACGCCAGGGGGCTCGGAGGCCGACCAGCAGCTCAAGGTGAACAGCTTCAAGCAGCTGCGATCGCTGCTCCAGGGGCAGCGCTTTCCCCGCGCGGTAGCCCTGGTGGAGGGGCTGGTGCAGCGCTTTCCCGAAGACCCAGAAATTCGCCAGTGGCACGCCATTACCTACTACCGCTGGGGTCATGACCTGCTCAACAATGGCAACTTCAAAAAGGCCGAAGCCTGCCTGAAGAAGGCTCGCCGGGTAGACCCCCAAAACCGCTCGCTGCGGCAGGCGCTGCACCACGACTTTCAGCGCCTCGAGTATCTGCGGCAGCGGCCCCTGGCCCAGGCCCAGTAGGGTCTGCCGCTACCTCTCTAACGCTTGAATAATGCTCTCAAACCACTGCTCAAATCGAGCGGCCAGGGCGTCGAGGGAATAGTCAGTTTCGGCCTGGCGGCGGCAGGCCTGGCGATCTAGCTGGTCAATCCGGGCGATCGCCGTTGCCAGCCCCGGCACGTCGTCTGGCGGCACCAGCCAGCCCGTCACTCCCGGCTGCACAATTTCGGCGGGGCCGCCCCGCGCGTAGGCAATTACCGGCACGCCGCAGGCCAGCGCCTCGATCGCCACGTTGCCAAAGGCCTCTACCCAGCGGGGCGTCATTACCAGGGCGCGGCATTGGCGCAGCACCTGCTGGAGTTCGGCGGTGGGCAAAAAGCCCAGGTAGCAGTCGGCGGCCTCAGGGAAGCGATCGCAGAGCCGCTGCCAGTAGTTGGCATCCTCCAGCTTGCCCAAAATTTTGAGCGGCACCTGGGCCATAGCGGCGGCTTCCAGGGCGTCCTCTAGCCCTTTTTCGGGAGAAATACGCCCCATCCAGGCGAGGGCCTCCCCAGGGGAAGCGCAAAAGTCGTACTGGGCTAAATCGATGGCGCTGCCCAGAATTACAAAGGTGTTGGCCACCCCAAAGGTGTCGGCCTGGGTGCGGGTGTAGGCCCCCAGCCGCCCTGGAAACTGCCGCGCCACCTGACGAATGGCCTCATCCATCGCCTCGCTGAGGGACCCCATGGTGACAAAGTGAGCCACCGGCGTGTCAAAGAACTCGCTCAGGTAGAAGGGCAGCCAGTCGTAGGCCAGGTTGACGATCAAATCAAACTCGCCCTGGTGCTGCCGGGCGTAGCGCCACAGGTTGCCCAGCACGCTGTCCCCAGGCAGCGTGATCGGGGTGTTGCGCCCCTGGGTGTGGGCCGTGGGCTGGAGCTGCCCGGCGACTTCCACTACGGGCACACCGGCCAGAGCAGACCCCTCCGGAGCCGCCACCGTGACCCGGTGCCCTCGCGCCCTTAGCCCCTGGCACAGGTTCTGCAAGGTCAGCTCCACGCCGCCCCCCAGGCCAGACCCCAGCGGCCCGACGGGAGTTGAGATCAGGAGTAGGCGACGGGTCGTGGGCATGGGCGTGGGCTGGTGTAGAAGGGCGGCGTGGGCGAAGGGCAGATCAGCCGGTCAAATCGAGGTCAGCTGGGCGGAATGCGATGGCTTTCTGGGGTCGGTTGCGAGCGATCGCCATCGTAGGTCGATTCCAGAACGGCGGGTTCGCTGGGGTAGGGAGCTGTAGGAATGCGGTTGAGCTGGGCTAAGGCCCACTGGGCCGTTTCCTGCACGCCGGGGTCCGCGTCCTGCGCCGCATGGGTCAGCATAGCGCTCAGCTGCACCACCGTATCGGTGATCCGGGTCAGATCGCGGATGGCGTTTTTGCGGACCTCGGGGCTGGAGTCCTGCAGCCCCAGGGCGAGGGCGCGGTGCATGGGCTTGAGGCTGCGGCTGCTGATTTCAGCCAGGGCCGCCAGAATCAGGCTTTTCTCCTGGGAATCGGCCTCCAGAAGCCGGTTGATCAGGGGCTGAATCGCATTGGAATGCCCCCGCTGGCCCAGTTCCCAAATGGCCTGACGACGCACTGAGCCATCGGCGCTGACCAGGTCCTGCACCAGCGAATCGACAATGTCTCCGGTGCTGAGGCGGGTGGTCGCCTCCAGGGGCAGATCGGCCCTGGCCGAAGCGGTGGGCTGGGGATCGGGTGAAGCGGAGCGATCGCCGCCGTCGGTTGTGCCCAGGTCGCTAGGGGCAGGGGCCCCATGCTGTGGCAGCGAGCCCACGGCTGGCGATCGCGTTTTGCCTTTCCCCAGCCACCGCCAACCCCCCAGGCAGCCAACCAGGGCCAGGCCCCCCAGCAGCCACCAGCTCAGACGCCCTGCTTGGCTGGGGACAGCCTCTGGGTTGGCGTCAGTCAGCTCAGGGGCATCCTCAGCAGGCTCAGGGGTAGATGCGGGGGTTTCCTCGGGGGCCGCTGCCGCCGTGGGCAACAGCACGGGGGGCTCGGGGGTGGTCGTGTCTACCGGGGTGAGCAGTTGAGGCGTGCTCATGCGCTCCCAGGTCGCCTGGTCGAGAGCTCCCGTAGCGGGTAGCCCGGCTCTGGTTTGAAAGGCCGCGATCGCAGCCTCCATCGCCTCCCCATAGCGCCCGTCCACCGGTCCCTGGTAAAGGCCCAGCAGCCGCATCTGCCGCTGGAGCATTGTCACCTCGTTGCCCTCGGCACCGGGTACCAGCAGCAAGGGGTTCGGTGCGGCGGTATCCGACTGAACGGGGACAGGGGCCTGGGCCAGCAAATCTGCGGTCAGGATGCCCTGGTTTGGCCAGGGGCTGCTCCACGACCAGGCCGGAGACACTTTCCCCGTCCAGGCCGACAGCCCCACAGTCAGGGCCAGGGCCAATGCACGACTGCCGCTGCGGCCACGCCGACTTGGTGGCAATAGGGTTCTAATGTTCATAACGGCCCATAGCTGGCGGCGAAGATTACCCAGTGCAGATGCCCCTAAAGTAACTTACCCCGCTGGGGATGACCCACGCACCCAGTCACGCCTTAGTCCGTCTCCACCGAAGAGGCCCCCGTCCCGTAGTTCAGCATCCACTGCCGCAGTTTTTGGGTCAGGCCATCCCGCTGGTTGATCAGGTAAATGCTGATCAGGGTAAAGCTCACCCCCAGCCACTGCAGCGAACTCAGGGTTTCGGCCAAAAACAGGTTGCCAAACAGCAGCGCAAATACCGGGGTCAAAAAGGTGAGGGCGCTGAGGCTGGTGAGGTTGCCCTGGGCGGCCAGAAAGAAGAAGATCCCGTAGGCCAGGGCGCTGCCAAACAGGGTCGAGTAGGCGATCGCGCCCCAGTCAAACCCGGTCAGCCCCTGCCAGGGCTGCACTTCCCCCAGAGCCGAGAGGCCGAATAGCGGCAGGCCGCCCAGCACCATGTGCCAGCCCGTCGCCACTACCGGGTCGGCGTGACGGCACACGTAGCGAATCAAAATCGTGCCCGTCGCCATCGACAGCGCCGCCAGCAGCATCAGCCACTCGCCCCCCTGAAGCAGGGTATTGAGGGCCGTGCCCCCGGTTAGCCAGGTAATGTCGCCCTGAAAAAGAGAAAAAATCCACTCGTCGGGCAGGCCCAGCAGACTGATGCCCGCGATCCCCCAGAGCAGGCCAAGCCAGCCCAGGGCACCGATGTGCTCGCCAAACAGGCCCCGCGCCATGACCGCCACCGCCAGGGGCTGGGAGTCGATCATCACCGAGCCCAGACCGGCCCCGGTGCGCTGCAGCCCCGCCGCCAGAAAGCCCTGAAAAAGGGTGCCATCGACCAGGGCAAAGAGCGCTATCCACAGCCAGCCCCGCCGGCTGATGGCCTGGGTTCGTCCCAGGCAAAGGCTGGCCAGCAGCACCACCGCCCCAGCCGGCACCAGACGCATCCCGGCCATGAAGAAGGGAGTGGTGTGGGGCATGGCCCCCTTCATCGCTACCATGGCGGTGCCCCACAAAAAGAACGGGGCAATCAGCACAATCGGGTTACGGGTGGCGGTGGAGGGGGGAGCAGAATCCATAGGGGGAGGGAAAGGAGGGTAAAGCGTTGACCTGGGGCCGTGGTTAAGCTGTCTTCCAAAGGGCGATCGCGGCGATCAGGCGTTGACCAAAGTTTTCTTTAAGGAATGTTAACGCAGTTTGGGCCTGGGTGCGGTCAGTTCCCCCCGCGCCAGGGGCAGCGCAAAACGCCCCTGGCGCGGGCCGGGGTGGTTTTGGCTACAATTGAAAGCTAGCCTCAAGTCCCCCAGGGGTTGGCTACTGTTTACTCTTCACTTCGTTTGGTTGGTTTTTACCCCTATGGTTTGGCCGTTTCCGCCCCGTTTTCGCAAGTCCATTGCCCGCATTGAGGTCACCGGCGTAATTGCCGCCGCCACCCGCAAGCGCGTGCTCGAAGCGCTCAAAGAGATTGAAGAAAAGCGCTTTCCAGCGCTGCTGCTGCGCATCGACAGCCCCGGCGGCACCGTAGGCGACTCCCAGGAGATCTACACCGCCCTGCAGCGGCTCAAGGACAAGCTCAAAATTGTCGCCAGCTTTGGCAATATCTCCGCCTCGGGTGGGGTCTACATCGGCATGGGGGCCGACCAGATCATGGCCAACCCCGGCACCATTACCGGCAGCATTGGCGTCATCTTACGGGGCAATAACCTGGAGCGCCTGCTCGACCGGGTGGGGGTGTCGTTTAAGGTGATCAAGTCTGGCCCCTACAAGGATATTCTGGCCTTCGATCGCGAGCTGACCGACTCCGAAAAAGGCATTCTGCAGGAGCTGATCGACGTCAGCTACGGGCAGTTTGTCAAAACCGTGGCCGAGGCCCGCCGCCTCAGCGAAGACACTGTTCGCAGCTTTGCCGACGGGCGCATTTTTACCGGCGAACAGGCCCTGCAGCTGGGGGTGGTCGATCGCCTGGGCAGTGAAGACGAGGCCCGTCGCTGGGCCGCTGAACTGGTGGGCCTCGACCCCGAAAAAACCGAGTGCATCACCTTTGAGGAGAAAAAACCGCTGCTGAAGCGGCTGGTGCCCGGCAACAGCAATGTCGGGCTGGTCGATGCTGCTGGCCTGCCCTACCCCCAACTGGCCGTGCCCGCCCTCAACGCCACCCTGGAGTGGCTGGAGTTTGAGCGCTCCACCAGCGGCCTGCCCCTGTGGCTGTATCGCCCCTAAGGGGCGTGCTTGACTAACCCTAAGGGGCGTGCTTGATCAACCCTGAGGGGCGTAGGGTGATCAACCCTGAGGGGCGTGCTTGATTAACCCTTAGGTGTGCCGCTGAATCAACCCCCAGGGCAGGGGGCAGATCTCTGGCCTGGTAGGATTAAGCGGTAAAATGCAGTCAATTCTCTGCCCTAGCCATTCGTAGCGATGCTGCTGGGGCTTTGAAGAATGACCTTTGGAGGTTTCAGCGTGGACTGGCGAGTGTGGGCAATTCGAGGAGCAGTGACGGTACCAGAAAACACCGAGGGGGCGATGCGGGAGGCGGTGACTGAACTGATCGATGCCCTCGAAGAGCGAAACCAACTGGACCCCAGCTGCATCATCAGCGCCACCTTTTCGGTCACCCGCGACCTGGATGCGGTGTTCCCCGCCGCGATCGCCCGCCAGCGCCCCCAGTGGGACAACGTCGCCCTGCTGGATGTCCAGCACATGCATGTGGAGGGCAGCCTGCCCTGCTGCATTCGCATTCTCATGCACGTACAGCTTCCCGCCCTCCACGACAAAATTCACCACGTCTACCTGCGCGGTGCCCGTGATCTGCGCCCCGACCTGGTCGTAACCGGTTAAACAGCCGTTAGGGGCACAGCTGGCTGTGCCCCTAACGGAATGTAGGCCCGACCCAGAATCAGTGCCGCTTCAGGCGAATGCCCAAAAACAAGTCGTAGAGAAACCCGAAGAAATCTTTCATCTGGAGCAGCCCCAGAGACTGGGGCGACCCTTTTTCGTCGAGCAACGGCTGCATCACTTCGTAGGTGGGCTTGTACTTGTACCAGGGCACCGAGGGCCACAGGTGGTGCACCAGGTGGTAGTTCTGGCCCATGATCAGCAGGTTGAGAATGGGGCTGGGGTAGACCCGGGCATTCTTCCAGCGATCGCGCTCCTGAAAGGGCCGATGGGGCAGGTAGTCAAAAAACAAACCCAGGGCAATGCCCACCACCAGGGCGGGCGAAAACCAGTAGTTGAAGATATAGCCCAGAAAGTCAAAGCGCCAGGCCGTAAAGACCAGCAGACCCACGGCAAAGCGGCCCAAAAACCACTCCAGCAGCTCCAAGTTGCGCCAGAGGCGACGCTTAAAGAAATAGATTTCGTGGTAGAAAAAACGGGCCGCAATCAGCCACAGTGGTCCGCCTGTGGAGACAAAATGGTCGGGATCGTTTTCGGGATCGTTGACGTGAGCGTGGTGCTGTAGATGCACCCGCGTGAAGACCGGAAACGAAAACCCCAAGATTAGGGCGCTACCGTGCCCCAGCAGGGCATTGATAGTCCGATTGCGGTGAGCCGAGTTGTGGCTGGCGTCGTGAATCACTGTCCCTGACAGGTGCAGAGATAGCACATTCATCAAAAAGACGCACCAGCTGGCCCAGTGCCAACAAAAATAGCCCACCGTAGACAGACTAATCAGTCCAACGGAGGCTACAAACATGAGAGTATTGGGACTCAGCCCACCCTCCGTTTTCAGGAGGTCGGGGGGGACCGTTCTTCGAATCGTCAGGGGCTCAGCTGCCGCCGACATGTTGCATCGCTCCTACACCAGTGTTTTCGGTAGTATACGTTACGACGCAGTAATAATAAAGTTTTGTGACACCAGCTCAGGCTTCCGGGTTCCAGCAGCAGGAGGCAGGACCAAAAGAGCGATACCTGTCCGCCTTTTTTGTTCTGTGGCGCATCCTCCGTAAAAACGCTGAGATTCTTGCTGGTTTTGGGGTTAAGCGTTAAGCCCCTCGGCATTCGTGCTACTATCCCTGTGCTTTACAGCTACCAGCCTGCGGGGTCAACCGGGGGTTTTCAGGGTAGCGTTTTACTCTCAGTAGAGGTCGTCTATGCCCCTGCGCAACTCTGTTCGCCGCACCAAAATTGTGGCCACCATCGGCCCCGCTACCCAAGATGCCGACGTGCTTCGGGCGCTGATCGAAGCTGGGGCCACCACCCTGCGGCTCAACTTTTCCCACGGCAGCCACGACGACCACCAGCGCAGCATTCGCCTGATTCGCCAAATTTCCTTTGAACTCAACCAGCCCGTGGGCATTTTGCAAGATCTCCAGGGACCCAAAATTCGCCTTGGCCGGTTTGAGCACGGCTCGATTGTGTTGGCCAAGGGCGACCCCTTCGTGCTCACCAGCGAAATTATTGTGGGCAATCAGGAGCGGGCCTGCGTCACCTACGACAAGCTGGCCCAGGAGGTCCCGGCAGGGGCCACCATTTTGCTCGACGATGGCAAGGTGGAAATGCGGGTGGAGTCGGTTGACCTGGAGAGTCTGGAACTGCACTGCCGGGTGGTGGTGGGCGGCACCCTATCCAACAACAAAGGGGTCAACTTCCCGGGGGTGTACCTGTCGGTGAAGGCGCTGACCGAGAAGGACCGGGAAGACCTGCTGTTTGGCCTCAACCAGGGGGTGGACTGGGTCGCGCTCAGCTTTGTGCGCAACCCCCAGGATGTGCTGGAGATCAAGGAGATCATCAGCGCCGCCGGGAAGAACGTGCCGGTGATTGTCAAGATTGAGAAGCACGAGGCGATCGAGCAGATGGAGGCCATTTTGTCCCTGTCAGACGGGGTGATGGTGGCCCGGGGCGATCTGGGGGTCGAACTGCCCGCTGAAGAGGTGCCCATTCTGCAAAAGCGGCTGATCGCCATGTCCAACTCCCTGGGTATTCCGGTCATTACCGCCACCCAGATGCTCGACAGCATGGTGTCGAACCCGCGCCCCACTCGGGCCGAGGTGTCAGACATCGCCAATGCCATTCTCGACGGCACCGATGCCGTGATGCTCTCCAACGAGACGGCGGTGGGCAAGTTTCCGGTGGAGGCGGTGGCCACCATGGCCAGGGTGGCGGTTTGTACCGAGCAGGAGGGGCTGACCCTGGGCGATCGCCGCACGAGCGGGGCGCGCTCCATCCCCAACGCCATCAGTCAGGCGGTGGGCCGCATTGCCTCCCAACTGGACGCAGCCGCTATCATGACCCTGACCAAATCTGGAGCCACGGCCCGCAACGTGTCGAAGTACCGCCCTGAAACGCCCATTTTGGCGGTCACCCCCCACGTGCACGTGGCCCGGCAGCTGCAGCTGGTGTGGGGAGTACGGCCCCTGCTGGTGCTCGATCTACCCTCCAGCACCCAGACCTTTCAGGCAGCCATGGGTGTCGCCCAGGAAAAGCACCTGCTCAACGATGGCGACCTGGTAGTGCTGACGGCGGGCACCCTGCAGGGGGTCTCCGGGTCCACCGACCTGATCAAGGTCGATGTGGTGACGGCGGTGCTGGGCCGCGGCGTGGGGGTGGGCGAAGCCTCGGTGAGTGGCCGGGCGCGGGTGGCCCACACCAGCCTGGAGGTCAACGATTTTAACGACGGCGAAATTTTAGTGGTCCCCCATACCAGTGCCGACTTCGTCGATGTGATTCGCAGGGCCGGGGGCATTGTCACCGAGGACGACAGCCCCACCAGCCACGCCGCGGTGATTGGGCTCCGGCTGGGGGTGCCGGTGATTGTAGGAGTCAAGAATGCCACCGGCATCATCCGCGACGGCAGCATCCTTACCCTCGATACCCGCCGCGGGCTGATCTACTCTGGGGCCCTGGGGCCGGTCAAAAATGAGCCGGCCATGAGCCTGTAGAGCCTTTACCCTGGGCGGCAGGGATAGGGGCAAAAATCAGGGTTCCATAACAAAAGGTTTTGGTGCCATGACACCAAAACCTTTTGTTATCGTGAATTAAAGCGGGGAGCGCTAAAATAGCGGCCCCAACTTAACCTACTTATAAAGCTCAGTAGACAGGCGAACTGCCAGAATACCAGGCAACAAAGCTAGGGCCAGGGCGATGAAAATCTGGGTTTCTGAAAGGGGCATAAAAATACTCCTCGACGCTGGGTGAATAGTGCTTAGTCCCAAGACACTGGGTCTAGACAGATTGTTAACTAAGACGGGATCTTTCGCGAGGCTGGTGGGCGCAACTGTTACAGAGCTTAACGGCAACCCAGGCCGGCAGCGCTGGGTGGTCTGGGGTAAAGAACACACACACTTTTTGTTATCGTGAATTAAAGCGGGGAGCGCTAAAATAGCGGCCCCAACTTAACCTACTTATAAAGCTCAGTAGACAGGCGAACTGCCAGAATACCAGGCAACAAAGCTAGGGCCAGGGCGATGAAAATCTGGGTTTCTGAAAGGGGCATAAAAATACTCCTCGACGCTGGGTGAATAGTGCTTAGTCCCAAGACACTGGGTCTAGACAGATTGTTAACTAAGACGGGATCTTTCGCGAGGCTGGTGGGCGCAACTGTTACAGAGCTTAACGGCAACCCAGGCCGGCAGCGCTGGGTGGTCTGGGGTAAAGATTGACTCTGACGAACTGCTAGGCTGAGGGGCCATGGCCACAGCTGTCTCAATTCTTTCGGTGGGCTAGCGATGCTTGATATGGATACAACTCAACCGGTGCGCGGTGACTTTGACCGACAGCTACTGCGGGTGCAGCGCGACCTGCTGCGGATGGGAGCACTGGTTGAAAACTCCTGTGTACTGGCTCGGGAGGCGCTGTGCGATCGCAACCTGGATGCCGCCCAGCGGCTGCATCGCCACGACAAGCAGATCGACCAGTTCTATCGCCAGATCGAGCTGGACTGCATGCACCTGTTTACCCTCCAGGCGCAGCCCGAACCCGAGGATCTGCGGCGAATTGGAGCGTTTATGCAGATGGTGCGCGACCTCGAGCGCATTGGCGACTATGCCGAAGACCTGGGCGAAGTGGCGATCAAGCTCTTTCCCTACCCGGTGCAACCGCTGATGGGGCGGGTGCAAACCATGCTCGATCGCTGTCGCTCGATGGTGGCGATGTGCCTGCTGGCCCTGTCTGATCTGGATGTCGAAAGCGGCCTAGAGATTAAGCAAAAAGACGACGCGATCGACAGCGACTACGACGAACTCTACGCCCTGCTGGCCCACCAGAGTAACCTGGTGGGGTCGGTGGAACCCACGGTGCTGCTGGTGCTGGCCATTCGCTACATGGAGCGCATTGCCGACCACGCCACCAATATTGGCAAGCGGGTTGCGTACATTGTGACCGGCGAGCGCACTTAGGGACGCAGGGTGTCGGGTGCCAGGTGTCAGGTGTCAGCTCACGACCCAAAACCCGATACCCGGTACCCAAAACCCGATACCTGACACCTAATACCCCTTCACAAAACGTTGCCTGACATTGACAAAAAGATTTGACAGCGGTCCATTTCCTGAGAAACTGTAGGGGTAGCCTATTCCCCGTCGCTCCTGTTCCCCGTCGCTAAAGGGGCCTGGCCCTCGCTGCGGGCCTGGTCTGGGGTTTTGGTTACCATCGGCCAGGTTCATCTGTGGCGGTAGCGGTTACACTTGGGCGTTGGTGGTTTCTGTCGGCTGGTTTTTGGCTTCAGCATGGGTCATCAATCGCGGCTCTGGCCGCTGAAACTAGGGCAGGGCCAGCAGTCGAGGTCAATTTCAGCTACGGCGTCAATCCCGATTTTGCTGCCTCGTTGCCACAGGCCGCTGGCTAGGGCTTTCCTTTCGCTCTAAACCGGGAAGCTAAGCCGGGTCGATGCCCCGCCCAGGGCAATCAGTCATGAATAGTTTTAGGAATCAGTCGCTACATGGAACTCTCGATCGCGGCCCTACTGGCCAGCTTCGCCAAAGATAAAACCCACACCCTCAAAGGGCTGGAGAAAAAGCTCCACTGCAACGACGACGCCAGCCAGCGCGATCTGCAAATTGCCGTCGATGCCCTGGAGCGGCTGGGGGTGCTGGTCAAGGAGCGGGGCAAGTACCGCCGCAACCTGGCCGAGGACGTGATTGAGGGCAAGCTGCGCTGCTCCAGCAAGGGCTTTTGCTTTGCCATTCAAGACGAAGAAGGGGCCGACGATATCTACGTGCGCGAAAGCCAGCTGAATACGGCCTGGAACGGCGATCGCGTGCTGGTCAAGGTGACTAAAGAGGGCAGCCGCCGCCGTAGCCCCGAGGGCGAGGTGCAGCTGATTTTGGAGCGGGCCAATGCTTCGGTGCTGGCCCGGGTCAAGCAAGAGGCTGAGGAGTACCGGGCCGTACCCCTCGACGATCGCCTGCTGTTTGAGCTATCTCTGGTGGCCAACGGGGGCGACCTGGCCGAGGCCGTTGACCAGCTGGCCCACGTCGAGATTGTCCGCTATCCCCTGGGTCAGCATGCGCCCCTGGGGCGGGTGGCCCAGATCTTGGGCAGCGATGCTGAAGCCGCCGCCGACATCGATATTGTCTACTGCAAGCACGATCTGCCCCGCCGCTTCTCGGAGGCGGTGCTGAACGCAGCCCAGGAGTTGCCTACCCGCGTTCGCAAGGCCGACACCAAAGAGCGCGTGGATCTGCGCGAGACGCTTACCGTCGCGATCGATGGCCCAAATGCCCAGGTGATTGACGATGCCCTCAGCCTGGAGCGCACCAAATCGGGCCAGTGGCGGCTGGGCATTCACATTGCCGACATTGCTCACTACGTACCGGCCCACTCGGCGATCGATCAGGAAGCCTGCAAACGCGGCACCTCGGTGTACCTGGGCGACGAAGTGATCCCGATGCTGCCGCCGCCGCTGTCTGGACCCCTGGGATCGCTGCTGGCGGGCAAAGATCGCCTCGCCATTTCTGTGCTGGCCACCCTCGACGATACAGGCGCGGTGCTGGAGTACGAGGTGCAGCCGACGATTGTAGCGGTAGACCACCAAATTTCCTACCAGGAGGCCCAGGCAATCCTGGAGCGCGACAACGCTGAGCTGATCCAGAGCCTGGGCATCAAACCCAAGGCCCTGAAGTCGCTGGAGCCCATCCACGACCTGATGGACAACCTGCTCTACCTGAGCCAGGCGATCAAGCGGCAGCGGCTGCACCGGGGCTCCTTTGAGCTGAACCTGCCCGAGTACGACTTCCCCGCCGACGCCGGTGAGCCCCTGGCCCACTACCGATCGCCCAAGTTCCAGTACGACGACGAGGGGCTGCTGGGGGTGATGGTGACGGCCACCAGCCTGCCCTCGCGGCAGGTGGTGACGGAGTGCATGCTGCTGGCCAACCAGCTGATTGCCCAGCAGCTCAAAGCGTTGGGTATACCCGCTATCTACCGCCTGCACCGCGCCCCGGATGCCAGCGATGTGCAGGAACTGGTGAAGCTGGCTGAAAACATGGAGATTCAGCTCACCTTGGACGACGAGGCCGCGCCCCAACCCAAGGACTACCAGCGCTTTGTGGAGCAGTTTGCCGCTTCGGAAGCCGAGAAGATTCTCACCTACCTGCTGCTGGAGACGATTCAGCCCGCCTTCTACAGCACCCATGCCGATCTGCACTTTGGGCTGGCCCTCACCGATGGCTATACCCACTTCACCTCACCGTCGCGGCGCTACGCCGATCTGCTGGTGCATCGCATTCTCCACGCGGTGTTTGAGTCGGGCCGCGATCGCCGCTCCACCCGCTCCAAAGACCAGGTCAACCTGCGCCACAGTTCCTGCCACGGTCAGGTCAACTGGAATGTGCTGCCCCCCGACATTCAGCACGAGCTGGAGGACGACCTGCCCCGCATCGCCATCCACCTGACCGAGCGCGAGCGCCTGGCCCAGGAGGCCGAGTCCGACCTGGAGGGGCTGAAAAAAGCTGAATTTATGCGATCGCACACGGGCGAAGTATTCCACGGGCTGATTACCGGCGTTCAGTCCTACGGCTTCTTTGTCGAGATCGAAGAGCTGCTGGTCGAGGGGCTAGTTCACGTCAGCTCCCTCAAGGACGACTGGTACGAGTACCGTGCCCGCCAGCAGAAACTCGTGGGGCGCAAAAACCGCCAGCAGTATCGCCTAGGCGACAAAGTCGATGTCCAGGTCAAGAGCGTGGACTACTACCGCCAGCAAATTGATCTCGTCGCTGTCGGCGGTGGTAGCCAGGCCCCCGAGGACGAAGACGCTAACGGCTATAGCGAGGATGACAACGGGGAGCCGATCGATAGGGATGATAGCGGACGGGATGAGAGTGAGTAGGGGATGGGTAGATGAGTAGGTGGGTAGGTGGGTGGCGTTGGCCCTAATTTCGTAGCCTCGCTAGGATTAAAACGGGTACGCGGGTGGTTCGGATAAGCCATGCCCTGGTCAGACATAACCACCCATCCACCCATCCACCCACTCACACACCCACAATGTCCCTATCCCCTACCTTCCCCACCGCCCGTCCCCTGATTCTGGGCGTGACTGGAGCCTCGGGGCTGATCTACGCTGTGCACACCCTCAGGCACGTGCTCAGGGCCGATGGGGTGGTCGACCTGGTGGCGTCTAAGGCATCGCAGATGGTGTGGCAGGCAGAGTCGGGTATCCACATGCCCCTCGACCCTGAGAAGCAGGAGCAGTTCTGGCGCAACCAGGCGGGGGTGCCCACGGCAGGCAAGCTGCGCTGCCACCCCTGGGGCGATGTGGGGGCCACCATTGCCAGCGGGTCGTACCGGGCGGCGGGGATGGTGGTGATCCCGTGCAGTATGAGCACCGTGGGGCGCCTGGCGGCGGGGCTCAGCTCTGACCTGCTGGAGCGGGCCGCCGATGTGCAGATGAAGGAAGGCCGCAAGCTGGTGGTGGTGCCGCGAGAGACTCCCTTCAGCCTGATTCACCTGCGCAACCTGACCACCCTGGCCGAAGCCGGAGCGCGCATTGTGCCCGCCATCCCGGCCTGGTATCACCAGCCCCAGACTATCGATGACCTGATCGATTTTGTGGTGGCCCGCGCCCTCGACCAGCTGGATATCGACTGTGTACCGCTCACCCGCTGGCAGGGGCATTTATCGGCGGATTAACGCCACCTCCGCCAGGCACGATAGGATGGGCAAGATGGCGTTGTAGGGCTAGATATGGCTACCGTACGTCTGATTGTGGTGGTGCTGGCGGTGGGATTTGTGGTGCTGCTGGGGGCGCAAAATCTGGCCCCGGCGCTGCCGCTGGTGTTCTTTGGCGGCAGCACCCAGGCGCTACCCCTGGGGGTTTGGCTGGTGGCGGCGGTGCTGCTGGGGGCCCTGACCACCCTGGTGTTCACGGCCCTGCTGGGGTCGGTGGGCGGTGCCAACCGCAGTCGTTCGGCGGCTTACAAGTATCGGCCCCAGTCCTTCTACGAACCAACCGGAACGCCCGGACCCAGCCCGGCCGCCAGCCGAGCCGCCAGCGATCGCCCCGACCCATCCCCCTACACCAATCCCGCTTCCAGGGCCGCAAGCGGGCGATCCCCAACTACCCCCAGCGATCGCAGCCGGGATGGCTCAGCCGACGACGACCCCAGCTGGCGAGCCTGGACAGATCTCAGCTCCCCCAGCCAGTGGAATGACTGGGAATCCCTCAGCCGCGCCCCCCGGCCCGAAACCGCCGTCACCGGGAGTCCGGCCCCAGGCACCGCCTCGGGCATCGTCGATAGCGTTACCACCTGGTTTAGCAGCAGCAAGCAGCGCGCCAAACAGCAGCAGCGGGTCAACGAGTCCATGCGCGAGCTGGACGACGACTGGGGCAACCTCGAAAATCAACCCTACAGAACCCCAGGGGTCAGTCCGGTGCAGGATAGCCTGGACGACATCACCCAGGGTTGGGACGAACCCCACAGCTCTAGGCCCCACAACCCTGGGTTTGAAGCTGCCCAGGCTCCCCGGCGCGTCTACCGAGACGGATCGCTGTACTCCTATAGCTACCGCGACGAAGTGGATGCCCCACCCCCCAGGGGCCAGGTCGACAACATCTACGCCCCGCCCGACGACGTCTCTGATTTTGGGCGCGGTCCAGACTCCGACTACGGGGGCAGGGGAGCTGAGTATGCCTCAGAGACCGTCTACGGGTTCTCCCCCGACGCCGCCTACGACGAAACCTATGGTGCCGACCCCGATGGCGATGACTCCCCCCTCGGTGCCCCTGAACTGGCCGAAGACGGCGTAGTCGATGCCGACTACCGGGTAATTGTGCCCCCCTACAGCCCCGCCGCCGAAGCTGCCGCCACGTCAGACTGGGGCAACTCCAGCGCCGACCCCACCGATAGCCCGGACGATGACGACGACTGGAACGCCGCCGACGATGCCCTCACCCCCTAACCCCATCCACCCGCCCCCTCTCCTACCCATCCACCCGCCCACCCCCTTTCTCCCCCAACCATGACCCTGACCACCCGCCTCAACGGCCTCAACCTCTACCTGATCGGCATGATGGGTGCTGGCAAAAGCAGCACCGGGGCCGCCCTGGCCCAGGCCCTGGGCTATCAGTTTTTCGACACCGATGCCGTGGTTGAGGCCGCTGCCGGACAGACCATTGCCGATCTGTTTGCCACCCAGGGCGAGGCCGCCTTTCGGCAGCTAGAGACCCAGGCGCTGGCGGAGCTGGCGGCCTACCGTCGCCTGGTGATCGCCACTGGGGGCGGCATTGTCACCCAGCAGCACAACTGGAGCTACCTGCACCACGGCATCGTGGTGTGGCTGGATGCGTCTCCAGCGGTGCTACGGCAGCGCCTGGCTGGGGATGCGGGCCGCCCGCTGCTGCAGGGGCAGGACTGGGAGACAAAACTGGCCACGCTGCTGGCCGAGCGACAGTCGCTCTACGGCCAGGCGGACGTGCGGGTGACGGTGGAAGCTGGGGAGAGCGTAGAGGCGATCGCCGCCCGCACCCTGGAGCTTGTGGCCGCTAGAATTTGCCCCGAGGTCGAGGCTGGGGCTGATTCCGCCGTGCTCAATTGATACACTACTGGCAGCTTAGTTTCTACCACTCCTTATCGGTGGCACCATGGTCGAGTCTGCTTCACAACTGGGTAACGTCAACGAGACCGAAGCAACACGGGTTCGCATTCTCAGCGAGGCCCTGCCCTACATACAGCAGTTCCGGGGTCGCACGGTGGTTGTTAAATACGGCGGCGCGGCGATGAAGGACGGCAGCCTCAAGGCCGATGTCATTCGCGACATTGTGTTTATGGCCTGCGTGGGTATTCGACCGGTGGTGGTGCATGGCGGCGGCCCTGAAATTAACATCTGGCTGGGCAAGCTGGGCATAGAACCCCAGTTCAAGGACGGTCTGCGGGTGACCGACGCCCCCACAATGGACGTGGTGGAAATGGTGCTGGTGGGCCGGGTCAATAAAGAACTGGTGTCGCTGATTAACCAGGCCGGGGGGAAGGCCGTAGGCCTGTGCGGCAAGGACGGCAACCTGATCACGGCCCGGCCCCAGGGCTCTGCCGATGTGGGCTTTGTGGGCGAAGTCAGCGGCATTGACTCGGGGATTCTCAAAACCCTGGTGGAGGCGGGCTACATTCCCATTGTGTCGAGCGTGGCCAGCGACGAAACGGGGCAGGCCTACAATATCAATGCCGATACGGTAGCTGGGGAGATCGCCGCTGCCCTGGGTGCCGAAAAGCTGATTCTGCTCACCGATACCAAGGGTATTTTGCAGGACTACAAAGATCCCTCCACTCTGCTGCCCAAGCTGGACATCCAGCAGGCCCGCCACCTGATCGAGACCGGGGTGGTGGCCGGGGGCATGATTCCCAAGGTGAACTGCTGCGTGCGATCGCTGGCCCAGGGGGTTGGTGCCGCCCACATTCTCGATGGCCGCGTCCCCCACGCTCTGCTGCTGGAGATCTTCAGCGACCTGGGCATCGGCTCGATGATCGTAGCCTCCGAATTTCGGGGTTAGATAGTATCGTCAACATCCCCAATCTGTCACTTCAGGGTCTATGCATCTCTACCCATTTCCTGGCAGAACAGTGGTTTAAACCGATGATCGATCACTCCTTTCCGTCGGGTCCAGGGCGGCGGAACGTCCCTGGTCGAAGGGGGTCTGGGGCCAGCGAAATGGCCCCAGCGATAAGTCAGGCTTTGACCACTGCCGTCGCTTGCGCGCCTTCCACGCAACGGTAGGGATGCTGTAGCAACACTCTAGGAATCTGAGGGCCAGTTGAAGCCGCGGGTGCGCAGAATGTGTCGCCCCCGCTGGCGGGCCAGCTTTTGCAGATCGATGCTGCGATCGGTCTCATCGACAATTTCGCCGGTCAGCACCTCCAGCACATCTTCGAGGGTGACCACCCCCGACATGCCGCCGTACTCATCCACCACCACAGCCAGGTGTTCACGGGCGGTCTGAAAGTCTTGCAGCAGCTTGTCGGCCCGTTCGGTTTCGGCTACAAAGCGCACCGGGCGGGCGACCTGCCTGAGCTGCTGGTGGCCCTGCCCGCGAATCAGGGCGGTGAGCAACTCGTTTTTGAGCACCAGGCCAATGGTGCGATCGATGTCGTTGTCGCTGACCAGAATGCGGCTGTGCTGGGAGTTGAGAATTTGGGCTTCGGCCTCGGCAATGGTCAGATCGCCGGACAGGTGGGTGACTGCCACTCGCGGAGTCATAATATCGACCGATTTCAGGTCGTTGAGGCGAAACACCCGGCGAATCATCTCGGCCTCATCGGCTTCAATGATGCCCTCCTGGTGGCCAATGGTAGCCAGCAGCTTGATCTCGGCCTCGTCGGTGCTGGGCCGAGCGCCCTGGTTGGTCAGGGGCGCAGTAATCGCTTCGAGCAGCAGCACAATGGGGGTAAACAGCCAGGTCAGACCCTGCACCGGCAGGGCCAGGGTGAGGGCCAGGGGAATGGCGTAGCGCTCGCCCAAAATTTTGGGGAAAATTTCGCCAAACAAGATCACCAGCAGGGTCAGCAGCCCTGTAAACGCCCCCAGCAGGGCATCGTTGAACACGCGGGCGGCGATGCCCCCGATCAGCACGCTGCCCACGATGTTGAACAGGTTGTTGAGAATAACAATGGTGGCAATGGGGCGGTTGATCTTTTGGCGAATTGCTAAAAGCGCCACGGCGGCGGGCTGTTTGGTTTCGGCCAGCTGCCTGGCCTTGAGCACCGGCACCGAGAGCAGCGACGCTTCGCTGCCCGAACACAGGGCAGAACCCAGGAGCATGATCAAGATGGCGATCGCAAGATTCAGCATGGGGGGTGAAGGCGAACAAGGTTAGCGGGAAGGACGCTGTTATGATTCATCTACTATGATTCATTAGCGAGATGAAACACCATCTCGGTGTACCCAGTTCAGCGATACCCTGGTCGTGTGCTGGGAGCAAAGGCTAAACTGGGCTATCAAGCGATTCCCGTGGCCCTGAACGTCCGCCTGAAAACACCAATGAGCGACACCATTCTTAACGTCAAGCGCCTTACCGTTCACTTTGACGTTGACAACCAGCAGATTCAGGCCGTCAACGATATTTCATTTCAGGTGAAACGGGGACAAACCCTCGGTATTGTCGGCGAGTCGGGGTCAGGCAAGTCGGTGACGTCGCTGGCGGTGATGGGGCTGGTGCCCAGTCCGCCGGGCAGAGTGGTCAACGGCGAAATTTGGTTTGACGATGGTACCGGCAACCCGGTGGATTTCTGCACCCTGGGCGAGACCCAGCTGCAGCAGTATCGGGGCGGCCGGGTGTCGATGATTTTTCAGGAGCCGATGAGTTCGCTCAACCCGGTCTATACCATTGGCTTTCAAATGGTGGAGGCAATTCGCCAGCACCAGGCAATTTCTAAAGAAGAGGCCCGTCAGCAGGCGATCGCGCGGTTGAAAGAGGTCAAGCTCCTGCCTGCCGATGCTGAAATGGCCGCCACCATCAGGGCCGAACTGCCCCGCCTTGACGACCCATCGCTGCAAGCAGAGGTGGAGCGCCGTCAGCAGGCCATTCTCGATCGCTTTCCCCACGAGTTGTCGGGGGGCCAGATTCAGCGGGTGATGATCGCTATGGCGATCTCATGCAACCCCGACCTGTTGATTGCCGACGAGCCCACCACCGCCCTGGATGTCACCGTACAGGCTACCATCCTCGACCTGCTGCGCGAGCTGCGCGATCGCCGGGGCATGTCGCTGATTTTCATCACCCACGACCTGGGCATCATCGCCGAAATTGCCGACCAGGTGGCGGTCATGTACCAGGGCCGCATTGTGGAAGCGGGGCCGGTGTGGGAAATGTTTGCCCAGCCCCAGCACCCCTACACCAAAGGACTCCTGGCCTGCCGCCCCCAGCCCAACCAGCGGCTGCGCCTGCTGCCTACCGTCTCCGACTTTATGGCGGTAGATTTGGCGGGCACAGAGGTGAATCCCGTGGCAGCCAACGGCGGTCAGCTATTAATAGGCGCGGTTCCTGTGATTCATGAACGGGTGCTCGATGCCGAAGCCCAGGCCCGCTTTGCCCCCCTGACAGAAGCCGAACTGACGGCCCGGGCGGCTACGCTGGCGGCCAACGGTCCCCTGCTGGCGGTGGAAAATTTGCGGGTGGGCTACCCGGTGCGGGGAGTATTTGGCAAAACCCAGCGCCACGTCATGGCGGTGCAGGACGTGTCATTCCAAATTCAAAAGGGCGAAACCTTTGGCCTGGTGGGCGAGTCGGGCTGCGGCAAGACCACCCTCGGTCGTGCCCTGCTGCGGCTGGTGCCCACCATGGGCGGCAAGATCTGGTTTGAGGGCCGCGACGTGCTGGGCCTGGGCTCCTCCCAGCTCAGGCAGCTGCGCCGCGACATGCAGATTGTCTTTCAGGACCCCTACAGCTCCCTCGACCCGCGCATGAGTATTGGGGCCGCGATCGCCGAGCCGCTCAAAATCCACGGCGTGATCAAGAGCCGGCGCAACCAGCGAGAGCGCGTCGCCTACCTGCTCGATCGCGTCGGGTTACCCGCCAGCTGCATGAACCGCTACCCCCACGAGTTTTCCGGCGGCCAGCGCCAGCGGGTTTGCATTGCCCGGGCCCTGGCCCTCAACCCCAAGTTCATCATCTGCGACGAGTCGGTGTCGGCGCTGGATGTGTCAGTGCAGGCCCAGGTGCTCAACCTGCTGAAGGAACTCCAGGCCGAGTTTGACCTCACCTACATTTTCATCTCCCACGACCTGGCGGTGGTGAAGTTCATGAGCGATCGCATTATGGTGATGAACCAGGGCCGGGTGGAGGAAATTGGCCCCGCCGAGCAGGTCTACCGCCAGCCCCAGACCCCCTACACCCAGGCGCTGATCAGCGCCATTCCGGTGGGCAGCCTCGATCGCATTCAGGAGCTGCAGCGCGATCGAGCTTCGGTGGCCTAATTTTCGCAGGGCTTATCCTGGAACAGCAGGGACAGCGATCGCACGACGATGACAAAATCTTTCCTCAGGCCCAAGCTGTGGACGGCGGTGGGGTTGGTAACCATGGGCGGGCTGCTGCGGGTGTCGGTTGATTGGCGGATGTGGGCGCGATCGCTCACCTACCCCGAGCGCCCCATCACCTCGACAGACTGGTACCAGCCCCAGCAGGTGGTGCCCGGCACAGGGCCGCAGTCCCCACCGCTGGCGAGGGCCGAGACGACTGAAATTCCCCGGCCAGCCCTAC